>NZ_WRPN01000020.1 GCF_009746565.1 Mariniflexile maritimum
TTGCTTATTTTAGTTAAGCCGTTTGGTCGTTGCCTGTTTGCTAGCTTCTGATTTTCCTTCGGAAAATCCTCGCACTCAAACACGCAACGTTCCTTACACATAAACGTTGTGTTTAATTTAAAAGCAGAGCGTAATATAGAATGAGAGGCAATGAAAAATTATGGAACTAACAGAAAAAGAAAAAAAATCAATAAGCGCAATAAATGGAGACTAAAATAAGGTTTAAGATTTACGATGAAAATGAAGATATAGATAATCTAGTTTTTAGTTTCAAGGTTCTCGACATCAGAATCGATAGAATCATAGACTGGCTTAAAGAAGTTCTTATCAATATAAACCGTATGACCATGTAAATTTAATTCTATTAAATCCATGTCAGAATTAGAATAATTTGGCAAACAACCTTTAAACCCTATAAAACGTGGCGCACACATCTGAAATAAAAACTAAACACAACAATAGCTATAATTCATTGCTTTTTACGGCATTTTTGGAAAATTACAGACCACCGTTGTTCTTCGTTGACCTAATTTTTTTTACGGCTCGACCACGCAACGAAATCATAGCCAAAACCGTTGGCAAACATTTAAAAAATAACTGAATGGACGAATTAACGTATTTTTTAGAAAAAATAGCCGTTCCTCTTATTGCTGCCTTTATAGGAGCGGTTCTTGCTTTTAGGTATCAAAGAACATTGGAATTAAAAAGAGATAAAAGAGTTATAATACAAACACTTATGATTTATAGAAACGTTGGAGCGGAAGAATTAGATTGGATAAAAGCTCTAAACGCTATAGACGTAGTATTTAGTGGTGATAAAGAAGTAAGAAGGCTTTTTCATAAATTTCTATCAGAAATAAGACCACCTGCTTACAATAGCTATGCGTGGATTGAAACGTTCTATGAAATGGTTTTTGAAATGGCAAAATGTAGCGACTATGGAACACTATCGATGCAAGATATAAGAGAATATTACTCCCCAGAAGCATTGAAAATACATTACCCGAACCTAAATGACCCGAAGAAACCTACTCCGCCTCCAGAAGACTCTGTTCCTCCATCGGTTGATTAAGGTTCATGTGCTTAGTGCTAAGGTAAAATGGTTTTATGTCTTCTAATTTATAATTAGATTTTGAATGTCTGTAAATTGGACTAATGTGAGAAGTTTTTCCAAGAAAGCGAATATCCATAAACAAATAAAAAACGATTTGCCAACATTGTATAAAATTAATTGCTTGTTACTTCCTTGTTTACGAAAAACCTCGCTTTCCAAAATAAGGTCTGTACTTGTTAAATTGCGTTCTTAACCAACGCAACCAATCTTATACTTAGCCGTTACCGCCAAGTGTAAGAAAGACAGCCGACACACATTCAAGCACATTTGGTTTTTGCCAACACACTGACCAAAATAAAAAACCAAAAGAGCTTGAATTTTGCCAACGCTCGAAAAAAAAACAAAAAAGTAATGCCATATCTTGAAGAATGTCCGTAATTTTGTCCGTGTACGTAAAAACGTCCGTAAAATATGGCAACAATAAATTTTTATCTCGATAAATCTGACAGAAAGGGACTTGCACCTATTCACCTTAGAATAAATTGCAATGGCAGTCAAATAAAGTTAGCAACTGGAAAAAAGATTAATTCTGAACAATTTGACAAAAAAAAGCAAAGAGCTACAGGGCTATCAATAGAATCAACCGAAATAAACCATTATTTAAAGTTCCTCGAAGATAGGGCGAACGAACTTCTTCACCATTCTACAAAAAAGACTTACTCTCAGGAAGAAATCAAAGATATTTTAAACCAACATATTGAGAGTTATAAAGAAAATAATAGTGTAAGCATTGTAAAAGAGCAACTTTCTTTATATGGTAAGCCCTTTACATTTATTGATTTATTCGCAGGAGCAGGCGGTTTTAGCGAAGGTTTTTTACAAGCAGAGATAAATAATAAATTCTTTGACTTTATTGCTGCAAGTGATATTAATGAAAATTGCGAGCTTACTCACATTGTCAGATATAATCATCAATTGGGATTAAATGCTGAGTTTTTACGTCAAGATATAACCGAACCTGATTTTTTAGAAAACCTGTTAGCAAAGATTGGAAACAAAACAATTGATGTTATTTGTGGTGGACCTCCTTGTCAAAGTTTTAGTTTAGCTGGAAAAAGAAGAAAATTTGATAAAAAGGATGACTTATTTTCACATTACTTGGACGTAATCAAACGATTACAACCCAAATACTTTGTAATGGAAAATGTAAAAGGTATTTTAACAAAAGAAAACGGGAAAATAAAGGATTTGATAATCCAAGAGATAAACTCAATTGTTGACATTAAAGAGATTCCCGTTTTAGTATCCTTTATAAAAAAGTTGAAAATTGAAAGAAATTCGTTTCTATTGGATTGCATCATTAAAAGCATTGAAATTGAATCGTTAAACGAAAATGAGCTGGAAGCTGGAAGAGATGAGTTTATTCGATTTGTCGATAACCGATTCAAACAAATAACACCCAAAATAGCTGATTATAAAACGAGTAAAACAGATTCAAGCATAAACACAATAAGACACGGCTTCAACATCCTTGCTCGAACCAAAGAATGGGAAAAAATTAAAAGAAGTATTATCAAGGAAAAGGATTTTTGCAACATAGACAATGATTCTTTTGTAGATACTTTTACCCACTTTTTAACTGAAATAAGTTCTGAAAATGTAATTCTCCAAATTGAAAATTCATTCAACGAACTAAAGGTACCTAAAGACTACAAGAAAGATTGTGAAGATATTGTAACCGCTTTAAAAATCTATACAGCATCTTTTGATGAAACAGTTGAAATATTGAAAACTCTCTGTACTGAAGATGAACGACTAAAATTGAATAAAATACTTGAAAGTATTAGGTTGTACAGAATTGAAAAACCGTTTATTGCTAACGCATCAAATTACGGTGTGCCTCAAAATAGGGAAAGAGTTTTGTTTATTGGTTGTAGAAAAGACCAAAAATTCGTTTCGGAGATTCCCCCAACGGTAAATGAAAATGAAAAAGTTACCGTTTTTGAAGCATTGTATGATTTAGATTTTATTGGAAACAATCAAGAAGCCCATCATTATGAATTGGTTGATATATCCAAGCAGTTTAATGGTACTGCACAAAAAATGAAAAGTCTCATTAGAAAGAGAACAGTTGACGGAAAGATTAATTTGCAAGAAGGTAAAACATTTTCGGAGTGGTCAAGAGAAGGGCGTTTAATTGAACGTTTTAGGCCAAAGTCTAAACCATTTTATGTAAAAGATTTCAATGGATTGTCAAATGGAGAAAAATATTTTGACATATTAAATAACCACAAAACTAGCAATCAAAATGAAGATGTAATAAAACGCCTTCAAATCATATTAAACCAAGGGGATTATAAAGTTGCTCAATGTGAACTTGAAGAATGCGGTTTAAGCTCAAATAAGCGAAATTACAATGTTTTAAAACCCGATGAGCAAAGTTCTACTATAATGACTATTCCTGACGACTACATTCATTATAATTCACCAAGAGCATTGACTGTTAGGGAAATGGCACGGCTTCAATCATTCGATGATACATTCGTTTTTCAAGGTAAACGTTCGACTGGCGGAAATAATAGAAAAACAGAAGTTCCTCAATACACGCTTGTTGGAAATGCAGTCCCTCCATTACTCGCAAGAGCCGTAGCAACAGAAATATTAAAAAATATCAAATAATGAGAATACTGTCAGACTCCGAACAAAATAAAATCAAGATATTAACGAAGAATCAGATTTCTCTCGCACTTATTGAACCAACCGAAACGGGTTTAAAAAAATCAATAATGGACGCTACAGGTCCAGTTAGAAATTTTCTCAAAGAGAATAATATTCATGATTACGACCTCCAGCAACAAGGTCCAGAACACAAGATTATAATCAATGCCAACATATACGCAGACTTTACAGTAAAAAGTTCTAATGCTTCACTGTATAGACCAATTACTAAAAAAGGAGACCCCAGAATTTGGTTCTCGGGATTAACAAAATTTGCAGTTCCCAATGATATTGTTTCAATTATTTTTTACAACGGTGAGTTTCATATATTTAATCTCACACAATTAAATGTTGAGAATCTATTAAGCACTACTATACACAATCCATTTAAAGAACTAATTGCTGAAATAAGCGGAAATGCCAATCAAATTGCATTTGAATTATTAGCAATGCTACGAAAAGTTGCAAGTTCTGGGCCAATACCATCAATGGTGGAAGCAGACACTTCAGTTGGTAGAACTTTAGAAACGGCACTTGGAATTAATATAAATTCGTCGAAACAACCAGACTACAAAGGTATTGAACTTAAATCATTTAGAAGTAGCAGGACAAATCGAAAGAATCTATTTGCTCAAGTACCAGATTGGAATTTAAGTAAATTCAAAAGTTCGGCTGAAATACTAGACGCATTTGGTTACAAAAGAGGTAGTGATTTTAAATTGTATTGCACGGTTTCAGCGATTGTAAGAAATTCGCAAGGCTTAAGCCTTAGACTTGATTCAGACATTAAGCAAATTATTGAAAATTCCGACAAGCCAGAATTTGGTGATTTTGTTGTTTGGACTCTTGATAATCTTCATAATAGGTTACACGAGAAACACAGAGAAACTTTTTGGGTAGAAGCTGACAGTACAATTATTGGAGGTAGAGAGCATTTTCAATACAAGTTTGTTGAGCATACAAAAAAACCAATTTCTTCTCAATTTGACTTATTGGTTGACCAAGGCATAATAACTCTTGACCACTTGATTAAAAGAAATTCTGTTGGCAAAGTTGTTGAGAAGGGTCCACTTTTTAAAATTAAACCAAAGGGTCTTGACTTACTATTTCCCCCAAGCGAAAAATATAATCTGATTTAATATGCCAACCCTTCACAGCCACACACATTGCCAAGCCACACGAGCCAACGCAAAAGCCAAAGCTTGTCAAAGAGTGTGTCTGTCCCCATGTACGGCAGACAGAAACGAAGTAGCAAATTGATAGAAAAATGATATAAAACAATGAACACCAGGCGGTAACATCATGTATAAAACATTGGGGTTTTAAGTGGTTATTTGAAGGTTTCAGCCCCGCATCAGCTTTTGCAACGGCAGACAGGGACGAAGCCCGCAATCCCCAACGTTTTATACATGTGACCGTTATGTGCAAGTTTGACCCAACTATAAGAAAAAAAAACATATTTATGAATTAGTAGTATTAATTTATTTTCTTTGAAACTTAAAAGTTGAAAAATCAGATATTATAACAATGAAGACAATAATTGCATTACGAGGTAAAGGTGGTTCCGGAAAAACTACAACTATTAGAATTCTTTATGAACTTTTAATGTTAGAGAAAAACAATTTTTCGGTATTAACAAGCAATTATAAAAAAAAGAAAGGGGACTTTAAAGCTATACTTTCAAAAAACGATATGTTAATTGGAATCACAAGTTCTGGAGATACCCACGATTTAGTTTATAAAGCTTTAAGCGAATTTAATGATGCGGGGTGTTATATTTGCATTTGCGCATGCAGAACTAAAGATATGGAATTTCCCAATGGCACAAACGGAGCAATATCTAAATTTAAAAATTACACAACTGAATTTATTAAAAAAACACTGGGAACAACTTCAATCACAAAAAATATTTCAAATCAAAGTGACGCCCAATTGATTCTTAATACAATTGAAAAATTAGTCCTTTCTAATTAATTTAATATTTATCAAACTATGCAAAGAAATTACATTCTCCTATTTTTATTTTTAAATTACTCTTTAATTTTTGGTCAATGTTGGACAACCATTGACGCAGGGTTTAGCCATACATTAGGCATTAGTAATGACGGTCATTTATGGGCTTGGGGATTAAACTCCAACGGACAATTGGGGGATGGGACGAATACAAATAAAAACAATCCAATTCAAATAACCACAGATAACGACTGGAAATCAATTAGTGCAGAAACCAATCATACTGTAGCCTTAAAAACTAATAAAACTCTCTGGGCATGGGGCAATAATGTACATGGTCAAATAGGTGATGGCACAAACATCAACAAAAATATTCCAACCCAAATCGGAACTGATAACAATTGGGAAATATTATCAACTGGGGGTGGCGACCATACGTTTGCTATAAAAACTGACGGTACTTTATGGGGTTGGGGGGATAATAGCTATGGTCAATTGGGAGATAATACCAATGAAAGTAAAAATACACCTACCCAAATTGGAAATTCCACTAACTGGGATATCATATCTATTGGAGCAGACCATACTGTTGCAATAAAAACAGATGGTACTTTATGGGCTTGGGGGAAAAATAATTTTGGGCAATTAGGAGATGGCACATTTACAGACAAAAACGCACCAGTACAAATAGGAAGCGACACCAATTGGGAATACATATCATCGTCAAATAATCACACCGTTGCAAAAAAAAGCAATGGTACATTATGGGCCTGGGGATTAAATAATAATGGACAAATTGGTGACGGCACATCAACAGATAAAAATACACCTACTCAAATTGGTTCGGATAACAATTGGCAAAGTGCTGTTGCAGGAGGAGGACATACAATTGGAATAAAAATGGACGGTTCTTTGTGGGCATGGGGTCTTAATAATGCTGGTCAATTAGGAAATGGTACGTCAACAAATTACGGCGTTCCCAATCCCTCTCCAATTCAAATTACTGCATCCTACAACTGGCAAAACATATTTGTCGGTGGGAATCATTCCTTGGCAATAAATAGTGATAATAATATATTTGCTTTTGGCAATAATTTTAGTGGTCAATATGGAGATGGAACTAACGTCAGCGAGAATACCCCAACCCTTGTAAACTGTTCTACATTAAGTATTGTGGACTTAAATCATAACTCTTTTGTCTATCAAATATATCCCAATCCGACTCATGATTGGCTTCATATTTCCTCCAGTCAACCTATTGCAAGTATATCGATTTCAGAACTTACTGGTAAAACTGTTTTAAAACAAAGTGGAAATATAAAAAGTTTAAATATAGAGCAATTTCAAGGAGGAGTTTACATAATTACTCTATTTATTAATGGAAAAGAATACCAAAATAAATTTATCAAAATTTAGAAAATATTATTGATTAGAATTCTAAAAATCAACCTATAAAAATAAGAAAAACCTGCACATAACAACGTGTAAAAATAATTGCTTGGTATAAGCCTATTCGGAAAATCCTCGCGGATTTTCCAGTTAGTTTTGTGCTTGTTATGGTTCGTGCCAGCCCACGCAACTATTCTTACACACACCGTTAGCGGTCATTTAAACAACAAACCGTTAGAAAAATATAACATTAATAAAAATTTAAAAATATGTATGACAGATTTGGAACTAACCAGATATTAGAAAAACAAAATTTCTCATTCAATCCTAGTCGATATGAAATTTGGATTGGAGGAAAAGAAGTTAAAAATGGAAATACCAATAAATTAATTTCGGCGAATGTAATTAAAGTTAGCGGAATAGAAAAAATGGAGATTAATATTAAAGATTCTAAACTTGAGAATGAAATATCTGAATTTAATATTTTTGACCAATTTATCACTTCAGGAGACAGATTAATACTTCTAATTATACCTAAAATCACAAATGTTGAAAATGTAGCATTTGGTGTTTTTCGTAATACTATTGGTTCAACCAGAAATGAAAAAAACTTCAAAAAAAATGAACCTTTTGCATGTAGCCTATTTTTAATCAATGGTATTATTTCAAAAATGTCATTTTCATTTAGTAATCCAGAAAAACAAATAATATTCCAGTTATAACCTAAAAACAATTCAATGAAGTTAGATTTTTTATTCAAATCATCAGACCATCTTCGATACGAAAATGGCAATCACGTATCAGGACCTCACGGTGGTGCGCCAAGAGCAATTAAAGTAGAGCCAAACATTAGCGGTAGAGAAGGTTTTACAGTTACAATGTTTAATACAGACGGTCAAAATGTTGTCCAAATGGCTCCAAAACAAATGAAAATTATTCAACAGAATAATGACAAAATAGTTTTACGTGGTTATGGATACGATAATATGGGAAGTTCTTTTGCTGACTATGGTTTATCTATTCATTTTGGTAATGGAAAAGTTGATAAATGTATTTTACATATGCACGACAGAGGAGTTGACATTGAATATCTGAAATAAAAAAACGAACCGCTAACACCGTATAAAAATAATTGCGGTTTAGTGGCTAAAACAAAGGTCGTTGCGTGTTTGTAACGTCTGATTTTCCTTCGGAAAATCCTCGCATACAAACCCGCAACTATTCTTATACATAAACGTTGTGCGTCATTAAAAAAAATACCGAATGATAGAAAAATCCACAATCGAAGAAATTTTAAGAACAACTGATTCTGGATATTTATTTCATCGCGAAGGACAGGAATTAGAATTTAAAGAACAATTTAATTTTTCAGGTTTAGCTGACTATTTCAGAGATTTTTGCGCATTTTCTAATAACAAAGGTGGTTACTTAATATTCGGAATTCAAGACTCGCCGAGAATACCAACTGGACTTTCGAAAAGTTCTATTGACCAATTTGAAAAAATTGACCCTGAAAAAATTACTGGATATTTATTAAATATTTTTTCAGGAAATATTAGTTGGGAACAGGCAATGTTTGTAATTGACGGAAAAAAATTTGGTGTCTTTAGAATTTTTGAGGTTTCTGTAAAACCAATCATTTCTAAAAAAGACGAAGGAAAAGACCAAATAATAAAAAATGGAGAAATTTATTTTCGGTATGGAGGTCGTACACAAAAAATTCAATATCCTGAATTAGAGGCAATAATCAATAAAAGAGTTGAACACAACAATTCTCAATGGCTTGATTTAATGTCAAAAATTGGTAAAGCTGGACCTGAAAATGCTGCGATTTTAGATACCGAAAAATCTATCATAGAAAAAGAAAACTCAAAAATTTTAGTTGTTGACGAAAAATTGGCGGCTAAATTGAAATTCATTAAAGAAGGAGAATTTGTAGAGAAAAAAGGTGCAACGACACTCAAGTTAGTTGGAGATGTTGTCCCAATCGACAGAGTTGAAGTTATCAAAAAAGTCAAAGAAGATTTAATCAAACAGTTTCCATTCTCTGCGCAACAATTAGCTGGCGAAGTTAAAAAATTACTACCAGATTGCTGTACAAATGATGTTTGGCGGATTATTCGAGAGAATGAATTAAAAAAGAATTTTGATTATTCAGCTTATAATTTCCGAAATAAACAACAAGAAGATGATTATAAGGCATCTGGAAATGTACCTTCAGTTTGTCCAAGTATATATAACAAAAATGCAATAGATTTTATAGCGAACATTATAAGACAGGAGAAAAATAACGACGCACAACACCGTATATAAGCTATGGCTTGGTCAGTCCTCACTTGGAAAATCCTGCGGATTTTCCAAAGCCGGTTTTTATTTGGAGAGGTCTGTGCCGAGACACGCCACAGCTCATATACCAGACCGTTGTAAAACATTTTGAACCAAACATTATGAAAAAAATTTCATTCGTAATTTTAATTATACCGTTTCTAACTTTTGCTCAAATCGACAATAAGATTGAGGGACTTACAATCAATTGTCCTTGCGAATTAGAATACACAAGAAATCTCGGAAATCAAAATAATTATGCTTGTGTAGTTCAAGACAATAATGAAAAAATCAAACAATACTCTGTTACCGTTCAAAATCTATTTGAAGATATGAATGGATTAAACGAAAAGACTCTGCAAGTTTATAAAGACCAATTTCTACAAACTGCAAAAGAAAATGCCGAAATGAATAATGAAAGTACGGAATCGATTCTATTGTCAAACGGACAAAAAGCTTTGAAAATAAAATCTTATCTAACTTATTCAGGACATAAATTTGTGAATACTTCAATTGTTTTTCTTTATAAACAAAAGAGTTTTATCGTAAACTTGACTACTAATGATTTGAATAATTCTGCTTCATCAAACCTAATTGAACGAATTAAAATCAAATAGTAATGAAAAAAATTAAATCCAAATTATTAAAAATTTTTCCGATAATATTCTTTTTGATTTTAAGTATGAGCGTTTTTGCTCAAAACCATAGGTATGATAGATATGATGGACCAAAAAGTCCAAGTTTAGGATTTAAATCTCTTTTGGTTGGTGGCTTAATTTGGGGCGTTGGGATGCTGATTATAATGATGCATAAAAAAGATGAAAGAGGTGTTGTTAAAAATTCAAACTCACCTTTTGCGACATTTGCAGCAGTAATTTGTGTAATAGGTGGATTAATCGCTGCATTTGGATTAATAATGTTAGGATTTTAATTGAAAAAAAACGTTTTACAACAATGGCTATAAGTAATTGCTTGTTCTCGCCTACTTCTGAAAATCCTCGCGGATTTTCAGTTTGGTGTGTACTTGCAAAGTTTAGTGCTAACCCACGCAACTACTCATAGGTACTGTGTTAAAAACCTAATAAATTAACTAAAAATTATAGGAAGCACTTATGCTAAATCATAATGCTATCCTGCGCAGCAAGAGCTTTTGGTTCTTGCT
>NZ_WRPN01000021.1 GCF_009746565.1 Mariniflexile maritimum
ACAGTGTAAAAATAATTGCTTGGTTCTTGCCTACTTGGAAAATCCTACGGATTTTCCTCTGGTTCGTTCCATTTTTAGTAAGTTAGTTGCTTGCACACGCAACTATCCTTACACATCAACGTTGTACACAAGCCGACAAAAAACGAAAAACCAACCGCACGTAAAAGCACATTTGGTTTTTCCAACCGCATAAGCCAAAGCTCTAAAAACCAAAAGAGCTTTCACTTCCCCACCGCCACCCTTTTTACTTATAGGAAAATCAAATAAACCAACTAAAAATTATATATTTGAATATTAAAAAAAATTAAGAAAATTGGAATAATGAAAGGAAAAAAAACAGCACAATCAATAGAACCAAATATTGCGGATTTAGCAAACGGATGGCTAAAATCATATAAGCTACCTTATAAATTAGAACAAGAATCAGTTAATGCCGAGATTGACAAAGCACTATCTGACTACTTCACTAAAAATGGTGGGGCAGGTGCAAATAGACCAGATGCCAAAATATTAGTTCAAGATAAAAATTTAGACTTTTTCCCAATTCTTATTGAGTACAAAGGCTATAAAGATAAACTCGTAAAACTTGATAAAGACGGAATAGTTGAAAACAGAACAGCCAAAAACGAATCGAATTTTAAAAACATCAACTCGTATGCAGTAAATGGTGCTGTTCATTACGCAAATGCTTTACTACATCACACAAGTTATACTGATATTATTGCTATCGGAATGACAGGTTACAAAGATGAAGCAGGGAAAATTCAACACGAAATAGGCGTATATTATGTTTCAAAAAGTAATCTTGGTGCGGGACAAAAAGTAGACGAATATTCCGATTTTTCATTTTTAGCATCTAAAAATTTTGATGCTTTCATTGAAAAGCTAAAAACACTTCAGCTTTCTCAAGAAGAACTTGATAAATTAAAAGAACAACGAGAAAAAGAAATTGACAAAACTTTAGTAAAACTAAATAATCATATTTTCGAGAATGAAAAAGGAATAGGTGAAAAAGACCGCGTTTATTTAGTAGCTGCGTCAATTATGGCCACCATTGGTATTCCTAACAAAGTCGCTTCTTTAGACAAAACAGATTTAAAATCATCTACTGAAAAAGGTAATAAAGATGGTGACATAATTTTACGGAAAATAAAAGCCTTTTTAGATTTAAAGGAAATACCACTTGAAAAAAAACAATTTGTAATTAGAGCATTAGATAATACTTTAACTACTGAAAATATCAACAAAGTTGAAAATGGTGAGAGTCAATTAAAAAGAGTTTTTACCAAAATTGTAGATGATTTAGGTATCTACTATAAAATTGGTCTAACAACTGATTTTACAGGTAAGTTGTTTAATGAAATGTACGGTTGGTTAGGTTTTTCACAAGACAAGTTAAATGACGTTGTACTTACACCTTCTTATGTCGCTTCGCTTTTAGTAAAATTGGCAAGAGTAAACAAAGACTCATATGTTTGGGATTTTGCCACTGGCTCTGCAGGTTTATTGGTATCGGCAATGAATGAAATGCTAATTGATGCTAAAAACACCATTACTTCACCCGAAGAATTAACCCAAAAAGAAGTAAAAATAAAAGCTGAACAATTACTTGGTTTAGAATTACTACCTGATGTTTATATGCTAGCTATCCTTAATATGATTTTAATGGGTGATGGTAGTTCTAATATTCTAAATATTGACTCAATAAAGGATTTTGACGGTAAATATGGATTTGGTAAAAAAGACTGCAAATTCCCTGCCGATGCTTTCGTTTTAAATCCACCTTATTCTGCTTTGGGTAATGGGATGAACTTCGTAGAAAAGGCATTGGGAATGATGAACAAAGGATATGCTTCGATTATTATACAAAGTTCAGCTGGTTCAGGAAAAGCAAAAGATTATAACAAAAAGATTTTAGAAAAAAACACACTATTAGCTAGTATCAAAATGCCTGGAGATATTTTTGTTGGAAAATCAAACGTTCAAACTAATATCTACGTTTTTAAGATAAACGAAAAACATCACAAAGATGAAATGGTAAAGTTTATCGATTTTTCGAATGATGGCTATACAAGAAGTAATCGTAGAAAAGCTAGTAGTAACCTTAAAGATACAGACCAAGCTAAAAAAAGATATGAAGAATTAGTAAATGTGATTCGCTTTGGTAAAAGTAAACTTGAACTTTTTACAGATAAGGATTATTTTGAAAATACGATTGACCCTCAAAATGGAACCGACTGGAATCAAACACCACCTATTGACACAAAACCTAACTTAAAGGATTTCAGGAAAACTGTAACTGATTATTTAGATTGGGAAGTAAGTAATATTCTAAAACAGCAAAGTTTAGAAGTTGATGATAATGATGCAATTAGCACTAGATTGATTGAGAGTTTAGAAAATGTCCAATCTAAGGAATACAAATTGGGAGAATTATTTGACATAAAAGGAAACCCACAATTAAATAAAGCTAGTTTCGTATTCAATGAAAAAGGTGCATACCCTTATTTCACAAGAACAATAATGAGTAATGGAATTGCAGGTTATGTAGATTATTTAGATGATGAACATAAAATTAGTGGAAACTGCTTGTCGATTGGGATGATGGGAATGCAATTTTTCTATATGGAAAAAGATTTCTATGCAGGTCAATTTACAAAAAGAGCAATTCCCAAATCATTCATATTAACAAAGAGAATAGCTACATATTTTATTAGTTTGATGAATAGAAACCAACAAGCTTTTCAAAATGTTTTAGTTAGAAATTTTGAACGTGAATTTAAAAAAACAAAAATTCAACTTCCAATTAAAAACGGTAAAATAGATTTTGAATTTATGGAAAATCTAATCGCTGAACTAGAAGCTAAACGTATAGCACCTCTAGAAAAGTTTATTAAAAGTCATCAATAAAAGGAAAAGCCAACGCTAAAAACAATACACATTTGTAAAAATTAATAGTTGCCTTATCAGAAACCGATAGGCTAATGAAAGAAATTAATAAAATAGAGATTGAATAATAGCAAAATTGTATATTCGCATAGCAATAACCGTAAGAAATTGAAAAAGAACGTGCGAAAACACAAAACAAGCTTGCGGAAATAGATAAACACCGTGCGGAAATGGAAAAAGAGCCTGTGAAAAAGCAAAACAATGTTGCGGAAATGGAAAAAGAGCGTGCGGAAACACAAAACAATGTTGCGAAAATAGACAGACATCGTGCGTAAGCACAAAAAAATCCTTAAAACGTTGAAAAAGAGTTTTAAGGAAGTAAAAAAAGCTATATGATATAAGCTAAAATCCATAAAGGATAGAGCAAATAAATATATTATTAATAAAAAAAAGTTGCAGTATGCCATTAAAAAAGAATCAAACCGAGGCGGAAGCTTTGGAACAGTACAGAGTATCATTTGAAAACGTTGAAAAACAACCAGAAATAGCCACAATTATGGCGGAGTTTGGATACGATGAAACATTGTTAACAGAAGGTAAAACCTTATTAACAAAAACACGACAAGCCTTTGACTTCAACAAAAAAGAAGACGATGAAACATCAGAGGCTTATAAAAACTTCACCGAGCTAAAAGAAAATTTAGCAAAAACCTACACACTTCACCGAAAAAAGGGAAAAGTAATCTTTAGAAAAGATATTCTTACGCTGAATAAATTGTCGCTTTCTGGAAGTCTGCCAACAGCTTATATTAAATGGTTGGAAGTTGTTAAGAAATTTTACACCGTTGCATCTGCTGACAGTGATGTACAATCTAAATTGGTAAGATTAAAGATTACAACAGAGGAAATAAACGGAACAATTCAGCTAATAACCAATTTAGAATTAGCCAGAGCCGAGTATTTACGAGAAAAAGGAGAAAGTCAAGATGCAACAAAACTGAAAGACAAAGCATTCGGAGAAATTGACGACTGGATGAGCGAATTTTATGCAGTAGCAAAGATTGCATTAGAGGACAATCCGCAATTATTAGAATCATTAGGAAAATTTGTAAGAAGTTAGAACACCAAACAGTAAGCACATTGGCAAACTCGCACGAGCCACGCTTCGCCAACAGTTTGCCAAAGAGCTTACAACATACAACAAAACAGAAAAATTAAAACACCAACGATAAAAAAAAGGCCAGTGTACAACAACGCATATAGCAAATTGCTTAATTATGGTAAATAGGAAAATTTTAGTACATTTAAACTTATAAATAAACAGTGGAAAATTGCGTTTTAAAACCCGCAACTTGCCATATTCAAGCCCGTTGTACACAATTTAAATACTGAAAAAATGAAAAAAATATTAACGCTATTAACTCTAATTATCTTTTTTGGATGTGACAAAGATGATGGATATGAATCAATTGAAATAAACAACAGCCCTTTAACACACGCTGAATTAAATTTTGAATTAGAAGAACCTGAAACTATATTAAATGATATTGCAAAAGGAAGTTTTGATAAAAATATTCAAAATGTTTTAAGACAAATGTTCGATAACTTTCCTGAACCAGCAGAAAGATATTGGGAATTCGAATATGTAGAAGACACAGACAGGATCTCGAAAATGACTTTTTATTTACCACATTATTCAGGCTGTGAAAAAGATATTTTTGTCTTTAAATATAACGTTGAAAATCTTATAGAGTCGATTGTTTCGACAAGAACTAATATTTGTAATGAATATGAAGTTATAAAAACTTATACATTTAACTACAATAGTGATGGACTTCTAAAAAGTATTTTTATGGATAATGACTCTTTCGTTGAGGAAAACTATTTTGGTTATTATCCAAACGGAAAAATTAAGGAAATATATAATGACCATCGAGGAAGAGGTTCTGATGTCAGTTTTGGACACCAAAAATTTTACTATGATTCTACTTTTTCAAACGTTACGCGAGTAGAACACACAAGTGGAACCAATTACAGTTATACTTATAAATATTTCTACGATAATAAAAAAAATCCATATAAAGACCTTTTCATTGCAGTATCAGTTTTTATGCCATACATCGGACCAGCATATTTATCTGAGAATAATGTAACAAAGATTATTGAAAAAAACGAAAATAATGTAAATGGTAACGAATTCACAAATGAATATCTTTTTAATTTCTCTAATTCAAATGTTTTAGAAAGCTATTCTGATATGGACGAAGAAGAGTTTCCATATATTTTATATTCAACGAACCAATAAAAACTGTGTACAACAATGGCTATAAGTAATTGCTTTTCCTCGCCTACTTCTGAAAATCCTCGCGGATTTTCAGTTTGGTGTGTACTTGCAATGTTAAGTGCTAACCCACGCAACTACTCATAGCCGAGACCGTTGTAAAACATTTAAGAAAAGCCAATGAGTAAAGTTTATGATTACGTTTTTTATAGTATTTACAGAAATACGAGTGTAATAAATAAATCTATTCCTGAATGGTCAACAATTATTACTATCTCTATACTTATAGCGCTTAATATTTTCTCTATTCTGATTTATACTGAATATGACATTAAGTCGATTGGAGAAGAAGGGTTTGGAGCAATTCCGCTGATATTGGTTGGAATAAATTACCTGTACTTTTTAAGAAACGATAGATATAAAAACATCTTAAACGGATTTAAAACTCATCGGAATAAATTGCTTTCGGACTCTATAGTGTTGACCTATGCTTGTGTTTCCGTTTTTACATTGTTTTATGCTTTGAGAATTGAATTGAAAACGACACTATTTGTGACCGGATTTATTGCATTGACTGGAATAATTCCTTACTTATTGAGACCGAAAAAAGAATAAAAAAACGTTTTACAACATTGTATAAAAATAATGCGTAAGTTTATTTCTAAATCAAAAGTTAGTGCTTGTTTGCTTGCATCTGATTTTCCTTCGGAAAATCCTCGCATTCAAACTACGCACTATTCTTATACGTAACCGTTGTGTGCCATTTTGAGAAGACTTACAACATGATAGAATTTTAAAAAGCAGAAAAAATGAATAAAAATGGAATTGATTGACAATAAAATAAAACTTCGACCATTCACCGATTCTGATTCAAAAAGACTTGCGGAACTATGCAATAACAAAAAGATTTGGAATAACTTACGTGATTATATTCCCTTTCCTTATACAGAGACTAATGCGATTGACTTTATTAAGTATTGTCAGACTGAAAATCCACAATTAACATTTGCCATAGAGATTAATGGAGAATTCGCTGGCAGTATCGGACTAGTTAGACAACCTGATGTTTATAAGTTGACTGCCGAGATTGGTTATTGGCTTGGAGAACCATTTTGGGGTATGGGAATAGCAACGAAAGCTGTCCGATTGATTGTTGAATACGGATTCAATAATCTTGGATTAGTTAGGATTTATACTGGAGTATTTGATTTCAATAAAGCTTCGCAAAGGGTACTTGAAAAATCAGGATTTAAATTAGAATGTATATTTGAAAAATCTGTATTTAAAAATGACAAGATTTGTGATGAATATAGATATGGATTGATAAATAAAAACGGCACACAACACGCAATATAGCCAATGGCGGGAGAAATAGTAATTCGAAGCTTTCTATCCCGCATCAGGGTTTGCAAAGGTGGATAATGACGAAGCCCGCAAACCGCCACTGGCCATATTGTCAAACGTTGTGTGTAATTTGAGAAAACAAGAAAATATGAGAAATTTAATAATAATTTTAGGAATAATACTTACTGTAAATATTTCTTATTCGCAATGTGAAACAAATACAACCGAATTAGATGACGGACGAAAAGTAATCTCTATGACAGAGAGATTCTACCAAAACGATGATTTGGAAAATGGAGTAAAAACGTTTTATGTAAGTGCAAATAGTTTTGTTCTTGCCGACGAAACATCTTTTTTTGAATTGGCAGTAACTTATATGTCAATAAGAACTTCATATTGGATTGTACCTAACACCCTCAAAATTGGACTAAAAACCGGTGAAGAAATTCTTTTAAAATCTAAAGAAAAATCAAGTCAAACATTGAATCGAATAAAACCAATTCCTAACACAGCTCGCGGTGTTGAATGCTACTTTCGAATAAATTATGATGATTTATTAAAAATATTAGGTACTGAATCAATTTCTTACTTAATTGTCGAAGATTATAAAACTGGAGAAAAATTTGATATTACACCATATTACAAAAAACAATTGAGTGAATTAATGAAATGTGTGCTGAAATTATAAAAACTACACACAACACCGTATAAAAAAAATTGCTAGTTTTAGCTAAACCAAAGTTAGTTGCTCGTTTGCTAGCTTCTGATTTTCCTTCGGAAAATCCTCGCACACAAACACGCAACTTTCCTTATACATCAACGTTGTGTGTAAGCTGAAAAAAATCCGTAAAACAAGAAAATGGGAATATTTGATTTTATAAAAGGTAATAAAAAAGCGAAATCGGAAAGAACCGAAAAGCCATCGCCTGAACAAAAATTATTCTCGGAAAAAGCTATGGAAATTGTAGTTCCGACTTTTGAACAGTTCGGATTTAAAAAACACAGAATTGAAATTGGAAAACATTCTTCGATAATAATTTACCGAAATGAAAACAAATACTTAAAAATATCGAGTACAACTTATCCAACAGATTACCCATATTGTTACAATATAATTTTCGGAGAAGGAGACAGCGAAGACGTTTTAGAATATGATTGGAATTCAATTGCACTTTGGAGATTTAAGAAAATAATTGAGCCAAAATCAAAAGCATCAGAATATGTATTTCCGACTAAAACAGGAGTTGAACCGAGTTTGAAAAATGCTAATAATGAATTATTGAAATACGGACAGACTTTTTTAAACGGGGATTTAAATTTATTCCACGAAATTAGAAAAGAACAAAATCAAAATAGAGAACCATATAAAATCTATTCGCCTGATAAAAATGGAAAATATCAAACATCATACGAACCGAAAAGCGTGGAACAGAAGAAAAAATATAGTTGAATAAATAAAAGCCTACACACAACACAGTATAAAAAAAATTGCTAGTTTTAGCTAAACCAAAGTTAGTTGCTCGTTTGCTTGCTTCTGATTTTCCTTCGGAAAATCCTCGCACTCAAACACGCAACTTTCCTTATACATAAACGTTACCAGCAATATGAAACAAAATTTGAACAAAAAATAAAGAACATTATGAACATTAAATTGACATTAACAATTGTCATAGCTTCTACCCTTTTGTTTTCTTGTGAATCA
>NZ_WRPN01000022.1 GCF_009746565.1 Mariniflexile maritimum
TGCCATTCAGATAGCGATTTTGTTTTACAAGTACATGCAAATGATTTTAAAGAAATTAAAATTCCAAATATCAGTAAAATTGTCTTTGGTAGTTTCATTTTTTTTCAGCTTGCAGGTAACGGTCTTGTGTATGAAAAGTTGCGAGTTTACGGGCGAGGATTTTCCGAAGGAAAATCAGAAGCAAGTAAACGAGCAACTGCCATAGGTTTAGACTAAAATAAGCAATTTTTTATACACGGTGTTAGGTGCAGTTTTTATTTTATTTTTTCTCTTTTCATGCTCAAATTTATCGTTAAACTCAAAAGTCCTTTGTCAATCGGTTGAAAATTTTTATTTGTCAAAATTACATGCGGATTTATAGTCAGTCTACCTTTTTCTCCACCGATTCCGATGAAAGGCACTAATCTTAAAGTCATATTGTCAAAGTCAGTATAAGTAACTAATTCTGTTCCAATAACAATCCCCATTAGATTTATAGCTCCACTTATTTTGGGTCCAATTGTGAATTTTTCTGTATTCAGGCCGATTTCCGTTCCAAATCCATATTGAAGTCCTCCACCATGCATTCCTCCATACATTGCTTTGTTAATTCCAATATCAATTAAATGAAAATTTTTGTCGTTCGGGTCGCCAAAGCTATAATTATATCCAACATTCAGATTCAGGGATTTATAATGTCCATAGTCTCTTTCCTTTCGGTTTTGTCCAAATCCGAAACTTATTAAGCAAACTAAAAATATAATTGTTATTCTAATTTTCAATATTGACCTGTGTTTTTTTAAATTGCACCTAACGGTTTCGTATAAGAATAGTTGCGGGTTTACGTGCGAGGATTTTCCGCAGGAAAATCAGACGTAGTAAACTTGCAACTACCTTTGGTTAAGCCCAAAATTGAGCAATTATTTTTATACATTGTTGTAAAACGTTTTTTATTCCTCAATTATTCGGATTATTCCGTGATCCTCAAACATAAATGAAAAATTCGTTTTTATATTCAGTTCGTTAATATTAGTAATTATTTTAATTAAGAGTTTTTTTGTCTCTATAATGCTTTTAATGTTATCAACATTTATGCTTATCAGTCGTTGTTCCTCAGATGAAGGATAATTTCTGTCATTATTCGGATTTCTCAGATGATTATTTAAAACCATTTTCAGACTATCTATTGGGTATTGTAATTCATAATTTACCGTTATACTATCAGTATTTATGTAAATTATTTCTCTTAATTTATAGTCAAATATATCTTCACAATACTGTAACGGTTGGATATTATAAATCTTTTTGTCAGTTTTCAGTTTAAACAAAGCGTAATTTTTATTACAATCTATTTTATTTTGAATTTTTATTATCTCGTTGAAATTTGAAAGTGTATCTAAATCATATTCAATAAATTTATTTTCAACCAATCTAAAGGTCAAAAAGTTTTGTTCGGGTTTTTCATTTTTCCGATGATTTTTTCCGCTATTATTTTGTCCGCAACTTATCAGCAGAAAAATCAATATTGGTATGAAGAATGATGCTCTCAAATGTTTTACAACGGCACCGTATATGAAAAGTAGCGCTGAAAATAAGCGGTTACTTTTCGGATTAAACACAAGCCGAATTTTTAAATTTTACTATTTATCTTTTTATTGGAAATCGTCAAATTTAGAAATTTGGCGACTTTCCAAAAATGCCCAAACCATTGTCTTAGCAACGACTTGCGCTATTTTTTATATACAATGTTACCACACGTTTTTTTCACGTTCTGTCGCTACGTATGGTTTTGTTGCACTTTCCAAAAGTCTTTTTTCAAATAATCTCGGAAAGTATTTCATTATTATTCTTGACTTTAATTTTTTAAATCGGCTAACACTTTGGTCTGATTTTTTCCACAAATTTTGAGCATCTTCTTCAGTTAGTGTTTTTTCAATTCCGTTTTTAGTGTCAATTTTAATTAGTGGAAATTCAGGTTGGTTTTCTCCACAAAGTGTTATTTGTTTTTCCAATTTCGCACTGACGGATTTCATAAAATCCGTAATCTTATTAAAATCCGATTCTGTTTTAATTTCAGTTGGATTTATGTCAAATTCGATTTGGTTTTCTAGGAAAAAGTAACATTTTACTACAATTCCATTTAAATCAATAGTTGCAGATTTAGTTTCCAATTCGCCAGTTTCGTCCGCAAACATTGTTTTCACATATTCGAATTCAATTTTGTCTGTCAAATTATCTTCATAAACTCCAAAAGTCAATTTGTATTCAGAGTTTAATAATTCAACTACTCTTTCCCAATCCGAAATCGTTGCGTTTTGTACATAAATATCTCTTAAGGCTCCATCCTTTTCAAAAATCCATTTTATGTTTTTCCAATTTCTCAATGTTGCTCTCAAATGTGTGGTAACGTTTTGCGGCTTGGCGTAGTGGCGGATTTTTAGCACAAAAGTTCAATCGAAGCACTGCACTTGAACCTACCACAAAACTGTCATACGAAGCAATACACCCGCCATTACGCCAAACCGCTGTTAGCAGATGTTTTTTATTCGGTTGGATATTTTTCACAAGCAATATTCCAAGCTGTGACTAAATCGATTCCTTCTTTTTCCAATTTATCGCAATATTCTTTTCTGTTGCGTTTAGTTTCTTCTGTGGGATTCAATAATTTTTTATGCTTTTTTCTTGTAATTTCTGCCCAATCAGAATCTAATTTTTCTAAAAGTTCATCTTGTTTTGCAAATAATAAAATTCTAAAATCTTGATTTTTAATTCTGTTTTCCAATTCATAATCACGAGCCATAGAAAACGTAATGCCTTCAAAAATCCAAAAAAGCAATTCCTTAATGTTTTTCGTTATTTTACGTTCATATTCTTCATTTCTCTCAACTACAATAAAATATAAATTTCCATAATTGTCAACGTCGATATGTGGATTTCCTTGATAATTTGATGATCCAAAATCAGGGAATTTATTTTCTGGGGCGGATATTATTTCGGCAAGTTTTAAAACTTCAATCTTAACTTCTTCTATTGTCATTTTTGCTTTCAGTTTTTTTAAAATATCTGCTAACGTTTGGTATATGGAAAGTTGCGTGTTTGTGTGCGAGGATTTTCCGAAGGAAAATCGGATGCAAGCAAACAAAGCAACTCACATTGGTTAAGCTAAAAATAGCAATTTTTTATATACGGTGTTGCCATTTCGTTGTTTTTTTCTTACAGTTTTTCGTTAGTCGTAAATCCTTTTTTTTGTGCGTTTCGCTAATCAGTCCGTCGCAACAGTTGCACACTGCTTTGGTCAGTCAGATGTTTGTTGAGTTTTTATTCCGCAAACAAGCTAAAATTCAGATTCTGCTTTAGGATTTCTTTTTCGATTTAATCTGTCCAGTTATGAGTTGTCCAATTCCACCACCAGCTAAAAGTCCTGTAAGGAAATCTGTTCCGTCATTTTCAAAAGAAAATTGTAAAACAATTCCAATTATCAACATAATTAAACCAATAATTCTTATTTTATTCATAATTTATTTTTTCGATTTTTAGCGCGTTTTTTAATGAATGGCAACGTTTATGTATATGGAAAGTTGCGTGTTTGAGTGCGAGGATTTTCCGAAGGAAAATCGGATGCAAGCAAACAAAGCAACTAACATTGGTTAAGCTAAAACTAGCAATTTTTTATATACGGTGTTATACCATGTGTTTTTTATGTCATGAGACGGTAATGGATTTTATTTCCTCTTTCATTCCATAAAATTTCTATATATAGTGCGCCATTTTCTTTCAATTTACCGATGGTTAATCTTGGATTAATCAGTGTGGAATTATTCTGCAATTTTGAGTGCCATTGAAATCCATCCCATGCACTTTTAAAAGCATTTTCTTTATTTTTTATAGAGACTTCATTGACCATACTTAGTTTGTCGTCATTGATAAATGCAGTTAGTGATTGTAGGTCAATTTTTATTAATGGACAAAAACTGTTTTCAATCGGCGAGATTGTCAATAAGGAGTCCGTATATTTCATAGCTAATTTAATCGAACCCGAAGAGTAAAATTCTATTGTAGTTTCATTTTCAATTGCTTTTAAATCAATTTTAGGGTAAAGTATTTTCCCGTTTTCATCTACTAACAGCTGTTCTTCCAAACAAGTTTGAATCACCTTATTCTTCATTAGTTGAAATGTGTAATTTCCTTCATTTAATTCCTTAAGAATAAATTTTTGTAGTTCAGTTTTAACCTCCTGGGTGAAACCTTCTTGGATATTCAAAATGCAAATTAATATTAATGTCAGTATATTTTTCATAATATGGTATAACGTTTATGTATAAGGAAAGTTGCGTGTTTGTGTGCGAGGATTTTCCGAAGGAAAATCAGAAGCTAGCAAACAAGCAACTAACATTGGTTTAGCTAAAACTAGCAATTTTATTTATACGGTGTTGTGCGTTCGTTTTTTATTTTTCCAATTTGTATATTCAGTCCAATCATTTAAATTATCAGTTTTTAATTCCTTTTCATTCCGTTCTCCAAATCCGTGTTTTGAGACTCTTGGATATTCTGCTTCTGAAACTATATCTCGAAAATCCTCATTAGCTTTTGTTATCAAAAAGTCAATTTTTGTCAAATCCGAATTTGCGATTTTTAGGACTGCTGCGGAAATTCTGTTTTTTCCATATTGAGAGTCACTCTGAATTTCATTCAGTTTGCTTTTTACTAAATCCGCATTTTCAGGAAATTCTCGGTTGATTAGAAATTCCAATTCCGCGTCGGTGATTTTAGCGACTGATTGCTCAACAACTTCCTTGTTTTTCTTTGTTCCAAATATTTTCTTTATCCAACTCAATTTGTATAATTAACTGTTTTTCTCAAATGACGCACAACGGTCTCGGCTATGAGTAGTTGCGTGGTTTAGCACTTAACTTTCCAAGTACACACCAAACTGAAAATCCGCGAGGATTTTCAGAAGTAGGCGAGAACAAGCAATTACTTATAGCCATTGTTGTAAAACGTTTTTATTCTTTCACATAAACCGCTAAATATGTTATCGAAGGTGAACCAATTCCAAGACAACCTGGTTTTTGAACCTGAAAAACTGAGTGAAATTTATATCCTTCATTAGCGTAACTATTAAATCTACTTTCAAGACCCTTTATTGCTCTGTTTGAAAATTCAGCACCTACTTGTTCAATTTTGTATTCCATTCCATTTAAATTTAAAGTATTAATATTTGATTTTATTTGCTCATCTGTATTTAGATTAGTATCTTTTTTATCTAAAATTATTTCATTGTCAGAATAGTTAAGTTCTGTGATGTCATTTCCAATAAAATTATTTAAATTATAAAATTTATCAATATTGAACTTACCAAACATTTGTAAAAGTCCTGTTATTATTAAAGAAATTTGAAAAATCAATAATAAAAATCTCAAAGAAACTCTAATTATTCCACCAAGTCCTATTATTGATAAAATATATTGAAGTATAAATGAGATAATGGTAATACCAATTACAGCAAAACCAATCATTATTAGCCCTTTTTTTACGTTTGCATTCATATTAATTATTTTAATTTATCAATTCCTCCATTTTCTGGTCTGCATCTTTTAAGCCTTTTTACGGTTAGTTTTAGCCCTTTAAAAAAACCTTTTTCTCTAAAAGCTAATTCCGAATATCTCGAACAACTTGGGTCAAAAACACACCTATTTCCGAATTTTTCCGAAATATTATTTTGATATAAACGTAACGTTCTCACTACTAAATTCAGCCAAATAGGTCTTTTAGGAATAGGTAGACTTTGAATTTCTAGATCCAATTTAGTGTATTTAGCAAATTGTCTTTGGATAAATACTGCATCTTTTTCATTCGCACTTATCTCAAACGAGTCATTTCCAATTTCTATTTTTTCTGTTTTTTCCAATTTTTGGTCAAATGTTTTACAACGTGTTTGTATATGGTTTGTTGCGTGGTTTAAGCACCTAATTTAGCAAATAAAAACCGAATAGAAAATCTGCGAGGATTTTCGTAAGTAGGCTAGAACTAGCAATAAATTATATACGGTGTTACCACACGTTTTTTTTATTTCGATTTAATATCATCTTCAGTTCCAAATTTTCCATCAGAGCCAGCAGACGTAATTAAAAATCCTTTTCCGTTTCCTAAAATAGTTAATTTATATTCTCTATTCCAAGCGTCTCTTTTCCAATCTTGTCTTAAAGGACTATTTCCGATTAATTCATTCAATTCTGTAGGGTATTTTCCAAGATTTTCTTTCCAATTTTCCATTCGGTCACTCATTTCTGATATTTCTCTTTCAGTTTTATCTGGGAAAATCGATGTTCTTTGATAACCAAAGAATATAAATGCACTTATGCTTCCAATAATTAAAACAGAAATAACCATTATTGAACTTGGTTGTAAAAAGTATCTTTGAAAAGGCCTTTTTACTCCATCTTCTTTCTCCTTTTTTGTGATTTTTTTGTGGTGTTTAAAATCCTCACGAATAAGTCCAAATTCCGCTAAAGTTGAAAGTATTAATTCGAGCATTGATTTATTCTTTTTTAAATACATTAAATCCAATTCCGCCGACAATTATTAATGGAAGAACATACATAATTAATTTTGTCAATCCATTATCCATCATACTGCTGGCTTGTCCACCTTCTCCGAAAATCAACCAAAATATAATCGATTCTATAAAGTATAGAAATATCAATAGAATAATTAGTCCGATGATTTTTAGTATTATTTTCAATGTTGCGTTCAAATGTGTGGTAACGTTTTTGTATATGAGCTGTGGCGTGTCTTGGCACAGACCTCTTTAAATAAAAACTGGCTTTGGAAAATCCGCAGGATTTTCCAAGTGAGGACTGAACAAGCCATAGCTTATATACGATGTTAGCAACTGGCTTTTCAGTTCATAAATGCTTTTATTGTATTCCATTTGGGGTCTTCGTTAATTTCATATCCAAACCCTCTTATTAAACCTTCTTTGTTTATTTGATTTTGTAACCATTCGTGTACTTTTTCTGGGTTGTCTAAATATACATAAACATCCAAAAAAGTGTCATTAAATAAATGTCCGACATAATGAGAGGTTGTAATTCCTTTAATGTTTTCCAAAAGTTCGTCTTCAAAGCGATTCGCAATCGAAATTTCGTCGGGATTAGGAAGTCCATCTTCATTGCAATTTTCTAAATTCAATCCGATTGCAATTTTTAAACACCAAGGATATTTAGATTTAAAATCATAATTCTTGTAAGCCAAATCAAATGAACCAATAGCAGGTTTACCATCTTCTAATTTCGCATTTACAACAGCAAATTCTTCTGTTGGATAAATTTTATCGGATTCCACATTTTTATTTTGTCCACACCCAAATAGAGATGATAATATTCCCATAATTAATATTATTGTTTTTAGTTTCATTTTTTCAGAAGAATGATTTTTCAAAGTTCAGTTTTTTGCTTGTTGCTAACGTTGATGTGTAAGGATAGTTGCGTGTGCAAGCAACTAACTTACTAAAAATGGAACGAACCAGAGGAAAATCCGTAGGATTTTCCAAGTAGGCAAGAACCAAGCAATTATTTTTACACTGT
>NZ_WRPN01000023.1 GCF_009746565.1 Mariniflexile maritimum
CTTATAAAAAAACAGGCGTACAATAAGCCTATGGGCTATTAGTACCACTCGGCTACGACATTGCTGCCCTTACACCTGTGGCCTATCGACGTGGTCATCTCCCACGGCCCTTTAAAGAAATCTCATCTTGTGGTGGGTTTCGCGCTTATATGCTTTCAGCGCTTATCCCTTCCCAACGTAGCTACCCAGCAGTGCTCCTGGCGGAACAACTGGTACACCAGAGGTTGGTCCAACTCGGTCCTCTCGTACTAGAGTCAGATCCACTCAAATTTCTAGCGCCCACTGTAGATAGAGACCGAACTGTCTCACGACGTTCTGAACCCAGCTCGCGTGCCACTTTAATGGGCGAACAGCCCAACCCTTGGGACCTTCTCCAGCCCCAGGATGTGACGAGCCGACATCGAGGTGCCAAACCCCCCCGTCGATATGAGCTCTTGGGGGAGATCAGCCTGTTATCCCCGGCGTACCTTTTATCCTTTGAGCGATGGCCCTTCCATGCGGAACCACCGGATCACTATGCTCTTGTTTCCAACCTGATCGACTTGTAGGTCTCTCAGTCAAGCACCCTTATGCCATTGCACTCTGCGCACGGTTACCAAGCGTGCTGAGGGTACCTTTAGAAGCCTCCGTTACTCTTTTGGAGGCGACCACCCCAGTCAAACTACCCACCAAGCACTGTCCCCTTTGTCCAAGGGTTAGACTCTAGACAAGCAAAGGGTGGTATTTCAACAATGACTCCCCGAATCCTGGCGAACCCGGCTCGAAGTCTCCCACCTATCCTACACATTACTTGTCCAAAACCAATACTAAGCTATAGTAAAGGTGCACGGGGTCTTTTCGTCCCACAGCGGGTAATCGGCATCTTCACCGATACTACAATTTCACCGAGCTCATGGCTGAGACAGTGTCCAGATCGTTGCACCATTCGTGCAGGTCGGAACTTACCCGACAAGGAATTTCGCTACCTTAGGACCGTTATAGTTACGGCCGCCGTTTACTGGGGCTTCATTTAAGACCTTCGGGTTGCCCCTAAGCCCTCCACTTAACCTTCCAGCACCGGGCAGGTGTCAGGCCATATACGTCATCTTTCGATTTAGCATAGCCCTGTGTTTTTGATAAACAGTCGCCTGGACCTTTTCACTGCGGCCCCGAAACAAGTTCGGGGCGACCCTTCTCCCGAAGTTACGGGTCTATTTTGCCTAATTCCTTAGCCATGAATCTCTCGAGCACCTTAGAATTCTCATCCCAACTACCTGTGTCGGTTTAGGGTACGGGCCGCTTCTCTCGCTTTTCTTGGAAGTCGCTACTCTGGGTTATCACCTTGGCCGGAGCCTCAGTGTACTATCGCGGCGTTACCGCTCGCTTCAACGTACTATTCCGTCAGTACGCACCAGATCCACGCCTCCGTCACTTTTGTTGAGAGCGGGTACGGGAATATTAACCCGTTGTCCATCCACTGCCCCTTTCGGGTTCGCGTTAGGCCCCGACTGACCCTCAGCTGATTAGCATAGCTGAGGAAACCTTAGTCTTTCGGTGTGCGGGTTTCTCGCCCGCATTATCGTTACTTATGCCTACATTTTCTTTTGTAGCTTCTCCAGCATGGCTCACACCACACCTTCGACGACACTACAATGCTCCCCTACCACTTATATTGCTATAAGTCCATGGCTTCGGTAGTATGTTTATGCCCGATTATTATCCATGCCGAACCGCTCGACTAGTGAGCTGTTACGCACTCTTTAAATGAATGGCTGCTTCCAAGCCAACATCCTAGCTGTCTAAGCAGTTCAACCTCGTTATTTCAACTTAACATACATTTGGGGACCTTAGCCGATGGTCTGGGTTCTTTCCCTCTCGGACATGGACCTTAGCACCCATGCCCTCACTGCTGACCATCATTCTGTAGCATTCGGAGTTTGTCAGGAATTGGTAGGCGGTGAAGCCCCCGCATCCAATCAGTAGCTCTACCTCTACAGAACTATAAATCAACGCTGCACCTAAATGCATTTCGGGGAGTACGAGCTATTTCCGAGTTTGATTGGCCTTTCACCCCTACCCACAGGTCATCCGAAGACTTTTCAACGTCAACCGGTTCGGCCCTCCACTGTATGTTACTACAGCTTCAGCCTGCCCATGGGTAGATCAC
Organism: Mariniflexile maritimum; assembly: GCF_009746565.1. Lineage (GTDB taxonomy): Bacteria > Bacteroidota > Bacteroidia > Flavobacteriales > Flavobacteriaceae > Mariniflexile > Mariniflexile maritimum. The sequence goes on from NZ_WRPN01000023.1 coordinate 2,147, forward strand.
ACGGTTTCGCGTCTACCGCTACCAACTAAAGCGCCCTGTTCAGACTCGCTTTCGCTACGGATCCGTGGCTTAACCACTTAACCTCGCTGGCAACGGTAACTCGTAGGCTCATTATGCAAAAGGCACGCCGTCACCCCACTAAAGGGCTCCGACCGCTTGTAGGCGCATGGTTTCAGGTTCTGTTTCACTCCCTTATTCAGGGTTCTTTTCACCTTTCCCTCACGGTACTGGTTCACTATCGGTCTCTCAGGAGTATTTAGCCTTATCGGATGGTCCCGACTGTTTCATACAGGGTTTCACGTGCCCCGCACTACTCAGGATACCACTATGTCCGCATTCTTTGCCTATACCGGGCTATCACCGTCTCTGGCCCCTCTTTCCAAAGGGTTCTAGTTCATCCTGCCTCCAATGCCGTGGTCCTACAACCCCAGGCCCGCCGTAACGGGGCTGGTTTGGGCTAATCCGCGTTCGCTCGCCACTACTTACGGAATCACTTTTGTTTTCTTCTCCTCCGGGTACTTAGATGTTTCAGTTCCCCGGGTTTGCCTCCTTGCGGATACCATGTCTTCAACATGGTGGGTTGCCCCATTCGGATATCTGCGGATCAATCGGTGTGTGCCCGTCCCCGCAGCTTTTCGCAGCTTATCACGTCCTTCTTCGCCTCTGAGAGCCTAGGCATTCCCCATGCGCCCTTGTTTAGCTTATTGTACTTTTTGCTTTTTTAATGAGTCACTATTCAATCTATGATTTTCAGTCCATTTAATCAATATCAATACCAATCAACCTTTCCTGCACCTCATAAATCAAACGTTTCTTTGATTAATTGGATATCGCTCGATGTGACTCCAATCAACCTAAATTATTATTTAAAATCAGACGAATCTGATCTTAATTTTCATGTATCTTTTTTCAATATGTCAATGAACGTTTTCCCCCTCCAGCTCCCCCAAAGGGGGAGAGTTGGCATTCCAACTTCCTCCCCTTTGGGGAGGCTAGGTGGGGATAGTGGAGAATATCGGAGTCGAACCGATGACCTCTACGGTGCAAGCGTAGCGCTCTAGCCAGCTGAGCTAATCCCCCATTTTATTAGTCATGAGTTATTAGTTATGAGTTATGAGTGGTTAAACTCGCAACAAACCCAACTTCTAAAATTTCCTTTTTTATTTTTGATGAACGTTAATTTCCGGAGAAATTATTTTTTTTTCTTCAACTCTGAACTCAGGACTCTGAATTCATAACTTGAATTTGTAGTCCCAGGCAGACTCGAACTGCCGACCTCTACATTATCAGTGTAGCGCTCTAACCAGCTGAGCTATGAGACTGTTTATAGCCGTTAGTTTTCAGTTTTCAATAACATTTTATTGTTACCGATCCACCGTTGACTGGTGACTTTATATGTTAAATTAACAGCAATGAGAACAAACTACTCTTTTCTTGGTTTTTTTGCTTCCTCTCGGTCGTCTTTCTCTAGAAAGGAGGTGTTCCAGCCGCACCTTCCGGTACGGCTACCTTGTTACGACTTAGCCCTAGTTACCGATTTTACCCTAGGCCGCTCCTTGCGGTGACGGACTTCAGGCACTCCCAGCTTCCATGGCTTGACGGGCGGTGTGTACAAGGCCCGGGAACGTATTCACCGCATCATGGCTGATATGCGATTACTAGCGATTCCAGCTTCACGGAGTCGAGTTGCAGACTCCGATCCGAACTGTGATGGGGTTTATAGATTCGCTCCTGGTCGCCCAGTGGCTGCTCTCTGTCCCCACCATTGTAGCACGTGTGTAGCCCAGGACGTAAGGGCCGTGATGATTTGACGTCATCCCCACCTTCCTCACGGTTTGCACCGGCAGTCTTGCTAGAGTTCCCGACATCACTCGCTGGCAACTAACAACAGGGGTTGCGCTCGTTATAGGACTTAACCTGACACCTCACGGCACGAGCTGACGACAACCATGCAGCACCTTGTAGATGGTCCGAAGAAATGGGTATCTCCACCCAATGCAACCTACATTTAAGCCCTGGTAAGGTTCCTCGCGTATCATCGAATTAAACCACATGCTCCACCGCTTGTGCGGGCCCCCGTCAATTCCTTTGAGTTTCATTCTTGCGAACGTACTCCCCAGGTGGGATACTTATCACTTTCGCTTAGCCACCCAGCTTGCGCCGGACAGCTAGTATCCATCGTTTACGGCGTGGACTACCAGGGTATCTAATCCTGTTCGCTCCCCACGCTTTCGTCCATCAGTGTCAATGCACCGTTAGTGATCTGCCTTCGCAATCGGTATTCTATGTAATATCTATGCATTTCACCGCTACACTACATATTCTAACCACTTCACAATGATTCAAGACAACCAGTATCAAGGGCAATTTTACAGTTGAGCTGCAAGATTTCACCCCTGACTTAATCGTCCACCTACGGACCCTTTAAACCCAATGATTCCGGATAACGCTTGGATCCTCCGTATTACCGCGGCTGCTGGCACGGAGTTAGCCGATCCTTATTCTTACGGTACCGTCAAGCCACTACGCGTAGTGGTGTTTCTTCCCGTACAAAAGCAGTTTACAACCCATAGGGCCGTCTTCCTGCACGCGGCATGGCTGGATCAGGCTTGCGCCCATTGTCCAATATTCCTCACTGCTGCCTCCCGTAGGAGTCTGGTCCGTGTCTCAGTACCAGTGTGGGGGATCCCCCTCTCAGGGCCCCTACCTATCGTCGCCATGGTAAGCCGTTACCTTACCATCTAGCTAATAGGACGCATACTCATCTCTTACCGTAACCTTTAATCCAGCCGCCATGCGGTGGCCGGATGCCATGCGGTGTTAATCCAAGTTTCCCTGGGCTATCCCGCGGTAAGAGGCAGATTGTATACGCGTTACGCACCCGTGCGCCGGTCTCAAGATTGCAAGCAATCTCTACCCCTCGACTTGCATGTGTTAGGCCTGCCGCTAGCGTTCATCCTGAGCCAGGATCAAACTCTTCATCGTTGATTTTTGCAGGCACCGGGCACCGAGCTTTACGCTCCGCGCACCAGGCCTTTTTTTAACGGCTGATCGGAATCCCCAGTACTCAAAATGGTCTGTTCTCTTTGTCGGCCGGCACCGTTTCCAGTGCCGGCCTTACGCTGTCAATTCAATATGTCTATGAACTTGTTCCTTTTCTTCCCCAGCTCGTTTCCTTGCTAAGCGGGTGCAAATATAAGACCCTTTTTTTATCCCGCAAATAGTTTTCGCTTTTTTTTCAGGTTTTTTTTCAGAACCTTCTCCTGCGTGCAAAAAAACCACCCGTGAACGTCGCCTCCGTGGCCGCGGCCTTTCTTAGCGGGTGCAAATATAGCCCCCTTTTTCCGTTCCGCGCAAGCTTTTTCCGGTTATTTTTCGGTTTATTTTTCCGCCCCTTTTTAACTCCCTTATTCTATGGGCTTTACGCCCCCGTTTTTTTCCCGAGGACGCCCCGACCCTTACCTGGGTCGGCGCGCTTTTGGCACCCACGCTCCGCCCTTTGCCCGTGCCATCGATGGCACGGGCAACGCCCCAACGGGCGCGGGGACTCGGAGCGCAAAGCCCGAAACCCGAGGGGAACGCCGTAAAA
>NZ_WRPN01000024.1 GCF_009746565.1 Mariniflexile maritimum
TCTGTAAAATGGGTTGTCTTCATAAGTTTTCGGATTTAAATTTAATAATTCTTACTGAACGCGCTCCTGCGTCGCTTGTCGAATTCTATTTTTAAATGGCCGAATTTTGGGGAAGCTTACAATATCAAATCTCGACTAACGGTAAAATTCTTTTTTTAAATACCTTCAAAATTCCGCCCGTTAGATTTAGGAATTAATCGGATTCTGTTGTACAGAATGTTTGCCAACGTTTATGTATAAGAAAAGTTGCGTGTTTGTGTGCGGCGATTTTCCGTAGGAAAATCGGAAGCAGGCAAACAGAGCAACGACCATTATACAAGCCTAAAGTAGCAATTTTTTTTATACGGTGTTACCTTTAGTGCTTTTTTGTCGGCCACATTTTTTCCCGGAATTGCTATTGAATCCGCGATTTTTTATCCGTTAAAATTTATGTCGGACAAAAAATCGGTTTAGCTCTTAAAAAGTCCGACATCGATTTTTTTTAAATCCGACGCGTGTTAAAAATCCGCACAAATTTTGGCCTCTACGTTATGCCTTTTTAATCCGTATTATGCTGAAAATCCACGTAAAGTTTAGTAAAAAATTAGGTTTCAGCGATTTAAAAATCAGCGAAAACCTCGGGTCTGGAACGGACTTTTCAGCATTAAAGGTAACGTGTTTGTATAAGATTAGTTGCGTGGTTTAAGCACCTAATTTAGCAAATACAAACCGAATAGAAAATCCGCGAGGATTTTCGTAAGTAGGCTTGCACTAGCAATTAATTTTATACGGTGTTAGGCAAAGTGTTTTTATTTTTTGTGATATACTTTTATCGAATCATTTCTAACTGTCAATATGTAACTCATTACTTTTAAATCTTCACCATCTTTGTCTTTAATTGTTGCCACGTAAGTGTCGTCCATTAATTTTGAGTAGCCAATTTCATCTTTACAGTTATTAAAGACCTCATTTATAAATTTTTTATGCTCGTAACTTCCAATTAGGTATAGAGTTTCATTTTCAGGTGCGATTTTTTTTAAGTGATTTTTATATACTCTTTCTCCGTCTCGATTAATTACGATGCTTCTCCCAATAATCCTAATTCCAAATTTGCAATAAGTTCCTGAAAAGTCATTTACAATATCCTCACGCAATTTCCTATTTGCGTAACGATAAAGAAAATTAACTAATTCTGTAACCTCTTTGTGGATATTTTGAGCGTCTCTTTTATTGGCAAATACTTTTTCGCCTAAAAATGTCAATTCTTGCACAAGAACTGGATAAAATATCCCAACGTCATCTATATCCGAATACTTTTCAAAAAAGTCAGAAATTTTCTTGTTATCCATTTTGTCTTTCATAAAATCCTGTACAAATTGGTCAAGAATTTCCGATTTCTCTTCTTTAAGTAAATCGTAACAAGCAAATAAATCCATAGATTCACGTTGATATTGCGCAATGTAAGATTTTGCTTTTTTCAAAAAAGCATATGATATAAAGGCCATTGAGGCTTTAACTATATTCTCATTTTGGTGGTCACCTTTTTTTAAGCGAAGAATTAACTCTCCGTTTTGAACAAATTGTTTTTCGGTTTGTTCACTAACATCAATCCATTCAACGTTAATCTTTTTGATATCAAGGTGTTTTGTGCGATTAGAAACTTTTCTTAAGTAGTCATTTATTTTACCTTGTAAATCATATTTCACATAGGTTTTATCAAACTTGTTCGAAATGAATTTTAAGAACTTGCTTATTAAGGCAATTAGTTTTTCAAATTTTTCTGGATTTCTCAAATAGTAAATGAAAAGACCTAATAATGTCAAGGTCGAGATTGTCCAAAGCGAGAAATTAAAGTCGAAGTAAAAATTGAAATCCACTTTGTTAAAGATTTTTTTCATTTATATATTCAGATAATGATTTGATTGCTTCTGGTGTATCGCAGACAACTTTTATAGTTCCTTCTTCTGGGAAAATAGAATGCAAATTATCAAGTGTAATTATTTCTTTAGTGAATTTACATTTTACTTCTCCGTTTTTGATTTTCTCTAAAATGTTGAGCTTTTTTAGAAGTGCAATCAAATCATCATCGTGTACTGCGTTCAATTTTGCTTTCATCAGTTTGTTTTACATTTTGCCTAACGTTTATGTGTATGGAAAGTTGCGTGCTTGTGTGCGAGGATTTTCCGAAGGAAAATCAGAAGCAAGCAAGCAAAGCAACTAACATTGGTTTAGTATAAAACTAGCAATTTTTTATACACGGTGTTGTGTTTAGTTTTTTATTTTTTTCACGTTTGTTTTGTCTTCTAAGTCAATTCAGGAAATCAATTCTTTTTTCAGTTTATGAGTGAGAAATTCCGATTGGTTTATTAGAAAATAAAATCTGTCGTTATTATTAAAATCAATATAACTCGCGGTCAAAAGTCTGTATTTAATACTTTTTATGTCCGCTTTTTTAAATTTTTTTTTGTCAGAATCTATGTAGACATAATTTTGGTCAAATTGAATATTATGTATTTTTTGAATTTTAATTAGCTTAATTAAAACGAATAAAACTAAAGAACTACTACCTACGAGTAATAATACTAAGTCAGAATATTTCTCTCGATTAAATAAGACAATGCAAATCAAAATCAGTACGAAACTCATTCCTGATATTATCAGATACAATATTGTTTTGGCTTCTTTAAATGATAAATATTTCAAAATTTACGTAATTTTTTAAATTAAACACAACGGTTACGTATAACCGTCAGTTACGGGATTAAAGTTACTGTTTTTCGGTTTAGCACAGACGTTAGCAATTCCGAGTGGATTCGGACGTAGTCGAATCCGCCGTAATTGCGGTTATACATTGTTGTGGTGCGTTTTTTTTCACTTAAATTTCTTTTTTATTGAATTTTCAACTCTAAATAGAAGTACAATTATAGATAAAATCATAATGGTTAATCCTAAAATCATAGAGATTGTGCCAGTTAGATTGTCTAAAAATCCTATGAATGAAACAACAATATTTATAAGTCCAATTTTAATCATTTCCTTTGAAGAATAAAATTGAGCAAAATCCCATCTTTCTTGATTTTTCATAGAACTCGAAGTTCTATATCCGTAAAGTGCGTTGATTTTCTTTGGTGGAAATTTACGCATTATCAATCCTGCTATTATTGAAACAATACCAAATCCAAAACAAATAATAAATAAATGGTTATCTGTTATTAATTTTTCCACTTTTTGTCTTTTTAAGATCAATTTTTTCGTCCAATTTTATATATCAGAGTAAATTTCAGCGCATTGTTTTTAGCTTATTTTTTTATTCCATAATATTTTTCACGTTTTCGATGTATTTTGCTTCTCAGAAATTCGTTTAATAATCTCAAATTTCCAGTTTTGCTTTTACACTTCAAAAATCAGTTTTTTTGGCATTCCATTTCGCCTAATTTTCAGGTTTTCTCGATTTTTTTAAATGCACCACAACGTTTATGTGTAAGGAACGTTGCGTGCTTGTGTGCGAGGATTTTCCGAAGGAAAATCGGATGCAAGCAAGCAAAGCAACGACCAAACGGTTTAACTAAAATAAGCAATGTTTTTTA
>NZ_WRPN01000025.1 GCF_009746565.1 Mariniflexile maritimum
TACAAATAGAATCGATTTTTAGTGGTTCACTTTCATCCGCTGTAGGTGGTTCACTTTCACCCGCCGCACTATGCTCACTTTAATCCGCTGTGGGTGGTATACTATGCCCGTTTTTTGCACTAATACAACAAAGCGTAAATATAAAACTTCTTTTGAATATCCTAGATTAAAAACTATGTTTTCCTATAAAAACCATATTCAGGTTGGTCTAAAAATTTACCCAAACAAGATTTTAGAAAAGTACCTACGGAACGCTCACTAATATTGAAACTCTTGGCTATTTCTATGGCTTCTTTTCTTTGGAAATTGTTTGGTAAGGCTTCGAAAAACAGTTTTTTGTTTTGACCTGATTTAAAAACGCTTTGTTCTCCTTGTTTTGGCAAGTTTTCGAACATTATAATACTGTGTTGCAAATAGACTTTTATTAATGATAAAGCGGTTTCGAAATCTATATCCGAGCAAAAGATTTCTTTGTGGTAATCGTTTGCTTTGAATTTTCGGATGGCTGTAAAAAGCATACAAAAACGGTATAAAATTATTCCTAAACGCTTTACTACGCTTAAAGCATCTTCGCTTACAAAAGTGTTTATTTGTTGCAAATAAGCGCTAAAAGTAGGATTGAATTTGTTCCATTGTTCGTCTGTAAGTTGTAGTATTAATTCGTCTCTTTCGAAATATTCTACCATTTTAAAAACTTCGTTGGATTGGGTTTTGAAATAGTCTGTTAAATTGATTGGATTTCCTTTTGGCGATGGATCTAACCAAACGGCATCTGTTTTGAAAACATAAAAAATAAAGCGACTAAACAAACCATCTTCTGCCGAAGCAATGATATTAAAAACTTGTTTGGGAGTTCCTGACAAGGCAACAGAAAGTTGCGGATTGTTGACTTCTACAAACTCGCCATCGGTTTTACGGCTTACTGATATTTTTTCGTGATGAAAGGATTTTCGAAGCATATCCGAATAGGAACCCCATTCGTTTTTAAAGGTTTGTCCTAACGTATCGGCTTCGGTTTCGCAAATAATTCCTTTGCCTTCGTTACAGTCTAAATGCTGAATTATTTTGGCATTACTGGTATTGGCAGGAATATAAACTACTTTGAACTTTGGTGCCATTGGCATTGCTTGTCCTTCTTCTAATTTTCCTTTTGCTTTTAGCATTTTATAAGCTGATAGGTTTTCTTCATAAACTTTTTTATCGTCTAATGAAAGTGCTAATGTTTTATCGTGGTATTTGTCGGCTAATTCTTTTGCAAATTTCAACGCTCCTTTTCCTGAAGCTGCTGGAGCTAGGATGAAAGAAAATAAACTTGGATAGATTATGCTGCCGCTGTATAACCCTGATACATTTGGTAAACATCCGGAAAGAATGGCTAATGCTCCTGTTAAGAAAACATCTCTTTCTCTTTCTTGTTTGAATACTTGACAGCTTTCAAACAAAATAGGAGGTAAGTTATCATAGACCGATTGCGGAATAGTTGGCGTAGTTTTTAGGCAATCTTCATATTCTTCAAAAGTAATGTCCTTTGAATTTGTTTTTACTTCTGAGGAACTTTGCAAGTTTGCAAAGTTTGCATACTTTGCAAAGTCGGCACTTTGGTTTTTATACGTGCTGTTTATTGTTTTTTTTATTTCTTTTTCCTCTAAATCGAAATTAGTCGTGCAAAAATCTAATGTATCTTCTTTATGAATTCCATAGCGATTTGCATTGCTCGCAAAAAGATGAATAAAACTGTTTCTACTGCCTACTTGATAGGTTTCTTTTTGTTCTGTGAATTTTAAGCATTTGTCTAATAATTCATCCGTTGTAAGATTGTGTTTAACTTCTCTTTTGGGTTCTGTTTTTAATGGTTTTACTTCTTCTTTTACTTCATAAATTACTGCCTTTTCATTTAAAAATAAATCTGCATCATAAGAAACAAAACATAATCTGGTAATGTCTTTGCATTTTGCATCAAAATCATAACCTGATAACTCTTTATAAAAATTTGCAATTTGATTGTAAACTGTTGTATGTTGCTCTGCATTTGAATTGACTTTAATGAATACTTTTAAACCTTCGTTACTTGGACTTATAAATGATGCAAACGTGTATCTACAGCCATTTATAAGCGTTATAAGATTGTTTATTTCGGCTACTGGTATATCATCAAAATCTAAACATATTACTTGTGAATAGGTTGTTATATTTGCCTTTGTTCTGCTTTCGCCAAATGTTCCAGAAGTTGTAAATCCTAGTAAGTTGCTTTTGATTTCTTCGGCTGTTTTTTCATCGCCTTTATGCAAAGCATATCGGATTGAATTTATTTCACTTTGGTATTTATCGGATTTGATTTCTTGTAATACTTCTAAAAGATTTCTTTCGCCTAAATTGTATTTGAACTCTTGATAAACACTAACCATCAGTTTGTTATTTGCTAGCTGTTCCATCACTATTTAGAATTATAGTTATCGTTTAGTAGTTTTTGAATATCTGAAAGCCTATAATAAATTTTATTTCCTATTTGTGAGCAAAGAATAATTTTTTTGTTTCTCCACTCCTGTGCTGTTCTTTTACTAATATTCATTAGCTTCATAAATTCTTGATTATCGAAAAACACATCTTCAGGATCAATCTTTTCATTCAATTTCATTTTAGAGACTACAAATGTCATTTGTTCATCCAACTGTAAGCTTCCCCAAAATTCGATCCATTCAAAAATAGAATTCGACAAGCGACGCAGGAGCGCGTTCAGTAAGAATTATTAAATTTAAATCCGAAAACTTATGAAGACAACCCATTTTACAGAAAACCAGATTGTTGCTATGTTAAAACAACA
>NZ_WRPN01000026.1 GCF_009746565.1 Mariniflexile maritimum
CATTGTATAAAATTAATTGCTTGTTCTCGCCTATTTACGAAAATCCTCGCGGATTTCCTATTCGGCTTGTACTTGTTAAATTGCGTTTATAACCAACGCAACAAATCTTATACTTAGCCGTTGTACGCTATTAAAAAAACACTAAATATGATTGAATTATCAAATGACGAAATATTAAAGCTAGATAGCATTTTATTATTTTTAAATAACACTAAAGGCTATGAATATGACAATCAATATTTAGCAAACCATTTCCAATTATCATTGGAAGAGTATGAATATTTTTATAATCAAATCTGCAACTTTTCAATAAACGAACATAACATAGGAAATGTTCTAAATAAAGAAACTAACTATCAAAAACTATGGATTGACAATTATACCGATAGATTTATTAAAAATGGCGGATTTGAAAAATATTACCGACTAAAAAAAGAACGTATGACTAAAAACAATAAACCTAATGTTATTGCCAAAAATTATATTGGTGGCGACAATTACGGAACTCAATCTTTAGACCGTTCTTTAAAAATGGCTAAAACAAAGCAAACTATAGCAGCCCCAATCAATAAACCAGTAACAAAATCCCTATTCAAAAGAATATACTCTGACCCTTGGCTAATAGGAATATCATTAGTTATAATAGCCTTGATTTTATCAGCCGACAGAATAAAAAATTGGATTAACGGAATCATTGACAAAATATAATAACAGCGTACAACAATGGCTATAAATAATTGCTGCTCCATGCAACACCTTAATTACTGTTTCTTTACATTGGCTATTACTAATCCGAAAAGTATGTTTTTACTTTTACGCAACTAATCATAGCCTAAGCCGTTGGCAACCATTAGAACAAAACAAACTGAATGACAAAAACATTATCTTTAATTCTCTTTTTAATTTCTTGTGTTACTGTTTTAGGTCAATCCATTGACGATCCATTTTCAAGAAAGAAAATGCGAAAGGATTTGGAAGTATTTAAAGAAATCCGATTAAAAGCGAATTCTGGACTTTACAAATACCGAACTGAACAACAAATAGACAGCATTTACAATTGGGCTGAAAAGGAAATTGAAAAATCATCTACATATCTTGATTTTTACAACATCATTTGCCAATTGACCGACTTTGAGGGAAGTCTTCATAACGACACTGATTTTCCTTCAAAATATTGGAAAAATTTACGAAAAGAATCTTTTGGTTATTTTCCATATCCCATAAAATGGATTGATGGAAAATGGCGTATAAACTATGAAAAAGGTGAAATTCCCTTAGGAGCAGAAATTATTTCAATTAATCAACAACAAATTTCTAAAATTATACAAAACCTGTATAAATATTATTCAACGGACGGAATCAATACGACTGGAAAACGAATAGGTTTAAGAACTCATTTTTCACGATATTACAGATGGAATTATGGACTCACTAAAGAATTTGAAGTTGAATATAAATTACCAAATTCTAACCAAGTCTATTCTAAAATAATTAAAAGCGTAGCATATTCAAATTACTACAAGAATTTCAACACAAGATATTCAAAAACGTATGACCAAATTTACTATGCAGATTTAGACGAAAATAAAAAATACAAATATGAACAACTAAATGAATCTACTGGAGTTTTGACCATCTATACTTTTTCTATGGGTAACGAAACTACAGATGAGCATAAGACCTATTCTAAATTTCTCGATAGCACTTTTTTGGATATAAAAACAAAAGGTATAAAGAACTTAATAATTGATGTCCGTCAAAACGGTGGTGGTACAGACCCAAATGACTTAGTAACCTATTCATATTTAACGCAAAGAAATTTTCAAGAAAATAGAGAGGCTTGGGTTAGCTTTGAGAAAATACCACTCATCCGATATATTGATTTTTGGTTACCCAAATTTTTAAGACCAATTTTTGTAGGTAAATATAATAAAGAATTCCAAGAAGAGTTTCCTTTAGTTAAAAATGGCAAATTTTATCAAGATGATAATAGCCAAGACCATCTTGTTAGAGAGCCAAATATTAATGCATTTAAAGGAAATATATACATAATTGTTAGTCCTGCCATTGCGTCAGCAGGTAGTTTGTTTGCGGCTATGGTTGCTGGAAATGAGAATACATTAACAATCGGAGAGGAAACTATGGGTGGATATTATGGACATAATGGACATACACCTTTAGCATATAAGCTACCCAAATCCAAAATAGAAATAATTTTTTCGGTTGTGAACTTAGAACAAGATGTTCCAAAAAAGTCAAATCAATTTTACAATCGTGGGATTATACCTGATTTTGATGTTTCGCAAACCTATCAAGATTTCATAGACCATAAAGACACTCAAATGGAATACACATTGGAATTGATAAAAAATAATGAAAAATAACGGTTGCCAACACGGTGTATAAGTAATAGCGGTTTAAGTGATAAAACAAAGAGATAAACATAAAACAAAGGTCAGTGCAAAACCGAAAGGTTTGTGAGTGAAAATCCGCTACTACTCATACACTAGACCGTTGTAATGCATTTGAGAGCACGTTTACTCAACCAAAATATAGTTTCACTAAATATGACTTTTTCAAAATAAAAATCTGATATAAATTGAACTCAAATTAAACTGACCTATTTTGAAA
>NZ_WRPN01000027.1 GCF_009746565.1 Mariniflexile maritimum
TGGATAGGGCGGGCAAAGTGAACCACTTGCAGCGGATGAAAGTGAGCATAGCTAAGTAAGCGCTCAAAATCGATTCATTTGTGGTTAAATTTAGTATTTATTTTTCAATTTTTTACGCATGGACTCTCCTTTAATATCTATTCTATGTGCATTATGCACAAGGCGGTCTAAAATGGCATCTGCGATGGTTTGTTCCCCTATAATTTCATGCCATGCTTCCACGGGTAATTGGGAGGCTATAATGATACTGTGTTCGCCATGTCTATCTTCTATGATTTCCATAAAAGAATGTCTGTTTATGGCATCTAAAGCTTTAAGTCCGAAGTCATCAATAATAAGCAGGTCCTGTTTTTCTAGTTTATTGATTTGTTTTAGATAAGATCCATCAGCTTTTGAGGTTTTAAGCATGGTAAAAAGTTTGTTCGTGTTAAAATACATAACCTTATACCCTAATGAGCATGCTTGGTGACCAATGGCCGATGCCATATAGCTTTTGCCAGCACCCGTACTTCCAGTAACAAGTATATTCTGCTTGTGCTTTATAAAATCACAGCTGGCAAAGCGTTGGATTTGATTTTTATCTAATTCTCTAGAGGGGTCAAAATCTATAGCTTCCATAACGGCACTGTACCTAAAGCGCGCCGCTTTTGTTAACCGCTCTATTTTTCGATCTTGGCGGTCATCCCATTCACTCTGGATGAGATATGCTACAAGTTCATCACTGGTATAGTTTATACTTTGTGGCGATAAACTGCAGTCAAAAGCTCTATACATACCGTATAGCCTTAACTGTTTCATGTGTTCCAATGTCTGTTTGTTCATTGTTTTTTGGTTTTAATTTATTTGTAATAATGGCTTCCTCTAATGTTATTGTGGTTTGGAACCTCTGGTTGGTCTTCGATATCTTCATCTAAAGTGTCCCAGCCGTTTTTAAGGATGCGTTCTATAATGTTATAGTTATGCGCACCATAGTCCAATGCACGCTTGCAGGCATTGTCCAGCCGTGTATTGCCTACCTTTTTAGTGAGGTGCAATATGCCCAGACATGATTTATAGGATTGCTCTGGGTGTTGTTTCTTTTCCAATATATTAATGATCAGTGCCTTGCAATGGTCACCTATCTGCGCAGCCCAGGCAATGAACTTTTCACTGCTCCACTCGCTGATAAAGCGGTGGTGGGAAGGCATGTGCTCCTTTATGGTGCTATATCCATATTTTTGCTTGGTTCTTGGATGTACCGTAAGTAGTTCCTGCTGATGGTAAATCTCTACTGCGCTATCTGAGTAAACCACTTTGACGCGCTTGCCTATATGATGATAGGGCAAACTATAATAGTGTTTGTCCTTGCTAAAATAAATATGGCTGTTTTTATGGACTGTTGCATTGGCATAGCGCTTGATCTCATAGCGTTTGGCTGGCAATGGTTTAAGCTGATGTTTTTCGATCTCTTCGAACAACGAATAGCGGGAATATTCACGTCCCCTAAAAGACATGTTATTATGTGAGTGTAGTAGTTCTAATATAGCTTTGTTGAGTTCAGACTTGGCATGGAAGGTTTGGTTGCGTAATGGCGCAAATACACGTGTATATATGATGCGCACAGCGTTTTCAACTATGGCCTTATCTCTTGGTCTGTAGGCTCTGGTTGGAAGTACTGCTGTTTCATAATGCTCTGCAAAATCCACAAAGGTTTCATTCACTTTTGGTTCATAACGACTGCTTTTGGTAACTGCAGCCCTCAAGTTATCGGGCACTAAAGCTTGTGGCACACCTCCATAAAACCAAAGTGCGTTTTCTATACAAGCGATGAAGTCTTCTTTCTTTTGGCTCTCACAGGCCTCAACATAAGTGTATTGGCTACTGCCCAATACGCAGACAAAGACCTCCAAATCTTGTATCTCGCCTGTGTAGCGATCTACAATGGAAAGCTTCTTGCCAGTAAAATCAATGAAAAGTTTATCGCCAGCTTTATGTGTAAAATGCATTACCGGAGAGACTTCTTTGACCCATTCCCTGTACCAATACCTAAACTGGGAAAGTTTGTAGCCATCTGGATGTTTGGAAGCGTACTCTTGCCAGAGCAATTCTTTGGTTACGCCTGTTTTGCGCAGTTCTTTGTCAAAATAGGGAAAATACTTTTCTAGGGTCAATAACTGCCCACTCTTGCCTTTTTGGTCGGTTTTAAAAAGCCTGTTCAGCTCCTCAAGTGTCATGGCGGACACTTCGTAACTCGTCAGTTGGTACCGCTTAAAAAAATCTATATATTTAGTGATGGTATTGCGTGATAATCCTAACTGTAGGCTTATTTGACGCTTGCTGACTCCTTCACTGTAAAGTTTGAAAATCTGTTTTATTTTTCGCATATCTATTTGTTTGTTGGCCATAATATCTTTTTATAAAAGATATTTAAAGCTTTACAAATAGAATCGATTTTTAGTGGTTCACTTTCATCCGCTGTAGGTGGTTCACTTTCACCCGCCGCACTATGCTCACTTTAATCCGCTGTGGGTGGTATACTATGCCCGTTTTTTGCA
>NZ_WRPN01000028.1 GCF_009746565.1 Mariniflexile maritimum
TTGTATAACCGCAATTACGGCGGATTCGACTACGTCCGAATCCACTCGGAATTGCTAACGCCAGTTCTTAACCGAAAATCATTAACTTTAAAACCGTAACTGACGGTTATACGAGACCGTTATAGGCAACCTTGAAAAAAACAGCGTAACAACAGAAAAATATGACAGAAATACATCATTTAAACTGCGTTAAAATCGTTTCGCCAATCAACGACAATGTTTGCGGACATTGCTTGTTAATTAAGGAAAATGATAAACATATTTTGATAGACACAGGCATTGGACTTTTGGACACTCTAAATCCAACTGAAAGAATAGGACAGCAACTTATTGGTATTGTAGGTTATCGTTTTGACGAAAACCAAACTATGGTACGACAAATTGAAAATTTAGGACTTGACCCGAAAAATGTAACGGACTGTATCATTTCACACTTGGACAACGACCATATTGGCGGACTTGCTGACTTTCCCAAAGCGACAGTCCACGTTAGCGTTGAAGAACTTGACAATTTTAATTCGGACAATCAAAGATATTTGAAACTTCCTTTGGCACATAATCCAACCATTAAAACCTATGGAAAGTCTGACTTTGATTGGTTTGGATTTGAAGCACGGAAAATTAGTGCCGACATTGAAACAGAGATTTTTCTTATTCCGCTTTTTGGACACACATTGGGACATTGCGGTGTTGCCTTAAAAGTGAACGACAAATGGCTGTTCTATGTTGCAGACGCATATTATATGCGAGTAGAACTTACGGACGACACGCACCCTGTAAATGAATTGGCTAAAATAAGAGCAGACGACAATAATTTAAGAGTATTGACACTTGACAAAATTCGTAAGCTTGTGAATGACCACCCAGAAATTGAAATTTATGGATACCACGACATAGAAGAATTTAGACTTTATTCAAATTAAAAGGTATGCCTATAACAGCACCTACACGCAAGCAGGGGTTTTGTGCTTCGTAGGACAGGAAAGTGGTAAAAATCCCTGCCTGCGTGTAGCTGCAAACCGTTGTAAAACATTATGAAAAAAATATGAACGCAGTTATTGGAAGTATAATAGAAAATTTAAGGTCAATACAAATTATATACGAACCTACTGTAGAAATATTTAAAGGAGACAGAACAAATACTGGTGATTCAAAAGAAATATCGGTAAATGAATTTATACAAAGTTACCTAACAAATGATTATCGTGTAAAAAAGGGGAAGATATACTCATTAGATAGTGAAAGTGCCAATATTGACTGTGTTGTTTTAGCTCCAAATCACCCAAATCTGATAACGCCAAAAAGAGAAGTTATTCTTGCAGAAGGAGTATTTTGCGCTATCGAAGTAAAACCTGACATAACATCTCTTTCTAAAACTTCAGAATTTGTTCGTAGCACAAAACAAATAAAGTCTATTAAAAACCTTAATAGAAAAGTAGATAGATTGAATCTTAAAATTTTAGGCAATGTAGAAAAACCAGCCTATTTTGATAAGATTCCAGCTGTACTTTTTTCAAAGAAATCTGCTGACTTTAATAAAATAATAGAGCACTTTAGACATAAAGTAAAAGCAGAGGAGTTAAAAAAAGATGAGCTTCCAGATATTATTTTCTCAATAGAAAATGGTGTTTTATTTTATTGTCCTCATTTCAAACACACTTCATATTATAAAATGCTATCGGAACCTCAAAAACTCTTATTTGCAGACGCTACTTTTATGCAAGTTTCTTCTCAAGATAAGGAAGAACATATTAATCTACTGATTTTTTTGATAATGTTATTAAACCTTGAAAAACCACATATTCCAATTTCAGATTTTTTTATTAAGCAATATTTACAAAATAAAAACTTTAAAACAAACTATAAATTTATGACTTTGGAAGGGGAAACAGAAAGATTAATTAATAATCCTGAAATGGCGAAAAAGTTAGCTGAACTATTAAAAACTAAAAAATAACGTTTTACAACACCGGCTATAGTTCATTGCTTCCGACTTTCCTCTCGGAAAGTCCTCGCAATTTTGCTATCTTCGGTTTATGGCGGAAAATCCTCGCGGATTTTCACGCAACGAAATCATAGGTACTGTGTTAAAAACCTAATAAATTAACTAAAAATTATAGGAAGCACTTATGCTAAATCATAATGCTATCCTGCGCAGCAAGAGCTTTTGGTTCTTGCTGTTTTTTCTTTTCAAAA
>NZ_WRPN01000029.1 GCF_009746565.1 Mariniflexile maritimum
TCACGATAAACCTGTGTATCTAGCCGAGACCTCTCTATCCCTTCTATTTTTACTTGCATTATTAATCAGAAATTTACTATTTTTAAATTCAATTAACGACCCTGCCGTAAACATACGAGCCGAAACCGTTGGCGTTCATTTGAATAAACACAATGGAAATTTCAATACATCCAATATTTACATTAATACTAATTTGTTTACTTATATTTATTATAGGATTTTGGAAAGGTTCGGAATATAGACGATGGCACACATTCTACAATATGGATTTTAACGAAAATAATTATCCACCGATTTTACAATGGTTTGCTTATCCTTGGATAAAGCCTAAAATAAACAGATATAAAAATCCACTAATGAAAGAATACGAAGAGAAATTATTGAAAAAGACTAAATACAAATAAAAGAAAAGGTTTTAAACCCAAACCGAGTAAAAAAGTAATTATAGAAATAGTTAATGTTATGTAAGTTTTTCTTTTCTCTAAAGTTTTTAGATTCTCGGATTCTATATAATCATCGACAAAAGTTTTTGAAAGTCTTGTGATTCCAAAATAAGTAAGTTCATAAGTATTGTCTGTGATTTTATATAAAATCTTTTCGGACTCTAAATAAAGTAAAGCCTGTTCTAATTTTGAAAATTCATAATCCAAAGCTTCCCCTTTATCAAAAAACTCATCTATTGAAAGAGTTGTGTCAGCTAAACTAGGATATTGTCTGCCGAAATTAAGAATTGTATTAGAATCAGTCACAGGAGAATGACCATAGAATCTTTCAAAGATATTATAAATAGTTAATCCTTTGCCTTTAGTAGAACCTATTTCTAAAATAATGTCATCTAAAAATTGGAAGTCTGATTTTATATCCTCGGAGAACGCCATAAAATAATTTTGACTAATTTAGAAAAATAATAGGACTGAATGGCAAAACGCAGAATAAAAAACGAAACGCCAACACAGTATATAAAAAATAACTAGGCAAGTGCCGAGCCTAGAATTTCGGCAAACAAAAAACACAACGGACATACGAAAATTTAGCGTTTATTTACACGTTACTTTTCATATACAAACTCGTTATTTGCAATTAAAACATAGACACAACAATAGATGAAACAATTATCAACATCCGCATTAGCTAAAGAAAGAAACATTGATTCCAAGGATTTGTTTGAACAGTTGACCTCAAAAGGTTGGATGTACAAGAAAGATGACCAATGGCATTTAACTAAAGAAGGAAAAATGGTAGGTGGTGAAATGAAATATAACCCAAAATTTGGGGAATATATAGTTTGGCCAATTAATTTAAATCTCAAAGAGGAAGTTCGTAAAGAGGATACCATAAATTCGACAACTATTGGAGGTCATTTCAATATTTCCGCTCAAAGGATTAATTCAATTTTAGCAGAACTTGGTTGGATTGAAAAATCTAATATCAGTGGATGGCATTTAACAAAGTTCGGAAGTAAAAATGGTGGATATGAAATGGAAGCCCAGAATGGTGCACCATTCGTAATATGGGATAAGTCAATATTGAACAATAAAAATGTATTAAATTCTATTAACGCTGCGACTGGAAAGAAATATGACGAAAATTCATCAACCAACGTTGAAAAAGAAAATAATACCGATGAGTTTAGACAAAAACATGAAGCAAAATATAGAACTCAGGATGGACATCGCGTAAGATCTAGAGCTGAGGCTATGATTGATGATTATTTATATAACAATGGAATTGCTCATGCTTACGAAAGAAGATTACCTGGAATTGAAGAAGAAGTGATTTCTGATTTTTATATACCCCAAGGAAAAGTATTCATTGAGTTTTGGGGGATGGAAGAAAATCAAAAATATGCAGAACGAAAAAAGAAAAAGTTAGAAATCTATGCTAATGAGAACTTCAGTTTAATAGAACTCAATGACGATGATATTCAAAATTTAGATGATGTTCTACCACGAAAATTAAGGAAGTTCGGAATCAATGTATTATAAAAGAAATGCAAATAACATGCACTAAGCAAAATGGCGCAACAATTATACTCGAGAGAAAGCGCCACATTGCCTAGTGCAGAACCGTTAGGCACAAGTTGAAAAAATGAGTAAAGAAGAAAAAATACCACACCTGAATGCTGAACAAATTAGAGCTGGAACTCAAAAAGGATTAAAGAAATACGAGAATTTGAGTTTCATTGAGC
>NZ_WRPN01000003.1 GCF_009746565.1 Mariniflexile maritimum
GTCGGCGCGCTTTTGGCACCCACGCTCCGCCCTTTGCCCGTGCCATCGATGGCACGGGCAACGCCCCAACGGGCGCGGGGACTCGGAGCGCAAAGCCCGAAACCCGAGGGGAACGCCGTAAAAAAGGCTATTTAATTGCTGTTGATTCTGGATAACCATTATAAAATTCGTAAATTTGCAGTCAATTTATTTATAATTAAACAACAAAAACAATAGAATTATGGGAAAAGGTTTTTTTAATGTACCTACGGCCAATAACGAACCTGTAAAAAGTTATGCTCCGGGAACACCAGAGCGCGATGCTGTACTTAACGTTTATAATGCCATGTACAGGAGCACCATTGACGTGCCTTTATATATAAATGGTTTGTATGTTAAAACAGGATCCACCCGAACCATATCACCGCCGCACGACCACAAGCATGTAGTTGGCACCTATCACTTAGCAGATCAAGTCCATGTAGAAAAAGCTATTACAACCGCATTGGAAGCCAGAAAAACTTGGTCTAAAATGCCTTGGGAGCAACGAGCCGCCATTTTTTTAAAGGCAGCAGAACTGGTTGCAGGCCCCTATAGAGCTAAAATTAATGCCGCAACCATGATTGCCCAATCGAAGACCATCCATCAAGCTGAAATTGATGCTGCTTGTGAGTTTGTGGATTTTTTGCGCTATAATGTACAATATATGACGGAGATTTATAAAGACCAGCCCAAAAGTACCAACGATGTCTGGAACCGAGTAGAGTACCGGCCTTTGGAAGGGTTTACTTATGCGGTTACCCCCTTCAATTTTACCGCTATTGCAGGAAACCTACCATCGTGCATGGCATTGATGGGCAACGTGGTGGTTTGGAAACCTAGTGACAGCCAAATATATTCAGCTAAAGTAATCATGGATGTTTTTGAGGAAGCCGGTGTACCAGCAGGCGTGATAAATGTTGTTTTTGGCGACCCTGTGATGATTAGCAACACCGTATTAGCGAGTCCGGATTTTTCTGGATTACACTTTACCGGTTCTACTTTTGTATTTAAGGAACTTTGGAAACAAATAGGAAATAATATTCACAACTATAAAACGTATCCTAGAATTGTGGGCGAAACAGGCGGGAAGGATTTTATTATTGCCCACAAAAGCGCTGTACCCAAACAGGTTTCAACAGCTATAATTAGAGGAGCATTTGAGTTTCAGGGGCAAAAATGCAGTGCCGCTTCACGCGCTTATATCCCCAAAAGTCTATGGGGCGAGATTAAAAAATTGGTTATAGAAGATGTAAACTCCCTAAAAATGGGCTCACCTGCCGATATGGGCAATTTTATTACTGCCGTAATACACGAAGGTTCGTTTGATAAATTAGCAACCTACATTGACCAAGCAAAAACCGATAAGGACAGTAACATTATAGTTGGTGGCAACTATGACAAATCTAAAGGCTATTTTATAGAACCCACAGTAATTGTTACAACAAACCCCAAATATACCACCATGTGTACCGAATTGTTTGGCCCTGTAATAACCATTTATGTATATGAAGATAACGCTTATGCGGAAACCCTAAAATTGGTAGATGAAACCAGTGAGTATGCCCTAACAGGTGCCGTATTGGCAACCGACAGGTACGCCATAGCACAGGCCACGGATGCATTACAAAATAGCGCAGGGAACTTTTATATTAACGATAAACCAACGGGTGCAGTTGTTGGGCAACAACCTTTTGGTGGTGCACGTGCTTCTGGCACAAACGATAAAGCGGGAAGTGCCCAAAACTTATTGCGTTGGGTATCGCCTAGATTGATAAAAGAAACCTTTATTACACCAACAGATTATCGTTATCCGTTTTTGGGTGAATAAACTGTTTGCCCTACCTATTTAAAAACATTCATAATCTTGAGCTTTTCAGGAATATGAATGTTTTTTGATTTTAGTTGATTAAATTCTTAAATGATATCAAGACTCCTGTTCTTAAAACAAAAAACATCAATCTTTTGCTGGTTTTATATTTACTCTACAAGTATCTTTTTGCTTAAAACACCCTTTTCTGTTTTTAGCTTGATGATATAAACGCCAGTAGTCAACTTAACTGGCATAGATTCACTTTTTGAAGAGCGAACGTTCATGTTCTTTATATCTTGTCCCAAGACGGTATATAAATTAACATTTGAAACATAGACCCCATTTTTGTTGATTAACTTTATTTCGGAGGTATTGCCATCAAAATAAACCAAAAGATGGCTTGTATTAGCTTCAACAGTCTCTGTGCTTAAAGCATCGGTGTTTTGGAAAACCAGCTTAAATCGGTTGTTGTAAATACCCGATGGCAAAAATACATCGAAAGCATTGTTGGTTATTAGGTGGGTTTGGTTGGTGAATGCATCCTTAATATATAGGTTGGTGCTGGCATCCATATTTTCAAGCGCTTCGACCTTAATAGTTGCAACACCTTCTTTTTGAACAATTAGGCCCAGTGAAAATTCTTTTGAAGCATCAAAGCTAGAAACTCCCTGAATTACCAATTTAGCATCATTCAAACTCCAATACATGTCTTCTTCATTCACATCAATCATAAAAGCATCATATCCCATATCAAAGCCATCTGTCGCATTCATATTGGCACCAATTACAAGTTGCCTATGATAGCCCAAAGGCGAATCGTAGATAAGACGAATTGTTGGCTTTCCAGATGGTGCTGAATTAGCGTCGTTCTTTTTGTTGCTCTGCTTGAAAAAAACGGATGATGGGCCTGTTTCTCGTTGATACGCCCGTTGGCTATTTTTAAATACAATATCACCTCCATCAACACTGGTTAGTGACGACCCCGTAGTTGCATCGACAGCTGTTGAAACAAAAAAGCCTTGATTAACGGGAATGTATTGACCCGGTACTTTTGTACCCAAAGCAGCACTACCCCCATTGGAAGTACTGTTAATACGCGTATCATTTGAAATGGCAGCGGCACCACCCGTTAAATTACGGGTTGCATAACCGCCAACATAGCCTTTTAAAATATGGGTATCCTCTTTGCCAAAATGATCCCAGAAATACAAAGCCCCATTAAAAACGGTTCCGTTATGATTATTTCCGCCATCGGCAACACTGATATTATCCAAAATAAATTGTGTAGCATCCATTGCAGAGGGATAGGGATTTCCAATTAGCCTATCGACATCTCCCAATGGATTGGTTCCCGTTATACTTTTCAATAATGGCAAGGTAAAATTTCCGTTATAGGGCAACCCTTTAAACACATAGTTTTGTTGTGATGATAAGGGTGCTGGACCAGAAGGCCCTTTCATGGTAAACCCTTCACCTGCCATTAAATATGATTTTTCGTCGATTTTCTCCCAGGCATCGTAGGCATTGGCAGCACCATAAAACTTATAGAGCCAATAAGTAAAAATGGTTTTTATCAGCCCCGGGGGGCCAGATGGCGTAAAATGGTAAGCGACCCCATCAAACAATAAGGGTGTATAAGCTGCTGTTGATGTTCCGTTATTTAAAAACCCTTCAATCTTATTGCTTTCATTTGTGTAAGTAAGACCCGTGCCTAGAGTAGCATTGCCATTACCCGTTGGCCCTACCGATGACGACCAATAATTATAATTAAAACCATTTGCCGTACCCTGTTGGTCGCGTTCAATATAACCACCGCTATCGGCATCCAAAATACTGCCCTCACTTTGTAAAAGTTGCGATTCGCCCACCAAATCTATCACGCCGTCCAATTCCAGGTAATGGGAAATTGCCAAACCATGACCAGAATTAGTTTCGTCGAGGGTTTCAAACGGATTGGCTATGGTTAATTTGCCTGTATTTTCCAAAACCAAACCTAATAGTGCTATATCGTTATCTTCCGAGGTTATTTCATGTGAAATTTGTGCAATATTCCAATCAACACGTCTAACACCATTTAAACCCAATGCATTTGGCAACACCTGTTCTGAACCATGTTCCCAAGTGGCAGGATCATCCCATGCACCATCATTTGCAGACACATAAGGCAACGGTGCTGTTTGTGGCGATAATACAGCTTTATCTTCACTTAAATAATTAATCCGTATGAAATAGCGATCGGTTGTGGAGCCATCTGCATTTGCCTGACCTTCGATGGTAGAACCATAAAAAGCATTAAAATTATAATACACCTTCAACTTGCTCCAAGGAATGGTAGCCACCACATTGCTAGACGCTGCAAATGGAATTACTTTGCCCGAAACAAAATTGGCAGGACTGCGCTCAATTTCTTGGTTCATGAGGTAGCGCACTTGCTCGCGGATAAGACCTTGGTCCCAAATGTAAGCCTCGTCAATTTGCCCCAAAAAGAAGTTGGAAACATCATTATTGTTAACGTACAAAGCTCCAATACAAAAATTGTTAAAATTGGGTGAAGGTGCCATAACGTTCTGTTCTGTTTTATCCAACACACCATCTATATACAAAAACACCGAACCACTATCATATACAAATGTTATTTGATGCCATTTAGAATCTGACAATGCCATAGTAGAGGTGAATTTTATGGCTCCGTCGATAACGATTTCTACCTCATCGGAAGTATTTAATCGCATTTGCAGCTTTTCACCTTTAGACATGATGGTTCTTGGATTCGTTTTTACAGTGCCCCCTTTTACCCACGCCGAAATAGTAAAATCGTTTACGTTTAAGTTAAGCGCATAATCGCCTAACAGATATTCACCATCTTCAAGTGTTAAGGCATGGTTTCCCGTTAACCTTGATACTTTTCCGAAGGTAAAATATTTGGTACCATCAAAATTGTACCAATTAAATAAGTTACCACTAGCATCGGGCCTTAACGGAATTACATCCATGATATTAGAGGTTGCAAATGCCGGATCATCAGCCACTATAAGGGCGTATTCTTGATTGGAAGCTTTTGGAAAACCACCAAAAGCCGAAGCTGGAATACTTAAATACACGTTTCCAACATCGCTTAAAACTTCAGTGGACTCTACAATTTTCCATATTCTGTCGATGCGTTCAACCGAAGTGTTTATACCTGTACCCAGATTTACAGTTTCGGTTGCGCCACTTGTTGTAAAAGTGCCCCCATTGTTTCCCCACATTAAAAAATCGCCGTCCTTATTAAAATCGTTTGGATTGTCACTGTTTTTTGGAAAAATACCTCCTAAGCCAATGGTAACGTCATGAATGGTATTGGCGGTTTTGGATTGTCGTTGCTTTAAATCGGAAATAGAATCCCTAGCTATGCCAGCAACGTCGTGGTTAAAACCATCGGCAATCTTCCAAACCTTGGTGCCAAAAGAATTAAGATAATCTTTTTCGGCAATGGTAGAAGTTCCTAAAGTAATGCCATATTTAATGGCCAGATAAGATTCCACTTTTTGTCTGGAAGTGGCATCCAACTTTGTTGAAAAGGTGAAAATTTCGGCAACCCTTCCGTTTAAGTTCGCAGTTTCGTTATAATTTTTTCCAATCCAATACCAACTACCATTCAAACTACCAAACGGGTTTGCAGCCTTAGCAGTTGTTAATATTTTGGAATTATATAAAATGTCATGGGCAGTAGGAGCCGTATCCAAATTATCGGTTACATTGATAATACCAACCCCAGCGTACGATTTACCGGTATCAATTTCGGCACTTCCCGTAAACGTGCCAGAACCGGGAATTCCTTGGTTGTACGATAAAACCTCATTGCTAAATGCCGTAGAATAATTGCCATAACCAACCCCGGTAACGTCGCCCGGTGTAGCCGATTCGATACCCGCCAAAATGGTATTTTTTGGAGAAGTACTGGTTATGGGACTATCGGGCACCATCACAATAAAAATATCTGAACTATAAAAGCCACTAGCCAACTCATCGTTATACATAAACTGTTCTGTACCACTGCCATTTTTAAAATCTATAACCGGATTGAAATTTATATTTGAAAGGGCATCATCCAGATAGGTAGGCTCATTTCCTAAATTGGCTTTCGCATTTTTAGGATTGGTGCCTAAATCTGCCCATTCCAAAACTTTAGAGCTGGCATCCTTGGTTATGCCCCTGGTAGCTTTAAGCCATAACTTAAAACCTGAGGTAACGCCCCCGGGCCCTGGAATATCTTCAAAAAACACTTCAGCACTTACATTAAACTTAAAGCTGGAATTATCATTATTTAATATATTGATTGTTGCTGTTTTTTTCCCATAGCTCGCTGGCGGGCCTTTGAAGGTAACTGGCAAAATTGTGGACGCCCCTGGTGCTATACTAGCCGTAAAGGACGCTGGTACTGTGAAATCTGTACCAACAACCGATACTCCGGATATGTTCAAAGGGCACGTACCCGTATTTACAATGGTGTAATTTCTTGTTCGTTGGGCTCCAGACTCGACCACACCAAAATAGGTAGCATTGGTTGCCGATGGGATGCTTGAGTTATGCAAAATATCAGCTAAGGGGCTACCCCCTAAAACATTTATTTTTGGCGACGTGTTTACCTGTAAAGTAAAGGTAAAATCAGGTTTATTTTTTATTTTGATGGTTACTTTGGAGCTAGCTGACACACAACCCGAACTAGGACTGTTATTTTGGACCTTGAAATCTAAATTTGATTTGATTCCAAAAAAGTACCACCACCATTGGGCACAACTAGCTGGCTTAACCGCCCCACTTGGAGTAGCCGGAATGACACTAAAGATGGGCGTGTTTGTGATGGAAATGCTTTGAATTTCCAAATCGTCACAATTGGCCGTTTCTTTATTAGTGACTCTAAAATTAAGCGCCGTTCCTGCATTAATTGCAATGGTAGCCGTATTGGAAATACTTGTGGGATTACCAATAATATTAACTTGTATGGATTGCGCCATCCCTACATTAACATTTGATAGCAACAATAAAAAATAGAAGTATTTTAAACAATTGAAGGGTAAACGTATAGTCATCTCAAATAAATTAGCATTAGGGTTTACGTTGAGAGACTAAATTTTAAATGCAATTACGGTACAAAGATAACAAAACTAACGATGTAAAGCATTATTATTCGACGAAATGCACTAAAATTTAATACATTAAGACAAATTTGTCTTTTTTTTGTTCAGAAAAGAAATATCATAGACTAAATATTCATCTCCCAACCATTTTTAAAAACTGGTTTCCTAAATTAAATTCCATAAAAATTACTAACTTTATTTTTTTTAATGCCTCAAATTTTAACACCTAAATCCCTAATGAAAAAAGCCATTATCATCCTCATCATAACCATAGCTTGCAATACCATTTTTGCGCAAGCCAATAAACTATACCGACAAGCCACCAAAGCCACCGACTTAAATGAAAAGGTGTCGCTTTACAGTGCGGTTATCGCTTTAGAGCCCGACAACTTAGACGCTTATTTTTACCGTGCCATAGCAAAAAACGATTTGGGCGATTACTCGGGTGCTATTGTAGATTATTCCAAAATTATTCTAAAGAAACCAGATGCTGACACCTATTATAACCGCGGAAATTCGCGTTATAGCCTCAAGGATTTTGATGGCGCTAAAGATGATTATGAAGAAGCTTATAAACGCGACCCCCAACTTTTGGATGCCCTATATAGCTTGGGCTGTGTAAAATATGATTTAGGTGAATTTGAAAGCGCCATTATCGACTTTAGTAAAATAATTGGCCTGGTGCCAACGCTACAAACCACCTATTTCCTGAGAGCTTCGGCATATATGGCTTTAAAACAATATACAAAAGCCCTTGAAGATTACTCGGTTGCCATTATCGTGAACCCAAACGCAGAAGCATACTACAATAGAGGCGTGTTTTATTTGGATATTAATTATTACCAAAAAGCGAACGACGACCTAAACCGCGCCTTAAAGCTGAACAACTCCAATAGTTTCAACTATTTTTACAGGGGCGCTTCCTTCTTATTGTTAGGAAAGTATTTGGATGCCATTTCAGATTTTAAAACAGCCTTAACCTTTGATGCCAACGATTTTGATGCTATGCTGGGGCTTTCAATAGGCTATAATAAAGCGAAAGATGCAGAAAACGCTCAATTATATTTTGAAAAAGCATTAAGCATTGTGTCGCCCAACGCTGGAAAAAAAGACGTTGAAGCATTTAAAAACACCTATTGGTACCAAAAACAATATTACTATTTTAATGAGAATTTTGTTGAATTATCAAAACTATAAGCACTATTATCAAGAAAAATCACCCTTTATATTTTAAAGGTAAATGCACCACTTTTTTTGTTTCATAAAATTCTTCCGTAAAAAAATCGCTTAAATTATAGATGGTCGTGGTTCTGTAATCTTGCAGTTCTTCGGTTAAATCGCCACCCTTTAAATACAGAATGCCGTTTTTAAGGTCGTTTTTTTGCTCTTTGGCTATTTTTCCCTTTACCCAATGTACAAAGGTAGGCATGATGGCTACGGCGCGACTCACTATAAAATCGTAAGTGCCACTAATTTCCTCGACACGACTGTGGCTTGTTATTACGTTGGTGAGGCCTAAACCTTCAACCACTTCATCAACCACCTTTATTTTTTTTGCAATACTGTCAACCAAGTGAAAAGTACACTTTGGAAACAAAATAGCCAATGGAATACCCGGAAACCCGCCACCGGTGCCAACATCTAAAATCTGGCTTCCATCCTTAAAAGCAATTACTTTGGCAATGCCCAACGAATGTAGCACGTGCCGCAAATAAAGCTCGTCAATGTCTTTACGGGACACCACATTAATTTTCAAATTCCAATCTTGATATAATAGTTCCATCTTCCGAAATTTTTCAATTTGGTCTTCCGTAAGGTTCGCAAAGTATTTAAGTATTAACTCCATTCCTGTTAAATTTTCAACAAAAATATACTTTTTACCTCCATATTTTTACAAAAAAATGGCATTACTTCAATTGCATTATACCTATCTTTGCGCCAAATATGAAATGCTTTATTTCATATTGAACAAATTTTAATAGCATGACAGAACAAACCCTTTCTTTCTCACGTATCGATTCGGCAAAATTTTTTAAAACGCTCAACAAACGTGTTAACGATTATTTTAAGGACAATAGCATCAAACGTACCGGCAATTGGAAATTATGGGTAAAGACCATCATTATGTTTTCGTTGTTTTTAACACCCTATTTCTTGCTTTTAACATTGAACATTCCGGGTTGGGCACAACTTTTATTGACCATTGTTATGGGTATTGGGATGGCAGGAGTTGGCATGAACGTGATGCACGATGGCAACCACGGCGTATTTTCAAATAAAGAATGGATCAACAGGTTGATGGGCAGCAGCATTTACATACTTGCCGGCAATGTTTACAACTGGAAAGTACAGCACAACGTTTTGCACCATACCTATACCAATATTCACGGGATGGATGAAGATTTGGAGGCAGGGCGCATTTTGCGATTCTCTGAACATTCTGAATGGCATTGGTACCACAAGTTCCAGCATTATTATTCGGTATTGCTATATGGATTACTAACCATCAATTGGGCCATCACCACCGATTTTATACAAATGAAACGTTACATGAAACGTAAATTATCGTACGGAAAATTTCCAAATCCCGTTTGGAACTGGAGCAAATTGGTTATTTCAAAAATCATTTACATTGCCGTTTGGGTCGTGCTTCCTATGCTTATTCTTGACATTGCTTGGTGGAAAATTTTATTGGGCTTCTTCGTCATGCACTACACAGCAGGCCTCATTTTAAGTGTAGTTTTTCAATTGGCACATGTTATGGAAGATGCCGAAATGCCATTGCCCGAACAAGATGGCACCATGAAGAACACCTGGGCCATCCACCAACTTAAAACAACCGTGAATTTTGGAGCTAAAAGCCGAATAATCAATTGGTTTACCGGCGGATTGAACCATCAAGTAGAGCACCATATTTTCCCCAACATCAGTCATATCCACTATGATAAAATCTCTAAAATTGTTAAGGAAACCGCTAAAGAATTCAACTTACCCTATAACGAATATAAAACAACCCGTAAAGCCATTATTGCCCATTTTAAGCACTTAAAGGAAATGGGCATGAAACCCGCATTACACGTCTAACCATTATTATTTTTTTTTTTTTGAAATGCAATTACTATCCGATAGAATTTTAAACATGGCGCAGTCGGCTACCCTAGCGATGGCTGCAAAAACAAGAGAACTGAGAGCTGAAGGAAAAGACATTATTGGGCTAAGTCTGGGCGAACCAGATTTTAATACCCCCGATTTTATTAAAGAAGCCGCCATTCAAGCCATTCACGACAATTACAACGCCTACTCGCCAGTTGATGGTTATGTGGACCTAAAACAGGCCATTATCAATAAATTTAAGCGCGACAATGGGCTTACCTATACCCCAAACCAAATTGTAGTTTCTACCGGTGCCAAACAATCGTTGGCCAATATTGCTGCGGTTATGACCAACATGGGCGATGAAGTCATTATTCCTTGCCCTTATTGGGTAAGTTATGCCGACCTTATTAAGTTGAACGACGGTATTCCTGTTGAAGTACCCACAACCATAGCAACCGATTTTAAAATGACCCCTGCACAATTGGAGGCGGCCATTACACCAAAAACCAAAATGATTTGGTTTAGTTCGCCTTGCAACCCCAGCGGCTCCATTTACAGCAAAGAAGAATTGCGCGGTTTGGCCGATGTGTTGGTAAAACACCCCAATATTTATGTGGTTTCCGATGAAATTTACGAACACATAAACTATGTGGGCAAGCACGCAAGTATGGCGCAATTTGAAGATATGTACGACCGTACCATTACCGTTAACGGTGTTTCAAAAGCATTTGCAATGACCGGATGGCGTATTGGCTACATTGGTGCTCCCGAAAAAATCGCTAGGGCCTGCAACAAAATGCAAGGACAGATTACCAGTGGCGCCAACTGTATTGCACAACGCGCTACCATTACGGCACTTAACGAATCGCCAAGTCGTGTTCAATATATGATAGACGAATTTAAGGTGCGTCGCGATTTAATTCTAAGCTTATTAAGCGAGGTAAAAGGCTTTGAAACCAACACGCCAGAAGGTGCGTTTTATGTATTTCCAAACATATCCTATTTCTTTGGAAAAATATTACGCGGAAAAACCATAAACAATGCTTCCGATTTTTCAATGTATCTATTAGAAGAGGCTTTGGTGGCCACCGTTGACGGCGAATCGTTTGGCAACCCCGATTGCATTCGCATTTCGTATGCCGCCTCACAAGAGCAAATTATCGAAGCTATAAAACGCATTAAGGATGCAGTGAGTTAAAAACACAGTTATCATAGATAATCAAAAAGACCTGTTGGGATTTCAAAAATTCTAACAGGTCTTTTTGATTATGTTCTATCTCGAAAAACCCAAAAATGAATTTAATTCAATAAATACTAGCTATATTTTTGATTACTAACACTTAAATTCCCAAGAAATGAAGTAAGGCTTTCTGATGCTGGTAGATTAAGCTTTCTGCGTAATCTGTACCTTGCAGTTTCAACACCTCTTGTTGAAATGTTTAGTATATGTGAAATCTCTTTATTGGTTAAATTCATTTTGATTAAAGCGCTTAGCCGAAGTTCACGTTGCGAAAATGAAGGATTAATATGCTTTAAATCCCTAAAAAACTCGGTGTGTACCCTTTCAAAATTCACATCAAAGATCTCAAGATATTTATCGCCTATTTTGTTTTGGTTCAGCTTTTTGAAGATTTGGGTTATTTTGTTTTTCGATTCGCTGCTCTTAACCAGTTCTTTAAGTTGTTTCAGGTCGTTGTTCAGCTCTTGGAAGGCTTCTTTTCTCTTGCTAAGTAGCAGGGTGTAATTGGCCAGTTCTTTGCTTTTATCAATTAAATCCATTTCCAAATGGGTGTTGTCCTCTTTAATTTTTTGTTGTTCGATAGACAATTTAAGTTGTTCCAGTTCCAGTTTAACAAGTTTTTGGTCTTTTAAGGTCTCTAATTTTGTTTTTCTCTTTTCAGCTTCTATTTTTTTCAAAATAAGCCTATAAGCCAAATAGGTGATCATTAAAAAAACGGCACTGTATATAAAATAGGCAAAACCGGTTTGGTACCACATAGGAAGAATGGAAAAGGTATAAGCCCTTTCATGGCCTTCAACCCCGGTGCTGCTTTTGCTTTTCACCTTAAAGGTGTAGGTGCCGTGGGGTAATTTAGTGTATTCTTTAAAAGGGAGCGAAGACCATTCCGACCATACAAAATCAGAACCCTCCAGAAAATAGCTATACTGCACCTGGGTATAGGGGGCAATTTCCGGGGCGCTGAATTCAAATCTCAAAACATCGGAGGCATTGGGCAATTCCACCAGGCGGTCGGGGTAAATGGGGGCATAATTTTTAACCTGATCGTTTATATAGCTTATGTTGGTAAAAACCGTGTGCGCTTTTTGGGTATTGTTAACCTGAACAGAGTACAGAAGCAGCCCTTTGTTCGAGCCCAAAAAAACATAATCGCCAAAAGGCAGCACGCTTTCCATACCTTTGTTGAACAACCCTTTTAGGTTTAAAAAAGGGGCGGTAATTAATTGCTTTTTGGGGTCGTTATTTAGGAAATAACCTGCTTCATCATCTTGCACAAACCATGTTTTATCTTGGGTATATAACAGTTTCCGCGTGTTTTTTGAAGCGTCTAAAATGTTGTTCAATGCCGGATAGGGTACGAATGTTTTTGTTTTCTTGTTATAGGTGTAAATGCCATTGTTTGTAGTGAACACTATATGCCCATTATAGTTAACGGCATTGATACTGAACGGCGATTTAAAGCCGTTTCCGGTAGTAAACTGTTCAACGGATACGACCCGTGTATAATCTGAATTGATGACTATTTTGTAAACCCCTTTGTAGCCATGGCAGACCCAGAAGGTATTGGGGTCTTCAGAAGGAAGAATATCGCGGGTCGATTCATCAAACCCCTGTATTTGATGTTTTAAAACCCATTTAGAGGCTTCTTTTTCCAACAAAAACAAACCGTTATAATTGGATGCCAAAAACAGGTTTTTATGGTCTTTTAAGGGTGTTATTTTCCAAAAACCGGTCCTGTTGCCAATTTGCTCGGGACTATGGTCCTTTAAAACAAACAGCCCGTCGTTATGGCCAATTAAAATATCGTCCTGCAATTTGGTTAAAGACCAAGCCTGCCCCGGTAAATCTTCTATTTTGTTGATTTTGAAATCGAGATCGTCAAACTTATTTATGTAATAAACACCTTCATTGGTTGCCAAATAAATGGTTTTGTTATCAATTAATATATCATAAACAGAGGCATGATCGAAAATGTTGGCATATTGCGAATTAAAGTCCAAGCACGCCATGCCATTATTGTGAAGCACCCAAATATTGTTCGATTTTAATTTATAAAAATTAAGAATGGCGGTGTTTTTAACTTTAGAGAACGTGATGTTGGTTTTGGTTGTGCTGCCATCCTTTTTCAGTTCAATTATTTTTGAGCTTAAAGTACCCAAAAGGAAAGTAGAATCGTTTTTTTGTACGCCACAGTTAATAGGGTCGATATGGCCTTTTTCAAAAAGCCTGATTTTTTTAATGATTTTTTTTGAGGATAAATTCGCTAAAAAAATATGGCCTTCTTTGGTAATAAAATATACTTCGTGGTTGTTTATGGGAAATGATGCGGTAATAGCGCCATTTTCAACACTACTGGAGTTGAAGAGGAACGTGAGCTTATCGGCTTCTTCGTTAAGGGCGTAAATACCGTTTTCTGCATCTTGAACAATTAAATGGCCATGAACCATAGCCGAATAAATAAAGGCCTGGTTTGCTTTGATATGGGTTGCAGATTTGCCCTGAATAACAATTAATTCCTTAAACGACCTATAAACGGTCTTGCCATAAAAAGCATGTATTTGCCAATTGTTTTCTAAGTTGGAATTGTTTAACAGCAGCGCATCAATTAACGATTGGTAATAGTAATTTCCATAAGCATCCTTTTTTAGGTTTCCAATTTCGTTGTAGCCGCCAACCCATATAATACCGCTCTCGTCAATCATCAAGCTTCGAACCGATGAGTTATTGGGCAGTGGGATGGTTTTCCAATATTCCCCATCATAGGTTAAAATGCCATCGTTGTTTCCAAAAATCAAAATACCGTTGCGGTCTTCGCACATGGTCCAAAATTGGGCATCTGATTTGAAATCATTTTTATCGAAACTAATAGCTTCGGTAACCGATGCTTTTACTTGTTTTAAAAAAGAAGGGGCAACCTGTGCATGTAAACAAAAGGGCACTAAAAGCCACCAAATTAAACGCCATTTATGAGTCATAAAAATCCGAACGCTGTTTATTTAAAAGAGACTCTAAAGTTAATATATTTTTAGTATTTAAAACACTATTTATTAAGCAATAAAATAAAAATGATGTATAGCTGACGTAATGATTTTATTTCCAGATG
This sequence comes from Mariniflexile maritimum, assembly GCF_009746565.1. Classification (GTDB taxonomy): domain Bacteria; phylum Bacteroidota; class Bacteroidia; order Flavobacteriales; family Flavobacteriaceae; genus Mariniflexile; species Mariniflexile maritimum. Next base: position 14,391 of record NZ_WRPN01000003.1, read on the forward strand.
TAATTAAAGCGTATGCAACAATAGCGCCTTATGAATGATAAAAATATAAATTTACCCTATTCATTTTAACAAATTAAACAATTAAACTAATAATTATTATGAAATTAAAATTATTCACAAAAAAATTAAGATTTGTATTCTTGTTTTTTTTATTCTTCAGTTCTTTAGCAGTAATGGCACAGAACAAAAAAACGGTGTCGGGTACGGTTCTATCATCTGAAGATAATTTTGCATTGCCAGGGGCATCCATTATTGAAAAAGGGACAAGCAATGGGACCTCGACAGACTTCGATGGAAATTTTTCATTGAGCGTATCTGAAAACACCACCACATTAATAATCTCTTATGTAGGGTATGTTACTCAAGAAGTAGCCGTAACTACAAGTCCTTTGCGCATTATCATGCAACCGGAAAGCGCTAAGTTGGATGAAATAGTGGTTGTAGGGTATGGTACCCAAAAAAAGAGCGTTGTAACCGGTGCCATATCCAGTGTGAAGGCCAAGGATATTGAGAACATACCCAATGGGCGCATTGAACAGGCTTTGCAGGGTAGGGTTTCGGGCTTAACCATTGCAGCCAATGCGGGACAACCAGGTTCGGCTTCTACTATTAGAATACGTGGTATAACTACGTTTACCGAAGCAGGAAACGACCCGCTTTGGGTAGTTGACGGTGTGATTGTAGATAATGGCGGTATTGGTTATGTGAACCAATCGGACATCGAATCTATTGAGGTTTTAAAAGATGCTGCTTCACTGGCTATTTATGGTGCTAGAGCCGCGGGCGGTGTGATATTGGTTACTACCAAAAAAGGAAAGCAAGGAAAAATAAGCGTTAATTATAATGGTTTTGCCGGTGTATCGAGTCCGGCCAGAAAACTAAAATTGCTAAACGCTACGCAATATGCCGTGTTAATGAACGAGCAGTCTGTAAACGGTGGCGGCGGAATTTTATATGCCAACCCCACTTCCTTGGGAAAAGGAACCGATTGGCAAGATGCCATTTTTTCAAATAGTGCACAACGGTATTCCCATGAACTGAGTTTAAGCGGTGGCAACGATGTTTCTAATTTTTATGCATCGGTAGGTATCATAGATCAGGAAGGTATTGTAACGCCCGAAATTTCTGGTTTTAACAAAAAAAGCATGCGTTTAAACTCAACCCATAAAATTTCAAAGTTTATTACTTTTAGTCAAACGCTAGGGTATTCGCACCAAAAAACATTGGATATTGGTAACACAAATGCCGAACAAGGCGGGCCATTAAGTTCTGCATTGCATTTAGACCCCATAACACCGTTGGTAGAAACCGATCCTGTTAAGGCAAGCGGCATCCCTTATGTAGGTAATGATGTTATGACCGATGCGAACGGAAACCCTTACGGGATTTCAACATTGGTGCAAAACAACATGACCAACCCTTTGGCCTATATTAAAACCAGATTGGGCAATTACAATTGGGCTGATGATTTTGTTGGAAATGCAAGTATTGAAATTACGCCCATTGAAGGATTGAAAATACGATCTACCTTAGGCGGTAAATTGGCGTATTGGGGATTTGAAGGGTTTACACCTAAGTATTTTATGAACGGTGATAATATTAATGATGAAAATACGATCACACGAAGTACAAATAAAAATTTTGGTTGGAATGTTGAAAACACTATTTCTTACACCAAACAAATTAATGATCACAATATAAGTTTATTAGTAGGCCAAGGAGCTTATGTTGATAACGATGCCAGCGGTTCAACGGTAACCTATAGAGGGATTCCAACCGCCGATTATAAGTTGGCTTCATTTGGTTACGATGTTGCAGAAAGCAATAAATTTGGCTCTGCATATACAAGCGATCTGCACAAGCTAACGTCTTTGTTTTCAAGATTGAATTACAACTACAAAGAAAAATATTTAGTTACAGGTGTTATTAGGCGCGATGGTTCATCAAGATTTGGATCAAATAACAAATTTGGTGTTTTCCCTTCTTTTTCGGCAGGTTGGGTGCTTACCCAAGAAGATTTCTGGAAAACGAATTCCTTAGTAAACACCATAAAAATAAGAGGTGGCTATGGTGTTACGGGAAATGATGCCATTGGCGATTTTGGTTATTTGGCGCTTGTTTCTGGAGGAAGAAATTATCCTTTGGGTACCGATGGCACCATTCAAATAGGAACCAGTCCCGATGCACCTTCAAATCCAGATTTAAAATGGGAAGAGACCATACAAACAAATATAGGTGTAGATGCCAAATTTTTTAATACTTTAAATGTTACGGCCGAGGTTTACAAGAAAAAAACCACAGGAATTTTACAAAATGTTGAAATACCAGGTTTTTTAGGCGCAGCAAATTCCCCGCTTGGTAACATAGCCGATATGGAAAACCGGGGCATTGAATTGGAACTAGGGTACAATGAAAGTTTTGGAACGCTTAATGTGAGGGTAAATGGTAACATTTCCTATTTAGAAAACGAGGTTACTTATTTAGGTCAAGGAAAAACCTATATAACTGGTGGCGTAGGGTTCCAATCTATGGGAACATTAACCAGAACCGAAGTTGGAATGGCCAGAAATACTTTTTATGGTTATAAAACAGCAGGTATTTTCCAAAATCAGGCAGAAATAAATGCTTATACCAACAGCACAGGAATTATCATTCAGCCAAACGCAAAACCGGGCGATTTTAGATGGGTTGATACCGATGGTAATGGCACCATTAATGATCTTGATAAACAATATCTGGGAAGCCCTATTCCAAAATATACCTTCGGATTTAACTTGAATTTGGATTATGGGGGGTTTGATTTAAACATGGCATTCCAAGGCGTTGCTGGAAACAAAATTTTCCAAGGCTTAAGACGAATCGATTTAGGAGCAAATCCAAATTACCAAACAAAAGCTTTGGGGCGTTGGACGGGTGAAGGCACTTCAAACAGTTATCCGCGCTTAACCACGGCAGATACCAATTTGAATTTTACAAGATTTTCAGATTTTTATTTAGAAGATGGCGATTATTTACGCCTTAAAGTCATCCAATTTGGTTACACCCTACCGCAAGAAGTTGTTGGCAAAATAGGGGCTCAAAAATTAAGACTTTATGTAACGGGCGAAAATTTATTGACCTTTACTAAATATTCAGGCTTCGACCCAGAAATTGGTGGTAGTACTTTTGGTATTGATAGAGGTTATTATCCACAAGCCCAATCTTTTATGTTGGGAGCTAATATTCAATTTTAATAATTTACAGATTATGATAACAAAAAATATCAAGTATATATTTATTGCCGTAGCAATATTATTTACATCAATATCGTGTACCGAAGATTTTTTAGAAGTAACACCAAAAGGTACAGATTTGGAAGAAACTTATTATAAAAATGCCGATGAAGCCTATTCTGCGCTTATAGCAGCTTATGATATTATGAGCTTCAACTCATCTAGTTGGGATAATATGATTTCCTTTATGAATGCAGGTTCCGACGATAATTACGGTGCTTCCGCCCCTGGCGATGCCATTTCTCTTTTTTCATTTAATAAATTAACGCCTACCAATATGCCACAAGGTTTTTGGAGTAACCATTACCAAGGCATTTTTAGGGCTAATACCTTATTGGAAAAACTACCAAATGTTCCAATGGATGAAAATTTAAAATTGAGATTCGCTGCCGAATGTAAAGCGATGCGCGCTTATTATCATTTTAATTTGGTACGCATGTTTGGAAACATTCCATTAATGACGCGTACCATTACCGCTATTGACGCACAAACTTATCCGCAATCGAAACCAGAAGACGTATATGCCCAAATAGAGCAAGATCTATTGGATGCCATGGCAGCCTTACCAGAATCTGTTAATATAGCTACCGAAGGCGGCCGTTGGACAAAAGGCGCAGCACAAGCCATGTTGGGCAAAGTGTATCTTTATAATAATAAAAAAGCCGAAGCCGCAGTACAATTGGCCGAAGTAAACGGTATTCCTGGAGGTACTAGCAAATATGGTTACAAATTGTTAAGTAATTTTAAAGATTTGTGGGTACATACCAATAAATTCAATTCGGAATCTATTCTTGAAGATGTGCATACCGATACAGGGAGAGCCGATTGGGGCGGAATTGGTTTTGGAACGGAAGGAAACGTATTAAACATTATGGTAGGAATAAGGGATTATACCAGAACAGCGGGTTCTACAGCCCCCGATTATTTCCCAGGTTGGGGCGTAAATACCGTAACCCAAAACCTTTATGATGTGATGAAGGGCGATCCACGTTTTGATGCGACCATTATAGACGTTAAAGCTTTGATAGCTGACGGACAGGTAGTAGGTTACTCATCGGTTAACGAAGCATCCACCAACACAGGCTATTTTATGGCAAAATTTGTGCCTCTAAAATCCGATGCTTCTACACTAGGTGGCGACCAAACGCTAAACTTTTACCAAGACACTTACATCATTAGGTTGGCCGATACCTATTTATTGGAAGCTGAAGCCTTAGGTGGCACAGGTGCCAGGGCACAAGCACTCTTGGATGCCGTTAGAGCACGTGCTGGTTTAGCATCAACACCAGTGTCTTTAGATGCTATTGCCTTAGAAAGAAGAAAAGAATTGGCATGCGAAGGCCATCGTTGGTTCGATCTTGTAAGAACGGGTAAAGCTGCTACGGCCTTAGCCTCCAGAGGCTTTGTTTCGGGCAAAAATGAACTGTTGCCAATTCCTGTTAAAGAATTGGAAAACACGATACTTGTACAAAATCCGGGTTATAATTAATAAAAAATATACAAAATGAAAAAAATAAAATTAACAAGTGCTATAATAGTTTCTGTTATTGCGATGCGTTTGTTTACTTCGTGCCAGCCTAACGACATTAGTACTGGAAATGGAATTGTAGGAACAGATTTAGATGCTAGTTTTACAATTACTCCTGTTGAAAACTTAACAAATAGATACCTACTGGAAGCTCAAACAAAAGCCGATGTCATATCCGATTGGTGGGATATTGGTGATGGATCGGGTGTGTATCAAGGTTATACAAAAGAACAGATTTTTTTACCAGATGCAGGCACTTATACCATTAGCCATTTTACGGTTAGTAAAGCAGGTCATAAAACAGTTTCTTCTAAAGAGTTGGTTGTTGAAACATCCGATCCATTAGCTGGTAATCTTGTAAAAGGTGGTAAGTTTTTAAACAGCGAAGATAGTGCGCAATGGACCAACCTACAACTTAGCGCAGATGCCGACTGGGTGTTTACGGAAGGCGCTGCAACAATCCATTCCAATGGTGGATGGGCGCAAGAGGGCATATATCAGGCCATAGATGTTATAGCCAACAAAACATATTCACTTGATATGTTGATTAAGTCCACAGGCACCTTTGCCGATACTTGGTTTGAAGTCTATGTAGGCAAAACGGTGCCTGTTATGGGTAAAGATTATAGTGATAACAGAGTTATGGGCTTAAGCACATGGGACGGATGTGGAACAGCGCCGTTTTCAGGAAAATTATCGGTAGTTGGCTGCATAAAAAATTCAAAAACAAACACCATAAACAATACGGTTACATTTGAAAACTCTGGAACTGTTTATTTAGTTATAAGATGTGGCGGTAACACCTTCGATCCAGTGGGCATTACCATAAGTAACGTAGAAATGAGAGGAACGAATTAAAATAAATATGAGCAAATAATTTAATTATAGTCTATACTCACTTTGAGTATGGGCTATAATTAAAATTAAGTTGTAAGTAGCTCGATAATAGCTACAAAATAAAATTCGTTTCGAAAATATGGTTGACTTTAATAAATTTAAAATAATGAAATCCTTAATAATTATCGCCTTTATTATATCTCTTGCTAATTGTAGTAAATCATCCAACGAAGAAAAAGATGATACCATTATCATCCCGCCTTCAACAGAGAATGAGGTAGATTTTTGGCTTACAAAAGGAGATCAATCCGTCAAAATACAAAGACAAAATGGCATTCTAAGTTTTAACAGCACCTACAATGGTTATGCAAATATTGAAGTTGATGATGCGCAAACCTACCAAACCGTTGAAGGATTTGGTTTCACGCTTACCGGCGGAAGTGCGCAAGTAATCAATTCACTTAGTACCGCAAAAAAACAAGAGCTGTTGCAAATTCTTTTTGGATCCAACAGTAATGCCATTTCCATAAGTTATTTAAGAATTAGCATGGGTGCATCCGATTTGGATAATGCCCCGTTTTCCTATAACGATTTGCCCAATGGCGAAACAGATGTAAACTTGACCAAATTCAGTTTAGCACCTGATAAAGCCCATTTAATCCCGCTTTTAAAAGAAATTTTAAACATAAACCCAAACATCAAGATTTTAGGTAGCCCTTGGTCGCCACCCGTTTGGATGAAGGATAACAACAGTACCATAGGTGGCAGTTTGCAACCAAAATATTATTCGGTTTACGCAAATTATTTTGTAAAATATATTCAACAAATGAAAGCCGAAGGCATAACAATAGATGCCATAACACCCCAAAACGAACCGTTGCACCCAGGTAACAACCCCAGTTTATTAATGACGGCCTTACAGCAAGCAGACTTTATAAAAAACCATCTAGGGCCTGCCTTCCAAACGACCAATTTAAGCACCAAAATTATAATTTACGACCACAATTGCGATAAACCAGAATATCCAATTTCCATTTTAAATGATGCCGATGCAAAACCATTTATTTCTGGTTCGGCATTCCATTTATACAATGGCAGTATCACCGCATTATCAACCGTACACAATGCCCACCCCGATAAAGATGTGTATTTTACAGAACAATACACACCCATTGATGGCAATTTTGGCGACGACCTAAAATGGCACGTAAAAAATGTTGTTATAGGTTCTATGCGAAACTGGAGCAAAACGGCCCTGGAATGGAATTTAGCCAATGATGCCTCTTTTGGTCCGCATACCGATGGCGGCTGTACAACATGCAAAGGTGCACTTACCATAAACAATAACGGAACTTACACGTTTAATGTTTCTTATTATATTATTGGTCATGCCTCAAAATTCGTACCTACTGCTGCTACAAGAATAGCTAGCAATACAATTGGAAATCTAAACAACGTCGCTTTTAAAACGCCCAAAGGAAAAAAAGTATTGATAGTAGTAAATGATGGTAGCACCACAGAAATTTTCAATATAAAATACAACGGCAAATGGGTTACCACTTCATTGGATGCAGGTTCTGTAGGCACATACATTTGGTAAACAAAACAAAAAAAACAAAAAAACAAAAAATGAAGAAATTACTGGCTCTATTACTCATTACCGCATGTTTTGCATGCGAGCAAAAAAAGCAAGAAACAACAAAGGAACGCATAAAAGAAACGTTTAGTTTAAACGGTAAAAAAGCAAGTATTTATACAACAAAACATGGAGTGGATTCTAAATTATCCTTAAATAACGAAACTGTTAATTTTGAAGATTTTAAGCAACCCTTAGAAACCGAAGCGGCCATAAATGTAGATGCAAGTAAGCAGTTTCAAACCTTCTTGGGTATTGGGGCCGCTTTAACCGATGCTTCGGCTGAAACGTTTTACAAACTTCCAAAAGAAAAACAAGATCTATTTATGGAAGCTTATTTTAATGTTGAAAAAGGTATCGGGTATTCTTTAGGTAGAACAACTATTCATAGCTGCGATTTTTCTAGCGGAAGTTATACCTATATTGAAGAAGGTGATGCCGAATTAAAAACCTTCAGTATCGAGCATGATGCCACCTTCCGTATTCCATTCACAAAAAAGGCCATTGAAGCTGCTGGAGGCACATTAACCATGTATGCAAGTCCGTGGAGCCCACCTGCATTTATGAAAACCAATAATAACATGTTGGAAGGCGGAAAACTAAAACCGGAGTTTTACCAACCATGGGCAAATTACTATGCAAAATTTATAAAAGCATATCAAAAAGAGGGCATTCCTATTTGGGGGCTAACCATACAAAATGAACCTATGGCCTTACAACGCTGGGAATCGTGTATTTATACTGCGGAAGAGGAACGTGACTTTCTTAAAAACTATTTAGGGCCAACTTTGGAAAAAGAAGGCTTGGGCGATAAAAAAATTATTATTTGGGACCATAATAGAGATTTACTTTTCCAACGGGCCGATGTTATTTTAAACGATCCGGAAGCCTCAAAATATGTTTGGGGAACAGGCTTCCATTGGTATGAAGATTGGAAAGATGGTACGCCTATGTTTGATGCCGTAAAACGTGTGCAAGAAGCTTTTCCGGATAAAAATTTGATTTTTACCGAAGGCTGCAACGAGAAATACGATGTAACACGTATAGAAAATGAAGACCCCAAACTGGCAGAACGTTATGGAAAATCGATGATTAACGATTTTAATAATGGCACCGTAGCCTGGACCGATTGGAACATCCTTTTAGATGAAACCGGAGGGCCAAACCATGTGGGCAATTTTTGTTTTTCACCCGTTCATGGCAATACTCAAACGGGCGAACTAACCTTTACCAATGCCTATTATTATATTGGTCATTTTTCAAAATTTATCCGTCCGCAAGCTAAAAGAGTCAGTAGTGCCTCAAGCTCGAACAATTTATTAACCACCGCTTTTCAAAATACAGATGGAAGCCTTGTTATAATTGTTATGAATGTAAGCGATACCGAAGTGGCTTATAGCTTAAATATGCAATCAAAAACCGCTAAGTTGCATACGTGGCCCCATTCCATACAAACCATTGTTTTAAAATAGTACCTCATATAAAAATTGAAATTTAATTTAGTTTGTTTAGTTGGATGGATGCTGCTGTTTTCTTCAAAAAGTAGGAAAGCAGCGGTATCTTCATTTTAAATTTCTATTAAAGCAACACATCTTCATTAAAATTTAATAATAGCCTTTTTATAAAATGAAATTATTTCCTGTTTTTATACTGCTCATTGTAAGTAGTATAGCAAATTCGCAAGTAACCGTGGCCAAAATTTTTGGTGATAATATGGTGCTACAGCGCCATACCAATATACCTGTGTGGGGGTTTGCAAAGCCAAATGAATTAATTGAAGTACAATTCAACCAGCAAAAATTACAAACTAAAACCGATGTGAAAGGCCAATGGATGGTTAAATTAAAACCTGAAACTGCTGGTGGTCCTTTTGAATTGGTTGTAAAGGGCGAAAACACAGTAGTTGTAAAAAATATTTTAGTTGGAGAAGTTTGGCTGTGCAGCGGGCAATCGAATATGGAATTAATGGTTGGCCAATCAGACCATGCGAAAACGGAAATAGAAAACGCTTCAAACTATCCCAATATTAGGCATATAAAAATTCCGAAGGAAATAAATTCAGCACCCAATCAGGATATTAGTAGTGGCAACTGGGAGGTATGTAGTGCTTCAACCGCTGGAAATTTTACAGGTGTTGGTTACTTTTTCGCAAAAGAGTTATACGATAATTTACAAATTCCCATCGGACTTATTAATGCTTCTTGGGGCGGTTCTGTTATTGAAACCTGGATAAGTCGTGAAGGTTTTGAGAACAGCGACGATTTTAAACATTTAATTGCTACCATGCCAAAAACCAGTTTAGATTCTTTATCGAACTTAAAAAAAGCAACAGCGCAACAGCGTATAGAAACCATGCAAAACGCAAAGTTTTCAACGGCGAATGTTGAATCGTACAAAGATTTGGATCTGGATGATAGTAAGTGGCATAGCATGAATGCACCAGAAGCATGGGAAACACAGGAATTGGGGGAATTTGATGGTGTGGTGTGGTTAAGAAAACATGTTACGCTATTGGAAGAAGCTATAAATACCGATATTCTTTTAGAAATTCCAGCTATAGATGATGAAGATATTACTTATGTAAATGGCGTAAAAGTAGGAGAAACAGTAGGTTGGGACCTTAAAAGAAACTACAATATAAAAGCAGGAACGCTAAAGGTTGGCGATAATGTCATTGCCATTAGGGTTGTAGATAATGGTGGAGGTGGAGGCATTTATGGGGATGCGTCAAAACTTAAACTACATATAGGTAAAAAGTCAATGCCGTTAGGTGGCAACTGGAAATACCAAGTAGAATCTGTATTTGATGGCATTAATTTTAACGATTATCCATCGCTATGTTACAACGCTATGATACATCCCTTAATTCCGTATGCATTTCAAGGCGTAATTTGGTACCAAGGCGAATCAAACATTGGTAGGGCATATCAATACAGAAAAGCGTTCCCGTTATTGATTAACGATTGGCGCAAAAAATGGAATCGAGGTACATTCCCATTCTACTATGTGCAATTGGCAACTTTTAATTCGGAAGGCGATAGTAATACTGGATGTTCTTGGGCAGAACTTCGAGAAGCCCAAACTTGGGCCTTAAAACTGCCAAATACAGGCATGGTTGTAACAACCGATGTTGGCAATCCAAACGATATTCACCCAACAAACAAACAAACTGTTGGGCAACGTTTATCGGCAATCGCTTTAAACAATGTGTATAAAAAGCCAATGGTGTGCAGCGGCCCTACCTATAAATCAATGGAAATAACAAAAAATAAAAGTATGATTTATTTTGAAGATTTAGGTAGTGGCTTGGTTTCTGCCAATAAAAACAGTACGATTAACGGCTTTGAAATTGCTGGGGCAGATCAGGTTTTTTATCAGGCAAAGGCCTCTATTAAAGAGGATAAAGTTTTGGTTTTTAGTAAAAAAGTAAAGAAACCTGTGGCTGTTCGTTACAATTGGTTGGGTAATGCTTCCAAAGGTAATTTATTTAACAAAGAAGGTTTTCCGGCTGCACCATTTAGAACCGACGACTGGAAAACCATGACTAAAGGAGTGGAATATAAATTTTAGAAATAAACTATTATTCCCCCTAAATATATTTACTTTTTTTAAATGGAATACTCATTACTTTTTCACTATGCATTTCATTAAAAAAACCCAAGAACCCATCTCCCAAAAATATAAACTATTCCGTATTTAACCGTTCAAAACCATTTCTTCATAAGGAACCACCATTTCAAATCCTTTGCTCTTAAAATAAGTGCCAGGGTTTTCCCTACATGTAGCCAAAACAAAATCGCCTCCCCAAGCCCCCAAACTTTTTATGCTTCCACTGAAATCGTTAAACAAACGTTTCTTAACCGGTTCTTGTTTGATGATTTTTGAAATGATGGACTCGTGCTGTGTTAACAAATCCTCAAAGGTTTCCAATGAAACACAATCGATCATCTGGTTGGTAATGGCGTTAATTTCAGAAATTATTGCAGCCGTATTTATCTTTTTAGCTTTATAATTTGCAATGCCTTCGCGACTATTTTGCTTTTTGTTCAAATAAACAAAGTAAAGTTGTTCTTTGAATTTTGGATTGAAACCCACTTTTTTTATGGTACGTTCACCTTTGTCGGCAGATTTTAATTGATAGGTTATGGCATGGTTATGTTGTGCACAGGCAATATCGTACCCACTACCACCGAAGGTTTTTTCCAACAATTTAAACGCATCGACGCTTGCCCAATGCGCCACATTGTTTATTAAGGTAGAAGAGGTGCCCAATCCCCAATTTTTAGGAAATGTGAGGTGTGTTGTAATTTTAAGTCCCGTTTCAGAATTTAAAAAACTCGGATTTAGTGTTTTGGCTACATTCAAAATTTGAACGATCCTTTTTGAAACATCATTGTTGGAACTTGAAAAACCCGAAGCAACAGCATCAAAAGAAAACGCATCTTCAAACCAAATAGCTCCCTTTTCATCAAAACTTTCCCAAATAATTTTAGCTTCGTTAATAGGCTGCACTTCTAACGATTGCCCAAATTTTGTAGGAACGGCAAGCGACAGCGCCCCATCAAGCACCACATATTCACCTGTTATTAAAAGTTTGCCGTTGCTGTAAAAAGGATTGTTCAAAGTTAGAAGTTAGAAGTTAGAAGTTAGAAGTTAGAAGTTAGAAGTTAGAAGTTAGAAGTTAGAAGTAAATTTATGAACTTCCATGGTTAGTGTTGACCGTTTTAATTAATTTTCATTATTCATTTTTCATTCTTAATTCTTAATTGATGAATGGCTTCAACTACCGCACTATGGGTTACCACCTGTGTTTTAAAGTATTCTACTAGCGTTGTTTTTTCGGCTTCGGTGGCTTCAAACTGGTTTAAAATATTCATTAAGTGCATTTTCATGTGTCCCTGCTGGATGCCTGTTGTGGTAAGCGACCGCAAAGCGGCAAAATTTTGTGCTAAACCGGCAACAGCTACAATTTGCATGAGCTCTTTGGCGGTGGGGTTGTGCAATAGTTCTAACGACAACTTTACCAACGGATGCAAACCCGTTAAGCCGCCAATAGTGCCCAATGCCAACGGAATTTCCATCCAAAAAGTAAAGATGCCATGTTCTATTTTGGCATGCGACAGGCTACTGTAACGGCCATTTCTGGAAGCATAAGCATGCACGCCCGCCTCTACGGCCCTAAAATCGTTTCCGGTTGCCAAAACAACGGCGTCGATACCGTTCATAATACCTTTGTTATGGGTTACGGCGCGAAACGGTTCTACTTCGGCAATGTTTACCGCTTGTATAAATTTTGATGCAAATTCTTCTGCTGAAATGGTTTTATCATCAGTCAAATCTTCCACTTTGCAACTTACCTCTGCCCGTACCAAACAATCGGGCACATAGTTTGATAGGATGCTCATCACTATTTGAATATCAGATTCTTCAGCCGTAAATGCATCAAAATTTAAGGCTTCATCTTTAAAGGTTTTTGCAAACTGTTCCAAACAGGAGTTTATAAAATTAGCGCCCATGGCATCCTGTGTTTCAAATTGGGCATGCAGTTGGTAGTAGCCGGTTATATCTTGGGTTTTATCGCGCAATTCAACATCCACTATGCCACCACCGCGTTTTTCCATGTTTTTGGTAATGGGTTTTGCGGCTTCAATAAGTTGCGATTTAATGTGCTTAAAATAGTTTTTTAGGGTTTCGGGGTTTCCTTGGTACATAAAATGGACCTGACCAATTTTTGTGGTGGAAATAACGTGGGCTTTAAAACCACCTCTGTCCATCCAAAATTTTGCCGATTTACTGGCAGCCGCAACCACCGAACTCTCTTCAATGGCCATGGGTATGGTGTATAGTTTTCCGTTTATCAAAAAATTGGGAGCGACCCCTAAAGGCAGGTAATAATTGGTAATGGTGTTCTCAACAAATTCATCATGAAGCTGTTGCAATTTGTCGTTGCTGTTCCAATATTGTTTTAAAATGCGTTTGGCATCTTCGGTATTGGAAAAATAGGTATCGACAATCCAATCAATTTTTTTTGATTTCGATAATTTTGAAAAGCCAGAAATGGAAGCGCTCATTAAATTCAGTTTTAAAGGCAAAGATACCATATCTCATTTTTATATTGCAATGGCGATATTTAATTGTTATAATTGGGTGTTTTTTGAAGAATTTTTAGTAAACTTGAAAACTTTTAGTAAAACCGCAAGAATTAATTGAAATATGCGCTATTACAACAACGGCTCCATGTTAGTTTCCTTTAATTTTTAAAGCGTTAAATGACGATAAGTTTATGGCAGATAGCACGATAAAACCACATCAAGACGAATTTCTGGGGCATCCAAAAGCACTTTTTATATTATTTTTTACTGAAATGTGGGAACGGTTTTCATTCTATGGAATGAAGGCCCTGCTCATTTTTTATCTTACCAAATACCATTTATTCTCCGATGATTCCGGCAATTTACTTATAGGAAGCTATGCAGCCCTGGTATATGCGGTTCCGGTGATTGGTGGTTTTATAGCCGATAAATACTTGGGATTTAGAAAAGCAATCATTTTTGGGGGCATTATGCTGGTGTTGGGTCATTTGGGTATGGCCTACGAAGGAAATGCCGCCACCCAATCCATCACAGGGGAAATTACCCGCGACCATACAGCATTGCAAATTTTTTATTTTTCATTATCCTTAATTATTTTAGGAGTGGGCTTCTTGAAGGCCAACATTTCGTCGTTAGTGGGCGAATTATATGAAATTGGCGATAAACGCAGGGATTCTGGCTTTACCCTCTTCTACATGGGCATCAACTTGGGTTCGTTTTTGGCAACCATTATTTGCGTTTGGTTGGGCGAAACCTATGGTTGGAGTTACGGCTTTGGTGCTGCTGGCGTAGGAATGTTTTTTGGGTTGCTTACCTTCATTTCTGGCAAACGGTTTTTAATGGGGAAAGGAGAATCTAACAATCCTACATTTTTGGAACGCACCTCCTTCGGACTAAAAAACGAATGGCTTATTTACCTAGGAAGCATCTTGTCAACGCTTATTTTTTGGCAAATGGTTCAAAATCATGAAGTCGTTTCCATGGCGTTACAAGTAGCAGGAGGCATTTCGTTTCTTTATATCGTGTATTATGCGATCGTACATTTGGATGGAAAAGCACGCGAACAATTAATTGCATTAACCATCTTAATCATATTTACCATTGTGTTTTGGGCTTTATTTGAACAGGCATATACCTCGATGAACCTTTTTGCAGATAGAATTTTAGATAGGCATATTTTTGGTATTGAAATTTCCGCAGGTCAATTTTTAAGTTTCAATGCCTTGTTTATCATTTTATTGGCTCCCATTTTTGCATGGTTGTGGGTAAAATTAGGAAAATACAACCCTAATACGGCTGTTAAATTTGCAATGGCATTAATGTTGGTAGGCCTTGGTTTTGGAGCCTTGGTTTTAGGAATAAACGTATCCGGATTGGGTAAAGTAGCTGCTTTGTGGTTGGTTTTGGCCTATTTTTTACACACCTGTGGCGAATTAAGCTTATCGCCCGTAGGTCTTTCGGCCGTTACCAAACTTTCGCCTGCAAAAATTGTTGGCTTTATGATGGGGGTTTGGTTTTTGGCAACGGCAAGTTCAGAATTCATTGCATCCGTATTGGCCAATATTGCTTCCGTAGATACCTCAAATGGGGTGGCTGCCGATTTAAACGTGGCCAAACAAAGCTACTTAACGCTGTTTGAATATCTTTTTTATACGGGAATTGCCTTCGGGGTTATCCTTTTGGCACTTTCACCTGTAATCAAAAAATTGATGCACGGTGTTGATAAAGAATTAAATAAATAATGATAAAACAAAAATTAATTTCACTTCCAAATTATGAATGAAAATTCTACCGACCAGTTTTTTAAGAGCACCGTTTTAGGGCATCCATCCGGATTATTTGTGCTATTTTTTACCGAAATGTGGGAACGTTTCTCTTTTTACGGTATGCGTTCATTGTTAATTTTATTCTTAACGGCATCCTTTACCGACGGTGGATGGGAATGGACCCGGGAAAATGCCTCGGCACTCTTTGGCTCCTATGTGGGCTTGGTCTATCTATCAACCATGCTTGGTGGCTATTTTGCCGATAAAATTATAGGGTTTAGATGGGCCGTAGTTGTAGGTGCCTTATTAATGACCTTAGGGCATGCGTCCATGGCCATTGAAACCCAATTTTCAATTTATTTAGGCTTGGTACTGTTGGTTTTTGGCAATGGTTTTTTTAAACCTAATATGACCTCCATCATTTCGGAAATGTATAAAGATAGACCTGAGAAAAAAGACGGCGCTTATACCCTATTCTACATGGGGGTAAATGCTGGGGCCTTTTTTGGCATTTTGCTATGTGGCTATTTAGGTGAAAAAGTAGGCTGGAGCTATGGTTTTGGATTGGCCGGTATTTTTATGTTTTTTGGCATGTTACAGTTTTGGCTGTCGCAAAATATTTTTGGCGATATAGGATTGAAGCCAACGGTTGAAAGCAAAGCGAAATCGGATGCTTTGGATACCGACAAACGAAATCCTTTTACAAAAATCGAATTAGGGGTCATCTTTATATGTTCGGTTTTGGGATTACTCTGGATTTTAAATGATCCTGCTTCCAAAATATCTGGAGGCAGCATTAATATTTTTGGGTTTTTAGGTGAAAACGGAAACAACATAGCCATTGTTACGGCATTGGTTTTGTTCCTAATTCTACTGGTGGTAAGGTTATTAAAATATTCCCAAATTACCCGAGAAAAGCTAATTGCTGTTACCTTTTTTGCGTTCTTGACCATTTTCTTTTGGGCAATTTTTGAGCAATCGCCCAACTCCTTGACCATATTTGCTAACGATTATACCAATAGAATTTTAGACGGCAACTGGAGCACTTTTTTCTTAATAATAAACTCTTTAATAACGGTGGTGCCACTGGCAATTATTACCTGGGTGCTTTATTCCTTGTTCAAACAAACGTTTAAAAGTTACACGCTGGCAAGTATTATTTTATCTACCAGTTTTGTGATTGTGTGGACCATTGCTATCTGGATGCTGATTAAGGATTTCTATTCAGCGGGTTATTTAACCCTGTCGGATGCCACATTAAATAGGTTGAAAATTGATAAAGTTACCGAAGCAATAACCGAAGTGCCCGCTACCTGGTTCTCAACCTTAAATTCATTGTTCATCATCTCATTGGCACCCTTATTTTCTAAATGGTGGGAAAGCAAATACAACCCTTCGGCAAACATGAAATATGGAATTGGAATGTTTTTATTGGCACTTGGTATGGCCTGTGTAGCCTTTGGTGCCATGGGCATTGAACCGGGCGCTAAAACAGCATCTGTAAGTATGATATGGCTCATTTTAGTCTATCTTTTCCATACCATGGGCGAATTGTGCATATCGCCCGTAGGCCTATCGTATGTAAGCAAATTGGTGCCTGCTAGAATGATTGCATTCATGTTTGGCGTATGGTATTTGGCGGTAGCTATTGGAATGAAAGGCGCCGGTAAATTTGGTGAAAATATCGATGCCATTGCCAATGAGCACGGTTTGAGCTATTTCTTTTGGATGCTGGCCATCATTTCGATAATTGTTGGATTGTTCTCCATTGTAATGAGCCCTGTTATCAAAAAACTAATGCATGGCGTTCGTTAATCGAAAATAAAGTTAAAAAAAATTCAAAATGCTCCAACTTTGGGGCATTTTTTGTAAGTTCGGAACAACTTTTGCAACAAAGTGCCTTATGAAGAAATTAGTATATATATTCGTATTTGCCGCTTTAACCTCGGTTAGTGGCTTTGCACAGGAAATTAATTGGGTAACGCTTGAAAAAGCCATGGAGCTTCAAAAGAAAAAACCAAAAAAAATCATGATGGACGTTTATACCAATTGGTGCGGGCCTTGTAAGATGTTGGACAAAAACACGTTTCAAACGGCCGACGTTGCCAATTATGTAAATGAAAATTATTATGCCGTTAAGTTCAACGCCGAAGGCAATGAAACCATTAACTATAAAGGAAAGGTGTATTCAAACCCAGGATATAATCCCGAATTGGCTTCCAGACGTAATTCGGCCCACAGTTTGGCGCAGTTTTTACAAATACAAGCCTATCCAACCATTGTTTTTATGGATGAAAAAGGGGATGTTATTGCGCCCATTCGAGGTTACCAAACACCGCCCCAACTAGAACTGTACCTAAAAATGTTTAAGGCCGATGAACATAAAGGCATCGATACCCAAGAAAAGTTCAACGCTTATTACACCGCTTTTAAACCGCAATTTAAAGGATAGCTTAATATTTCAGTTAAACCACAAATATTAATAATTTATCACAAAAGCTCCTTTTTTACTGGTCTGGTAAAAAGGGAGTTTTCGTTTTTTACAGGTAATTTCCCATTGCTCTACATACGATTTATAGTTGCTGCCATCGGCAATGATGTACTTTGGCTTTATGGAATCAATCAATCGGTTCAAGTTTATTTTTGGCGATTGCCGTAATAGAACATAATCGGGCTGAAACGATTTTACGTTGTAAATGCCCAAGCTGTCAACAACCAAAACTTTTGTGTTCTTCAGAAGGTAAACAGATTGTATAGGCTCCATTTTTATGTTACTAATATAATTTCCAACGGTATAATCTTTAACTATTTTGGTTTTAAGGCTCGAAATGCTATCCATATCGGTCGCAATCTTTATTGTATTATGGGTCGTGCTTCCTATCAAACTGTACCGACTTTTATGGAATACAACAAATTGATTGTTGGGTTTAGTGTAGTTGGTATAAATAACGGCACATTGCATGATTACGACACTTATTAAAAACCATTGCAAAGTAGCATAATTCCTTTTTATGTACAACCGAGCCAGTGTTATAATAAGTATATACGACGCAAAAACATATAGAATACCAAACGGAATATCCTTAAATAAAAACGCTTCTTGTTTTGAAATCCATTCAACAAAAACATTCATTAAAGAGATTATGAACCCGTAACCAGTAGCAATAAACTGTGGCAAGACATTTAAAACGGCCAAAAAGATGATACTTATTCCAAGGCCCAAAATGATTCCCAAAAGAGGAATAATGACCAAATTTGATAGAAAAAACAAACTGGGAAATTGATGGAAATAAAACAAACTAAGTGGAATGATGCCAAATTGTGCCGATACCGTTACGGTAAAAGTGTGCCAATACACTTTAGTTAGCCAATATTTGGGTTTCCATAAACTATACAAATACGGGTCAATCGACACAATGGCAATAACCGCCAAATAACTTAATTGAAACCCCACATCAAACAAAAACAAAGGCTTAAAAAGCAATATCACGCAAGCTGAAATGGCCAGTGTATTATAAATATTGGTTGGCCGGTTTAAGTTTTTAGCAATGGCAACCACGCTAAACATGGCCACTGCGCGCGTTACGGAGGCCGATAGTCCTGCAATAATGGCAAAGCTCCATAAAATGCTCACTAATAGTATGGCGTTAATTAATCTGCCATGTTTCAAGAAGGTAACGGGTTTGAATACAAATTCCAAAAGCAATAAAATAATACCAATGTGCAGCCCTGAAATTGCCAAAATATGTATGGCACCGGCATTGGTGTAATTTGTGTAAACCGCTTCGCTTACATCTTGTCGTTGCCCCAGCAAAAGAGCATTAATAATAGCCAGTTCGTCGGGTTTAAAATCATATAATTTTAGTTTATCGTTAATGTGGTCCCTAATGGCTTCCGCAATACCAAAAAGGGTTCTATGGTTTGATTCAATGGGAAAAAGAAAGGCTTTATCGGTAAATATCTGATGGTAAACATATCGCTTTTCCAAATAAGTTTTATAATCGAACTGGTTGGGATTTAATGGGTGAATCAACGCTTTAAAGGACGTTTTGGTAATATAGACCGCATCCACTTTCAAAGGTTTGCCATTCCTGTTCTTACGGATGTTCAACAACGATTTACCGGTAGTTTTGTTGCCTTCAATTTGAAGAATATCGATCACATATTTTTCGTAATAATTGCCCGGTTTTAGAACTTCCCGAACCCTAAACGTAACATTTTTTAGTGCCTCTTTTTCTGTTGAAAGTTGCTTTGTATAATGACTGGGATTATAGATTTCATTGTGAAGATTGGTTACCAAAACCCCGGTAAAAACCATTGTTATAAATGCAGAAATACCAAACCAAGCGGTTCTAGTAAATTGTTTTCTGGCAATTAAAAAGCACACAAAAAGTATTAATAAACTGCCGCCAGTTACATATAAACTTACCAGTAAGGAAACATTGCCAAAATACCCGATAAGGATGCCTAAAATAAGACAAAAAGTTAATTTTATAATGGCAAAATTAAGTAGTTGCATGTTCCCGAGCTATGAGAAATAGTTATGGGAATTTACAAAAAAATTGTATCGTTTTTATAATGAATTTGTTACAACAGGAAATTTAGGGGTTTCTGGACATTTTTTAAATATCTGAAGGTTCCTAAAATTAGTCAGCATGTTGGTTTCAAATACCTCGGAAACGTTTTAATTTCAGGCAAACATTCCAAGGAATTTACAAAATCCTGCGGGCTTCAACAAAAGCATTGTCCCAATATTTTTCTGAAAGATCAGAAACAATAACGCCTGCTTGTGTGGTAGAGTGAATAAATTTAATATCGCCATTTTCAGCGGCTACAACCAAGCCTACATGACTAATGTCGTTTCTTCTGTTCATTGTTTTAAAAAATAACAAGTCGCCCACTTGGGCATTTTCCAATGTTATTTTTTCGCCCTGTTTGGCCATATCCCGCGAGCTACGGGGCAAAATAATATCAAAGGCCCTAAAAGACTCAAAAACAAGTCCGGAACAGTCTATTCCTGCCTGCGTAGTGCCACCAAATTTGTATTTTACACCATTAAATTGTTGTGCATAATCTACAATATGTAATGCTTTAAAAGCCTCGTTTTTACTATCCAGGGTTTCGTTTGAAGTACTGCTTAAATCAATGGCTGTTGCCGGTTCATCATGATCAATGCTTGCCAAAGGACGTGAAATAACTTTATTGGAAGCCGATTTTTTAACGATTATCCCTTTGGAAGATGAACAGCTACTGAAACTTAAAACAATTAAAAGTAAAACGATACGGTATTTCATAAGATAAATTAAGCTTTAATAGCGTTGTAAATAAGTGCCGCTGTTTTTTCGCTGGCTCCTTTTCCCCCTAATTTTTTTTCCAATTCGTAATACTGCATAAATAGTTTAGAACGCTCTTTCTCGTCCAAAATTATTTCAAGCTCTTTTTTTAATGTTTTTTTGTTGAAATTGTTTTGGATAAGCTCGGTAACCACTTCTTTATCCATAATTAAATTCACCAATGATATATATTTTAGGGTAATGATGCGTTTTGCAATGTGATAGGAAATTGCGCTTCCTTTATAGCAAACCACTTGTGGCACTTTAAATAATGCGGTTTCTAAGGTGGCCGTTCCAGAGGTAACCAACGCTGCATAAGCAACACTCAATAGATCGTAAGTTCTGTTTGAAATAAATGTTACGTTGGCCGATTTTATAAAGGGTTCGTAAAAACTATAATCCTGACTTGGAGCCCCTGCAATAACAAATTGGTAATCAGGAAAATCGTCAACCAAACTAAGCATGATCGATAGCATGTTTGTAATTTCCTGCTTTCGGCTTCCGGGTAATAGGGCAATGATAGGCTGGTCGCTTAAATGGTGTTCTTCCCTAAAAGTGCGTTCGCCAATTTGCGGCCTGTTGGCAATGGCATCAATAAGTGGATGGCCAACAAACGTAACCTTATAATCGTATTTTTTGTAAAAGTCCTCCACAAAAGGCAATATTACATACATGGCATCGATATCGCGTTTTATGGCTTTTACGCGTCCCGCACGCGATGCCCAAACCTGTGGCGAAATGTAGTAATTTGTTTTAAAATGATGCTTTTTTGCCCATTTCGCAATGCGTAAATTAAAGCCAGAGTTGTCAATAAAAATAATAACATCGGGGTTGAAGGTCTCAATATCATTTTTGCAGAATGATATATCCTTAAATATGGCCGAAAGGTTCATAATCACTTCCGCAAAACCCATAAAGGCACGTTCTTTATAGTGTTTTACCAAGGTACCACCAACCGCTTGCATAAGGTCGCCACCCCAAAACCTAAAATGTGCGTTTGCGTCTTCCTTACGCAATGCCTTCATTAGGTTCGAGCCATGTAAATCGCCCGATGCTTCGCCTGCTATGATGTAATATTTCATTGATTGCTGTTTGTCTTCCGTTTTCCTTATCCCGTCTTCCCACTAAAAAAGCTTAAATACAAAGGTAAACAAGGCTATAATAATGGTTATTAATAGAACGCCACGAGCGCGATAATCTTGCCGCTTTTTAATGAAGATAAAAAAAGCTATCAAATTTAAAATAGCACCAAGGCTGATGAGCTTTCCTAAAAAACCTTCACCGGTAGCGGCCTTAATTACGGTAACAAAGTCGTCGCCGCCACCCAACAGGGTCGAAACCAATATCAAACCAATACTGTTGGCAATAAGGCCAACGAGCATGCCTATAAAAATATTTTTTTTAATCATTCAAATTCCAGGTATTTAGGTTTTGTATGGCATGATGTGCAGTTAAATCAAACTGAACGGGCACTACCGAGATATAGCCATTTTCCAAAGCCCATTCATCGGTATCTTCACCGCCATCTAAATTAACAAATTTTCCTGTAAGCCAATAATAATCGCGTCCCTGTGGGTTTTTTCGTTTATCGAATTCTTCCACCCAGTTGGCTTTAGCTTGCCGGCAAATTTTAATGCCTTTTATGGCTTCCTTTGAAATATTGGGAATGTTCACATTTAAAACCACCCCATTTGGCAAACCATGTTTTAAAACGTTCTCGGTTATGGTTTTAACAAAAGGCTTACAGGGCTCAAAATTAGCGTTCCAAGTATAATCCAATAATGAAAACCCAATGGACGGAATCCCTTCAATACCGGCTTCAATAGCGGCACTCATGGTGCCTGAATAAATGACGTTAATCGAGGAGTTGGAGCCGTGATTAATGCCAGAAACGCAAATATCTGGTCTTCTGTCAAGTTTTTCGCGTATGGCAAGTTTTACGCAATCGGCCGGTGTGCCCGAGCAGCTGTATTCGGTTTGCGGGCCATTATCAATAAAAACGTGTTCGGCATACAACATCGAATCTAAGGTTATCGCGTGGCCCATCCCGCTTTGTGGACTATCGGGAGCCACCACCACCACATCGCCCAAGGTGTTCATTACGGCAATTAAAGCGCGTATGCCCGGGGCGTTAATGCCATCGTCATTGGTTACTAATATGAGCGGTTTTTTTGTCATTACTTCACTTAAATAGGTCGCTAAAATACATAATTTCATCAGTATTTTGCCCATTTCTTTGGTTTAACAAAAAATTAGTACGCCATAATCTTTCTTGGCATGGTTTTTTATTTAATTTAGTAAAATAATGTTGGCATGTTTTTGCCATAGACTATTATTAAACGAATGAGAAAAATTATGGGAAGGAATTATAAGGTTCTATTATTATCATTACTGCTGGCGTTTGCCTCCTGCAGTTTTACCACAAAAAAATTCAGCAATCCGGACAAAGATAAATTGTTAATCCAAGTTATAACCTTCGTATTGCAGCAAGGGCATTTTAATCCTATTGATTTAGATGATAAATTTTCTGCAGAATTGTTTAAGGATTACCTCGAAATTGTAGATCCCGTAAAACGCTATTTTTATGAATCTGATTATAAGGATTTTGAAAAATACAAGTTAACTATTGATGACCAACTAAAAGCGACCGACATCACCTTTTTTAACGTGGTGCACGAGCGCATGTTGCAACGCATTGAAGAAGCCAAGGAAATTTACAAAGAAGTTTTGTCGCAACCTTTCGATTACACATTGGATGAAACCTTCGAGACCGATTATGAGAAAATTTCGTTTGTAAAAACAAAAAAAGAAATGAAGGATCGTTGGCGCCAACAACTAAAGTTTTCTACCCTTAGCAATTATGACGATTTAATGGAACAGGAAAAAATGGCCAAGGAAAAGGATCCATCGCACGTGATGAAAACCGAAAAGGAAATTGAAAAAGAAGCTCGGGAATCGACCCTAAAATCCATTGATATTTATTTTAACGATACTATTGATGATTTAGATCGCGACGATTGGTTTGCCTTTTATGTGAACACCATTGTTGAAGAATTCGACCCACACACCTACTACTTGGCCCCAAAAAGCAAAGAAGATTTTGACCAACGCATGTCGGGCAAACTAGAAGGCATTGGTGCACGTTTGCAAAAGCGCATGGACTACATTAAAGTAGTTGAGCTTATTTCTGGCGGACCTGCGTGGAGGGGCAAAGAACTTGAAGTTGAAGATCTTATCCTAAAAGTAAAACAAGAAGACGAAGCGTTTCCTGTAAACATTGTTGGCATGCGCATTAATGATGCCATTAAATACATAAAAGGCCCAAAAGGCACCAAGGTAACCTTAACCGTTAAAAAAGTGGATGGCACCATAAGAGATATTGTTATTACCCGCGACGTGGTGGAACTGGAGGAAACCTATGCCAAATCGGCCATCGTGAAGAAAGACAATATGGTTTTTGGTGTTATAGATTTACCTTCATTTTATGTCGATTTTCAAGATTACAAAAACATCAATGCCGCTAAAGACGTAAAGGCTGAAATTGAACGCTTAAAAGCCGAAGGCATCCAAGGTTTGGTGCTAGATTTGCGCAACAATGGCGGTGGTTCGTTGCCAACAGTAGTTGAAATGGCTGGGTTGTTCATAAAAAATGGCCCAATTGTTCAAGTGCGATCTACGGGCGAAGCGAAGGAAATATTGGAAGATAGGGATAAATCCATTTCATGGGATGGCCCCTTGGTAATTTTGGTAAACGAAATATCGGCATCGGCATCCGAAATTATGGCGGCCGCCATGCAAGATTATAAACGTGCCATTATTATTGGTGGTAAACAAACCTACGGCAAAGGCACCGTTCAAAACGTAATTAACCTAAACAATATGCTACGGAACAACACCAGTGGCGATTTAGGCGCCCTAGCCTTAACCACACAAAAATATTATCGAATCAATGGCGGTTCGGTACAATTGGAGGGTGTTAAAAGCGACGTAAACGTTCCCGGGCGTTTCAGTTTTATTGAAGTTGGTGAAAAAGACAAAGAAAATGCACTGCCTTACGACACCATTGATGCTGCCAATTTCACCCCTTGGGAAAGCTATTTTGATTATGACACAACGGTTAAAAGAAGTAAGGAACGCATGAGCAACAACCCAGAATTAAAGCTTATTGAAGACAATGCCAAATGGGTAAAAAGCAAGATTGATGCTACCATAGTACCACTTAATTACAAAAAATATAAGGCAGAACTAGCCTTAAATGAAGAAGAAGCTAAACGATATGACGCTATCTCGAAATATAAAACCAACTTAACCTTTAATTCAACTGCCTACGAAAAAGCACTTTTCCAAAAGGACACGACCGATTTAAAGGAAAAACGTGTTCGTTGGCACGAAAGTTTAAGTCAGGATATTTATGTAGAAGAAGCCTTAAATGTGCTTGAGGACATGAAAATGCCCAATCCTGTAAAAAAAGTAGCAGCTTCCGTAAATCATTAATTAGTTATGAGTTCAGAATCCAACTCATTAAAACAGGTAGCGCTCCAAAAGTTTAAAAAAAACTTTTGGGGCGTTTTTAGTTGCTGCATTATCGTTTTTGTTGGTATAATTTCGGTATTTGCCTATGTATTGGCACCCGATAATTCACAGTATGCCAACCAAATGCATTTACCCATACATTCAAAAAAACCGGGGTTTAGCGTTACCATGCTTACCATTCCTTCGCAAATGGAATCCCATCAAAGTCGTTTTAATAAAATATTCTTCGGA
Organism: Mariniflexile maritimum; assembly: GCF_009746565.1. Taxonomy (GTDB): domain Bacteria; phylum Bacteroidota; class Bacteroidia; order Flavobacteriales; family Flavobacteriaceae; genus Mariniflexile; species Mariniflexile maritimum. The sequence continues at coordinate 39,619 of NZ_WRPN01000003.1, forward strand.
AATAAAAATAGCGCTACCGAAATACCCATTAGCAGTTATAGCATTTCTTCACATACGTTAACCTATAAAGAATATGCTTCCGATGGTTTGGACGGTGTTGAGAAAACCCTAAGCCTAAGCGTTTTTCCTTCTGGAACAGTTGAAAACTACCTCAACAAAAAAACCTTCCTTTTTGGCACCGATAAATATGGGCGCGATCTGTTAAGTAGGGTCTTGGTTGGTGCCAGAATTTCGTTTTTTATTGGTTTTGTGGCTGTGTTTATTTCGCTTATTATTGGCATTTTTATGGGAAGCGCAGCAGGGTACTTTGGTGATAAAATTGATGCTTTCATCATGTGGATTATTAACGTAACTTGGTCCATCCCTACCTTATTATTGGTCATTGCCATTACCTTGGCTTTAGGCAAAGGATTTTGGCAAGTGTTTATTGCAGTGGGACTTACCATGTGGGTTGAGGTGGCTAGGGTGGTACGCGGCCAAATAATAAGCGCCAAGGAAATGCAATACGTTACCGCTGCCAGAGCCTTGGGCTTTAACGATTTCAGGATCATTACCAAACACATTTTGCCCAATATTATGGCACCTGTAATTGTTATTTCGGCAGCCAATTTTGCCTCAGCTATTTTAATTGAAAGCGGACTTAGCTTTTTGGGCATTGGTGCACAACCGCCCATGGCCAGTTGGGGCGCCATGATAAAGGACCACTATAATTATATCATTCTAGGGAAAGCCTATTTGGCCATCATCCCCGGGCTTTGCATTATGGGCTTGGTTATGGCCTTTATGCTTGTTGGCAATGCTTTACGCGATGCTTTGGATGTGAAGGGGTGATTTTTCTTTTTGAAAATTGTCTTGAAAGATTAAAACTTCTTATTTCTGATTGTGCAAAGTTTAGCAAAACTCTATCGGCACAATGTTAAACGATTGAAAGTTTAGGGCGTATCTAATTTCATATTCCCATTCAACCCATCAATATACTCCAAAACAGCATCCTTTCCCGTTTCGTTTGAAGAAGATGTAATGAAGTAATTGGGCATCTCTTCCCACGTTTCCAAAAGCACGGTTTGATAGGCAGCAACCTCCCTTAAAATGGCCTGGGGTTTTAGCTTATCGGCTTTTGTGAATATAATGGAAAAAGGAATACCGTTTTCGCCTAACCACTGCATAAATTCTAGGTCGATGGGTTGTGGTTTGTGCCTAATATCCACCAAAACAAAGGCAGAAACCAATTGTTCGCGCAGGGCAAAGTATTGTGTAATAAATTTTTGAAACGTTTTTTTTGCGTTTTTTGAAATCCGTGCATAACCATACCCCGGTAAATCTACCAAGTGCCAGTCGCCATTAATTAAAAAATGGTTGATAAGTTGTGTTTTTCCCGGGCGTCCCGATGTTTTGGCCAAACTTTTTCGGTTGGTAAGCATGTTAATAAGCGATGATTTGCCCACGTTACTTCTACCTATAAATGCATATTCGGGCAGCTTGCCCTTGGGGCATTTCGCTACATCGGAATTACTCATTACAAATTCGGCAGATTTTATCTTCATGCTATTTAATTTCCCTGAAAAACGGAAATCCTATTAATTGAACTAGATGCTATACATAAAACGTACAGCGTTTATACTAAAATGTGGAACGCTTCTATTTTATAATAAGATGGCTGCCACGTTAAAGCTTGAATTCTTCATTGAAATTTACCAACTAAAACCCTTTCTTTTGCAACCAAGCATCCAAAATTTTATTAAACTCCTCGGGTCTTTCCATCATGGCGGCATGCCCACACTGGTCTATCCAAAACAACTCGGAATTGGGTAACAGCCCATCAAATTCTTCGGCAACATTTGGCGGCGTTACGTTGTCGTTTTTCCCCCAAATAATACAGGTGGGGGTATGCATTTTTGGTAAATCTTTTGCCATATTATGCCGTATGGCACTTTTGGCAATAGCCAGTGTTTTTATAAGCTTGTTGCGGTCGTTTACGGTAGCATATACTTCGTCAACAATGTCCTTGGTAGCCACCGCCGGATCATAAAAAACATCCTGCGCTTTCTTCTTAATAACCTCATAATCACCACGTTTGGTGTAACCACCACCCATGGCACTTTCATAAAGTCCAGAACTGCCCGTAATAACAAGGGCTTTTACTTTTTCCGGATATAGCTTGGTATGGTACAATCCTATATGTCCGCCCAGTGAGTTTCCTAATAAAATAACTTCATCATAGCCTTTATACTCGATAAAATCGTGTAGGTATTTTGCGAAACTCTTTACATTGGTTTTAAGCAAGGATTTGGTGTAAATGGGCAATTCCGGAATAACCACTTTATAGCCTTTTGTGCTAAAATATTGGGTTACCGAATCAAAATTACTTAAACCACCCATTAAGCCGTGTAAAACTATGATGGGTGTACCTTCACCAACTTCAATATAGCTGTAATTCTTCTCTTTTTTTAAACGATGCGTCATCAATCGGTTAATCATTTCTTGAAAACAAATATAGTTATTTCATTCATATCTCAACATTTTATTGCTTCTCAAAAAAAATATTTAGAATCATTGCTATTAACAATCCTACTGCCCATAATTTTTTTTAACAATCCTTTACTTGCTAAGTAATTACAGCGGTTTAAAGCACATAAAACGGATATGTTATGCCATTTTTTAAAAAAATATTAACAAAGTGGTATAAAGTGGTAAAAAGTGGTAAAATTTTCAATATATTTGGAACTTAAACCCAAAAGGTGTAACGAAACGCAGTGGACTTACTAACAGGAACATACGATTGCAAAGTGGACACAAAAGGAAGGCTCATGCTGCCTTCTCCGCTTAAAAAACAGCTAGCCTCCGTGTTGGATGGTGGCTTTGTGCTGCGTAGATCGGTGTTTCAAAAGTGCTTGGAATTGTACCCCATGAGCGAATGGCAAGTGCTTATGCAAAAAATCAATAAGCTCAATAAGTTCAAAAAGAAAAACAACGACTTCATCCGTCGCTTTACTGCAGGTGTAAAAATGGTAGAAGTGGATGTAAATGGACGTTTGTTGATTCCGAAGGACTTAACCGTTTTTGCGAATATTTCAAAAGACATTGTTATTACATCGGTTGTAAACATCATCGAAATTTGGGACAAGGAGCTCTATGAACAAGCCATTGATGACGCAACGGTTGATTTTGCCGATTTAGCCGAAGAAGTTATGGGACAAGATGAAGATGACCATGGAATATCATAACCCCGTTTTGCTAAAAGAAACCGTTGATGGGTTAAACATCAACCCTAACGGTGTGTATGTGGATGTAACCTTTGGAGGTGGCGGCCATAGCAGGGAAATACTGAACCAACTTGGCGAACAAGGAAAATTGTTTGCTTTTGACCAAGATCTGGATGCCCTTGAAAACACCATTAACGATGCAAGATTCACCTTGATAAACGAAAATTTTCGCTACATAAAGCGGTTTTTACGGTTTTATGGCGTAAAACAGGTGGATGGCATTTTAGCCGATTTTGGGGTATCATCACATCAATTTGATGTTGCCGAACGTGGTTTTTCAACCCGGTTTGAAGCAAATTTAGATATGCGCATGAATCAGCAAAATACCTTATCGGCTTTTCAGGTTGTAAACAATTATGAAGAAGAACAACTTAAAAATGTATTTTCTAACTATGGCGAATTGCGTGCTGCTGCTGCCATGGCAAAAACAATTGTTGAAAACAGGACGGTCGAACCCATAGTAACAAGCGAGCAATTAAAAAAAGTGTTGCATAAATTTTTGCCACCACGCCATGAAAATAAAGTGTTGGCGCAAATATACCAAGCAATTCGTATTGAGGTAAACCAAGAAATTGAGGCCTTAAAAGAATTTTTGTTGCAAACACCCGAGCTTTTAAAAAACGGTGGGCGGTTAAGTTTTATCTCCTACCATTCTTTGGAAGATCGCTTGGTAAAACGCTTTATAAAAAACGGCATGTTTGAAGGCGAACCCGTGCGCGATATGTACGGAAATTTTGAAGTACCACTTAAAAAAGTAAATGGGTTAATTGTGCCAACAAAAGAAGAAATTAAAAATAACAGTAGAGCACGAAGCGCAAAATTGCGTATTGCAGAGAAATTATAAAAGCTATATGAGCGGTTTTCCCCATTGGGAAAAATGTTTGAAAGACAATGAAAAAAAACATTTATAAAATATTAAAAGGCACTTTTTTAGTTAGCGACGATTCATTTAAAAATTGGAGGTTCATCATTTTCTTTTCGGTGTTGGCCATTGTTATGATTGCGAGCTCGCACAGTGCCGATAAAAAAGTATATGAAATAGCCCGTTTGAAAAATGAAGTAAGCGAAATGCGTTCAGCCTTTATTGATGGGCGATCGCGCTTGATGAAACTTAAAATGGAATCGAATATTATGGAAGTTATGGCTGAAAAAGACATCACGCCTTCGGTAATTCCGCCAAAAAAAATAAAAGTAAAATCTCAAAAATAACCGCAACCCTTGGCAGTAAGCGAGAAAAACATATTAAACCGTTTGTATTTTGTAGCCGGATGCATGTTCATCTTTGGGCTTGCCGTTGGCTTTAAATTGATCAGTATCCAATTTATGCAAGGCGAAAAATACAAAGCCCTGGCTACCGAACGTGTTATAAAAAACGTGGTTATTCCTGCCAATAGGGGCAATGTGTATTCCGTTAAAGGAAATTTATTGGCAACATCCATCCCTAAATATGATATTCGGTTTGATGCCATCACACCTTCCAATAAAACTTTTGAAAAGTACATTAAACCTTTAAGTGATTCTCTTTCAAAATACACAGGAAAACCATCTGGATTTTACGAAAAAGACATCAGGAAAGCACGCGCACTTCGCAACCGATATTATTTAATTGCAAGAAATATTGGCTATTCCGATTATATCCGTTTACGCAATTTCCCCATGTTGGCACTGGGTGCATTTAAAGGCGGATTAATTGTAGAGCAAACCACCAAGCGCGAACATCCTATGGGCGGCATTGCCCAACGCTCTATTGGCTATGAACGTTTTGATGAAAATGGCAATGTAACCAGGGCAGGGATTGACGGTGCTTTTGGAGTGAAATATTTACGTGGTACCGATGGCCAGCGAAAAAAACAACAAATAGGGAAAGGCCAGTGGAAACCACTTAACGATGCCAACGAAATAGACCCAAAAAACGGCTACGACGTTTACACAACCATTGATGTAAACATACAGGATATTGCCCATCATGCGCTTTTGGAACAGTTGGAAAAATATAAAGCAGACCACGGTTGCGTGGTGGTTATGGAAACCAAAACAGGCGAAATACGAGCCATTTCCAATTTAGGAAGAAACAGCGACGGCTATTATTACGAACGCTTAAACTATGCCGTGGGCGAACGCCATGAACCCGGTTCCACATTCAAATTAATGGCATTGACCGCCGCTTTGGAAGACAAGGTTATCGATACAAGCGATGTAGTGGATACCGGCAATGGCATACTTAGTTTTTATGGAAAAAAAGTACGCGATTCGCATCAAGGCGGGTATGGAAAAATAACCGTGGCAAAGGGCTTTGAAGTCTCATCAAATACCGCTATTGTAAAAGCCATCGATAAAGCTTACAGCAAAAACCCGAGTCAATTTATTGACCGTTTGTATGCCATGAACCTAAACAAAGGTCTGGACCTTCCAATAATAGGCGAACGCAACCCCATCATTCCAGATCCACGCATTAAAAACGGTCGCTGGAGCGGAATTGCGCTGCAATGGATGGCGTATGGCTATGGCGTATCATTTACGCCCCTGCAAACGCTCACCTTTTATAACGCCATTGCAAATGATGGCGAAATGGTTAAACCACAGTTTTTACGTGAAGTAAAGGAATTTGACAAAGTAGTGGTGCCTTTTAAAAAGGAAGTGATAAACAAACAAATTTGTTCAAAGGAAACCATAGGCAAAGTAAAAAAACTGCTTCGGAACGTAGTTGACCAAAAATTTGGAACGGGTCATCGTTTGTATTCTGAAAATTTCTCGATGGCCGGAAAAACAGGCACCTGCCAAAAGGATTATGCACAAAAAGACAAACTAAGTTATATCTCATCGTTTGCCGGGTATTTCCCTGCCGAAAACCCCAAATATTCCTGCATCGTGGTTATCCACGAGCCCGATAAAAGCGTGGGATATTATGGCGCCGATGTTTCTGGGCCCGTTTTCAAAAAAATAGCCCAAAAAATATTTACCGACACACCTATTGTGGATGAGGTAAATTCCTTGGAAGTAAAAATGGCTTCCGTAGAAAAAGAATACGAAAGTTTTTATAAAACGGCACAAAACTACAAATCCATCATGCCAAATTTAGTGGGCTTGCCTGCTATGGATGCCTTGGCGCTGTTGGAAAACATGCAAGTAAAAGTAAAAGTTAAGTTGGAAGGCAGTGGTATCGTTAAAAAGCAATCCATCGAACAAAATATTAAATTAAAAAATAACCAAATAGTCGTTTTATCGGCCTCATGACAGCTTTAAAAGACATATTATATAAAGTAACCCTAAATGCCGTGGCAGGCGCTACGAGCATAGATGTTTCTGCCATCGATTTCGATTCCAGAAACATTAAAAAAGGGCACGTGTTTGTTGCTGTAAAAGGAACGGTTTCCGATGGCCATCAATTCATTGAGACCGCTATTGGCCAAGGTGCCGTTGCAATTGTGTGCGAAACCCTACCCGAAAAATTAACTGAAGGGATAACTTATGTGGAAGTGGCCAATTCCAGTAAGGCACTTGCGATGATGGCCTCCAATTTCTACGGCAACCCTTCCGAAAATTTAAAATTGGTAGGCGTTACAGGTACCAACGGTAAAACCACCGTGGCGAGCTTGTTGTACCAACTATTTAAAAAAGCAGGCTATAAAGTGGGACTGCTATCAACTGTGAAAATTATGGTTGATAGTAAGGAATACAAAGCGACCCACACCACACCCGATTCGATAACCATCAACAAGTATTTAAAGCAAATGAATACGGAAGGGGTCGAATTTTGCTTTATGGAAGTCAGTTCACACGGCATTCATCAACATAGAACCGAAGGCTTGCGCTTTGAAGGCGGTATTTTCACAAATCTAACGCACGACCATTTAGATTATCATAAAACCTTTGCGGAATATCGCGATGTAAAAAAATCGTTCTTCGATGCCCTTCCCGAAAAAGCGTTCGCCCTGGTAAACAGCGATGACAAAAACGGTTTGGTGATGCTGCAAAACACCAAAGCCCGAAAATACACCTATGCTTTAAAAACGTATGCCGATTATAAGTCGCAAATACTGGAAAATCAATTGGGTGGCTTATTGCTAAAGATAAATGATGCCGAGGTATGGACACGGCTTATAGGAAACTTTAACGCCTATAACATTTTGGCAATTTACGCTACGGCAGATTTATTAGGACTTGAAAGCGTTGAGATTTTACGATTGATAAGCGAACTTGAAAGTGTAAGCGGCCGTTTCCAGTACATGGTTTCAAACCAAAAAATAACAGCCATTGTAGATTATGCACATACCCCCGATGCCTTAAAAAATGTGTTGGAAACCATCAATAGCATCCGCACAAAAAATGAAGAATTGATAACCGTTGTGGGTTGTGGGGGCGATAGGGACAAAACCAAACGCCCAAAAATGGGGCATATCGCTTCGGCATTGAGCACCAAAGTTATTTTTACCAGCGATAACCCAAGAAGCGAAGACCCCGAAGCCATATTAAAAGAGATTGAAAAAGGTGTAGAACCTCAAAATTATAAAAAAACACTAACCATTACCGATAGGCTTCAGGCCATTAAAACTGCGTGCCAAATGGCGCAACCAAACGATATCATTTTAATAGCGGGCAAAGGGCACGAAACCTATCAGGAAATAAAAGGCGAACGTTTTGATTTTGATGATTTTAAAACCGTAAAAGAATGTTTAAAACAACTGGATAAATAAGCAAAAAAAAGCTAAGTCGGTTGTCGTGGAGTTGTTAAGTCGATTTCACAACTAAACAACAAACAGCTAAACAACAAACAAAAATGTTATACTACTTATTCGATTATTTAGAAAAACAATTCCAAATTCCTGGAGCGTCTCTTTTTGGTTTTATAACTTTTAGGGCTGCTTTGGCCATGATTTTATCGTTGTTAATTTCTACCATATACGGAAAACGCATCATACGCTTTTTGCAAAAACAACAAGTAGGCGAAACCATCAGGGATTTAGGTTTGGAAGGTCAACAAGAAAAAGCCGGCACACCAACTATGGGTGGCATCATCATCATTCTAGCCACATTAATCCCGGTGCTTTTATTAGCCAAACTAAGCAATGTTTACATTGTTCTGTTAATAGTTACCACGCTTTGGATGGGCACCATTGGTTTTATTGACGATTACATTAAAAAATTCAAAAAAGATAAAGAAGGATTAAAAGGACGTTTTAAAGTGATGGGGCAAGTTGGTTTGGGCATCATCGTGGGTGCTACCTTATATTTTAACCCAAATGTTACCATAAAGGAAAAATTGCCTGTTGAAGTGCGCCAGCAAATGATTGCAGAAAACCCTAACGTATCGCCTATTAAATTTTTCAAGGAAGATGTAAAATCAACAAAAACAACCATTCCGTTTGTAAAAGGCAATGAATTTGATTATGCCAAGATTATCACTTGGATAAGTCCGAGTTTAAAGGATTATGGCTGGGTTATTTTCATCATCATTTCCATTTTCATCATTACCGCCGTTTCAAACGGTGCCAACTTAACCGATGGCATTGATGGATTGGCAGCGGGCACCTCCGCAATTATCGTGCTCACACTGGGCATTTTTGCATGGGTTTCGGGTAACATCATTTTTTCCGATTACCTAAATATCATGTACATCCCAAGGGTTGAGGAAATTACCATTTACATTACCGCTTTTGTGGGTGCGCTTATTGGTTTTTTATGGTACAACACCTATCCGGCGCAAGTGTTTATGGGCGATACGGGCAGTTTAACCATAGGTGGCATTATTGCGGTTATCGCCATTGCTGTTCGTAAAGAATGGCTAATTCCGGTGTTGTGCGGTATTTTTCTAGCCGAAAACCTATCGGTGGTCATGCAGGTAAGCTGGTTTAAATATACCAAGAAGAAATATGGTGAAGGCCGACGCATTTTCAAAATGTCGCCGTTACATCACCATTATCAAAAATCGGGATACCACGAAAGTAAAATTGTTACACGATTTTGGATTATCGGCATTTTACTAGCAATCGTGTCTATCGTAACCTTGAAAATTAGATAGATGAAAAGATTGGTAATTCTTGGTGGTGGCGAAAGTGGCGTAGGAACAGCACTTTTAGGAAAGGCAAAAGGCTATGAGGTTTTTGTTTCCGATAAGGGAAAAATTAAAGATAAATACAAAGAAGTTCTTATACATAGTGCGATTGAATGGGAAGAAGAAACACATACGGAAGCTAAAATATTGAATGCGGACATTATTATGAAAAGCCCGGGAATTCCAGATAAAGCACCGTTGGTAAAACAAATTCGCGAGCAAGGGATTTTGGTGGTTTCTGAAATTGAGTTCGCTTCAAAATACACCAATGCAACCCTTGTTGGCATTACGGGAAGCAACGGAAAAACCACCACGGCAACCTTAACGCACCATATTTTGAAACAGGCTTTGGAAGTGGGTTTGGCAGGTAACATTGGCGACAGTTTCGCAAAACAGGTTTTAGAGAAAAACTATCCAAATTATGTGTTGGAAATAAGCAGCTTTCAATTGGATGATATTGTTCATTTTAAACCGCACATTGCCGTTTTGTTGAACATTACACCCGATCATTTAGATCGGTACGATTACAAATTTGAAAACTATATCGCTTCAAAATTTAGGATTGCTGAAAACCAGACCAAAGACGATTATTTGATTTTTGATGCCGATGATGAAGTAATAACAAATTGGTTAACAAACCATCCCGTTCAATCCAAATTATTGCCCTTTTCATTAGTAAAGACCATTGAAAACGGCGCCTATTTAAAAAACAATAATATAATAATAACCATAGATAACAACCAATTAATTATGCCTACAACAAGTTTAACATTAGAAGGAAATCATAACATTAAAAATGCAATGGCTGCTTCTACCGTGGCGCATTTACTAAAAATAAGAAAACAAACCATTCGTGAGAGTTTAGAGAATTTCCAAGGTGTGGAACATCGTTTGGAGCATGTACTTAAAATCAATAAAGTACAGTACATAAACGATTCAAAGGCAACCAACGTAAACGCAACCTATTATGCGCTCGAAAGTATGGATACGCCTACGGTTTGGATTGTTGGCGGACAAGATAAAGGTAATAATTACGAGGAACTCTATCCTTTTGTGAATGAAAAGGTTAAGGCCATTATTTGCTTAGGGGTTGACAACGAGAAGCTCTTAAACGCATTTGGCAATATGGTAGATATTATTGTTGAAACACAATTTATGAGTGAAGCCGTTAAAATAGCCTACAAAATAGCCGAAGCGGGCGATACGGTATTGCTATCGCCAGCATGTGCCAGTTTTGATTTGTTTGAAAACTATGAAGACAGAGGCCGTCAATTTAAAGAGGCTGTAAGGAACCTGTAAAAAACCCCAACTTAATCTTCCGAAAGGGAAGAAACGGTTGTGGAAAATAATCCGGCAAGGTTTTAAAAAAGCCTTGTAGGTATCACAAAACAAATAATAATTAATAAAAATATAAATGGAATGTTTCCCCTTCAGGGAAATGTACGAAAAACAATGGGGCTACTATTCAAAAACATAAAAGGGGATAAATTAATTTGGGCTATCGTGTCCTTATTGGCCATACTATCGTTTTTGCCCGTATATAGCGCCGCCAGTAATTTAGCGTACCGAAGTGCGAATGGTAGTACTTTTGCGTTTTTTGTGAAACATTTAGTGCATTTAGCTTTGGGGTTTGCCATTATGTATGGCGTTCATAAAATTCCGTACAGGTATTTTAAGGGCTTATCGTTAATCATGATTCCCATCGTGTTGGTTTTGTTAGGTTTAACAATGATGCAAGGTACCACCATTGAAGGCGCCAATGCCAGTAGGTGGATCCAAATTCCCATTGTGGGTGTATCGTTTCAAACATCAACCTTGGCATCGGTAGTACTTATGGTATATGTGGCAAGATATATGTCGAAAATAAAAGATAAGGAAATCACATTTAAAAGTTCCATTCTACCGCTTTGGATGCCTGTATTTTTAATATTGGCACTCATTCTGCCTTCAAACTTTTCAACTACGGCCATCATGTTTCTAATGGTGCTTGTTTTGGTGTTTTTAGGAGGTTACCCGTTACGTTACATCGGAATCATTTTAGGGATGGGGTTAATAGGTTTGGTGCTTTTTATTATGGTCGCCAAATTAACGTCCGGCCCATTAAGTGTGAAGGTTGAAACTTGGGAAAACCGGATAAAAAATTATTCGAATAACGAAGATACCGAGGCCGATTATCAAATTGAAAAAGCAAAAATAGCCATTGCAACTGGCGGTATTCAAGGCGTAGGCCCTGGAAAAAGTATCCAGAAGAATTTTTTGCCACAATCATCATCCGATTTTATTTTTGCCATCATCATTGAGGAATACGGCTTATTGGGCGGCTTTTTTATAATGATTATGTACCTGTGGTTTTTGTTCAGAATTGTTATCGTCGCGCAAAAATCAGATTCCATTTTTGGAAAACTGGTTGTGGTAGGCGTTGGGTTGCCAATCGTTTTTCAAGCATTAATAAATATGGCTGTGGCGGTTGAACTGTTTCCGGTTACCGGACAAACGTTGCCTCTAATTAGTAGTGGCGGTACCTCTATTTGGATGACCTGTTTAGCCATTGGTATCATACTAAGTGTTAGCGCCAAACGTGAGGAAATAAAAGAACAGGAAACCATGGATGAAAACCCGCTGGAAATTCTCTCGGAAACAATCTAGCGCTTGCAAACCTTGAAGGCTTAAAAACAGGAAGTGAAACCAACTAAAAAGTAAAACCGAACCCTACCAGCGCTTGAAACTCTGATGGGTTAAAAAACAAAAAATCGTAAATCGTAATTTGTGAATCCAAAATCGAAAACATATAAAATCATTTTATCAGGCGGTGGCACTGGCGGACACATCTACCCTGCCATTGCCATTGCAAACGAACTGAAATCACGGTTTCCCGATGCAGAATTTTTATTTGTGGGCGCAAAAGATAGAATGGAAATGGAAAAAGTGCCCCAAGCGGGATATGCCATAAAAGGACTTTGGATTACTGGAATTCAGCGCAAGCTATCCTTAAAAAATGCAATGTTTCCTCTTAAATTAATAAGCAGTCTCTGGAATGCCAGAAAAATTGTAAAAACCTTCAAACCCGATGTTGCCATTGGCACGGGCGGTTTTGCAAGCGGCCCTTTATTGCAAATGGCAGCTTTAAATAATATTCCATGCTTGATACAAGAGCAGAACTCCTACCCTGGCATCACCAATAAGATGTTAGCAAAAAAAGCCGAAAAAATATGTGTGGCCTATGATGGCTTGGAACGTTTCTTCCCAAAAGATAAACTAATAAAAACTGGGAATCCGGTACGTGAAAGTCTTCTGAGTGTAGATTCTAAAACCGTTGAAGCCAAAAACTTCTTCAACTTAAAACACGGCAAACACACCCTTTTGGTTATTGGTGGCAGTTTAGGGTCTAGACGCATCAACCAACTTATTGAAAAAGAGCTCGATTTTTTGGATACCCAAAATGTGCAGGTTATTTGGCAATGTGGCAAACTTTATTATAATCAATATAAAATTTACAACCACACCAATAACGTACAGGTTTATGAGTTTTTAAACAATATGGATTTTGCCTATGCAGCTGCCGATGTGGTGATTTCACGTGCGGGCGCCAGTTCGGTTTCCGAGCTTTGTATTGTTGGCAAGCCCGTTATTTTTGTGCCTTCGCCCAATGTTGCCGAAGACCATCAAACCAAAAATGCCATGGCCATTGTAGATAGAGATGCGGCCATAATTATTAAAGAAGAAGATTTGGATGCCGACTTTGAAAACAAATTCTCGCAGCTTATTGCTTCTCCAGAAAAACAAAAGAAACTTAGTGATAACATAAAAAAATTAGCATTGGTAAATGCCACCTCTCAAATAGCCGATGAGGTTGAGAAACTTTTAGCCCATCTTCCGTATTCCCAAAGGGAAGAAACTAAACAATGAATATGAATAGCAACAATAACAACATGTTAAACGATAATAAAGTTCTTCCCTTCGAAAAGGGTTTGAGATGGACAAACGTTTATTTCATAGGCATCGGCGGTATTGGCATGAGTGCATTGGCGCGCTATTTTGTGGCTAACGGAAAGGTTGTTGCTGGGTATGATAAAACGCCTTCTGAAATTACCGATAGCTTAACTGTTTTGGGCATAGAGATTCATTTTGAAGATGCTATAAAAAATATTACAGAAACGTTTCTAAATGCTGAAAACACCTTGGTTATTTACACACCGGCAATTCCTAAAAACCATGCTGAATTCAATTATTTCAAAAACAATAATTATCACATTTTAAAACGCTCGCAAGTTTTAGGCTTAATCACCGAAAACACCTTTTGTCTGGCAGTTGCAGGAACCCACGGAAAAACCACAACCACCAGTATTTTAGGGCATTTGCTACATGAATGTCATGTGCCATTAACCGCGTTTTTGGGTGGCATTTGCGAAAATTATAATTCTAATTTAATCCTTAACGGTACCGAAGTTTCGGTGGTTGAAGCTGATGAATTCGATAGGTCGTTTTTAACACTCTCACCAAACCTAGCATGCATCACTTCCATGGATGCCGATCATTTGGACATTTATGGTGATGCTTCTGAATTGATAAAATCTTTCGAAGACTTTTCAAAAAGAGTCAAACCAAACGGAAAATTATTTGTTAGAAATGGGTTGCCCATTAAAGGCATAACCTATGGCATTGAAGATGGTTCCGATTATTCGGCCCAAAACATAAAAATAGAAAATGGCACCTATGTTTTTGATGTAAAAACACCAAAAACAGTGCTTGAAAATTTACAATTTAACCTACCTGGGAGACACAATCTGTCTAATGCACTAATAGCCTTGGCGATGGCTGTAGAATATGGTTGCCCTTACCGGCAGCTCGCCAAAGCATTAGCGTCTTTTAAAGGGGTAAAGCGCCGGTTTACTTATCACATTAAAACCAATGATTTCGTTTTTATTGATGATTATGCGCATCACCCCGAAGAAATAAATGCGGTACACCAAGCGGTGCGCGAAATGTACCCAAACAAAAAAGTATTGGCAATTTTTCAACCACATTTATTTAGCAGAACCCGCGATTTTATTGACGATTTTGCTAAAAGTCTATCACAGTTTGATGAAGTATTGTTACTCGACATTTATCCAGCACGCGAATTGCCCATCGAAGGAGTAACATCAAGATGGTTGCTAAGTAAAATATCCAATAAAAACAAACAGTTGATAACGAAGCAACAGTTATTGCAAAAAATACACGACAGTGAAGCTCAAATTGTGCTAACCATTGGCGCGGGTGATATTGGCGAAGAAGTAAAACACATAAAAAAAGAATTTAGCCTTGAAAATTAACTGGAATTACATAAAAACAAGTGTTCTGCTAGCATTGGTTATCTTTTTGTACGCCTTTGCTACGGGCAGAAATTCTGCAAGAAACATCTCTAACCCCCAGGTCGAATTTATAGGCGAAAGCAGCCCGTACATTACCAACGAAAATGTTAGTAAATTGTTAATAGTAAATTTAAAAGGTGTAAAAAAAATACCTAAAGAAACTTTAGATTTGAATGGATTAGAAAATGCCCTAAAATCTCATCCCATGGTTAAAAAAGCTGAAGTGTATGTTACTGTAAATGGTACACTTAAAGCTAAAATTGAACAAAAAACACCTATTGCCAGAGTAAGCACCAATGCATCTTATTACATTGATAGCGACGGTTTTTATATGCCACTATCAAGCAATTTTTCTGCAAGAGTGCCCCTAGTTACCGGTTATGTTGAAAAAAACAACTTAAAAAGCATCTACACAGTTGCTAACAAAATAAAGGAAGATGAATTTTTAAAAAAGCATGTTATAGAAATCCATCAAGGCAACAACAGGGTGCTGTACTTAAAACTTAGGCAGTGTCATTTTTTAGTGCAATTAGGGAATGTGAAGAATTTAGACAAAAAAATTAATAACCTGAAAGCGTTTTATCAAAAAAACCTAAAAGAAAAAACGCTTGATACTTATAGCAAGGTCAATTTACAGTTTGATAACCAAGTAGTATGTACCAAAATTTAAGCAATGGAGCATAATTTAGCAGTAGGATTAGATATAGGAACCACAAAAATTGTGGCCATGATTGGTCGTAAAAACGACTACGGTAAAGTTGAGATTTTAGGCATCGGCCGATCGAAAAGTTTGGGCGTTCACCGTGGGGTTGTTAACAATATTACGCAAACCATTCAATCTATCCAACAGGCTGTTCAAGAGGCCGAGGCTGCTTCCGATATTAAAATTGAAGGCGTAACCGTAGGTATTGCTGGCCAACACATTCGTAGCTTACAACATAGCGATTATATTACCCGACCCAACGCGGAAACGGTTATTGATGAAGAAGATATTGACCGACTGATAAACCAAGTACACAAACTGGTGATGCTTCCCGGTGAAGAAATCATACACGTATTGCCACAAGAATATAAAGTGGACGGTCAAGCCGAAATTAAAGAGCCCATTGGTATGTACGGGGGCCGCTTGGAAGCCAATTTTCATGTGGTGGTAGGGCAAGTATCATCTATCAGAAATGTGGGGCGTTGTATCCAAAGCGCAGGCCTTAATTTAGAAGGCATCACCTTAGAACCGTTAGCATCAGCAAACGCGGTGTTGAGTCAGGAAGAAAAAGAAGCTGGAGTCGCCCTTATCGATATAGGTGGCGGCACAACCGATTTGGCCATTTTTAGAGATGGCATCATTCGACATACCGCAGTAATTCCTTTTGGTGGCAACGTTATTACCGAAGATATTAAAGAAGGCTGTTCCATCATAGAAAAACAAGCCGAACTATTAAAAATAAAATTCGGTTCTGCATGGCCCGGTGAAAACAAAGATAACGAAATCGTATCCATACCCGGGTTACGCGGCAGAGAACCCAAAGAGATAACCCTCAAAAATCTCTCAAAAATAATCCATGCGCGCATCGTTGAAATTATCGAGCAAGTGTACGCAGAAATTAAAAACTATGGGCACGAAGAACAAAAGAAAAAATTAATAGCGGGCATCGTACTAACAGGCGGGGGCGCACAACTAAAACACTTAAAACAACTGGTTGAGTACATAACCGGTATGGACACCCGAATTGGCTACCCCAACGAACATTTGGCGGGCGATAGCGATGAAGACATAACAAGCCCCTTGTACGCCACAGCGGTAGGGTTAGTGCTCGATGGCCTAAAACGCAACGAGCGTAAAAAAATTGAGCGCCAAGAAATAAAAAAGGCCGCAAAAGAAGAAGAAAAACCAATTGAAGACATTAAAGAAAAACCAGTAAAAAAAGAACGCCGTTCTTTTCTGGATAAGTTAACCGAGCGTGTCAAGGATTTTTTAGATAACGCCGAATAAAACACAATCCATAGAACCATAAAAAAGTAATCATTAAAGTATAATACCAGTAAAACAGAATTTATGAGCAGCAATAAAGAATTCGCAAGTATCGCATTTGATTTACCTAAAAACCAATCAAATGTCATTAAAGTTATTGGTGTTGGCGGTGGCGGCAGCAATGCCATCAACCACATGTTCCAACAAGGCATCAAAGGCGTCGATTTTTACATTTGTAATACCGATGCACAAGCACTTCAAAACAGCGGTGTACCCAATAAAATACAATTAGGACTTAGTTTAACCGAAGGTTTGGGCGCGGGCGCTAACCCTCAAGTAGGCGAACAATCGGCGGTTGAAAGTTTTGAGGACATTGCAAACATGCTCGATTCCAACACCAAAATGGTATTTATTACCGCTGGTATGGGCGGTGGTACCGGTACTGGGGCAGCACCAATAATTGCAAAAATGGCCAAAGATCTGGATATTTTAACCGTAGGTATCGTAACCATGCCATTCCAATTTGAAGGCAAAATGCGTATTGAACAAGCACAGATAGGCATTGAAAACCTTCGGAAAGTAGTCGATTCTTTAATTGTAATCAATAACAATAAGCTTCGTGAAGTGTATGGCAATCTTGGTTTTAAAGCAGGATTTTCTAAGGCCGATGAAGTGCTATCTACCGCTGCTCGTGGTATCGCCGAGGTTATTACGCACCACTACACACAAAACATCGATTTACGCGATGCCAAAACCGTTTTAAGCAATAGTGGCACCGCCATTATGGGTTCTGCATTGGCCTCCGGAAAATCGCGTGCTCAAGATGCGATACGCAAAGCGTTGGATTCACCATTATTAAACGATAATAAAATTACTGGAGCTAAAAATGTATTGCTGCTTATAGTTTCAGGAACCCACGAAATCACCATCGACGAAATAGGCGAAATAAATGACCACATCCAGAACGAAGCGGGCCATGGCGCAAACATCATCATGGGTGTTGGCGAAGATGAAAGTTTAGAGGAATCCATTGGGGTAACCATCATTGCAACGGGCTTTAACATTGAACAACAAGACGAAATTTCAAACACCGAAACTAAAAAAGTTGTTCACTCCCTTAGCGACCATCTTGAAGTAACCGCTAAAGAAAAAGACCCCGTTATCATTTCGCCCATCATTGAGCTGGAAGAAAAAAAGGAAACGCCCATAGTTAAGCATACCTTAGATTTCGATATAGAGGAAGCACCAAAAAAGGCCGAAAAACCTGTTGCACAAACCCAACAACCAGTAGCACCTCAAATAAATATCGATTTAATCCCTACTTCCGAGCTTATAAAAAACATCCAGGTTGTTTACGAAGAAGTAAGCGCCACGATTGAAGATGACGATGATTTCATTATAAAACCGGTAACAAAAATGTCTAAGGCAGATAAAGATATTGCCGATATAGAAGTGGTTTCCGATTATATAGAAGAAGAAAAACAGATAACCCTAACATTCGATTTACCGCTTCCAAAACAAGACAAAAAAGAAGAAGAAATGCTGTCGTTTGAATTTGATGACGACATCAAGGACATTTCGGTAAAAGATTATGTAGAGCTAATTCCTGTTAATGAAACCAATGAAAAAGGCGATGTACGCTATGCTTTGGAAGATTATATTGAAGTGGAATCATCCATGAACAAAAAACAAAAGGAAACCGCAGAATTGATAGAGGAATACGACCAAGAAATCGTTTTTGAAAAAAAGGTGGTAAAGACTCCTGTTCTGGAGCACGACGAAGATGAAGATTTAGACCCCATGAACAGTCCAATCTCAGAGATTCTAAAAGAGCGTGCCGAAGAACGTCGCCGCAAAATGAAGGATTTCAACTATAAATTCAACAACGCCAAAATTGACGATATCGAACGTGTTCCCGCATACAAACGCCAAGGCATCAATTTAGAGGACGCCAAACACTCATCGGAAACAAATATGTCGCGCTCCAGCATTGGTGTAGATGATAATGATGATATTAAAATAAGAAGTAACAACTCGTTTCTACACGATAACGTAGATTAAAATCCACTGACCTAACTTAGTTATTTTTTGAACCCGAACAGCATCCCTCAGCTTTTCGGGTTTTCAATTTCAACGAAAGTGCCAACCTCTGCATTTTTAATAAAAGCTATTAACAAAATTCGCTCAAAATAAGATTCTATTTTTTATCTTCGCAATCAAATTAAAAAACCATGAGTTTACAACAAAATATCATGACGGCCTTAAAAGAAGCCATGAAAGCAAAAGACCAAACGGCTTTAACCGCGTTGCGTGCCGTAAAGTCGGCTATTTTATTGGCTCAAACCGAAAGCGGAGCACAAAGCGAGCTAACCGAGGAACAAGAGCTTAAAATGCTTCAAAAACTGGTAAAACAACGCAAAGACAGTGCTGCCATTTATTTGGCGCAAAATCGTGAAGACTTAGCAGCGCCAGAATTGGCCGAAGCTGAAATTATAAGTCAATTTTTACCAGAAGCGATGAGCGAAGAAGCCATTGCAGATGTTGTAGTTGCAACTATTAAAAAAGTGGGTGCAGAAGGCATGAAAGATATGGGCAAAGTTATGGGTATTGTAAGCCAAGAGTTGGCAGGAAAAGCCGATGGAAAAACCATATCGAATATTGTAAAACAGAAATTATCATAATATAACAAAGAGATTCCTGCTAGGGATTTGGCTGCGTAGTTCAATTGGATAGAATATCAGATTTCGGCTCTGAGGGTTGGGGGTTCGAATCCCTCCGCGGTCACTAGAACACACTTCTAGCATTATTTAAAAAGCCTGAAAACCTTGTGTTTTCGGGCTTTTTTGTATAGTTATATGGTTATAAAAATTTATCATTCACAAAAAAAGCGGCACAAAATAATTTTGCTCCGCTTTAAATATCAAAAACGTTTCTATTAACGAAACCAGTTACTGTATTTGTATTTTCGCCCTATTATCTTCAATTTCAGAAGCTTCTTTTAAAGCGTTATAAAGTCTTGATGACACTACGTTTAGTTTTTGTTGCTCTACCCTATTGGCAACCGCCTGATAACTGTCTAGCTTAACCGCTGGAGTTACCTTGGTTACCTGAACCATGTACACGCCATTTACGCCATCAATTAATTTTGAGGTTTGGCCTTGTTTTAAACCAAATGCAGTACCAACAACCATAGGCTCCCTGCCTACACCTGTAATGCTTGGCGCCTTCATAGTTATATCGGTGGCGGTTCTTACTGTGGTGTTTTCGGCTTTAGCCAATGCTTCCAAATTGGTGGCAGTAGCTCTTTTTCTAATCATTTCTGCTTTTTTCTCCTGGCGAACTATGGGCGTTACACTTGGTGATGCTTCCTCAACAGACATTAAGCCTTTTTTATGTTTTGCAACCAACTGCGCAATAACATAGCCATTTGGAATGTTAAAGCGTTTGATGGCGCCTACATCGGTACCTTCCTCAAAAGCCCAACGCACAATAGGGCGCTGGCTACCAATACCTATTATATTTTCTTCTAAGGCTTTCAGTCCGTTTGAAGGTAAAACGATTAACTTTTTGTTTTTTGCAACGGTTTCAAAATCTTTGTCAACAACCGCAATTTCAAAATTTGAAGCGTCCCTAAATACTTTGTCAACGGTAGCTTCCGATGGCTCTATTTTTCTGGCAATTGTAGCCACTTGAACGGCTTTGTTTTTGCTTTTTTGGCCTTCAATTTCCATCACATGAAACCCAAAAACGGTTTTTACAACACCTAAATCGCCTACATTACCTTCAAATTCAAAATCATTAAATTCGGGCACCATGCTGTTATAAGGGTGCCAATCATAGCGCCCTTCGTTGTTTACACTGCCTTGATCGGATGAAAATTCGGTAACCAACGCGGGGAATTTGCTCTTATCGGCTTTCAAAACCGTTAACAAACTATCGGCAAGGGTTTTGGCTTGGGCCTCAATTCTGGTTACTTCAGGGCCTGCACCTTGAGCACCAATAAACGTAATGAGAATATGACGTACTTTAGCGGAATCGGGTATTTGCTTAACGGCTAAAACTTTGGTTAACTTGAAATATCCATTGTCTTTATATGGCCCATAAACGGCACCAACGCCTAAGTTGAAAATACTATCGGCGGCCACAGCGGGCAAACTGGACTTGAACACAAAACGTTTATCGAATTTTATATCGGAGTGTGAATTAACATAATCTTCATTTTCAGTGGTATTTAAAAACCCAACCACCGTTTCGCTCGCTTTCGTAATATCGTTATATTCTTCTTTGTTATTTAAAAGTGCCTTTAAATCGGTAGTTATAGCTTTTTCGTCCTCAGCAGAGGCGATTTCATCAAACTTTACAAACTTTATATCTCTGGAAGCTTCAACTTGGTACTGTTTTTCGTGTTTTTTTAGGTAGCTTGAAATATCCGATTTTTCAACTTTAACCTTATCATCGGGAATGGAGCTATAAGGAATCTGTACAAACTTAATATCTACTTTGTTGTTTTCCAATTTGTGTTCCAATTCGCCTTCTAAAAGGGTGCTTGTTAAACCGGCTCTCACCATATTAAAATAATTTTGTTGCAGCGCATTGGAAGCGATTGATTTTTCGTAATCAATCCAACTTTGGTACCCTTGTGGCGATGTTTCCTTTAGGTTTGCAATGTACTCGTTAAGCTTGTTTTCATCAAACATGCCTGCAGAATTTAAAAATTCCGGACTGGAGGCCAGTGCCGTTTTTAGCAAATCGCGCATTTGGTCTTTCTCAATGGTAATGCCCAGTTTCTCAAACTGGGTTTCCATTACGGCCTGTCTTACTTCCTGTTCCCAAACTTGGTTCATAATTTGGGTACTGGTAGCACTTGGCCCTGCTTGACGCTGTGCTGCCTCTACTTTTTGCAAAAAGTCTTCACGGTTAATTTCCTTACCGTTAATGGTTGCAACAATGTTTTGTGAGTGCGATACGGAGTTGCCGTCTTTAATCAATCCGCTTAGTACAAAAGAAAATAACGCTAATGCTATAATGATTATTAAAAAAAGTGAGCGTTGTCTAATCTTATTTAAAATTGCCATCTGTAATTATTTTTTTATCCTTTTTTGGGAATTTAGCTTGTTAAGTTGGTTGCCAATTGCTTGTTGACAAAATATCGTGCGCGAAAATACTATTTTCTATTTAATAATAAAAGTAGTTGGATGTTTAATTATTTTAATTAATCGTTGTCTATTATTTTAAGTGCCACAAGATCGATTTTAGTGTTCGATACTTCTAAAATCGTGAATTGAAACGTATCAATTTTAACTACCTCGTTTTTAGCTGGAATTTCTTCGGTATCGTTTACAATCAAGCCTCCCAAGGTTTCGTAATTTTCACTTTCCGGAAGGTTTAGCTTGTAGGTTTCGTTTAGGTAATCAACTTCTAGTCGTGCCGAAAAGGTATAGGTACCATCGTCCTGCTTTTCTTCAATTAAATCGTCGGTATCATGTTCATCCTCAATTTCGCCAAACAATTCTTCTACAATATCTTCAACGGTCATAATACCCGAGGTACCGCCATATTCATCCAAAACAACGGCAATACTTTTTCGTTTTTTTATCAATACGTTGAGCACATCTTTTATAAGAACGGTTTCTGGCACAAACTCAATGGGCAACAACATGGCTTTAATGTTTTTGGGTTTTTTAAACAGTTCAAAGGAATGAACGTAGCCCAAAATATCGTCAATGGTATCTTTATAGACCAAAATTTTGGTAAACCCGGTTTCGGTAAAAAGGGTGTTTAGGGTTTTAATGGAGTCGTTAATTTCTACGGCGGTTATCTCGGTACGTGGTACCATGACTTCGCGGGCTTTTACTTCGGAAAATTCCAGGGCATTTTGGAATATCTGGATTTCAGAATCGACATCGTCGTGGGCTTCCACCGATTCCATTTGTTCGCTAATGTAATTGCCCAATTCCACCTTTGTAAATGCCAATTGTATTTGGTCGCCCTCGGTTTTAAAGAGATGTTTCAAAACAAAATCGGAAATCCATATAACAAAATCGGAAATCCATGAGAACATAACATAAAACACATAAGCAGGTACAGCCAAGGCCTTTATTAAGGTGTTGGCATAAATTTGGAAAAACACTTTGGGCAAAAATTCGGCCGTAATAAGGATGACCAGTGTTGAAATAATGGTTTGGGTTAGCAAACTAAAATCGGTAAACATGAGGTTTAAAAAACCATAAGGTGTTGGCATTAAGGATTGGAACCATGCCACCAACACATCGCCCATAAAAAACCCATAGATTACCAATGCAATATTGTTGCCAATAAGCATACTGGCAATGTACTTTGAGGGTTTTTCGGTGAGCCTAGATAATATTTTTGGCAATAGCCCTTCTTGCTTTTTTTCGATTTCAATGTGTATTTTGTTTGAAGACACATACGCAATTTCCATACCCGAAAAAAAGGCCGAAAGTATTAACGAGGCAAGAATGACGACACCATCAATACCCATTTATCTTGAATTGTTTTTGTCGTTATATTTCTTGGCAAATTTCCTTCTAAAGAAATAGATAAAAATGGCCAAGGCAGCCAACCCAAAGGAAAGATAAGCGCCATGTACCCCATCTTGCCATTTTGAAATGCCGTCGTATAAAAATAATACGGCAAAAACGAGGTAGGCATATTGAAAGATTTTTGAGAAATTCATGTTGAGATATTTATTATTGTAGCGTAAAGATAAATAAAATTGAAGTACAACACTTTTAAATAAAATTGGAAGACACGGAAATTAATCTTCTACGGTAACGTAACCGGTTACCTCAAGCACTTCGGCATTTGTGAATTTGGAGTTTGAATCGAATCCATTGCCGTTAATAATATCCTTTTCGGTGGTAAAGGTTACGGGCCTATTGGTAAACAACCATTCGTTTTTTTGGTCGTAATATAATTGTTCTGCTTTTAAAATATTGTTGTCGCTGGTAGTAATAAGCACGTTTCCCTGCAAATCTATTAGGTTTGTGGTGCTGTAAATGATGGCATAATCGGAAACGACCGTGCTTTTTTTATTGTCATCATCATACAAATATAATGTGATGCCGTCGGGAAATTCATCATAAGGAAAATTTCTGTTGGAAAAATCGAGCCGTTTCGGACTTAATAGATTGGCGGTTACCCTACCCGAATCGGTATATTTTAAATCGATGTTTTCTGCAATGCCAATAGGCTCATTTTCTGAAATGCCCATTTTTTGTACCTGCTTTAAACCATCATTACATGAAAAAAACATAGTCACCAAAATTAAGGTGACTATGTTGGGTATTTTATATATACGTTGTTTTTTCATTAGATTTTTGGCACGGTAACCGAAGCCCCTATCCAACAACCAATTTTAATGGTTTGCCCACCATTGCCGGCAGTGAATATATCTGCTTTTGAAGGTGCTTTAGCCAAATAGTTTTGGGCATTTTGTTCGGAAGCGTTTCTTAAAGTAGGATCGAATTTTCCTGCTTTTCTAGCTTCATCGGCCGCTAACCAATATACTGCCCGCTTGTTAAAGTTGGTATCGCCACAATCGTTCGCACTAGCGGCATACATAGAAGCTATTGCTAAATATGGACGGCCGTTTGAAGGATTGAACTTTAAAGCCTGTTGGTAATAACTTCTGGCCTTACCGTAATTGCCTCTTGATTTTAGTTTGGATGCAATTCTACTATACAAATTAGATTTTTTAAAGCTATCGGTTTCTAAACTAATGGCTTCTTCGTAAAACGAAATCGCTTCATTGGTTTTGCCCTCTTTATCCTTTAATATCCCTAAATAATAAGCTGAATTAGCCGATGGACTTAACGCATGGTACGCGTTTACCAACTTAAAGAACATCGGGTCGTCGGTACAATCTTTTTCAGACATTTTACCTGCAGCCCTTTGTAACCATACGGCATTATCTTTATTGGCATCAAAATTCTTTTTGTACAAAGGAATCAAGATATCACAATTGGCACGTGTACCCATTTTTTCGTCGATGCCCGAAGCAATTAAATCGTAATTGGTTAAATAGCTTTCGTAATAGGCTTTATATTGGGCTTCTTTGCTAGTTAACTCGGTTCCCGCCTCAATTTTCTCGTTCAGCTCGTTAAGACTTTCAGAGTAGTTTTTCACTTCGTTCTCTACTTTTTCAACAATATCGTCGTATTTATCGAACAATTCTTCAGCAGGTTTTTTTCCCGCATCAAACATATCAACCATTAAGGAGAAGTAAGTATATAAACTTTGAGGGTTTGTAAAGGTGTCCTTATCCAAGGTATAGGCGGCGTTAAAGCACTCGTACAGCTCTTCGTCCGTTTTGTTTAAAAGGGCTTTGTTGTCGTACATTAATTGGCACGATTGCGCTGCATACTCCCCTGCTGGTGTTTTATCAGGAAAATTTTCAACCCTTTCACTCCAAAGTTTTACCAAATCGTTAATAAAAGGCACTTTATCAGCACCGTTTGCATTGGCTATTTTGTCCTCTAAAATTTTTTGTCCATCTATATAAATAGCATTGTTAAATTTTGGGCATTTTTTTCTAACGTCCATCCAGGGTTGGTAGGCCGCTTCGTAATTTTTTGCTTTTACATACTCATGGAAAATAGACAGTTTCGTCATGCACTCTTCATCTTGCTGTGCAAATCCCATATTTAACCCAATAAATACCAGTGCTAGTACTAATGTAATTTTTGTTTTCATGATAAAAATAATAATGTTTCGCTGTTAGTCATATTTCCTTTTATTAAACCATCTATCGTTCAAAGATAAACTTATTTGGAAATTTATAAAATTCTCTTGTATTAAATTACTGTTTGTTGTTCCTCTTTTTCCAAATTCAAAACCTAGGTTGGCGTTTGAGAAAAAACTCCCTACGGGTAGTCCCACTCCAAAAGACATGCCAAACTCGTTTATCGATTCATTTTCTATATTTAAACCCGTTTTTTCAAAGTGCAACCCTGCTCTGTAAACCGCTCTTTTAAAGTAGCTTGAAAAGGAATTGTACTGCGGAATGTAGAACCCGCCCAAGGCTATGGTTGAAGCGTCTTCATAGGCTGTGCCGGTTCTTGTGTACAACTTATTGGAAAAATTACTGGTTTTTTGTGAGGTATATTCGGTGCCCACAAACCATTTTCTGGGTTCGCCTATACCAACGCCTACTGAAAATTTTGAAGGCATGACCAAATCGGTTTCCTTCAGGCCCAGGTCTTCCAAATTGGTATCTATTGTTTTCACCGGAAACTCTTGCCCTGTTGATGTGCTAATGGAAATGGTGGAAGTGGACCTTTGGTTTTGTGAGGCCAAATTACTTTCTGGCATGTAGGTAAGGCCAGAGACCAATTCCAGCTTTTCGTTCAACATTTTTTTATAGGAAAGGCCAAAATTGAAGTTAACGCCACTTAAATCGGAACGGTTGTTTTCCCTAGATTGGTATTGCGTTGGAAAACCATCGTCATCATAACGAAAAGCGATGCTGCTGTTTTGTATGTTGCCAAAGTTGTATTGAAAATCGATACCCGCGCTCAAGTCTTTTGTAATTTGGTAACCTAGCCCCAGAAATGCCTTATTTAGTCCGCCTTGGCCTCGAAATTTATAGGAAATGTTGCCATCGCTATCAATGGATTCCAATTTATATCCTACGGAAGTGAAGGGCAACAGCCCAAAGCCAAAACCAAATTTCCCAACGGGAACGGACAATGCCAAATAATCAAACGTAGAAGATGCTGCCTTTTCGCTTCCTGAGTTGCTTTTTAAGTTCAGTTTTGATGAACTTCCGCCAACGGTAAACTTTACGGGCCTGCTTTCATTATTTAAAATCTCTAGGTTGTTTCCTGCATAAGAAGCGGGATTGCGTAAATTAATATGGATGCTATCGGTATAAATACTTAAACCGCCCATACTTCTGTTTTCAACGGTTCCCTTAAATTTAAGGCTTCCAATGCCGTAGAAGGAGTAAGGAGATGCCGTTCCTTCTTGCGCATAACTACTTATTGTAAAAACTGCAATAAAAACTAATACAAGTTTTTTTATCATTCGTTTGAATTAAATTGTAAAATAAAGTTCAGTCCTTCTAAAAGAAAATTTGAAGTCGCAAATATGCTACTTTTTAATTGTTTAGACAAGAAATTACTATCGCCTCCTGTTAAAATAACTGTTAAATGTGGATATTTTTGTTTGTAATCCCCAATAACACCATCAATTTCCTTTAAAACGCCGTACACTACGCCCGAGTGGATTGCCTCTTTTGTTGAGTTTCCAATAATGTTTTTGGGCCGTTCTATATCCAATAACGGTAAATTGGCCGTTAAATTATGAAGCGATTTATAGCGCATTTGCAACCCCGGGGCTATGGCACCTCCCAGATATTCACGAGACTTGTTAACAAAATCGTATGTTATGCAGCTGCCAGCATCGATAACAAGCACATCGTTTTCGGGATAATGTTGCACAGCGGCACTTACAAGCGCCAGCCTATCAGCACCCAGTGTTTTGGGCGTTTCGTAAAGATTCTTGAACGGGAGTTTGGTATTGAAATCTAGGTGTACCACCTCAATAAGACTTTTTAAGGCCTGAACATCGGCTGCATTTAATTTGCCAACCGATGAAAGTATGGCTTTTTTGATGGCCGTAAATTTTTTGAGGATGACTTTAATTTCATCTAAAACAGCATGCAGCGTAACCGCTTTTTTATGTATCATTTGGTCGCCTTCAAATACCGCTAGTTTAACAAAAGTATTTCCAACATCAATTATTAAGTTCATATAACCTACAAAAACCACAAATTTACAAAACACTAAATAATAATAATCGCTATTTAACTTATTATATTGATTACAAATCATATAACACCATTTAATACAATTGCTAAAAAAAATGATGCTATTTTTGTGTTTTTATTTTGGTGAATAACAAAAATGAGTATATATTTGCATCCGCTTTAGCGAGGTACCTTAGCTCAGTTGGTAGAGCAAAGGACTGAAAATCCTTGTGTCCCTGGTTCGATTCCTGGAGGTACCACAAAAAAAAAAAGCAAACCCTTTATAATCAATTGATTGTAAAGGGTTTTTTAATTTGAAGGAATTTTATAGATGACGAATTTAATAATCTTTCCAAATACCTGAACCAAGTCAAGCTTAACCATTTAAACACAAAAGCCCATGTAAATTGACATCTACACGGACCTTTTTATACTCAAAAAAAAAGTTTAACTCACTTTTTGTTTTTCTTTCATTTTTTCTAGCAGCATGAGTTCGTGCTGGATTTGCTCTTTCCTTTCGTTGAATTTGCGAACGCGCTCATCAATAATGGCTTGTTTCTTAATGCTTTCCTCGCGCCTCAAAGCTTCTATTTCAATATCCCTTTTTTTGTTTCTTCGCTCTTTAATTTTTTCAAATGCCACCGAAAAATAGGCATAGCCATACATACTTAAAAACAATAAGGCGATAATACCCAATATAACGTAACCGTTTTCCATATCCTTTAAATTTACAATTAAATTTGCCCTGTTTAGTACTAAAACCTGAACTTAAGTAAAGGTAATGAAAAGGCTTTTTTACTAAAAATAAAAAAGATGAAGTACCAAAAAAAAACTTCCAAACGCAAATTATCGACAAAACACAAAATGCTATTGTCAAATTAAGGTATTTAAGCTGCGTAATTATGCCTATTGCACTGTTTTAAACCCAGCGCCGGTCCACTTCAAAATACCTCCTTCCAAATGGTATAAATGGGTATATCCTGCCTTTAAAAATAAGTCGATGCTCTTACTGCTCCTATTTCCAGATCGGCAATAAATAAGTAAGGGTTTTTGTTTGTCCAAAGCAGTAATGTCATCAGGGAATGAAGCGGACAAAAAATCGATATTTATAGCATGTTCTATATGGCCTTCCCTAAACTCCTTGGGCGTTCTTACATCAATAACTTGAACGGAATCGTTTTGAAGCAGAACATGGGCTTCATTGGGCGTTACAAGCGCTAACTGATGTTGTGCTGTAGTTTGCTTACAACCAAATCCTGATGCGCCCAATACCAAACAACATAGAATAAATAACTTTTTCATGTGTGCGTTTTTTAATCCATATCAACTACATCGCCTTCCCATTCCAACATGCCACCAAGTAAATTATAGGCATTGTTAAAACCCAATTTTTCCATAATGGCGCAGGCTTGCCCGCTTCGGTTGCCCGAGCGGCAGTACACGTAATAGTTTTTTGTTTTGTCCAAAGTTTCTAGCGCATCAATAAACCCTTGACCTTTGTGGATGTCTATATGAATGGCATTTGGTATAATACCGTCGGCAACTTCGGCATCGGTTCTTACGTCTAGTATAACGGCGTTATGGTCGCTTTCCAATTGCGATACCCACTCTTCTTGTGTTAAATCTTCCATTTCAAAATAAGTTAATAACGTGCAAAATTAATACATCTAACACAGATAGTTGAAAAAAAAATCTTAAAGTATTGCGTAATTATATTTTCATTTCTATATTTGAACACTTTAAAAACATAAAAAATGAAATCAATTTTAAACAATACTTGGTGGTGGCACTTGCTTAACTTACGTTTCGTGAAGTAAAACCCTAGTATATTTAAAATTTCAAATATCCAAAAGGCTTGTCGTTCACGACAGGCCTTTTTTTAATACCAAAACACTGAAAACAAAATTAGGATAATGACAACATTCAACCTATACACCCATTACAAAAAAATTCTGGCAGACACCATTACGCCCGTTAGTATTTATTTGAAGGTAAGGGACAAATACCCAAACAGTATTTTGCTGGAAAGTAGCGATTACCATGCCAACGACAATAGTTTTTCATACATCTGTTTTAACCCGATTGCCACCATTAAAGTTGAAAACGAAACCATTTACCAAACCTTTCCCGATGGAAGCGAAACAGCTGAACCCATAAACAAAAGTACCAATGTTGCCGAAGAAATAAACCAATTTACCAAACGTTTTAAGGTGAATTCCGAAGAAGATTTCAAATTTATAAACAACGGTATTTTTGGCTATATCGCTTATGATGCGGTACGGTATTTTGAGGATGTGCACATTTCAAAAAAGGAAAATTCCATACAAATACCCGATGTTAATTACGCGGTTTACCAAAACATCATAGCCATTAACCATTATAAAAACGAAGCCTATATTTTTGCGCATTGCTTTAATACTGAACCTAATATTGATGAAATTGACCATTTGATCAAGGTAAAGAACTTTGCTTCCTATAATTTTGCCGCAAGCGGAAACATTGCCTCCAACTTAACGGATGATGAATACAAACACCATGTGGAATTGGCCAAAAAACACTGTGGCCGTGGCGATGTGTTCCAACTGGTTTTGTCCAAGAGTTTTTCACAGGCATTTAAGGGCGATGAATTTAACGTGTACCGTGCCTTGCGAAGCATCAACCCGTCGCCCTATTTGTTTTATTTCGACTACGGAAATTTTAAAATATTTGGAAGTTCGCCCGAAGCGCAACTTATAGTAAGCAACGGAAAGGCCGAAATACACCCCATAGCCGGCACCTTTAAGCGCACTGGCAACGATATTCAAGATGCCGAATTGGCCAAAAAGTTGGTGGTTGATGCCAAGGAAAACGCCGAACACGTGATGCTGGTAGATTTGGCGCGAAACGATTTAAGCCGCCACGGCAGTAATGTTACCGTAGATACCTACCGGGAAGTGCAGTTTTTTTCGCACGTCATCCACTTGGTAAGCAAGGTTACAGGGCAAAAACACAAAGAAACGGCCACAATGCAAGTAGTGGCCGACACCTTTCCTGCGGGCACCTTGAGCGGCGCGCCCAAACACCGCGCCATGCAATTGATTGAGCAATACGAAAAAACAAGTCGCTCCTTTTACGGTGGTGCCATTGGGTTTATGGATTTTGAAGGCAACTTTAACCACGCCATAATGATTCGTACCTTTTTAAGCAAAAACCACAAACTGCATTGGCAGGCAGGCGCAGGCCTGGTTTCAAAATCGGAGCCTGAAAACGAATTGCAGGAAGTTTACAATAAATTAGGTGCCTTAACAAAGGCAATTGAATTGGCTGAGGACATTTAATGAGGACCTTACCAAGCATATCGCTACAAATGCGGCGTATCCACGATTTCAATTTTTAAAATATAAATGCTTGAATAATCCCTAAAGCAAACAAGACCCACAGCTTTTTAAAACCTGTGAGGCCTCTAAAAAAAGAAAAAAATGACAAAAGTATTAGTAATAGACAATTACGACAGTTTTACCTACAATTTGGTGCATTATTTAGAGGATTTAAACTGCGATGTTACCGTTGTTAGAAACGACAAATTAACCTTGGATGAGGTAGAGCCTTTTGATAAAATCGTGCTCTCGCCAGGCCCCGGCATTCCCGACGAAGCCGGTTTGTTAAAGCCCATAATACAACGTTTTGCACCCACAAAAAGCATTTTAGGCGTGTGCTTGGGGCAACAGGCCATTGGCGAGGTTTTTGGTGGTTCGCTTGTTAATTTAGATGAGGTTTACCATGGCGTGGCCACAAAAGTTATCATTTGTGTGGATGATGAACCTTTATTCAAAGGGATGGACAAGGAAATTGAAGTGGGCCGTTACCATTCGTGGGTGGTTAGTGCTCATTTGCCAGACAGTTTGGAAGCCACCTCTTTTGATGCAAACGGACAAGTAATGTCCCTGCGTCATAAAGTCTATGATGTTAAAGGCGTGCAGTACCATCCAGAATCGGTATTAACGCCCCATGGGAAGCAAATTTTAAAAAACTGGTTACAAATTCTTGCGTAGGCAGGCATCCCATTGTCGGGTAATTAAAAATAAACATTGAAGTTTAATTAATAAGATTCCCTCCTTCGAGGGGATGAAAGCATGAAAAACATATTAAACAGACTTATAAACCACGAAAGCATCACCAGCGAGGAAGCTAAACAGGTTTTGGTAAACATCTCCAAAGGCGCTTATAACCAAAGTCAAATTGCAGCATTTCTAACTGTTTTTATGATGCGAAGCATTACGCTTGAAGAGTTGCGAGGATTCCGCGATGCACTTTTGGAACTTTGTATCCCTATTAATTTAACCGATTTTAACGCCATCGATTTATGCGGCACCGGCGGCGACGGCAAGGACACCTTTAACATTTCAACCTTGGCATCATTTGTTACGGCGGGCGCAGGCGTGAAAGTCGCCAAACATGGCAATTATGGCGTTTCCTCGGCTTGTGGCTCTTCAAACGTTATGGAATATTTGGGCATTAAATTTTCAAGTGATGAAGATTTTCTAAAGCGGTCCATCGATAAAGCTGGTATTTGTGTGTTGCATGCCCCGTTGTTTCATCCAGCCATGAAAAATGTAGCGCCCATTCGCAGGGAGTTGGGCGTAAAAACATTCTTCAATATGTTAGGGCCCATGGTAAATCCGTCGTTTCCCAAAAACCAAATGGTGGGCGTTTTTAATTTGGAATTGTTGCGTTTGTACGGCTATTTATATCAAAATACTAACACAAATTATGCGATTGTGCATGCGCTGGATGGGTACGATGAAATTTCATTGACCGGAAATACCAAAGTTATTTCCAACCATGCCGAAACCATGTTTTCGCCAGAGGATTTAGGGCTTTCTGAAATAACACAGGAATCTATTTTTGGGGGAAGCACCGTAGAATCGTCCGCAAGAATTTTTATGGATGTCATCCAAGGAACAGGCACCGAACAACAAAACAATGTGGTGTGTGCCAATGCTGGATTGGCGATTGCAACGACTAATCAAATTTCACATAAAGAGGGATTCGAACTTGCTAAGGAATCCTTGCTAAGTGGCAAAGCATTAAAAGCATTACAAACCATTCAAGGATTAAGCAAATGAACATTCTAGATAAAATTGTAGCCGATAAACGCGTTGAGGTCGATTTAAGAAAATCGCTTATTCCGGTGAAACAACTGGAACAATCGGTTTTGTTTGAGAGGCAAACCATGTCATTAGCCAATAAATTAAGCAACAGCCAAACAGGCATCATTGCCGAACATAAGCGTCGTTCGCCTTCAAAATCAGTCATCAACCAAAACTTTAATGTGTTTGATGTGGCAAAAGGGTACGAAGATGCTGGTGTTTGCGGCATGTCCGTTTTAACCGATGGCAAATATTTTGGTGGTTCGTTGGACGATTTATTAACGGCGCGCGCCAGTTGCAACTTGCCACTTTTAAGAAAAGAATTTATTATTGATGAGTACCAATTATTGGAAGCAAAGGCCTACGGCGCCGATGTTATTTTACTCATCGCCGCTATTTTAACAAGGGATGAAATCAAAAAGTTTTCAGAATGTGCAAAAGGCTTACATTTGGAGGTGCTGTTGGAAGTCCATAATGAAGCAGAACTCCATAAATCCATCATGCCCAGTTTGGATTTGATTGGGGTAAACAACCGAAACCTAAAAACCTTCGACGTTAGTTTGGATACCAGCAAAGGACTAAGTGAACGCATTCCAAACGACTTTATAAAAGTATCAGAAAGCGGCATCAGCAATATCGAGGCTATCAAGGATTTACAGAATTACGGTTACAAAGGTTTTTTAATTGGTGAAAACTTTATGAAAACCGAGAATGCCGGCGAAAGTGCAAAGGAATTTATTAAAAGCCTCCTCTAACGCCGCCAAAGGAGGAGAATGCTTACTCTTATGAATAAAAAAAGTCAACATATAGCGCAATCCATTCCCTCCCCCTCGGGGAGGGCTGGGGTGGGGCTTAAAGTCTGCGGCATGAAATACCAAGACAATATAAAACAAGTTGCAGCTTTGCAACCCGACTATCTTGGGTTTATATTTTATGAAAAATCCGCACGAAACTTTGATTTAGAATACATTCCCGAAATACCAAAATCCATTAAAAAAACAGGCGTTTTTGTTGATGAGGATTTAGAGGTTGTTATTGAAAAAATAAGGCTCCATGATTTACAGGCAGTTCAACTTCATGGTGAAGAGTCACCTGAATATTGTTTAAGATTGAAACGCCATTACGAGGAGGTAAACGACGACGTAATCTCATCAATAGAAACAGATTACTTCGACTTTGAAAGAAAGTCTCGCAATGACGGAAAACTGGAAATCATTAAAGTTTTCTCCATAAAAGACGCATTCAATTTTGAAACCTTAAAACCTTATGAAGCTGTTTGCGACTATTTTTTATTCGACACCAAAGGAAAATTACCAGGTGGGAATGGGTACACGTTTGATTGGAATGTGTTAAGCAATTACCCATCAACCAAACCTTTCTTTTTAAGTGGTGGTATTGGTTTGGAAGAAGTAGATAAATTAAAAGAATTTATACATAACCCTGTTTCAAAATGCTGTTACGCCATTGATGTGAACAGTAAATTTGAAACGGAACCTGGATTAAAAAACATAGAGTTATTACGAAAATTTAAAGAAAACGTCATTACGAGGAGAAAAACGACGACGTAATCTGCCTAATGATCAGCAGATTGCCACAACTTTTTTCAAAAGTTTCGCAATGACGAAATAATAAAAACAATGAACTACAACGTAAACGAAAAAGGCTATTACGGCGAATTTGGAGGTGCCTACATCCCCGAAATGCTGTATCCCAACGTAGAGGAACTGCACCAAAACTATCTGAAAATCATGGCCGAACCCGATTTTAAAAAGGAATTCGACCAACTTTTAAAGGATTATGTGGGGCGTCCGTCGCCGCTTTATTTTGCAAAACGCCTTTCAGAAAAATACAGCACCAAAATTTATTTAAAGCGCGAGGATTTAAACCATACCGGAGCGCATAAAATAAACAATACCATTGGTCAAATTCTTATGGCAAAACGTTTGGGCAAAACCCGCATTATTGCCGAAACGGGCGCTGGCCAACACGGTGTGGCCACAGCTACGGTTTGCGCCTTAATGGGCTTGGAATGTATTGTGTATATGGGCGAAATTGACATTGCACGTCAGGCACCCAACGTGGCCCGTATGAAAATGTTGGGCACTACCGTGGTGCCTGCGCTTTCAGGAAGTCGTACTTTAAAAGACGCTACCAACGAGGCCATTCGCGACTGGATCAACAACCCCGTAAACACGCATTACATTATCGGTTCTGCCATTGGGCCGCATCCATACCCAGATATGGTAACACGGTTTCAATCGGTCATTTCCGAAGAAATAAAATGGCAGTTAAAAGAACAGGAAGGCCGTGAAAAGCCCCATTATGTGGTCGCTTGTATTGGTGGCGGTAGTAACGCCGCCGGAACGTACTACCACTTTTTACACGAAAACGATGTTAATATTATTGCGGTGGAAGCCGCTGGTTTGGGTGTGGATTCTGGCGAAAGTGCCGCCACTTCGGTTTTAGGTAAAGAAGGCATTATCCATGGTTGCAAAACCTTGTTGATGCAAACCCCGGACGGACAAATTACCGAACCGTATTCCATTTCGGCAGGTTTGGATTATCCGGGCGTTGGCCCCATGCACGCGCATTTGGCAAAAACGGGGCGTGCCGAATTTATGTCCATTACCGATGCCGATGCCATGAAAGCCGGCTTGGCATTGTGCAAATTGGAGGGCATTATTCCGGCCATTGAAAGCTCGCACGCCTTGGCCATTTTCGAGCATAAAACATTCAAGCCAGAAGACATTGTTGTGGTGAGTTTATCGGGGCGTGGCGATAAGGATTTGGAAACTTATATTAATTATTTTAAACTATAGATTTATGGCGTTACCACAAGGGTCGGGCTTTTCGCTATATCTTTTTTGCTTTTAATGGCAAAAAAGGATGCCGCTTCAATCCCTAACGCAAAACAAGACCTCACAGGTTTTTAAAACCTGTGAGGTCTTATAAAAGATTTCAAAATGAACAGAATAAACAAAAAACTACAAGGAGATAAAAAGTTATTATCTATATATTTCACAGCTGGTTACCCAAGTTTAACTGACACCGTTACCATCATTCAAAACCTTGAAAAAAGTGGCGTGGATATGATTGAAATCGGCCTACCGTTCAGCGACCCATTGGCCGATGGTCCCACCATTCAAGCAAGTTCTACACAAGCATTGAAAAATGGGATGACAACCGAAATACTTTTCAAACAATTAAAAGATATTCGGAAAACCGTTTCCATTCCCCTGATTATCATGGGCTATTTTAATCCCATACTTCAATATGGCGTAGAGGCTTTCTGTAAAAAATGTCAGGAAATTGGTATTGATGGCCTGATTATTCCCGACTTACCGGTGGGTGTTTATAACGATGAATACAAAGCCACTTTTGAAACATACGGACTCATCAACATCTTTTTAATTACGCCGCAAACTTCCGAAGCGCGCATCCATTTTATCGATTCCATTTCAAACGGATTTATTTATATGGTAAGCAGTGCCAGCGTTACGGGCAGCCAATCGGGTTTTGGCGACCCACAAACGGCGTATTTTGAACGTATTGCAGCAATGGATTTGAAAAATCCGCAAATAATTGGCTTTGGCATTTCAGATAATAAAACCTTTACACAGGCCACTAAATATGCCAAGGGCGCCATTATTGGAAGTGCCTTTATTAAACATATTACCAACAATGGCATAGAGGACATACCAACGTTTGCAAGGCAGTTTAACAATTAAAGGCCTGATTTTAAGATAACTTTAATAAAATTCCAAAACTTTTTCCTTAATTTTAGTTGAAACCAAAAAAAAAGAAAAACCATGGGAATTATAGAAGACAAAAAAAAGTTTAAAACAACAAAGGAACAAAAAACGCCAACCAACCCAACTGGTAATGTAAACCAAAAAATAAACCAGTTCGACATTGATAATAAAACAATAAAAAAACAGCAAACAAAGAAATAATCTGGTTTTGCGCTTAATTGAAAAAGGCGGTCTAAATAAATAGGCTGCCTTTTTTAATGGTTTCAATTCCCATCCAAAAAGCAACCCTACACTGTTAAACTTTAATTTTTTTTGATACGAACGTTTTCCTTCTTTTATACTTAATTTCTGGTTTTTGATGTCTATCAAAAAAGTTACATCGTTTGGATTGTCCCCTTGAGGGGACTTAAGGGGGTGTCTTTTAATACACTACATTCAAAATAAGTTCTTCCAAAAAAAAATTTAAAAAAAATAAGTTAAACAAACGTTTAATTTAAACAATTGTTTAAATTTGCATCCGAAAATAAACTTGGTCAGATGGACTTAAACGAGAAACAAATTCAAATCTTGGAAACCGCCGAAAAACTGTTTGCCGAAAATGGCTTTGATGGCACCTCGGTACGGCACATTTCCAAAGAGGCCGGCATCAACGTAGCGATGGTTTCCTATTATTTTGGTTCCAAGGAAAAACTTTTGGAAACCCTGTTTGTTTACCGCATGTCCGATTTTAGAATGGAACTGGATTCTGTCATTTCAAAAAACAAACCTTATCTGGAAACCCTGGACGATATTGTGGCCTTAATCATTAGGCGCCTGCATCGCAACCGCCGCACCCACAAAATCATCAATTTTGAATTTTCCAACGAAAACAGGCAAATTGATTTCAACAGTTATTTGGAGCAAAAAAAAGAAAACCTAAGCGTGATCGAGGCTTTTGTGAAGAGCGGACAAAAGGCTGGTGTTTTTATAAAAAATGTGAACATCAAACTTCTAACCGCTACCATTTTAGGTACTTACTTTCATTTTTATTACAACAAAAAATACTATCAAATGTCGCTAAAACTGGATGACAATCCGTCTATTGAAACCTATGTGCATAACGATCTTACCCTTCATATTCAAAATACCATTAAAGCATTGCTTACCTATGAAAAATAAATTCTTCATTTTTTTGCTCGGTTGTTTCATTTATATGCCAACTCTGCAAGCGCAACAAACGCAAACGTTGACCATTGAAGATGCCGTTACCTTGGCACTTAAAAACAGCGACGCCTCTAAAATGGCCGATGCCAAGGTTTTAACTGCCCAAAGCGAATGGAACGTTGCCAAAAACCTGCAGTATCCCGATGCGAAACTCTCGGGGCAATACATGCGTTTGGCAAATGCCGATGTGAAATTAAAAATCGGTGCCGGAAACAGCGATTCTGAAGATACACAAAGCAACAGGTCGCCCAGCGTTCACCAATTGTTGTTGGGTCAGGCCAATGTATCCTTGCCACTTTTTTCTGGTTTTAAGCTTCAAAATACGGTGAAAGCGAGTGAAAACCTTTACCAGGCCGCTACTTTTAATGCGAAAAACGACAAAGAGCAGCTCAGTATCCAGGTGATAATTGGTTTTATAAACCTGTATAAGGCCAAACAGACCAGCCTTTTAATTGCCGAAAATTTAAAAAGTGCGCAGCAACGTGTTACCGATTTTTCGGCCATGGAGCAAAACGGTTTAATGGCGCGAAACGATTTGTTGAAAGCGCAATTACAGGAATCGAACATTCAATTATCGTTGGAAGAAGCCAAAAAGAACGAAAACATCCTGAATTACCGATTGGTAACACTTTTAAAGCTTCCGGAAGGTACCACCATTGAAACCGCAACGCCCAATTTTGGCTTGGTTTCAAACCAAAACACCAACCTTTTAATGAGCAGAAACGATTTGGAAGCCCTTCGCTACCAAAAAAAAGCGACCGAAAACCAAATAAAGGTGGCCAAAAGCAAATATTTTCCGTCGTTGGCCTTAACGGGCGGTTACATTGCCCTGGATTTGCAAAACGCCCTTACCGTTACCAATGCCATGAATGTGGGCGTGGGCATTTCCTATAATCTTTCGGATATATTCAAGGCAAAAAGCGACGTAAAATTGGCTAAAAGCAGGGTCGAGGAACTTAAATATGCCATTGACATGAAGGCGGACGACATTAAAATTGCCATTGAAAATGCCAGACAGGATTATGAACTGGCATTGAAAAAACAAGAGGTTTACACCGCTTCTGAAGCCCAGGCAACGGAAAACTACCGTATTGTTAAGGACAAATACGATAATGGTTTGATGGACACCAACGATTTGCTGGAAGCCGATGTAGAACAGCTTCAGGCAAAACTGAATTTATCGTACGCCAACGCAAACATTTCACAAAAATATTACGAATTACTAACCGCCCAAGGCCAATTGACCAGCGCCTTCAATCAAAATTAATTATTTCATCATCATGGAACAAAAGAAAAAAACCAATAAGAAATTTATCATTATCATTTCTGTATTAGTAACCATAGGCGTGGTATATGGTGGCTACAAAATCATCCATTCGTTATCGCACGAAGAAACCGACGATGCACAAATACAGGCCAACATGAACCCCATAATTCCACACGTGGGCGGCTTCATAGAAAAAGTGTATGTAACCGATAATCAAAACGTTAAAAAGGGCGACACGCTTTTTGTTATAGAAAACAAGGATTATTTGGTGAAATTGGAACAGGCCGAGGCGCAATTGGCGGCTGCCAAAAGTGGCGTTTCAGTATCTGAAGCCAGCATTGGTTCGTACAAGGCCAATACCGCAACGGCGGCGGCACAGGTAAGTTCGGCAACCAGCAATATAGAAGCTGCCAAAACCAAACTATGGCGCGCCACCAACGATTTTGAGCGTTATGCCAATCTTTATAAAAACCATTCCATAACTGCACAGCAGTACGAACAGGCCTTGGCAGCCAAACAAGAGGCGGAGCAACAGGTGAAGATGCTTCAAAGTCAGCAGAAAGCCACCCAAAGTCAGCAAAACGCCGCATCGCAACAAACCGCTATTTCAGAAAAACAAGTATCGGTTGCCGAAGCCAATGTAAAAAGCGCCCAGGCCCAAGTAGATGCCGCCAAATTGAATGTAGCATACACTATTGTAACGGCGCCCATTGATGGGCAATTGTCCAATGTAAGTTTACAGGCAGGCCAATTTGTGCAACCGGGACAATCGTTGTTCTATCTTGTAAATACAGAAAACAAATGGGTAGTTGCCAACTTTAAGGAAACCCAATTAGAAAAAATGAAAGTGGGCCAAAAAGTAACCATTACCGCCGATGCGTATCCGGATGAGGATTTTGAAGCCGTGGTTTCAGCATTTTCACCCGCAACGGGCGCGCGCTTTTCCTTATTGCCGCCTGATAATGCTACCGGAAACTTTGTAAAAACCATTCAGCGTTTGCCCGTAAAAATTGATTTCACCAAGAACAACGATGTTGAAAAACTTCAAAAACTGCGTTCGGGCATGAATGTGCTGGCCGATGTTCATTTGAAATAAATCTTTGAAAAAAGGACGATGGTTATTGGTTATTGAGTTATTAAGGTGTTCTGTACCAATAACTTAATAACCCAATAACCCAATAACCCAATAACTTAATAACCCAACAACCAAACATGCAACCAAACGAAGACGACTTAGTTGAATACGGTTTTAGGCGCGTTATTATTACCATTACCGCCATTTTATGTGCCCTTTTAGAGATTGTGGACACCACCATTGTAAACGTGGCATTGAACGATATGCGCGGTAGTTTGGGCGCCTCGTTAACCGATATCGCCTGGGTGATTACCGCTTATGCCATTGCAAACGTTATTATTATTCCCATGACCAGTTGGCTATCCAAACAATTTGGTAGGCGCAACTATTTTGCAACGTCCATTGTCATATTTACCGTGTCTTCCTTTTTGTGTGGCAATGCCGATAATATCTGGGAATTGGTGGCCTTTAGGTTTGTGCAAGGTTTGGGCGGGGGTGCCCTATTGGTTACGGCACAAACCATTATTACCGAAAGTTACCCCATAGCCAAACGGGGCATGGCACAGGCTATTTACGGCATGGGCGTTATTGTGGGCCCTACCTTGGGGCCACCGTTGGGCGGGTATTTGGTTGACAATTTTTCGTGGCCCTACATATTTTACATCAATATTCCCCTTGGCATTATCGCAACCTTTTTAACGCTTATATATGTAAGAAGCCCTAAATACGGCGAAAAACTAAAGGCCAACCAAGTGGATTGGATTGGTATTATTTTACTGGCCATGTTTATTGGGTCGTTGCAATTTGTATTGGAACACGGCCAACAGGACGATTGGTTCGACAATGCCCTGATAGTGGCCCTAAGCATTACCTCACTGTTTGGTTTGATTCTTTTTATATGGCGTGAAATGACTTACGAGCACCCCATTGTAAACCTCAAAGTGCTGAAGGACGGTAATTTGCGCATTGGCACCATCATGACGTTCATCCTCGGTTTCGGATTGTATGGTTCTACTTTTATTATTCCTATATATACCCAATCGGTTTTGGGCTTTACCGCTACCGATGCGGGTTTAATACTCGTGCCCAGTTCCATCACAACAGCCATCATGATGCCCTTTATCGGGAAGATGCTGCAAAATGGCGTACCACAAAAATATCTGGTTACGGGTGGCTTCGTTATCTTTTTTATTTACAGTTTATGGATGTTCCTGATGATGACCCCCGATACGGGCGTGGAGCACTTTTTTTGGCCCTTGGTGGTTAGGGGCGTTGGTTTGGGCCTCTTGTTTGTGCCCATCACTACTTTATCTTTGTCCACCTTAAAAGGAAAGGATATTGGCGATGGCGCCGCCTTTACCGGCATGACACGCCAATTGGGCGGTTCATTTGGTATTGCCATCATCACGACCTTTATAGCCCGTTGGACGCAACAACACCGTGTGGATTTGCTGCCAAACATCAGCGCCATCAATTTTAAGGTTCAGGAACGCATCCAAGGCTTGCAGCACATGTTTATGAACAAAGGTTTTTCAGCCAATGAAGCGCTGGATAAGGCCCATAAAATACTGGATGTTTCAGTAACCAAGCAGGCCACGGTATTATCGTATATGGACGTGTTTTTATACCTTGGGGTGCTGTTTTTGGCTTGTGTGCCGTTTGTGTTGCTCATTAAAAAAGGTGCGGGTAAGGTAAGTGCCATGTCTGCCCATTAAGCTTTTTTAGGCAACATAAGCAGATGGTGAATTTTTTTGTATATTCGGCTTCAAGAAAACTGGTTAACCAATTTAACTTTTTTAGAATGAAGCTTGCCATCATAGTTTTTGTTTTTTTGATGTTGCCCATTGCTCATGCGGCGGCACAAGTTGTTCTAAACGCCGATGGCCCAGGAAATACTTACGAACGCATCAATGCCGTTTTAGCACCAGGTTTCGATGCGGTTGAAGCGTCCGATTGTAGCCATACTTCCTTCGGAAAACATATCGATGAAATTTTTGATACTGAATTAAACACCTACGTTTTCCGTTTTCAAATTCATGTTTCACCCGATAACGACCGTTGTATCAACTTTGACCGTCAGCGCAACGAAATAAAAACCTACGAAAAATCGCCCGACAATTTAAAAGGCATTGAAGGTGAAACAGTGGTTTACAAATGGACGTTTAAATTAGATGCTGGGTTTCAATCCTCGTCCAGTTTTACGCACATTCACCAATTAAAATCGGTGGGCGGACTTTATGAAGCGATGCCCATGTACACCTTAACTACCCGAAAAGGTACTCCAGACAAATTGGAATTGCGCTATGCGGAAACCAATACACAAGTTACCCTTAAACAAACCGATTTAACACCTTTTAAAGGCACTTGGGTAGAAGCAACCGAAACCATAAAATACGGCAATAATACTAGTGCGGTTTCGGGCACTTATTCCATAAGTATAAAAAGGGTAAGTGATGGTACCGAATTGTTTAGCTACACCAACAACGCCATTAAAAATTGGCAAACCAATGCCGATTTTGTAAGGCCCAAATGGGGCATTTACAGGAGTTTGAACGACGCTTCCAATTTACGCGACGAAACCGTTTTGTTCGCTCATTTCAGCATAGAGGAAATGGCTACTTTATCAGCTTCTCCCTTTGAAAAACATTACAAATCATCCATTAAAATTATCCCAAACCCAGCCAACCATACAAAGCTTATCAAGGTAGAGGCACTTCCCAATAGCTTTGAATCCATTGCTGTTTATGATAATTTAGGAAGATTGCATAAGGTTCTAAAACCGCAACCAAAAACCTTGGATATAAGCGGTTTTAAATCGGGACTTTACTTCCTAATCTTCAAAAAATACAACCGTATTATTGCAACCGAAACATTACTGGTCCCATAATTCGGTTTCTAGAAAATTTAGGTTATTTGTTGACTGGTTTCATTTTGTGCAGTAACCTTCTACACTTCAGTTAATAATATTCAATTTAAAATTGTTGCAAACGATAAAAAAATAATTATATTTGGATAACCAAACTGGTAAACCAGTTTGGTTATCCAAATAAACTTAATATGTCTTACAATGAAAAAAATTACTTTACCAAGTTTTAAAGCTTTATTGGCGAGCCAAGCATGGCTTCAATTTTTCAGTACCTTAACCATGTTGGTTTGTTGTTTTACCATGGGTGCGCAAACGTATGTTACCACTAAAACCGATTTACAAAATGCGGTAACGGCGGCAGCTCCGGGCGATGTTATTATCATTAGAAATGGCACGTACCCCGATTTCAGCCCAACCTTAAAACCTCAAGGGGCTTCTGGAAACCCCATAACCATTAAGGCTGAAACCATTGGCGGCGTTACCTTTACGGGCGGCTCCCGGTTTACCTTTAATAAAGCGGCCTATGCCATTATGGAAGGTTTTATTTTTAATTGCACCGGCAACAGTACCATGGTGAAACTGGAAGGTTGCAACAACATCAGGATCACCAGAAACGTGTTTGAAACAGCCCAGACCAGTTCTTCAAAATGGGTGTATATTGGGGGCGTTTACGATGACATTACCCCGCCGTACCAATTTCTAAGCCACAACAACCGCATAGACCATAATACCTTTCAAAACAAGACCATGCCCGGGCATTACATAACCATAGATGGCACCAACGAAGTGGTACAGTCGCAAAACGATCGTATAGACCACAACTACTTTAAAAACAATGGGCCACGGGCCGTAAACGAACAGGAATCGATTAGGATTGGATGGAGCAATATGTCCATGTCCAGCGGTTACACCACAGTTGAGTTTAATCTATTTGAAGATTGCGATGGCGACCCCGAAATTGTTTCGGTAAAATCGTGCGACAACGTGGTGCGCCACAATACTTTCTTAAGAAGCTATGGTACGCTTTCACTACGCCATGGCAACCGAAACCGTATTGAGGGCAATTACTTTTTTGGTGGCAATAAACCCATTGGGTCGGTGTCTT
Organism: Mariniflexile maritimum; assembly: GCF_009746565.1. Lineage (GTDB taxonomy): Bacteria > Bacteroidota > Bacteroidia > Flavobacteriales > Flavobacteriaceae > Mariniflexile > Mariniflexile maritimum. Next base: position 83,422 of record NZ_WRPN01000003.1, read on the forward strand.
ATGATGGCGGGCTTACCTCTACAACACTTTATACCGGCGGGATTAGGGTGTATGGCACCGACCACGTGATTATCAACAATTACATGGAAGGCCTCAATGGTACCCGATGGGACGCCCCCATTACACTTACCTTAGGGGATGTTATCGACGGGCAAAGCACCAGTTTAAGTTCCCATTTTAGGGCAGAAAGAATCACCATTGCCTACAACACCTTGGTAAACAACACCAACGGCATTGAAATTGGCTTCAACAATAATGGTGCTTACAATAAGGCTTTGAGCAATATCAAGATCATGAACAACCTCATCACCGGGTCTGAAAATGCCTTGGTTGCCATTAAGGACGGTAACGACCAAGGGAACAACATTACATGGACAAATAATTTAATATACCCAACAGGTACGGCCACAACCATTTCTGGGGCCACTTCCACTTCGTTTACTTCGGCTATGGTTGTAAATGAAAACCCAAATTTAACCTATAACGCCGCTGAAGGTGTTTGGAAAACCACCGGCACCACACCGCTTTATAACAACGCGGTAACTTCTGAAACTGTAACAGAAGATATTGAAGGCCAAACCAGACCAACCATGAGCAACCCTGGCGCCGACCATTACAGTTTGGAATCGGTTAGGTACGCGCCCATGACCCCTGCAACCGTTGGCCCCAATGCTTACGAGCTGGACGACACTTCCGAAAACCTGTACCTATCCGTCATCACTGGTTTTACCGATACCGCAGGTTCCCAAACGGTAAGCGTTACCGCCAATGTGGGTTGGAACGTAGCCGCTGATAGCGCTTGGATTACCCTAACGCCCACCTCTGGCACAAACAATGGCTCTTTCGATATTACCGTAAGCCAAAACACCTCAACCACCGAGCGCACAGGAGTAGTTACGGTAACAGGCGGTGCCTTAACCAGAACCATAAACGTTACGCAAACTGCTGCCGACCCCCGCACAGGTTTAAACCTGATAAACAAACTGGCTTCGGATGTAGCCGTCAATTATGTATCTAATGAAGAGGTAAATGGCACTACCAAATTCAACTATGCCATTAACAGTTTAGACAAAAACTTTGGTACGCAATGGGCCGGCAATGGCGCTGCAGACCCTAGCAACAAGGCCATCATTATTTATGATTTGAAAGGCGCTTTCGATTTGGCCTTGGTAGATGTGGCAACTACCAACAACAAAGCCTATTATTTACGGATTTTGGTGTCTTCCGCAGGTACGGCGGATACTGATTTTACCAATCCTTTTCCTGCCGGCGACCTTATAAGCAACACCGATGCGTCCTTTAAAAGCTTTATACTGCCTGCACCCGCTTTGGGCACAAAATACGTGAAACTTATTGGCAATGGGCAAACCACCGGCACCAGTCGGTTTACAACCATACATGAAATAGAATTTTATGGAAATGCCAGTACACTATCGGTGAATGACAAACCATTGGCCAACCCGTTTAAAATGTACCCCAACCCAGTGAAGGATATTTTAACATTGAGCCAAATGAAGAACCGTGCAACCATGGTAGAAGTTTTTGCCATGGACGGTAGAAAGGTTTTGGAAAAACCAATCAAGACGTTGGAAGCCGACATTCAGGTAGATGTTTCAACCTTATCCAACGGTGCCTATATTTTGAATGTTTCAAATGAGGATGCAACCAGACATTCCAAAATGTTTATGGTTTCGCATTAATTTTTTGTTAGTTACTAAGTTATTGGGTTATTAAGTTATTGAGAAAAAAAGTTTTTAGTTTCGACAAAATAACCCAATAACTCTATAACCCTATAACTCTATAACCCTATAACCCTATAACCCTATAACTCTATAACCCTATAACTTAATAACCCAAAATACATTATCTTCGCCCCAAACAAAGCAAACCTTTTCCATGCCCTTAAACATTGTTCTTATCGCGCCCGAAATACCCAACAATACTGGTAATATTGGGCGTTTGGCATTGGCTTCAGGTTCTACACTTCACTTGGTAAAACCTTTTGGTTTCGAGATAAACGATGCCCGACTCAAGCGTGCCGGTTTGGATTATTGGCAACATGTTACCATCATCTATTACGAAAACATGGAAGAATTCTTTACTAAAAATAGTGGCCAAAACATGGTATTCCTTTCCAGCCATGGCACAAAAAACCACTGGGACATCCCTTTTGAGGACAACTTGTTTTTAGTATTTGGAAAAGAATCGGTTGGGTTGCCAAAATCCATTATTTCACAGCATTCAAACAAGCTTTACAAAATTCCATTGTACAGCCCGCACGTTAGAAGTTTAAACTTGGCAAATGCCGTGGCCATTGTGGTTTACGAAGGCTTAAAGCATTTATAGTTAAGATATCCATAAAAATAGGTTGCGCATTAAACCAATTTCCAAATGATGAGTCCAAGTGCCATAACAATTTAAAAAACTTAAATAATGAAATCAACAATTTTAAAATTTGCCTTATTCTCATTTGCTTTACTTACTTTTTCACAAGTAAATGCCCAGGAAAAAAAGAAACCAGACCCAGAAAAAATATTCGCTGCCCTAGACACGAACAAGGACGGTTCGGTTACTTTAGAAGAAATGAAAGCCCGCAAAACCAAAAAGGAACTATCGGCCGAAGCACAGGAAAAAAGATTTGCCAAAATGGATGCCGATGGCAATGGCTCCATTTCATTGGAAGAATTTAAAGGTGCCATGGCAAAAGCCGGCAAAGGAGAAGGCAAGAAAAAACAAGAATAGTAAGGTTATTTTTATCCGAATAAAAAAGGTTCAAGCTAGTGGCTCGAACCTTTTTTCATTTTATTCTGTGTCAGCATCTTCAAATACATGGTTTCAACTTTGGTTCGTGCCCAAGGGGTTTTGCGCAAAAACGTTAAGCTCGACTTTACCGATGGATTATCCGTAAAGCATTTAATTTTAATGGTATAGCCCATATATTCCCATCCATAGTGCGCCACCAAATCGTTGATGATCTGTTCCAGTTTGATGCCGTGCAAGGGGTTATTGGGTTGGGTTTCCAAGGGCTAAGGTTTTTATTTTAATGGCTTTTTCAAAGTGGTTTAACTTGTGTTCCATAATCCACCAAGTGGCCGCCTCCATTAACAACTCTGGGTTGTTATTTTTATTTGAAAAAAACGCATAAAAAGACACGCCTACGCTCTCACCTTTTTCGGCTATTTTTTTGTTACAAACCTCAATAATTTTGGCTTTTAAACTTGCTGTCATCATTAATGGTGTCTATCGGTTCTGCGCCTGTTGTTTGAAGATTTTGGGCGCCGGTTGCTATCGTTTTTATGGGTGCGCGCGTTGGCCTGTTGTTCGTTGTTTCTGGAGCGGTCGCGCGTACCACCACGTTGTTGACGTTTTTCTGGTTCGGTGGAAGCATTGGGGTCGGGTTCAAAACCTTCCAAGATTTCCGTAGGTATTTTAATGCCCACCAATTTTTCTATATCACGTAAAAAAGTTGTTTCATCGGCACTTACCAACGAAATAGCTTCACCACTGGCTCCTGCCCTTCCTGTTCGGCCTATACGGTGCACATAATCTTCAGGAATATTGGGCAATTCAAAATTAATAACATGTGGCAGCAACGGAATATCCAAACCGCGCGCCGCAATATCGGTAGCTACCAACACGCTTACGCCTGTATTTTTAAAACCTTCTAATGCCTTGGTACGTGCACCTTGGCTTTTATTGCCATGTATGGCTGCGGCCTTAATGCCCGCTTTTACCATTTTTTCGCAGAGTTTATTGGCACCGTGTTTGGTACGCGTAAATACCAGCACCTGTTTCCAATTACCATCGGAAATGAGTTTTATAATCAAATCGGTTTTCAAGCCTTTGGCTACGCGATACACTTTTTGTGAAATGGCATCAACGGTAGTGTTTTCGGGGGTTGCCTCAACTTGCACCGGGTTATTTAAAATACCGTGTGCCAGTTTTTTAATGTCGGCCGAAAAGGTTGCCGAAAACATTAAATTCTGCCGCTTTTCGGGCATCAGTTTGATAATACGTTCAATGTCGCGCAAAAAGCCCATATCCAGCATGCGGTCGGCTTCATCCAAAACCAAAATCTCTACCCGTTTTAACGATATGATATTCTGATTGATTAAATCCAACAAACGCCCGGGGGTTGCCACCAGTACATCAATGCCTTGGCGTAGGGTTGCTACCTGCGGATTTTGGTTAACCCCACCAAAAATAACGGCACTTTTAATATCTAAAAACGTACTGTATTCTTTTACGTTGGCATATACTTGTGCTGCCAGTTCGCGCGTTGGCGTTAATATTAACGCACGTATGGGCTTGTATTTTTCTTTGGGGTTTTCTGATAATAAATGGAGTAATGGCAAGGTAAAACCTGCTGTTTTTCCGGTTCCTGTTTGGGCACTTGCCAATACATCTTTGCCTTGTAATATGGGTGGAATGGCTTTTTGTTGAATAGGACTTGGGGTAGTGTATCCCTTTTTGCTAATGGCTTTTAGCAAGGCTTGGGATAAGCCTAATTGATTAAATTGCATATAAAGTATTTTGAGATGCAACGCTACATAACTACATAGTGCACCTCTTTAGTTAAGCCGCAAAGGTACTGTTTATTTATTTAGATTGTTGTATGACAATGCGGAAAAGGGAAATGGCGCAACAAAAGGCGACAGAATAATCACCAATGCTACAAGGCAGAAAAACCCAATAGCGATACCACTTACAAGCTCCCTTCAAAAAATAAGTAGAACTAGGTATTTTTTTTGTGGTTCCTTTTTCTTATCTATGTAGTTGTTTAACACGTAACCACATACAGTAAAAAATCATCAAAAACAAACCACCTTAACCCATAACAGCATGCCCAAACCCTTAAACCCAACAGCCTTTAAAAACGAGCAGTGGATGACATCGGATGAAGCCCGCCTTTATTTTAAAGTAAGCCGTAGCACCCTGTACCGTTGGTGCATAAAAAACCAACTGCCCTATACCAAACTTGGGGGCGTTTTGTATTTTCCTAAAATATTTATCGAGCAGTTTATGACCCATAAATTACAAAACAAGCGTTTTTTATAAGCTACATTGCAAAGGCAGCACTACTTAACAGCTTTATATTTAATATATAAAATAAAACAGATTGTTTCCCCATGTTTGTGAAAGCGGAGAAACAATCTGCAAAAAAGTACAGGGCCTAAGTAAGCGTTACAGCACCTAAGTAGGTACTGGTGGCTGCTTGTTTATGGTCTGCAGTTACAAAAGTAGCCCAAAGCTGTATTTCTTGCCCTGCCCAATACGCGGGCAATGGCAATTGTACCGTTGTTAAATTGCGCGTTCCGGCTGGATTTGCTGTTTCAAACAAGCCCAACGCTTCGCAATAACCCACAACCACAAGTTCATCAGTGGTGGCAGCGTTGCCCTGTCCACTATTATCATCCCAACTTATGGTTACTTCCTGGTTGGTGTCTAGCGTTACCCCACCGTTTGATATACCGCGAAGGTCGCCTTTACCTATTAACACCTTAGGGTAATCAATAACGTAACCACCAAGGCCATCGGGCAAAAGGGCATTTTTAATGTGATAGCCCGTTGCCAAATTAAAACTGCTCTTGTCGCCCTGTGGCTTGCCAAAATACGCCGAAAGCAAGTTTTTAATAGGTGTTAAAAACATAACGGCGGTTTTAAAGCGCTCGCGCTGCTCTATTTGCAGCTGTGTTGCCGTGTACGTGCCGCGGGTAGGTAAACTGCGCATAACGTCTTTACCTCGCCAACGTGCACCCACTACGTTGCCTACTTTTCCGGAGAACCCTCCAAGGATGCCTTTACTAAATGTTCCCATGATTTTTATAAGATTTGGGGTTAATATCCTGTGAAGCTAAAAAGCTTTTTGCTGGTATCAAAACACTTGACACCTATTGACACACATTGACACCTATTGACACACATTGACACATATTGACACACATTGACACATATTGACACACGTACCAAAAAAAGCAGGGGTTTTGTTCGGGTGTTGTTCGGGTGTTGTTCGGCTCTGGTTTGGGTGCATTTTAGCGCGATGGGGCTTGGGCCGAACAAAGCACAGACTAAGGTAGAGGGGCATTGAGACATCGCATAATGATGTACGGTTTCCACTTCATAAAACAATACAGGACGCTCTGGATGTGATGTTTCCTATCGTCAACATGACTAATAAAACGCAGTCATGCCGAAACACGCAGTCATGTCGAAATGAGGCACGATTGAGACATCGCATAACGACAAGCGTTTACACTTCATAAAACAATGCAGTACGCTCTGGATGTGATGTTTCCTATCGTCAACATGACTAATATCAAACCGTAAAGTCATGCCGAAACGCCTAGTCACGTCGAAATGAGGCACGATTGAGACATCACATAACGATAAACGGTTTCCACTTCATACAACAACACAGACGCACTGGATGTGATGTTTCCTATCGTCAACATGACTAACAAACCGCCTAGTCATGCCGAAACGCGCAGTCATGTCGAAAGAGGCACGATTGAGACATCACATAACGATAAACAGTTTTCAATTCATAAAACAATACAGGACGCTCTTGATGCGATGTTTCCTATCGTCAACATGACTAACAAACAGCTTATTGTTATAAACTAAAATATTTGAGTATTTAAGTTCTCCCAAGTAGGGTTAAAATCGGCAATTAGTTTATTCTTCTTTTCGCGTCGCCATCCTTTAAGTTGTTTTTCTCTAGCAATGCCTTCTTTAGGATACTCAAAGGACTCATAATAAACTAAATAAACACAGCCATACTTGCCTGCAAAAGACTTTTTAGCATTTTGACTATCAAAATAATGTTGAGACAACCTTCTCTGGATATTATTAGTAAATCCTATATAAAGCGTTGTTCTATATAAATTGGCAGTTATGTAAACAAAGTATTTATGTAGCATAAATAAACGTAAAAAAATTTATTAAAAATATATATTTTTATTAAAACGCACACGATTCATTAGTTAAAAAGGCTAAACGTTAATAATACATAACCACGCAGTCATGCCAAAAGAGGCACGATTGAGACATCGCATAACGATAAACGGTTTCCATTTCATACAGCAATACAGGACGCTCTGGATGCGATGTTTCCTATCGTCAACATGACTAATATCAAACCGTATAGTCGTGTCGAAACGCCTAGTCATGCCGAAACGTGCAGTCATGTCGAATGAGGCACGATTAAGACATCACATAACGTCGAGCGTTCTAACAAAAAAAATAACTTGAACGCTCTTGATGTGATGTTTCCTATCGTCAACATGACTAATATCAAACCGTAAAGTCATGCCGAAACGCGTAGTCATGTCGAATGAGGCACGATTGAGACATCACATAACGATAAACGGTTTCCACTTCATACAACAACACAAACGCTCTGGATGTGATGTTTCCTATCGTCAACATGACTAACAAAACGTTTAGCCCGGGCTGTTACCTGAAAGCAGCTTAACCGGAATGGCATCTTGGGTGCCATATATTTTAAGTTCCTTAATATCGGCAGGCAGATTGTAGCCTCCTTTTTCCAAAGCCTGTTTTACCTCGCGTATTACTTGGCCTCGCAATACTAACGATGCATGCCTGTAATCAACAGTGTCCACCCAAAAAAACACTTTTAGGTTTACGGTGCTGGTGGCAAGCTCATCTTCAATAACAAAGTTTTCATGGGCCTCATCGTGCACTATCTCTTTATTGCCATCCAAAATACCTTGAATTACCTTTTTTGCGGCTTCAATATCATCCTCGTACCCTATGCCCACCAAAAAATCGACACGGTAAAACCCATCGGCCGTATAATTGGCTACGGGTTTGGTAAGCACATCGCTATTGGGAATAAAAATATCCCTTCCATCAAACGTTTTTATATGTGAGTAGCGAAAGCTTAAAGCTTTTACTTTTCCGAAAATAGCATCAATTTTGATGGTATCGTTAATATTAAAGGGCCTATTAAAAGCTAAAATAATACCTGCCAAAAAATTCTTCCCAATATCTTGAAAGGCAAACCCCAAAATAATGGCACCACCGCCAACAGCGGTTAACAGGCCGGTAGCAATACCATTTAACCCTGCCACCTGCAACGCCACCATTATGGCAATAATAACCAGAATTATTTTTATGGCCTGTGCCAAAAACCGCGCCATTAAAGGGTCGGTTGCCTGTTTTTGGATACGCCGTTTGTAAATATTGGTAAGCAATTGCGCCATTAAAACACCTGCAAGCACCACCAAAATACCTAAAGCAATGCGTGGCAGCACCATAAGAAACTGTTCGTAATAAGTCTCTAGCGAACGAACAATGGTTTGTTGGGGAGATTGGACACGTAAGATCATAATTGCTATTTTACTCTAAAGATACTAATAAATATTAAAAAAACTCGCGATACTGCATCACCCTAAAATCGAAGGTATTGAATGTGGGGTCTTTTGCCTTTAAGTGCTGGTACAAGGGCAGTTTGCTAATGGAAATATTGGCAGCACCCGAAACGGAGGTTAGTGAAACGGTTTTAATGATGCGGTGCGATACGGCAGATGGCTTTGCTTTGCTCGCCATAACGGGCAATATTAATTCGTGTATTCGTGGCACGGTGCTAGAAACAAGGTTCAATTTTAAACCCTGATCCTTAATATGCTTTCTAAAAAAATATTCGGGGCCGTTTTTACTGTTTCCGCCCGTAAACAATAAGGTATCGATATTGGGATAGGCCTTTAGGTAGCCTATTAGGTTGCGCAAGGTTACGTTTTGCATGCCCAAATCGGAGGCATCTATTTTGGCGCGCTCGCAACGTTCAACCATATCGCATACCCCTATTTTATGGGAAATTAAAAAGTGTTTGCGCTCATCGACCGCTGCTTCTGAATTATCGTAACGCCAATTCAACCGGTAAATGGCATCAATATACAACCATAACGAGTTATAATAACTTCCGTAGCAAAAATCGACATCCCTTTCCAAAAGAGTTCCTGTTGAAAACCGCGGCGGCGGCAAGGTGCCAACAATCAGTTTGGTGGTATCGGGTTGTATAAAAGGCGCGTATGGATGATGATGTATAAACATATTTTATTCTGTGAACACAGGGCTTATGGCATTAATAGCAAATTTAAAAAAACAGTTTTTTTTACCGTAATCCTTAAGGTACGGATGAAAGATAAAAAACACCAACTTTAAAAGTTGAATATTTGCTTTCAACGCTCGTTTTTTGTAATTTGACCTTTTTAAAACCTTCCTTCTTTTGAAGGACTAAACAATGTAACATTATGGGAAAAGGAGATAAAAAAACAAAGCGCGGAAAAATCAATCAAGGTTCGTATGGTGTAAGACGCCCACGCATTAAAAAAAAACCGAGCGTTGAAACCAAGATAAGCATCGATAAAAAAGCGCTGGCAAAATAACACCTAAAAATGCTTACCGTATAAAAACCAGTTCAGTTTCGGTTGACATGGGTTCGCTGTAATGGTATCCTTGGTAGTCAAATCCTTTTAAATGGTCAATGGTTTCTGCGTTGGTATCAACAACATACCGCGCCATCAAGCCCCGGGCTTCTTTAGCAAAAAACGAAATCATTTTATATTCGCCATTTTTAAATTCCTTAAAATGTGCGGTAATTACGGGTGCTTTTAAGGCTTTGGCATCAATGACTTTAAAATATTCGTTACTGGCAAGGTTTAAAAACAGCTCGCCATTGGCCAACTCGTCATTAAGGCTCTTGGTAATGGTTTTTTGCCAGAACGCATACAGGTTTTTGTGCTTACCTACGGGAAACTTGGTGCCCATTTCCAAACGGTAGGGCTGAATTAAATCGAAGGGTTTTAGCACCCCATACAACCCCGACAGAATACGCACCGTATTTTGAACGGTCTCAAGCGTTTTTTTAGGCAAGGTGTAAGCATCGAAACCACGGTACACATCGCCATTAAAAGCATACAGGGCTGGTCGTGCGTTTTGGGGCGTAAAGGGCAATTCCCAAGTTTGGTTCCGCTCATAATTCAACTGACCCAAAGCATCGGAAATACCCATTAATTTTGATAGGCTTTTCGCCGATTTCTTCTTTAAGAGTTTATTGATGCGCTCCGATTGTTCCAAGAAAATGGCTTCGGAATGTTTATCGGTGGGCAATTCGCTTTCAAAATCGAGTGACTTTGCTGGAGATATGACTAGTTTCATACTGTATCGTTTTGGGTTGTTTCCTAAAAATAGGTAAAAAATTGGGTAATTAACACGTACCAAAGTTACAACTCCTAAATGACTTTTAAAAATGGTTGCACTTGGGAAAATACCCTATTTGTAATTGTTTGAACGCACTGCTTGAAAGTTTTTAACCAGGTATTCAAATAAACCTTGCCCCAAAAAGTGCCGTAAAATGATTGAGCAGTTTTTCTTTTACCTCTTCTATTGAAACGGATGCCTCCCCCAACTCTACATTTAACGACGTAACGGCTTTACCACGGATGCCGCAGGGTATAATATGGTCAAAATAGCCCAGGTTGGCATTAACGTTAAGCGCAAAACCGTGCATGGTTACCCAGCGACTGGCCCGTACGCCCATGGCGCATATTTTTCGGGCAAAGGGCGTGCCTACATCCAACCATACACCTGTTTCACCGGGGCTTCGTTCGGCTTTTAGGCCATATTCCGCAAGTGTAAGAATGATGGTTTCTTCTAAAAACCGCAGATACTTATGGATGTCGGTAAAAAAGTTTTCCAAATCTAAAATAGGATAGCCAACAAGCTGCCCCGGCCCATGATAGGTTATATCGCCACCCCGGTTAATTTTATAAAAGGCAGCGCCCTTTTCGGCAAGCTGTGGTTCACTTAACAGTAAATTCGACATATCGCCGCTTTTGCCCAAGGTATAAACGTGCGGATGTTCCACAAAAAGAAAATAGTTATTGGTTTTTAAATGGGTGGCCTCTTTTCTGTTCTTGATCTTGGCATCAACAATTGTTTTAAAAAGCTGCTCTTGGTAGTCCCAAGTCGCTTTATAATCCTTTAGCCCTAAATCCTGAAGTTCAATTTGCTTGTTCATAGGTTGCAAAATTACATTTTTTCTGGCGTATGGGCGCATGAGCTTCAAAGTAAAAAAAGGAAGGAAGACGGAATACCATAAACCAGAACCCGCAACAGCATACTGCAACTGAATGCTGCAATTAAAATCTACCTTTTAGGATTGTTCAAAATTACCAAGGCAGCAATAACACCGGGCACCCAACCACAAAGCCACAACAAAAACACAATGATGATTGAACCACAACCTTTATCGATAACGGCTAAGGGTGGACAAATAATAGACAGCAACACTCTCCAGAAACTCATGGTAATTGACGATTTAAGATGTTAGATTAACGATGTTTCATTTAAGACGCTAAAATACGTTTTTTGTTACAACCTACCCTTCTTATAAAACCCAGAAAATCGTAAATCAAAAATGCGTGAATCGTAAATTCAAATGTTTATCTTTGTGCCTTTAAAAATACACCAGAAATTTAGAATATGTCGCAATTATCAGAGCAAGAGCTTGTACGAAGAGAGAAATTAGCAAAATTACGCGCATTGGGCATTAACCCCTATCCTGCGGAGCTATACCCTGTTACACACACATCCAAACAAATTAAAGAGCAATTTGAAGCCGAAAAAAAGGTAGTCGTTGCAGGCCGGTTGATGATGATTAAGGTGCAGGGAAAAGCCAGTTTTGCCGATTTGCAAGATGCCGATGGAAAAATACAAGTGTATTTTAACCGTGATGAAATTTGCCCGGGTGAAGACAAGGATAAATACAACGAGGTTTTTAAAAAACTGTTGGATTTTGGTGATTTTGTGGGTATTGAAGGCGAACTGTTTACCACACAAGTTGGCGAAAAAAGTGTGCGCGTAAAAGATTTTACCCTATTAAGCAAAGCCCTAAAACCGTTGCCATTGCCCAAGGAAAAAGATGGCGTGGTATATGACGCCTTTACCGACCCCGAACAACGTTACAGACAACGCTATGCCGATTTGGTTGTAAACCCCCAGGTTAAAAACGTGTTTGTAAAACGCACCAAATTGTTCAATGCCATGCGCCAGTTTTTTAACGATGCGGGGTATTTTGAGGTAGAAACCCCCGTATTGCAACCCATTCCCGGGGGCGCCGCGGCACGTCCGTTTACAACCCACCACAACGCATTGGATATTCCGTTATACATGCGAATTGCCAATGAACTGTACTTAAAACGCCTAATAGTTGGCGGCTTTGACGGCGTTTACGAATTCTCAAAAAACTTTAGAAACGAGGGCATGGACAGAACCCATAACCCCGAGTTTACCGCCATGGAAATTTATGTAGCCTACAAAGACTACAATTGGATGATGGCTTTTTGCGAACGTTTGCTAGAACACTGTGCCATGGCTGTAAATGGCACCACCAAAGCAACTTTTGGTAAACACGACATCGACTTTAAAGCACCCTATGCCCGAGTAACCATGGCCGATGCCATAAAACAATTTACGGGTTTTGATATTACAGGAAAAACCGAAGAAGAAATTAGAACCGCTGCCAAAAACATGGGCATTGAAGTTGACGATACGATGGGCAAAGGCAAATTGATAGACGAGATTTTTGGCGAAAAATGCGAGGGCAACTACATACAGCCCACCTTTATTATAGACTATCCTAAAGAAATGAGCCCGCTGTGTAAAGAGCACCGAACAAACCCTGAATTAACCGAGCGTTTTGAGCTGATGGTTTGCGGCAAGGAAATTGCCAACGCCTATTCTGAATTAAACGACCCCATTGACCAACGCGAGCGCTTTGAACACCAATTGGAACTGGCCAAAAAAGGCGATGATGAAGCCACCGGCACCATAGATTACGACTTTTTGCGCGCCCTGGAATACGGCATGCCGCCAACATCGGGCATGGGCATAGGCATGGATAGGTTGATCATGTTTTTAACCAACAACCAATCCATACAGGAAGTATTGTTCTTTCCGCAAATGCGACCAGAAAAAAAGGCCATAGAGCTAAGCGATGCCGAAAAAGCCATCTTTGAGATACTTAAAGCAAAAAAAAGCATTTCCCTAAACGATTTAAAATCGCTATCGGGCTTGAGCAACAAAGCTTGGGACAAGGGCATCAAAGGCCTTACAAAACACAAATTGGCAAACGTTACAAAAACAGATGACGATTTGATTGTGGAATTAATTTCGTAACTTATACCACCAACCACTTAAATACATTCATAACCATAATACAAAAAAAATGGCCACAGATTCATGTTTAAAAAAATACAGTTAGATTTAATAATTGCTATTACTACTTTTTTTACACTCGTTTCTCTCATTTTACTAATTTACAATGCTTCTCTAAACAAACATTTTGCTGTTATAGAGAACAACTTGATGCATACCGGAAAATTAATTTCCAAAGAGTTTGGCAACATCGTACACTCTGATATTTCTTGGCTTGAAAACATAAGAAGCAGGTTAGAACATACCGATGGTGCCTATTTTAACAATTGGGAGCATGATGCCAATTTACTTCTGAAACAAAACAACTCATTTAAGTTTATTGAATGGATTGACAGCCTAATGATTATAAGAAAAATAAACCCCCTAAAAGGCAATGAGCAGGCTTTAAACCTTGATATCTCAAAAATTGGATATAGAAAAGACACTTGGCTAAATCATGCCAAAACCGGCAAAACAAACATAACCTCTTGGGTAAACCTAACGCAATCGGGCCAATCATTTCTTGTTGATGTTCCCGTTAATTTTCAAAATAGATTCCAGGGCACCATCACTGCGGGCATGAATTTTAACAGCAATTTTAACCGACTGGTCCATTATTTAGATAAGCAATACACCATTGAAGTATATGATGATAAAAATGTGTTGTTTTACACCATAAACGAAGCCATAAAACAGCCCACAAAGCGAAATCTGCACTATTCCAGCACAATAACCATCGATGCTGCCCAACAAAAAATATGGCGCTTAAACATTTACCCCACCAAAAACCTATTATTAGCCGAAAAAAGGGCTACTATTGATATAGCCCTGGCTTTTGGCTTATTTATGGCCATAATCATAGCCTCACTTATCTACTTTTACTTACAAGCAATAAATGGCAGAAAACGAACCAATAAAATTAACGCCTCCTTAAAAAAACTAAACAAACAATTAAGCAAGGAAAAAAACAAGGCCCATAAGGCATCGAAGGCCAAAACCGATTTTTTATCGAACATGAGCCATGAAATTAGAACACCGTTACACGCTATCATTGGCCTAATTGAGCTTTTAAAAGATGAAGGCCTTAACGATACCAGTAAGGAATATGTAGATTTAATGGACAAATCGTCCAGCAACTTACTGGGTATTGTTAATGATATTTTAGAAATCGAAAAAATAGAATCGGGCATTACAGAATTGGACAAACAGGTGTTCTGCCCCACCAAAAAAATTAAAGAACTCATTGAGGTTAACCACTTCCTGTTCGTTAAAAAAAATCTGTACCTAAAAACCAATTTTGAAAACACAAACAATTTAACGGTTATTGGCGATGCCCATAAGATGCTTCAAGTGGTAAACAACGTTCTTAAAAACGCCTTAAAGTTCACCAAAGAAGGAGGCGTATCCATAACTTGCGAAGAAACCATTATTGAAAACAAGCTTCAACTAATCGTTACCATTGAAGATACAGGCATTGGCATCCCCAAAAACAAAATAAGCACCATATTCAATAGGTTTACCCAAATTGAAAATAGCGTAAAAAAACAGTACGAAGGCAGTGGTTTGGGCTTGGCCATTTGTAAAAACTTGGTCGCCATGATGGATGGTGATATTGTTGTGGAAAGCGAATACCATAAAGGCTCAAAGTTTACGGTTTCTTTCATGTTTGATATTACCTATGAAACCATAAAACACGACGAACACAAAATTAACATTGACAATACCCACATCAATGCGCTGCTTGTGGACGACAACAAGCTGAACATCATCGTTTTAAAAAAATTCCTGCTAGATATAGGCATCCCTTCCGATACCGCAGAAAATGGAAAAATAGCGTTGGAAAAAATACAAGACAACAATTATCAACTTATTTTTATGGATATACACATGCCCGAAATGGATGGTTGGGAAGCAACGCGCATTATAAGGCAAACCAATAAAGATGTTATTATTTTCGGACTTTCAGCAAATGTCACTTCCGAAGCCATTAATAAAGCACTTGAAAGCGGCATGAACAATTATCTTACCAAACCGTTTAAAAAAGAACCTTTATACAAACTTTTACAGTTCCATTTTAACATTGGCGACCAAAACCATAAAAAAACCCAGTAACCATTGCAATTACAGGGTTTTTAAAACTAACCAACTAAACTAAATTATTAACTTAAAACAGTCTTTTTTGCCCAAGCGAGCAAAACTGTTATGATGTGCTAAACTAATGATGGTACAAAGAGACACAATAACCGCGAATTAATAAACGCTATTTAGAAATGTTTAACACCCAACCGTTTAATTTTAAGCCTTTTTTAAGACAAAAACGGCCAAGAGTTAATTTCTTTAACAAGTACCTATGCGTTTAAGCCTTTTATCCATCCGTCAAAACATTTAGTTTACCAATCTCCATTCTGTGGGCTAAAATATGTTTCATCATACTATAAATTTATCTATTTTTATAAATAGAATAGGATGCTATTAAAATCCAAAAAACACTAATTAGCACCGACGGAAAAGCGCCATAAAACCAAGAATTGCAAAGCACCAAGGCACCTCCAACCAAATTTAATACTTGAAAGGTGCTTGACGAACTTTTTAACTTATTAAACGAAATGAGCAAATAAGCTAGAATAATTAAAAAAGAACCCAAATAGCCTATAACATCGATAACCACACCATTTAAAATTTTAAATATATCACTCATGGATCTAAAAGTATTTAATGAACTGTACGTGCCCCTTATTGATTTGTTTATTTCTGGACTGGGCTTAATTTCGCTCATTTTTTTGATAAAACAATACAAGAACGATAATCATTGGAAAAAACTTGAATCTTCATATAATTTTATTGGCATTGGCGATGAACTACACTTGCAGGAAAGGGTTTATGATGCGTACCACCGATTAGGCATTTATTCCTTCCCAGAAGTATGCAAACCCTTAAGCGCTGAAGACATAAACCTTATAAGCTGTGATAGGGAAGCAACCTTGTTAACCAACATGTTTTTAAATCATTTGCAAAATTTATGCACCGCCTATTTGTTCGGATTGGTTAACGAACATGTTTTTAACAGCATCCACGCCAACAGAATTTGCTGGTGGCACACTGTACTAAAACCCTATATCGACAAAAGAAAAGAGGATTATAAAAGCCCTAAAATCTGGAATGATTTTGAAAAAATTGCTTATAAAATACAAGGTGGCCAGACTTAAAAAACGGGCCTTAAATTAAAAAACCCAGTAACTGTTACAGTTACTGGGTTTTTAAAACTAACCAACTAAACTAAATTTATTAACTTAAATAATCACTTTTGCTCTAGCAAGCAAAATTGAATGTAATTATTTGCTAAACTAATTATAGTACAAAGGGACGCAATAAATCTGTATTTTTAAAGGGTATTTAGAAATGTTTAACAGGTAATATCTAATTTTTAATACTTCTTTAAGAAAAAACTAAACAAACCTTAATTTTTTTAACAGAACACTATCCCATACCCAACATCCCAAACGCTATTAATCATCATAAAGTGTTTCAAAAATTTAGCTATTTTTAGCCCATGTTTAAAAATGGGCTATTATTGGTGTTATCGTTTTGTTGGGGCATATTGACGGCGCAACAAAACGATAGCCTATCAATTAAAAACGGCATAGAAAAACCAAGCATTTTAAGTACCCATCATTTTGGTATTTTTAGCAACCGAATCAATACCAACTTCAAGGTTTCGGTTCCAAAAAAGCCAACCATGTCGCTTAGTTCTGCCAGTGGCAACAATTTTCAGCCTTACGTTCAAATATATATACCACAAGATCCGGCAGTGCAGCAAGCGCAAAGTAAGTTTATTTGGTACCAAAGAGATTTTCATTTTGTGGACCAAGAAACCACGCCCGCCGATTATATGAACATTGTTATTGATGCAGTGATCAAAGAATTCAGATGGGCACTTGAAATACCTCTTTCTGAAAAACACGAATTAAACGTATCGTTGCGCTCGTATTTAATTACCAAGGGCAAGCACCCCTTTTCATTCATTACCGGCGATGAAAGCCTAGAGTGGTTCCATAGCAACATTGCCGGTGGCGAAGACCCCTATGGAAGACGCTATTATGGCCTAAACCAAGTAAATTTTAAATATTTGGACAGACATGGGAACACGCTTCAGCTTCACAACAACGATTTCTTTTTAAGTGGAATTGAACTGAACCATTATTACTATCCATCACTTTCAATAAACAAGAGCCAACACCTATTTTTCAATTTCGGAAGCCATTTGGGTATAAACACCTCCAGGTTTAACCCCTCGCTAGACCTTGGAATTTCGGCCAATGCCATAAAAAAAGTACCATTGCAAAACCATTACCAACTCCTTGTTGGAGTAGGCACCAACGTTTTGCGAAAAAATCTTATCAATTTCAAAAAGGAAGTGGTTGACCTAGGAAACAACCCCTATTTGGCAACCGTTGAAAGTGAAATTGAAGTAACCAAGTTCACCAAAAAAGGACATTACAATGCGTTGGGCGTAAACTACCAAATACAATCGAGGTACAACAAATTAAAAGAAGCCGATTACTACCGCCTAATCGGGAAATGGCAAGAAATAAATGGCGGTTGGCAACATGGTTTTGAAACCTTGTACAAAGCATTATCGTTCTGGACCTTTGTTTATACTTACGGAAGGCCCCAATATTCCTTATCGCTCTATTTTAAAGAAGATTTTCTTGTAAACAATGCCCCCGATTTTCAAACGGGCATCAGCTTAAAATTGCCTTTATCAAACTAAAGACCCATTTAAACCATTAAAAACCAACCGGTTTTGTGTTAACTTCCCGTTAAAATATAGAGGGCGTTTAAACCTTTTTAAAATGATTAGGTCTTAGTAGTAATTAAACCTAATATTTTAAATAATGAAAAAATTAATAGTTATTGCAATTGCTTTGATAACCGTTCAAAGTTTTGCTCAGCAACCAGGAAAAGCACGCGCCAACAACCCAGACAAAGGCCAAAGAATGTACAACCTAAGCCCTGAAGAAGCCGCAACGCTTCAAACAAAAAAAATGGTTTTAAGTTTAGATTTAAACGAAAAACAACAAAAAGACATTTATAAAATTAACCTTGAAAATGCCACAAAACGCCAAGAAATGATGGAGGCTTTCAAAACAAAACGGGAAAGTGGGCAAATGCAAAAACCATCAAAAGAAGAACGCCTTTCCATGGCCAATGCTAAGTTAGACCATCAAATTGCCATGAAAGGAAAAATGAAATCCATTTTAAATGCCGACCAATATGCAAAATGGGAAAAAATGCAACAAAGAATGGCCAGCAAAGAAAAAGGGATGAGAAAAGATAATGCCAACAACCACGGCAAAAGACCCCAAAAACAAGGATGATTAAGTTTTGTTAGTTTATTATAGTTTGTTAGTTGAAAACGCATTTCTTTAATTGGAAATGCGTTTTTTTATTGGTTATAATGCTTATATAAACCTTGTTTTCTTCTATAAAAACTACAATGTTTTTGCCACTTTAGCAACTGCAGCAATGGTAAAATCTAAATCTTCATAGGTTAAGGCATCGGTAATGAACCAGGTCTCGAAGGCGCTGGGCGCAATGTAAACACCTTGGTTAAGCAACCCATGAAAAAAGGCTTTAAAAATAGTGTTGTTTCCTTTAGCAGCCGTTTCAAAATTAACAACGGGCGTTTCGTCAAAATGAACAGAAATCATGGAGCCAACGCGGTTTATGGTATGAACAACGTTATTTTCAGTTAAAACTTTTGAGATACCTTTATGCAAATACGCCGTTTTTTCAGCCAAACGCTTAAAAACATCTGCATCGGTATTCAGTTCGG
This sequence comes from Mariniflexile maritimum, assembly GCF_009746565.1. Taxonomy (GTDB): domain Bacteria; phylum Bacteroidota; class Bacteroidia; order Flavobacteriales; family Flavobacteriaceae; genus Mariniflexile; species Mariniflexile maritimum. Next base: position 102,479 of record NZ_WRPN01000003.1, read on the forward strand.
TCAACATCGCTAAACCTGCGGCCATGGCCAATGGGTTTCCGCTTAAGGTACCCGCTTGATAAACAGGGCCTAATGGTGCCAAATGGTTCATAATCTCGTTTCTGGCAGCAAAAGCACCTACGGGCAAACCGCCACCAATCACTTTTCCGAAGCAAACAATATCTGCTTTAATATTATAAAGTTCTTGCGCGCCGCCTTTTGCCAAACGAAAGCCCGTCATAACCTCATCGAAAATCAATAAAATACCATGTTGGGTGCAAAGGGCACTTAATTCTTTTAGGAAATTTTCGCTAGGTGGCACACAGCCCATATTACCCGCAACCGGTTCAATAATAACACAAGCAATTTCGTTTTTATTGGCTTCCATTAACTGCGAAACATTTTCAATATCGTTATAAGTTGCCAACAACGTGTCTTTTGCCGTACCTTGTGTAACGCCGGGGCTGTTGGGCGTACCAAAGGTGCTCGCACCACTACCCGCTTGGATTAAAAAGGAATCGCTATGCCCGTGGTAACAGCCTGCAAACTTGATGATTTTATCTTTTTTTGTAAAGCCTCTTGCCAACCTTACGGCACTCATGCAAGCTTCGGTACCCGAATTTACAAACCTAATTTTATCAATATTGGGCACCATGGAAACTGCCAATTCCGCAATTTGTGTTTCAATTTCAGTAGGCATACCAAAGGACGTGCCTTTTTTGGCTTTTTCAATAATGGCATCCACAACGGGTTTATGGGCATGACCCAAAACCATGGGACCCCACGAGTTTATGTAGTCTATCAATCGGTTTCCATCGGCGTCGTACAAATAGGCGCCCTTGGCTTCTTTTACAAAAATGGGCGTGCCCCCAACCCCTTTAAAAGCGCGAACAGGCGAATTGACCCCGCCCGGAATCACTTTTTCGGCCTGTGCGAATAAAGCGCTGCTTCTTTTATAATCCATAATTTTTTAATTAATTGCTGTAACCTTTACTTGAAGTTCTTGCCCAATGTTCAAAGATGTGTCGCTTAAACGGTTGAGTTGTTTTAGCTCATCAACCGTCATATTGTATTTTTTTGAAATAGAATATAGCGTATCGCCTTTTTCAACAAAGTAGGAACGGTTTCCAACGGCCGTTTTAGCCATGTTTGTTTGATTGGGACTTGACACCGAATCTTTGCGCACCGTTAATTCCTGACCCAATTTTAAATCATTGGTTACCAATCCGTTCAACTCCTGAAGATCGTTTATCGTTATATTGTATTTTTTAGAGAGGGAATACATGGTATCGCCCTTACCAACTATATGCGTTGATGAACTTGACTGTTGTGTAATCGTACTATTAACAAGCGGTTCATCGTATTTTTGGTAAGCATCGCCCAGTACTTCGGCATCATATTCATGCAGGTTATACCGTTCTATCAAACTTATCAATTTATCGGGATAATTTTTATCGGTGGCATATCCTGCGCGTTTTAATTCTTTGGCCCATCCTTTATAATCTTCTTTTTTTAGTTTGAACAAGGCCGCATAGCGTGACCGTTGCGTTAAAAACAAGGAATGGTCTCGGTAGGAATATTTGGAGTCGCTGTACTTTCGGAAACATTCCTGGGAAGCATCGTCATCATGAAAAATTCTATCGCCCGTCCAGTCGTGGCATTTAATACCAAAATGGTTATTGGCTTCCACCGCAAGGCGTCCTTTTCCAGAATTCGATTCCAAAACACCTTGTGCCAAGGTAATGCTGGCAGGAATACCATAAAAGTGCATTTCTTCTTGGGCAATTGTTTTAAACAGTGCAATGTATTCTTCAGTAGAAGCTATTTTTACGGCAACCCCGTTTACAACCTCTGTGGCATCGGCATCATTTTTTGAGGTGTTTTTAGTTACAACACGCTCTGTTTTAGGTTTATGTGTGGCTTTTTTTGTAGCCACCGCTTTTTTGGAGCCACAACTAAAAACCAAACTTGCCAAAATGCAAAACAGCACTAATTTTTTCATTCAACTATTCTATTAATGGTAAATTTTTACTTTTCAAAACCATATTCATGCCGTCAATACCTTGTAAACCGCCCGTATGGATTGCTAATATTTTAGAGCCTTTTGGAAAATAACCCTTCTCCATCAAATCGAAAATCCCAAACATCATCTTGCCTGTATAAATCGGGTCTAAAGGAATGGCGAACCTTTGTTTGAACTGATTTATAAACGCAATCAACTCGGTATTTATTTTTCCGTAGCCCCCAAAATGGTAATCGGTTATAAGTGCCCAATGGTGTTTTGTTGCAAATTTACTAATATCCTTTTGTAAAAAATCACCTTTTAATGCCGGAAATCCTAAAACTTGTTGACCGGGTTTTGAACAATTTATAAGTCCGGAAACCGTGCCGCCCGTACCTACGGCACAACATATATAATCGAAATGCGCATCTTCATCGTGTAAAATCTCTTCGCAACCCTTAATGGCCAAGGTGTTGGTGCCCCCTTCTGGAACTAGGTAAAAATCACCAAACTCCATCTTTAAACTTTCAATAAACGTTGGGGCTGTTTTTGTTCGGTAAACTTCTCTGGTAACAAACTTAAACCGCATACCACAGGCTTTGGCAAAACGCAAGGTAGGATTGTTGTGCACAGCGCTTTCCAATTCATGGCCCCGTATAATGCCAATGGTTTTAAACCCAAGAATATTGCCCGCTGAAGCCACCGCTGCAATGTGGTTGGAATAGGCACCACCAAACGTGAGCAAGGTTTTAAAGCCCTGTTTATCGGCTTCCAGAAGATTGTATTTGAGCTTGCGGTATTTGTTGCCCGAAACGAAGGCGTGTATTTTATCCTCGCGTTTCACATACAGTTCAACACCTAAATTTTTAGGAATAGTTACGGGCTGGTTTATGCTATGTTCCAGATTGAAATCCATCAAGGCAAAGATACTTTAAAAAATGCCAAAACGGACGTTGTTTTAAATAATCTAGATGCTTTTCGTTGGCATAGGCTTCACGTTCAAAAGAAATATTGCGATACGCTAAGTGCCAGTTTTTGTATTGCAGAAGGCGCACAAAAAACTCTAGTACATACAGCAAATAAAATGGCAACACCACTAATTCTAATTGTTGCCTTAAATGGATTTTTTCATGATTCACCAAAACAGCATCTTCTTTTAATGCGCTCGTTTTTAAAAACACAAACGGAAAAATGGTTAAACCCAAATAACCTTTGGGCACTATATATCTTGAAATAAAAATCATGCTTTGTTGCTTTCAAAAACCAATCGAAAATACATTATCTTTGTGTAACCTGCCACCAATACACCAATTATTTATGGATTGGCAACTTGAAAAACCTACTGTGGCTTGAAATTATTGTGCTGATATGTTATTAATCATTAGCTGAAATACCCCAATAACCCAATAACTTAATAACCCAATAACCCAATAACCTAATAACTTAACAACCCAATAACTTAATAATCTAAAACCTATCAAAACTTGAAAAAGATAATCCCTCTTGAAGAAGGCGACTATTATTTAACCCCCGAAGGCTACCGCTGTTTTACAGCACAATACCTATTAAAACGCGGCTATTGTTGCGAAAGTGGATGCAGGCACTGCCCGTATGGTTTTAACCAGAAAACCAACTACCACAAATAAAAAAACCTGCATGCCTTGGTACGATTATTGATAATTATTTAATAGCAAGCCGTTAAAGGCTGTTATTTTTTAGCATTGTTGCTAATAGTTTCTTAAATTTACTATAACCTATTTAAAAAATTTGCACTATGAAAACATTACTTAAACTCCTGCCAGCAATGGCGCTACTACTTGTTATGTCGTCTTGCAGCTCGGTTAGGGTTGCAACCGATTACGACAAAAACGCCAACTTTTCAACCTATAAAACCTTTGCGTTTTTTAAAACCGGCATAGACAAAGCCGAAATTAACGATTTAGATAAACGCCGCATCCTTCGTGCCATTGAAGCAGAATTATTGGCTAAAGGCTTTACAAAATCGGATGAACCCGATTTATTGGTGAGCCTGTTTACAAAATCGCGCGAACAGGTAAACGTTTACAACAACGGGTATGGCCCTTATGGCTATGGTTGGGGATGGAGCCCTTGGTACTGGAACAACTATGGCCCATCGGTTACCACATCGACCGAAGGCGTTTTGTATATTGATTTGATTGATGCCAACAAAAAAGAGCTCGTTTGGCAAGGTATGGGCACTGGCTACATAACACAAAACATGGACAAAAAAGAAGCGCGCATTGCCGAATTTGTTGCCGAAATTATGGCGAAATACCCTCCGGGAATGACGAAATAACACAGAATTTTAAAGAGTCGTTATTGCGAACCCCTTGCAATGAAGCGAAGCAATCTGTTAAACCAAGTCTAGCAACCTGTAATTGCGTAACACCAACTTACAGGTTGCTTTTTTATGAAAAAATGTGGAATATCCACCCCGGACTTCAACCACCCCTGCGGAGGAGGTGCCTTAGAGCGTGCCGTTAAAAGCCTTTTGCAACAGGCTGTTGAACAACAGCTCGCTTTTTTGTAAGGCGCCTTGGGCTTGTTGTTTTTGTTGTTCTATAAGCTGTACGCGCTCTGCAAATTGGGTTTGGAGGTGGATTGGGGGATTTATTATTTTATACTTTTGAATTTCATCAGGGCTAATTCTAGGTAAATTTGCTCCAGAACTTCTTTCGCTTGCAAAAGAAACAAAACCATTCCCCCTCATTATTTGAGCAATAAAAAATCGGTTTGTTTTATTTGGAATTGGTTTCAATGGAATAATATCTGTACTGCAAATCCCTTCAAAATTTGGCAGTGAAACTTTATTCAAATAAGGTCGTAATTTTCCATAAAGAATATGCTCTTTAGTGAAATAAAACTTGTTGCTTTTTATATCGCCAGATTCAACAATTTCATAACCTATGATTTTTCCTGTTTCTTTTTCTATTGCATCTAACGGTATGTACTTTGTGTTTGTTGAAATATTTTCAGGCTTGATAGTTTTCTTTTTAAAATCACAAATTTTTGACATGGCAACTTTCTCCCACCCCATTGGGTTTGTAACAGGGTCGCCAAACATATCCAAAAAGAGGATTTGGGTTAGGGCGTCGTATTTGGCGATAAGTTGTTGGTTTAGTTGGCGCAGGGTGTCGGCTTCATCTAAAATGGCGGCGATACGCTTTTGGGTTTCTAGGTTGGGGAGGGGGATTTTTACACCTTTCAGATATTTAAAATGCCTATTGTAACCCGTTTCTGGTATGTTTAAAGTTTGGAAAAAATAATAAATATATTTTTCAAAACTTTTAACGCCCTTTTTTATCTTCAAAACTTTAGTGCCATCGGCACCCATTGCAAATGGGAAATCAATATATTTAAGGGCTCTAGTGTGGTCGCCAAACACAATATGAGGTACTTCTGTTTTTACGATGGCTTCTTTTTCATTTGTAAATCCAGCAATCAATTCTTTCCCTTGGTCAACTACTTTTATAGAACCTTCATTTAGTAAATCACTGTTTTTGGTTTTTTTGTTTCCTCCAGAAACATCGATTATAACTTTATCAAAATCTAAAACTTCCCACCCTTTTGGTAAATTGCAAAGTGTTTTGAAGTTTTGGACTAAACTATTTTCATTCATTATTATCGCATCATTTTTCCTAATTCAACTAATTCCATACTTTTTTAATTAACAGATTGCTTCGTGCCTCGCCATGACGTCATTACGAGGGAGGCACGACCGAAGTAATCTGTTTCATGTTAGCTCTTTTTCATAAGATTGCTTCGTTCCTCGCAATGACGATTACTCGTGGTATTGCTTCGCTCCTCGCCATGACGGTGGCGTCGTGTGTTTCAATTAACAGATTGCTTCGTTCCTCGCAATGACGTCATTACGAGGGAGGCACGACCGAAGTAATCTGTTTCATGTTAGCTCTTTTTCATAAGATTGCTTCGTTCCTCGCAATGACGGTGGCGTCGTGTGTTTCAATTAACAGATTGCTTCGCTCTTCGCCATGACGACTTCACCTAAACCGCTTCAATGTGTTTTTAGTAAAATCGCTTAATACCAAAGTGCCACTAATTTCGGCACGTTCTAGCAATAAAGTGTCCCAGTGTTGGGTGCCTTCCCAAAAAACAGCTTTCATTTGCTTTAGCGCTTCGGGGTTATAGCTGCTCAATTTTTCGGCCAATACGGTTGTGGCAACATCCAGGGCTTCCTTTGTTTCAAAAACTTCGGCGTACAACCCCTTGCTTTTGGCCCATTCCGCAGAAAAAAACGTTTCGGCATCGATGGTTAGTTGCGACATGGCCGATAATCCAATTTTCCGGGTTACGGCGGGCTCAATAACAAACGGCCCAATACCAATACTTAATTCACTTAAGCGGATGGCGGCATGTTTGCTTGCCAAACAATAATCGGTTGCCGCTGCCAAACCCACACCGCCACCAACGGTTTTTCCTTGTACGCGCCCAATTATGAGTTTCGGACACCTGCGCATGGCGTTTATAACATGGGCAAACCCCGAAAAGAACGCTTTTCCTTCTTCCGACGTTGTAACCGCCATCACTTCATGAAAACTGGCCCCGGCGCAAAAGGTACGATCGCCGCCACTTTGCAAAACCACCACGTTAATAGCGTTGTTTGTACCCGCTGCGGTTATGGTTTCTGCCAATTTAAACAGAATATCACTGGGCATGGAATTTCGGTTTGGATGAAAAAACTCGATGTATCCTACACTATTTTTGATGGTTAGGGTAACGTAAGGCGTATTCATAAAGATGGGTGTTTGGCTTAAATTTTCAAGGGTGGAATATACATAATTTTTTGATGCCGGGTTAAGTAATTGGCAAACACCTTGAAATTGATGTTCTAAATTTTTAACCACAAATTCACCAATTTTATTTAAAGCGAAACCTGAAGGCAGCAGACTATTTACAAAAAAATAGAACGGATACCAAACGAAAATAAACGGGCGAATTGCTTTGAGGCACATTATTTTTTAAGCACTTGGGCCCGATAAGTAACTTATGTTACCCATGTTATAAAAAAATTTAAAGTAATTTGTGCCAAAATTAAAACTATGGGATTTTTGGATTTTTTATTTGGAAACAAACAAGACGCTATTAAAGAGTTTCAATCGCGAGGTGCCGTTATTATTGATGTAAGAACACCGGGCGAATACCAACAAGGCGCCATTCGCGGTTCAAAAAACATACCGCTGCAAAACATTGCCTCAAAAATAAACGAGATTAAAAAGCTTAACAAACCGGTTATTACCTGTTGTGCCAGTGGTATGCGTTCGGGCAGTGCCGCGAGCATTTTAAAAAGCAACGGTATAGAAGCCGTTAACGGCGGTGGCTGGTCGAGCCTAAACGCTAAATTATAGTTGCGTACCTAACAAAAAAATTAAAAAGCGTAACATTGACGAGTGTTTTTAAACCATTTGATTTTTAAATGTTTGAGAGCGCTCCAATTTTTAAAACACCCCTAAAGTCCCCGCAAGGGGGCAATCCAGACTTTGAAATTTTTAGGTAAAGTACCTAGAAATTAAAGTTTTAGGGTTTCTAGCTGGCCGGCACTTTCGATGGTGTTTTGGTTGTATTTAAGCGTCCAGCCCAACGAATTTGTAACTATGTAGAATTTGGATAATTCGCTAATCAATCTGTTTTTGGCGTTGGTTTTGATTTCCGATTTTTCGAGCTTTTTCAATAGCGATTTTTTTATGGTTTCCTTGATGTCATTATAATCTTTAGCTTCAAAAGCATTAAAATAATCGGCTTGAATATCGTAATACTCCAAGTCTGGACTTATTGTTATTTCTTCCTTAGGAATACTTAAAATGGTAAGGGTTTTGGTTTGTTCGTCGATACGGTATTTTATCAAACTTAAATCGTACGACACGAATACATCGGCATTAACCACAACGAGCGCTTTTTTTTCGGAAGTAAAAAACGAACCCAGAATTTCCTTTGAATTTCTGTAGTTGAAAACCTCGCTAAAATGCCCTTCGGTAACAATTAACTTACCAACGTTATTGATTTGTTTTTGAATTAAGGCCGAACTTTCCCGAAGCACAATTTTGTCTTCTTTTTTGGAATCGCAGTATTTAAACGTGAACAGCAAAACCATTGCTATTACCACACCCAGTATAATTTTTCGCATGGCACAAAATTAATTAAAAAAACAGTTTGGTTTATAGATTTGTAACCACCATTGCTTTTATTCTGCAAATCCTTTGTTCGGGCCTGTTGCGTTTAACATGATATGGTTATAAATATGCCTCAATTGAAAACGAGGTGTTCTATATCAAATTATTCCTTTTGGCCTTTTCAACAGCTTCCAACTTATTGTGCACCTGTAGTTTTTTATAGATGTTTTCAATGTGCTTTCTGATGGTTCCTGAAGACAGAAAGAGATTATCGGCAATAAGGTTGTAGCTCAAGCCTTTGCTTAATTGTTCTAAAACCTGAATTTCCCTATCTGAAAGTTTGACATCTTCTTGATTTTCCTTACAATTAAAATCGATGGGGTTTCTTAGTAATTTCAAGGTCTTTAATGCGATGGAAGGGTTCATGGCCGCACCCCCATTTAAGGTTTCAACGATGCCATTGTGCAAATCCTTGGCGTTAATTTCCTTGAGCAAATACCCATCGGCACCCGCTTTTATGGCGTTGAAAATATTTTCGTCGTTATCAAAAACCGTAAGCATGATGATTTTGATGTGCGGGTATTTTTGTTTAACGAACTCGGTTGTTTCGATGCCGTTTAAAACGGGCATTTCTATATCCATTAAAATAACGTCCAGATTGTGGTTTTCCTCAAGTTTAACAAGCAAGTCGGAGCCATTTAGAGCAGAAAACCGCACGTTTAAATCGTCAAAAAAAGACAGTTTTTCTTTTACGGCATTGATTAAAAATGAGTTATCGTCAACAATGGCTATTTTAATATGCATGCTAAATATGTTTAGAGTTTATAAGGTTACAACAATGGCCGTTCCTTTATTTAAAGCACTTTCCAAAGTGCAGGTTGCCCCAATATCGTGTGCCCGTTTTTTTATGTTGTTTAATCCGTTACCGTACTCAACCGTGGTTTCATCAAACCCCTTTCCATCATCAACAACAGCAAACTGCAAGGTGTTTTCTTGCTGTTTTATGGTAACTTTAATGGTATTTGCCTCGGCATATTTCATGGCATTGTTGATGGCTTCTTGAATGATGCGGTATAGGTTCATGCCCTGAACGGAAGTAAAAACGGTATCCATGGGCTGTTTGGGATCTAAGATAAATTCAAAAGAAGTGGTATTTGATGCGTTATTGGCATTTTCAACAAAGTTGGATATTCGCGCCTGCAAATCTTCCAAAGAAATGGCGCTTTTGTTCATGGCCCAAATAGTATCGCGCAGTTCGTAAATGGTTTCTTTGGTAAACTGGCTGATGCTTGTGAGCTTGTTGGTTAACTTGTTGTTGGTAATGTTAAAACCGAATTGTAAATTTTCGATGGACGAGATGATAAAAGTGAGTTGTGCGCCAATATTATCGTGCAAATCGCGGGAAATGGCAAGGCGTTGTTCCTGTAATTTATTTTGGGTCTCGATTTTTACTAAGGCCTCCTTTAGCTCATTTTCCTTTTGAAGCTGGCTATTTTTAAGCTTTTGCTGGTTGAACAACAGATAGCCTAAAACCGCAATTACCAATGCCAAAATGCCCAAGCCTAAAATCTGGGTATTTTTTTGGTTGAGATGAAGTTCCTTTTCGGCAATATTGGCGCGCTGCGACAGGATTTCCTTTTCCTTTTTCTCGGTTTGGTATTTGGTTTCTATCTCTGATATTATTTTTAGTTTTTCGCTGCCCATTATGCTGTCGTTATAGGTAATGAACAGTTTTAAATACTTATTTGACTGCTTGAAATCATTGAGCTTTTCGTAGGTTTTCGCCAATGTTTTTGATGAAGAAGCTATAAATTCGGTCGCTTTGATTTCTTCCGCAAAACGCAGTGCTTCCTCGCCTATTAAAGCGGCGTTTTTATAGTCTTTTAGGTTATAGTTTAAATTTGCCAACGCATTGTTTAGGAATGCCAATTCGTAGGGTTCCTTGTTTATTGTATGAAGCTGTATCGCTTTCAGATAATTTTTTTTTGCTTCAGCGTAATTATGCAAACTATCATAAGAAATGGCAATATTGGTTATTGGATACGCTGTAAAACGCTCATATTGAAGTCTTTTAAAATATAATTTAGAAGTATTTGAAAACTTTAATGACTTTTCGTAATTGCCCAACTCGTTTAAACTTCCTGCTATATTATTGTTTACCATTGCCATGTGCAACGAGTCTTTTAGCTTGGTATAAATATCCAAAGACTTGGTGTTGTAGTCAATGGACTTTGTGTATTCTTGAAGTTTTCTATAATCCCAGGCAATATTTAAGTAAGCTGCTGCCATACCTAAGCTATCGTTAAGCTTTTCATGTATTTTTAGTGTTTTAAAATAATAAGGAATGGATGTGTTAAGCTTGCCTAATTTGCTATAAACAATACCCAAACCATTGTAGGCATCTGCAATCGTTGATGTGTCCTTAATTTTTTCACTAATTGCTAAAGACTTCTTGAAATTTTCGATAGATTCGGTATAATTTCCGCGTTCCCAACTGGTATGCCCCAAAAACATAAAGGCTTTGATCTTTAAAGAATCATTGCCAATTTTTTCTGAAAGCCTATAAGCGCTATCTGCATAATACTTGGAACTATCTAAGTTAATCCTAACATAAATGTTGGAAATATCAATCAATGTATTAAACTGTTTTTTTGGCTTTTGGGTTTTTAAAGCAGTTTTTAAACTATCAATACGATGCTGGGAATTTTGTGAAAAACAATAAAAGCTAAAACTAACGAGTACAATTAAGAGGAAACGTTTTTTCATAAAGTTAGTTACAGTAGGTTTCAAATATAAACTTTTGCACTAAAAGGAGGTCTTGTGTTATCTTAAAAAACCTGTTTAATAACGATTGGTGCAAACCATCCATTAGAATAGTATTTTGGCTGTTTTTATAAAGTATTTTGGTTTCCATTGCTACTTGTCTTTCTAAAATTGAGCAGGTTTGTTTCGCTGTTTTTTTTAAAGTGTGCGTATGAAGCATTGTTTTTATAACCAATAGCGCTAAAAAAAAGATGCTTACGCCTAAACCCCATATAAACAAAAGATTAAATTCCATAATCAATAACATTAATTGTTGGAAAATACATGCTTAAATGCCAAATGGATACATAAAAAAACACCAATTGTACATCGGTTTTAATGATTGATACAATTGATGTTTTTAAGTATGAACTGATTAATAGCATTTTAAATATACTTCAATTTGTTGAACCCAAACTAATTTTTCGATAAACAGTTATTTAAAAAGATTAAGCGCAATAATGTTATTTATCACGCCTAATCGGACAAATCTCAACAACAAGATTTACTTTTGAAGGTTATAAGCATAAATGGTTTTATCGTTGGCCTTATAGTACAATACGCCCGCCAGCTCATCCACTTGGTACTCAGGCTTTTTGTCTTTAAGTACAATTTCTTTATCTACTTTGCCGGTATCCTTATTTACTTTAACGATGCCAACACCGTCATCCAATTTTGTTAATATAAACTGGGCATTTTCGGTTGCGGCCGTCGCTTTATAACGTTTCGCCATAATATCAAAAGCGGCATCGCCAATAGAGGCAAACATATCGGCAGCCCGTTTGTTTTCTTTACCATAGTCGTTATAATTGCTTAAATCGTTTGCGCTTCCGTAGCTATTTGTTCTGTTCATGCCCGCTTTTGCAGCATGCGCCATGGCCAAACCTGTTGAAGCCACGGCAATAGCACCGGCCATTACCTTCATAAAACCACTTTGCGATGGCGACTTAAAATAGGCGTTGTAGGTTTCTTTTCCATTGCTGTCCAACAATGCTACGCTTTGCGACGAACTTAAAAACACGTTGCCGTTTCTCATTTGCATCGTATTGGCAACTTCTTTCTCGCCAAACTTTACCGTTGCAAACTCGCTAACATCGCCCGAATTGGCATCAATAGCAAACACATCGCCATCGGCAGCAATAAGATACCTGTTTTTTGCACTGTCGAACGTGGAAGCTACGGCCGCGGAATTTTTATATTTTAATGGTTTTTTCCATACCTGATCGCCCGTTTTTAAATCTACAATATTGGCATCTTCACCCGTAATGTAAATTAAGCCCTGGGGCGATTGTGCCATAACCATAATATTGGCACCGGTTTTTAAAGGCTTTTTAAACAGTGTTTTCCCATCGAACGAAATTTTATTGATACCGCCCTGTTGGATACCGAATAAAATACCATCGTCCTGTACATAAAAATGCTGTACCCAACCTTTGGTTTTTGGTGCTTTTTCCCATAAATCCTCTCCTGTTGCCGCACTTAAAAATGCGATTTCCGACTCGTCGCTGGTGGCAAATACGCTGGTGCTGCCGCCCGAACTTTTATCACTCACAACGGCAATTCCTTGGGGCAAAATTTGGAAGTTCGATACGTTGCCCTGTACTTTTCTGTCGTCTTTCCAAAGTTCGGCACCATTACTGCCAATTTTGTGGATGCGTGTATTTTTCCCGTTGGTGGTTGTTTCAAAACCATAAATTTCCTTTTCGGTTTCATCGGCAACCATCCAGTTAACCCCTTTTATTTTACATTCCCATAAATCGTCTCCTTTGTGCGATTTTGCAATTAAACCTTGGGCAGTTGGTATAATCAACATGCTTTTTAAAAGCAATGGCACGCCAGTTACGCTAAAATCTTTTGCTATGCCCACTCGTCCTGGTTTATCCAGAAAGAAACTGTAATCGAGCTTTTGGGTAGCCAAATCATAAACCGCCACTTTGGGTGTCATTTTCTCGAATTTGCTCCCTTCCTTTTGGATACCGCTAATTACAAGTTTATTTTGTGGCAATACCACATTACAGGTATAGATTTGGTTCCAGTTATCGGTTTCAGAATTGAAGATTACCTTTCCTGTTATGTAATTTATTACAGCTCTTTTAGTTTTTGCAATACCTGCAAATTTTGAATTGGCCCCTTGCGAAACCACAATATATGGAGAAGCCGGTATAAAATCGGTTTCTTCAGGACTTAACTTCCCGAAGTTATTAAAGGAGAAAATGGGCGTATTTTGCTTGGCATCGATACCAACCAGCCCATTGTTGGTGGCTGCAACCAACACCCCTCCAACGGTTAATGTCATTTCGTTAATAGTGGCACCTAAATCGTAGGTGCTATTGGGTGTTTCTGCTTTTTGGGCCGTAGTTGCGGTTACTGCTAGCATCCCGACTAGCAATAGAACCATTTGGTGTAATTTTCTCATTGTTGAATTTGTTTTATGGTTATACATGGTGGCATCCTATTTATTTTAAAAGACACCTTATTTGAACTTAATAAGTTTGTTTTTTAAGATTGAAAGACCCTTCAATATCTTTGATGGAACCGTCGCCACCCACGTTTTTTCCTTTAAAACTAAAGGTGCCAACAACTTTTGAATCGGTTTCTTCACTAATGGCAATGGAACCTACTTTGGTATTATCAAAAGGAGCTTGCCAAAGCTGGGTAGTGGAGGCTTGCGGATTGCTAAGGTTCACTTTGGTTTCAGAATAGGATGCCACATTGGTTATACCCAGTGTTGCTCCTGTAAAATCGTAGGTTTTGCCTGCGCCCTCATACCCAAAAACCGTCATTGAAAACGCATTGCCATCGCTATTGGTAGCAATAATGATCAAGGTTTTACTTCCTCCGGCAGTTGATACCGTTGCAGTTGATGATTGCTCAAAAGATTTAAACGATTTTCCCGAAACATTGGCAACCAAGAGTCCAGAGGGCGCGTTACCGCCATCGCCCCCATCATCACTGGTTGAGCAAGAGGAAAATGTTACTAATGATAGTGTTAAAACAAATAGTACTAAAAAGTTTAATTTTTTCATTTTTAAATAGTTTTATAATTAATAGCATTACAAAACTGCAACTTTACAAAAATGAAATCAATACGATGAATTGCGTATATTTAGAATGAGATATGTGGAAATTGGGAACAAAGCCTGTTTATTTGGGCTTTTAAATTTTGAAGAAACTGCTGGTGCGCTTCCGAATTTGGGTTAAAAGGTTTATGCTGAAGGCCTTTTTGAATGGCTCCTACCGCTTCCATTGTTTTTGAAGCCGCTTCAGAAAACCACACGTACTGAAATTTTTCCCAAATATATTGAATGGCCGTAGCGTTGGGATGCAGCATATCTTCGGCATAAAAACGGTAATCGCGCAGTTCGTCCATCATCATTTCAAAGGAAGGAAAATAAAGCACCCTAGCCCCCAAAGAGGGAATTACTTGATGGATTGCCGTAATTAAATGGGCTTTACTTAACGTATTTTCAACAAAACCATCCTTGGTATGGCGAACGGGCGAAACCGTAAAAATGATGGATGCCTTGGGGTTTACGCTTTGTATTAATTGAGCCATGGTTTGGAGAGATTGAGCGATTTCCTCAACCGATAACAGCTCTTTTTTAAATTGATTTTGGGGTACTTTATGGCAATTGGCAACGACTTGGTTCGATTCTAAAAACCGATACACCCATGCTGTACCTAATGTAATAATGATGTGTGTTGCTTTGCTGATTTGCTGATTTGTTGATTTGATTTGGTTATTCAATTCTGTTAACAGATGTTCTTTTGACGATGCACTTAACCTGGAATGGGCATCAAAACAATGCCATTGCTCGTTATGGAAAAAAATATCGTTTTCTGAATACGTTTTTTGGCTAATAACGTTTGCAACGAAGGTTTCAATGGCTTTGGGCTGAAATAAAATACCAAACGGGTTTTGAAGGGTTTGAAACTTGAAATACGTTAACTTCTCACCTATATTTTCCACAAAGCACGAGCCCAACAACAGGATGTTAGAGTGATAGTCTATTAAATTTTTAGACTGTTTTTTTAGTGGAATTATCGTTTGAAGTTTCACCTATTTAAAGTTGCAAAGTTGTATAGACACAAAGTAACAAAGCTTGGTTTTTAATACCTTTTAAACTCTGCTACTTTGATTCTTTTAAATTTTTTTGTGCTATCCTAAATAATTTTTTGCTTTTTTTAGAGCTTCATCAATTCCATCGGGATATTTTCCGCCTGCGGTTGCAAAAAATGATTGGCCGCCGCCGCCGCCGTGGATGTATTTACCAAGTTCGCGCACCACTTGCCCTGCATTTAAGCCGTTGCTTGCTACCAATTCTTTTGAAATATAGCATGATAGCAATGCTTTACCATCGCTTTCGGTGGCGAACAATAAAAACAAATTATCGTATTGTTGGCCCAATTCAAAGCTCACGTCCTTAATGCCCGTAGCATCTAAATCCAGTTTTTTAGCCAAAAATTGGATGCCGTTAATTTCGGTAAGTTCGTTTTTTAGGTCGCCTTTAATATTTTTGGCCTTTTCTTTTAACAAGGTTTCAATTTGCTTTTTTAAAGAGGCGTTTTCATCTTGTAAAAACTGTATTGCTTTTACCGGTTCCTGGGCATTATTCAAAAGTGCTTTAATTTCAAAAAAAGCCCGGTCGTGGGCTTGGTAATAATCTTTTACGGCATCGTTTGTAATGGCCTCAATACGGCGGATACCTGCTGCCACGGCACCTTCTGAAACGATTTTAAAAAACCAGATGTCGCCCGTATTTTTAACGTGCGTTCCACCACAAAGCTCGATAGATTGCCCAAAACGGATGGCGCGCACCGTATCGCCATATTTTTCACCAAACAAACTCATGGCGCCCTCGGCAATGGCGACTTCTTTAGGGATGTTTCTTTTTTCAATAAGCGGCAATTTACCTTCAATACGCGCATTTACAAAACTCTCAACATCTTGCAGCTCGTCTTCGGTCATTTTTGAAAAATGCGAAAAGTCAAAACGCAGGTATTTGGAATGTACCGCACTTCCTTTTTGCTCTACATGCGTGCCTAAAACCTCGCGCAATGCTTGGTGCAATAAATGGGTTGCCGTGTGGTTGGACTCGGTTCTTCGGCGCTGTTTTTCATCAACCGAAGCCTTGAAAGTTCCCGTAACATCCTTAGGTAAATTTTTAGTAAAATGGATTACCACATTGTTTTCCTTTTTGGTGTCGAGTATGTAAATAATGTCGCCATGGCTATCTTCCAAATAGCCTTTGTCGCCTACTTGCCCGCCACCTTCAGCATAAAATGGCGTTAAATTGAATACCAATTGGAACATTTCCCCATCCTTTTTGGAAACCACTTTTCGGTAGCGGGTAATCTTTACATTGGTTTCAAGAAAATCATAGCCTATAAATTCCTGTACCGCGTCGTCCACTAAAACAGTCCAATCTTCGGTAGATGTTTCACTGGCTGCACGGGAGCGTGTTTTTTGTTTTTGAAGTTCTTCATGGAAACCTTTTTCGTCGAGTTTCAGTCCTTTTTCATTTAAAATAAGGGCGGTTAAATCGATAGGAAACCCGAAGGTGTCATACAATTCGAAGGCTTTTTCGCCCGAAACGGTATCAGAATCACTATCTTCAACAATGCGATTTAGCAACACCAAACCTTGGTCTAAGGTTCTTAAAAAGGATTGTTCTTCTTCCTTAATCACATTTTCAATGAGTTGTTTTTGCGATTTCAATTCAGGAAAGGCATCGCCCATTTTTTTGCTCAACACATTTACCAATCTGTATATGAAAGGTTCTTTTTGGCCTAAAAACGTAAAGCTGTAACGAATGGCCCTTCTTAAAATACGGCGGATCACATAACCGGCGCCCGTATTGCTTGGTAATTGCCCATCGGCGATTGAAAATGCCACGGCACGCACATGATCGGAAATGACACGAATGGCGACGTCTGTTTTTTCATCTTCGCCATAAGTTTTATTGGCTATGGTTTCAATTTCACGAATAATGGGCGTAAACACATCGGTATCGTAATTCGATTGAACCCCTTGCAGCACCATGCACAAACGTTCAAAGCCCATGCCCGTATCAATATGTTTGTCTGGTAAGCTTTCTAAACTGCCATTGGCTTTTCGGTTGTATTGCATGAACACCAAATTCCATATTTCCACCACTTGCGGGTGGTCGTGGTTGACTAGCTCTTTACCTGAAATTTTTGCTTTTTCTTCCGCAGAACGAATGTCCACGTGTATTTCACTACATGGCCCGCAGGGGCCTTGGTCGCCCATTTCCCAAAAATTATCTTTTTTGTTCCCTTTTAAAATACGGTCTTCAGAAACGAACTGTTTCCATAAATCGTAGGCTTCGGTATCCATGGGCAGTTTATCTTCCTCGCTACCTTCAAAAACGGTAACATATAAAATATCCTTATCGATACCGTAAACCTCGGTTAACAATTCCCAGGCCCAGGCTATGGCCTCTTTTTTAAAATAATCGCCAAAACTCCAGTTTCCAAGCATCTCAAACAAGGTGTGGTGGTAGGTATCGTAACCAACTTCCTCCAAGTCGTTGTGCTTCCCAGAAACACGCAAGCATTTTTGTGTATCGGCAATACGATTGTTTTTTGGCACTGCATTTCCCAAAAAATACTCCTTAAAAGGTGCCATACCCGAATTTACGAACATTAAGGTAGGGTCGTCCTTTAAAACCATGGGGGCCGATGGCACGATGCTGTGCTTTTTATCTTCAAAAAAACTTAAAAATTTAGACCGTATATCTTGTGACTTCATCAATAAAAATAGGTTACTGGATTGTTAAAATGATATTAATTGCAAAACAATTTTTATATTTACTGTTTTCAAAATAAATTAACGTAAACAAAATTGACCATTCGCAATGTTTATTATCAAAACTTTATTCGATACTATTTTGCGGGTTTGGTCGTTTGCTATTAAAAAATTATGAGTTGCATAAAATATAAAGTGCAAAAATAGCATAAATTAGGAAATGAGTAAGGTAAAATATTATTACGATTCAGAATCGCTTTCGTATAAAAAAATACAGCGAAAAAAACGAAATACGGTAAAATATGCCGCGGTATTTTTGTTGGGTTCTGCGTTATTTGGATTTTTGTTTGTGTTTATTGCCAGTCAGTACATAGAATCGCCCAAAGAACGCGCCTTAAAACGGGAGTTACAAAATGCGCAATTACAGTTTGAACTGTTAAATAAAAAAATGAAAGAAGCAGAAACCGTGTTGGCCAATGTTGCCGATAGGGACAATAATATATACCGTGTTTATTTTGAAGCTAACCCCATACCCGATGAACAGCGCAAAGCCGGATTTGGCGGTGTAAACCGTTATAAGGAATTTGAGGGTTTTGACAATTCAAAACTAATTATTGAAACCAATAAACGTTTGGATATTCTTCAAAAACAAATCGTGGTTCAATCAAAATCATTGGATGAAATCGCAAAACTTGCCGAAGAAAAAGAAAAACTACTGGCTGCCATTCCCGCCATTCAACCAGTTAAAAACCAAGACCTTAAACGCATGGCATCAGGATTTGGAATGCGTTCGGACCCTTTTACCAAAGTGCGTAAAATGCATTGGGGCATGGATTTTTCTGCACCACGTGGCACCCCTGTTTACGCCACCGGCGATGGGGTTGTTATAAGGGCAGACAATACCGCAACTGGGTATGGCAACCATATTAGGATAGACCACGGTTATGGCTATGAAAGTTTATATGCCCACTTATTTAAGTACAATGTGAAGAAGAACCAAAAGGTAAATCGGGGCGACCTAATTGGTTTTGTGGGAAGCACCGGGCGCTCTGAAGGGCCGCATTGCCATTATGAGATTTTTAAAGATGGCGAGCGCATTAACCCCATAAACTTTTACTACGGAAGCTTAACTGCCGAAGAATACAATACCATGCTAGAACATGCATCACTCGAAAACCAATCATTAGACTAATGTATATAGATTTGCCCGAAAAACGTTATTACAGCATTGGCGAAGTTGCCAAAGCATTTGATGTAAACACATCCTTGATCCGTTTTTGGGAAAAAGAATTTGATGCACTAAAACCCAAGAAAAACGCAAAGGGCAACCGCAAGTTTACCCCCGATGATATTAAAAACCTTAAATTTATATATCATTTGGTAAAAGAACGGGGCTTCACCCTTGAAGGTGCCAAAATACATTTAAAAGAAGAAAAGAAAGAAACCCTAAATAATTTTGAAATTATCACTAAATTAGAGGATATTAAAAATCAACTCATAAAAATAAAACAACACCTTTAAAACCAACCTGTTATGAAAAAATGGCTTATTCCCGTTATAATTATTGTTGTCATTATATTTGGCATTTACTCTTGGGCCGTAGGTATTAACAACACCGCCGTAGAATTGGAGGCCAACGCAAAAACCGCCTGGGCAAACGTTGAAAGCTCGTACCAAAGAAGAAACGACCTTATTGGAAATTTAGTAAAAACCGTACAAGGAGCTGCCGATTTTGAAAAATCGACCTTAACCGATGTGATAGCAGCTCGCGCCAAAGCCACCTCAACAACCATCGATGCAGGTAGTTTGACTCCAGAAAACATGGCACAGTTCCAACAGGCGCAAACCGGACTGAGCGGTGCCTTGTCAAAATTACTATTGGTTGTTGAAAGATACCCCGACCTAAAAGCCAACCAAAACTTTTTAGAACTGCAATCGCAATTGGAAGGCACCGAAAACAGGATAAACGTTGCCCGCGACCGCTACAATGAAGCTGTAAACACATACGATATTTACACCACCAAGTTCCCTGCAAAAATACTTGCGGGCATGTTTGGCTTCAAGGAAATGGCACGTTACAAAGCCGATGCCGGCAGCGAAAAAGCACCTGATGTGGATTTTAATTTTAAATAATTGAGCGTGGGCAGTAGTTGGCAATATTGAGGAAAACAACTATTACAATTAAAAAACATAGCTTACAGAACCGAACTAAAGAGTATTAATATGAAGAAATTACTTATAATTGGAATTGTCATATTCACTTTAGTTTTAGGTATATTTAGCTATAATAAATATGTTGAATATCAAATTGAGAAAGATTATCCGGTTAAGAATTCTACAACAAACGATTTCGATTATAAAGAACCGAATAAAAATTTGAATAATGATGAGATTGCTTATGTAGCCCAAAAATTTGTGGAAAAATCTTTGAAAGCACCTTCAACTGCGAAATTTCCATCATTAATTAAATCATCAGTTAAAAAAACAAGTTCCGACTCTTATATTGTAATTTCTTACGTTGATTCACAAAATGGATTTGGAGCAATGATTAGAACTAATTACATTGTTGAATTAAAGCAAAAAAGTAACGGAAATCTTTCTCTTGTGAACATTAAAATAACTGAATAACTATTCTGATTAATTAATATTCTAACGAATTGAATAAAATTATAGAAAGAAATTAGAAATTTAGTAAAAACTGCTGTAACAACAATGCATAAACGCAATAGCAGGTAAGTGCAAAAACCGAAAGTAATTTTGTAAATTTAAGGTCTGTTATAAGCTGAAAAGTTAAAGCGCAAATCCCGCTAATGTGCTTATACTTGACCTAAGGCATAAGCCAAGAAAAATCCAGCTAAAAATTAACATCTCGCTAAATTTCGTAAATTTAGGAAATGAAAAAACAGCGAATATATTTAGACACTTCGGTTTTTGGTGGACTTCATGATGAAGAGTTCCAAGAATTTACCAAACCTTTATTTGAAAGAATAAAAAAATCGGAATTTGAAATAATTTTCTCAAATATTACGGAACATGAATTGGAAAACGCACCCGAAAGCATAAAAGCAACAACCGAATTACTTCCAAAAAATTCAACGGATTATGTAAAATCGGACATTGAAACTGCCGAATTAGCAAAAAAATATATTGAAGAAGGAGTCGTAGGACCTACATCATACGCAGATTGTTTGCACATTGCATTAGCAACAATACATAACGCAAACATTTTAGTGAGTTGGAATTTTAAACATATTGTAAACGTAGTTCGAATTGTCGGTTATAATTCCGTAAATATTGCGGAAGGATATAAACCAATCGATATTCGTTCGCCAAGAGAATTGATGACTTATGAAACTGAATAGGTTCACGAATACCAATAAAAAAAGTCAAAACCATGAGTAAAACTAGAGAAAAAAACACGAAAAAAACCTTTGATGCGGTAAAATATATGCGAGAGCAAAGGGACAGAATATCGAAGGACGTGATGAATTTAAGCCCAGAGGAAATAGTCAGATATTTTGAAAAGAAAAAGAGCAAAGCGCAAATAAAGCCCAGTGCCTAAACCGTATATAAGTTATGGCATGGTCTGTACTAACTTGGAAAATCCTGCCGATTTTCCAAAACCAGTTTTAAGTAGAAGGATTCGCAAGCCACCACAGCTCACTTAACTAAAATGAACCCAGAACCAAACAAAATATGTCCAATAAAGTTGAAGCATTTTTAACCGCCAAGGAAGAACAAGACGTTATTGAAGCTATTCGTTTAGCCGAATTGAACACCTCGGGCGAAATTCGGGTTCATTTAGAAAAAACCGCTCATGGCGATGCTACCAATCGTGCGCTAGAGGTTTTTTATCATTTGAAAATGGACAATACCAAACTGCAAAACGCCGTACTTATTTATGTGGCGGTAAAAGACAGAACCTTTGTTATTTATGGCGATAAAGGCATAAATAATGTGGTACCTCCCCATTTTTGGGACAGCACCAAAGATGTGATGCAAGCGCATTTTAAAACGGGCAACTTTAAACAAGGCTTGGTTGAGGGCATCTTAAAATCGGGCGAGCAACTAAAAAAGTATTTCCCTTATACCGACTTGGATGTGAACGAACTAACTAACAACATCTCAAAAGGTTAAAATTAAGTATGCACTATTCAGTTTTCAGTTTTAAGTTGTTAGAAAAAGTAAAAAGAGCCTGTTTTTTATTGGTTTTTGTTCTCGTTCATGTGTTTTCAAATTTTTCTTTTGCCCAATTCAACATTCCAAAAAAACCCGCTTTTCAAACCAGTGTTTACGATTATGTTAACCTGCTCTCTGCTTCCGAAAAAAGTGCCCTAGAACAAAAACTGGTAAAATATTCCGATACGACCTCTACACAAATTGTGGTGGCCATTATTAGTTCTACGGAAGGGGAAAACATCAATTATCTAGGGGCACAATGGGGGCAAGCATGGGGCATAGGGCAAGCCAAAGAAGATAACGGCGTACTGATTTTACTGGCCAAAGACGATAGAAAAATTGCAATAAACAGTGGCTATGGGGTTGAACACTTACTTACCGATGCCCTATCCAAACGCATTATTGAACAGGACATCATTCCCTTTTTTAAACAGAATAATTATTACGATGGCCTTAACAGAGGTGCCGATGCCATTTTTGAGGTACTTACCGGGGAATATCAAGGCACACGGGCTACAGAACCGCAAAACGATTTTCCAATTGGTTTCATCATCATTATTATATTTATCATCATCATTATACTGTCCAAAAACAAGCACGGTGGCAATGGCAAAAACCGGGGCAACAAGGGTGGTTTCAGCCTATTGGATGCCATTATTTTAAGCAATATGGGCCGCTCGTCTGGTGGCAGTTTTGGTGGCGGAAGCTCAGGTGGCGGTTTTGGTGGCGGCGGCTTTGGTGGTGGTTTCGGCGGCGGTGGCTTTGGCGGCGGCGGCGCTTCTGGTGGGTGGTAATACTCTGGTCTTGTAGCGGTTTTAGGTTGCCGTACTTTATCTGGTTTTAAAAACGCGCGTACATTGTGCTAGTTTTATTTTCTAAAACACCAGTCCCTAAATATAATCAACCAATATCAATGCCTATAAAACCTACCGTCTTCGGTTTCACCCGCTTTTCCTAAGCTGTTAAATTTCCAACTAAAACTTAGCATAAAATACTGTTGCAATACGGTACTTTGCGAATCTTGGATGTAGTTTTCGGTCGCTATTCTGCGCGCATTGGTGTTTTGGTTCAATAAATCATAGGCCTTTAGCGTAACGGTTCCTTGATCTTTTAACACCGAATAGGCCAAGGTCGCGTTCCAAAACCAGGCGCTTTTTTGAAAACCCGCAGCAATATTGGGGTTGTAATTAAATTGAATATCGTTACGCCATTCAAACCCTTTGGGCAAAAATGTTGCCGTATTGAAATTAAGCGAATGGTTGATAAATTCTTGGTTCTTAAAATTATCGATATCAAAAGTGCTTTTTGTAAACGACAAGCGGTACCGGGGGCTAAACTCCATAACATCTTTCCAAATTAGCCTAAAACCAAGGTTTGGCGACAACGAGGTGTTGGTGCTTGCATATTGGATACCGTTATTAAAGTTTACGGCCCTACTAACATTTGGCCCAAGCCCAACATACACCGTGGCAGTTCGCAAACTATCCAGTTTAATTTTCTTGTTGGCCGAAATGTAACCATTCAAATTATAGGAACCATTAACATTTACATAGGTTGTTCTTCGTATTAAATTCTCGTCAATTTCCGATTTTGAAACCACTTTATTGTTTTCAAAGTTGGCGCTTATATAGCCATAATATCCCGATCCCTTTTGAAAATCGAAGGCATTGTAGTTTATATACACATCGTGGT
Organism: Mariniflexile maritimum; assembly: GCF_009746565.1. Taxonomy (GTDB): domain Bacteria; phylum Bacteroidota; class Bacteroidia; order Flavobacteriales; family Flavobacteriaceae; genus Mariniflexile; species Mariniflexile maritimum. The sequence goes on from NZ_WRPN01000003.1 coordinate 126,051, forward strand.
TGTTCTCTGCTTCCAAATTAGGGTTTCCAACAATGGTGTTTAAAGGGTTTGAAATGTTTTCGTACTGTTGAAGCTGTGCCAATTGCGGCGAATCGTTGTTTAAGGAATACCCCATACTAAAGGAGGCTTTTTCATTCATTCGGTAGCGCAATCTGGAGCGTAGTTCTATAGCTTCAAAGTTGCGGCTAATGCTGAAAAGTGGCCGTAACCTATCGGTATTTTCCAAAGTTTTAAACACATAGCTTGATTGAAAACTTGCCGACCATGTTTTGTTATTAAAATCGAACCTAAGCGATGGTGTTTTTGTTTCGTTAAGATATTCAAAATCGGTACTCAGGTTGGTATTAAAATTTGAAAAATCGCCCGTAATATCATCTTTATCGAAGGTACTTTTTCTATCTTCCTGCTTATTCCTTCGGTAACGGTACCTAAAATCCAAGAAAAATTTATTGGCTATCAATGGCATTCTATACGTTACATCCGATTCAACATTAGTTATCTTCTTTTCGCCATCGGTAAACTGTTCTCTTTTTTCAAAATTGGCATTATCACCAAAAATAGTTGTTTCAGAATTTAGGAAATCGTCGGTTTCATTCCGGCTTATTTCATTTTCAACGCTGAACTTTAAAAATGCGCCTTTTGAACCGAAACGCTTGGTAATATCAATATCGTTATTAAAATTTTTGCCGATGGTTTCTACATTTGAATCGGTTGTAGATTGGTTGGTTAAGGTTTGAAATTCATCCAGCGACTTTTCGTCCTCATCATAAACAGTTCTATTCTTCGAGTAATTGAATGAAGGTTTTACGTTTATTAAAAGTGTGGAATCGAGTTCAATATCAAACTCCAAATTGGCATTGTGGTTGTCGTTATCGGAAAATGATCTGGATTCCGAACTGGTGAAATAGCGCCTATCGGCCAAGATATTTTCGCGGTTTCGGGATGTTTTGTTTTCAGAAGAACTTCCGGAGTAAAAATAATTGCCCGAAACATCCTTACCCTTTGCGAGTTCATCGGCATAATTGGCCCCTAGGTTTTGCGATTCCGTAATACCTTGTCCGCCACCAAAAGAACGCCCATCAATGGTAAAGGAACCATTACTGCTAAACCGCACGTTGTTGCCACCACCAAACATTTTGCGGATTTCGCCAAAACTAAACCCCGGGGAATTGATGTCGTTGCCACCAGCCAAAACACTGATACGCTGATCGTTATCAAAACGGTTGAACATACCAGCAAACTCATAATGTGCATCGGTGCCAGCACCTGCGGCTACCCTACCAAAAACACCTTTGTTGTTTTCTTCCTTTATAACAAGGTTTACGGTTTTGTTTTCGCCATCGGCCGTTTCGCCGGTAAAGGCTTGGTCTTTGGTTTTGGTGTCTAAAATTTGTATTTTCTCAACAATGTCCTTGGTTAAATTGCGTGTGGTAATGGTGGGGTCGTTGCCAAAAAAAGGCTTGCCGTTAACCAAAATTTTATTAACTTCTTTACCGTTTACCTTAATTTTGCCTTCCTCATCAATTTCAACTCCCGGTAGTTCCTTTAATAAATCTTCAATGTTGGCGTCTTTTTTTGTTTTAAAGGATTTCACGTTAAATTCCATCGTGTCCTTTTTAATCGTTATGGGCGCTTGCGATTTAATAACCACTTCCTGCAATGCATTGGCGTTTACCTTCAAGTTAATGGTGCCCAAAGCCAATAGTTCCTTAGTCATTTTAACCGACTGAAAATGGGTTTGATACCCTACATACGAAATGAATAAATTGGTTTCCGCATCGGTGCTTTTACCTTCAAGCATGAATTTTCCATCCCTGCCAGAAATAGTATAAGTAATTAAAGCACTGTCCTTTACGCGTTGTAAATATACGGTTGCCGATTCCAAAGGGGCGTTATCTGCTTCTGAAAAAATAGTACCGGAAATTTTAAAAGGTTTGTTTTGGGCAAAGGAAAAGGCAGCAACAAAAAGTGCCACACACAAATTTATAGATTTCATTTATTTTTGATTGAAAGTCCCGTGTTTACTTAAAAAAAGCAAATTTAACCCTTAAACCGTGTGAAAATCCTTAAAAAAAACTTAAAATTCAACCTGCAACTGTTATTTTTTCCGCATATAAACACTTACCGGAACGCCCGTAAAATCGAAATGTTCACGTAATTTATTTTCTAAAAAACGTTTATAGGGTTCTTTAACATATTGTGGCAAATTACAGAAAAAAGCAAACTGCGGTTGTGCCGTTGGCAATTGCATCACGTACTTAATTTTCACGTATTTTGCTTTGTTGGCAGGTGGCGGGTAACTTTCAATAATGGGCAGCATAACCTCATTAAGCTTGCTCGTTTTTATTTTTTTGGTGCGGTTATTGTAAACGGCAACGGCAGTTTCAATAGCCTTAAAAATACGTTGTTTGGTTAATGTGGAAATGAATATAATGGGCACATCGGTAAAGGGCTCCATTTGTTTTCTAATCGCTTTTTCAAATTCCAGGGTTGTTTTATGGTCTTTTTCCACCAAATCCCATTTGTTTACCAAAACCACGATGCCTTTGCGGTTGCGTTCGGCCAACCAAAAGATGTTTTGGTCCTGGCCATCAAAACCACGGGTAGCATCCAACACCAACAAACACACATCGCAATGTTCGATGGCACGCACACTGCGCATCACGGAATAGAACTCCAAATCGTCCTTAACCTTGGATTTTCTGCGGATGCCAGCGGTATCCACCAAATTGAATTCAAAACCAAACTGGTTGTATTTGGTGTCGATGGAATCTCTGGTGGTGCCTGCAATATCGGTTACTATATAACGATCTTCACCAATTAAGGCATTTATAAACGATGATTTTCCGGCGTTGGGGCGACCTACCACGGCAAATCGTGGCAACGCTTCGTTAACCACCGTTTCCTTTTCAGGCAATGCTTCAACCAGTGCATCCAATAAATCGCCCGTACCGCTTCCGTTGATACTGGCAACCGAATAGTAATTGCCCAAGCCTAATGCGTAAAATTCTACGGCATCTTCTTCACGTTTGGCATTATCCACTTTATTTACGACCAAAAAAACGGGCTTGTTTACTTTGCGCAGTAACTTTGCTACGTCTTCATCCATACCTGTTACGCCACTTTCCACATCAACCATGAAAATAATGGCATCGGCTTCATCAATGGCCAATTCAACTTGCTTATCTATTTCTGCTTCAAAAATATCGTCGCTTCCCAAAACGTAACCACCGGTATCAATCAATGAAAATTCTTTTCCATTCCAATCACTTTTTCCGTAATGGCGGTCGCGGGTCACACCGCTTACGGCATCCACAATGGCTTCCCTTCGTTGGATCAAACGATTAAAAAACGTTGATTTTCCTACATTGGGGCGACCTACAATAGCAACTATATTACTCATAATCTTTATTTTATAAACAACGGCATCACGCCGTTTGATCTATTTAGCAAGGTTTGCTGAATTTTTTGCAAAAATAGGAAATATACACTAAGCATCGGTTTTTTTAGGCAAGTATTAAATTGTTTTGAATTAAGAAGAAAAATACTATTTTAACATCCTTAAAACACGAAGTCCATGCCAAGTAGCAACACAATTAATTTACGGCCCCGTTTCAAAATTGAAATACCCATGGGCAACGAAACCGTGCTGAGCACATTTCAGGAAGCAAAAAAAACGCAATCCGAATTTATTGTTAGCCGAATTGACGACCACGTTTTTATAAGGTTCCCAAAACACAAACAACATTTCTGGTCGCCACAATTGCATCTGGAAATTAATGAAGTTAGCGCCAATGCCTGTTTGCTTCGCGGATTATTCGGCCCCAACCCTACCGTTTGGACCTTTTTTATGTTTTTGCACTTTATGGTGGCAGGCTTATTTATTGCCTTTGGTATTTGGGCCTACTCCAATTGGGCTCTAAACACACGTTATTCCATTCAATTAACGGGCATGCTACTGATGGTTCTGGTTTGGTTTGTCCTGTATTTTGCCGGCAGTATTGGAAAAGCATCAAGCAAAAAGGAAATGGCCGAACTTTACGATTTTATGAACCGCATACTTGCTTCAACAACTTAGTTATTATAGCCAAAACGTTTTAATTGGTTTTGGTTGCTGCGCCAGTTTTTGTTCACCTTTACATAAGTTTCCAAATGGATTTGTTTGCCAAAAAACGCTTCCAAATCTTTTCTGGCTTCTACACCCACCCGTTTTAGGGCGGTGCCTTTATGCCCAATGATGATGCCTTTTTGGGTTTCGCGCTCAACCATGATGACGGCGCGAATTCTAATGATGGCATCTTCTTCAAAAAACTCTTCGGTCTCTATTTCAACAGCATACGGGATTTCCTTTTTATAATGAAGCAGGATTTTTTCACGGATGGTTTCGTTTATGAAAAAGCGTTCGGGCTTATCGGTCAATTGGTCTTTTGGATAAAAGGCGGGCGATTCGGGCAACAAGTCGATAATTCTGTTGAATACTTCCTTCACGTTAAATCCTTCTAAAGCTGAAATAGGAAAAATTTCGGCATTGGGCACTTTATCTGTCCAAAATTGAACCTGTGCCTCCAATTGTTCCTGGTTGGAAGTATCAATTTTATTCAAAAGCAGCAAAACAGGTATTTTTGAACTGGTAATTTTGTTGAAAAACGCCTCGTCCTTCAAGGCCTGTTCGCCAATTTCAACGATGTACAATAATATATCGGCATCTTCAAAGGCCGATTTCACAAAATCCATCATGGAAGCCTGTAATTGGTAAGCGGGTTTGATGATGCCTGGTGTATCCGAGAGCACCACCTGAAAATCGTCGCCATTTACAATGCCCAAAATGCGGTGGCGCGTGGTTTGGGCCTTTGAGGTAATAATGGATAGCTTTTCGCCAACGAACGCATTCATTAAGGTTGATTTGCCCACGTTGGGGTTTCCAATAATATTTACAAATCCTGCTTTGTGGCCCATAGTTGCTGTTTTAAAATTGAGTACAAATTTACAACCTTGATTTGTTTATTCAATCTTTATTCATTTTTATGCATAAAAAAAAGCAGAAAGTTTCCTTTCTGCTTCTTTGTTCCCATTTTAGAATGGGCTTATTTTTGAATTTCCAATAATTCAACTTCAAAAATCAATGTTGAATATGGTTTGATTTTTTCGCCCGCTTGTCTAGCACCGTAGGCTAGATCTTGAGGGATGAAAAATTTGTATTTTGATCCAACGGACATTAATTGCAAACCTTCAGTCCATCCTTTTATTACTTGGTTTACGCCAAATTCGGCTGGTTCGCCTCTATCAACAGAGCTGTCGAAAACAGTGCCGTCAATAAGTGTTCCGTGGTAATGCACTTTTACTTTAGACTCCTCGGTTGGTTTCTCGCCCGATCCTTCTTTCATAACCATATATTGCAAACCACTTTCGGTTACCTTTACACCACTTTTAGTTTTGTTCTCTTCTAGGAATTTTTCGTTGGCAGCCTTATTTTTTTGACCCTCAGCTTCTTGTTCCTTCATTTTCTCTTCTTGTTTCTTTTGGAAATAAGAGCTTAACACTTGTTGGATGTTTTCCTCTTTAATCAAGATGTTGGTAGAATCTATATAGTTCATGTACCCTTGAATAAAAAGTTCGCTGTCAATTTCAGAAACATTTGTTTTTACATTTTTAGCAACATCCATACCTATGGCATAGCTTACCGAATCCAATTCTGTTTTTAAAGCTTTTTTTGAAACACCTTGTCCACCACAAGACGACAACACGGAAGTTAATAGTACAACCCCTACAAATTTGATTATTTTCATTTTCTGTTTTTTTATTTAAAATTAAAGGTGCTAAAGTAACAAATTTAAACTCACAAATACAGAAGTATTTAATGAATTTTTAAGGAACATGTTTAAAGCCAGACGATGCATCAACTACCAACTACCAAGGGTGTAAACCATCACCTATATTTATAAAACCACCATATATTAGTTTAAACATATAATTGTATAAAATACTAAAAATCAAATAATTAAAAATTTAACGAAAAAATAGTTTGCCAGTTCCAAAAAAAAAGTTATTTTTGGTAAACCAATTTGGTAAACCAATTTGTTAAATTATAAAACTATTAGTGTACCAAATTTGGATTATTACACAATACGTTATTTATAATTTTACTTGATAAACTTAAAAAACAAAACATTATGAAAAAAACATTACTATTATTATCTGCTTTGGCTTTGTCGATTTCCAGCTCTTATGGACAATTGCTCATGTACGAGCCATTCTCTTACACTGATGCCGCTCAAAATGCCACTAACGAACTCATACTTTCAAGCAGTGGAACATGGGTTGCGGGTCCAAGTTTGTCTACTGGAAGCACCACAAACGATGACATTGTAACATCTCCCTTTGACGCTGGGGCTTATGGAATTCCTACTGGCACAGGTGAATCTTACTTTTTTAGAGGTGGTGGTAATGATCCCGTAAGGAGCTTTACGCCACAAACAACAGGAACCGTTTACTGGTCGGCTCTGATAAGAGTAGAGGGATGGATTGGAAATGGAACAACACAATACGCACCAGGTGCAACAGGTAAACAGGTATTCTCATTAACTAATTCTTATACAAGTTCAAGTGATATTAGCTATCCTGGATCATTAATAATAAAGGGGGCTTCAACCACTTTGGGGGAAACTTCTTATCAATTAGGAGTTGGAAATCAACATATTGATGATGCTCTTAAAGGTTCTTACGCTAGTACAATATTTACCTCGTCTTCTACAGATCATTTAGTGGTTTTAAGTTACGACATTGCTACTGCCACTACCAAGTTATGGATAGATCCTGCAATTCCTGCTAATGGCACTATGACCACTGATTTACCTAGTGCAACCATAACTGGACCGGGTACAGTTACAGAAATTTCTAGGTTTTTTATCAGATTAGATTCTAATGCTAACACACCTAACATGACGATTGATGAAATTAGAGTTGCAAAAACATGGCATGAAGTTGTGGGTAAACCTGCTCCTTTAAGCGTTTCAAAAAACAATATCGAAGGCCTTAAAATTTATCCAAACCCAGCAAAAGATTATATCAGTATTGAATCTAAAAACACCAAAATTTCTTCAGTAGAAATGTACAATGTACTAGGCGCAAAAGTGATCTCTGAAAAAGCGTTGGTTAATAATCGCTTAAACGTTTCGCATCTGTCCAAAGGTATTTACATGCTTAAAGTTAATGCCGAAAACGGAAGTGCCACAAAAAAAATATTAATAGATTAACAACCAATAATTAAATAAAAAAAGCCTTCCGTTAAGTAAGGCTTTTTTTATATAGATTTTGTAAATTATGATTAGTAAATAGTGTAAAATTTAGGATGACAACCAGAAGAGCTTTTATTACAAAAACAGCCTGTGTAGCGGGGTTATTGCCTTTTTCATCATTCGCTTATCCAAATTTTATTTTGGAACAACCAGACGATTTGCTCGACGTTAATATATTCTCAAAACATCTTCAGTTTTTAGATTATAAAACCACAAGCGAAATGGTTGCCGAAATGGGTTTTTCGGGTGTTGATTTAACGGTTCGCCCAAATGGGCATGTGCTTCCAGAATTGGTAAAAACCGATCTTCCAAAAGCAGTAAAAGCCTTCACAGCAAATGGCGTGAACTGCAAAATGATTACCACAAATATCGAAAGTGTAAACAATCCGTTAGATGTCGCTATTTTAGAAGCTGCTTCTTCACAAAGTATTGATTATTACCGCGCCAACTGGTTTAAATATAAAGAAGATGCCTCCATGCAGGATGCATTATTGTTTTATCAAGAAGAAATAAAGAAATTAGGCGAACTTAATAAAAAATTAAAACTGGTAGGTTGCTACCAAAACCATGCAGGTGTTAGTGTAGGTGCTTCCTATTGGGAAATTAAAAAAATACTGGAAACCGTAAATCCTGACTATTTTGGCACTCAATACGATATTCGGCATGCCATGGCAGAAGGCGGTTATTCTTGGGAAAATGGTTTGAAACTTCTATATCCAAATATCAAGGTTATAGTGCTAAAAGACTTTAAATGGGGAATTGTTAACGGAAAATGGGAAGCCATCAATGTACCTATTGGCGAAGGTATGGTGGACTTCAACAAATACTTTAAACTATTAAAACAATACAAAATAAAACCACCTGTATCTCTTCATTTAGAATACGATTTAGGAGGTGCGGAAAAAGGAAACAGTGAAATCTCTGTTGATAAAAAAGTGGTATTCGATGCCATGAAAAGCGACTTGAAGAAAGTGCAGAAACTTTGGAAAGATGCTTAAAAATATAAAATCAGAATAAAAAATACAAATGAAAAGAACCGTATTAATTTCGAGTTTGCTAATCTTATTTATAACATGCAAACTAGCTGCACAAACAAATAGCATTAAAGTAACAAACATAAATGAGCTGAACGATGCCATAAAAAACTGTAAAGCTGGAAATGTTATTGTGATGGCCAATGGCGTTTGGAACAATGTTGAAATAGCATTTTACGGCAACGGCACCAAGGAAAACCCCATTACATTAACAGCCGAAGAAAAAGGGAAAGTAACCATTGAAGGTACTTCCAACCTAAAAATTGGCGGGAATTATTTGGAAGTTTCCGGTTTGTATTTTAAAAATGGGCACACACCTTCTGAAAATGTCATCCAATTTAAAATAGACAATACCAAGGTAGCCAACCATTGCAAGGTAATCCAATGTGTAATCGAGGAATTTACCCAACCCAACCGCGATGTAAGCGACCATTGGGTAGAGTTTTGGGGCCGACATAACGCATTGAGCAACAATTATATTACGGGAAAATCGAACTTTGGGCCTACCGTTATGGTGCGTTTAGAGGGCAATGAAAACATTTACACGTACCACCAAATAACAAACAATCATTTTGGGCCGCGACCCCGCAAAGGTGGCCCGCACGGGGAAACCATTCAAATTGGCAATAGCGAAACCTCCATGACGCCCGCACACGTAAACGTGTCCAATAACTTTTTTGACCGTTGCAATGGCGAGGTTGAAATTATTTCGAGCAAATCGAATTTTAATTCGTTTACAAACAATGTTTTTTTTGAAAGCGAAGGCTCTTTGGTGTTGCGCCATGGTAATTATGCCAAAATTGATGGCAATGTTTTTATTGGTAACGACGCTTCAAAGTTTATGGGCGGTATCCGCGTTATCAACACCGGGCATTGGATTACCAATAACTACTTCTACAAAATAAATGGCGAAGCCTTTAGAAGCGCATTGGCGGTAATGAACGGCATCCCAAAAGCGCCACAAAACCGCTACAACCAAGTTACCGATGTGGTAGTGGCATACAATACGTTTATTGATTGTAAGTCGCCTTGGCAGTTAAGTGTGGGTTCCAACGTAAGCCAAAGTGCCGTGTTACCTGCTTCCGAAATCCGTTCGGCGCGACCCGAACGTGTGGTAATTGCCAACAATTTAATTTACAATGAAATGGCAGACACCAACCCTATTGTGAATTACGACAAAGTGGATGGTGTTGCTTTTAAAAACAACCTCATCAATAACGAAAATAAAAGTGAAGTAAAACCAGAAGGTTTAATCACTAAAGATTTTTCAGTGACTAAAAAGACAGCTAATTTATTTGTTTTAAATGAAAACATAAACAATGTATATGCTGGTTTTGATTTTGAAACCATAACTAAAGATTTATTCGGAAACGATAGAAATTCAAATATAAACAGTATCGGTGCCATTGTAAACCCTGTTAAAGAAAACGCTGTTTTAATTGACAAAACAAAATATGGCACCAATTGGTTTTCACCTGAAAACGGAAAAACAAACCCTAAAACATTCAGCGTTTCAACTTCGGAAGCATTAGTTAACGCTTTGAAAGATGCAAATTCCGGCGATGTTATTTCACTTAAAAAAGGCAAATACACTGTAAATTCTAACTTAAAAATAGATAAAGACCTTTCAATTGTTTCAAAAGACAAAAACAATAAACCGGAATTAATTTTTACTTCGGAAAAAACAGCTTTTGAAATGCATCCTAAAGGTAACCTAAAGCTGAAAAACATCGTTCTAACAGGCAATAAATCCCAAAACACCTTTACAACGTTGGATAAAAACATGAGTAAAGCTTATAATTTATTTATTGACCATGTAGAGATTAAAAATTTTAAATCTGTTTTAGAAGTATCAAAAGGGTCGTTTGCCGATAGTGTTTTGGTTACCAATTCCCTCATTAAAAATTGCGACCGTGGTTTTATGCTCAACAAGGAAAAAAATGACGGTGGCGATTACAATGCCGAATTTGTTACCATAACCAACACCACCTTCGATACCATTCAGGAAGTGGTGCTCGATTACTACCGCGGCGGTTACGACGAATCGACCATTGGCGGCAATCTACTCCTTAAAAACAATACGATTACCAATTCTGGAAAAGCTGAAAAAGACCAGATGTTGATTAAAAACAGCGGTATCGTAAATGTGGCGTTTGCAAATAACACATTTAAAAATAACCCTGTTAAAGTGATCGCCATTCTTTGGGGCGAAAAGGGACAAGAACCTGGGGAAAACACAATCAGTAATTCAGGAAAAATTGAAGTCGTTCAAAACTTAGAATTGAAATTAATGTACTAATAGGTTTTAAAATGAAACTGTTTAAAAGTTTTGTAATCATCATCTTTTTTTTAGGGTTCTTAAAGATTGATTCCCAAAATATTCCGTCGAACCACATTATTGAAACCAATAAACTTGCAGGTTTTTTAAAGCCTGAAATTCAACAAGCTTTGGGAGGCGCTTCCATTTCGAATGCAACATTAGCCGCCTATTTTCGCGACAAATTCGCTGAACGCTATTTTTATGATTGGCACGATTTTGAAGCGCGTTATCAAATCTATAACAGCAAATACCCTGAAGCACAAAGCAACCATACGGAACGCGCTTTAGATCATATCTCAAAATTCCCAGCAGTTACGTCATGGAAATTACCGTTTAATTATCAAACCGGAGAACCTGTAAACGCTTATGCCATGCGCCATTTGGCACGTCAGCACAAAATGGTGGACATTGCTTTTTATTACAACTATCAAAATAAAAATCCTGAGTATATAACCTATTTCAAAGACCAATTAAAATCGTTAAACGCGGCATTATTAGCCGAAAAATATGAAACCATTGAAGATGGCAACGGGGTTTATGAGGCGTTTCGGTCGGGGTACCGCATACTGAATTGGCTGCAAATACACACGATGTTTTTGGGTGAAAAAAACTATTCAGATGAAGACCAACTTTTAACAATTGCCACCCTGTTACAACATGCTTCAAACCAATATGAAACGAACGCGGAATTTGTACCAGGCAATCATCAAACCAGGGGTATGTCGGCCTTAGCCATGCTATCTATCTTGTTTCAAGATTTTAAAGATGCAGATCTATGGCGTGAACGGTCGTTGAATTTATTGGAGCAGCATTTAGATAAAGAAATAAACAGTGATGGCTTTCAGTTTGAACGTACGGTACATTACCATATTAGCGATATTGACAACTATTATTTTGTGTATCAACTAGCAAAAAACAGCCATTTAAAAGTGAGCGCTCTATGGGAAAGCAAGTTGAAATCGTTATTCACTACCTTAACAAAAATAGCCTATCCAGACAAATCGGCACCGGTATTTTCAGACGATACCGACACACCTTGGGCTGAAAAAAATGATATTTCCGGCGCCTTAACAGTAGGCTATTTGCTTTTTGAAAATCCTGAATTTGGCTATTTTGCAACCAATAAAGTGGAACCATTTATGTATTGGTATATGAATGATTCCCAATTAAAGCTACTCGAAAACATACAAACAAAAACACCCGATGTTAATTCGGTTGCCTTTACAGAAACGGGCTATTACATCATGCGCGAAGGTTGGAAAGCCCATGATAAGGTCATGGCCATTTCCAACGGACTTGATGATGAAAAACCAGACCACCAACATGGCGATATGTTGGGCATTCAAGCCATGGCAAATGGGCATGTTATTTTACCCAATTACCAGGTGCGGTATTCGTTGAAAGATTACGAGTTTTTCAAAAATAGCCTCGTTAAAAACGTGGCTTTGGTTGATGATGAATTACAAGGAAAGGATTATGCGGGCAACCAAGGCGGTAGCGGATTTGGTAAATTTGCAACCTTGCCAAAACCAAAAACAATAGCTTGGAGCACCAATGATGATTTAGATGTTTACATTGGGAGTCATAATGGTTTTGAAAATATCGGTGTCAATTATTCACGGCAAGTTATCTATTTGAAAGACGATTTCTGGATTGTGAAAGACCATTTTACTTCTGAAAAACCACATACTTACAAACAAATCTGGCAAGGCCATTACACCTTAGAAAATGCCCCAAATTTAGTACGCGCCTCCTTTAATGATGGCTCGGGGAACGACATTTACCAGTTGGTTAAAATTGATACGGTTACCACATCAGGTACGCGCGGAAAACAATGGGCTGTCGCTTCAAAAAACAACAAGAAAAACTTCAACTTCATAACCGTTATTTTTCCATTTGCTAAATTCGACGACCGCATTGATGAAGATAAGCCCAACCCCAATTTAAAAGGCTGGCAAATAAACAACTCAACATGGAAATTTGAAGGTTTTGAAGCAACTTCACTAACCAAAGCAAATCGTTCCGTGTTTTTTTCAGTTAAAACATTAGAATTAAATAAACTTAAAATGGTGTTCTCTGAAGTTGCCGACGTGTTTATAAAACTGGAAAACAACGCATTAATGGTTCAATCTTTACATACAAATCCATTAAAACTGATGATTACCGGCATAAAAGAAAATGGGAACCTTATTTTAAATGCAGGCAAAGAGTATTTTTTTGTGTTAAAATAACAACCTACCTATCAATTAACACAAAGATTGTTGCATAGCTAAAAAAATTATTCTATTTTTGGTAAACCAATTTGGTTAACCAATTTGCAGAAATCTGTTTTGGTTGTGTGCAACGTTTTGCATACTGTACAATCGTTATACCTAAATTGGATTTTTAATCAACAATAGGATGGTAATTTTATGCTGCAATATAGCTCATAAAAAAATGGCATGTTTGTTAGGGTTTATTCAAATGTTAAATCCTAACCGCAAAAGCATTGTACCTTTTAAACTTCTTTAAATGACCAAAATTTTTAGTATGCTTTTTAAATTCAAGATTCAAATTTTGATTATAAATTTGCTTTTAACTATGCCGTTTTGCCTTGCACAACCAAACACAAATTCCAACACAAAAAAAACAAGTACCCCAGCACACCCAAACCTAATATTAACAAAAGTTGGGGTTGAAAAAATAAAAGCACAGTTAGGAAAAGCACCCCTTTTTGATGCCTCCTTGGCAAACGTAAAGGCTGAAGTTGATGCTGAAATTTTAAACGGTATTGAAGTTCCCATCTCAAAAGATTACTCTGGTGGTTACACACACGAGCGGCACAAAAAAAACTTCCTAATTTTACAAAAAGCTGGTGTGCTATATCAGATTTTAGACGATAAAACCTATGCAAACTATGTAAAGGATATGCTAATGGCCTATGCCAAATTATACCCTACCCTGCCCGTACATCCTCAAACACGTTCGTATGCAAGGGGCAAATTGTTTTGGCAATGCCTAAACGATGCCAATTGGCTGGTTTATACAAGTCAAGCTTACGACTGTATCTATAATTATTTATCATTAAAAGAGCGCAACCATCTGGAAAAAAACCTGTTTAAACCATTTGCCCATTTTATTTCGGTTGAAAATCCACAGTTTTTCAATCGCGTGCACAATCACAGTACCTGGGGAAATGTGGCGGTAGGCATGATTGCCTTGGTAATGGACGATGCTAAATTACTCGATACCGCCTTGTATGGGTTGAAAAATGACAACATCGACCCCAATGCTAAAGATAACGATGGAGGCTTCATTAGAAAACCCGGACAAAAAGTAGGTTTTCTGGCCAATTTAGAGGAACCTTTTTCACCCGATGGCTATTATACCGAAGGGCCATATTACCAACGCTATGCCATGTATCCGTTTTTGGTATTTGCCCAAGCCTTGGAACATGTAAAACCAGAACTTAAGATTTTTGAATATAAAGATGGTGTATTGTTAAAATCGATTCACACGTTATTGAATTTAACCGATGCCAACGGCAATTTTTTCCCTTTGAACGATGGGCAAAAAGGCATGTCGTACTATTCAAGAGAATTGGTGTCATCCGTAGATATTGGCTACTTTTTTGGCGGAAAACAAACCGATTTATTAGCCATTGCCAAAGCCCAAAATGCCGTGTTGCTGGACGAAACCGGGTTGGCAGTAGCTATGGGCATTCGCGATGGTTTGGAAACCCCGTTCGTTAAAAAATCAATCAACCTTTCCGACGGAAAAAATGGCGATGAAGGCGGTGTTGCCATACTTAGGGCAAACGGTACTAAAGATGAACTTGCCTTGGTGATGAAATACACTGCGCAAGGGTTAAGCCATGGCCATTACGATAAACTATCATTTTCATATTACGAAGGTGGCAACGAAGTGCTACAAGATTACGGCATGGCGCGTTTTGTAAATATCCAGCAAAAAGGTGGCGGCAATTATTTAAAGGAAAACACCACGTGGGCAAAACAAACCGTGGCACACAATACAATAATCCAAAATGAAACATCGCATTTTAGTGACGATTTTGAAACGGGTAGCGCGCATCATTCTGAAAAATACCTGTTTGATGTTTCAAACCCTAACATCCAACTTATTAGTGCTACAGAAACAAATGCTTATCCCGGTACGGAACTACACCGAACCATGGCACTGATTAAACACGAACGTTTTGAAAATCCCATCCTTTTAGATATTGTTAAAATTAATTCGGAAACAAAAAATCAATATGATTTGCCTTTTTATTATTTCGGACAAATCATGTCGGCAAATTTTAAGTATTCAAAACCTAAAACTTTAAATGCTTTAGGAACCAGCAATGGCTATCAGCATTTATGGAAAG
Source organism: Mariniflexile maritimum (assembly GCF_009746565.1). Classification (GTDB taxonomy): domain Bacteria; phylum Bacteroidota; class Bacteroidia; order Flavobacteriales; family Flavobacteriaceae; genus Mariniflexile; species Mariniflexile maritimum. The sequence continues at coordinate 141,066 of NZ_WRPN01000003.1, forward strand.
AAGGCGAAGGAAAACCAGAAACTGGAAACGCTAAATTATCTTGGTTTAACAAGGAACGTTTTTATTCGTTAACATCGGTGGTTTCAAATGAAGACGATTTAATTTTCACCAGAATTGGCGCAACCGACCCCAATTTCAACCTTAGAAACGACCCCGGATTCATCATCCGTAAAAACAATGTCAAGGATACCTTTTTTGTTTCTGTTTTGGAAACACATGGGCATTACGACCCCGTTGGCGAAATGGCAAGCAATGCCTTCAGCAACCTAAAAAACCTAGAAATAGCGTATAGCGATGCTTCCTATATAGCCATAAATATAGAAACCGAAAACGGCCATAAAAGCCTGTTCTTGTTTTCGTTTAAAGACAGCTCAAAAAACAGTAAACATCAGCTAAAAATAAACGATAAAACCTACGAGTGGGTAGGCGCTTATCAATTAATCAATAACTTTTAAAATAAAATGACAATGAAAAGCTTTGGAGCTAGTAAAGAATTTTTAATGGGAGACGACATGCAATGGGAAACCGTTGGTGAAGGCGTACAAAGAAAAATAATGGGTTACGATGATAACATCATGCTCGTGGATGTCAACTTTGCCGAAGGCGGCGTGGGCCCCATGCACCAACACTATCATTCACAGGTAACGTATGTGGTAAGTGGCGAATTTGAATTGACTATTGGTAACGAAACCAAGTTAATGAAAGCAGGCGATGCCTTTTACATTCCACCGCACGTATTGCACGGTGCTATTTGTAAAAAAGCGGGAAAACTAATCGATGTATTTAGTCCCATTCGCGAAGATTTTATGGAAAAATAATTTTTTGGGCGAAATATTTTTTTTAACAAAAATTTAAAACTATTTTTGGTAAACCAATTTGGTTAACCAATTTAAAATATTAACAAGGGGTTATTTTAAACGAAGAATATTATTAAACAGATTCTATAAAATCACATCCTATTTAATAAAACTAACAATAAACATTAAACTATTAATTATGAATTTAAAAAACAAGTTGGCCCTTATTGCACTATTGTTGTTCAATTTTGTAGTATTCGCACAAAACAAAACTGTTACCGGTCAAGTGGTTTCTGCAACCGATAACATACCCATTCCTGGTGTGAACGTTATCGTGATGAACACCACCAAAGGAACTACCACCGATTTTGACGGTAGTTACACCATTGAGGTTAAAAACGGAGAAGTATTACAGTTTTCCTATATTGGCTTTGTAACTCAAAAGCAAACCGTTAAAGACCAAAAAACCATCAATGTTTCTCTAGTTGAAGATGTTTCAAAACTAGACGAAGTTGTGGTTGTAGGTTACGGCACCCAAAAACGTTCTAGCGTTACCGGATCGGTTGCTAAATTAAAGAGCGAAAATATTGAAAGTGCCCCAGTATCTAGGCTAGACCAAGCCATTCAAGGTAAAATTGCAGGCGTTAGGGTACAGAATGTATCCTCGGAAGCTGGTTCCGATACGCAAATAAACATTCGAGGTATCAGTTCCATTGGTGCCGGAACAGGCCCGCTGATTGTGGTAGATGGTCAACCAATGCCAGATGGTATGGGTGCCATTAACAATGCCGATGTTGAATCGGTTGAAGTACTAAAAGATGCTGCCTCTGCTGCTATTTATGGGTCTAGGGGCGCAAACGGCGTTATCATGATTACCACCAAAAAAGGTAAAGAAGGCAAAACGCGGTTTAATTTTAGCTCTAGGTCGGGCATGAAAGATGTTTACGAAACCTATAACATCCTCACTTCAAAAGAATATGTTGAACTGCTATATAAAGAATCGGCTTTAAGAATGGCCGATCCATTATGGACGGGCGGTACCGCAGAGACAAGCACCATTCCTTCTCGCGATAAATGGCGCTCACAATACGCTATTGAAAACGAGCTATTAGGCGGTGTGGGTGTTGATTACCAAAATGAAGCCCTAAGAAATGCTTTCTTTCAAGACTACCAATTTAACGTTTCGGGCGGTAGCAAAAAAAATAAATTTTATGCATCGTTAGGCTATCAAAATGATGAAGGTTTGATGCTGAAAAGCAACTTCCAAAAATTAAACTTCAGGTTTAAATTTGAGTCTGAATTAACCGATAAAATAAAACTGAACCTAAATTTAAATCCATCGAATACCAAAACGGAAAGACCAAGGGTTAATTATATCGATTTTACCAGGTTCCCAAGCTTTCTGCCCGTTTATCATACCCAAGCAACTGCCGATTTTATCAATGCGGCAAACCCTAACGCAAACATTATTCCTGGAAGTTATGCAGAAGATGATGATTTTGCCAATATAGCATATACCAGTGTAGATCCCAATGGCATTCCCTACACCACAGGTACGTCGCAAAGACCTTTTACAACTTCAAACACAAACCCCATGCGTGCGCTACTTGAACAGGACGACAATAACAATCAATTCCGTTTTCAAGGAAGTGCTGGTTTAACATTTGAACTAGCCAACGGGTTAGATTTTAAAACCACCCAAAGCATCTATTACCGAAATTCTGACAGGGCACAAACAGGGCAATCGAACGCTACCAGATTTGGAAACCCAAATTATGCCACTTATATCAATACAAATTATTTTGATTTCTTAACGGAAAACACTTTAAATTACAACAAAAATATCGGTGATCACGATTTTACTGTATTGGCCGGTTTTACCTACCAAAACACAAGGGAAAAAACACTGGAAACAGGTGGTACCACCTTCCCAAATGAGCAAACCAAAAACTTAAGCTTTGCCTCAGTTATAACTGCACCCGTTCAATCGGATGTTACAATTGGTTTAATGTCGGTATTAGGAAGAGTAAATTATGCCTATAAAGGCAAGTATTTGCTAACCGCCAGTTACCGTACAGATGGCAGCACCTTATTTGATAAAGGCAGACAATGGGGCGGGTTCCCAGCGGTATCGTTAGGATGGGTAGTATCCAAAGAAAACTTTTTAAATGAAGTAGATGCCATTAACCGATTGGCCTTCAGGGCAAGTTATGGAGCCACGGGCAATAATGCCATTGATCCATTTTTGTTCCAACAAACCTTAAATTCCGCAAATTATATTTCAGGTTCAGGTACTGGCAACATAAGCAATGGTTTGGCAAATCTTAACGATGTGTATTTCAATCCCCTTATTACTTGGGAACGCACGTTTTCAACCAATTTAGGTTTCGATTTGGCCATGTTTAAAAACAAGGTAAACCTGAACATTGATGTATTTGAATCAAAAACCGAAAAATTATTGCTTACAAGTTCAGCATTACTGATTACAGGTTCCAATTCTGTAATTACCAACGCCGGTAGTTTGAAAAACAGAGGTCTGGAGGTAGAACTTTCTACAACAAACATCAAAACCGAAAACTTCTCTTGGAGCACCGATTTCAACATCTCGCATGTTAAAAACGAGATCACAAACTTAGGAGATAAAGACCGCTTGATTTCCACAACCATTGATGGTAGAAATGGCTTAAACAACTACGCTATTGTGGGCGAACCCTTGGTTAGTTTTTATGGTTACAAAACAGACGGCGTTTGGATAAGTAAAGCCGATATTACCGCATCGGGCCTAACAACCACTTTAACCAATGGGCTTACCGAAGGCGGTATTAAAATAGTGGATATTTCTGGTCCAAACGGCGTGCCAGATGGCATCATCGATACCAACGACCGAACTATTTTAGGAAATCCCTATCCAGATTACACTTGGGGCATTACCAATAAATTCAACTACAAAAACGTTGATTTCAATTTCTCTTTTCAAGGTGTACAAGGAGGCGAATTAATAAATGGCGACATCAATTATAACGAAGCCAAAGAGCGTAACTTAAATTACATGGCAAACCGTTGGGTAAGCCCAAGTAATCCTGGTGATGGCAAAACGCCTTATACTACAAATGGTTTCAACTGGTTGTTTACCGATAATGCCGTAGAAGATGCCAGTTATATAGCGCTAAGGGAGGTTTCCTTAGGATATACCTTTAGCAAAGAGGTGCTAGAGAAAATTAAGTTGACCAATTTAAGATTCTCGTTAACCGGCCAAAATATGTTGTTCTTAGCAAACAACAATTACAGGGGCATCAACATTGAAGCGCGATCAACCTCAAGCGATGCATTACATACAGGTTATCAAAGAGGTGGTTTCCCCATTCAAAAAACCATACTGTTTGGTTTAGAAGTAGGGTTCTAATAAAAAACAATCGATAAAATAAACGCATGTTTTAGTGAGGTTTATTAAACTTTTAAAAATATAAAAATGAAAAATTGTATAAAAAAATTAAAACTATTGTTTTTATTCTCTTCCATAGTGTTGGTAGGATGCTCTGACGCTTTAGATGTAGAAAATAAAGATGCCATCAGTTTAGATGGGTTTTATAAAACGGCCGAAAATTTCACAATAGGATTAACAGGGTGTTATAGTACCTTAAGAGCCCCTATTGCTTATGAATGGATGCTTTCTGAAATACGTTCAGACAATACGTTTATGAACAATTACGGCACATCAAACGCACAAAACCTTCAGGTTTTAAGCAATGATGTATTTGAAGCACCGTCATTCGATTTGTTTATTGAACAATATTGGGCTACAACTTATAAAAGCATACGAAGCATCAATGGGTTGAGTGAAGGTTTACAAACTTCATACAACAATGCCACTGGAACCATCGATTATCAAACGGTTCCTGCATCTTTCCCGCTTACTGCTGCAGATAGAAAAAGAATTTCTGGTGAAGCTTCATTTATGAGAGCGTATCATTATTTCAATTTGGTGCGATTGTACGGTGGCGTGTTTTTAATTGATAAAGAGATCAATGCTGAAGAAGCTTTAGAAATTCCCAGATCAAGTGTAGAAGACATTTACAGGTTTATTATTGCCGATTTAAAAAATGCGGTGGCCAATTGTACCACAGCAAAGTTTTCGGCTTCGGCTGGAACAGGAGGTTCTGCAACCAAATGGGCCGCAGAAGCCTTATTGGCCAAAGTATATCTTACGTTAGGTCAAAAATCGGATGCATTGCCCCTACTTACCGATGTTATAACAAACAGTGGTCACAACCTAATTACTGCTGGCACAAACCCCTATTCTGATGTTTTTTCAGCAACCAATGAAATGAACACTGAAATCGTTTTTGCCATTCGTTTTAAATCGGGTGCTCTTGGTTATGGCAGCCAATTGTCTAACCTTTTTTCAAGTCAGGTTGACCTTAAAATACCCGGTTTGGTGTATCCAACAGGAACCCGTGGCGGCTTTAACAACCCTACCCCAGAATTGTACGATTCGTATGCGGCCACAGATAAAAGAAGGGATTTCAACATAAAAGTTTATAAACCCTCAGGAACCGCTGCCGATCCTACAAAATGGACTTATTGGACAGGCAAACACAATATTGCGGTAACCGTTTTAAATGATTCTGAACTAGACTGGCCCGTATTGCGTTTTAGCGATGTGTTACTTATGTACTGCGAAGCCGATGGCACTAATAACGCCACCACTTTGGGCTACTTGAACCGGGTACACACCAGGGCAGGCTTAACGGCTTTAACCAGCACCGATGTTAATACGCCTGCGTTGTACGAAAAAGCGGTTGCCAACGAAAGAAGATGGGAGTTTGCCATAGAGAACCAACGTTGGTTCGATTTGTTGCGTTTCAACAAAACCATGACAACCATCAATGCTAAAGCGGTAATGGATAATCACTTTTTACTTATGGATCCGTTTTATACACAATTTGCTGCACCCTATACCACAGCTGAATTGCAGGCCAAAACCGCCGATCCAAAATTTAATTTATTACCCATTCCAAATGTTGAAATTGTAACCAATACCGTTCAGGTTATCCCGAACAATCCGGGTTACTAATATCAGTTTTGAAATTGAAAAAAAAATGAAAACAGTATCCAATTAAGCAATAGAAAATTTAAAAGAAATGATTAAACCAATAAAAAAACATCTTTTTATAAAAGAATTTCTATTAGCTTTCCTAATGGTATGTGTTTCTGTAAACGCTACTTGCCAAGAAAAGGCAGGTAGCGGTACAGATTCAAATTCCAAAACAGAAAAACAGGATAAAAAGAAAAAGAACAAAAAATACAAATTGCCCAACATCGATTTAAGCCATTGGAGCGTAACAACCCCAGAATTAAACGCCAAAGGTGGTGCTACAAGTGTACAGCCTCCAGCAATTCTGAAGTATGCCACCGATGAAAGGCTTAAAAAATACATGTACAATGATTCTACTGATGGTTCATTGGTATTTTATGCATACCCAAGTGAAGCTACAACGGCAAATACCAAATATTCCCGCTCTGAATTAAGAGAGCAAATGGTTTCGGGTGATAATAAAACAAATTGGACGTTCGCCCAAGGTGCCTACATGAAAGGAAAACTTGCCATGGATGAAGTTTCAAAAGATAAAAATGGTAAGTATCACAAAGTGATCATCATGCAAATTCACGGTGTACTAACAGATGAACAACGCGATTTAATTGGACAAAAAGACAACAACGCACCACCTATCCTAAAAATATATTGGGATAACGGAAAAATACGTGTTAAAACAAAAGTGCTTAAAAATTTAAGTACTCCTAACGAAGGCCTTTTATTTGAAGAAGCATGGGGCGATGATGAAGGCTTTGATTTTGAACAGGTAGTCGGTTTTGAAAAATTCACTTTAGAAGTAAAGGTATCTGCTGGTAAAATGGTAGTCGTTCTAAACAATAATGAATTTAAAGTTTATGAAAACATCCACATGCGAAAATGGGGCATTCTTGAAAACTATTTTAAAGCGGGCAACTATTTTCAGTCAAGAGATGAAGGTGCTTTTGCTAGAGTAAAATATTACGAATTGGAAGTAAAGCATTGATAATCTAAAACTATCAGCTTTTTTGAAACCTTAAGTAAATATTTTTTATAATTTTATGGGCAAAAGCGTGGTTAACCAATTTTAATGAAGAAATATGAATTTAGAGGTATTATCAATAAGCGACAATAAGAAAACACAAAACGTGGTAATTGAAAAAATTCGTGAGCTCATAAATTATAAAAATTTAGAGCCTAACGACAAATTACCGTCGGAACGGATGTTATCAGAAAAATTTGGTGTTAGCCGTGGAATAGTGAGAACCGCAATTCAAAAACTGGAATTTTATGGTTTGTTAAAATCAATTCCGCAAAGTGGCACTTTTGTTGCCGATGTAGGGTGCATTGCCATGAACGGCATTATTGATGATATTTTAGATTTGGAAACCCCAGATTTTAAAGCATTGGTAGAAACACGTATTTTATTGGAGCTTAAAACCGTAAAATTAGCTTCATTACGACGTACGGAAACCGATTTGAACCGAATGAAAAGCGCTCTCAATGCCTATACAAAAAAAGTATTGAACAACGAAAATGCCGTACAGGAAGACCTATTGTTTCATCTAGCCATAGCAAAAGCCAGTAAAAACAGCACCATGAACACGTTTATGCTTTCTATAACGCCAGAAATCATAACCAACTTTGCAAAATACCATGTTTGCGATGACGATTTAGCCATGTCGGGAATAGATGAACACACCGCTATCTATGAAGCCATAAAAGACCAAAACCCCGCCTTGGCAAGAGAAAAAATGAAGATACATTTCAAAACATTATATCAATATTGTTATAACAAACAATAGCAGCCCAACAAAAAATACATAGTCAAACAGAACGGTAACATTATAAATAATGTTCATACCATAAAGCAATAAGGTTGCAACCATATTGTTTGGTAATTTTTTTGCCAAAAAACAATAACTAAATAATAAATAAATATATGAAAATCAAAGGTTTACGCTGGTGGATTATAGGTCTGATCATGATGATCACCATCATAAATTATCTTGATAGAGGTACCCTAAATTATATGTGGGTGGCCAATATTGAGTATAAATTAGTTGATGATGTTACTACTGATATAAAAGAAAATCGAGCTCAGTTTTCAAAAGAAGACAATACTTATATCCTTGTTTCAAAGAGAGGCGAAAAAATCATCCAAAAAGCCGATATGGTCAGCTTCAAAAAGGATGGACAAATTGTAGTAAACCGTCAGGGTATTGCCTACGAGTTAGGTATTGTCGATAAAGATGCCTCGCCCGAAGAAGCTTCAAGACAAGCAAAAGACCAATTGGGCATTATTACCATTTTCTTTATGATTGCTTATGGTTTTAGTCAACTTTTCTCAGGAAAATTGTATGACAAAATAGGAACACGCCGTGGTTTTGTGGTGTCCGTTTTGGTATGGGGCGTTGCCGATGCCCTAACCTCCTTGTCCAAAGGAAAAGTATCCTTAACCGGATTTCGAATGATGCTTGGTTTGGGCGAAGCGGGCCCTTGGCCTGGAGCGACCAAAAGTAATGCAGAGTGGTTCCCTCAAAAGGAACGCGCTTTTGCACAAGGCCTTTTTGGGGCAGCGGCCTCGATAGGCTCCATTCTTGCACCGGTTGTAATCCTGTCGTTATATATGGCCATTGGTTGGAAACTAACCTTTGTTGTAGTGGGTGCTTTAGGCATTGTGTGGATAATTCCTTGGTTGATCATCAATAAAAAAGGTCCAAAAGAGCATAAATGGATAACTGAAACTGAACGTGAGTATATTTTAAGCAACCAACCAGAAGCCAAGGTAACAAATGAAGTAGGCAAATCATGGGGTCAACTTTTAGCTAACAAAAAGAATTACTCGGTAATATTGGGGCGCTTTTTTCTGGACCCTATTTGGTGGATGTTCGTTACGTTTTTACCCATGTACCTAGTGGAAGAATTTAATTTGAACATCAAGGAATTAGCCTTTTCAGCGTGGGTGCCTTACGTGGGTGCCATGGCTGGAAGCGTTGCAGGCGGCTGGTTTTCAGGACATCTAATTCGAAAAGGCGCAACGGTCAACAAAGCAAGAAAAACGGCCATGTTGGTTGGGGGCTGTATCATTATCCCATCGGTTATTGCTTCGGTAATGGTTCCCAATGCAACTTTAGCCGTTATTTTAATGGCGCTTGTTCTGGGCGGTTTTCAGTTTACAATGACCAATATCCAAACCTTACCAAGCGACCTACATGGTGGAAAATCGGTGGGCTCATTAGCCGGTTTAGGTGGTGCTGCGGCCGTTTTGGGTACTATTCTAGCCATACTGTTTGCTGGTCAAATTGCCAGTTGGCCCTTACTTTTTGGACTACTGGCTGCGTTAGTGCCACTGTCATTAATATCAATATTCTTAACTGTTGGAAAAATTGAACAAATTAAATAATCGACTTATATAGTCAGAAATATATCTAAACATTAATAAATCAAAATTTTAAAAAATATGAGTAATTTAAAAGAAAAAGTGGCCATCATTACTGGAGCTACGGGTGGCATAGGTTTTGAAGTCGCTAAAAGATTAGGAAAAGACGGCTACACAGTAATATTAAATGGTATTGAAGATGAAGTAGGTGCCCAAAAGGTTGAGGAACTTAAAGCATTGGGCATCAGCTCTGAATATTACGGATTTGATGTTACAAAAGAAGACGAAGTAACTGAAAACATTACAAAAATCGGGGAAAAATATGGTAAAATAGACCTTCTGGTAAACAATGCCGGCGGTTTGGGAGGACGGTCGCGTTTTGAAGGAATGACTACCGAATTTTACAGATTCGTAATGGCATTAAACCTAGATTCCACATTTTTTGCCTCAAGAGCGGCCATACCTTATCTTAAAAAAGGCACCAATCCTTCCATTATCAATTACACATCCATTGCCGGTTGGAATGCCGGTGGCCCTGGCGCTGGTGTTTACGGCACCGCAAAAGCCGCTGTACATACCTTAACCAGAGCTTTGGCCAAAGACCTAGCTGAATATGGTATTCGTGTAAACGCGGTTTCTCCGGGAACCATCGATACCCCCTTTCATTCTGAAATCAAATCTACAAAACCAGAAGTATTCGCTTCTTGGAAAAACAATATCTTATTGGGCCGCTTAGGTCAGCCACAAGAAGTGGCCTCTGTTATTTCGTTCTTGGCGAGCGATGATGCATCATTTCTAACCGCCGAAACCATACAAGTTGGCGGCGGCCAAGGCTTGGGCATATAATAAACGTTTTTTAGTTTCTATCAACAGCCATTTTGTGAATTATACAAGGTGGCTGTTTTACGTTTGCATCCCATGGAACGGAGCCATTCCATGAAACGTATTCTAAAGTTTATAAATTGAGCCAACAAACAGATGGTTTCATATCTTACGATGACGTAATTTATCCTATTTTTGCTTTATAAAAATTCAGCATGCAACAAACCACAAACACCATTTTGATGATTCGCCCTATAAATTTTAGGATGAACGAACAAACGGCCATAAACAACTACTACCAAAAAAAGTTGGGCACAATGCTGCCACAAGCGCAAAATGCAAAAGCACAACAGGAATTTGACAGGTATGTTGAAAAATTGCAAAGTATTGGCGTACATGTAATTGTTGTGAACGACACCAACGAATTCGACACCCCAGATGCCGTTTTTCCAAACAATTGGATATCGTTTCACGAAAATGGTGATGTAGCCATTTACCCCATGTTTGCTGAAAACAGACGCTTGGAGCGCAGGGACGATATATTTGGAATTTTGGAAGCTGAAGGGTTTGAAATTAACAACATCGTTGATTACACAAGCGCTGAAGATGAGCAACTCTTTCTTGAAGGTACCGGAAGCATCGTGCTGGATCGCGTAAACCAAAAAGCGTATTGCGCCATATCGCCACGTGCCGATGAGGACTTATTTATTGAATTTTGTGAAGATTTTGGGTATATGCCCGTTATTTTTACCGCAAACCAAACTGTAAACGGACAGCGAAAACCCATTTACCATACCAACGTGATGATGTGCATAGGCGAAACTTTTGCAGTTGTTTGTTTAAGCAGCATTGACGATAAGGCTGAACGCAAAAACCTCATCAATCATTTAAAACAGGACGGAAAGGAACTTATTGATATAACCGAATTGCAAGCAAGCCATTTTGCAGGCAATATGTTACAGGTAAAAGGTTTTAATAACGAAAAATATGTGGTTATGAGTTCGGCTGCTTATCATGCCTTAACAAAAAATCAAATTGAAAAACTTGAAGCACACTGCAAATTACTTCATAGCCCGTTGGATACTATTGAAGCTTGTGGCGGTGGAAGTGCGCGTTGTATGATGGCCGAAGTGTTTTTGCCAAAAGTTTAATCCTGTTTAAAAAAGCATCTATAAGTTTAAGGTAATGGATTTCGCGAAGGTTCCAATGCAATAACGAATCTTCTTTTTCCGAAGATAGAATACAGCTTACAAAAATTTATGCTGGCCTTGTTTTTGGCAATTGTACATAAAAGGTACTGCCCACGTTTACGGTACTTTCAACCCAAATTTTTCCGTGGTTAAGCTCTACCAATTCTTTACAAATGGACAAGCCCAAACCTGTACCCTTTTCGTTGTTGGTACCAACCGTTGTAAAGGAACTATTCTTGAAAAGTTTATCGATATTTTGTTTTGAAATTCCAATACCGGTGTCGGCAATACTAATGATGCAGCTACCGTTGCTAATATGGTTCGAAATGGTAATGGTGTCGCCGTTTTTACAGAATTTCAAGGCGTTTGCAAGCAAATTTTGCACCACGATTTCAAACATACTTCGGTCGGCATAGGCAAAGTCGCGCAACGAATGGTCAATAAGTTCAATGCCTTTGTTTTCCATGCGCTGTTCAATCAATCGCACTTTTTCCTCAAAAACTTCCTGAATATCGAATAAAGTGGGTTTTGGTTCTAAAGACTGCATTTGCGACTTAGACCAATTGAGCAAATTAAACAGTAATAAAGAGGCATTGTTGGCATTCTCACTTAGCTCAGGAATTAAGTTATCAAACTCCTCTCTTGATAATGAGCCGTCTTTTAACAAATCAATAAACCCATTGATGGATGAAAGCGAATCCTTTAAATCGTGCGATACAATTGAAAACAACTTGTCCTTTACGTTGTTTACGTTTTCAAGATGCTTGGTCTGTTCAGCAAATGCTTCGTTTTGAAGTTCTATTTTCAGGTTCTTTTCTTCTAATTCCTGGGTATATTTAATATTGCTGTTTCGTTTTAAATAAATCAATATCAAAAAAGTTGAAACAATGGCAAGTGCCGCCAACAATCCGTAAAAAATTAGCTTAAACTTATCAAAGGCAACAGGCTCGGGGTTGCTTAAGTTGGAAACCGGATCTAAAGTGTTCGTGTTGGCCAATTCCTTTTCAAAATCTGGATTGAAATCTAAATTATTTGCATTTGAGTCTGGTGTATGTTTGGCGTTTTGCAAACTGCTTTTTAGGTTATAATATTCGCGTTGCCATGCAAAGGCCTTATCAAATTTTCCTCTGGTAGAATCGAGGGCAATCATCGATTTGTAATACCGCAGCAATTCTGGTTTGTTGTTGATGCTTTTTGCAATTGTACCGGCTTCCAAAAGTTGTTGCTCTGCCAAAACCAAGCGATTGGTTTGCAAATTCAACTCGCCCAAATTGTTTAATGCCATTAAAACGCCTACTTTGTTATCAGATTTCCTGTTAATGTCCAATCCTTCCAATAAATACTTGGCAGCCCTATCAAAATCGTTGAATTTTAAATATTCGCTTCCCAATTTTGGGTAAATACGACCGCGCAAGGAATCGGCAGTAGCTTCGGCCAACACTTTTTCATAGTATTCAATAGCTTTTCTGTTTTCATTTTTACGTGAATAGAGTTCGGCCAACTGAATATTTGAGCGTACCATGCCCTTAACATCGCGCAATTGTTCTTGAATGTCGTTTGCTTTTAAGTTAAATTCAATCGCCTTATCAACTGCGCCCATATTATAGTAGGCATTTGCAACATTGCCATAGGCCAAACTAAGGTCTTTTTGCAAGCGTTTTTTCTCTAATTCCTTTATGGAAGCAAGGGCATACTGCAGCCCGATTGCATAATTGCCGCGTTTAATTTCTATTAAGCCAATACTGTTATTTACGCGGGCAACGTTTAAGGTATCGTTTAATTTTTTGTATAGTGCCTTGGCTTTGTTGTATCCATTTATGGCATTTATATAATCGCTTTTTTCAGCATATATAAGCGCTTTATAATATGTAATTTCAGCAACTCCCGAGGTATAATCAATGTTGGAAGACAACTTTTCGCTTTCAATAACATACTTCATGGCCTTATCATAATCCTTTAGTTCATATAAGGATTTGATAAGTTTTAGCGACGTTTTTACTTTTAGGGAATCTTGGGTCTCAAAAGCCAATTGTATGGACAGGCTATCCAGCTCTTTGGTTTGAGAGAAACCATAGAACACAGATAAAACAATAATGAGAGTAATTATTTTCCTCATACAATATTACATTACTTCCAGTAATAAAGCCATAATTGCTAGTATCTTATTTGAGGGAAATAAGGTTTGCTTTATCAAGCTTAACGTTTAGTCAGTTTTTAAAAAATGTTCCAAAAGTTGGAATTAAATAGCTTTACGCAACAAAAGTTGGAAAAAGCCTTTTTATAATCTAATTTCTGCGTTTTAATACCAATAAATTAGTTAAAATGACAAAGTGAAAATAACTAAAAATCGACCAATAGATTAACGGTAAAAATTACACGACAAGTGCACTTTTATCAATAAAAAACTATCGGGCACAAAACCACATGCTGCATCTTTTTGAACAAAAGTGCCAATGGTCCAATAATAAGCATCGCTTTACCTTTACATTGTACTTAACCCATTTTATTAAAACACATTTTGCCTTCAATGCTTTAATAAAAGTTTTATCTTTGCTCACCTAAAAAACAATCAGCAATGAGCCTTCAAGAAACGTTACAAAACAAAGTTAAGCATGCCGTTTCAACAACTTTTAATGTGAACCTGGAATCGGTTGAATTTCAGGCAACCCGTAAGGAATTTGCGGGCGATATGACCGTTGTTATTTTCCCAATGTTGCGTTTCATTAAAGGAAATCCGGTTCAAATAGGCGAAACCATAGGTAACTATCTGGTGGAAAACGTGCAGGAAGTGAAGGCTTTTAACGTAGTGAAAGGCTTTTTAAACATTGAAATAGACGATGCGTACTACATCCATTTTTTTAATACCATAAAAGATGATGAGACCTATGGTTTTGTGGCGCCTAAAGCCAACGAAAAAGCCATTATGGTTGAATATTCATCACCAAACACCAACAAACCCTTGCATTTAGGGCATGTTCGCAACAATTTATTGGGTTACAGTGTTGCCGAAATATTGAAGGCCTCAGGAAAAAAAGTATATAAAACCCAAATTATTAACGACCGTGGCATTCATATTTGCAAAAGCATGTTGGCCTGGAAACGATTTGGAAATGGTGAAACACCCGAAAGTACAGGTTTAAAGGGCGATAAGTTGGTTGGCAACTATTATGTGAAATTTGACCAGGCATATAAAAAGGAAATCGAGCAATTGGTTGCATCAGGTATTTCAGAAGAAGTATCAAAAAAAACGGCTCCTTTATTAATGGAAGCCCAAAACATGCTACTAAAATGGGAAGCTGGCGATGCAGAAACCGTTGCGCTTTGGAAAATGATGAATGGCTGGGTTTATGAAGGCTTTAATGAATCTTACAAAAATCTAGGTGTCGATTTTGATAAATTATATTATGAAAGCGACACCTATTTATTGGGCAAGGAATTTGTTGCCGAAGGATTAAACAAAGGTGTTTTTACCCAAGAAGCCGATGGTTCGGTTTGGTGCGATTTAACCGAAGATGGCTTGGATAAAAAAATCGTGCAACGAAGCGATGGAACTGCGGTTTATATAACCCAGGACATTGGTACCGCCATACAGCGCATCAAAGATTTTCCAGATGTTGGCGGCTTGGTATATACCGTTGGAAACGAACAGGATTACCATTTTCAAGTATTGTTCCTGATTTTGAAAAAACTAGGTTTTGAATGGGCAAAAAACCTCTACCACTTAAGTTATGGCATGGTTGATTTGCCTAGCGGAAAAATGAAAAGTAGGGAAGGTACCGTGGTTGATGCCGACGATTTAATTGATGAAATGACCAAAACTGCAGGTGAGATTTCAGAAGAATTAGGGAAACTTGATGGCTATTCGGAAGAAGAAAAACAAGCGCTTTACAAAACCATTGGCCTGGGTGCTTTAAAATATTATATTTTGAAGGTTGACCCTAAAAAACGTATTTTGTTCGACCCCAAAGAGTCCATTGATTTTCAAGGAAACACAGGCCCATTCATACAATATACCTATGCCAGGATTCAAGCCATTTTAAGAAAGGCCGATTTTGACTATACCGTTACCCTAAACGCTTCAAATAGCAATGGGAACAAACCGTGCTTGCACCACAAAGAAAAAGAGCTTATAAAACAATTGGAGTTATTCCCGGAGATTATCCAAAATGCCGCGGCACAATACAGTCCTGCATTGGTGGCAAACTACACTTACGAATTGGTAAAGGAATTTAATTCATTTTATCAAAACGTTTCTATTTTGGGCGCCGATAATTTGAATGATAAAACATTTAGGGTACAACTATCCAAAAAAGTAGCGGGAACCATTAAAAAAGCGTTTGGGGTTTTAGGGATTCAGGTGCCGGAACGGATGTAACCCATAACGAACCAAACCCCGGATTTAAAACCCATTACCCCAACAGCATCAGGGTTGAAAGGCAATGAAATGGCATACCGCCATTTCGTAAATACGTTATTTAGCGCAAACGCCTTATTGCCTTACCACCATTAATGCAATGCACAAACTGGAAATCTTGCGATTAAAGTGCATAGCGTTTTCGTATAATTGTCAGTTGCGTGGTTTAGAGCTTAACTTTGCTAGTATGCACAAAACTGAAAATCCTCGCAGATTTTCAGAAGTAGGCAAGAACAGGCAATTACTTACGGACATTAAAGCGTGTCGATTTTATTTTTTAAGCCTCTTTTTTACATCCATACTTTGATGTAAAATTCTACTGATTTCAATTGTGTTGTCATCTATAAGTTCATAAAACACAATATGTTTTCCTGTTTTAAATCCACGTAGTTTTGGTTCTACTCCATCGTAATTCTTACCGCAATTTGGGTCAAGCGTAATTTGATTAAAGGTTTCAATCAATAGGTCATAATACTTGTCGGCTTGTTTTATCGACCATTTATGAAATGTGAATTCCCAAATTTCATTTAAATCTCGATTAGATAAACGTGTCAATCGATACTTAAGCATCAACTCCGTGTTTGGCTTTGAGATTTTTTAGGTTTTGGACTGGGTCAAAATCTTCTACTATTCCGCTTTCTTTTCCTTTTCTAATGGCTTCTCTTAAAGCAACAATTTTACTTTCTTCATCTTCCAACAATCGAAGTCCTGCCCTTATTACTTCGCTAACGTTTTTATATCGTCCAGCTGAAACTTGTGTTTGCACGAATTGGTCGAAATAATCCCCGAGTGATATTGATGTATTTTTCATTTGTAAACTTTTTTCAAAGATACCAAAATTTGGTAAAAAATACAGATTTTGCTCGATTTTAGCAAATTACGCATGACTAAGAAACATAACCAACAAACCTTTTATCTTCCGTACAAGAAGTATTTATTTACCAAATCAATATACAATCGCTTTGCTTCATTTTGCGAAATATCCTTTACCTGAAACAGCGCATTGGTTTTAAAGGCATTGATGATGGCTTTTTTGCTTCCGGGGCGACTGTAATTATTGGTGGCCTTTTTGTAATAGGCATACAAATTTAAGAGCACATCGGCGGGAAATGGCTCGGTGTAAGCGTTAACGCGATTCACGGTTTCTTGGAACTCTATTTCTAATTCTTCATCAGTCATGTAACTCTGCAATAATAGTTTCACCTCCACGAACTTTTTGGTTAAGTGTTACATTTATTTTTGAGTTTAAAGGTAGAAATAAATCAACTCTCGAACCAAATTTTATAAACCCAGAATCGGCACCTTGAAGCACCCGATCGTTAATTTGGGCATAGTTCACGATGCGCTTTGCGAGCGCACCGGCAATTTGTCTATAAAGTACTTTTCCAAAGGTTTTGTTCTCAACAACCACCGTAGTTCGCTCATTTTCCTCACTTGCTTTTGGATGCCATGCAACCAAATATTTTCCGGGGTGGTATTTGCTAAATATTACCGTTCCACTTATTGGATAACGCGTTACGTGCACATTTATTGGCGACATAAACACGCTAACCTGCAAACGCTTTTCATTAAAAAACTCCTTTTCAAAAACTTCTTCAATTACCACAACTTTACCATCTACGGGCGAAACAACATGGCCATCGTTTACAATTGTTTTGCGTTTTGGATTTCTGAAAAATTGAAGAATAAGTGTTAAAAACAACAGCAAAACGAGCAGTACAAAGGTACGAAGCCATCCAATGGGAATAAAGGTATCGGCCAACAACGAGCAACCTATAACAACAAGAAATGTTACCAATATGATTATACGACCTTCTTTATGAAACATAATTCAAAATTCTTAAAAATAAATAGATAAAAGGTGCTGCAAAAATAACACTATCCAACCGATCTAGCAACCCCCCGTGCCCGGGCATGATAACACCGCTATCCTTTACATTGGCCTGCCTTTTAAACTTGGATTCCACCAAATCGCCCAACGTGCCAAAAACGCTTACTATAATGCTTAAAATCAACCAAGCCGTAAAGCCCAACGTGTGCGTAAAGGTAGCAATAAAATAACTTGCAATACACGAAAAAAACAAACCACCCAGAAAGCCTTCTACTGTTTTTTTTGGTGAAATTTTCTCAAATAATTTCTGTTTTCCAAAATTTTTACCAATTAAATAGGCAAATGAATCGTTTACCCAAACCAAAATAAATGCCCCCAAAAGAATGTTCGGATTATAATCATCGTGATAATCGGCTATAAGAATTAAGAAAATAAATGCTGTGGAAATATAAAAAGTGGTCAATAAAAATCGTTTTGTGCCAAAAAGCGGAATGGTTTTTTCTGAAAACAAATCTTTAATCAAGAACAGTTTAACAAATATGGTAAGCACCATCAATATTTGTGTGGCTTTATCAATGCTTCTATCAGAATCCAAAATAAGCTGCCAATATCCAAAAACACCATAAAGCACTATAAAAATGAGATAAGGCACATTGCTTCTTAATTGGATGAGCTTTTTAAATTCGGCCAAACAAACCATACCAAACACAAAAAAAAGGCCAATAAGCAGGTATTCAAAATATACGCACAAAATTAAAAGCATTACATAAAGTAAGCCAGAAAGGGATCGAACAAGCATTTCCTTCATGCTACAAATCTTCTAAAAGAAGTAGGTAAAGATTTTTGGCGCTACTGCCATAACTTAAAAAATCTTTTTCGTCGCCCGACTTAAAGTGTTTTATGGTAGTAATATTTGTTGGGATTTTTTGTCGGTTTTTAGATTTGATACCCCTTAAACCCTCGCCAATAGTTTCAACAATTTGGCTGGTAGTTGCAAAAACTATAAAATTTATGGGGAGTTCGGGTAGTTTTTTTTCAAAAATTTGCTTGGATGAAATGAGCAACGACCCATCGTTGGCTATTAAATTCTCGCAGGTTGTTAAGAAAAACGTTGCGTCGCCAGAATTTTTTGTTGGCTTTAATTGGGCACTTTTAAATTTATCCTTTAGGTTATCGTCATAAATCAACGCCTCTTCGTGTTGCCAATTATTTTCATCAATAATGTGCTGCAAGGTTTGGTAGATCTCGTTCAAATTTTCACAGTACAAAAATTTTCCCCCGTTCGCCTTAAAGTTTATGGTAAACTTTTCGTCAATGGGTAGTTTTATTTCGGGCATGTACTTTCCTCTATCACCAGATTTTATTTCTTCGGTAGATTGATCGGGCTTTAAACCAAAAATTTTTCTAAAAAGGCTCATTTAGTAAGCTGCTATTAATGTCATTCTTTTTAAGATTATCAAATATAAAAAATCTTAAATTAACCATGCGGCTAATTTAAGATTTTTACTTGAAGCTTAACAAAATATATGAAAAACTTAGCTTTCTGGCGTTTCGGTCACTTCTTTTTCAAAAGCGCGCTTCCCAAATATTAATTCCAGGTTGTCTTTAAAAATCACTTCCTTTTCAAGAAGTACCTCTGCCAACTCCGTAAGTTTATCTTTGTGTTCTTCTAAAAGCGCTATGGCCCGTTTGTATTGTGTTTCTATTATATCTGAAATTTCCTTATCAATCAATTCTGCCGTTTGTTCGCTGTATGGTTTTGTAAAGCCATATTCGTTTTGTCCGGATGAATCGTAATAGGTTAAATTACCAACTTTTTCGCTCAATCCGTAAATGGTAACCATGGCTCTTGCCTGTTTTGTTACTTTTTCCAAATCGCTCAAAGCTCCGGTAGAAATTTTATTGAAAATAACCTTTTCGGCAGCCCGCCCGCCTAAAGCAGCGCACATTTCGTCCAACATTTGCTCAGGGTGCACAATTAAGCGCTCTTCAGGCAAATACCATGCAGCGCCCAACGAACGGCCACGGGGCACGATGGTAACCTTAACGAGGGGAGCCGCATGTTCCAGCATCCAACTTACTACGGCATGACCCGCTTCGTGAAAGGCAACGGCTCTTTTTTCACTAGGTGTTACAATTTTATTTTTCTTTTCTAGGCCGCCAATAATCCTATCTACCGCATCAAGAAAATCCTGTTTATCAACCGATTCTTTTCCTTGTCTGGCCGCAATAAGTGCTGCTTCGTTACATACGTTTGCGATGTCGGCACCAGAAAACCCCGGCGTTTGCTTTGAAAGAAAATCAAGATCTAAATCCTCATCTTTTTTTAAGGGCCTTAAATGCACTTCAAAAATCTCTTTTCGTTCGCGCACATCGGGCAAATCGACAAATATTTGTCTATCAAAACGTCCGGCACGCATTAAAGCAGTATCTAAAATATCGGCTCTATTGGTGGCGGCAAGCACAATAACGTTTGTATTGGTGCCAAAACCATCCATTTCCGTCAATAATTGGTTTAGGGTGTTTTCACGCTCATCATTACTTCCAGACATGGCGTTTTTACCTCTGGCACGACCAATGGCATCAATTTCATCAATAAAAATAATGGAAGGCGATTTTTCTTTGGCCTGTTTAAACAAATCGCGAACGCGCGATGCTCCCACGCCAACAAACATTTCTACGAAATCGGAGCCCGATAACGAGAAAAAAGGCACTTTTGCTTCACCTGCAACCGCTCTGGCCAATAAGGTTTTGCCCGTTCCCGGAGGCCCTACAAGCAATGCCCCTTTTGGGATTTTCCCACCAAGTTTGGTATATTTTTCAGGAAATTTAAGAAAATCAACTATTTCCTGAACTTCTTCTTTGGCACCTTCTAAACCTGCAACATCCTTAAAAGTTGTTTTTACTTCGGTATTTTGGTCGAAAAGTTTTGCTTTCGATTTTCCTATGTTAAAAATTTGGCCTCCAGCACCACCTCCGGCACCACCCGCCATACGGCGCATAATATAAATCCAAACACCAATAAGTAAAATAAATGGCAACAAGCCCATTAACAAACTGCCCCAATTATCGGTTTCGGTATCAAATTTCACAACAGGTTTCTTGGGTAAATCCTTCGTGATTTCATTTACTTGGTTTTCAAAGTTTTGAAGATCGCCAAATTCAAATTGATAATTTGGCATTTTTGTTGTCGAGGGCAGAAACGAGGTTGGCTTCGATTTTTTATGAATATCCTTAGCTTCTGCCTCGGCAGTTAAATATACTTTGGCTACCCGTGTGTTTTTTATAATGTCAACCTTTTCAACATCGCCCGCTTCAAGAAACTTAAAGAAATCGGAGGGTGTTGTGGCACTTGCATCTTGTGATGTGCCGTTGTTAAATAATTGAAAACCCAGAAATAAGGCTATCATAATACCATAAATCCAGTAAGGACTGAATTTTGGCTTGTTGTCGTTTATATTTTTCTTGTCGTTTGCCATTGCTTTTTAGTAACTCGTTTCTATAACTGTTGTTTTTGCATCGCCCCAAAGACTTTCAATATCGTAATAGTGCCTGATGTGCTTTTGAAATACATGAACAACCACATTTACATAATCTACAAGTACCCATTCGGCATTGTCCATCCCTTCGGTGTGCCACGGATGGTCTTTAAGTTCTTTGCTAACTTTTTTCTGGATGGAATTAACAATAGCGTTAACCTGCGTGTTTGAAGCGCCTTCGCAAATTATAAAATAATCGCAAACCGTATTTTCAATCTCCCTTAAATCCAGAATATTAATTTCTTTTCCTTTTACGTCTTCTATCCCACTAATTATAACAGATATTAATTGGTCTGCGTTTATATTTTCTTTCGCCATTAATTTTTTTTAATTTTTTGCAAAGTTATTATTTTTTTAGTTCTTTATACTTTAAAATAATCATAAGATTTCCAAAGCCAATAATAACCATTTAATGCGTATAATCAAACTTAATGCCATCGATTCTACCAATAGCTACCTAAGAAAACTTTGTGCGAGTAATTTGGTGACCGATTACACGGCCGTAATGGCAAAAAAGCAAACGCAAGGCAGGGGCCAAATGGGTACGGTTTGGAGCTCGCAAACATCTAAAAACCTAACGTTCAGCGTGTTTAAGAATGTTTCAGCTTACCATTTACAGCATCCTTTTTACATTAGCATTGTTGTTTCGTTGGCAGTTTTAAAAAGCTTACAATTTTTTTCTATCCCTAAATTGAGCATCAAATGGCCTAACGACATTTTGTCAGAAAACAAAAAACTATGTGGCATCTTAATAGAAAATGTCCTGAAACAAAACAAGTTTTCAGAATCCTTTATAGGCATTGGCCTGAATGTGAACCAAACCGATTTTAAAAATTTACCACAGGCATCATCTTTAAGGCTCGTAACTGGAAATATTTTTGATTTGGATGAAGTAGCGAAACAAATCATCAAAAATTTAAAGGTTTATTTCGATGTTTTGGAAGGTGAACATTTCAGTATGTTGAAAACGGAGTATGAGTCGTACCTATTCAGAAAAAACAAACCTTCAACATTTAAGGATGCTGAAGGCACGGTGTTTTCTGGTTTTATAAAGAATGTTTCCGAAACCGGAAGCCTTCAGGTATTGGTTGAAGACGCGGTAATAAAGGAATTCGACTTTAAAACGATTACGCTTTTGTATTAATCGAATACCATCTCTTTTTCCACACCGATTACACGCATTTTCACGGAAGTTTCGTAAAATATTGCTGAATTATTTCTACTAATAAAATTTTAAATTTAAAAAATCGGGCGAAACCAGGTAAAACCGAGTTTTAGTTTATTTGTTCCTAAATAGCCTTTGGGATACTTGTAGCGAGCGTTTCGATAAATTTGCTTATGGGACCTTTAATCATCATGGCCATCATGGGGTTGAAGTCGCCAGAAAACTGCAATTGCACTTCGCTGGAATGTTCATCTTTTTGAACAATGTTGCCAGTAAGCGAAAAGTCGATTTTTCCGCCTGCGGCACCCAGCACAATTTTGTTGGGCGGCACTACTTCTTTCTTTTTAAGGATTATTTCTGGCATCCCTTTTAATGCGAATAAAAAAGTATCGTCGCTTAAAACTTCAAATTTACTAATGTTCTCGGGCATTAAACTTTCAAAGTTTTTTACGTTTGCCAAAAAATCAAATACAGCTTCGGGTGATTTTTCAACATTTATTTTAGGTGATTCTAAATTCATAGTATGTTGTTTTGTTGTTCATGCATTTGTTGTCAAATCGATAGTCGGCTAAACGACTAAACAACTCACAACAAACTTTTCAAATTGCGTTCCATTGGCTCGGGTTCGTATTCCATTCCAATAAGGTCTTCAGCTCTTTATCGGTAATATAATTGGTTTTCAGGGCCTGTTCCAGCAAACTGTTATAATCGCTCAAAGTTTGTAAAGTAATGCCTTCTTTTTTAAAATTTTCTATTGAAACATCAAAGCCATAGGTAAAGATGGCAATCATGCCTTTTACGTTTACGCGTGCTTCTTTTAGGGCTTTTACGGCGTTTAAACTGCTGCCGCCAGTACTTATCAAGTCTTCAACCACTACCACATTTTGACCGTGTTCTATAAAACCTTCAATTTGGTTTTTTCTACCATGGGCTTTTGCATCGGGCCTTACATATATAAAAGGTAAGCCCATATATTCGGCAACCAACATACCAATACCAATAGCGCCCGTTGCGACACCCGCAATTACATCGGGCTTGCCATATTGCTTTTCAATCTGTTTGGCCATGGTTTCACGAATGTAATTCCTAATGGGCGGAAACGACAATACAATACGGTTATCGCAATAAATGGGCGATTTCCATCCAGAAGCCCAAGTAAATGGCTCCTTTGGGCTTAGTTTTATAGCATTTATTTGCAATAAAACCTCAGCAGTTTTTTTAGCGATGTCTTTATTAAAAATCATAGCCACAAAATTAAACATAAATTTAGTTTTACATAACAGGTGTGCATTTATTAAAAAAATATTTTTCAACATTGTAAAGTTTGCAACTAAAAATGATATTTTTACCAAAATTGTAATAATTTAATTAAGGAATGTATAAAGTTTTTGTTGGCGACAAACCTATCATATTAACAACAAGAGTTGAACAGGAAACAAACTTTAAAAATTATTTGCTAGATACCGTTAATATTGGCAAAGTGATTAAAGAACTTAACACAACAAAGTTGCAAGAAGTTAGGCTTATCCACAAAAACGATGAGAAACTCCTTAAAAAGTTCTTGAAAAAACTACCTAACGTTGTTGCGGCGGGCGGTAAAGTTTTTAATGCTGAAAACGACATTCTGTTTATTTACCGAAACGACAAATGGGATTTGCCCAAAGGAAAAATTGAAGGCAATGAAACTATTGAAAAAACGGCTCTACGCGAAGTTATGGAAGAAACCGGCGTTTCTGGTCTGGAAATAACGAAGCCTTTAGAAACTACTTACCACATTTTTAAGCGCAATGGCAACCACAAACTAAAAATTACTTATTGGTTTGAAATGAAAACCACTTTTACGGGTAATTTATATGCCCAAGAAGATGAAGGCATCACCAAGGTTGAATGGCTAAACGAAATAAAAACCCAGGAAGCACTCGAAAATTCGTATGCCAACATAAAATTGCTCATTTAATCATTTAAGTTATCTTCCTAATAGTTAAAATTCTGAAAATCAATATAAATTAATCGTTATCAGAAAATTAATACCATAAAAAATTGGTTTGATGTAATTAAAAAAATAGCGCTTTTTTATTTTTAAAGCTCCGTTCAACATACTTCTGATAGAATCAATTTACAATTAAAATCAAACGTTTTCGTACACAAAAAGCCTTAAAATTCGATTATAGGTTGGCACTCTGCATATTAAACGTAAATTTGCACCTCCAAAAAAAATGCAATGACCGAATTTATACGAAAACGTACCGTTAACGCCAAAAACGATATTTTAAGTGGTGCTACGGTAGCCCTTGCTTTAGTGCCAGAAGCCGTCGCTTTTGCTTTTGTTGCCGGCGTGGACCCATTAGTGGGCTTATATGCTGCTTTTATGGTTGGCATAATTACCGCTATTTTTGGTGGTCGCCCTGGCATGATAAGTGGTGCAACCGGTGCTTTGGCCGTGGTTATGGTAAGTTTGGTTGCTGAAGGCAATACTTTTGGTGCCGAAGGCGATAATTTAGGGTTGTATTATTTATTTGCTACCGTTATTTTAATGGGTTTTATACAAATGTCGGCCGGGGTATTGAAGCTTGGGAAATTTGTGCGACTGATACCGCATCCTGTGATGATGGGTTTTGTGAATGGGCTAGCAATTGTAATATTTCTGTCACAATTAAACATGTTTAAAACCCATGAAAACGGGGAACTTAACTGGATGCAAGGCACACAATTGTTTACCATGATGGGGTTGGTTGCCTTAACCATGGCCATTATGTTTGGCTTGCCTAAACTTACCAAAAAACTACCTGAAGCTTTAATCGCTATTTTGGCGGTTTCGGCCATAGCAATTTTTGGAAATTTAGAAGTTGCCACCGTTGGTAGTTTTATTCGTGATGGTGGGGGCGACGGCCTTAAAGGCGGCTTGCCACAATTTCAAACGGCATTATTTAGTAAGGTGCCATTTACTTGGGAAACGCTCAAGTTTATTGGCCCTTATGCCCTAATTCTAGCGGCCATTGGCTTGATAGAATCGTTAATGACCTTAAACTTGGTTGATGAATTAACCGAAACCAGAGGCAATACCAACCGCGAATGTTTAGCGCAAGGTGGGGCCAATATTGTTACCGGACTTTTTGGGGGCATGGGGGGCTGTGCCATGATTGGCCAATCGCTCATCAATATAAAATCGGGTGGACGCACACGTTTGTCGGGCATTACTGCCGCCGTTTTGTTACTCATATTTATTGTTTTCGCCTCCTCATTTATTGAAAGAATCCCCATTGCAGCTTTAGTAGGCGTTATGTTTATGGTGGTAATTGGCACCTTTGCTTGGAGCAGTTTCAGGATTTTAAATAAAATTCCCTTAAGCGATGTGGTTGTTTTGGTGGCCGTTTCTACATTAACCATAATTTTCGATTTAGCTATTGCCGTTGTTGCAGGCGTGATAATGAGTGCCTTGGTGTTTTCTTGGGAAAATGCCAAACGAATTCGTGCACGCAAGCGTATGAAAGCTGATGGCACCAAGGTTTATGAAATTTGGGGCCCCTTGTTTTTTGGTTCAATCATAGCGTTTAATGACAAATTTGATGTTAAAAATGACCCCGACAAGATTGAAATTGATTTTGTAGAATCGCGCATCAGCGATCATTCTGCCATAGAAGCTATTTTCAACTTGGTGAATAAATATGAAGCTGAAGGAAAAACAATCAAACTGAAGCATTTAAGTGAAGATTGCAAGGAGTTGCTCTATAAATCGAACGCAAAATTTAGAGAAGTTATTGTGGAAGCTATTGACGACCCGCGCTATCATTTGGCCGAAAACCCCGAAGCGTTTACCAAAGGTTTGTCGGAATATCGATTTTAGTTCTGCAATTTTAACTGGATTACTGGAATCAACACGTTTTCGGTTGAAACATCAATTAAGATCCATCCCGAATTAAGGGCATGGTAGTACAGCGCAACAAACCGCCTTGTTTGCTTATTTCGGCATAAGGTACTTCTTCAACTATAAAACCGTGTTTTCGCAACCAGGTGTTTAACCTAGTGAAACTTTTTTCTGAAATAACCACATCTTCAGAAATAGAGAAAATATTACTGTTCATATTGTACATTTCCTCTTTTGAGATTTCAAAAACATGTTCCTTTCCGAAGAAATCAACCAACCACTGGTATTCGCGTTCAATTAAAAACCCATTTTTATGGATAATGGCCTTTCCTTTACCCAACGGTTGAAAGCAACAATCTAAATGCAGGGCGTTCTCTTTGGCATTGGTATTCGATTTACGAAGTTCGAAGGATTTAACGGTTTTATGCGGAAACAGTTCTTGAATGGCAATTACGGCATCCCTATTGGTGCGTGCCGTAATAAGCTGTGGGTAATCTTCACCGGAATAGGTGCCCATAAACACATGGTTGTTCCAAGGCATCACGTCGCCACCTTCCACATGACATTCTGGGGGCAATATGATGCGCTTATCTCTATCCACTTGATTCCAGACGTAGCGTATCGCCTCCACTTCGCTTTCACGATTTGGTAAAATATTGGCCCTAATTAGTTTGTCTTCAATAACAAACGCTATATCGCGCGAAAAAATTTGATTGCAATTTTCTATCACTTGTGGCCTAAAAACCTGCACGTTATACTTATTAAAAACGGCCGCAACGGCATCCATTTCGCGTACCAAATCGGCTTCTTTTGGGTAGGTTCCTGCCAACACATGTTCCATACTTTTAGGGTCGTAACAATCCTGTATGCGTGGTGTTGGCCCGCTACTTTCGGCTGTTCCTAAAATTACAGCCCTTAACCTTGACGTTTCGTTTTCTATATGAAGATGTAACATCCTGTAAATATAAAAAAGCTTCATAAGGTTTAGTTATGAAGCTTCTAAAATTTAACATATAAA
This sequence comes from Mariniflexile maritimum, assembly GCF_009746565.1. Lineage (GTDB taxonomy): Bacteria > Bacteroidota > Bacteroidia > Flavobacteriales > Flavobacteriaceae > Mariniflexile > Mariniflexile maritimum. The sequence continues at coordinate 168,160 of NZ_WRPN01000003.1, forward strand.
ACGTTTATCTGTTTTCTAAAGGTATAAATGGCCTAAGTGTTGCACCGGTATAAATTTGTCTAGGTCTGCCAATGGGCTCTTTACGCAAACGCATTTCGCGCCATTGTGCTATCCATCCTGGCAAGCGCCCTAAGGCGAACATAACGGTAAACATATCGGTTGGTATGCCCATACCTCTGTAAATAATTCCTGAATAGAAATCGACATTGGGATATAATTTCCTATCAACAAAGTATTGATCTTCCAAAGCTTCTTTTTCAAGTCCTTTGGCAATATCCAAAATGGGGTCTTGCACGCCCAAACTGGTCAAAACCTCATCGGCCGCTTTTTTAATGATTTTAGCGCGTGGGTCGAAGTTTTTATAAACACGGTGGCCAAAGCCCATTAAACGGAACGGATCTTGTTTGTCTTTGGCTTTTGCCATGTATTTTTTTGTATCGCCCCCATCGGCCTTAATAGCTTCCAGCATTTCCAAAACCGCTTGGTTTGCACCACCATGAAGTGGCCCCCAGAGCGCAGAAATACCCGCCGATAGCGATGCAAATAATCCAGCGTGTGATGAGCCTACAATCCTAACGGTTGATGTGGAACAGTTTTGCTCGTGGTCGGCATGTAAAATCAATAGCTTATCGAGTGCATCCACCAGAATTTGGTTTTGCAAATAACAAGCGTTAGGTTGCCTAAACATCATTTTTAATATGTTTTCAACGTAACCCAAGCTATTATCTCCATAATCTAATGGCAACCCGAGCCTTTTTCGGTAAGTCCAGGCAACCAAAACAGGAAATTTACCCATAATTTTTACGACTGAACGGTACATATCCTCTTCTGAATTCACGTTTACAGAAGACGGGTTAAAGGCCGTTAGCGCACTGGTTAATGAGGATATAACGCCCATAGGATGTGCCGACCTTGGAAAGGCATCTACAATTTTTTTAACATCTTCATCAACTATGGATTGTGCCTTAATATCATCATGGAATTTATCGTTTTGAGCTTTGGTTGGCAATTCCCCAAAAATCAATAGATAGGCTACCTCAAGAAAATCTGCTTTTTCGGCCAACTCTTCAATAGAATACCCTCGGTACCTTAATATGCCTTTTTCACCATCAAGAAATGTAATAGCACTTTCGCAAGAGCCCGTATTTTTATATCCGGGATCAATTGTAATAACACCATCTGATTTATCCCTAAAATCAGAAATATCAATCGCTAATTCATTTTCTGTTCCTTCTATAACCGGAAGTTCTATTTTTTTTCCATTAACTTCAATGGTAGCTGTATTCGCCATAAGTTTGAGTGATTTTTTAGTCTTCAATTGAATTGCTAATTTACGAAATATCTCATTATTAATTGAAGTCTTGAAAATAAAGATTTCATCAATTAACGAATTATCTAAAATCGTTGCAAAAAAAAAAGCGATTATTAAAATAATAACCACTTTTTTTAAAAATTTAATTTTTTACTATTTCACTTTGAAGGCTTTTTCTTGTGGAAAATAAGCCACTTCACCCAATTCTTCCTCAATTCGGAGCAATTGGTTGTATTTTGCCATACGGTCGCTACGTGATGCTGAACCTGTTTTAATCTGTCCACAGTTTAAAGCTACAGCCAAATCGGCAATGGTGTTATCTTCGGTTTCACCCGAACGGTGCGACATTACAGAGGTATAACCTGCGTTTTTTGCCATATTCACTGCAGCAATGGTTTCGGTTAACGACCCAATTTGGTTTACTTTGATAAGGATGGAGTTGGCAATGCCTTTCTCGATACCTGTTGCCAAACGCTCTACGTTGGTTACAAACAAATCATCTCCAACCAGTTGTACTTTATCACCAATTTTTTCGGTTAAAAGCTTCCAACCTTCCCAGTCGTTTTCATCCATGCCATCTTCAATAGAAATGATAGGGTATTTAGCAACCAGTTCCGCCAAATAGTCCGCTTGTTCAGCCGATGTTCTTACTTTACCTTTTTCGCCTTCAAATTTAGTATAATCGTATTTTCCGTTTTCATAAAATTCTGCCGACGCACAATCCAAGGCAATCATCACTTCTTCACCAAATTTATAACCAGCGTTTTCAACCGCCTTTTTAATAGAATCGATGGCATCTTCGGTTCCTCCAGCTAAGTTTGGCGCAAAACCACCCTCATCGCCTACTGCGGTTGAGAGGTTTCTATCGTGCAACACTTTTTTAAGATTATGGAAAATCTCGGTGCCCATTTGCATGGCGTGGGTAAAGTTTTTGGCTTTTACGGGCATGATCATAAACTCTTGGAAAGCAATGGGCGCATCACTATGCGACCCGCCATTGATGATGTTCATCATGGGCACAGGAAGCGTGTTGGCCGACACACCGCCAACGTACCGGTACAATGGCATATTCAGTTCGTTTGCCGCAGCTTTTGCTACTGCCAAAGAAACCCCTAAAATGGCGTTGGCCCCTAATTTCGATTTGTTTTTGGTCCCATCCAAATCAATCATGATCTGGTCGATTAAATTTTGCTCAAAAACCGACACACCCAATAATTCGGGAGCAATAACAGCATTCACGTTATCAACCGCTTTTAAAACGCCTTTGCCCATATAGGCTTTTCCGCCATCGCGTAATTCAACAGCTTCGTGCTCGCCTGTCGATGCTCCCGATGGTACGGCAGCACGCCCTAAAACACTGTTTTCTGTAATCACATCCACTTCAACCGTTGGGTTGCCTCTCGAATCTAGAATTTGTCTAGCATGTATATTAATTATAGCACTCATAATTGGTTATTTTTTTTACTTTTTTTATAGTTCAAATTTACGCTTAAATCTTATCTTTTCGTAGCTAATCACAAAGAAATATTCAAAAACTGCGCTACAACGTTTTAGTAACATTTCACCTAAAAAGAAAGAAAGCTTTTTGGGCGTTACCACAAGGGTCGGGCTATCCGCTATATTTTTTTAAAACGTTTTTTCAAGCACGAAGTGCAAACCATTTTATCAATTTCCAGTTTTCCAAAACACATTGTTGCCATGTTTTAAAAAGGATGCCGCTTCTATCCCTAACGCAAGCAAACAGCTATAAAATAGCCGCTATCCCCGGTTTTTAGTTTTTTTTAAAAGGCCTGTTATATTAAGACCCCCATGGTTTCGATAGGCATCAAAACCATGAGGTCTCATTTCACTAATTTTTCTTTATGTTCTCAATAAACTGATCGAACAGATACGAAGCATCGTGCGGCCCCGGACTTGCCTCAGGGTGGTACTGCACCGAAAAACAGTTTTTGTTTTTCATGGCCAATCCCGCTACCGTATGGTCGTTTAGGTGTACGTGCGTAACCTTTAAATCTGGGTGTGCCTCTGCTTCTTCCCTATTTACGGCAAAACCATGGTTTTGTGAGGTTATCTCGCCCTTACCTGTCATTAAGTTCTTTACAGGATGGTTGATGCCACGGTGGCCATTGTGCATCTTGTAGGTTGAAACCCCATTTGCCAAAGCAATTACTTGGTGCCCCAAGCAAATACCAAATAGTGGCAAATCGCGTTTTATAATTTCTTTTGCCAAAGCCTGCGCTTCAACCAACGGCTCTGGGTCGCCAGGGCCATTCGATAAAAAGTAGCCATCGGGCTTAAAGGCCTCTAAATCTTCAAAAGTTGCGTTATATGGAAATACCTTTATGTAAGCATCTCTTTTTGCTAAGTTGCGAAGGATGTTCTTTTTTATGCCCAAATCCAAAACTGAAATCTTATAGGTAGCGTTCTCATTGCCAACAAAATAAGGCTCCTTTGTTGAAACTTGCGATGCCAACTCCAAACCATCCATATCGGGCACTTCCAGAAGTTGCTTTTTCAAACCTTCAATATTATCAACATCCGTTGAGATTACAGCGTTCATGGCTCCATTATCCCTAATATAGCTTACCAAGGCGCGCGTATCCACATCAGAAATGGCCAGCAGGTTGTTTTTGTCTAAAAAGCTTTCCAACGAACCTTCCGCATCAACTCTGGAGTACACGTAACTAAAATTTTTACATATCAATCCTGCTATTTTAATGGAATCCGATTCTACTTCGTCTGCATTTACGCCATAATTACCAATGTGGGCATTGGTTGCCACCATGAGTTGTCCGTAATACGATGGATCGGTAAATATCTCTTGGTACCCCGTCATGCCTGTGTTGAAACATACTTCACCAAATGCGGTTCCCTGTTTATTTCCTACTGCTTTTCCATAAAAAATGGTACCATCGGCTAAAAGAATGATGGCTTTTTGTCTTTTTTGATATTTCATTCTGATTTTTATGAGATTTCCGCCTACGCGGAAAAAAAGGTTTTGCAAAAATGCTAAAAAAAAAGGATAAACTAAAATAGTTTATCAAAATCTGTTGTTATAATGTTGCATAGAAATGAATTATATCTATAACGTCTTCTTCTTTACTAAAAGATAATCTTTTCTTCTTCACGAAATCCATAATACTTTCTTCATTTTTATGAAGGACGCTGAGAATGTTCTTTTTATTCAATTTAATTTCTTGTAGTGCATTATCAAATAAAATGACAAAGTATTTACTTATTATTTTAAACTCAGAAGGTTTTAAAATGGTATTTGTTGTAGCATGAATTACGGCTTTCTTTTCAACTAGGCTAAAATCTTTCAACATAACAACACTATTTTTATTTTCATATAGTACTTGATAAAATTTACCATCATATCTTTTAAATGATTGATTATTAACATCTACCTTATCGATATTGTAAAACGAAAAAACGGAGTCGGTTGAAATTTTAGCAACAAACATAGAATTTTCAACATCAAAATTTATGTTAGGAACAAGTAACGTTTTTCCGTCTTGAGTGGTCATCATAGAATTATTGTTCCAAGCTTTAAAAAGGTATGGATTGCTGGTCGTAGAACTTTCACCTGGTTTTATATAAGCTTTTACCGTTCCGCCACCTCCACCAGGTCCAAGCGCACCATAATTAACAAAAGTTTGTGCATAAAGTGTTAAGTTAAAAAAAATAGCGCTTAATAATAAATAAATATGATTCATTTTGAATTGGTTTTTAAAACAGTTTCTGCATTTTAAAATTAATTGAGTATTAATATAAACAAAAAAGGTCAACTGAAGTATCAGTTGACCTTTTTTGTTTATGCCTTTATATACATTTATTCTTCTTCGTCTTTGGTTGCTTTTGGCTCAACAGTGGTAGCGGCGGCCGTGGCCCCTGCAACAGTGGCAGCAGCATCAGCCGATTTAGAACCACCTCTTCTGCTTCGTCTTGTTGTTTTCTTCTCTGGTTTACCTGCATTATAAATCTCGTTGTAATCAACAAGTTCTATCATGGCCATATCGGCATTATCACCTAAACGGTTTCCAAGTTTAATGATTCTTGTGTAGCCCCCTGGACGATCGCCCACTTTGGCAGCCACATCTCTAAACAATTCTGCCACAGCATCTTTCTGTCTTAACTTGGCCATAACTAGACGTCTGTTGTGTGTCGTGTCTTCTTTCGACTTGGTAATCATGGGTTCAACAAATTGTTTTAAAGCTTTTGCTTTGGCAACTGTTGTGTTAATACGCTTATGCTCAATTAAAGAACAGGCCATATTAGCTAACATTGATTTTCTGTGAGCAGTTTGCCTGCTTAAGTGATTTATTTTTTTTCCGTGTCTCATGACATTTTTGATTTGACATCATCTTGCTACCATATCCTTTTTGGAGAGCAAATTATGAGTCGTTAATAATTATTTTTTTTGTAAAAAACCCTAAAATCTTCAATCGTTAATCAACAATCGCTAATTCTCTAGTCTTTATCTAATTTATATTTGCTTAAGTCCATTCCGAAGTTTAAGCCTTTAACGTTTACTAGTTCTTCTAGCTCCGTTAACGACTTTTTACCAAAGTTCCTGAATTTCATTAAATCGTTTTTATTGAACGATACTAAATCGCCTAAAGTGTCCACTTCAGCAGCTTTTAAACAGTTAAGCGCACGTACCGATAAATCCATGTCGATTAACTTGGTTTTAAGCAATTGGCGCATGTGAAGCGATTCTTCATCGTAAGTCTCGGTTTGCGCAATTTCATCGGCTTCTAAGGTGATACGCTCATCCGAGAATAACATGAAGTGGTGAATTAAGGTTTTAGCTGCTTCGGTTAAAGCATCTTGCGGTGTAATGGAACCATCGGTGATGATTTCAAAAACCAATTTTTCATAATCGGTTTTTTGTTCAACACGGTAGTTCTCAATACTGTATTTTACGTTTTTTATTGGCGTATAGATAGAATCGGTAAAGATGGTGCCTATGGGTGCAGCCGCCTTTTTGTTTTCTTCCGCAGGCACATACCCCCGGCCTTTCTCAATAGTTATTTCCATATTGAAATTCACTTTGGGGTCTAAGTTACAGATTACTAATTCTGTATTCAACACTTGGAATCCTGAGATGAATTTTTGGAAATCGCCCGCTGTAATTTGATCTTGACCCGATATTGAAATTGAAATGGATTCGTTATCGATATCTTCTATCTGTCTTTTAAAACGTACTTGTTTTAAGTTTAATATGATTTCGGTCACATCTTCAACCACGCCTGCAATTGCCGAGAACTCATGATCTACACCTTCTATTCTAACCGATGTAATGGCGAATCCTTCCAAAGAAGAAAGCAAAACTCTTCTCAATGCGTTGCCTACTGTTAATCCATAACCGGGTTCTAAAGGTCGAAATTCGAATTTGCCTTCAAAATCGGTTGAATCAATCATGATTACCTTATCGGGCTTCTGAAAATTAAATACTGCCATGTTTTTCTTCGTTTTGATTGTTATTTGGTTGCGCGGTTTAAAAGTTTGAAGAAGACGAATAAACCCTTTGGCCAAATACCAATATGATTAATTTATTATTTAGAGTATAATTCGACGATGAATTGCTCGTTAATGTTTTCTGGAATCTGGATTCTTGCAGGAACAGACACATACGTTCCTTGTTTTGTAGCATCATTCCAAGTGATCCATTCGTAAACTTGACTTGAATTGGACAACGACCTGTTGATAGCCTCAATTGATTTCGATTTCTCTCTTACAGCTACAACATCGCCTGCTTTTAATTGGTATGAAGGGATGTTTACCAATTCTCCATTTACAGTAATGTGCCTATGGGAAACCAATTGTCTTGCGCCGTTTCTTGAAGGGGCAATACCCATTCTGTAAACCACGTTATCTAATCTGGACTCGCAAAGTTGCAATAACACTTCACCGGTAATACCTTGTGCTGCTCTTGCGCTTTCAAAGATGTTGCGGAATTGGCGCTCTAATATACCGTAAGTATATTTTGCTTTTTGCTTTTCTTGCAATTGGATTGCATACTCCGATTTTTTTCCACGTTTTCTTGCATTTCCGTGTTGACCTGGAGGGTAGTTTCTTTTTTCAAAAGATTTATCCTCACCATAAATAGCTTCACCGAATTTTCGGGCTATTTTCGTTTTAGGACCAGTATATCTTGCCATTTTAAATTGTTTTTTTAGAGCGATTATGAATTAAGGTCTTAATCTTATCCTTCGATAATCGGTAATCTCTAGTTGATACTTGTTAATTATTTTTTTCAGTTTGCAAATTTACACATAAAAAAATTAATATCAACTGTTTAGAACAACTGATATTAATTTTCTTGAAATGTGTGAAAATTTATACTCTTCTACGTTTTGGAGGGCGACATCCATTGTGAGGAAGTGGCGTAACATCGATGATTTCTGTTACTTCAATTCCTGCGTTGTGAATGGAACGGATAGCAGATTCCCTACCGTTGCCTGGGCCTTTAACGTACACTTTTACTTTCTTTAGGCCAGCTTCCAAAGCTACTGCTGAAGCATCTTCGGCAGCTAATTGTGCAGCGTAAGGGGTGTTCTTTTTAGAACCCCTAAAGCCCATTTTACCTGCTGATGACCAGGATATAACATCGCCTTTTTTGTTGGTTAAGGCGATGATGATGTTGTTGAAAGAAGCGTTTACGTGTGCCTCTCCTACTGAGTCAACTATAACTTTACGTTTTTTAGTGCTCTTTGTATTTGTTTTTGCCATTGTTTCTAGTTTTCAGTTGTTAGTTGATAGTCGCTAGAATCCTAAACCTTTTATAATTTCAAACAGATTCCTTCCAACGTCTAATTACTAAAGACTAATTATTATTTCGTTGCTTTTTTCTTGTTAGCAACCGTTTTTCTTCTACCTTTTCTAGTTCTAGAGTTGTTTTTGGTACGTTGCCCTCTTAAAGGAAGCCCCGATCTGTGGCGAATCCCTCTGTAACAGCCAATGTCCATCAAACGCTTGATGTTCAATTGGGTTTCCGAACGTAATTCACCTTCGATTTTAAAAGTTCCAACGGCTTCACGAATACCAGCAATTTGGTCGTCGTTCCAATCTTGAACTTTAATACTTTCATCAACATTAGCTTCCGCTAATATTTCCTTGGCTCTGCTTTTACCTATTCCGTAGATATAAGTTAAAGCGATAACACCTCTTTTGTTTTTTGGTATGTCTACACCTGCAATTCTTGCCATAATTACCCTTGTCTTTGTTTAAATCTAGGATTCTTTTTGTTTATAACGTAAAGTCTGCCTTTTCTACGCACGATAATACAATCTGCGCTTCTTTTTTTTACTGATGCTCTTACTTTCATTTTTTAACTGCTTAACGCATTATGCCTTAGGTTTTGTGCCTAATGCCTATTGCCTAATTAATATCTGTATGTTATTCGAGCCTTTGATAAATCGTAAGGACTCATTTCCAATTTTACTTTGTCTCCTGGCAATAATTTAATGTAATGCATTCGCATTTTACCAGAAATATGCGCCGTCACAATGTGACCATTTTCTAATTCAACACGAAACATGGCATTTGATAATGCCTCAATAATGGTTCCGTCTTGTTCTATTGCTGCTTGTTTTGCCATTTTTTTGTTATTGTTAGTGGTTATTGGTTGTTTGGTATCGTTCTATTGAAAATTATATTGTTCTAAAAATACACCTTCTAACTTTTAACTTCTAACTTCCATTCTCCTTTAAGCTATTGCTTTTCTATTCTTACCTGTTTTCATCAAGCCATCATAGTGCCTATTCAACAAATAGGAGTTTACTTGTTGCATGGTATCTATGGCAACACCTACTAAAATGATCAATGAAGTGCCTCCAAAAAACAACGCCCAACCTTGTTGTACGCCCATAATTTTAACAATTAGCGCTGGGAATACCGCAATAAATGCTAAAAATATAGAACCTGGCAAGGTTATTTGCGACATAATTTTATCTAAATATTCTGAGGTTTCAGAACCTGGTCGAATACCTGGAATAAAGCCACCGCTACGTTTTAGATCGTCGGCCATTTTATTGGTGGGCACCGTAATCGCGGTATAAAAATAGGTAAATACTATAATTAACAAGGCGAATGTGATGTTGTAGGCCAAACCAAAAATATCGGCATAATTTGTTTGAAGCCAAGTTCCGAAAGCTGTTTCCTTTAGGAAAGCAGACCTGCCAATTAAACCTGGCACAAACATAATGGCTTGAGCAAATATAATGGGCATAACGCCGGAAGCATTCAATTTTAATGGAATGTACTGTCTGGATCCTGCCATTACGTTTTTTTCGTAACTGCCGCTAGCCGTTCTTCTTGCGTACTGAACTGCAATTTTCCGAACCGCCATAACAAGCATGATACATGCTAATATGATGGCGAACCACAGTAATAGTTCAAAAAGAATCAACATGACGTTATTACCTTCTAGTCTTGTAGCCGCATTTTGTATAAACGATGCCGGAAGTCGGGCAATAATGCCAACCATAATCAATAAGGAAATACCGTTTCCAATACCTTTATCGGTAATTTTTTCGCCTAACCACATGGCGAAAATACAGCCGGTTACTAAAATAGTTACAGACGAAAAATAAAACAAAGGCCCTGTGCCCAATAAAAACGCGCTTGATGGAATACCCAACATAGGCAAACTTGCCAAATAACTAGGTGCTTGTAACAAACAGATAGCTATGGTAAGCCAACGCGTGATTTGGTTGATTTTCTTTTGACCACTCGCGCCTTCTTTTTGTAATTTTTGCAAATAAGGGATAGCGATTCCCATTAACTGCACTACAATTGAAGCAGAAATGTAAGGCATGATACCCAATGCAAATACAGATGCTTTAGCAAAAGCACCTCCAGTAAAAGCATTTAATAACCCAAGCAAACCAGAATCGGTACTGTTTTTTAAACCTTCTAATTGTGCGGCATCAATACCCGGTATTACAACCTGAGCACCAAAACGATACACTAACAGTAAGCTTAAAGTTACAATAATCCTGTTTCTTAGCTCTTCAATTTTCCAGACATTCTTTAACGATTCAATAAATTTCATACAAGATGGTCTTATAACGTTACGGCCTCACCTCCAGCAGCTTCAATTGCAGCTTTTGCTGAAGCAGTAAATTTGTGCGCTGTTACTTTTAATTTTGCTTTTAGTTCGCCTCTTCCCAATATTTTTATTAGGTCGTTCTTTCCAGCCAAACGGTTAGAGAACAAGGTTTCGAAATCAACCGTATCGGTTGCTTTTTTATCATCAACCAATTGCTGCAAGGTATCCAAATTTACACCTTGGTACTCTACACGGTTAACGTTTGTAAAACCAAATTTAGGAACGCGTCTTTGAAGTGGCATTTGTCCACCTTCAAAACCTATTTTCTTAGAATAACCTGAACGCGACTTGGCACCTTTATGGCCACGGGCAGCAGTACCGCCTTTGCCGGAACCTTGTCCACGACCTACTCTTTTTCCTTGGTTTTTAACTGAACCTTCTGCAGGTTTTAAATTACTTAAATCCATTTTTCAGTATATTATTATTTAATTTCCTCAACAGAAACTAAGTGATTTACTTTACTTACCATACCAAGTACGCTTGGTGTAGCTTCGTGCTCTTTTACTTGACCAATTTTTCTAAGACCTAAAGATTCTAAGACTCTTTTTTGTCGAAGCGGACAATTGATTGCGCTTTTAACTTTTGTTACTTTTATTTTTGCCATCTCTGTCTGTTTTAAGCTTTAAAAACCTGTTCAAGTGAAATACCTCTATCTCTAGCAATGGCGTTCGCGTCTCTTAATTGCAATAAAGCATCGAACGTTGCTTTTACTACGTTGTGAGGGTTTGATGACCCTTGCGATTTTGATAACACATCGTGCACACCAACTGCCTCAAGCACTGTTCTAACAGCACCACCTGCAATAACCCCGGTACCTGGTGCGGCAGGTATTATGTTTACACGGGCTCCGCCGTATTTACCTTTTTGTTCGTGTGGTAAAGTTCCTTTTAAAATGGGTATTCTAACAAGGTTTTTCTTAGCATCTTCAACCGCTTTTGCAATCGCACTCGCTACATCTTTTGATTTTCCTAAGCCTTGGCCTACCACACCAGCTTCATCACCAACCACTACGATTGCCGAAAAGCCAAATGCTCTACCACCCTTTGTTACTTTTGTAACCCTTTGTACACCAACCAAACGATCTTTAAGATCTAATCCACCTGGTTTTACTAATTCTGCGCTTTTATATTTACGATACATAATTTCTTAGAATTTAAGTCCTGCTTCTCTAGCTCCTTCGGCCAATGATTTTACTCTACCATGGTATAAATACCCACCCCTGTCGAAAGCGATGGTATCGATACCTGCTTTTAAAGCTTTTTCAGCAAGTGCTTTACCTACTAATTTTGCTACTTCAACTTTAGTTGCTTTTGCAGAACTAATATCTTTATCTCTTGAAGAGGCTGCACTGATAGTGTTACCAGTTACGTCATCTACAATTTGAGCATAAATTTCTTTATTACTTCTAAAAACAGATAATCTAGGTCTAGCTTCTGTACCAGAAACGATCTTACGAATTCTGCTTTTAATTCTTATTCTTCTTTCGTATTTTGTTAATGCCATAACTTACTTATTAAGCTGATTTACCTGCTTTTCTTCTTAATACCTCACCAACAAACTTAACGCCTTTACCTTTGTAAGGTTCTGGACTTCTAAATCCACGAATTTTTGCAGCTACTTGACCTACCAATTGTTTATCGTGTGATGTTAGTTTAATGATTGGGTTTTTTCCTTTTTCTGAAACTGTTTCAACTTTAACTTCTGGAGCTAAGTTCATAACGATAGCATGGGAGAACCCTAAAGCTAATTCCAGTTTTTGTCCTTGGTTGGTAGCTCTATATCCTACACCTACCAGTTCCAGTTCTTTGGTCCATCCTTTTGAAACACCGTGAATCATGTTAAGCATCAATGCTCTGTACAAACCGTGTTTTGCTTTTTGATCTTTAGTATCGGAAGAACGTGTTACTAAAACATTCCCGTCTTCAACTTTAATACCTACGGTATCGAAATTTTGGGTTAGTTCCCCTAATTTTCCTTTTACCGTAACTAAGCCGTCTTTTATATCAACTGTAACGCCTTGTGGAATTACTACTGGGTTATTACCTATTCTTGACATATCTTATCTTTTTAGTAAACGTAACACAAAATTTCGCCGCCTACGTTGTCTCTTTTGGCCTGTTTGCCCGTCATAACGCCATGCGACGTTGAAACGATGGCAATACCAAGACCGTTAAGGATTCTAGGTAGTTCTTTTGAACTTGCGTATTTACGTAAACCTGGTTTACTTATTCTTTCAATCTTTTTAATTACAGGCTCTTTGGTTTCTTTGTTGTACTTAAGGGCAATTTTGATGGTGCCCTGTACTGAAGAGTCATCGAACTTGTAACTTAAAATATATCCTTGCTCGAATAATATTTTAGTGATGTCTTTTTTTAGATTAGATGCTGGGATCTCAACCACTCGGTGGTTGGCGCGCACTGCATTTCTAATCCGTGTCAAATAATCCGCTATTGGATCTGTGTACATAATGAATTGATTTTGTGATTTTGGTTTTCATCCCGATGGCTATCGGTAGAACCTTAAACCTGATTATTAAAATAATGTTACCAACTTGCTTTTGTTACGCCCGGAATAAGGCCTTGATTGGCCATTTCCCTAAAGGTTACACGTGAAATTCCGAAAGTTCGCATGTAGCCTCTGGGCCTTCCTGTTAATTTACATCTATTATGTTGACGAATAGGATTTGCATTTCTGGGCAACTTTTGCAATGCTTCGTAATCGCCAGCTTCTTTCAAGGCTTTGCGTTTTTCGGCATATTTAGCTACTGTTTTAGATCTTTTTACCTCGCGGGCTTTCATTGATTCTTTAGCCATATCTTAGTTCTTTTGAAAAGGTAATCCTAATTCGGTTAATAATGATTTTGCTTCTTTATCGGTTTGAGCAGACGTTACAAAAGTAATGTCCATTCCAGAGATTCTGTTTACTTTGTCGATATTTATTTCAGGGAAAATGATTTGCTCGGTAATGCCTAAATTGTAGTTACCGCGCCCGTCAAATCCTGTTGCTTTAACACCGTTAAAATCTCTAACACGTGGAAGTGCCGAAGTTACCAAACGATCTAAAAACTCGTACATTTTTTCGCCACGTAAGGTTACTTTAACGCCAATTGGCATGCCTTTACGCAATTTGAATGATGCAACGTCTTTTTTAGAAATTGTTGAAATGGCTTTTTGTCCAGATATTGTAGTTACTTCTTCTACGGCGTAGTCGATTAACTTTTTGTCGGCCACTGCTGCCCCAACACCTTTAGATATTACTATCTTTAAAAGTTTAGGAACCTGCATGACGTTTTTATATCCAAATTCGTCTGTAAGAGCTGCAATTACTCTGCTTTTATACTCTTCTTTAAGTCTCGGTGAATATGCCATAACTAAATTACTTCATTTGATTTTTTAGAAAATCTCACTTTTTTTCCGCCTTCAACTTTATAACCAACTCGTGTTGTTTCACCTTTTTTGGTTAACAATGATAAGTTGGAAATATGGATAGCAGCTTCTTTCTCTACGATTCCGCCTTGAGGGTTTTTAGCACTTGGTTTTGTGTGTTTCTTAACCAAGTTTACACCTTCTACAATCGCTTTGTTCTTGTCTATTAATACTTTTTGTACTTTGCCTTCGGCACCTTTATGGTCGCCAGCAATTACTTTTACGGTATCTCCAGTTTTTATTTTAAGCTTTGTCATCTTAAATTAATGTATTAAAGCACTTCGGGTGCTAATGATACAATTTTCATGAATTGTTTATCACGAAGTTCTCTAGCAACTGGACCAAATACGCGGGTGCCTCTCATTTCGCCTTGGGCGTTTAGAAGGACGCATGCGTTATCGTCAAATCTTATATAAGATCCGTCTGGTCTTCTTACTTCCTTTGTTGTACGAACAACCACTGCAGTTGAAACAGCGCCTTTTTTAATGTTTCCATTAGGTGTGGCGTCTTTAATTGAAACAACTATTTTGTCTCCCACAGAAGCGTATCGTCGTTTAGTACCACCAAGAACACGGATCGTTAAAACTTCCTTTGCTCCTGTGTTATCTGCTACTTTTAATCTTGATTCTTGCTGTAACATATTATTTAGCTCTTTCTATAATTTCAACTAATCTCCAACATTTAGATTTACTTAAAGGTCGTGTTTCCATGATTCTTACGGTATCTCCAATATTACAATCGTTCGTTTCGTCGTGTGCAACGTATTTTTTCGTTTTTAACACGAACTTTCCATACATAGGGTGTTTTACTTTTTTTACCTCGGCAACGACAATTGATTTCTCCATTTTGTTGCTAGTAACCACGCCTATACGTTCTTTTCTTAAATTTCTTGTTTCCATCTTTTAGCAGAATTATTGTAATTCTCTTTTAGTTAATTCGGTCGCAATTCTAGCAACGCTTCGGCGCACCTTGCGTAACTGGATTGGATTTTCTAAAGGAGATATTGCATGAGCTAACTTTAGGTCAGAATAACTCTTTTTTGTTTCACCAAGTTTCTCTTGTAACTCGGCTACTGATAATTCTTTAATTTCTGATTGTTTCATAATATCAAATAAATTATGCTTCGTAATCGCGAGCAATTATAAACTTAGTTTTAACTGGTAGTTTTTGAGCTGCCAAACGTAACGCTTCTTTTGCGATGTCCAACGATACTCCTCCTACTTCAAAAAGCATTCTTCCTGGTTTCACAACGGCTACCCAATATTCAACGGCACCTTTACCTTTACCCATACGCACTTCAAGAGGCTTTTTTGTAATTGGCTTGTCTGGAAAAATTTTAATCCAAAGTTGCCCTTCTCTTTTCATGTAACGTGTAGCGGCAATACGTGCTGCTTCTATTTGACGTGATGTTAAAAACTCAGATTCGAGTGATTTTATACCAAAAGATCCGTTTGATAGAAGGTGTCCTCTTTGAGAAAGACCCTTCATACGTCCTTTTTGTTGCTTACGAAATTTTGTTCTTTTAGGCTGTAACATTTTTCTTTACTTTATAAAAAATTACTTTCTACGACGTGGTTTGGAATTATTTCCGCCACGTGGTGCTGCTCCAGCACCTGCCTTTCCTTGCTTTTTGGATAAACCAACTAGCGGAGAAAGTTCTCTTTTACCATATACTTCACCTTTCATAATCCACACTTTCACACCTAACCTACCATAGGTTGTGTGTGCCTCAACAAGTGAGTAATCAATATCGGCTCTAAAGGTTGATAAAGGAATACGTCCTTCTTTGTAGTGTTCTGAACGTGCCATTTCAGCACCGTTCAAACGACCAGAGATTTGAACTTTAATTCCTTCTGCGTTCATGCGCATTGTAGCAGCAATAGCCATTTTTATGGCACGACGGTATGAAATTCTGTTTTCAATTTGGCGTGCGATGCTTGTTCCTACTAAAAATGCATCGAGTTCAGGTCTTTTAATTTCAAAAATGTTGATCTGAACTTCTTTTCCAGTAATTTTTTTAAGTTCTTCTTTTAACTTGTCTACCTCTTGGCCACCTTTACCGATAATGATACCGGGTCTTGCAGTAGTGATAGTAACGGTTACAAGTTTTAAAGTTCTTTCAATAATTACTCTGCTTACACTAGCTTTAGATAAACGTACGTGCACGTATTTTCTAATTTTATCGTCTTCGGCAAGCTTATCTCCGTAATCATTACCTCCGTACCAGTTGGATTCCCATCCTCTGATAATACCTAAGCGATTTCCGATTGGATTTGTTTTTTGTCCCATACTTCTATCTTAGCTTTGTGTGTTATTGTTTGCCCCAACTACAATGGTTACGTGGTTTGAGCGTTTTCTTATTCTGTGTGCGCGACCTTGAGGTGCTGGACGCAATCTTTTTAACATGGCGCCTCCATCTACTCTAATCTCTTTAACGATCAACTCTGCATCTTCAATGCTTGCTGCTTCGTTTTTTGATTGCCAGTTAGCAATTGCCGATAAAAGCAATTTTTCTAATTTAGCAGAAGCTTCCTTTTGGTTGAACTTTAAGATATTAAGTGCTTTCTCAACTTTTTCACCTCTTACTAAATCGGCTACTAAACGCATTTTTCTTGGTGAGGTAGGACAATTATTAAGTTTTGCAAAAGCAATGTCTTTTTTTGCTTCCTTAATAGCGTCTGCCATTTGTTTTTTACGACTTCCCATAGCTTACTACTTTTTACCTTTGTTTTTAGCACCTGCATGCCCACGGAATGAACGTGTTGGTGAAAATTCTCCTAATTTATGACCTACCATGTTTTCTGTTACATAAACAGGAACGAACTGGCGGCCATTGTGCACTGCGATGGTTTGTCCAACAAAATCGGGCGTTATCATGCTGGCTCTGGACCAGGTTTTGATGACGGTTTTCTTGTTGGCCTCCACATTTTCAGCCACTTTTTTCTCTAATTTATAATGAACGTAAGGTCCTTTTTTTAATGATCTTGCCATGTCTTATTTCTTTCTACGTTCTACAATGTATTTGTTTGTCGGATTCTTTTTAGAACGGGTTCTGTAACCTTTAGCAGGAATGCCTTTTCTAGAGCGAGGATGCCCACCTGAAGCACGTCCTTCGCCACCTCCCATAGGATGATCGACAGGGTTCATTACTACTGGTCTAGTACGAGGTCTTCTTCCTAGCCATCTTGTTCTACCCGCTTTACCAGATACTAACAATTGGTGGTCTGAATTTGAAACCACCCCAATAGTTGCCATACAGGTTACAAGAATTAAGCGTATTTCGCCAGAAGGCAATTTAATGGTTGCAAATTTACCATCCCTTGCCATTAACTGTGCAAAAGCTCCGGCGCTGCGCGCCATAATAGCACCTTGACCGGGACGTAGCTCTAAACAGGAAATAATGGTTCCTAAAGGAATTTGGCTAAGTGGCATGGCGTTCCCAATTTCTGGAGCTACATTTTCTCCTGAAACCACGGTTTGACCAACCTGTAAACCGTTTTGAGCAACGATATATCTTTTTTCGCCGTCTTGATAGTTCAATAATGCGATAAAGGCGGTTCTGTTTGGATCGTATTCGATAGATTTAACTTCTGCTGGGATTCCAGTTTTGTTACGTTTGAAATCGATGATACGATACTTCTTTTTATGACCACCACCTATATAGCGCATGGTCATTTTTCCTTGACTGTTTCTACCACCAGACTTTTTGTGCGGAGCAATTAAGCTTTTCTCCGGCTTATCAGTAGTAATGGCGTCAAATCCATTAACTACTCTAAAACGCTGTCCTGGTGTGATTGGTTTTAATTTTCTTACTGACATTAGTCTTTAATTACATGTTACTGTATAAATCAATCATTTCACCTTCCGCCAGTTGTACAATTGCTTTTTTAACGGCATTTGTTTTACCATGTTGAATACCCGTTTTTGTAAAACGCGTTCTTCTATCTGGACGGACATTTATAGTACGAACTTTTTTAACAGAAACACCATAAGCAGCTTCTACCGCTTTTTTTATTTCTATCTTGTTCGCCTTGGTATTCACTGCGAATGTATAGCAATTTCTTAGCTCGCTATTAGCAGTCGCTTTTTCAGTGATTATAGGTTTAATTAAGATATCCATGGTTTCTATTTACTTAAATTTGTTTCAATTCCTTCTAAAGCTCCTTCTAAAAGCACTACTTGATTGGCATTTAAAATCTTGTAAGTGTTTAATTCTGAAGCTGTTATAACTTCTGAGCCTTGTAAATTACGTGAGGACAAATATACATTATTATTTGAGCCACCCAACACAAACAGCGATTTTTTGTTTTCAAGGTTTAATGCCTTTAAAACTGCTGTAAAATTCTTTGTTTTTGGCGCATCGAAATTGAAATCTTCCAACACCACGATAGATTGTTCTCCTGCTTTGATACTTAAGGCCGACCTACGCGCTAAACGCTTTAAATTTTTGTTAAGTTTGAAGCTGTAATTTCTTGGTCTTGGACCGAACATACGACCACCACCTTTGAAAACGCCCGACTTAATGCTACCTGCTCTTGCGGTACCAGTTCCTTTTTGCTTTTTAAGCTTACGTGTACTACCAGAGATCTCGGCACGTTCTTTCGATTTGTGGGTTCCCTGTCTTTGGTTTGCCAAATATTGTTTAACATCCAAATATACAGCGTGATTATTAGGCTCAATAGCGAATACATCTTGAGAAAGCTCTGCTTTTCTACCTGTATCTTTTCCGTTTATATCTAAAACTGCTACTTTCATTATTTTCTAATAATTACATAAGCGTTTTTATGTCCAGGTACACAACCTTTAACAACTAGTAGATTTTTATCTGCTACTACTTTTAAAACCCTTAAATTTTCAACTTTTACAGAATCGCCACCCATTCTACCTGCCATACGAATTCCTTTGAAAACGCGTGCAGGGTACGAAGCAGCTCCAACAGAACCAGGGGCTCTTAAACGGTTATGCTGACCGTGGGTAGATTGCCCAACACCACCAAAACCATGACGCTTTACAACGCCTTGGAATCCTTTTCCTTTTGATATTCCAGAAACATCAACAAATTCACCTTCTACAAAGTGCTCTACGGTGATTGCGTCACCTAATTTGTACTCCTTATCAAAACCTTTGAACTCTACGATTTTGCGTTTTACAGAAGTCCCTGCTTTTTTAGCGTGACCTAAGTCCGCTTTAGTAGCGCTTTTTTCTGTCGCGTCATCGAAACCAAGTTGAAGCGCTTTGTAGCCATCAACTTCTTCGGTTCTGACTTGGGTAACGATACATGGTCCAGCTTCGATTACTGTACATGGAATGTTTTTTCCATTTTCATCGAAAATGCTGGTCATACCGATTTTTTTTCCAATTAACCCAGACATAATTATTATTTATTTGTTTTACGGACAAGTCGCGACTTGCCCTTACGTTAAATTTATTATAGACAGTTCGCGAGCCGTCTCTACGCGGGTGTCCCTGCGATATTAAAAATTCAAGGCCGAAAATACATTTCAGCCTTGAATTGTATTTTTCCGTTTTTCCTTAACCATCGTTAAGGACATTTTACTTTCTCTTAATGAGATCCCGAAACAAGTTCGGGATGTAAATTAAAGCTTATCTGCTTAAACTTTAATTTCCACTTCAACGCCACTTGGCAATTCAAGCTTCATCAGCGCATCAATGGTTTTTGATGATGAGGAATAAATATCCAATAGGCGCATGTAAGAGCTTAATTGGAATTGTTCCCTAGCTTTTTTGTTTACGTGTGGAGAACGTAATACAGTGAAAATTTTCTTGTTTGTTGGTAATGGAATTGGCCCTGTTACCACCGCACCTGTACTTTTTACTGTTTTTACAATCTTGTCGGCCGATTTATCTACCAAATTGTGATCGTAAGATTTTAATTTTATTCTGATTTTTTGACTCATTTTCTTAAGTTTTAAGCTTCAACGCCTTTTGCTGCTTTAATGACCTCTGCAGAAATATTTGCAGGTGTTTCAGCATAATGTGAAAATTCCATTGTTGATGTTGCACGACCAGATGATAGGGTTCTTAATGTGGTTACATAACCGAACATTTCTGATAGGGGCACCATGGCTTTGATGGTTTTGGCACCAGCTCTATCGCCCATATCGTTCACTTGTCCGCGACGTCTGTTTAAATCGCCTACAATATCACCCATGTTTTCTTCTGGAGTGATAACTTCCAATTTCATGATTGGCTCCATGATTACCGCTTTTGCAGCTTTTGCAGCAGCTTTAAATCCTAGTTTTGCAGCCAACTCGAATGACAATTGATCCGAATCCACATCGTGGTAAGAACCGTCTAGCAGGGTTACCTTCATGGCATCCACTTCGTAACCTGCCAATGGGCCGTTTACCATGGCTTGCTTAAATCCTTTTTCAATAGCAGGAATAAACTCTTTAGGAACATTACCGCCTTTGATTTCAGAAACGAACTCCAAACCGCTTTTGCCTTCTTCAGCTGGTTCTAAAGTAAATACGATATCGGCAAATTTACCGCGTCCACCAGATTGTTTTTTGTAAACTTCACGGTGCTGTGCTTTTTGGGTAATGGCTTCTTTGTACTCCACTTGAGGTGCACCTTGGTTCACTTCTACCTTAAACTCTCGACGTAAACGATCAACAATAATATCTAAGTGAAGCTCGCCCATTCCGGAAATGATTGTTTGGCCAGAAGCTTCATCGGTTCTAACGGTAAATGTGGGATCTTCTTCGGCTAATTTCGCTAAAGACATTCCTAATTTATCAACATCAGCTTTCGTTTTGGGCTCTACCGCGATACCAATTACGGGATCGGGGAAGTTCATGGATTCCAGAACAATTGGGTGTTTTTCATCAGACATGGTATCGCCAGTCTTAATATCCTTAAACCCTACGGCTGCTCCAATATCGCCTGCTTCAATAAAATCGATCGCATTTTGCTTGTTGGCATGCATTTGGTAGATGCGTGAGATACGCTCTTTTTTTCCTGAACGGTTGTTAAGGATGTAAGAACCCGCTTCTAAACGACCTGAATATGCACGGAAAAATGCCAAACGCCCTACGAAGGGATCGGTTGCTATTTTAAATGCCAATGCTGCAAAAGGTTCGTTAACGCTTGGTTTACGTCTTTCTTCTTTTTCTGTATCTGGGTTAACACCAATCACACTTTCCCTGTCCATTGGAGAAGGCAAGTAGCGACAAACGGCATCCAATAAAAACTGTACACCTTTATTTTTGAATGAAGAACCGCAAACCATCGGGATGATGGCCATATCCATAACGGCAGCTCTTAACGCAGCGTGTACTTCTTCTTCTGTAATAGAATCTTCATCTTCCATGAATTTTTCTAATAAGTTTTCGTCGTAACTAGCTACCTCTTCAATTAATTGGGCTCTGTATTTATGAACTTCATCTTTCATGTCGGCAGGAATTTCTACCACATCAAAGGTTGACCCAAAATTATCTTCATGCCAAATAATGGCTCTGTTTTTTACTAAATCAACAACGCCTTTAAAGTCAATTTCATCACCAATTGGCAATACAATTGGCACCGCGTTGGAGCCCAACATTTCTTTAACTTGTTTGTTAACCTCTAAAAAGTTAGCGCCTTGGCGGTCCATTTTGTTAACGAAACCAATACGTGGCACTTTGTAGTTGTCGGCTAATCTCCAGTTAGTTTCCGATTGAGGTTCCACACCATCAACGGCACTGAACAAGAACACCAAGCCATCCAATACACGTAACGAACGGTTTACCTCAACCGTAAAATCAACGTGGCCAGGGGTATCGATGATGTTAAAGTGGTAACTCATTGCATCTGCGGTAGGTTCGCCATTTTCTCTTGGGAACACCCAGTCGCAAGTTGTTGCTGCCGATGTAATGGTAATACCTCTTTCCGCTTCTTGCTCCATCCAGTCCATGGTTGATGCACCATCGTGCACTTCGCCTAGTTTGTGGTTTACACCAGTATAGAACAAGATACGTTCGGTTGTTGTTGTTTTACCGGCATCAATATGAGCCGCAATTCCTATATTTCTTGTATATCTTAAATCTCTTGCCATTTCGTATTAAAATCTAAAGTGAGAGAACGCTTTGTTAGCTTCTGCCATTTTGTGAGTATCTACACGTTTTTTTACTGCTGCACCTTCTTCTTTAGCTGCTGCTAAAATTTCGGAGGCTAAACGTTGTGCCATCGATTTTTCGTTTCTTTTGCGCGAATAGCTAATAAGCCATTTCATTGCTGTTGAAACCTTACGGTCTGGACGGATTTGCATAGGGATTTGGAAGGTGGCGCCACCAACACGACGGCTACGCACTTCTACGTGAGGCATCACATTTGATAATGCATCTTTCCAAGTATCCAATGCTGTTTTTTCTTCGTTTGTTTTTTTTGATTCTACAATGTCAATGGCATCGTAAAATACTTTAAAAGCCACAGACTTTTTTCCATCCCACATCATCATGTTAACGAAACGCGTAACTAGCTGGTCGTTAAATCGTGGATCTGGTAAAAGCGGTCTCTTTTTTGCTGCTCTTTTTCTCATGTCTTCTGTTAAGTTATTGGTTATTGGTTATTGGTTATTGGTTATTGGCTGTTTCCAACTTTTAACTTTCAACTTTTAACCTTTAACTTTGTTTTACTTTTTCTTGCCTTTTGCTGGTGCTGCCGCTGGTTGCCCTGGTTTAGGACGTTTAGCGCCGTACTTAGATCTGCGTTGTGTTCTACCTGCAACACCTGCGGTGTCCAAAGCGCCACGAACGATATGATACCTAACTCCTGGCAAGTCTTTTACTCTTCCTCCTCTAACCAATACTATCGAGTGCTCTTGTAGATTGTGACCTTCACCTGGGATGTATGCGTTCACCTCGTTACCATTTGTTAACCTTACCCTTGCAACTTTACGCATTGCTGAGTTAGGTTTTTTTGGTGTTGTAGTGTAAACACGCGTACAAACCCCACGACGTTGTGGACACGAATCTAAAGCAACCGATTTACTCTTCTTGATTATTTGGGTTCTTCCTATTCGTACTAATTGTGAAATTGTTGGCATATATATTCTATATAAATTTTAAAATCCTCTTTTAAGAGGGCTGCAAAGGTAGAAATTAAAATGAAAAATTCAAATCCTAAATCATTAATTTTCAATAGATTTTTAAAAATAACTTATGCCGCATATCATAAGTGCTATTTTTCCGTTAGATTTACAAGACCAAAAAGCTTTTTTAACGTGCAAAAAACACTCCTTTTATACCTTATTATATATACCGCTTTTTCAACACTGGTTTTTGGACAGAATTTGTTGTTGAAAGTTGAAGGGAGCACGACCTTGGAAACCTCCATCATCGATTCATTGAATTACAAAAAGTTTCACGGTAATTATGCATCCATCAAACAGGAAATAGATTCGGTACAAAACGCCTTTTATAAATTAGGCTATATAGAAAACGAACTAAAAGCGGTTTACAGGCTTAACGATTCGGTTTTTTCGGCAAAACTAATTCTGAAAAAAAAATACAACACAATACAAATATATTTTGATGAATCGCTGGTTGATTCTAAAACAATAAATATGGTTTCAAATAAAGTCTTTGACCGTTATTTTATACTGGAATTGAACAAGGTTGAAACGGTCCTGAACCTTATAAACAGTAAAATTGCCGAAAAAGGGTTTCCGTTTGCTAAATTACAACTATCAAACATCACCATTAACGAGGCATCGCAACTGTTGGCACACTTAATGGTTCGTGAATCTGAACAAAAAAGAACCATTGACCATATTGTAATAAAGGGTTACGAGCGCTTTCCGCATACCTTTTTAAAGCACT
Organism: Mariniflexile maritimum; assembly: GCF_009746565.1. GTDB lineage: Bacteria > Bacteroidota > Bacteroidia > Flavobacteriales > Flavobacteriaceae > Mariniflexile > Mariniflexile maritimum. The sequence continues at coordinate 191,833 of NZ_WRPN01000003.1, forward strand.
ACCTAAAAATTAAACCAGGACAAACCTTTAACTTGAACACCATAAAAAACAAAACCGAGCAATTACAAAATTTGAAATTTGCCAGCGAAACGAAGTCGCCAGAAGTCTTGTTTTCAAAAGATTCGACCACTTTGTATTTATACCTTCAAAAAACAAAGAGCAATGCCTTTGATGGCTTTTTAGGTTTTGGCACCACCGAGGACAACACTAAATTGCAATTTAATGGCTATTTAAACTTAAGCCTTAACAACAACTTAAATTACGGCGAATCGTTTAAACTGCTGTATAGAAACGACGAAAGCGAGCAAAAAACGTTTGAGACCAACCTATCGCTGCCCTATTTGCTTAAAACCCCCGTTGGTTTGGATATGGCACTGCGTATTTTTAAGCGAGATTCCTCGTTTACAACCGTTAACCAATTGGCAAAACTACACTACCAAATAAACCCACAACATAAAATTTATACAGGCATTACCTCAACCCAATCCAATAATTTGCTTTCTGCGGTAAGCGTTTCCAATATTTCCGATTATAAAACAACCTTCTACTCGATTGCCTACGGGTTTTTAAAAACACAATCCAGTAATATGCTTTTTCCTGTTAATTCGCAGGCTTATGTAGAGAGTAACTTTGGAAACCGTTCCCAGGAAAATGAACAAGAAAGCCAATCGTATTTTATTGTTGATGGCTACAAAATTTTTAATTTAGACTTAAAAAATAGCATCTATGTTAGGGCTCATGGCGAAGTTTTAAATTCAAATACTTATTTTGAGAACGAGCTCCTGCGCTTTGGTGGCATCCATTCCATACGGGGTTTTGAGGAAAACAGCATTTATGCATCGCTTTACAGTGTTATAAACACCGAGTATCGCTACCAGTTAAACAATGCCATTTATCTACATTCCATCACAGATATAGGTTATTTTGAAAACAAAACAATAAACACTAAAGAAAAACTGTACGGATTCGGACTTGGTTTTGGTATTTTAACAAAATCGGGGTTATTAAAATTAAATTACGCCAACGGTAATATTGAGAATTCTAAATTTAAACTATCCAATTCTAAAATTCATCTCAGTTTAATGGCAAATTTCTAATCATTAATTGCTATTTTCTTAAATATTAAGCTAAATCTGTAAATTTTAACCATTATTTATTGTTTTATTAACTTTTTATTATGATTTTTGGCATTGACTAATTCAAATAATTATAAAATGAAAACAAAGTTTAGTGGAATTCTAACGCTATTACTAGCGTTTGTCGTGCAGCTAACGTTTGCACAAGAAAAGACTGTTTCAGGTATCGTGTCAGATCCTTCTGGCTTACCGTTACCAGGAGCAACAGTCTTAGTAAAAGGTACTTCTTCAGGTACTTCTACAGATTTCGATGGTAAATACTCAATCAAAACAAATACAGGTGCTACGCTTGTTTTTAGCTTTGTTGGTTATACAACCAAAGAAGTTAAGGTTGGAGCTTCCAACTCATTAAATGTTAATATGCAAGAGGATGCCCAAACCCTAGAAGAGGTAGTTATTACTGCTTTGGGAATTTCCAGAGAGAAAGCATCCATTGGTTCTGCTGTAACAACAGTGAACACAGAAGAGCTTAATGAAGGCTCACAAACAAACATTGCTGATGCTATCAAAGGTAAGGTTGCCGGTGTTGTAATTTCTAATTCATCAACAGATCCTGGTGCTTCTTCTGGTGTTATCATCAGGGGTTTCAGTACATTGGGAGGTAGCAACCAACCACTTTATATTGTAGATGGTGTGCCTATTAATGATGGCTCAAGATTTTCTTCAAGTTTAAATGGTGGATATGACTTTGGTCGTGGTTCTGGAGATATTAATCCAGAAAACATTGAATCGGTTTCTGTTTTAAAAGGCGCTTCAAGTACAGCACTTTATGGTTCAAGGGCGGCTAATGGTGTGGTAATTATTACTACTAAAAAAGGAAAATCGTCAAAAATGGATATAGATTTTTCTACATCCATGATTTTTTCCGATTTATTAAGAGCTCCTAAATACCAAAATGAATTTGGACAAGGTTGGGATGGACAACATTACTTAGGAGAGAATGGTTCTTGGGGTCCTCGTTTTGACAATTCTATCCGTGTTTGGGGAAATGTTGTAAACAACTCTCAAAAACTTAAACCTTTTGCATTTCAAAAAGATCAATTAAGAAACTTTTTTGATGTAGGTGAATCGTATGTTACTAACTTATCGGTTGCAGGTGGTTCGGACAATACAACTGGAAGAATATCTGTAAACAATTCAACAGCAGACGGTATCTATCCAACAGATGCTGATAGTTTTGAGCGAAATACACTAACACTTTCCTTTAATTCTAAATTAGATTTTCTAACTTTTGGTGGTAGCTTAAATTATGTTAATACTTCTGGTAGTGCCGTTGCAACAGGACAAGGACTTTCAGTAATTAACAACTTAATGCAAATCCCCACAGATATAGACATTACTGAATTTAAGGATTATAAAAACGACCCTTTCAATAGCGTTTCAAATTATTATACACCCTATGGAGTTACCAACCCTTATTTTACTTTAAACGAGGATGGAAGTCGTTATCTGAAAGAACGTGTATATGGAGCCTTTGATGTTAGTGCCGAATTAAATTCATGGTCAAGCATTGGATATAGATTTGGTATCGATTCATATACCGACAACACTAAAATATGGAAGGCTATTGTGCAACCTTTACCCGGAACTCCAAACTTTGGAAGCAGCACCAAAGACCCTGGATCCTATTCCGAAGGGACATCAATCGTGAAACAGTTCAATCACGACATATTCTATAACCTAAACCTAGATGTGAGTGAAACTTTCAATATCGAATCTACTTTTGGTTTTAATTATAATGATAGATTTAGTTCTGGAATGAGTGCATCTGTAAGCTCACAGGATATCCCCGGTTATTATGCGCTAACAAATTCAGCAAGTACTCCCATTACTTCTTCTACAATAAATAAGAGAAGACTGTATGGTGTGTTCAATTCTACCACGTTTTCTTATAACGACATGTTATACCTTACTGGAAACATAAGAAATGACTGGTACTCAACACTTCCCGTTGAGAACCGCTCTGTACTTTATGGTGGTGTTAATGCATCATGGGTAGCCACAAATACGTTTCCAGACATTAAGAACATTTTGAGTTATGGTAAACTAAGATTAGGCTATGGTGAAACAGGTGTTGATACAGACCCTTATCAAATTGACCCTGTAATTGTATCCGGATCTATTGACAACCAAGGATTTAGAACTTTGGCTTTCCCCGCAAACGGCTTTAATGCTTATGAAATAGGCAATAGAGCAGGAAACCCAAACTTAAAACCAGAAAGAAGAAAAGAGTTTGAAATTGGAGCGGAACTTTCTTTTATCAAAAATCGCATATCCATTGATTTCACTTATTACGATGCCAAGGTAGAAAACCAAATATTGGATTTACCACTTGCAGCTTCATCTGGTTATACCAACCAAACGGCTAACGTAGGGGTAATATCGAATAAAGGTATTGAAGCCCTGCTTAAATTAAGCATTTTCAATAATACCGATGGTTTCAATTGGGATACATCCTTTAATTTTTCTACAAACGATGCTGTTTTAGAAGAGCTAGATGATCGATTAGACCGTGTTCCGTTAGGAGGCTTAAGTACTATTGCTTTAATTGCAAAAAAAGGACAACCTTTATCTTTATTGGAAGGTAGTGTCCCCAAAACAGATGGCAATGGTAATATAGTTGTTGATGCTAATGGTATCCCCGTAGCTTCTCCTATTAAAGAAATATATGGTAATACTCAATATGATTATACTTTAGGTATCTCAAATGATTTCTCATATAAAGGAGTGTCTTTAGGATTTACCTTTGATATTAGACAAGGTGGTTTAATGTTCTCAAGAACTGCTGATATAACAAGGTTTACAGGAAACTCGATTACCACTACTATAAATGACAGAAACCCTTATATTATACCAAATTCTGTTCAAGAAGTAAGCCCAGGTGTTTTCCAACCCAATACCACTGCCATAGATTTTGAACATTGGAACAGGTATTATAGCGCGGAAGCTACTGACAGGGATAATGTTATTGATAAATCATTTGTTAAATTAAGAGAGGTAATCTTATCATACAGATTCCCTAAGAAAATTACTGAACAAACACCATTTCAAGATTTATCAATAAGTGTTGTAGGAAGAAATCTCTTATTGTTTACTCCAGCATCCAACCAATATATTGACCCAGAGGTTTCTACTTTTGGTACCGATTTATCAAGTCAATTTGGTGAGTTTAGTGCTAATCCAAGCACTAAAAGCCTTGGAGTTACTCTAAAAGCACGGTTTTAATTAATTTTAAAAATAAAAAACATGAAAAACATAATTAAATTTCTTTTTCTAACTATCATGATAACTTCATGTGAAAAAGATTTGAACATAAATACCGATCCCAATACGCCTACCGGTGTTGATAAAAGTTTTATCTTAACAGCGGCACAGGGCTCTATTGCAACCGTTATTGGTGGTGACTTAACAAACTTAGGAGGCTTTCTGGCGCAATACCATACACAGGCACCATCTGCATCACAATATTTGAGCATCGACTCATACAATATGAATACGGATTATGCCAATAGATTATGGTCTGAACTATATGCTGGAGGCTTGAATGACCTAAAATATGTGAAAGAGGTTGCAGAAGACGAAAATGATACTGGATCATACTTAATTGCCACAGTGCTACAAGCTTATACTTACCAAGTTTTAACCGACCTTTTTGGAAGCATACCTTATTCTGAGTCATTGCTGGGTTCACAAAACATTAATCCAGCTCCTGACGCTGGGGAAGTTATTTATCCAGCGTTAATAGCAAGCATTGACGATGCTTTAACTAAATATAAAAATGACCCCGTACCTTCAACTGTTGGTAAACAAGATGTAATTTATAATGCAAACATGGACGATTGGATAAAATTTGCCAACACTTTAAAACTTAAAATGTATTTAAGAATGGCATATACCACTTTGGCCAATCCCGCAGCTGTTAATACTTTAATGGCAGAAAACAACTTTATCACATCTGATGCTAAATTTTCTGTTTATTCAGCGGTTTTGGAAGAAAATAAAAACAACCCTTTTTATGACGTACAAATAGATAGGATTGGTGATGTAAACAATATCGCCAGTTTATCCTTGCTTAATTTTTATGTTGACAACAATGACCCTAGAATTGATGCCGTTTACCGTAAAAATGCAACAAACGCGCACAGAGGTATAGACCAAGGAGACAGAAATAGTTATGGTGGCTCCATATTGGCTACGGCTTTTTCAAGACCAAATATTGTATTTAACACCCCTGTTTATTTTATGACTGTAAGCGAAAGTAACTTTTTACAGGCTGAAGCATTAATTCGCTATGCCGCCGGTGCTGGTGCTAGCGCAAAATATAATGCCGGTGTTTTAAGTTCGTTTTTAACTTATAAGCTTACAGCGGCGCAAGCAAATGCATTAACGGCTCCAGGGGGTGCTTATGCCTATGTTCCTTCTGCAAATGTTGAAACCGCATTGAGGCAAGTAATGGTTCAAAAGTGGGCTTCATTGGCATACATCAATAATATCGAAGCATTTTTTGAAATTAGCAGAACCAAATATCCCGAAATCGTAACTTTTGGAACCCAAAACTACACCATTGGTAACCTAATTGTTTCAAGAAACTCCGTTTTACCAGGTGGACAAACTCCAAAATCTCTTTTTTATCCTGATAATGAAGTTACTAGAAACACCAGTTTGCAACAAAAAGGGTCATTAACCGAAAAAATTTGGTGGGATAAAAAATAAGTTTAAAATTTAATCTAAAAAAATAAAAGATGAAAATAACATATAAATATATAAGTCGTCTATCAATACTGCTCATTGCATTTTTGATGATGTCCTGTACGGAGGAAAACCCCATCGAATCAGCAATAACTAACTTTCCAACATTTGAATACAACAGTATGGTAGTAATAAGTTTAGGGAGTAATTTTACACCAGTAGTAAAAGCTACTGAAAATGGAGTTGAATTGCCCGTAACCAAAACAGGGTCTGTAGATATAAATACCGTTGGAGTTTATACTATGACTTATACAGCAACGAATTCGGATGGATTTGACGGCTCTGTTTCGCAAACGGTAATTGTACATAATCCTTTGATTATAGGAACAGATGTCTCAGGAGATATTGTGGACGCCAATAATTCAACTAGAACTGGTGTTATCACTTTAGTAAAAGGAACAACAAGTATCTTTTATGTAACAGATTTTGCTTTTTCAGGAGCTTTTCCTATGTATTTTCAAATGAATGGAAATACAATATCAGAAATAAAACAAGTTTATCCTTTAGGTCAAACTTCTGTTGACTTAACATATGATCCTGTTACCAAAAGATTTACTACTAAAGTGAATCCTGCTGGTTTTTCCTATACCTTTAAATACAAATAAAAAAACAATTATGAAAAAAATATATAAATATAGTTTTTTACTACTTCTTACCTTGATAGTGTCTTGTAGTAATGAAGAAGGGTTTGCCGATTTAGATATAAATAAATCGGTGGTTTCTGAAATGTCGGGCGAATGGTTTGTTAAACTATTGGTTGATGGTGAAGATATCTATGATATTGGTTATTATAAAATATCTACACATAACACACCTCAGGGAGGTGCTGAAATGTATATAGACGATTTCAAATTATGGCCATCAAGAGTGATTGTACCAGTTAACGTTGAAGATTTAACTTTTGCTGGGTCTGGTCTTGTAAGCGAATATAGCTACACACCAACTGGAAGCACTACAACTGTAACACCAGTTTTAGATATAACAAATGGGCAGATTACAAAAAATGGCGCAACAACCAGTAGCGGAGGGGTTTCTGATAAAATCTCTTTCAAAGTAGAGTTTTCTGATGATCCAGGTACCGTTTACACTATTGAAGGCTATAAGCGTACTGGTTTTCTAGAAGACGAACATTAATTCTTAAACATTTAATTTTAATAGTTAAAACCGAGGAAATAAATGTCCTCGGTTTTTTTATACCTTTACCCCATGGAAAACCACACACAAATTTTTGGCTTGCGCGCCGTAATGGAAGCCGTTAATGCAGGGGAAACCATTGATAAAGTATTTCTGCAAAAAGGACTTAAAGGCGAACTTTTTAGTGAACTGGAATCGTTGTTAAACAGAAATTCCATCAATAAAAGTTATGTACCCGTTGAAAAATTAAATAAACTTACCAACAAAAACCATCAAGGGGTGGTAGCTCAAATATCTCCCATTGCATTTCACGATCTGGAAACACTCGTTTTGAACGTAATGGAATCGGGTAAAACACCTTTGTTTTTGTTGCTCGACCAAATAAGTGATGTGCGTAATTTTGGGGCCATTATCCGAACTGCGGAATGTACGGGGGTAAACGGCATCATCATCCAGAAAAAAGGGGGTGCACCTGTTAACGGCGACACCATTAAAACAAGTGCTGGTGCTGTTTTTAAAGTTCCTATCTGTAAAGTGGACCACATTAAGGATGCCGTATTTTACTTGCAATCATCGGGCATTAAAGTGATTGCCGCTACCGAAAAAACAGATGACACTCTATACGACATTTCATTTATCGAGCCCTGTGCCATTATCATGGGATCGGAGGATAGGGGTATTAATCCTTCCATATTAAAAGTGGTTGATGCTAAAGCAAAACTACCCATATTAGGAGATATTGAATCTCTAAATGTGTCGGTGGCCTGTGGCGCTTTTTTATATGAAGCAGTGAGGCAAAGACTATCTTAGAATGTTAGACTTTTTTAGACTGTTGGACTTTTTAGATTGCTAGAAACAATTATTCCTTTTTTTCTTTGAAAGTATAATTAATTGTAGGTTGTTCCTGCTCAACGTCTGTTTCAACGTACTCAATAAAATTACCGTTGGCGTCAAATTGTTTTAAAAAGGGATCGTTGGTTTCGTTATAATCTGATTGTTCCCAAGCATATTTTTTTGGCTTCGCTATGGTTTTTCTGAAAAACAAGGCAAACAACAATCCTGTTACCAAACCAGATAGATGCCCTTCCCACGAGATACCTTCATCAATGGGCAGCGTGTACCAAATCATGCTTCCGTAAAGAAAAATAACCAATAACGACAAGGCTACCAATCGGTAATATTTGGTGAGAATCCCTTTAAAGAAAATAAAGCTTACCAACACGTAAATCAATCCACTTACGCCAATATGGTACGATGGCCTACCTATGCACCAGGTAAAAAACCCCGATAGCAAAATGCCAAATACCAATACTTTCCAAGCAATGGGTTTGTAAAAATAAAAAAGCGCCATGGACAACACGAACAAAGGCACGGTATTTTGATAAATGTGCTGTATGCTACCATGGATAAACGGACTAAAAACGATACCACGCAATCCTTTAAGTGTTTGCGGATAGATGCCGTAGCTACTAAAATTGACGTTATAGTGAATTTCAAACGAAAAAACCGACCAAATAACCAGCACAATAAACACAGGGTAAATAATGACCCCGTTATAGAATTTGAAATGCTCATGAGTGTTCATAAAACTAAGATAGCAAATAATTGACCATTTTTTGTGCATACGCTAAATTGGCAGATAAGCCCGCGTGAGCGGTTGCAGTGAAAATCCTTTTTTTGAGGCACGAGAAAAAGATTGCAACGAAAAACGCGACCCCGTTTTTACGGGGGCACGCCAAAAAATTGAAACTTAATGGTGTGTAGTTTCCTTTTTGAAAAGGAATTGTTTTAATTTTACAGTATGAATGCACCTTTAGCCGAACGTTTACGACCCAAAACCTTAGCGGATTATGTGAGCCAATTGCACTTGGTTGGAAAAAACGGTGCGTTAACACAGCACATTAAGCAAGGTTTAATACCATCGATGATTTTTTGGGGGCCACCGGGCACGGGAAAAACCACGCTTGCAAATATTATTGCCACAGAATCTGGTCGTCCTTTTTATACTTTAAGTGCGATAAACTCGGGGGTTAAGGACATTCGGGACGTGATTGATAAGGCGAAACAAAGTGGTGGCTTGTTTACAACCAAAAACCCTATTTTGTTTATTGACGAGATTCACAGGTTTAGCAAATCGCAACAGGATTCGCTATTGCAAGCGGTTGAAAAAGGGTGGATAACCTTAATTGGCGCTACGACCGAAAACCCCAGTTTCGAGGTGATTCCCGCCTTGTTATCGCGTTGCCAGGTTTATATTTTAAATGCGTTCAACAAACAGGATTTGGAAGCACTCTTAAAGCGGGCTATTGAAAATGATGCATACATTTCTAAAAAAAAGATTACCCTAAAGGAAACCAATGCGCTTTTAAGGCTTTCGGGCGGTGATGCCCGGAAATTGTTGAACATTTTTGAATTGATAGTGAATTCTGAAGCTTCAAATACTATTGAAATCACAGATGAAAGTGTTTTAAAAAAAATACAAAGCAACACAACGCGCTACGATAAAACGGGCGAACAACATTACGATATTATTTCGGCATTTATAAAATCGATTCGGGGCAGCGACCCTAACGCAGCGGTGTATTGGTTGGCACGCATGATTGAAGGTGGCGAAGACGTAAAGTTTATAGCGCGCCGATTGCTTATTTTGGCCAGTGAAGATATAGGCAACGCCAACCCAACGGCCTTGGTTATTGCCAATAGTACATTTCAGGCGGTAACAACTATTGGATATCCGGAATCCAGGATTTTATTGAGCCAATGTGCTACTTATTTGGCCTGTTCCCCTAAAAGTAACGCTGCCTATTTGGCTATTGGGAAAGCACAACAACTGGTAAGCGAAACGGGCGATTTATCGGTGCCTCTTGAAATTAGGAATGCGCCCACCAAATTAATGAAAGAACTTGGTTATGGCGATAATTACCAATATGCCCATAACTACGAAAACAATTTTGCCAACCAAGAGTTTTTGCCCGATGCCATAAAAAATACCAAACTTTACGACCCTGGCAACAACGCACGCGAAAATGCCCATCGGGAATTTTTAAAACAACGTTGGAAGGAAAAATATGGGTATTAGTTTGTTGTTGAGTTGTATGTTGTTACGTTGTGAAATTAATTTCAGCTTAACAACTCAACGACAAACAACTCAACGCTTATTAAAACTTAATGTTGAGCATTTCTTGTTTTAGCTCGTTGTTTTCGTAGTATTCCAAAATCCAGTTAGCATCTTTTTTGTAAAGTGTTGCGTTTTTGTTTTCAACCATAAACACATCGGCAATACCTGTTTTTTTGATTTTATAAACTACTTTGGGCGTGCTGTCAACCAACTGGAAACCGTTTTCTATGGCTTGGGCATATAAAACGCCTGTTGTTGCTTGTTTTACGGGAGTTTCAGTGGTTTTTTGTTCCATTTCCGGTTGTTTAACTACGGGCACTTCGGGAAGGGTGGCTGTTTTTGGCGCAGCAACTTCCACTACAACTTCTTTTTCTTTTTTAAGATTTTGGATTTCTTCCTTTAATTGCTGAATTTCGGCGGCCACGGCATGGTTTGTAACACTGGTTTCTTGGGGTACGGTGGCAAGGGTTTGTGTGCTTGGTTCGTATTTATAGGCTAACTTTTCTATGGAATTAAAAGCATTTCGTAAGGCTTCGGTAAAGGCTTTTTTAAACTCTTTTTCTCGGCTCTCACCCATTTCGGAAGTATAGACTACGGCATCGTTACAATCTTTTAGTTCTACGGCCAACTTGGTTTTAAACATGCCGGAATCTTTTAATAAATTTGATTTTAAGGCCAAACAGCGGTTTCTTATTAAATCATCCGGATATTTTTCGCCTTCCATTAACGCTTCAAACCCATATTTCTCAAATAAAAATTTGGTCAACGCATTTAACTGGTATTGGTCTTTTTCCTTTAAAAAATCGAATTTATTGGGCACAATTACATATTTATAATTGTTTAAGTTGGCTTGCGAAAACACACTTGCGGTTATAAAAAAGGCGATTAATAGTGCTGAAATTTTTGTCTTCATTTTTTTTTGAATATATAGTTAAACCCTAACTGTAAAGATACACTTTGTGCATTATATACGTTTTTATATTGCAAAAAATTATCTGCCATTACATAAAAATTTATATTTCCTAGGTTTGCCGATAGCCCCAAACCCAGATTGTACAATGAAAATGAATCGATGGTATAGGTTGTTTTTGCCGATAACCCTTTGAAGATGTGCCTAAAATAATACAACGTGAGTGCCGCTTGCGGTTGCTTGGGCCTATTGATGGCGTACAGTTGGGCACCAACAGCATTTTGATACTCACTTTCGCCTTTTATGCAGTTACAATCTTTTTCTTTTTTTTCGCCAAAGGCATAATTTAACGAAGCGTTCCATTTAACGGGGCGCCACGTGGTGAATTTGGTTTTGGTGGTATCGGCTTCAAAAATAGCGCTAAATTCATCTTCAACCTTGCTCCAATAGTCGTCGGCGGTTTGTCCTGCTCCCGCTTCTGAGAAAAAAGGGTTAATGCCTTCAAATGCATAGCGACCCCTTACGGAATAATTTTCGACATCCTTGGTGTGCCTGATAAAGCCAACATCCAAGATACTGGCATCGAAAGTCCATTGTTTATCGAATTGGTAGGTAAAGCCCACATCGAAACCTAGGCCTAAATCGCCACCCAATAGCATCCGTTTTTTTAGGTCTTTATAAATAGCATCTGCTTCACCATCCTTAATATTGGCCAATCCAGAGGTTTTTACTTCCAAATCCAAATCAAAAATATGGGTGTAAATGTTGTTTTGGCCTTGTACCGTTACAAAACTTCCTTGGTTTTTTGTGGAATTTACGTTTATGATACTTGAATATATTTTTCCCCGAACACCATAAGTAAACAGGTTGTTTACCTTTTTGTTGTAGCCCAAATGAAAAACCGAAATAACCTCGCCGCTAGCGTTTAAATGGCCCGCATCAAACACCCTATTGATATTATTTTGGTTTCCTTCTAAGCCCAAAATGGCATAATCCTTGGGTACATAGCCAATAACATCCAATTCCTGATAAATTCCAAAACTTATATACTCATTTTTTTCAAAGGAACTTCCAAAAGCAAACCCTCCGGAAAGCAGCTCCAATTGTTGATTGATGCTTACAAAATTTCTAGCTTTCGATTTATAAACCGCGTTTTGTAGTTTGGTGTTGAAATCGACACCGTTATCGGCAAACACATCATAAACCGTTATGCCCGAGGTGCCGGCGCTTGCATGGATATGGGATAAAAACGGCACGCCCACAAAGCCCGAATTTTTAATTTTAACACCCGGATTGAGCAATAATGATTGTGGAACCTCTGAAAAACCATAAAGCAACTGCTTGTTTTGCCCAAACGAAAAGCAAGTAATGAAAACAAAAGTCATACTTAGGTGCCTCATAGACTTGAACTTTCCAGGTTAAAGTATAATACCGCTTTCGATTTTAGGCTTATCCTACCGCTGGTATTATTAGTAATTGCCGCACCGGGAAGCATGTTTAAGGTAAAAACGATTTTTGTGGTGTTTTTTAAGGCTACTAATGAAGGCCCCTCAAAAAGTTCGGTGAAACGGGAAGTTACCGGAGCACTATTGGTTGAAGGCGGAATTGAAACCGTAAAGGTATGCTGGGTTTGCCCTGAATTGTTTAAAAAAGCGACCCGTACCTGAAACCCTCTATTTATAGCGTTATTGGTTTCAAAAACAAATTCGGCTTTTGCCAAATTATCGGTTATAAATTCGCTTTTAAAAAAATCGACCTGAATAAAATCCTGAATGGTGGCTATTTCGTTGCCATTATCCAAAAAACGGGTTGCAGGTTCATCAAAGAAAATAAGACTGGATTCCACGACGGGCGTGGTTTTAAAATCGTTTATTTGATCGAAATCAACAGGTTCGGTACAAGACAAATAGAAACTATTTATGATGATTGCCAAAAACAGGTATTTTACAAATTGTTTTATCACATTTATGAAACGTTAGAGGAACAGATATCGTTTAAAATTATAAATATTTTTTTATTTCGATTAATTCCGATATTTGATTAACGTTCGTTTTAACAGGCATATTATTGGTATCAAAATAAATAACTTCCATTCCCACGTTTTGGGCGCCCACGATGTCGGCCTCATAGCCGTCGCCAATCATTATGCTTTTGTTTACCGTGGTTTGCGCCTTTTCAAGAGCCAAATGAAAAATTTGAGGGTGTGGTTTTTTTATCCCAATATCCTCACCATTGGTAACGGTTTTAAAATATTTAAGAATATTCGATTTGACCAATTTCTTGGACTGAACCTCTTCAAACCCATTGGAAATAATATGAAGACTATACTTGGGGCTTAAATATTCTAGGATTTCGATGGTATTGGCAAACAAATAATTATTGTCGGTAAGATAAGTGATGTATTCGGTTGATAAAATGGAAATCATATCGGCTTCCACAGGAAAATTGCAGACTGCAAAGGTGTCCTTCAACCTACCAAGCCGCAGTACTTCCTTATCTATTTTGGCATCCCTGTAAAGTTTCCAATACTGAAAATTTATATCTCTGTAATGCAGCAAAAAAATATTGATATCTATTTCAATGTTATGCATTTTGAAAATTTTTTCAAAGGTTAAAGCTGAATTTTTATCAAAATCCCAAAGGGTATGATCTAAATCAAAAAACACATCTGTTATTCCGTTAATTTTCATCGGCCGATTCTAAAATACTGTTAAACAACTCTTTAAATCCTTTCCACCGTTCCATATCGCTGAAGGTATAATTATGGAAAACAGGAATGAACTCGCCATTTACCTGCTTCACTTCGTTAATAATCTCATTCAAAACCTTTTTCTTATCTAACAGTGAATGGGTTTTTAGCAATACATAATCCATAAGGTGATAGGTGTGAATTTTTAGGGGCGTTTGAAGTTCATAATCCAAATCGTAAAACAAAAACGGGGTGCAAGTACCCGCCCTAAACCCTAATTGGTTCACGTAACCCATGGTATAATCTTCAAAAATCTCAAGTTTTATAAGGTTTCTATACGATTCTGGCAGGTTTAGTTTTGAAAACGATTGACGCGAAGCTTTTAAAGTGGTATTCAAAATATCTTCCATTTTTAGTTTTTCCTTTTTTAGGATAGCTAAATTGTCGAGCGCAAAAAAAGATGTCTTCAAGCCTACCTCGCTATAATCGGCCACATGTTTTATAAGCGATACAAATGCCTTGTTATTAGGGTTCACACTTTTGTCGTAGGTGGAATAATCGCCTATTAAAAAGAAAAACATGAACTTAAACTCGCTCTGTTTTTGTTTGTTAATAATGTATGTAAAGGTATCGTAAGGATCGTGTTCTGCACCAAAAATAACCATAAAACGGTTGTACAAGCTCCTAAATTTAAACTTTAGCAAATCCTTAACCGTGCCCCCAACGGTTCGCATAATGCCCTTTAGTTTAAAATGGTAAGGCGTTGGCACATCAATAACCGGTTTAACGCTGTATTTTTTTTGCACAAATCGATACGTTGGAAAATGAAGTTGTAAGGCCTGTTTAAATTTATCCGACCAAATATCAACAACAGGTTGGTGCAAAAACCCGTTTTTATGGGCAATGCTATCCGTTGCCAAAAAGCGTCCGTAATCATCTTTTACGTGTGGTAAATATTCCTCATAGCGAGAAAGCAAATAAAAAGAGGCCGCAAAAATATCGAATGGAATGGCACTTTTATCGCCATTGAAAAAAAAACATTTGGTATGGCCCCATTTTTGAACGTTAATGTCGATATCGTTCAAGCCTTGTTCAAACAAAAGGTCGTGGCTTTTTATAAAAAACTCGTTGCCCAGTTGTTGTTTGGTATAGGATATTTTTAAACTATCGTGCGCTATAAATTCCTCGATTTTAGTGGTAAAGGACACCTCAACACCCAAAATTCGAATGCAGATATGCTTAAAAATGTATGTTAAGCGCGGGGTAATGGTATGGGTATAAACTAAAAGCATAAAATGGGTTTGCAGTTTTCGGTAGCAGTTTTTAGCACTTCAACCAATTTATAAAATCGCTTCATCGGCAAAACTAAAATAGGTACTTTCAGTTATAATTAGGTGGTCCAGCACTTTTATGTCCAAACTTTCTGAAGCTGTTTTTAGTTTTTTGGTTATTTGTTTATCAGCATCACTGGGTTTTAAGGTTCCAGATGGATGGTTGTGCACCAAAATTAATCCGGTTGCCCCTACTTCCAAAGCATTTTTTAAAACCAAACGCACATCAACCAACGTGCCCGTAATGCCGCCTTTGCTTAATTGGTTTTTCTGAATGACCTTATTGGAATTGTTTAAGTAAATAATCCAGAACTCCTCATGTTGCAGCTCGCCAATAAGGGGTTGCATGAGCTCGAAAACCGATGTGCTGGAGGTTATTTTATGTTTCTCCAGGGCTTCCTCGCCCCGTCGTCGTCGTCCCAGTTCCATGGCGGCCACAATGGCAATGGCCTTTGCTTCCCCAATGCCCTTAAATGCCATAAGTTGCTTGATGGATAGCTTGCCCAGTGCATTCAAATTGTTCGCTACGCTTGCCAACATGCGCTTGCTTAAATCTACGGCACTTTCATTTTTGCTGCCCGAAGCAATTAAAATAGCCACCAATTCGGCATCACTTAAAGCCTCTTTGCCTTTACCGAGTAATTTTTCCCGAGGTCTATCGTCTTGATTCCAATTTTTTATTGAAAACGGCACTAGTTTTTCTTGCATAGAGTAAAGATAAATATTGTAAATTTAAAAACGCAATATGAAAATCTAAAAATCGTAAATTCAGTTGAAATATCCACCAAAAATACATCAAGACTCCAACAGAAACCATCTTATTGAAGTTATTAAAACCTATCCGTTGGCCACCATCATTTCAGTAAAAAACAACACTCCCCTTATTACCCATTTGCCGTTAATTTACAATGCCAAAGGCCAATTAATCGGGCATATTGATAAACAAAACCCGCAGGCCGCTTTATTAAAAAACAACACCCCTATTACCGTACTTTTTTCGGGGCCGCAATGCTATATATCGCCCAGTATTTATACCACCACGCAATTGCCCACCTGGAACTACATAAAAGTACATATTCAGGGCACCGTAAACGGCAACCCCAGCAAGAAGGCCTTAAAGGATTCGCTAATTGCAATGACCGAATTTTTAGAGCAACCCCAGCATAAATACGTTTTGGAGCCCAACAACCAACGCATGCTGGCTGCTTTAGATTACATTGATTTGTTTGAAATTACGATTACTGCTTGGGAAGGCAAATTTAAATTGTCGCAAGATAAAACGCCGCAAGATATGGCCAATGCCCGAGCCGAACTTTTACGAGCCAACCAAGTGAGTGTGGAAACTTTTTTGAACAGGATTTTCCCGCGATAACAAAAACATATAAACGGAAACTCAAAGAATTTATAAAAACAAATTAAAGATTAAACAATGAAGCAGTTATTTTTTTTTAGCGTTTTAAATCTCATAACACTTTTTAGCGGATTTTCGCAGCAACAAACCTATACGCCCGTAAGTTTTCCTAATGGCTACCAAAGCCAGATAGATGTTGTTTACACACAGATAAACAAATGGAACGGTCGTATGGATTTATATACAAACCCTGAAGCCAAAACACCCACGCCCATTGTCATCAACATCCATGGAGGAGGTTGGAACCATGGAGAAAAGGAATCGCAGAGTGGTTTTGGCTCTTGGTTTAAAAACGGCTATGCCGTAGCAAATGTGGAATACCGTTTGGTAGATGTAGCCCCCGCTCCTGCTGCCATTGAAGATGTACGATGTGCCTTAATTTATGTGTATAAAAACGCAAAAACCTTAAATATTGATACTAATAAAATTGTTGTTATGGGCGGTTCGTCTGGAGGGCATTTGGCACTAATGACGGGTTTGTTGGGAAACGATAAACGATTTGACAGCAACTGCTATTTTAACGGCAATATTAAAGTGGCGGCCATTATAAACAAATATGGCGTTACCGATTTAGCACCATTGGCAGCATGGAAATCGGCAAAAAACTGGCTGGGAGCAAGGTTTAACAACCAGAAGTTTATAGAATCTGTATCGCCAATTTATTATATAACTAAGGAAAGTCCGCCCATTTTTATAGTGCACGGCGATGCCGATCCTATTGTGCCTTACCAGCAGTCGGTTGTACTATATGAAAAATTAAAGGCCCACAATGTTACTACCGAATTCCTAACCATTCCCGGTGGCAACCATGGTAAATTTACTAAAGAACAAAACGACCTTTTCAGCAACAAAATGTGGGCGTTTTTAAAGGAATTGGGATTATGATTAAAATTCTTGCCCAATTAAAAACAGGCTTCTATCGCTGCACGAATTTTTCACACAATCAACCCTTTCACCTCATCAAAATTAAGTCCGCCATAATTTCCGGAACTCATTAACAGCAACGCTTTGTTATCAAAGTTTTGCGAGAAGAGGAAGTTTTTAAAATCGTCTGGGTTGGTGTAAATAATAAGGTCGTCGCGCTCAAAAGCAGTGGCTATTTGTTCGTGGCTAACTTCTTTAAGTTTTTTAATTTCTACGGCATGGGGCGAGTAAAACACGACGGCAACATCGGCAGCATCTAGCGCACCTTTGTATTCTTTTAAAAATTCGGCATTTAAACTGCTATACGTGTGCAGTTCTAAACAGGCAACCACCGTTCTGTTGGCATATTGTTCTTTTACGGCCTTGGTGGTGGCCTCAACTTTACTGGGCGAGTGTGCAAAATCTTTAAAGGCAACGCTATTTTTGCTTTCGGCTATTTTTTCCAAGCGCTTGCTGGCACCTTTAAATGTGGCTATGGCTTCGTAAAAATCGGTTTCATCAATGCCCATGTGTTGGCAAATCCATTTCGCACCGGTTAAATTATTTAGGTTATGCTTTCCAAATACCTCAATAGGCAATGGGCCTTCGGGAGTTTCCAGAAGCGTTTGCCCGTTTTCAACCGTATATGCTGGCGTATGGTAGGGTAATTTTCGAATAGGGTTTACCGATGCTTCCACCACACGCTTAACCTCGGCATCTTCTTCATTATAGGTTATGCTGCCACCATCTACAATGCTATCTACAAAAATTTGGAACTGCTCCACATAATTTTCATAGGTTGGAAATACGTTAATGTGGTCCCAAGCAATACCGCTCAACAAAGCAATATTGGGTTTATATAAATGGAATTTCGGGCGTCTGTCAATAGGTGAGCTTAAATACTCGTCGCCTTCAAGCACCATAAAATCGTTGGTTTCGGTGAGTTTTACCATCACATCAAACCCTTCTAATTGCGCACCCACCATATAATCAACATCACGGTTATGATAATGCATCACATGTAAAATCATGGATGTAATGGTCGTTTTTCCGTGGCTACCACCAATAACCACGCGGGTTTTGTGTTTAGATTGTTCATACAAAAACTCGGGATAGCTGTAAATTTTAAGTCCTAATTCTTGTGCTTTTATCAACTCGGGGTTATCGGCTTTGGCATGCATCCCTAAAACAATGGCATCCAAAGTTTTGTTGATTTTCCCTGGAAACCAACCATAAGAAGTTGGCAATAAACCTTTAGCGCTTAATCGTGATTTCGAAGGCTCGAAAATCTCATCATCACTTCCAGTTACCTGATAGCCTTTATTGTGTAATGCAATGGCAAGGTTGTGCATGGCAGAACCGCCAATAGCGATAAAATGTACATTCATGGTGTTGCTTTGAAAGATTCAAATATACTTTTTTAGACACAAATTTCACGAATTTCCACGAATTAAAATATACCCATTGAAAACGGATTGTCGCTACAGTAAGCTTAAAATTAAGCTGCCGCTTTTTTGACACGGATTTCACGAATTGCCACGAATTAAAATGCAACTATTGAAAACGGATTGTTGCTACACTATGCTTAAATTTAGACTGTGTCTTTTTTGACACGGATTTCACGAATTGGCACGGATTAAAATGCAACTATTGAAAACGGATTCTTGTAACACTAAGCTTAAATTTAGACTGTGTCTTTTTTGACACGGATTTCACGAATTTCCACGAATTAAAATACAACCATTGAAAACGGATTGTTGCTACACTAAGCTTAAATTTAAACTGCCACTTTTTTTGACACGGATTTCACGAATTGGCACGGATTAAAAAAGCCCCCTAAACTCCTGATAGGGAAATTCAAATTGTCGCGGGGAAATTCGTTATTCAAAATTCGTTATTCGTTACTCGTTAATCATAATTGGTTTCCCTATTTTTGCACTACTTATGGCAACATCAAAAAAAGATATTCGCGCATTATCCAAAGAGCAACTTCGGGAATTCTTTGAAAAGCAAGGAGACAAAGCGTTTCGAGGCAACCAAGTTTATGAATGGTTGTGGCATAAGGCGGCACAACGTTTTGAGGACATGACCAACCTTTCAAAAGAAACCCGCGATATGCTGGAGGCTCACTTCGTAATAAACCACATAAAGGTCGATGCCATGCAACGCAGTAACGACGGCACGGTTAAAAATGCGGTGCGCTTGCACGATGGATTGATTGTGGAATCGGTGCTAATCCCTACTGCCACCCGAACCACCGCCTGTGTTTCCAGTCAAGTTGGTTGTAGTTTAGACTGTAAATTTTGTGCTACGGCACGTTTAAAACGGATGCGCAATTTAAACCCCGACGAGATTTACGACCAAGTGGTTACCATTAACAACGAAAGCAAACTGTATTTCAACAGGCCATTAAGCAATATTGTGTTTATGGGCATGGGCGAACCACTTATGAACTACAACAATGTAATGAAAGCTATTGAAAAGATTACCGCTTCGGAAGGTTTGGGCATGTCGCCAAAACGCATTACGGTTTCTACATCGGGCGTTCCAAAAATGATAAAAAAGATGGCCGACGACGATGTGAAATTCAATTTGGCAGTGTCGTTACATTCGGCTATTGATGAAGTACGCACGTCCATCATGCCTTTTAACGAACATTTTCCGTTGGAAGATTTACGGGAAGCCCTAGAATATTGGTATGCAAAAACCAAACGTAAAATAAGTTATGAGTACGTGGTTTGGAAAGGCATTAACGATTCACAAAAAGACATTGATGCCCTAGTGAAATTCTGCAAATATGTACCCAGTAAAGTAAACATTATTGAGTACAACCCGATAGATGATGGCGACTTTAAACAAGCAAATAATGATGCTTTGGAAAACTACATACAATGTTTAGAAAAAAACAGGATTGTGGTGAATGTGCGCCGAAGCCGGGGCAAAGATATTGATGCCGCTTGTGGGCAGTTGGCCAACAAAAGCTAAAAAAGGAAGCGGTTCACCACTTCCTTTTTTGTTTAAGTGTCTTGCAAAAATTTACTCTTTAATTATTTTGATGGCCTGAGATTTGTTATCAACCTTCACATTCATATAATACATGCCTTTAGCCAAAGAACTCAAATCAACCGTTTTGTTTATAATGCTTGTTTTCTTGATGTCCATAACTCGTTGCCCAAGTTGATTGGAAACTGAAATGGCTTCAATATCCGCAGTTGTTTTTATGTGTACTTGATCTTTTACGGGGTTTGGATATACTGAAAACAGCCCCTTGTTAGGCTCATTGATGGAAAGTGATGGATCGGCCCCGGTAGTGAAAGACCAAATAGAAGAACCTATGGCATTTCCACCTGCATTATATGCAATTATTTGCCAGTAATACGTTGTAGAATAGGACAAACCATACAAGGTAAAACCCGAACTTGGTGCATTAAAAGATAAATCGTTTGGAGGGCTCGACAATCCAAAATTAAATATATAACCACTGGGTGCTTCACCGGTTATGGCATCTTCCCATGTAAATTCGTATGCAGCATCGTTTGAATCGATAACCAAATCACCGTTATAATCGGTATCTACAACCAATGCAACACTAGGGGCTGCGTTAATGGGGTTAGGCGTAATAACAGGATTTGGAGCTGCTACAAAAGGAACAACATTCACATTGTCAATACCCCAACCATCCCCATCATTGTTTTCCATCACAAAAGCAACATATACCGCTTGGTTTAAATAGGATGTTGCCAAATTAACCGAAACCTGCTGAAACTCGCCAGCGGAAAATATATCGGTTTCCAAAATGGTTTTTATGGTTGTAAAATCGGCATGTGTCGTTTGGCTGCTTGTAGAGACCCTAATAGTAATTTTAGAGCCATAATCATCCGGATTGAAATCGCCTACATCAAAAGTTAAAATGCTTTTGCTAGCATCAACAGTAAATTGGGGCGTTACCAACCAATCTTCAGCGTTTTGTCCCGAAGTTACTGCTTCCCATAATACATAGGCGTAATTATCTGCTCCCGTAGAGATTTTCCAATTTTCTGTTGTACCTAAGCCATTAGCGCCCAAATACGAACTCCAACCCGTTGGGATGGTTGCACTACTTTGGAAATTTTCAGGAAATTGAGCAAAACCCTTAAAGGTGAAGCTGGTAACTATTAAGATTAATAATGTAATTTTTTTCATAAGCGTTACTGGGTTTAATGGATTAATAATTTACAATATATAAAAAATATTGGCTCGTTCCCCCAAGAAGCACATCGATTGCAGGCAGTTTTTAATTATTTATGCAATTCAAGTATTTTTTTAGTAGGTTTGTTACTTAAATGTAATTCTTTTAATTTGAAAATTGTAGAGCAAATAAAGCAGCCTATTGCCTTTGAAATGGATCTTTTCGAGCAAAAGTTCCTGTTGTCAATGTCTAGTAAAGTGGCTTTACTTAACCGAATTACAACCTACATTGTAAACCGAAAAGGAAAACAAATGCGCCCCATGTTTGTGTTTTTGGTGGCAAAAATGGTATCCAATGGCGAAGTTTGCGAACGCACCTACCGTGGGGCCTCGGTTATTGAATTGATACATACGGCAACCCTGGTTCATGATGATGTAGTGGATGATAGCAACCGCCGCCGTGGTTTTTTCTCGGTCAATGCCCTGTGGAAAAACAAAATCGCGGTTTTGATAGGCGATTATTTACTGTCGAAAGGCTTGCTTTTAAGCATCGACAACAACGATTTTGATTTATTAAAAATAATCTCGATAGCAGTGCGCGAAATGAGCGAAGGTGAATTGTTGCAAATTGAAAAAGCGCGCAAACTGGATATCACCGAAAGCATCTATTACGAAATTATTCGCCAAAAAACGGCAACCCTTATCGCTGCGTGCTGTAGTTTGGGTGCTGCCTCGGTAAAACCCGAATCGCAACATGTGGAAACGATGCGCAAATTTGGCGAACTTATTGGTATGGCGTTTCAAATTAAGGACGACTTATTTGATTATAGCGACGACCAAATTGGCAAACCCACGGGCATCGACATTAAAGAACAAAAAATGACCCTACCCCTTATTTATGTGCTGAATACCGTAGCTAAAAAAGATAAAAATTGGTTGATAAATTCCATTAAAAACCATAATAAAGACACCAAACGGGTTAAGGAAGTGGTGGCCTTTGTGAAGAACAATGGCGGCTTGGATTATGCGATTACCAAAATGAAACAATTTCAAGAGGAAGCGCTACAATTGCTTAATACCTACCCCGAATCGAACTATAAAAATTCGTTGGCACTCATGGTGAACTATGTTATTGACAGAAAAAAATAAGCCCCGTTTTTTAATTTGACTGTTACCCTAAAAATTTCCCAACCGATTTTTTGGCAACATTAAGTGCCCGTAACTCATTTTTCTTTTTAAATGAATGCCCTTCCATACGGGTTAATATATCTTTAAGAATTTTAATGGCCTCGTTTATATACGGCCCTTTGTTCAGCATCACGCACTCTGCTTGTGCACCCAGTGCCGCATCGCTTATTTCGGCACGCGTTGGGATGCCCGTTTTTGCAAGGTTTTCCAATACTTGAGTTGCCCAAATAACCGGAATATGGGCTGCTTCACAAAGCCATAAAATTTGGTTCTGCACTTCGGAAATACGCTCAAAACCTATCTCAACCGCCAAATCGCCCCGTGCTATCATAACCCCTATTTTGTTGCGTTCCATACCGGCAATCAATATTTCGGGCAGGTTTTCAAAAGCCTCCTTGTTTTCTATTTTAAATACTACCCCTAGGTTTTCAGCATGGTTTTTTTTAAGTTCGTGGTACAAACTTTTAACATCATCGGCAGTTCTCACAAAGGAATACCCCACAATATCGGCATGCTTGCAAACAAAAGGCAGGTGCTCAATATCTTTTTGGGTCAATGCTGGCAAGTTAAGCACCGTATTGGGCAGGTTAATGCCTTTATGCGACGATAGTTTCGATTTGTATGAATCGGTTACGACCAATTCTACCTCATCGGCTTTTTTTGAAATGACCCTGGTTTTAATCATGCCATCATCAAAAAACAACTCGTCGCCTTCTTTTACATCATCAATAATTTCGTGTAGCAAAACACCTATTTCGGCCTTTTCAAGTTGTTGGTTTACCTCGCCGAACAACGATTTCTTGCCCAAGGTTTCGCGTTTAGTAAGGATGATGTGTTCGCCCACCTGTATAGGGATGGCGCTTTTAATATGACCGTTTTTCTCATGGATTTCAATCTTCGAGGTTCGTATTTTTGGCCCCGACAAATCCATGTAAACACTTATTTTTTTGTGGCTCCCTTTATTGATCTCATGGATGGTATCTAGCATTTTTCGCCATATTGCCACATTACCATGACTTAAATTGATGCGGGCTATTTCCATACCGCTTAAAAACAAATCCTTAATAATTTGCTTGTTTTCGGCCGCTTCGTTGGGCAAGGTTACCATTATTTCGGTAAAATGCTTGTTTTTTGTTTCGTTAAACAATTTATTGGCATGCTTTTTCAGCAATTTCTTGCTTCCTTTATACCCAATAATCTCAATATTTGGATTGACATCAAAAGGAAGTCCTTGAATAAGTTTAAGGTTTCGAACCACATTGAACAAGTTGCCAAACACATAACCTTCGGCCGTCCGAATGGAGGAAATACCCATATCCGACAACGTATCGTGGTATTTTCTTAAGTCGAAACTCCTCAAAATCAAATACCTAAACAGGTTTTTGGCACTCAACCTATAATCGGCATGAACATGGGCTATTAAGGCTTCTATTCTACTTTCATTATCAATTATTGTTTGTAAAATATGGGTTAATCCGCTATCGATTCTTTGAATTTTCATTGTTTTAAATAAAACATGGTTCATCCTTCAAAATAACCACAATCTTTTCATATTCCGCCTTAAATTCAAATAAATATTTAATCCTAAAAAGTTTGGGTTTCTTGACAATTCATACAAATTTTTACAGCCATTTCAATTATATTTAAAAAAAATACCAACCTAAGGCAACCATTGGCCTGAAATTGGCGTCTTTAGGTATAGAAGGCTAAATGAACCCATTTTTGAAAGTTATCCAACTCCATAAAAACCAATCGGCACTCATTAAAAGCGCCCTAAAAAACAACCGGGACGCGCAACGTGTGCTATACGAACTGTATGCGCCAAAAATGCTTAGCGTTTGCAGATACTATATTAAAGATGAGCAACATGCCGAGGAAGCTATGCTCAACGGCTTTTTTAAGGTGTTTTCAAAGCTAGGCGATTTTAAGGCTGAAGGCTCTTTTGAAGGTTGGATACGGCGCATAATGGTTAGGGAATCCATTTCGTTTTTAAGGCAACAAAAGCATATTGAGTTTCCTGTTGAAGAGTTTGATATGGAAGCAGAAACCATCAACCCCATAAAAACAGAAATGGACGTTGGCGAAATACAACAAGCCATTGACGCGCTTCCCGAAGGCTATAAAATGGTATTTATAATGTATGCCATTGAAGGCTACAAGCACCATGAAATTGCCAATTTGCTAAAAATTACCGAAGGCACCTCAAAATCGCAATTATTTAAGGCGCGCAAGATGCTTCAGGAAAAATTACAGAATTTAAACACAACAACAAGTTATGGAACCAAATAAATTTGATAACAACATCAAAGAAACCCTTGAAAATAGGCGTTTGCACCCTTCAAAGGAGTCATGGAACAAACTTTCCCAACACTTGGAAAGTCAAAATAAAAAACAAAACAACAAAGCTATTTGGTTTGTAGCTGTTGCTGCAAGTTTGGCAGGGTTGCTGTTTGTAGCCTTTCAGTTTTTTAATACCAAAGAAATTACACCTGTAATTACAGATTTCCCTGTAATCAAGATACAAGAAAATAGGCCCATTGCAAGTGAAAAAGAGACAGTAACAAACGATGGGTTTACGAATGAACATTCCAAAAAGCAACTGCTAAAAGCAACGACCAAAGTTGTCTCTGAAGCAATGGTACTTCCAAAAGAGAACCAGCATTCAATAAAATCTTCTGAAGAAGTTGCTAAAAGCATATCCGTTGAAACACAAAAAATAGAAACCATTGTTGCCCATGTGAACGATTTAAAAAACAACCACCAAACCGTTACCTCCGAATATATAGAAGCCTTGCTTAACCAAGCCGAAAAAGAAATCAGGATGCAAAAATCACAAAATGGAAGCGCCAAAGTGGTTGATGCGTCTTTATTGCTGCAACAGGTGGAAACCGATTTAGACCAATCGTTTAGAAGCAAGGTTTTCGAAGCCATAAAGGCAAGTTACACAACCATGAAAACAGTTGTAGCACAACGTAATAACTAAAAAACATCAGTCAATAATCATCAAAATCAACATCAAAAAACGAACCGTTATGCAAACAATTACCAAGTATTTCGTACTTATCGTGCTAAGTTTAGCCATGCAAATCTTAAATGCACAAGACACCATTAAAAAACCAAGTGACAACGACAAATTAGAGACCTTCCAAAAAGCCAAAGACCAGATTGCGAATGAAGAACGCGAACTTTTAAAAAAAGAAGTGGAAGCCATTAATAACCGGTTGGATAATTTGGAAATCTCGCCCGCAGAAGCCGAAATCCTAAAAAAGGAAGCAGCCAAAAAACGCGCCTTGAACATTGAAAACCGTTTAGCAATTATTGATCATAAAATTGCACTTTATGAGCGGAATGGAAAAGACTACGAATTTGTGGGTGAAAGAGCCATTAACGGTATCATAAGAATTGGCACGGGAGACAACACAAGTGAAAGTTTTGTTTATATTGGAGATAAGGCAAACGATAAACCCAAAAACCAAAAATATGATAAGCGCACCAGCAGCGATTTTGTATTGGCTTTTGGCTTAAACAATACTATTGTTGAAGGCGACAAACTAGATAATTCGCCCTATAAATTTGGCGGTTCCCGCTTTTTTGAAGTTGGTTGGGCATGGAAAACCCGCGTGTTTAGAGAGTCGAATTTTATGCGCTTTAAATATGGTTACTCGCTCCAAATAAATGGGTTAAAACCAACCGATAATCAATATTTTGTCCAACAGGGCAACCAAACGGCTCTTGAAGCGTTTCCTGAAAACCTAAAAAAATCGAAACTCTCCATCAGTAATTTGGTTTTTCCTGTTCATTTTGAATTTGGGCCTTCAAAAAAAATAGAAAAAGACACTTATTTTAGATATTCAACCGCCAATCAATTTAAAATAGGGCTTGGAGGCTATGGTGGCTTTAACGTTGGTACGCGTCAAAAATTAAAATACGAATTGGATGGCGAGCGGGTAAAAGAAAAGCAAAAACGCGGGTTTAACGCCAGTAATTTAGTATATGGCCTAAGTGGTTACGTTGCGATTGACGAAGTAGCACTTTACGTGAAATACGACCTATCGCCCATTTTTAAAGACCAAGCCATAAAACAGAACAATATTTCTTTAGGGCTCAGGTTTGACATAGATTAGTCGTATTCTCAAATTATTCAAAGCACGAAGCAATCTTTCTCTTGATTATGAATCACTTAAAGATTGCTTCGTCGCTCCTTTCTGCCATTAACGTTTTAACAATTTTCTTCACTTTAGCTTGTTTTGGCTTTCTTGTTTTTTATAGGGCACTAAACAAACTTACTTTGGGCGCGATACAAATTCAATTGCGATACTTAAAAGAATTCCATTATTTTTGCAGGTATGCAAAAGCTCCTTCAAGACTACATTCCAGAATCGGCCATGGCACCTGTTTTAAACCTTTTAAAACATGATCACCTAACCATAAAAATAAAAAACGAGCGCAAAACGCGCCATGGCGATTACCAAAAACTCGCCAACAACAAGCATCAAATAACCATTAACGCCAACTTAAACCATTATCGGTTTTTAATAACGCTCATTCACGAAATCGCCCATTTTGAAGCCTATAAAACCTATGGTCGCTTTATAAAACCACATGGCAAGGAATGGAAACGCACTTTTCAGCATCTTATGCTTCCTTTTCTAAATCCAGAAATCTTTCCAGATGCACTTTTACCGCTTTTGGCAAAGCATTTTAAAAATCCCAAAGCATCAAGCGATAGCGACGCTATTTTAGCCCTGGCTTTAAAGCAATATGACCAACCTAACAATAAAACCTTTATTTTTGAAGTGCCTTTGGGGGAAACTTTCAAAATTTATAACGGCAAAGTGTTCAAGAAAGGCGAAAAAAGAACCAAGCGATTTGAATGTATGGAAATAAAAACTGGTCGCACGTACTTATTCAACCCCAATGCAGAGGTTGATTTGATGTGAGTTTACCATTGAATTTTGCAGTTTCAATACGCAGAAAATAGAAATTAAACAGATTCCTGCTTTCACAGGAAAGAGAAAAAAGATGAAAAACAAAAATTACTACGCCATATTGATGGCAGGCGGTGTTGGTTCCAGGTTTTGGCCCGTAAGCACCGAGGCGTTCCCTAAACAGTTTCACGACATGTTGGGAACTGGCGATACCTTACTACAAAAAACCTTCAAACGGTTGGCGCACCTTATTCCTAAAGAAAATATTTTCATACTCACCAACGAGCGGTATAACCATCTGGTTTTTAACCAACTGCCCGAAGTTACCCAACGTCAGGTAGTTTTGGAACCCGCCATGCGCAACACAGCACCTTGTATTTTATATGCTTCGTTGAAAATCCAAAAAGAAAATCCAGATGCCCTTATGATTGTGGCACCCAGCGACCATTGGATTGAGGATGAATTGACCTTCACCAAAAACGTGCAGCAAGCCTTCGATTATTGTTCAAACCATAACGCATTGATGACGCTTGGTATCCAACCTACCTTCCCAAATACGGGATATGGGTATATTGAATTTGACAAAGCTTCCGCGGAAGCGATAAAATCGGTGCGCCAATTTCGTGAAAAACCCGATTATGAAACGGCCAAAGACTTTATTGCACAAGGAAATTTTTTATGGAACGCAGGTATTTTTATGTGGAGCGTAAAAAGCGTGGTCGATGCCTTTAAAAACAACCAACCCACCTTATATGCCCTTTTTCAAACGGGAATGGATGCTTATAATACCCATTTGGAAGCAGGTTTTATAAAAGACCATTACCCAAAGGCAGAAAACATTTCGGTGGATTATGCCATCATGGAAAAATCGGGAAATGTACACGTAATTGCGGCAGAATTTGATTGGAACGACCTAGGAACTTGGGGCAGTTTGTACGACAAATTAGATAAAGACAAGGCAGGAAATGCAGTAGTACACGCCAAAACCCTGGCTGAGGAAGCTTCGGGCAACATGATTCGTACCCAGAATGATAAAATAGTTGTAGTTGATGGTTTACAGGATTACATAATTGTAGATAACGAACAGGTATTGCTTATTTACCCAAAAGCCAAAGAACAGGATATTAAAAAAGTGCTTCAACAAGTTAAGGACCAATTTGGAAAAGAGCACGGATAATCTGGTATTTAATAGAACAAATTCTTATTTTGCTTATATTCACATTCCAAAAGTGGTTGCTATTGGACCTAATTTATAAAAATGGAAGAAAACAAGTTTAATTTCTCGGAAGAAGAAGCCCAATCGGATAAGGAAAAAACCGTTGAGCAGACCAAAGCGGCCATGAAACAGGACGCAATTGGTTTGTTGGCCAACATTAAACGCTTTTTTAAAGAATTATTAGACTTTCGTGAAGACACCGATCGAGATGCCACCATACTTGCCATAAAAGGCGATATTCCCTTTAAAGGTGCCACCGCATGGATTTTGGTATGCTCGATTTTTGTGGCTTCGGTAGGGCTTAATGCCAACTCGACCGCCGTAGTTATTGGTGCCATGTTAATTTCGCCCTTAATGGGCCCTATTTTAGGCATTGGTCTATCGGTTGCCATTAATGATGTGGACACGCTAAAAAAATCGTTGATCAATTTTGGAGTGATGATTTTTTTGAGCGTTTTAACCGCCTTCCTGTTTTTTTGGCTGTTTCCGTTAAGCGAAGAATCTTCAGAATTATTGGCACGAACCCAACCCGACATACGCGATGTGCTAATAGCCTTTTTTGGTGGTTTGGCACTTATAATTGCCCGTACCAAGCGCGGTACCATTGCATCGGTTATTTTTGGGGTTGCCATTGCCACGGCCTTAATGCCTCCATTATGTACCGTTGGCTATGGGCTATCGGTTGCTCTGGAATACGATTTTGCAAAAGGTGTTAAGTTTGCCCTGGGCGCTTTGTATTTGTTTACCATCAACACCATATTCATTGCCTTAGCAACCTTTTTAGTGGTTAAGGTTTTGCATTTCCCCATGCTAAAATATGCCAATTCTGCCAAAAGAAGGCGCATTGGTAGAATTGCCACATTTTTAGCGATTATTGCCATGATACCTGCCATTTGGACCTTTGTGAACGTTTTAAGCGAAAGTAGGTTTGAAAGAGATGCCAGAAATTTTATAAATAGGGAACTTACCGCGTTGCCACATGCCGATTTTATAATCAAAAATGCGTCTTTTAAATATTCTGATAACGAAAAAACACCGTCATCCATTGAACTGAACACGTTTGGTTTGGATGAACTGCCCGAAAGTACCGCAACCTTGCTTAAAGCCCGTTTGAAAAATTACGATGCCTTGAAAAATGCCAAGTTAATACTGAACCAGAACAGAAGCAGAAATCTTGACAATTTAAAATACATGGAGCAAATAAGACTTCGGGATTCATTGGATTTACTATCGCAATCTGAAAAAATCATGTTTCTTGAAAATAAACTGAAAAGTTTATCGAAACTGGAACAGCTTCAAATTCCTTTCGACAAACTAACCAGGGAAGTGAAGATCAATTATGCTGCGGTTTCCAGAATTTCGTATGCCACGGTAATAACGTCTAACTTTTCTAAAATGGATACCCTTTCCGTTTTTACCGTAAAATGGAACAACAACAGCATTGATGAGGCTGGTATTTCAAAACAGCAACCACAACTGGAACGCTGGTTAAAAGAGCGTTTTGACCTAGATAGCTTGGTAGTAAGGCGCGAAAATTAAACAAACCCTAATTTTTTATTGGCGGTTTTAAATTTTTACCAAAACCACATTTCAATCCTAACGAAATTGCTAACAAAAATGTTCTGTTGGAACAATTTTTGATTAACTTTATCATAAAAATTAAAGCAATGAGATTTCTTCCTAGTATAGTTTTAGCAATATGTTTTGTTTCCTGCGCGCCCATTCGTGTCAATTACGATTTTGAGAAAAATACCAACTTTACCCAATACAAAACCTATAATTATTATAGTGAGATGAACACGGGTTTAAGCGAGCTGGATACCAAACGTTTTCTGGATGCGCTGGACCAAAAAATGACCGCAAAAGGGTTTACATTATCAAACACACCCGATTTTTTTATCGATATTAAAAGCAACGAATACCAAGAAGTACAACGCAACAATGTGGGTGTTGGTTTAGGTGGCGGCGGTGGCCATGTGGGTGGTGGTATTTCCATTGGGTTGCCTATTGTTCAAGCTAATGTAAACCGACAAATTACTATTGACTTTGTAGATGAAAACAAAAAACAATTGTTTTGGCAAGCCGTAAGTGAATCGAGTTTTAACCCAAAAGCAACACCCGAAAAGCGTGAAGCACTTTTAAATGCGATTGCAGAGAAAGTATTGATGCAATATCCGCCGAAACAGTAGTATTTATTTCACAACCAATTTTTTAGTGGCAATCAACACGTTTTTGGCATAAAAATTTGCCAAATAAATACCACTGTTTAAATTGCCAACATCTACTTGATGGGTTTGGTAATTAGCAACCACAACGCTTTTCATCAATTTTCCATCTAAACCAACAATATCAACTTTTAAATTTGTTTCGGCATCACTTTCAAATTTAAAATTAATGATTGTATTTGATGGGTTTGGAAACATGGTAATGTTATAATTAGAAGTTTTTGATGTAATAGCTTCAACACCAAGCGTTTTATCGATAGTCCACGTTACGGTGTAAAGATGGAAGGTATCATGATTATTAACTTTAAGTAATGTAGTTTCATCGTTCACTGCAACGGTTAGCGTGTTTATGCCAATATTCAAATCGGTTTCCAAAACCGAAACTGCATCAACATCAGTCGCAAAATCTACCGTATTTAATGTCCACTTACTTTTTAAAGTATTTGGGATGGGCTTTACCAAATTCAACTGAAATTCCAGCGGGAAACTTCGACTTGTAACCGTATTTGAAACTGGCGAGTAAGCATCAATTGGTGAAACCATGCTATGGATTTTTTCAATAATGCCTTCTTTACAAACCGAACAAAAGGGTTTATCAATTTTTTCCATAATACAGTTTTCATGGGGTTTGTACCAATCGGTACAATTGCCAGTTGTGCACGTATATTGGTATATGCCAACGCAATTGGTAGTTAGCCAGTTTTTCCACCTTATTAAATTCGGATTGGTTTCTTTGGTCATGTTAATCGCTTCCGCAGCCAATGCATCACCCGGATAATATTCGTCCTTTAAGTTAAATAAGGAGTGTCCTAGCTCGTGGATTATCACTTTGGCACCCCAAGAACCAGAATAAGCCATTGGGAATTCGCCACCGCTACCACCGTATTCTGCTGAATTTACCAAAATCAGCGCTTGGTCATAGGTTGGGAAATTTGCTGCCAAAACCGCATATATTTTTGCTTGCGTATTATTGGCTGCATTGCCGTCAATTTCATAATAAAGCAATCGGTGCAAACCATAAGCATCAAAAGTGGCATTAAAATAAGTATCAACAGTTTTCAGTGGGATTATTGGAGTTGAAGGTGTTTCTGGTGGTTGGGTACTTGTTCCCGGATGATCTGCGCCACTTTCGTTGGAAGGCACTTTTACAATATGCACATTAAAATAATTGGCATATTCTTTAAAAGGCGGCTCATTAAACATGCCGTTCGTAAAGTTTATGGCATCGGTTTTAAACTTAGCCAATTCGCTTATTGTATAGCCTTCGCTTAAAATAACCAAATTGATTCTTTTATCATTACCACCAGAATTCTTGATGGTTTCTTTATCAAAAATTTGAGCGGAAACATACTGAAAACCGATGATTAAGACGATGAAGAAAAGTTGTTTCATGTTTAATTTATCTTGTTGATAATTAAAGTATGGCTATTTTGCAGCGAATCTGTTAATTCTTTAATAGCTATAAAAACCGTTTTGCTGTGCAATTGCAATCTTATAGAAAAATATGTTTTTTCTAAATCTACTTTTTTGTTTTCAAAGATAAGGGAATCGTTCACAAATTCAATGTTTTTGGATAAGGGGTTTTTGATGATGATTGATGCCACTTCAACCGAATCTTTAGTTAACTGACTGCATTTTAAATCGCCAACACGCCCTGTTTCCATATATTTACTGCTGTTGGTTTTCAACTTGCCATCTGCAACTATTTTACTAACAAATTGAATGTTTTTTTTGTTATTCTCATCTTTTGAAATACTATAATTTAAAAAAATAAGTTTTGGAGGAATGTCATTATCAGCAATTTTTTCAATGTTATTTTTTTTTGAAGCGCAAGAAATTAACACCATTAAAACTAATGAGACTATCCATTTGAAAAAAAAATCACGCTTCATAAATTTGCCTATTGCCTATTGCCTATTGCCTATTGCCTACATTCATCCGAATACCTTCACTATGGCTGCTAAATTCCGGCGCATACATACTTTGAATGGTGGTGATGCCGTTACTCATATTTCCTGCATTATTAACGCGTAAATCATATTCAAAAATATAGATTCCCTTTGGTAAATAATCGAAAAAGAAGTTGGTTGATGCATCTTTGGTGCTTTCATAATAGCCCAAACCGTCTTGCCATTTGTATTCCGAAAGCACATTTACAGGCTCCAATCCGGCAGCACGCATATCTTTCATGTGAATAAATTCCATGGCCCTATCGCTTCGTAACGCGATGCGAACCCTTACCAAATCGCCCACTTTTAAATTGGTTTTTTCTGTGATTTCTGAAATTTTTTCACCCGTATCGGTATTTGTTTTCAAGAACAGTTTTTTGCTCAATTTAAGTGGCGTTTCGGCGGAAGTTATTTTA
This sequence comes from Mariniflexile maritimum, assembly GCF_009746565.1. Classification (GTDB taxonomy): domain Bacteria; phylum Bacteroidota; class Bacteroidia; order Flavobacteriales; family Flavobacteriaceae; genus Mariniflexile; species Mariniflexile maritimum. The sequence continues at coordinate 225,303 of NZ_WRPN01000003.1, forward strand.
TCCATATTTTCAAAATACTGCCAGTATAATCCTCCCCAAGCAATGCCATCTCCTTTTTTAGTTAAGGTAACGCTTGCCATTTTGGGAGTGATTTCAGATGAACCCCATGAGGTTTTATAATAACCCGTTCCTGCTTCCATTTTTACATTTTCAAGCTTTGAAGGTTCTATGTTGTTGCCGCCAACCAATACTTCAACAGCATCGGTTACGCTTAACCAATCGCTACCTTGAAGCAACAATGCATATACGGCTTCTGTAGTGGCTTTGGTGGTTTTCCATTGGTTGGTTTGCTTGTTTTTAAGCAACCAGATTTTCAAATTATCGATGGTTCTGGTGTCTTTTTCAACTTCTGAAAATGCTTCAATCATCAACGCTTGTGTTTCAATAGGTGCCTGATACCAATACCAAGAACTCGTGTTTTCTTTCCAATACATCCCTAACTCATCACTGGTAATACTTGTTTCTTTCAACGATTTTAAAATTTTTGTTGAAGAGGGCTTGTCTCCCATTCTATCAACCACCAAAGCCATTAAACCTTTTGCGTACAGTGAGCGACCCAACCAATAGTTCTGGATTTGCGTTTGATAGTATTTGGTGATTTCTATAACGTCTTTCGATTTTTTAATTTCAGGAAAGAAGCTTCGCATGTACAAATAATGCAGTTGCATGTAACTTAAGTGGTCTTTGGACAAATCGACTTTGGCATCGTATTTTCTAAGGTCTTTGTATTCTTGAACGAATTCGGCATCTAAATAATTGATGGCTTTTTCTATCATTTCAAACGCTTCTTTTGTTTCAACTTTAAGCTGTTTTAAATGCCCGAAACCAGTAACAATATGTTGGGTAATGTATCGGTTTTCACGTCCGCCATTAAACCACGCCCAAGCGCCATTGCTTAGTTGATTGTGCTCCAATTTACGCCTTGCGGATTGTAATTCGTTAGTCATTTTATTCAAATCGAATAACAACGCGATGCGTTTTTTCTGTTCGGTTTCACTTTGTGCATCGCGCAACCAAGGGGTTTCTTGAATAAGAATGGATTTCAGTTCTTCATTTTTTTCAAGATTGCTTATAAGTGCATCTTGAGACGCCCATTGATTAAAAACTTCCTGAATTCTCGGGTTTGAGTTCGCAATATGGCTGGCCAGTGCATTGGCATAAAAACGCGAGAAGGTTTGTTCGTTACAATCATACGGATATTCCATTAAATACGGCAACGCCTGTACCGCATACCATGCGGGGTTGGAGGTTATTTCCAAGGTTAATTGATGGTTTTTTAGCGTTGTTGAAGTGTTGGTTTTTAGCTTATCCAAAGTGAAGGTTCTGGTTTCGTTACTTCTAATCCACATAGGCAAGGTTTCAGTTACCAACATACGATTGCTTAAAACAGGCAACGCATTTTGTTCGCCATCGCTAAAAGCACCTGCTTTGGCAATGATTTTATATTGAACCGCATCCGCATCATCAGGAATGGTTAGTCTCCATGTTACTTGGGTGTTGCCAGCAGCGGGAACGGTAAATGAAGAACCCCTTAATTCCCCGGAAGTTGGAGAACCGAGCAAGTTTGCTGTGATGTCTTTCCCTGAAATGGCATCGGTTAATACCAAAAGGGCTTGTCCGGAAAGTGGTTTATCCGTTAGGTTGGCTATTTTGGTGCTGATGCTTATTTGGTCGCCCTCACGCAAAAATCGTGGCGCGTTTGGGGTAACCATCAACTCTTTTTGGGTAACCGTAGTTAAGGTTTTCGTAGCACTTTCCAAGGTTTTGGTATGTGCCGCTAGTTGTAGTTTCCATTGGGTTAATGCTTCCGGAGTTGTAAAACTGAAACGCACGTTACCATCGGCATCAGTTTGTAACTGTGGAAAGAAAAACGCCGTTTCTTGCAGGTTTTTCCGAATTTGAACGGTATCGAAATTCGGGTTTTCCTCCTTTGAAGCTTTTTCTTTTTTTTCGCCATAGCCAACGGTAACAACTTCGTTTAACGCAGAAGTATCTGCCATCATTTCAGCTTCCATGGCAGCAATTCCCGGAACGCTACCCTCTAACGATTTTGAAAGGGCTGCACTTCCACGCAACATCATATTTTGCCTTCCAAAATAAAGCCCAAACCAATTGAGTTGATCGTACTGTTGTTGTGGATAAAAAGTGGTATTTGGCTTGTTGTAAACTCTAAAGTTTTGAATTCCAAAACTTTGATGCGCATTGTTACTCCTATTAGAATAATAAATGGGGTTGTTAATGGGGCTGAAATTCCAAACATGCGGTTTAAACTGGTCCAAAGACGCATCGTACATGCTTGCTAATAATTCGGCAGCAACTTTATCGCCTTTTGGCCCTTTTATTTTAAAGCTCCACGTTTCATTGGTTCCCGGTTGTAATTTGTCCCTAAACGTTGTGGTTTCAATATCCAGCTCGGTTTCAGGATACGGCACCGCAATGGTTTCAACACCCGATTTAAAACTATTAAATGCCGCAAAACTGTAACGCACCGCAAACCCACCAACATCTTCATTGGTAACAGGAATGGCCATTGATTTTTTATTGTTATTTAACTGAATGACCTCGGTTTTTACGATTTTATGGTTTTTTTCAATGGAAACCGTAACGTTCAAATTTTCGGCAGCCGAAGCCAAAGTTAAAACAGCAGTTTCGCCAACATTATAAGTGGGTTTGTTGGTGGTGATATTGAATAATTGATTATCTGCCACCGTTTTATCGTCATCGCTATACAAGGTGGTTTTAACTTCATCTTTTACCAATTGCCCAAATTTATCCTTACTTTCTAAAGTAACGATGTAAGCACCCGATTCCCATTTTTTAATAGTGCCCAAAGCCAATTCCTTGGAAGTTTCAGTATCAAACGTTTTTTCAAAAACCAAGGTGCCTTTTTCCCAATTACTCGCGTTATGTTCATCTGTATAAGCATCGTGTGGAAATAGGTTTTTAAACGCTTCCGCGGAAAACTCTTGATAATCGGGTGCAGCCCATGGGCGCTGTCTTAAAACCTCATTCGGTACCTGCAGTTTGTAAATTTTCACGGTGCCTTTCGCGGGTACAGATGCGCCATTCAGGTTTTTTGTATCGATGGTGAGTTTATGGTCTTTGACGGTTTTATCTAATTTATCAGAAACTGCCATCGTAGCAACTAAGGCGTGGTAGCCAACGTTCACAAGGGTTGTTGCGCTTCGGGTCTCACCGTTTAGGTCGGTTACATCGGCAATGATTTCATAATTAAAAACGGGCAAACTGGTTTTATCAACACTTTGGTCGGGTTGCGCCTTGAAAGTAATCTCAAATGTGCCTTTATCATTGGTGGTTGTTTCGCCGTGAGCTATTTCTTGGGGCTCGCTATTAAACCAGGGGCGGTACCAAGAATACCATCGTGGGTACTGCACTTTTCTGTGAACGCGATATACAACTTTGGCGTTGGTAATGTTGCTGCCCGCGTATGCCAAAGCTGTACCTGTTACCGTTACCGAATCGTTTACTTTATAGGTTTCGGTTACGGGTGTGAACTTGGTTTCAAATTTGGGGCGTTTGTATTCTTCAACCGAAACGTACTGCTCGCTATAAAAACGGTTGTCTTCACCATTAAACGAAATGCGGTAGTCGCCATTTAATCCGGTATTTGGTAAGATAAATTCGCCCGAAACCGAACCAAATGCATTGGTTTTAAGCGTTACTGTTTTTAGAGCTTCGTTATTGGTGTTGTACAATATGGCCGTAGCCATTTTATTGGCCAGAACATCCGATTTGCCTTTGCTGGTTTTTATGGCAATTGCCTTAAAGTAAACGATTTGCCCAGGACGGTAGATGCTGCGGTCTGTGAACAAAAACGACGCGTAACGTTCGGTCTCTTTTTCTTGCTCGTAGTACTTACTGTTATAATAATTGTTAAAATAGGCGGCATCGTTGGTGCCTTCTACTTTTACGGAGATGCTTCGGTAGCGGTCGCTTTCTTTTTTTATTTTTACTTCCCCTAAATGGTCTGTCGTCACATTTTCCTTGATTATTTTTTTATTGCCATTTTCAGAATAACTCAGTTCAACCTTTGCGTTTTCAACAGGTTTGCCGTTGTTACGGTTAACGAGCTGAAAAATTTTATGGGTGTCGCTATCACTTTCAACCAAGGCCAAATTGGTTACTTGAATATCAGAGAACGCAAAGGTATTTTCATCATTTTCAACCGAAGCAACGATTAAATAGGTGCCGTTGTTTAACTTCGGAATTAAAACTTCCGTAGTATGCGTTTGGTAGTCGTTTTCGTTCCGTAAGGCCGTTTCCCATTGTTGCACTACATTCAATTTTTTAATGAAGGCCAATTGCTCGTCCTTTTTGTAGGTGTTATTTAATTTTTCTAACTGATTCTGGGAAATGGCATAGATTTTAAATTGAAGCTGCCGCAAGTTTTTATAACCAATCAACAAACGGGCAGGTTGCTGAATGGGCAAAAAACGCTCGGTAGTAATTTGCAATGATTGCATAAGGATTTTGGCCTTTAAAGCTTCGCACTTTTCGGCAGCCTTACTTTTTGGAAAACCCGCCATAACTTGGTCGCAAAGGGCCACGGCTTCTTTTGCTTTCCAACGTTTTTCGTCATTTTTTAATGGTTGATATTCATTGCTTTGTTGCACATATATTGAAGCAATTTCAAATGCATACAAACCAGTAACTTCGTGCATTTTTAACTTATCCCTTTCCGTTTTTAAAGCCTCCAATAATAACGCTTCCTTATCGTTAAAAATGGCATGTTGGCTTACAAATTTCAAGCGTTCAATATTAATAGCTGCCAAAGCAAACGGTTCGTTGTCTTTTAGGTGAAATTGCATTAAATCTTGATAGATTTTTAAAGCATTCCGTTGAAGCGAAGCCGCATCCTTGGATGTTATGTCGAGGTTTGAAAACGTGATGGCATCCGCCAAAAACGCGGGCTTATCAATTTCAAATTTATAGGCAGGTTTGGTGATACTGGTTTCGTTGGTTTTATAGAATTCTAAAGCATTGTGGTTTAAAAAATCGAACAAGGTGGGGCGGTAAATTTTAGAATCTTTTTGAAGGTTTAAAATGGCGTCATACTTACCTAAGGGCTCCAATTGCAGCATCAAACCGTTTTCCAACGACTTTTGGTAATGCAGATGGATGCCCTGGAACAGGGTTTGCAGATCCCATGTTCTAAAATCTTCATCGTTACCATTTTCAGAGGTGTTGGTGCGATTGTAAAACTGCCAGCGGTTTTGGTTGAAATATTGCCAGTATAAATTGGCGAGCATACTTTCAAGGATATTTTTTGTTGGAAACGCACTTCTTTCAATTTCGCTTTTAAAATCATTGATGATTGTTAATTGCGCATCTTCCTCCAAAACCAAGGCAAATTTGCTTTTATAAAGCATGGTTTTTATAAGCTGCGCGTCGTTTTTATCTTTTTTGGCAAGCACGGAAATTTGGTTTACTACCTGTAAAGCCGATTTTGGCAAGCCCGCAAGCTCGTGTTTTTCAACCGTTTTCCACAACGATTCGTATTGTGGTTCCTGCCCGTTGCTCAAACTTGAAAGCAAAAGAATTGTTAAAAAGATTACCGATTGTTTCATATTTTCTAATTTTCAACCAAAATACATTCAAAAGTTATTCCAAAAAAGCCATAAATGAGCGAATAGCTTCTTTGGATGAGTGAAATTAGTTATTTTTTATTAGAAAAGATACGCTGGTATTTGTAAACACACGGCATGTTATGAGAAAAATTATTTGTGCATTACTTTTTCCGTTAGTTTCATTTGGTCAATCTCAGCTTGATAGCATCGATTCTTTATTAAAGAAAAAACAGTTTGACAAAGCTGAAATCCAATTATCTGTTTATTTGGAAAAACACCCAAAAGATTTAAAGGCCATAGAGCTTTTGGGCGACACGTATGGCCATCAACAAAAATGGGATGCCGCCATAGAAAATTACAAAAAACTGGTAGAAGCCAATAAAAAAAATGCCGAGTACCATTACAAATACGGTGGTGCTATGGGCATGAAGGCTCTTTCTGTTAGTAAACTTACCGCACTCGGCATGATTGGCACTATTGAAGAGTCCTTCCTAACGGCTGCAAAATTAGACCCTTCCCATATAAACGTGCGGTGGGCTTTGGTAGAATATTACATGAAATTGCCCGGGGTTTTTGGCGGAAGCAAGAACATGGCCTTAAAATATGCCTACCAACTAAAGCAACTCTCGAAAGTTGATGGGTATTTGGCAAAAGGCTATATTTTTGAGTACAATGATGAACCCGAACTTGCAGAGAAATACTATAAGTTAGCCATAAAAGAAGGTGGTTCGTTATGGACCTATGACAAACTGACCACCTTTTACGAAAAACAGAAACAACCCGAAAAAGCATTGGCCAACATAGCGGTTGCCAAAGAAAAGCACAAACGCAACGCCCTAGAATACCAAATGGGAAAAATAGCCGCCGAATATAACATTGAACTGCAAAAAGGCGTGCAATGTTTGCAAACCTATTTAAAAAATTATTCGCCCGAAGATGGCGTACCCAGAGCATGGGCACATTACAGACTATCGCAAATTTATGCCCATAAAAAAAACAAAGCGGCCGCATTAAAGTATATAGACTTGGCACTTGCCGAAGCACCCGAAACAACTTCCTTTAAACAAGAAAAACAGCGTATTTTACGGTTGTAAAAAAGCAACTACGCCTAAATTTTTTACTCTAGTTAAATTGAACTTTTATTAACGGATGTTCCAAATAAACATTAGAACATCCGTTTTGTGTTTACATCGGTAGCCAATCTTTTTTTTAAATTAAATTTAGCTTTTTTGTTTCTTTAATTAATGTTTATGGTCATCTACCACTTTTTTATCCCTGTACAAACAACAGGGGTTAATGGCGTTGTAAACCTCATCTTTGGCTTTCATGTCCTTGGTATCGTGGCCAACCGCTACCACACTTTTTTGTATGGTTTTTAAATCGGTTTTGCGTTCATCAAAAATTAGTTTTAACTCGTGGGTTTTCACGTCCCAAATGGCGCTTTTTACGCCTTTTGTGCTGTAACATGCCTTTTCGATTCTGTTCTTGCACATGAGGCATACACCATCAACTTCCAAAGAAGCCTTGGCATTTTTATTTTGCGCAAATGTAACTGAGGCGAACAATACGGTTGCTACTATGATAAGTTTTTTCATCATCTTCATTTCTAAAATTTTAGGTTTTTTTTATTAAACATACATTCTATTTTGCCACCAACGCAAAAACAATGTTATTAAAATATTTTGCGTTGTGGCGTATTATTTATTGAATTTTATATCGTAACCCTGCATAATACATGCTTCCAAAAATGGGGCCATAAACAAAGGTGGTGTCAAAATGTGCTCCAAACGGGTCGTTTGCCGCCATAACGGGGTTGTTTTGTTTTACGTTCGTTACATTTTCACCGCCTAAATATACTTCAAATTTTGGAGAAAACACTTTGGTTATTTGCGCATTTAACGTTCCTACCGTTGGGGTATTTAACGGAAGTTGAAACTCCAAAGGGTTGGTTGTTGTTGATGAAAACCGCTGCTCGCCCAACCAATTAAAGGTAGCATCAAATTTCCATTGGCCTGTTTTGTTTTCTTTTAGATGCGTTTCATACGATGCATTGGCAAAAAAACGGTGCTTTGGTGTTAACGGCTTTTCAAGTTTGCCTGCATTGTATTGGGTTTTAACATCGTAAAATTTATAGGCCAATCGCACATCGAAATGGCTGAATACGTTGTAATTTACTTCCGTTTGAAAACTTTTTGCATAGCTTTTGCCTTCTAAATTATAAAAATTGACTTCCAAAGGGTTTTCATAGTCAACCACCACTTGGTTCGTGAAATCGGTGATATAATAATCAAACGTAACATCGGCCTTTTTCCCAAAGAGATTAAAACCTTGCAGATACGACACGCCGTAATTCCACGCGATTTCGGGGTTTAAACCATAAATTTTTCCATTGGTATTTAAAATATTGATGGTTCTTGAACTTGCAAACATGCTTTGGTTTTCAGCAAAAATATTGGCACTTCGCTTACCACGACCCACAGATGCCCTAAAAGCCGATTTTTCCCAAGGCGAATAACGCACATGCACCCGAGGGGTTACAAAAGTTCCTAATAAATTATGATGGTCCACACGGATACCTGCCGTAAAATTAAGCGTTTCCAAATTATCATAGTTGTATTCAAAAAAAGCACCCACCGAGGTTTCGGTTCGTTTATAATCTGAAGCCAAATTTTGGCTGTCTAAAAACTCGTTGTAATGGTCGTAGGTATAGCTTAACCCTGTTTTGATTTTGTTTCTGGAGTCGCTAATTATCGAATTATAAATAGCATTGGTGTACAAACTATTATGAAGAATGTCATACTGTTTCAAGCCAAAATAGGAATCTTGTTTATGGCTGCTAAATGCGGTTTGAATGCCCACACTTTGCCATGGTATTTCGGGATTTACATAGCCTAATTTTGCCGAAACCTCATAACGTCTCGTGTTAATTTCACTTCCCCATACTTCGTCTCCGCTCAGTACAGGCCCATTCGTGGTCAATCTATCGGTTTTCGGGTTAAAGTCTAATTCACCCATCTGCTTTTCATCGTTTAAAAATTTCAAGTCAATAAAGCTAACAAATCCTTTTTCACCATTTGTGTATTGCCAACGGTTCATTATATTAATTTGATTGTAAGTTGGCATATCCATAAATCCGTCCTTATTTACATCGTGTTTAGCTTGCTGAGTACTACCATGCAAATATAAACCTGTATGCCATTTATCGCTTACTTCGGTATTTAGGTGTGTATTTAACTCTAAGCGTTGGTTAGTTGCGCCATATAAATTAACGTACAACTGGTTGTCGGTCGAAGGTTTTACGAGTTCCGCATTTATTTGACCTGCAATACTTTCAAAACCATTAACCACGCTTCCGGCTCCTTTGGTTATTTGAATACTTTCTACCCAGGTTCCGGGAATAAAACTAAGGCCATAAGCTTGTGATGCACCGCGAATGGATGGAATATTTTCAGTAGCAATTAAAATATACGGACTGGTAAGCCCTAGCATTTTTATTTGGCGCGTTCCGGTAACGGCATCGGCAAAATTCACATCAATGGACGGGTTGGTCTCAAAACTTTCCGAGAGGTTGCAACAGGCCGCTTTTAACAATTCGTCGCTGCTTACGGTAAACGTATTGCCCGCTTGGAGGTATGATTTTAGGGTTGTTTGCTTTCTGGACGTTATGGTAACGACATCCAAATCATCAACAGGTTGTAACCAATGATGCACCATTTTGGGCTGTAAAATAGTTAAGGTATCGGTTTTAAAACCCACGTAGCTAATAACAAGTTTTGTGTTTTCCTTTGAAAATGGTATTGAAAACATGCCGTCTTTGTTGGTAACGGTTCCAATGGTGGTTTGAAGCCAGTAAACGTTGGCTCCGGCCAAACCAATATGTTCGTTTTTATCATTGGCCTCCATAATCATTCCCGTAATTTTTTCTTGTGAAAACATGCTTATAGGAAACAGTACCAGCATGAATAATAAGATATTTTTCATTTTTTTTGACTTTTATGATTTTTTTTAAATTGAACCCAAAAAAGGGTGTTCCCGATACTAACCGGGATTATTAAGAACAAAAAATCAATAAATCAAATAAGGAAAACCTGGTCCAAAACATGAATGTCGGCAACCAAATGGGGTGGTGAATAATATTTGTGGGGATAGGTTTCTTTTTCTATACCTTCAAAAAGATGGATATAGGTATTGGCTAAAAAGGTGATAAAAAGCTGTTGCTGAAAATCGAAATCTTCAAAAGAAGAAAATTTCAACTCCTTTTGGCCCTTCACAACAACCACTTCATCTTTGCAACAATCCTTTTTTACCGTAAGGCAATTGGCAGTAGCATCCATGTCCATGCCGCAGGTTTTTGCTTTCTGAAAAATAGCCGCATCAACCAAGGTGTTGCCACAATAATGTTCAACAATAGTAAAAGATACCGTTGAAACCAAAACGAGCAACGCTAGAAGAACCGAAAATGCTTTATGTAAAACTTGTTTTATCATTGCTATTAAATCGATGCAAAAATACAAAATTTATACGTTTTAATAGGTTTTTAGTGAATGATTAACATTTCAGCCTTTAATCTTGTTGTAATAAAAAGCAGGAAGCAGCACCATTAAAATTATAGGTTGAATGATAAACCGGCGCACATTAAAAAACAAATAATAATCTTCTTGACGTGGGTTAACAACAAAATATAAATAAACAGCTATTAAAATTACAAACGCAAAGGCATAAATAAAAACTGAAAATTTGATGATGCTTTTGTCTTTAAAAACCACAAACAGAATACCTAATGAAATAACCGTATTTAAAAAAAAGCGCAAGGATGTAAATACAGTTACCTTGAAAATTTCGCGTCGCGGACTATCAATATACAAATAATCGTTTTGAAAAAAGGTTAAATAAGGGTCGTAAAATAGTTCATTTTCAAAAACACGAATCAAAACCAACAATCCGAAGAGAACAAACAGGAATATGTAGGTGGTAGATTTTTGCATTTTAACGGCTAATTTTAGAAAAACGGTTTACCCAAACCACCCACAACAAAAAAACCATGCCGTAAATAATGGCAGGAAAAACAACGGTATGCAACAAGTGCTCTTGCTCAGGATAATGGTACAGCCCTAAGGTTAACAAAACAATACGCGCCAAATTTACGGTATAAATTAAAACACTTCCTGCCAGCATATAGATAAAAGTGGTTTTAAACCGTGCCGAAAAAGCCGCGATAAACGACACAAACAATACAATTACGCTTATTGCATTACAGCCTTCAATAACCCGTGCCAAATACTTGCCATTTACCAGTAATTTCATGGATGGCTCATCTGGATGCGGAAGCACCTGTGCCCTATAGCCCAAAGCATCCAAAAGCGCTTCGCTTTGTTTGGCTACCAAATGCGTAATGTAATCGGGGTAAAATTTAGAACCGTCGGAAAACTGCAAATAAAATTTGTAAAATACTGACAGCACCATATATACCACCAAAAACGTGAGTATAAATTTTACTACCAATCGATATTTTATAAGGAGATCTTTCAAAAAACCAATATCAAATTACAAGGTTAAAATTATGCAAACCAAACAGATATTTCGATGGTTTTTAAATACTTTTGTCAAAATTTTTGGAGTTATGCCATTTGAAACTTTGAAACCACAGGTAAAATCGATTGTTTTAAACACTAAAAAAACCGTTGATGAACGCCTTTTAGCTATTTGTGAATTGCTGGAAACCCATATAGATTATTACAATTGGGTAGGTTTTTATTTTAGAAACGGCAGTAAAGAAGAGTTAAAACTCGGGCCTTATGTAGGTGCTCCAACCGATCATACCATCATCCCATTTGGGAAAGGTATTTGCGGACAAGTAGCCGTAAGCAATCAAAATTTTGTGGTGCCCGATGTAACCGCTCAAGACAATTATATTGCTTGTAGCATCACCGTAAAAGCGGAAATCGTAATCCCTATTTTTGTGAATGGCGAAAATATAGGGCAGATTGACATCGATTCAAATACGCCCAACCCCTTTACGGAAGCTGATGAACGTTTTTTAGAGTTTGTTTGCAAAGAAGTTGCGACTCTTTTTTAAGAAACTCGCTTTTTTAATTCCAAATTCTACAAATAGGAAATGGAACAAACAATAGAAAAATCTGCTGTATTTTCCAAATAAACAAGACAATGCATTTGTTTTTGTACGAAGCTTAAAATCGGTCTTTATTTTGTCCTTTCTATTTTTATTGGGTTTTGTCGCGTATCAAAAACATCATTTATTTCAATTCTTTTTTCTTCATTATTAATCCAATAAATGATTTTATAATTTTTAAAGATTAAATATCTGAATTCTTGTTTTCTATGCTTTAGAAGTGCTTCGGTTTGCCCAATTGTAGGTTGTGCTTTTAGTTTTAAAGTCTCATTGTAAATCCCTTTAACTAATTTTTTTTTGCAATTCCACTTCCTACTTTATCTCGATAGTATTCATAAATTTTTTGGAGTTCTTTTTGAGAAAAATCAGTCCAAAACAATTTTAATTCCATTTATCAATTTGAGCTTCCAATTCACTCGCATCGATTAGTCTATCGTTTTTTGAATCTTCCATAGATTGGTCTATCCGAGAATTAAATTCATCAATGGTCATTGGTTTAAAATCTTCGTGTCTAAGTTTTTTATTTTCTTTATTTAAGATTTTTTCTAGACGTGAAATAACATCTTCACTTTGAATATTTAAAAACTCTTGAATAAGTTCTAATTTTCTCGTTTGCAAATCCATCATATTAGCTTTTTATCAAAGATACAAAATTATCAATTCCGTTGTCATTTTTATTTAATTGACATATTTCACAGCCTGTTGTAAACTTGTTGATAAACTCCCCTTTTTAGTTAAAAACTCCCCTTTGTTTTTTAATTCGTAACCCTTTGTTTTTTAGTTGAAATAACTACTTTTGCAACTTATAACTACAAACAACCAATGAGCAACGAAAAAACAGTAAAATCAGCATTAATTTCGGTATTTAATAAAGACGGACTAGAACCCATTGTTAGAAAACTAAACGAACAGGGCGTTATCATTTACTCCACGGGCGGCACCCAAACGTTTATAAACGATTTGGGCATTGAAGTAGTGCCTGTTGAAGAGGTTACCTCCTACCCATCTATATTGGGTGGCCGTGTTAAAACCCTGCATCCCAAAGTGTTTGGCGGTATTTTAAACAGGCAAAACCATGCTGGGGATGTTGCGGAAATGGTTGAATACGAAATCCCCCAAATTGATGTGGTTATAGTTGATTTGTACCCTTTTGAAAAAACCGTGGCTTCGGGCGCCAGTGAACAGGACATTATTGAAAAAATTGATATTGGCGGTATTTCATTAATACGAGCCGCCGCCAAAAACTTTGCCGATGTTATTTGTGTAGCATCCGTTGCTGATTATGCCGAATTTTTAGAACTTATTTCTGCCAACAACGGAAGCATTTCCGAAGAAAACAGAAAACGTTTTGCAGCCAAGGCCTTTAATGTGTCGTCGCATTACGACACGGCTATTTTTAATTATTTCAACAAAAACCACGAAGAAACGGTTTTAAAGATTAGCGAAACCAACGGAAACGTTTTGCGCTACGGCGAAAACCCACACCAAAAAGGGTTTTTCTTTGGCGATTTTGATGCCATGTTTACCAAATTAAACGGAAAAGAACTAAGCTACAACAACTTACTGGATGTTGATGCTGCCGTAAACTTAATAAACGAGTTTAAAAACGAAGCGCCAACCTTTGCCATTTTAAAGCACAACAATGCCTGTGGTTTTGCACAAAGCAACACCATACACCAAGCCTACAAAGATGCGTTGGCGGGCGACCCAGTATCTGCTTTTGGGGGCGTTTTAATTAGCAATACTGAAATTGACAAAGCCACCGCCGAAGAAATAAGCAGTTTGTTTTGCGAAGTAATTATCGCGCCTTCATACCATGCGGAAGCTTTGGAAATTTTAAAGGGAAAGAAAAATAGAATTATTTTAATTTTAAACGAGGTTGCCCTACCAAATACCAACCTAAGAAGTTGTTTGAACGGTATTTTGGTACAAGACAGGAACAACGTAACCGACACCATTGAAGGTTTAACTTATGTGACCAACAATAAACCAACAAAAACCGAGTTAGAAGATTTAATATTTGCATCTAAAATTTGCAAGCATACCAAATCGAATACCATCGTTTTGGTAAAAGACAAAAAATTGTTGGCAAGCGGCACGGGGCAAACCAGCCGTGTGGACGCGCTAGAGCAGGCCATTCATAAAGCAAAAACCTTTCATTTTGATTTGAATGGTGCTGCCATGGCCAGTGATGCGTTTTTTCCGTTTCCCGATTGTGTTGAGATTGCAAAAAACGCAGGTATTAGCGCAGTAATTCAACCGGGGGGCTCCATTAAGGACCAGTTGAGCATTGATTATTGCAACGAAAACAACGTAGCGATGGTGATGACAGGAACACGCCACTTTAAACATTAACGAATTGCTGCGAAAGCAGGAATCGCATTGTTTTTTAGCTGATAGCAAAGAACTTTGGCCTTTCCCAAATGTTAGCTGATGGGCTGCGTTAGGGATTGCAGCGAAAAGCCCACAGCGCTCCCGATAGCTATCGGGAGCGCGAGGACTTGAAGCGGAAAGCCCGACCCGAAGGGAACGCCCAAATAATTAAAATCGGTGAAACGCATATAATTAACCGACATGACATTTTAAAAAAATTTGAACACTATCAAATCTCAAAATATTTATCAACTTTTATTACATTTACGGAATCCGTATATTAAACCATTAAAATCACAAATCGCACATGGGCTTTTTTGACTTCCTAACCGAGGAAATTGCAATAGATTTAGGTACTGCAAACACTCTTATTATTCATAACGACAAGGTTGTGGTTGACGCACCTTCTATTGTGGCACGCGACCGGATTTCGGGTAAAATTATTGCCGTGGGTCAGGAAGCCAGCTTAATGCAGGGAAAAACACACGAAAACATCAAAACCATACGGCCGCTAAAAGATGGGGTTATTGCCGATTTTGATGCGTCGGAACAGATGATTAGCATGTTTATCAAGAACATTCCGGCCTTGAAGAAGAAGTTTTTTACCCCTGCACTGCGCATGGTGGTTTGCATCCCTTCGGGCATTACAGAGGTAGAGATGCGCGCGGTAAAGGAAAGTGCCGAACGTGTAAATGGTAAGGAAGTGTATTTGATACATGAACCAATGGCCGCGGCCATTGGTATTGGCGTTGATATTATGCAGCCTAAAGGCAATATGGTGGTTGATATAGGCGGCGGTACCACCGAAATTGCGGTGATTGCTTTGGGCGGTATTGTGTGCGATAAGTCGGTAAAAATTGCAGGCGACGTGTTTACCAACGATATTGTTTACTACATGCGTACGCAACACAACCTTTATGTGGGCGAGCGTACTGCGGAAAAAATTAAAATCCAGATTGGCGCTGCAACCGAAGATTTGGACTTGCCACCAGAAGACATGAGCGTTCAAGGACGTGATTTATTGACCGGAAAACCCAAACAAGTATCCATTTCGTTTAGGGAAATTGCAAAAGCGTTGGATAAATCCATTTTACGCATTGAAGATGCCGTTATGGAAACCCTATCGCAAACCCCGCCAGAGCTGGCTGCCGATATTTACAATACCGGTATTTATTTAGCTGGAGGTGGCTCGATGTTAAGAGGTTTGGACAAACGTTTATCGCAAAAAACCGATCTACCAGTTTATATTGCAGAAGATCCTTTAAGAGCCGTAGTAAGAGGTACTGGCATTACGCTTAAAAATTTGGCCAAGTACAAAAGCGTCTTGATAAAATAGGGGTATAGAACATGCAACAGATTATTAATTTTATAATAAGATACAAAAATTTTTTGTTGTCATTGTTGCTGTTTTCCATAGCGTTTGTGTTTACCATCCAAACACATTCCTACCATAGGAGCAAGTTTTTTAATTCGGCCAATTTTTTAACGGGCGGTATTTACAATTCCATCAACAACTTAACGGGGTACCTTAGCTTAAAATCGCAAAACCAAGTACTTGCAGAAGAAAACAGGCGTTTAAAAATGCTGTTGTTCAATGCTGAAAACAAAAAGGATTCCACCTATTTAGACACGGTTTCATATACAGGCACCTACAAATTTGAACTGGCCAACGTGATAAGAAACACCTATTCGGGCACCAACAACGTGCTTCTTTTAAACAGGGGAAGTGCCGATGGCCTAAAACCAGATTTAGGTGTAATAAGTTCTAAAGGCATTATTGGCATTGTAGATGCTACCAGCAAGCATTACGCAACCGTTATTTCGGTACTGAATACCGTAAATAAAATTAGCGCACAACTAAAAAAGACCAATCATTTTGGCACCTTGTCATGGAACGCAAAATCGCCCTACTTTGTGCAACTTATCGACATTCCTAAAATTGCGCCCATTAAAAAAGGCGATACTATCATTACATCGGGGCGCTCATCCATTTTCCCTAAAGGCATTCCGGTAGGCACCATTGATAGCTATAAGTTGGATGCCGCTGAAAATTATTTTGAGATTAACATTAAATTGTTCAATGATATGACCAATCTTGAACACGTATATACCATTGAAAATGTGGATGCTGCGGAAATAAACAGTTTGTTAAACCCTAAAGAGAATGAATAATTCTGTACTTGAACATACCGGACGCTTTGTTTTGCTAGTACTGTTGCAGGTAATATTGTTTAATTACATCAACTTTTTAGGTTACATAAACCCGTATCCTTACATCATGTTCATTGCTTTGTTTCCTGTAAAAAACAACCGTTTTGCCATTATTTTCTTAAGCTTTTTTTTAGGACTTACCATCGATTTGTTTTCAGATACAGGTGGTATCCATGCCGCAGCCTGCGTGTTTATTGCGTATGTGCGTCCGGTAATATTAAAATTCTCCTTTGGCATGATCTACGACCACCAAACCATAAAATTTAACTCGGTTGAATTTGGCGAAAAACTCACCTACCTTACCATCCTAACCTTCCTTCATCATTTCATCCTGTTTTTCTTAGAACTTTTTAGCGTTTCAAAAATAATTTTAATCCTTCAAAAAACGTTATTCTCAGGTATTTTCACTATTTTATTAATCTTATTGATAACCATTATTTTTAGTAGAAAAACAAAATGAAACGATTTTTACTTGCAGTTATAATAGGACTTGTTGGTATTGTTTTTATTGGCAGGCTTTTTTATTTGCAGATTTACAAAGGCGGCATTCAAAATTTATATGAAGACAACGCCATTAGAAAAGTTTACGATTACCCAAAACGCGGATTTGTTTTCGACAGAAATGGCGAATTGCTGGTTTCAAACCAACCTTCCTACGATGTTATGTTCATACCCCGGGAAGTGAAACCATTAGATACCTTAGAATTTTGCAAGCTGTTACGAATTGATAAAGCAACCTTTATAGACATTTTTGAAAAAGCCTATCACTATTCCCCATGGCTTCCCTCGGTTTTTATCCCACATTTAACCAAAGAAGACTATGCGAGCCTACAAGAAAAAATGCGGAAATTCGAGGGCTTTTATATTCAAAAACGTTCGCTAAGGCATTACGAAACCACCATTGGCGCCAATGTTTTGGGCGATATAGGCGAAGTTAACGATGCCATTATAGAACGCGACCCTTATTATAAAATGGGCGATCTTATAGGAAAACAAGGCATAGAAATATCTTATGAAAAAACCTTACGCGGGGTTAAGGGCATTAAATTCATACAAAAAGACCGGTTCAATAGAGATTTAGGACCTTATAAAGATGGTATTTTTGATACCCTACCCAAACCCGGTAGCGATATTACCATAACCATCGACGCCAAATTACAGGCCTATGGCGAACTGCTCATGGAACACAAGCACGGTGGCATTATTGCCATTGAACCAAGTAGCGGGCAAATTTTGGCCATGGTCTCAACCCCAACCTATAACCCAAATTTATTGGTAGGGCGCCAACGTTCTGTGAATTTTTCAAAATTGTATAACGACAGTATCGCAAAGCCTTTATACGATCGGGGGTTACAGGCCATGTATCCACCGGGGTCGCCCTTTAAAGTTTTAAATGCCCTTATTGGGTTGCAAGAAGGCGTGGTAACTACGGAAGACAGATTTTATTGCAACCATGGGTATAGTTACGGTGGCCGAAAAATGGGTTGCCATGGGCACCCGAGCCCGCTGGCCATGAACGGTGGTATTTCAAATTCCTGTAATGCCTATTTTGCAAATGTTTATCGGCGCATTATCGATAAAACAAGAAAACCTGCTGAAGGTATGGATATATGGAGCAACCATGTAAAGAGCTTCGGGTTGGGCAATTATTTGAATAACGATTTATCGGTTGGGCAGCCAGGTAAAATTCCCAACAGCAAAACCTACGATCAACTGTATGGAAAAGGGCGCTGGGGAAGCACCTTTAACTTGTCCAATGCCATTGGCCAAGGTGAAGTGTTAACCACACCCATTCAATTAGCAAACATGACGGCGGCCATTGCCAATCGTGGTTACTACTATACGCCCCACATCATAAAGCATATTGAAGACCACGTTATTGATCCTAAATACACCACGCCCAATCATACAACCATAAACAAAGAGCATTTTGAGCCCATTGTTCAAGGTATGTTTGATGTGTACAACCACGGTACCGCAGCCAGCTTACAAATTCCAGGGATTGAAATTTGCGGAAAAACAGGAACCGCCGAAAACTTTGTAAAAGTAGATGGCAAGCGAATGCAACTTACCGACCATTCTATTTTTATAGCGTTTGCACCAAAAGACAATCCTAAAATTGCGATTGCCGTTTTTGTTGAAAACGGTTATTGGGGAGCTCGGTTTGCAGGAAAAATAGCCAGTTTAATGATTGAACGTTTTATAAACAAAGAAATGACCGCCAGAAAAGATATGGAAGATTGGCTTTTATGGCATACCTTGGAACATGAATACGCAAAACCCTATTCCGGACAACCTTTTGGAATCAATAAAAACACCACTTTAGAACTCGTTGAAGAGTCTGAATACAAAAGGCTTAAAGAACTATTAAACCAGATGAATATTAATGATAACAGAAGCCAGCAAGTATTATAAATTTGATTGGATTACCATTATTTTGTTCCTATTACTGGTAGGTTTTGGGTGGTTAAATATTGTATCTGCCTCACATACCGGCGATACCATAGATTATTTCGATTTTTCGCAACCCTACGGCAAACAGCTCATGTTTATTTTCATGACCCTTGGGTTAATTGTTCTATTATTGGCTGTTGAATCAAAGTTTTACGAACGTTTTGCCAGTGTAATTTATGTTATTTCCATGCTATCGCTGGTGGGTTTATTTGTGTTCGGAAAAAATGTTAACGGTGCCACTTCCTGGTATGCCATTGGGGGCATGACCTTGCAACCCAGTGAATTTGCTAAAGCCGCCACAGCCTTGGCGGTTGCAAAATACGTGAGCGACTTGAATACCGATATAAAAAAAACCAAGGATTTAATAAGCACTTTTGCCATCATTGCACTTCCAGCTATATTAGTGTTGCTTCAAAAAGATGCCGGAAGCACCTTGGTTTATGGATGTTTTATTTTTGTACTTTACCGCGAGGGCCTATCGCCTTCTTTTTTGATTATTGCGCTCTTGGGCATTGCGTTAAGTTTGTTTTCTTTAAAGTTCGGTGTTATAATTACCGCGGTACTTACCACAATTATCGTACTAACCTATCATTTTACACGCCGGAGAAAGCCGTTGCTTATTCAGCCTATTTCAATTATTATCATAAGTGTTTTAATAGCTTTCAGCGTTCGCTATTTTTACGACAATTTACTTCCTTTTCATCAAAAAGACAGGATTACCATTTGGCTAAGTTTGGAAAAAGACCCCGTAAAATTGGAACGCATGAAAAAAACCATTGCCTACAACTTAAACGAATCTGAAAAAGCCATAAGCTCTGGAGGACTAAAAGGCAAAGGGTTTTTAGAGGGCACGCGAACCACGGGAAAATTTGTGCCCGAGCAGCACACCGACTATATTTTTAGTACGGTAGGTGAAGAATGGGGCTTTATTGGAACCACCATGGTTATTGTTGTTTTTGTGTTACTATTGTTGCGCATTCTTCATTTAGCAGAACTCCAACGCTCACAATTTAGCCGCATGTATGGGTATGCCGTAGCTTCCATCATTTTTATGCACTTTTTTATAAATATTGGAATGGTTATGGGGCTTATCCCTACCATTGGTATTCCATTACCTTTGTTCAGTTATGGAGGCTCAGGGCTTTGGGGCTTTACCATTTTATTGTTTATTTTTATTAAGCTCGATTCGGATAGGATCAATCAGTGGTAAGCAATCAACAAGCATACTCAATTTTGGCAATTTAACCTATCGAAAGCACCTTTAAGTCTGCTATTTTTGCTAATTTCGTTCAATAAAACAGTCCGCCCCAAAAAGGTGTGTTTCTGCGTTTTTTATTAAAATGAAAAAAGAATTTACTCCCAAACTATTCTCTCTTTTAAAAGAAGGTATTTCCAAAGAAACAATCACTAAAGACATGATTTCTGGTGTCATAGTTGGCATAGTGGCGCTACCGCTTGCCATTGCATTTGCTATTGCTTCTGGCGTTTCTCCAGAAAAAGGCATTATTACAGCCATTATTGCAGGCATCACCATTTCTGCTTTTGGCGGAAGTCGTGTGCAAATAGGCGGTCCCACAGGTGCTTTTATTGTGATCGTTTATGGTATTGTTCAGGAATTTGGAATGAACGGATTAACCATTGCAACCTTTATGGCAGGATTCATTATTATCGGATTGGGTTTGGCGCGCATGGGAAACTTGCTCAAGTTTATACCCTACTCTCTTATTGTTGGTTTCACAAGTGGTATTGCCCTGATTATTTTTTCGTCGCAAATCAATGATTTTTTCGGGTTGCACCTCGCCAAAGTTCCTGCCGATTTCATCCAAAAATGGGTGTTATATTTTGAAAATTTCAATAAAGTGAATTGGTATGCCGTTACCATTGCCGCTTCAACCGTTATAATTACTTTATACTTTCAGAAAATTATAAAAAAAATACCAGGTTCCATTATAGCCATTATTTTGGCTACCCTTGCCGTAACATTTTTCGATATTCCGGTTGCAACCATTGAAAGTAATTTTGGCGAAATATCCAATCATTTCAGCACACCTTCCCTACCTCAAGTAAATTTTGATACCATAAAATCGCTTATTCAACCGGCGTTTGCCATTGCTCTGTTGGGAAGCATTGAATCGCTGCTTTCCGCCGTTGTGTCCGATTCTATGATTGGTGGCAAACACCGTTCAAATATGGAATTAATCGCGCAAGGTGCGGCCAACATAGCATCGTCTGTTTTTGGCGGTATTCCTGCTACGGGAGCCATTGCAAGAACCGCCACAAATGTTAAAAATGGTGGCAGAACGCCCATTGCTGGTATAACCCATGCGCTGGCCCTTTTATCCATCATGTTGTTATTTGCACCGTATGCGAAATTAATTCCGTTATCGTGCTTAGCGGGTATTTTAATTGTTGTGGCTTACCACATGAGCGAATGGCGTCAATTCATTTCCATCCTTAAAGGAAACCGAATGGACATTATTATATTATTGACCACTTTTTTCCTAACCGTAATTTTCGATTTAATAATTGCAATTGAAATTGGTATTGTACTTTCTAGTTTTATGTTTATGAAGCGCATGAGCGAATCGGTTCAAATCCAAAATATTTCGACAGAAACCACAAACAGCGAGCATTTATTTGATGAGGAATTTTTAGACTTGCCACCTGGCGTTTTGTTGTATGAAATAAACGGCCCTTTATTCTTTGGTGCAGCACGTCAGTTTCAAGAAACCATAACCAATACGCATTTGCAACCTCACATTATAATAATTAGAATGCGTTATGTGCCATTAATTGATGCTACCGGTTACCAAAGTTTAAAGGAAATAATAAAATCGTTTAAGGCAAAAGGCATTACGGTTATTTTGTCTGGAATAAGCGAATCTTTAAAAAACGATTTTGAAAAGAACCAAATGTTCGAGGTTTTGGAACACGATTTTATTTTTAAAGATATTAAGGAAGCCATTGAAAAAGCGAAATCAAAATTATAGCTTTTGAAAATTGCAACCTGTTTACTTTTTAATATCCAATTTTTCGGCAAAATAATCACAAAAGTCTTTCATGGTGGCCGTCATTTTTTCATCTTGTGTGGCCCTGTTGAAGGTATCGCTCATGGCTACAAGTGTTTGATGAAAAAACACTTTCATTTCATCAACAGGCATGTCTTTGGTCCATAAATCGATGCGCAGCGTTTCTTGTGCCCTCGAATCCCAAACGGCAAGCATCATGGCCTTGGCCTCTTCATTGGTAATGCCCCCGTCTTGTGCTGTCCAATACAGTTTTTCGGGTACGCGGTTGGCATCCAATTCTACATTCAGTTCTATTTTGGAGGTGATTGTTTTCGACATTATTTTCGTGGTTTGAACTTCGATTTGTTAAAAATTTCTTCAGCATCGGCAATAAGCATTTCTTTTAGGGTTACATCATTTTGTGCCATATACGCCCTAACAATTTGCCACCCAATATATTGCCCAACACGCCCAGGGGATTCCGCATCAATAGCTTCCAAATAAAATTTTGAAAAGGGCGCCGGTTTTATAAAACGGGTTAATAGTTTAGCATCTGTACTGTACAACAATTCTCGCTCAACAAAATAGCGCCACATATAGCTTTCGTTGGCAATGGCCCAATCGAGCTGCTGGGGCGTGTAGCCAATACGCTGAGCTTCGGTTTTAAAAGGGATGACCGCATCTTTAAAACACAACAATTTGCCGTAATAAATCATTTCATCCAGAAACTTGCGGCTTTGTTTTTGGTAGGCAAATTTCTTGGCATACTCAGTAGCAACATCAACAACCAACTGTTCCTTTTTTAAATCTTCCCTTAAATAGCGCGGAATGTTTTGGTAAAACTCGTGTTTACTTCCTAAATAAGTATCTAACGCAATAACCATGATGGTATCGGTAACAATCACACGGTTTCTGTAATCTACATCACTTGTTGTGGTGATAATTCTGGGCGGGATAAACTCCGGGAAATAATATTTAATATGGTTGAACAGGGATTCAATTTCCAATTCCGTATCACCAAAATCAGAAAAGGTTTTTTCAACTTCAGCAAATAGTTTTTTTTCCAAGGTATCGGAAGCTTTGGCAATCCAAAAAGAATCCTTGTACTTTTCAGAAAACATAAAAGGGTAGGCCTGTTTTAAAGTTGGCAAATTTTCGTTGTTGATTTTTGAAAACAACAAGTCGAATCGCTCAACATGGGCATCTAAATTAATTTTAGCGATGTCGTCTTCCAAATCAGTATTCTTTTTACAAGAAAACAACACCAGAACCAACATTGAAAAAAATAATATATGACCGTTGCGAAACTTAAACGCCATAAATTTTTATAAATTAAGTGTTTGCTTTATTTTTGTTTGCAAAGGTACAATTCTTGGTTTTAAATTCACACAAAAAATGCAAACAGAAAAAGTTGTAGATTACATAGTTAATTGGTTAAAGGAATACGCTACAAAAGCAGGCGTCAATGGGTTTGTAATTGGTATTTCGGGAGGCATCGATTCTGCGGTAACCTCAACGCTGTGCGCCAAAACAGGCTTGAATGTTTTGTGCATTGAAATGCCCATTCACCAAGCAGAAAGCCATATAATGAGAGCGCATGAACATATTGAACAACTAAAACAACGCTTTGGCAATGTAAGCGATACCCGCACCGACCTTACCCCTGTATTTGATGCCTTTAAGGCAGAAGTGTTTTTTGATGGCGACCAAACCACCATTGATATGGCCTTGGCAAACACAAGGGCGCGCCTTCGTATGACGACCTTGTACTACTATGCAGGGCTTTACAAATTATTGGTTGCAGGTACCGGTAATAAAGTTGAAGATTTTGGCATTGGCTTTTATACAAAATATGGCGATGGCGGCGTGGATATAAGCCCCATTGCCGATTTAATGAAATCTGAAGTTTATGAATTGGGAAAATACTTGAAAGTACCCGAATCGATTATGAAAGCCCAACCTTCCGACGGTTTGTTTGGCGATGCCAGAAGCGATGAAGCCCAAATAGGCGCATCGTACCCCGAACTTGAATGGGCCATGGCCATGGACGAAGCAGGCAAGCGCGCCGAAGATTTTACAGGCCGTGAACAAGCCGTTTTTAACATCTACAAACGCCTGAACGCTGCCAACAAACATAAGATGATTCCCATACCCATTTGCGAAATTCCTAATAATCTATAAAAACCTTTGCAAATTATTTAAAATTAATATACATTTACAGCAGGCTTATTCTCTCAACAAATTATAATAACCTCTCTAACTTAATTATAATCAAAAAAAGCTAAAAAATATGATAAAATTATTAATAGCAGACAACCACCCAATCACAAGAAAAGGACTTGAAGTATTACTTTCAGCAGCTTCTAACATTAAAATTGTTGCTAGCGTTGATAATGGCGAAGCCATATTGGAATACGTCAAAAAACATCCCGTTGACATTATTTTAACTGAAGCCGACCTACCCGTATTAAACGGCCTAACAGTTTTGCGTCATTTAAAACATGACTATCCAGACATTAAAACCATCATTCTTAGTGCACAGCCCGAAGAAGTGTATGCCATAAACGCCTTAAAAGCAGGTGCTTTTGGTTACATCCATAAATCGGTTAACGTGTTAACTATCAGCGAAGCAATTCTAAAGGTTTATAATGGCGGTATTCATTTAAGCAACGATTTAACCCAACAATTAGCTTTTGGAAACCGCATTAACAAAGGCGGAACTTTTTATAAAAAACTTTCAACCAGGGAAGCAGAAGTTTTAAAACTGCTTACAATTGGAAGGAAAAATAAAGAAATTTCCAAAGAATTGGACATTAACGAAAAAACCGTTAGTACCTATAAAGCCCGTTTGATGCGCAAGCTAAAAGTAACCAATTTAATTGATTTGGTTAATCAGGCGAAGCTTAACACCGGCTTATAGTACTCTATTTAGTTTTCTGGAAAGCAGCATTTTTAAACCCGAATAGTCTTTAACTTCTTCAAGGATGTTTTTGTTAACATCTGCAATGTTTGCCATTGCCTCTTGCTGAAAGTCTTTTACTTTTTGGTCTATTAAAAAGCACCGGAGACTTAAAATGGTTTCACTTACTAATTGGGCAACTGTATGGGTTTTTTCCTTTGGAAAAATATTCATACGTTGCCAATTATCTAAGGTGTAGCGCTCATCTTCCATTAAAATATGGGTAATTTCGGTACCCATTTCAGCATCTACGATATTAACGAAATTCTTAAGATTAAAATCCGGGTTTTGGTTCAATGTATCTATGATGGTGTAGTACAAATTTTTAAACTGCGGGTTGGTAAATTGCATCTCATCATCCTGAAGGTCTAAAAACACTTTTTCAAAAACCTTGGCTTCATGAATAACGGGTTCCAGTACCAACTCGCCTTTATCGTTTTCCTTTAGCACCAAATCTTCAAAAGACTCGGTTCGGTTTCCATAAAGCAATAGCACTTCAATAATTTTTCGTTCTAAGGTATATTGTACATCTACCTTTTCAAGGGGCTGTTGGTGCTTGATAACCTCAAACGCTCTTTGTTCGGTTTTAAACTGTTTGTTTTCTTCCTGAAATTCCTTTTTACTAATCTGTGCCAGGGTGCTAAACAGCACCTCTTCGCTAATATCCATGATTCGGGCACATTCTTGAATGTAGATTTCCTTTTTTATCCTATCGGGAATTTTAGCGATGCTATTTACAATATCCCGTACCGTTTCCGCCTTTTTAATGGGGTCGTTTTTTGATTCCTCGAATAGGACAGAGGCTTTAAACTGAATAAAATCCTTGGCGTTTTCGGTTAAATAGGCCGTAAGTTCTTGTAGGGTATTTTGTTTTGCAAAACTATCGGGGTCTTCCCCTTCCGGAAAGGTGCATACCTTAACGTTCATGCCCTGTTCAAGAATTAAATCAATACCCCGAAGTGAAGCGCGCATCCCTGCTGCATCGCCATCAAAAAGCACGGTGATATTTTTGGTAAGTCGGTTTATTAAACGGATTTGTTCGGAGGTAAGGGCTGTTCCCGATGACGCCACAACATTGGTAATACCTGTTTGATGAAACTGTATCACATCGGTATAACCTTCAACCAGGTAACAATTATCTTCTTTGGCAATGCTTTGTTTCGCATGGAAAATACCGTACAGCACATGGCTTTTATGGTAAATATCGCTTTCGGGAGAATTTACATATTTGGCCGCTTTTTTGTCGTTTATTAAAATCCGGCCTCCAAAACCAAGCACACGACCGCTCATGCTTTTTATAGGGAACATCACACGGCCTTTAAACCTATCGAAATGCTTGCCGTCCTTAACAATGGATAACCCTGTTTTTTCTAAATAATCGAGCTTGTAACCTTGTTTTAAAGCTTCGTCGGTAAATGCTTGCCACTCGTTAAGTGAGTAGCCCAGATCGAATTTCTTAATGATGTCATCGGTAAACCCACGTTCTTTAAAATAACTGAGCCCAATGGCTTTTCCCTGATCTGTTTTATGCAGAATTTTTTGAAAGTAGGTATTGGCAAATTCACTTACCAAATACAGGCTTTCCCGTTCGTTTGCCTGGTCTTTCTGTTCGTTGCTCTGCTCGGTTTCCTCTATTTCAATATTATATTTTTTTGCCAGATATTTTATGGCTTCCGGATAGGTAAAATGCTCGTGTTCCATTAAAAAAGACACCACGGTACCGCCTTTTCCTGTTGAAAAATCTTTCCAAATTTGTTTAACGGGCGACACCATGAAACTGGGAGAGCGCTCGTCGCTAAACGGACTCAAGCCCTTAAAGTTGCTACCCGCTTTTTTAAGATTCACAAAATCGCCAATAACCTCCTCAACACGGGCGGTTTCAAACACTAAATCTATGGAAGCTGGTGAAATCAAGGGTTAATGCGTAATTTAAAAGATTAAAGCTTTCTTAAATATTAAATATAAATGTAATACAAACTATTCATTTTGAAAATTTAAAAAAATTAAATCATTCCTAAAAGTTCAGACATGCTGTTAAATGTTTTTGTTGCATCAGCTTCCAATTCATGGTTATAATCGTGTGCCGTAAACCCGAACACATCAAAACCGCCCGCCTTTGCTGCCTTTATACCCGAAAGGCTATCTTCAACAACCAAACAATCCTTGTTATTAAAACCCATAGTTTCCGCAGCCCAAGAAAATACGGCTGGATCGGGTTTCCATTTTTGGATGGCGTAGCAACTAAAAATGTTGTTTTCAAAATAGGGCAATAGTCCGGTAAGCTCTAAATTGAGTTTTATTTTATTTTCAGGACCACTGGAAGCGACACAAAAAGGAATTGTTAGCCGGTCCAAAACCATTTTAATACCTTCAACTGGTTGAACGTACTTTTTAAAAGCCTCAAAACTTAATTTCCTATAATCATCTTGAAAAGAATCGGGCAATGTTTTTTGGGTTAATTGGGCAATGTTGTTTTTGCAGGCATCGAAAAAGCTACCCTTAAAATGTTTCATGCCGTAAGCCAAATCGATGTTGGCCCCGTAAGCATTTGCCAGATCAACCAATATTTGGATGCTTATTGGCTCACTGTCAACCAGCACTCCGTCACAATCGAAAATGATGCATTTGTACTTCTTCATTAATTAAGGCGTAGAATTAGATACCTGCAACAATTTACCGTTATAGTATTTATGGCCGTTAAGTGAAAATTCAAGAATGTACTTTGCCATTTCTAAGGCTGTCGTTGAGGCTTTATAACCGGGAAACGCTTCTTCAAGCATTTCGGTCTGTACCGCGCCCAAAGCAAGCACATTAAATGAGATGCCCGTTTCTTTGTATTCTTCTGCCAATAGTTCGGTTAAGGTTATTACGGCAGCTTTACTGGAACTGTATGCTGCCAATCCGGGAAATTTCATGCTGCCTTGAACGCCTCCCATAGAACTAATGGTGACTACATGCCCGTTTTTTTTCATAAATGGCAACACAGTGCGTATTAATTCGGCAACGCCAAACACGTTGGTTCTGTACACGGTTTCAAAATCTTCCATTGAAATTTCCGAAAAAGGTTTGTTCAACAATATACCGGCATTGTTTATGAGTACGTCCACTTGCTGCCAATTGGCCTTAACATAAGCTTCCACTTGTTTATGTGCATGACTAGCGGTCAAATCTATTGAAAGGGCAGTAACATTGTTTAATTTTAAATTCTGGACAGACTTTTCATTCCGCGAAAGCGCCAACACCTGATGTCCTGCTTTTGCGAACAATTGAACCAATTCAAACCCAATACCACGACTTGTTCCTGTAATGATGACGTTTTTTGACATAAATCTGCTTTAAAAGTTTAAAGATAAAAAAACCTGTTTCTATTCCCAAAGCAATTGGGGGAAACAGGCTTATATAATGAGATTTCTGCTTCCGCAGGAATTGTTTATACCAACATTGTTACTGGGTTTTCAATATATCCTTTTAATGTTTGAAGGAATTGTGCTCCTGTAGCGCCATCAACCGTTCTGTGGTCGCAGGCTAACGACAGCTTCATGGTATTGCCAACCACAATTTGTCCGTTTTTAACCACTGGTTTTTCAACAATATTCCCAACGGAAAGAATGGCAGAATTAGGTTGGTTAATGATAGATGTAAACGTATCGATGCCAAACATACCCAAGTTAGAAACCGTAAACGTGCTGCCTTCCATTTCTTGGGGCGTTAATTTTTTGTTTCTAGCTTTACCTGCAAGATCTTTAACCGCAGCGCCAATTTGTGGTAAAGTTTGCTCGTTTGCAAACTTAACTACTGGTACAACCAAGCCGTCTGGAACCGCCACGGCCACCCCAATATGCACGTGGTTATTTAAACGCATTTTATCGGCAAACCACTGCGAGTTTACTTGTGGGTGCTGTTTTAATGCCAGGGCGCAGGCCTTGACAATCATGTCGTTATAAGATATTTTAGTATCTGGAATGGTATTGAACTGTGCACGGAACGCTATGGCATTTTCCATATCGAACTCCACGGTTAAATAATAATGAGGTGCCGTAAATTTAGAATTTGTTAAGGCTTTGGCAATGGCCTTACGCATTTGCGAGTTTGGCACATCTTCAAAATCTTCTTGCCCTACTGCAACAAATTTCCCAACGGAAGCCCCTGCAATTGGCACAAAATTCTCAACATCGCTTTTTACGATGCGTCCGTTTTCACCAGAGCCTTTAACTTGCGATAAGTTGATGCCTTTCTCATCGGCTATTTTTTTAGCTAAGGGCGATACAAATAAGCGTCCGCTAGAAGCTGTTTGAGTTACAGGTTTAGCTGCTTCGTTTTTAGTGGGCTCTTGTTTTTGGGTTACATTGGAAACCTCCGCTTTAGGAGCTTCTTGCTTTGGTGTTTCTGCCTTTTTAGCTGGTGTACCTGCTAAAAAATTGGCTGCCACACCAGAAACATCGGTTCCTGAAGGACCAATTATTGCCAGTAAAGAATCGACTTTTGCTGATTCGCCTTCTTTCAAACCAATATATAACAAAGTACCCGATTGAAACGATTCAAATTCCATGGTGGCCTTATCGGTTTCAATTTCGGCAAGAATTTCTCCCTCGGCAACGGTGTCGCCCACTTTCTTAAGCCATGTTGCTACGGTACCCTCTTCCATGGTATCGCTTAAACGCGGCATGGTAACTACGGTTACACCTTCGGGAAGCCCCCCCTCGTCTGCGCCTTCCGAAGGGGAAGGAGCTGATTCGTTCTTATTTTTTGATGCTTCAGATTTTGATAAATCTTCGGATTTTGCTTCTTGTGAACCTTCTTTGGTTTCTGCGGATGCTTTTCCGCCGCCCTCAATTAAACCTGAAATATCCTCGCCCTCTTCGCCAATAATGGCCAAAAGTTCATCAACTTTGGTAGTTTCACCTTCTTTTACGCCAATGTACAATAAGGTACCTTCATGAAACGACTCAAATTCCATAGTGGCTTTGTCGGTTTCAATTTCGGCAAGAATATCACCTTCACTTATTTTGTCGCCCACTTTTTTTAACCAAGTAGCAACCGTTCCTTCTTCCATTGTATCGCTTAAACGCGGCATATTTATCACTTCTGCCATAACTTATATTTTGTGTTGAATAAAGGGGTAGTCTTTTTGTTCGTAAACCATGTCGTAAAGTTGTTGCTTATCTGGGAAAGGCGATTCTTCGGCAAATTTCTCGCACTCCTCCACTAAATCTTTCACGCGTTTGTCTATCACTTTAAGATCGTCTTCCGTAGCATATTTCTTTTCTAGAATCACATCCTTTACTTGCGTAATTGGGTCAATTTTCTTGTACTCCTCAACTTCTTCCTTGGTTCTATAATGCTGCGCATCACTCATGGAATGTCCACGGTAACGGTAAGTTTTTAACTCTAAAAACGTGGGGCCGCCGCCTTTTCGTGCACGTTGAATGGCTTCTTCAAAAGCTTCGGCCACCTTAACTGGGTTCATGCCATCAACAGGGCCACAAGGCATTTCATAGCCTTTACCAAGTTTCCAGATTTCGGTATGGTTTGCGGTACGTTCTACCGATGTTCCCATGGCGTACCCATTATTTTCACAAACAAATACTACGGGAAGGTTCCAAAGCATGGCCAAGTTAAAGGTTTCGTGCAGCGAACCTTGTCGTGCAGCACCATCGCCAAAGCAACATAAAGTAACGGCATCACTACCATGGTATTTATCGCCAAAAGCCATGCCTGCGCCCAATGGAATTTGCCCACCCACAATACCGTGGCCACCATAAAAACGAAATTCCTTAGAAAAAATATGCATCGAGCCTCCCATTCCTTTGGAAGTACCGGTTGCTTTTCCATAAAGTTCGGCCATAACACGTCTGGGATCTTCGCCCATACCTATGGGCTGCACGTGGTTTCTATAGGCTGTAATCATTTTGTCCTTTGTCAAGTCCATTGCGTGTAAGGCACCAGCTAAAACAGCTTCTTGACCGTTATATAAATGAAGAAATCCTCTTACTTTTTGCTGAATGTAAACGGCAGCCAGTTTATCTTCAAACTTTCTCCAGAATGACATATCTTCATACCATTTGAGGTACACCTCTTTTGTGATTTTTTGCATCGACTTCTGTTAATTTTAAATTTTGCGAATTACAAAAGTAATACTTTGAAAGGTATTGCAAAAGTAGAACGGGATTAAAGTCGAAAAAATATGAAAAAAAACAGCACTTCACATTTAATTCTGTGTATTTACTATTTTTTTTGAAGAAAAATTATCGTATTTTTAATTCAATCGATTGAACTTAACGTAAAATGAGGCTGTTTAGTGTTAAAATAAACGCTTCATTGGTACTCATTGGTTACTAGTTAAACTTTTTTTTGAATTTTTTGGTTGTGGACAAAATACTTGTTGAAAACAGCTATTATCATCTTTTTATACACCCCTAAAGTCCCCTCAAGGGGACAATCGAAACGCTGTAACAACCATGAAACATCGAAACGCTGTAAAACACTTCTAGGGGCAATCGAAGAGGCAAAAAAAGTGAAAGAATATGGTTATGGAATGATGCTACTATCCTTATTTTACTGAACAACCTAAGTGGTAAACACCCCTAAAGTCCCCTCAAGGGGACAATAGAAATGGGGTAACAACCATGAAGCACTCCAGGGGTCTATGGAAACGCTGTAAAACACTTCTAGGGATAATCGAAGAGGCAAAAAAAGTGAAAGAATATGGTTATGGAATGATGCTACTATCGTTATTTTACTGAACAATCTAAGTGGAAAACACCCCTAAAGTCCCCTCAAGGGGACAATCGAAATGGGGTAACAACCATGGAGGACTCAAGAGGACAATGGAAACGCTGTAAAACAACTCTGAATTCGCATCGAGGGGAAAAGGCAACGTTATAGAATCATGGTGGTTGCTCATTATCAATATCACAACACCGATTTATCAAAAATTAATGGCAGCAAATTTGCTAACGAAGCAGATTTGGTTATGGCGCCTGTTTCACCCATAAAATAGATTTCGATAGGGGTTTCCTGTTTTATTTCATACTCTGCAATGGCTTGCCTGCACGCACCACAAGGCGGAATGGGACTTGTTGTTGGCTTTGTTGCTGATGTTGCAGAAATGGCCATTCTTACAATTTTGGCTGCTGGAAATTGGGAACCTGCATAATAAATAGCGGTTCTCTCGGCGCATAGACCCGATGGATAGGAAGCGTTCTCTTGGTTGCTTCCCGTTATAATTTCACCATTATCCAAAAGTATGGCGGCACCCACATTAAAATTTGAATAGGGCGCATAGGCTTTACCGCGCGCCTCTATGGCTTTCTGCATTAAAAAAGCGACATCTTTTGGAAGTTCTTCTAAGTTTTCAAAAACGAATAACGTGGACTCAATTTTAACTTCTTTCATAAAATTATTTTCAATAAAGTTATAAAACTATTTTAGACAAAAAAACTATTGCGGTTGCAATAGTTTTTGTTATCCAATTCATTTTTTACTGTTAATATTCGTTATAAGTTCCTGCGCCTATGTTGAAGGTTAACGAGAAACGTAAGGTGTTTTCAAGCGGACTCTGTACTTTGGATGCGGAGAACAAATAAGATAAATCGATATTTACCACATTGGCCTTAAAACCAGCACCCAGAGCTAAAAACTTACGGGCCCCTTTCTCTTCGCTTTCGTTAAAATAGCCGGCTCTAAAGGCAAATGAGTCTTGATACACATATTCAGCACCTAATGAATAGGTGAACTCTTTTAACTCTTCACTAAAACCATCGGGCGCATCGCCAAAGGACTGGAACATGCCTGACAAAAAGTTTACGTTGGGATCTTTACCTTTGTAAATACTTACGTTTCGAGCTATTGGGTCTCCTACCAAAGTATCAACTCCTTCATCATAAACCCCGTTGGCATTGGTATCGGTATATCTGTATTCATCGTTATAAATGGGCGGTGTTGGCACCAACAGTTTGGTTACCTCGGCAGTTACCGCAACTTTGTTATAATCGTCGAATATAAAATCGAAACCGGCCCCTAAACGCAAGTTGGTAGGCTGAAAGTTTTCTTCACCACCTTCGTCATATTTGAATTTCGGCCCAATATTTTGAATGGCAAAACCCATGCGCCACCGCCCGTTAAAATCGGAATATGCTTCTTCTTCACTTTGATAATAACCTGAAATATCTACACCAAAGGTACTTGCTGCTTTTGCATCGGCAAATTCTTCAGCTGCTGAAATTTTCAAATCAGACCTTAAATAACGCATGGCTACCGACATGGCGAATTGGTCTGACAAACGCAAGGCATAAGATGCATCGATGGTTAGCTCGTTTGGTCTTTCAATAAGTGGTGTAAAATTACCTTGGTCTGCTTGTGCTTGTGTTATAATTTCTATATCACCTAATGAAAAATATTTAAAACTGGCCGCAAAAGCACTTCTATCGTCCAAACGATTGAAATAGGTAACGTTTCCTAAAAAAATATCGTTAACCAATTTACTTAAATAAGGGGTGTAACTTACCGCTACGCCCGATTTGGTTTCAGAAAACACATATTTTGCTGGGTTCCATTGTTGGGAAAACGCATCAACCGATGTTGCCACACCCATATCGCCCATGCCTGCTGCCCTTGCATCGGGCGCAATCAATACAAATGGCAGCCCTGTTGTAATGACCCTGTTATCTAAGTTTGGTATTAATGTTGTTTGTGCCGTTACATTCAAAATAAATGCAAACGCGAGTAATAGCAATAACTGATTTTTCATAAATTGGTTTTTATTTAACAAATATAAATGTTTATTAGAGTATAACAAGTTTCTCTATTTTTTCTACTTTTTTATTTAAGAAGTCTGATTGCACGGTTAGCTTGTAAATATAAACGCCCTTGCCTATTTTATCGCCAAAATCGTCCCTTCCGTCCCATACTATATCCCTGGACAAAGTGCTTGTTGAAACAACGCCTCCAGAGGTTTGCCCATTTAAGGTACGAACCAACTTACCCGAGACAGTGAATACCTGTACTGAAACGTTTAAAGGTGTGGAACTATTGTGATTGAACCAAAATTCTGTATAATTTACAAACGGATTTGGGTAATTAAGCACATTGTTTATTACCAGGGCTTCATCTTTATCGAACACAACAAACTGAATTTCGGCAATGGATGAATTATTATAAACATCCCAAGCCTTTAGGGTTAAGGTATGCAGCCCTGGAGCTAAATTCCTAAAAGGAAAACTTACCACGCCTTTTTGATAATTATCCACTTCTGTTTGGTAATAATCGTTTAAAACTACGGGGTTTGTTTCGTCGCCATCAATAATAGCCACTATATCGTGCCCAATGCCGCTTGCGGTGTTAATACCATTGGCATCTTCCAACTTTGCCAATAAGGTTGGCGATTCATTTGTTATGCCGCCAGACACAAAGTTTTCATCATTCATATAAAGTGTAATAACAGGGCCTATGTTGTCCTGTTCTGCATTTTCGTTTAGGCCGCCAATTTTAACGGTATTTACGCTGGCCCCGGTTTGGTTTTCCAACAAGGTTTCATCTTTGGCATAAAAACTTACCTTTCCAAAACCTACCGGAATGCCAATATCCTTTGGTACCACAAAATCGAACTCAAACAGACCGTTCTTAACCGAAGCTTGCCCCCTGAAAATAATTTCACCCAAGGTTTTAAAATCCAATTTAACCAATTGGCCGTTTAAATAAATACCATCGTTTCCCAATGTTTGGCGGTCAATATCCTTATCGTAAATAGTGGTTGAAAGTATTCCCGTATAGTTGTTTAACACGTTACCGGCCACATCGGTTACTTCGCCTGCCAATTTAACACGGCTCAAGGCTTTTAGAACATCGGTTGATTGTGCAATGGGCACATCGTTAATTTTTGTTAATACGATGTTTGGTTTTGCAAAGGCCAACTTCATGGCGGGGTCGCCAATAAAAAAGATGAGGCTTTTTTGGCTTTGACCACTAATGGCTGGATCGTTTTTTGTTAGGCGCAACGCCTCGCCCATAGAGGGATATTCATTGGCTTGATAGGGGTCGTTATCGCTGTACGAAAACAGGTATTGCCCTAATACATTATTAAAAACAATGGCAAAACTTACAAAAATTTGTCGGGTGGTAGTAATTAAACCAATAGCGCCCGCTTGTTTGTTCCAATAGGTTAATTCGCCGGCCGTTTCGCGAAAGGGATTATCAAACTTGGTGAACTCGCAGGTAACGGTTACAAAACAATTCAACTTATTATAATTGCGCAAGCTTTCAATATCGGTCTTTAAAAAAATACGTTCTTGTGCCAATCCTTCTTCACCACCATGGCCAAAATAATTTACTACCAAAGCGCCCGTGTTTATGGCATTAACCATCTCGTTATTGACTTGAGGATAGCGATTTCCGCCCGCAGAAGTTTCTTGTTTATACGCATCGGAATGTATCTTGACCACATTCATAAATGGTTTGTTTTGCGTAACCAAGTTGCCCACATTATCGGTTGTTTCCTGTAGGATGCCTTCCCAATCTTGATCCACATCATCGGAAACTACCACAAAATTATTGCGCCAGCTACCTAGGGATTCTTTGGCATAGTACGATTCAATTTTATCGACCAATTCCTTGGCGCGTTGAGGTGTATCGGCTAAAATTCTGCCAACGGCAATATCCAGTTTATCACTAGATGCCATGGTGCCTTCATTGGCATCCATCATGCCATAGAAATCATCGGAAACAAACGAACTTGTTAAATTAAAACTGCTGTATGAGTGCCACGACGGCACAATATTGGTATTGTTGGGAATTCTGTTCTTATAATCAAACGAGCCATCGCCAAACAAGCATAGGTATTTTATTTTTTTATCGGGCGCACTCGCGTTGTCATAAACATATTTCACCAAATTCCTAATGGCGCCAATATCTTGGTTCCCTGTGCTGAATTCATTATAAATTTCATTTAAACCAAACACCTTAACGTTTAGGTTATACTGTGTTCTATTAATTTGTGCCAAACGTTCGGCTTGGTTCAACATGTTGTCTGGTGCTACAATAATATAATCGACATCTTGAAATTGGCCTTGGGCATTTAAAAACACCGTTCCTTTTATATTTTGGTTCGCTACCGTAGTTTTTGAATCGAGTTTAGGCTCGAAATAATCCAAGGGCGTAACGGCAACATAGGTTTTCAAGGTGCCCAAGGTTGCTGTAAAACTAAGGCTGGACGCGGCATCTGTATTGATTACGTTGGAAATATTATAACCATCGGTTACATCCCAAACCTCAGAAATTTGTGAAGCATTACTAATGGTATATTGTCCAATACCAGAAGCCGAGGCCACCGCACCGTTTTTAAACTGAAACTGCTTTTTGTTGAAATTTAACGCCCGGGTAGCTTCAATTGAAATATAATCTAGATATGTTAATGCACTGGGATTGCCCTGATTGTTATAATTTAACCCGACCGAAATCTTAGGGGCATTTACCGTTATACTATTATTGTAGCTTGCTTCACCCGCTAAACTTGGTTTTGAAGCACCGGCAATAGATAACGTAGAAATGGCACTACCGTTAACCGAAAGCTGAATGGAGGTTGCCGTAGTTGCAGCCGATGCCACATATACCTTTAGCTTTATTGGCACGGTGGTTACTAAATCTGGAAAATCGAAATTAAAGGTTTTATTATTATCAATATCAAAACGTTCGCCAAACCAGCGTCGTCCTAACGATGCGATATTATAGAGGTCGGTTTCATGAAACTTATAATCTTCAAAGGTATTGATTGCTAAGTTAATAGGCCCGCTAGGTTGAACAAATGGCTGTATGCGTTTACCAAAACCGCTACTTACGTTTATATAATAATAGGTTTTATCGGTATAACAGTTTATATTGGTATTGCTTTCATTGTTAAATCCTTTAGGGCCTTCGGCGTAAAACAATATGTAGTCGTCGTTATTAAAAACACCATCGCTTTCGCCCACAAACTTAATAGCATTTTCTTGCACATCAAACGGATAGGCCACGGCATTTGAATACGGAATCATGCGTCCTCCATTACCATATAACTTTATCGTTCGTGGGTCCACCTCATTTACCCTAACGCCCAAACGTTGCAAAAAACTTTTCGATAATTTAAAAACACCCGTAGTATCCACATAAAAACGGTACCATTCGCCCGTGTTCAATACCGAATTTGAAACAGCGGCGGCTTTAGCAAATTTATTTAACACCGAGGTTTTGTTGGCAACACTGCTTGTATTGTAACTTATTTGGAAAGAAGTTACCTTTTTAAAATTACCTTGATCATTTATTATAGGCGAAAGCTGGAAAACCGCATATTGCTTATCGCGTGCAATCGCATTTTTTAAACTGAAGGTTAATTTTTTGGGAATGGTGCTAACATCCAAATCTTTCAACTCACTTTTTGGGATGGAGGCGTAATTAACATTATTTACCGTTATGGAAGCTTCATTTATAGAATTTGATAGGGCCCATTGTGATACAAACAGCAAGCCTTCATCGAAATTAAAACTAAAATTTTCTGCATTGAACGATGGAATTTCTATGGTATAGGTATCGGTAGAAATTTTTTGGGCGGAACGCCAATCAATCGTAAATGTGCGCTCTTGCGCAAAAACAACGCTACCAACTACACATAAAATCAGTAATAATTTTTCTTTCATCGCTAAAATAACGCTAATAATAAGCAGTTAGTATTAAAAAACCACATAATATTACAAACTAAAGCAAAAATACAATAATAAATTAGTAAAACACACGTTTATACAACACAAAAACACGATGCAAAACAGCAAAAACATCGTTGTAGTGTATAAAAATTAGGGTGAAATGCACTTTTTTTTGATGAAATTCAAAAAAATCGCTTGCGTTGTTCGGTTTAATTCTTATATTGCACCACCAAAAATATTATTAGCTTACTTAAACGTATGGATATGAAAAAAGTAGTAGCGTTCAAGGTTTTATTAGTTTTAGCTTTAACAGTAGCTACAACTGGTTGTAAAAAATCTTCGAGTACAAAAAATAGTTCTAGAGCTACCGGATGGCAAATAAACTCCCGCGAAGGTGGTTTTCAATACAATTCCGACTTTAAAGAACAGGAAACCTCTCCAGGTTTGGTATTTATTGAAGGAGGCACCTTTACCAAAGGTCGCGTACAGGACGATGTGATGCACGATTGGAACAACACCCCAAACCAACAGCACGTGCAGTCATTTTACATGGACGAAACGGAAGTAACCAATGCTATGTACATGGAGTACCTCGATTGGATTAAACGAGTTTACCCCCCATCCGATGAAAACTTTAGGGCCATTTACGAAGGCGCTTTGCCCGATACTCTTGTTTGGAGAAACCGATTGGGGTACAACGAAGTGATGACCGAAAATTATTTACGTCACCCTGGTTATGGCGAATATCCGGTAGTTGGTGTAAGCTGGATCCAAGCAGTTGAATTTGCAAACTGGAGATCAGACCGTGTTAACGAGTACAACCTAGAAAAGGCAGGTTACCTGAAGCGTGATGCCAAAATTGTAGATGTAAACGCAGAATCTACCTTTAATACAGATACTTACATAAATGCCCCTTCGTTAACTTATGGTGGCAACGAAGAAGTTATAAACCCCGAAAGAGGCAACAAACGCTTTGTTAGAAAAGATGCCGATGGCAACGAAACCAACATTTATGCAACCCGTGAAACAGGGCTTATTACGCCCAAGTACAGGCTACCAACCGAAACCGAATGGGAATATGCCGCTTTAGGATTAAGCGAAATACGAAGCTACAACCTATACCGTGGACGAAAAAAATATCCATGGGACGGACAATACACCCGCAACGGCTCACGTAAATACCGAGGCGACCAATTGGCCAACTTTAAACAAGGAAAAGGCGATTATGGCGGTATAGCAGGTTGGAGCGATGATGGTGCCGATATTACAAACAAAGTAAAATCATACGAACCAAACGATTACGGTTTATATGATATGGCTGGCAACGTTGCCGAATGGGTAGCCGATGTTTACAGACCAATTGTAGATGATGAATACAACGATTTTAACTACTACCGAGGTAACGTTTACACCAAAAACGCCATTAATGAAGACGGTTCGGTGAAAATAGTTACAACCGATAACATTGTTTACGACACGCTATCAAATGGTAAAATAGTGGCTAGAAATTTACCCGGTGAAATATTACAAGTTCCCGTTGATGAAAACGAAACCTATTTACGCACTAATTTCGACAGAAGCAATGCGGTAAACTTTAGGGATGGCGACAGACAATCGTCGCGTCGTTTTGAGAATTTCGATGAAGATGAAGAAACAAACGGAAAAACCGATGAGACCAGAAAAATGTACAACTCGCCAAAAAACATAATCTCAAGAGATTCCACAGGAAAAATATTAAGGGAATACGACAGGTCCAATACCAGAACGTCCTTAATAAATGATGAAGTAAGAGTGTACAAAGGCGGCTCTTGGAAAGATAGAGAATATTGGCTAGACCCCGCACAACGACGCTACTTCCCACAGGATATGGCAACCGATTATATCGGGTTTAGATGTGCCATGTCGCGCGTGGGCTCCAAATCAAAACAGAAAAACAAAACCAAAAATTAAGTTTTTATCCCATAAAAAAAGTCCTAATTAATGTTAGGGCTTTTTTTTATGGAAATTATTTGGGGAATATGGTGATAAAACGTTTTTTTTGAAAGCCTACTACTTAACCATTAAGCATTTTCCAGAGCGTATCCTTTAATTGCGTGATACCTTGTTGCGCTACTGATGATATAAAAAGATAAGGAATTGGCAATTCGTTATCCAACAATTCCTTAAGTTCAGCTTTTAGCTCATCGTCCAGCATATCGCATTTTGAAATGGCAATGATACGGTCTTTGTCAAGCATTTCAGGGTTATAACGTCGCAACTCATCCAACAGAATATCGTATTGTTTCCTAATATCGGGCGCATCGGCAGGAATTAAAAACAATAAGATGGAGTTACGCTCGATATGGCGCAGAAAGTAGTGCCCAAGGCCCCGTCCTTCCGCAGCACCCTCAATAATACCGGGAATATCGGCTACTACAAAAGTTTGAAAATCGCGGTATTGCACGATGCCCAAATTGGGTTTTAGCGTAGTGAACTCGTAATCGGCAATTTTTGGTTTTGCAGAGGTAATAACCGAAAGCAGGGTCGATTTTCCTGCATTGGGAAAGCCTACCAAACCAACATCGGCCAAAACTTTTAATTCGAGGGTAATGTGTTTTTCCTCATGCGGAATACCAGGTTGTGCATATCGTGGGGTTTGGTTGGTTGCTGTTCTAAAATGCCAGTTGCCCAAACCACCTTTACCGCCTTCGGCAATTATTTTTTCTTCACCATGTTCCGTAATTTCAAAAATAATATCGTTGGTTTCGGTATCCCTAACTACCGTTCCTAAAGGCACTTCTACATAAGCGTCTTCCCCATCGGCACCAAAACTTCGGCTACTTCCACCATGCTCGCCATGGCCTGCTCGAATATGTTTTTTAAATTTTAAATGAAGCAGCGTCCATAAATTTGCGTTACCACGAAGGATAACATGGCCACCCCTGCCGCCATCGCCGCCATCGGGACCACCCTTTTCAATAAACTTTTCGCGGTGCAAATGCGACGATCCTTTACCTCCGTTGCCGGAGCTAACATACATTTTCACATAATCAACAAAGTTTCCTTCTGTCATAAATAAGCTAAAAGTTAAAAGTTAAAAATTAAAAGTTTTCGGGCTTTGTGGCTTTTAACTTTTTGGTTCATTCCCGCAAGGGCGGAAATCTTATAAAAGGAAATTGATTTCACAAAAAATCTATCATTTAAGATTTATTGAGATATCAGTTTCCGCTGGAATTTTAAAGGTTGCCAATTACCTTGGCTAAACGCTCTGTTATTTTTTCCACACTTCCAACGCCATCAACACCAAAATATTTATTTTGTGCCGAATAATAGTCTTTTAAAATGGCGGTTTTTTTATAATATTCCTTAATGCGGTTTCTTATAACGGTTTCATCGGCATCATCGGCACGACCACTTGTTTTTCCGCGACTTAGCAAGCGTTTTACCAAAATATCGTCGTCAACTTCAAGAGCTATCATAGCGCTAATTGCCGAATCCTTGCTTTCCATAAGCTTATCGAGTGCTTCGGCCTGAGCGCTGGTACGTGGAAACCCATCAAATATAAACCCGTTGGCATCACTGTTTTTCTCTACTTCAGCTTCCAACATATCGATGGTTATTTGGTCTGGAACCAATTCGCCTTTATCAATATAAGATTTTGCCAACATCCCTAGGGCCGTTTCGTTCTTTATGTTGAACCTAAAAACATCGCCCGTTGAAATATGCACCAAATGGTATTTATCCTTTAAAAATTCGGCTTGCGTTCCTTTGCCTGCACCTGGAGGGCCAAATAGCACTAAATTTGTCATGTGTTGTGTTTCTTTTATTTGATAGACTTCTGGTATGTTGCGCCCTAAACCATCATAGTCCAAGCCGTAGCCCACTATAAATTTGTTGGGTATTTCGATACCTATATAATGTAGTTTAAAATCTTTTTTGTAGGCTTCAGGCTTGTAAAAAAGTGTCGCTATTTTTAACGATTTTACGTTTTCGTTCTTAAAAATACGGTGTACTTCCGCCAAGGTATTGCCCGTGTCAATAATATCTTCCAAGACAACAACCGTTCTTCCTGTTAAATCTTGGGTCAAGCCAATTAAACGCTGAATATCTTCGGTAGATTTCACACCTTCATACGACGCTAACTTTATAAAAGTCACTTCGCACGGTTTTGGGTATTTTTTTACAAAATCGCTTACAACCATAAACGAGCCGTTTAAAATACCAACAAAAACAGGAATGTCGTCGCCCACATCGTTTGCTATTTCTTTCGCCAAACGCGTCATGGCAGCATCTATCTCTTTTGCCGAAATAAATGGTTTAAAATATTTGTCGTGTAGCTTTATCACGGTAATTAATTTTAGAAAGGTGCAAA
Source organism: Mariniflexile maritimum (assembly GCF_009746565.1). GTDB lineage: Bacteria > Bacteroidota > Bacteroidia > Flavobacteriales > Flavobacteriaceae > Mariniflexile > Mariniflexile maritimum. The sequence continues at coordinate 267,048 of NZ_WRPN01000003.1, forward strand.
GATAATCAATAGATTGCCCAATAACGATTTTTGGTTTATGAATTCGAGACTAATTTAAGATTTAAGTGTATTTTTGCGTATCAGTTAACGATTTTTCACAATAGAAACGCATGAACTACTTTTCTTCAAATTTCAAACTTGGAATCCTTGGTGGCGGGCAATTAGGCAAAATGCTGCTTAACGACACCCGAAAATTTGATATTTATACCTGTGTTTTGGATGCCAGTGATGAAGCACCCTGTAAAATAGCCAGTAATGAATTCCATTTGGGCAATTTAATGGATTTTGATGCGGTTTACAACTTTGGAAAACAAGTAGATGTGCTTACCATTGAAATTGAAAACGTAAATGTTGATGCCTTGGAAGCACTAGAGAAATTAGGTAAAAAAGTGTATCCATCATCAAAAACCTTGCGAACCATTCAAAATAAAGCCACCCAAAAATTGTTTTATATTGATCATAATTTGCCCACTGCGCCGTTTTCGCGATTTGCCTATCTTTCTGAAATTGAAGATACCATAAACAATGGCGGTTTAAAGTTTCCGTTTGTTTGGAAGGCTGCACAATTTGGATACGACGGCAATGGCGTAAAAGTGGTTAGAACCCTTTCAGATTTAGAAGGCTTGCCAAAAGGGGAATGCATTGCGGAAACAGTGGTTCCTTTTAAAAACGAACTGGCGGTTATTGTTGCCAGAAATGCATCGGGCGAAACAAAAACTTTCCCTGTGGTTGAAATGGAATTTCACCCCGAGGCCAACCAAGTGGAATACGTTATTTGTCCTGCACGAATTTCAGAAGAAGTTGCCAAAAAAGCAATCGACATTGCCCTAAAAACATCGAAAGCATTTAACCATGTTGGGTTGTTGGCTGTTGAAATGTTTCAAACGGAAAACGACGACATCCTCATTAACGAAGTCGCTCCCCGACCCCATAACTCGGGCCACCAAACCATTGAAGCCAGTTACACCTCGCAATTTGAACAGCATTTAAGAGCTATTTTAAATTTACCTTTAGGAAGAACCGATAGCAAAGTGGGTGGCGTGATGGTAAATTTGGTGGGAGCCGAAGGTTTTTCAGGAAACGTGGTTTACAAAAATATTGAATCCATTATGAAAATGGAAGGCGTAACACCCCATATTTACGGCAAAAAACAAACCCGTGCGTTTCGTAAAATGGGGCACGTAACCATTGTGAACGAAAATTTAAACGAAGCACGACGCATTGCCGAAGAGGTTAAAAAAACGATTAAAGTTATAAGCGAATAATTATGAACAAAGTAGGAATTATCATGGGAAGCAAAAGCGATTTGCCAATAATGCAAGACGCTATTGCTATTTTAAAAGATTTTAATATCGCTGTTGAAGTCGATATCGTTTCGGCACACCGTACTCCAGAAAAATTATTCGATTATGGCAAAAACGCCCACACCAGAGGCTTCGCCGTTATTATTGCGGGTGCTGGAGGTGCAGCGCATTTACCGGGCATGATTGCATCTTTATCGCCCCTGCCCGTTATTGGCGTTCCGGTAAAAAGTAGCAATTCTATTGATGGCTGGGATTCTATACTATCCATTTTACAAATGCCCGGAGGCGTACCGGTTGCTACGGTGGCTTTAAATGGCGCAAAAAATGCTGGCATTTTGGCCGCTCAAATTATTGGCACTTCAAACCCAGATATCTTGAATAAAATTATCGACTATAAAGATGCCTTGAAACAACAGGTGCATGAATCGGCAAAAGACCTAAAATAAAAAAACCTCGAAGGTGTCTTCGAGGTTTTCTAGCTATTAAGAATAATTTTATGAGTTAGTCACTCTTCAAATTGTTGCAGCAAAAATACAAATTTTTTATTATGTATGCATAATAATTTAATTTTTTAATCTATCCCTATTGAAATGACAGAGAACATTTTACTGAAACCGTTCAAAACACCTTATAATACAGCCCCTTTTTCAAAAATAAAAAACGACGATTTTCTTCCTGCGTTTAAACAAAGTATCGCAAATGCCAAAGCTGAAATTGATGCAATTGTTAATAACCCTGATGCGCCAACCTTTGAAAATACAATGGAAGCCCTAGAGTTTTCGGGCGAACAATTAGATAGCATTTCAAGCATCTTTTTTAATTTGAATGCCGCTGAAACCAATGATATCATTCAGAAAATAGCGCAAGAAGTCTCGCCTTTATTATCTGAATTCAGTAACGACATCACATTAAATGAAGCTTTATTCAAACGTATAAAATCGGTTTACAACTCTAAAGAAACCTTAAATCTATCACCCGAACAGCAAACGCTTCTCGACAAAAAATACAAAAGCTTCTCAAGAAACGGTGCCAATTTACCCGATGACAAAAAAGAAAAACTCCGAGAAATCGATAAACAATTAAGCCAATTAAAATTGAAATTCGGCGAAAATGTTTTGTCCGAAACCAATAAATTCGAGATGCTCATTACCGATGAATCGCAACTTTCAGGTTTACCCGAAGGAGCCATGGAAGCAGCCAAACAATTGGCCGAATCCAAAAACAAGGAAGGCTGGTTATTTACCTTAGATTACCCAAGCTACATCGCTTTTGTTACCTATGCCGATAACCGGGAGCTTCGTAAAAAAATCACTCTTGCAGCAGGAAGCAAAGGCTTTAACAACGATGCTCTGGACAACCAAGACATTGTTTTAAAAATAACAAAACTCCGGTTTGAACGCGCCCAATTACTGGGCTATAAAACCCATGCCCATTTTGTTTTAGAGGAACGCATGGCAAAAACGCCCGAAAAAGTTCTGGAATTTTCAAACGACCTATTGGAAAAAGCAAAACCAGCCGCCGAACGCGAGTTTGAAAACCTTCAACGTTTTGCAAAAGAAGTGGATGGTATCGAGCAACTCGAAAAATGGGATGGCGCGTATTATTCCGAAAAATTAAAACAAAAACTTTTTAGTTTAGATGACGAGCTGTTGAAACCCTATTTCAAACTGGAAAATGTCATTCAAGGGGCATTTACGGTTGCCAATAAACTTTTCGATTTGAACTTTGAGGAAATAAATACCATCGACAAATACCACGAAGACGTTATAACCTACAAAGTATCCGACATTAACGGTGATTTAGTAGCCATTTTTTACACCGATTTTTTTCCAAGAGCAGGTAAGCGCAATGGTGCGTGGATGACCTCCTTCAAACCACAATCCAAAAAAAATGGCTTAAACGAAAGGCCCCATGTTTCCATAGTTTGTAACTTCACAAAACCTGTACTGAGCGTAACAAAAGGGTCCACAACACGTAAACCTTCATTATTAACCTTCAATGAAGTAACCACCTTGTTCCACGAATTTGGGCACGCTTTGCACGGAATGTTGGCAAATACTACTTACCCAAGTTTATCGGGCACGTCGGTTTTTTGGGACTTTGTGGAATTGCCAAGTCAGGTTATGGAAAACTGGTGCTACGAGAAAGAGGCTTTATCATTATTTGCCAAACATTATGAAACCGGGGAGTTAATTCCTATGGATTTGGTTGAAAAAATAAAAGCATCGGCCACCTTTCAGGAAGGCATGCAAACCTTGCGGCAACTAAGTTTTGGCTTGTTGGATATGAGTTGGCACGGTCAAGACCCTTCAAAAATAACCAATGTAAAAGCACACGAAGAGGAAGCTTTCAAAAACACAACTTTATACCCGGAAGTTGCAGAAAACTGTATGAGTACGTCGTTTTCGCATATTTTTCAAGGCGGCTATTCATCAGGTTATTACAGTTACAAATGGGCCGAAGTGTTAGATGCCGATGCTTTTGAATATTTTAAGGAAGCAGGTATTTTCAACAAAGAAATCGCCACTAAATTTAAAAACCATGTACTGTCCCAAGGTGGCACCGAAGACCCAATGGTGCTTTATAAACGCTTTCGCGGAAAAGAGCCGCAGCCCGAAGCCTTGTTGAAACGGGCGGGGTTGATTTAGAAATATTGAAAATATCCATTCTTTTCCACTATTTTTGAAAAAGAAAATTGCAAAACCATGCCCAACCACCAAATTAATCCAAATAAATGGATCGATTTATATGCCGATTATCTTTATAATTACACCATTTCGCGTGTAAACGATGGTATTATGGCGCAAGATTTGGTGCAGGATACTTTTTTGGCAGCCCTAAAATCGATGAAAAATTTTAAGGGTGAAGCCAATGAACGTACCTGGTTGATTTCCATTTTAAAGCGGAAAATTATTGACCACTACAGAAAAGTAAATTCCAACAAAGGAAAAGCCGAAGTGCGAATTACTTATAATGATGATTATGAAACCGAAGGCGATTGGCTGGAAGAACGTGTGGCAGACCCGTTTGACAAAACGGCCGAAGACACCATGCAAAACGACGAACTTGGCGACGCAATTTTTAGCTGCCTAAACAAGCTCCCCGAAAAACAAGCTGAGGTTTTTAGGATGAAGTCCATTGAAGGACTGGATACCGACGTAATTTGTAATGAACTTAACATCACAGCGTCTAACCTTTGGGTCATTATCCACAGAGCACGTACTGCCATGGCAGCCTGCTTAAAAGAAAATTGGTTTTAATTATGAGTACCAAAATTAAATTTATGTTAAAGTGCGATGAAGCCAACCATGTGTGCGATAAAGTACAATATAAAAATGCTTCGTTTTGGGAAAAAGTAAAGTTAAGCATTCATTTGGTTTTATGTGAAGCATGCAGAAAATACACGCGGAACAATGTAAAACTTACCAAAATCATCAAAAAATCGCATGTTACCTGTTTAGATAGAAAATGCAAACAAACCATGAAGTTAAAGCTGGACAAAGCCATTAAAGAAACCGGAACCAACCTGCCATAAGCAAAAGTAAAGCCCATAAAATAGGTAAGCCTTCAACCCAAAACGAACTGTAATATTTTCCTTGTTCTATTTTTGAAAACAGCAACAGAATAACGGTTATAATTAATACCATCACTAAAACCAGCGCGTAATTTGGGTTTAATTCATTTTTAAAATATTCCAAAAAACTAAACAATCCCATTAACAAAACCCCAAAAAGTTTTGTCTGTTTCACACCCAATTTTTGTGGGATGGTAGCCAAGGTTGAACTATCGTAACGTAAATCCCTAATTTCAAAAGGCAACATTAAAATGATTATAAAAATAAACCGTTGCAAAGCCGTAAGAAGCACATCAGCATTTATGGCATAGCCATTATTTACCAGCGGAAGAAATACCGTAACACCCGTCCATACCAGCGCAATCATGTACACTTTTAACCCGCCGATATTCCTTAAGGTCATCGAGCCGTCACAAAACTTGTTTTTTGGCAAAAAGGGCATCGCATAAAAAAAAGTTAGAAGTCCGAGTCCCGAAATAAAAATCAACGAATTTAACTTTAATTTAAAGGCACAATAACACATAGCCATAAAACTTAAAAACGAAAAAACCTGGATAGCTTTTAACCAATTTGCCAAACTTTTTCGGTGGAATTTTGCCATGCTATAATACTTAACAAAATTATAACCCGAAACAGATGCGAAAAACACAAAAAACAACAAGAACCAATCCTGTGAAATACCATATTCCGCAAGGGTTATCCATGTTAACGAAACCACGGCTAAAGCCACATGGATACTGCTGTTTATGTAAAAATTGAAGAGTTGTTTTAAAACCTGCATCCTGCAAAATTAAACAAACCCTTTTACACAGTGTTAATAACGCATCCAATTGGTTAAAAACTTTCCGTTTTACGCCATAAAACACGTTGTATATTATGTATTTTTGCCAATTATATAAACAAATACGTTGTAAATGAACACAAACGCTTTTGCATTGCGTCATATTGGCCCAAGAGAAAACGACCAAAAACTTATGTTGGAAACTATTGGAGTTGATTCTTTAGACCAATTAATTTATGAAACCATCCCCAATGATATTCGCTTAAAAAATGGTTTAAAATTGGATACTCCCATGACGGAATATGAATATTTGCTTCATATCCACGAGCTTTCCAAGTTAAACAAAGCCTATAAAACATACATCGGTTTGGGCTACCATCCAACCATCATGCCTGCTGTTATTCAGCGAAATATTCTTGAAAACCCAGGTTGGTACACCGCCTATACGCCCTATCAAGCAGAAATTGCACAAGGCCGATTGGAAGCCCTTTTAAATTTCCAAACCATGGTGATGGATTTAACTGGTATGGAAATTGCCAATGCATCGCTACTTGATGAAAGTACAGCCGCCGCCGAAGCAATGGGCTTGCTTTTCGCCGTGCGCGAACGCGAGCAAAAGAAAAATAATGTCAACAAATTTTTTGTTTCAGAAAACATATTGCCTCAAACATTATCATTGCTTCAAACCCGCGCCAATCCTATTGGTGTTGAACTGGTAGTTGGAGCAGAGGAAACTTTCAATTTCCCATCAGATTTTTTTGGTGCCATTTTACAGTACCCCGGAAAACACGGACAGGTAACTGACATTAAAACATTTATTGAAAAAGCGAACAAAGCCCAAATAAAGGTAGCCGTAGCCGCCGATTTGTTGAGCTTGGTAAAGCTAGAAGCTCCCGGTAAATTTGGTGCCGACGTGGTAGTGGGCACCACCCAGCGCTTTGGCATACCCATGGGCTTTGGTGGTCCGCATGCAGCATATTTTGCCACTAAGGAAGCCTACAAACGCGACCTCCCCGGGCGCATTATTGGCGTTACCAAAGATGCCAACGGCAACAGGGCCTTGCGTATGGCATTGCAAACGCGCGAGCAACATATAAAACGCGATAAAGCCACCTCCAATATTTGTACCGCCCAAGTTTTATTGGCGGTTATGGCAAGCATGTATGCCGTGTACCACGGCCCAAAAGGGTTGAAATTTATTGCAAACCGAGTGCACCACACAGCTTCAACACTAGCAACCATCTTAAAATCATTAGGTTACAATCAAGTAAATACCGAATTTTTTGACACCCTTCAAATTAAAACCGACTCCAAAAAAATAAAACAAGTCGCCAAGACCAAAAAAGTCAATTTATATTATCCCGATAAGGAAACCGTTACCATTTCAATAAACGAAACCACTTCGGTAAGGGATATAAACTATTTAATTTCGGTTTTTGCTGAAGCTGCCGAAAAAGAAACCATCGTTATTTCTACTATTTCAGAAGAAACTACTATTTCAGAAAAATTACAAAGACGGTCTGATTTTTTAACCTTGGATGTGTTCAACCTATACCATTCAGAAACCGAATTGATGCGTTACATAAAATTATTGGAACGTAAGGATTTGGCTTTAAACCATTCCATGATTTCTTTAGGTTCTTGTACCATGAAGCTAAATGCAGCTTCAGAAATGCTACCCTTAAGCATTTTTAAATGGGCAAACATCCATCCGTTTGTGCCTAAAAAACAAGCGCAAGGTTACCTAACTGTTCTAAAAGAATTGGAAGACCAACTTACCGAAATTACAGGTTTTGCTGCCACATCGCTACAACCAAATTCTGGGGCACAAGGTGAATATGCCGGTTTAATGGTGATAAAAGCATACCATGAATCTCGTAATGAGGGCCACCGAAATATTTGCTTAATCCCATCATCTGCACATGGCACAAACCCTGCAAGTGCTGTTATGGCAGGCATGAAAGTGATTGTAACCAAATCGACCGCAGAGGGCAATATCGATGTGGACGATCTACGCGAAAAAGCCATTTTGCACAAAGAGCATTTATCGTGTTTAATGGTTACCTACCCGTCAACCCATGGCGTTTACGAATCGGCCATCAAGGAAATTACTAAAATCATCCACGACAATGGCGGGCAAGTTTATATGGACGGTGCCAACATGAATGCCCAAGTAGGCTTAACAAACCCCGGAAATATTGGGGCCGACGTGTGCCATTTAAACCTGCACAAAACCTTTGCCATTCCACATGGTGGCGGTGGCCCGGGTGTAGGCCCTATTTGCGTAGCCAAACAACTCGTGCCGTTTTTACCCGGAAATCCTATTAAAAAAGTGGGTGGCAGCAAAGCCATTACCGCTATTTCAGCAGCACCTTACGGGTCGGCGTTGGTTTGCTTGATTTCTTATGGCTACATTAAAATGCTTGGCGCTGAAGGCTTAACGGAATCAACCAAAATAGCTATTTTGAACGCCAACTACATCAAGCACCGTTTACAGGGTAGTTTCAACACGCTGTATTCTGGTGAACGCGGTCGTGCAGCACACGAAATGATTGTAGATTGCCGTCCGTTTAAAGACTATGGCATTGAAGTAGTTGATATTGCAAAACGCCTGATGGACTACGGATTTCACGCACCAACGGTATCCTTTCCTGTGGCAGGGACCTTGATGATTGAACCTACCGAAAGTGAAAGTAAAGCTGAAATGGACCGCTTTTGTGATGCCATGATTTCCATAAAAAAGGAAATAGAATCGGTTTCAAAAAACGATGACTCTAATATTTTAAAGAACGCACCACATACCTTGGACATGGTAACTTCAAACGAATGGAATTTTCCATATTCGCGGGAAGCAGCCGCATTTCCGCTTGACTATGTGAGAAATAACAAATTCTGGCCCAGCGTTAGACGGGTTGATGATGCTTATGGCGATAGAAACCTGATATGCTCCTGCGCTCCCATTGAAGCCTATATGGAAGCTTAAAATGGCCGTTGAACATCGTAAATTAATTTCAAACTAAATTTGTCTTTTTAAAAAAACCAGTACTTTTATTGGTGAATTAAAAAGGCAGATTTTTTGTTTTTATAACATCGGCACGAAACATGTTTTTTTCAATGAAAACATTGAAAAATTAAGGCTAGGGCACAAATCAAATCGCCTTTAAAAAACAGATATCATCTACTTATGAATATTAAAATTACCGGTACTGGTAGCTATATTCCAGATACCATTGAAAAAAATGACGCTTTCTACGAACATACATTTTTAAACACCGATGGCTCCATAATCAATTCGCCAAACGAGGTTATCATTGAAAAATTCCAAGCTATTACGGGTATTGCCGAAAGACGTTATGCAAAAGCGCATTTAAACTCTTCCGATTTAGGTTTTTTCGCCGCCGAAAAAGCCATAACAGACGCAAATATCGACCCCGAAACCATCGATTATATAATTGTTGCCCATAATTTTGGCGATGTTCGATATAACAATAACCAAAGTGATATGCTACCCTGTTTGGCCGCTAGGATTAAGCACAGTTTGCGCATTAAAAACCCAAAATGTGTAGCGTTCGATATTCTTTTTGGCTGCCCTGGCTGGATCGAGGGCGTTATCCAAGCGAAAGCCTTTATTCAATCGGGCATGGCAAAACGCTGTTTGGTTATTGGCACCGAAACCCTTTCAAGGGTAGTTGATAAGCACGACAGGGATTCCATGATTTTCTCTGATGGCGCCGGCGCAACCATTATTGAAGCAAGCAACGACGAAGGCGGTATCATGGCACACGAAAATGCCAGTTACACCTATGATGAGGCCTATTATCTCTACTTCGGAAACTCCAACAATCAAGCACTCAGCAAAGACACGCGCTACATAAAAATGGAAGGCCGCAAAATTTATGAATTTGCGCTAACCACCGTGCCAAGTGCTATGAAAGCCTGTTTGGATAACAGTGGCCTCAACATAAAAGATGTGAAAAAAATATTTTTGCACCAAGCCAATGAAAAAATGGATGAAGCTATTTTAAAACGCTTTTACCGCCTTTACAGAACCGAAATCCCACAACATATTATGCCCATGAGCATCCAAAAATTGGGCAATAGCTCGGTGGCAACCGTACCAACACTTTTGGATTTGGTAAGAAACAATAAACTGGAAAACCATAGGCTGAAAAAAGGCGACGTGCTGCTATTTGCCAGTGTGGGCGCGGGCATGCACATTAATGCATTTGCCTATAAATATTAGAGAAGATTAGTTATTGGGTTATTGAGTGAGAATTACCAAATAACCAATTAACTTAATAACTTATTTTTTAAATTTACTGTACATACAAGAACAATGAGTGCATCTGAAATAAAACGAGATGTTTATTTAAAGTTAAATATATTAACTAGTTGTATGCCATTTGACCAAAAATGAGAGATTGGATAAATATTATAGATGAGTGGACTGAAAACAAAAGAGATAAATCCATTAATTCTTATTTAAAAAACTTTTTTGAAAAAACATTCCAAAACACATTAATTCCAGAAAAAAGTTGGTTTGGATTTCCACCTTCCAAAAATAGTCTCGGATTATTTTTTGGTAGAGTAATGTTAGTTGGAATTTTCCAAGACACAATAGAAATTATAATTGATGACGATATTTCCGATAAAATTGGTTTTCCAACGAGAGTTGTTGGAAGTTCCAAATCAAACGGTGAATTACTATTTTGGATAACTACAAGTTCATCAAATCTAAAAAAACTAATCGAAAATGAGCTAATTTGGAAACATTATAAAGTTGCTTCTTTGAAAGTTGACAGTTACTCAAATATAAGTTGGGAAAGAAAAGATTGGCTTAATGGTAAATTTAGACTTTCAGAAATATACAACCCAAACAAAAGAATTGAATTAACAAATGAGGAATATGAATTAACTTTTGAAAATGAGATAAGAAACTCTCAACTTGATTCAAAAGAAAAAAGAATAGAAAGACTTAAAAAAGCAAATAAAACTGCTCAACAAACTATTTCCACATCAAAAATCTATATACGAAATTCAGATGTAGTAGCAGAAGTTTTGGACAGAGCAAACGGAATTTGTGAATATTGTGAAAATCAAGCACCATTTAAGAGAGATTTTGACGGACTTGGATTTTTAGAAGTTCATCACCTAATTCCACTTTCAGAAAACGGATTGGATACAGTAGAGAACTGCGTTGCATTATGTCCAAATTGTCATAGACACGCACATTACGGAAAAAAAACATTTGAACTGAATAAAATAAAAAAAAAACGGCATACAAATGGCTATAAGTAATTGCTTGTTCTCGCCTACTTCTGAAAATCCTCTCGGATTTTCAGTTTGGTGTGTATTTGCAAAGTTAAGTGCTAACCCACGCACTACTCATGGCCGAGACCGTTGAGCAACATTAGGAAAAACGAACAATTTTTCAGATATTTAAAGCTTTAATTCAAGTAAAATGGCAACAGTAGATAACATACGAAACGGATTGATAGACAAAATACTATCCATTACGAATAAAGATTTTTTAGTCGCTCTTGACAAATTAATTACGTCAAGTTCTTCGGAAACTGACATTATTGAATTAACAAAAGAGCAAAAAATTATGCTTGAAATGAGTGAACAGGATATAAAAAGCGGAAAACTTATTTCTCAAGAAGCTATGGACAAGAGAAATCTAGAATGGCTAAACGCAAGGTAATCTGGACTCGGACAGCCGACATTCAATTCGTGGGAATTTTAGAATATTGGGTAAATAGAAATAAGTCGAATACCTACTCAAAGAAACTCGTGAAATTAGTTTCGGAAAGAACAAATCAAATAGCTGAACAACCATTAACTTTCAAAGCAACTGATTTTAAAGACACGAGAGTTGCTTCACTTAGTAATTTCAGCATTTACTATAAATGTCATGGCACAGACATTATAATCACTGCTTTTTGGGATAACAGACAAAATCCAAAAAAATTATTGAAAATTTTGGAAAACAAAAAATTAACGTTGCCCAACAATGGCTAAAGTAATTTCTTGGTCTCGCCACTTTTTTGAAAATCTGAAAGTATTTTCAGTTTAGCGTGTATTTGTAAGGCGCCAAACCCGCAAAACACTTATAAACAAAATGTTATAAATAAGAGTTCCTTAAATTAACCCACCTGAAAAAACATATTTAGTTCATGTACGAAAAAACTTTTCCTAACAAACGTTTTAGGCATACCATCCAATTTTTAGAAAAGCACATTCCAAAAAATGAAACTATTTTGGATTTGGGCGTTGTAAATCCGTTTACGGAAATTATGATGAAACATGGGTACAAGGTTGAAAACACAACAGGTGAAGATTTAGATTTTGACACTTCAACCATTGAAAAATCAAACGCATCGGTAGTAACTGCTTTTGAGATTTTTGAACATTTACTTTCGCCTTTTTCAGTACTTCAAACTATAAAAGCAGATAAGTTGGTAGCCAGTGTGCCGTTAAAGTTATGGTTTTCTTCAGCTTACAGAAGTAAAACCGATATGCTGGATAGGCATTACCACGAATTTGAAGATTGGCAATTCGATTGGTTATTGGAAAAAGCAGGTTGGAACATACTAGACCGTAAAAAATGGACCAACCCAACTAAAAAAATTGGTATTCGCCCCTTATTGCGCTGGTTTACCCCAAGATATTACATTGTTTATGCAGAAAGAATAGTTGAACAATAGTATAAAAAATCGTAAAAATGTTTCCCGTTTTGTACTTTTAAACTTGAAAATTTTAAACTTTGAATTTTTACATCATCATTCCAGCTCATAACGAAGCACGTTCTATTGGGTTAACCCTAGACTCGTTAATCCATCAAACCCTTCAGCCAAAACGGGTGGTGGTTGTAAATGACAATTCAACCGATAACACACAACATATTGTTGAAACTTACGCTAAAAAACATCCTTTCATTTCTCTTGTAAACTCAAAATCATCAAACGTCCATTTACCAGGTTCAAAAATCATCAATGCGTTTTATAAAGGTTATGAAATACTGGATGAAAACTACGATGTGCTGTGTAAGTTTGATGCCGATTTAATTTTTCCTTTAAATTATTTAGAGCAATTGGCCCATCATTTCAATAAAAACAAAAAACTAGGGATGGTTGCTGGTTTTTGTTACATTGAAAAAAATGGGGATTGGATTTTAGAAAACCTAACCCGTAAAGACCACATTCGAGGTGCTTTGAAAGCGTATAGAAAAACGTGTTTTTTACAAATTGGAAAATTAAAACCCTCTATGGGTTGGGACACGGTAGATGAATTGCTCGCTAAATTTTATGGTTGGGATCTTTTAACCGATGAATCGCTTCATGTAAAACATTTAAAACCAACGGGCATAGGTTACAACAAAGCTTCAAGATATTTGCAAGGAGAAGCCATGTACAAAATGCGTTACGGGTTTGTAATTACGTTTATTTCTGCTTTGAAATTGGCCTATAAAAAAGGGAGTTTTAGTTTGTTTAAAGATTATTTGGTGGGTTATTTTAAAGCGAGAAAAAATAAAATACCCTTTTTGGTTTCAAAAGAAGAAGGAAAATTTATTAGGGATTTACGTTGGAAGGGGATGAAAAACAAATTTCTACACTAAAACACTGAATTTCAATTTATTGAAAAACCCTTTCAGCATTTTGAACACTGAACAGGTTATTTTTTTATTAGTTGAAGCTCCAATCCTTATAGCTGCTGGATGCTTCCAATTTATTTTCTAATGCGTCATCCAACTGCGGAAAAAAATCGATACCGGTTAGTTTTTCAACTTCATCAACTGAAACCACAAATTCGTACAGAGGTTTGTTTGAATTTTCATGGGGCATTAAAAACGCAATCATTCTTGGTTTGCCACTATTTACATCAATAAGTACTTTGTAAAACTGGTTGGGCACTGCTACGTTTTCACTACCAATTGTTTTCATAGCACCTTTTAAAACACCGCCCGTAACAACAAAAACGCCATCATATTTACTTGCCCAATAGCGAACTTTCTGCTCTAAGGTATTCCAAATTCCAGAATTGAAGCTGTGCGCTTGTGGGCTAATGTTGCTGGTTAAAAACGTTTCGTTAAAAGCCACTTTGCTATAACTTCTATCGCCTGCAGGACATAAATGCCCACGATCGTAACCCGAATTTTTATAATTTCGCCAATCGGCTGCTCCGGTTTTTACGGTATCGTCCACTTCAAAATACGGCCGCTTAAAATTTGTGTTTACAAGCTGTGTTTTTTTTAGCTCGTAAGCAACCCATTCGGCTTGTTCGTGTGGCTCGCTGTAAGACAAGGAAAAGGCTTCATGATGAATTACTTGTCCTGTGGTGCTTGTTGGCAGAAAGAACTCGTTGGTATTGGTTTTAACTTCTTTTCGTGTGCTAACAATTTCTGCTTTTTCTTCATTCTTTAAAAAATGCTCATAGCCATACACTCCCAAAACAATGAGCAACGCAAGTAAGGTATATCGTGTTTTTTTGTTCAAAACTATTCAAAAACAAATTCAAGCGGCTGTCCAATAGCGCCACTAGGGAAACTGGTTCCTAAAAGTGCCGACATGGTAGGTGCGATATCGGTAATCTCGGTTTTCTGGAAAGTTTGTCCGTGTTTTATACCTTTACCATAAAACAAAAGCGGCACATGGGTATCATAGTTTAGGCTGGACCCATGCGTAGAACCGGTTTTTCCGTAGGAAATAAATGCCGGATCGAAAACATACAGCACGTCGCCAGAACGTTTTTGGTTAAATCCTTTTTGCAATAGCGTTTCAACACCTGTTGTAAACGAGGTAGTGCCCATGCTTGTTGCTGTATAGGCCTTGTCGATATGTTCGTAGTTTATTATTTCGTTTACAAGGGCTTTTTGTACGGTTTCCAAATCAAGATGAAGTTCGTTTAGTTTGGCCCTGTTTAAGAAAATTTGATTATTGCTTACGTTTTCAATAAGATCGGATGTGCCAAATTTAGTTTTCATAAAATCGCTAAACATGGCTTTTTGTGCTTTTGAATCAATATATCCCGCCGGAATTTTAACACTTTGCAAATATGCGGGCACCTCAACGGCCGCATGGTCTGCGGTAAGGAACAGCGTGTAATTTCCTTTGCCTACTTTTTCATCAAGTGCTTTAAGGAAACGTTCCAAATCCAGGTCCAAACGGATATAAGTATCTTCAATTTCTTTGGAGTTTACACCAAAATTATGACCAACGTAATCGGTACTGGAAAAACTTACGGTTAGCACATCGGTTATGTTATCTTGCCCCAATTGTTCGCCGCTTATTGCTGCAATGGCAAAATCGGCTACGATGCTATTGCCATAAGCTGTTGCCTTCAAAATATCGAAACCACCATTTTGGTCTTTTAAAACTTGTAGGTCGTACGGAAATGTTGCTGTTTCCTTACCCTTAAAACCGCCTTCAAAATTGTTTAAATCGCTGCCACTTTCGGTATAAGTTTCAATATTATATAGGGTATTCCATGGTTTTAAATAGAAAGCTGCCCTATTGGATGTATTAAAATCGTTTACCCACTTTGGCAAGGTATTCATATAAAAGGTACTGCTTATAAAATACCCTTTATCTTTGCCATAAAACCAATATGCGGCATTCGCTGTATGGCCAGCAGGTAAAATGGCTCCTCTATCCTTTATTGAGATGCCAATGGTTTTGCCCTGCATTTGGGTAAACAATCTGTTTTCATCTGTAAAAGTGGTTGTTTTCATTCTATGGGGCGACATTTGTCCGTCTTCGGTTTCGGCACCCACTGCTTGCACAGTGTCGTCGCCGGCACAATACACCATTTTTTTAATGTCTTTATCGTACCAATCGTTTCCTATAATACCATGATATTTTGGCGTAGTGCCCGTATATACCGAAGCATGTCCAGGTGCGGTATAAGTAGGCACATAATTAAAATGGTTGTTTTTACAATTAAAGCCTTCATTCATCATGCGTTTAAAACCACCTGCACCATATTTATTGTAAAAACGGGTTAAATAATCGTACCGCATTTGGTCAACTACAATCCCTACAACCAATTTTGGTTTGCCTGTCGTTTCGTTTTTATTTGAAAGAACAGCGTTTTGGGCATTGCACGAAAAAAGCAAAAGGATGACGGATAAAAAGGAAACTAGATTTTTCATTATAATTACACTATTAGATAACCCAAAAATACAGTTTTTATACATCTTAATTTGAAATAAGACTTAAATACCTATAACTTTTTTTTACTTTAGCGGTATTATAATTTTATATGGCTTATCTACACAATATTGGTGCTTATTTTTTGATGGTTGTTGAAATGTTTCGCAAACCAACCAAGTGGTCGGTAATGAAAAAATTAATATTTAAGGATATTGACGACTTGATTATTGGCTCCTTGGGCATCATCGCTTTTATATCGTTTTTTGTTGGTGGCGTTATAACCATCCAAACGGCATTAAATATTAGCAACCCGCTTATCCCAAAATATTTGGTTGGGTTTGCTACCAGACAATCTGTTATTTTAGAGTTTGCACCCACATTCACCTCGGTTATCATGGCAGGAAAAGTAGGCTCATTCATTACATCCAGTATTGGAACCATGCGAGTTACCGAGCAAATCGATGCGCTGGAGGTTATGGGCATTAACTCGTTAAATTATCTGGTATTTCCAAAAACCGTGGCGTTAATGCTCTACCCCTTTGCCATCGCCATAGGTATGTTTTTGGGTATTTTAGGCGGTATGGCCGCTTGCATTTATGGTGGTTTTAGTTCGTTGGACGATTATATTTTAGGCATTCAAACAGATTTTATTCCATTCCATATTACCTATGCCTTTATAAAAACCTTTGTTTTTGCTTTTGTTCTGGCAACCATCCCCTCTTTTTATGGCTACTACATGAAAGGCGGCGCCCTTGAGGTAGGCAAAGCAAGTACCACTGCCTTTGTTTGGACCTCGGTAGTAATTATTTTATTGAATTATGTACTAACCGATATGTTGTTAAGCTAATGATTGAAGTTACAAATTTACATAAATCGTTTAACGGTGTTGAGGTTCTAAAAGGCATCAGCACCACCTTTGAAAAGGGAAAAACCAACCTTATTATTGGGCAAAGTGGTTCGGGCAAAACCGTTTTCATCAAATGTTTGTTAGGCTTGTTTAATTATGAAGAAGGAAGCATTGCATACGATGGCAAGATTTTTTCTAATTTAACCGAAGACCAAAAACGCGATTTACGTGCCGAAATTGGCATGGTTTTTCAAGGAAGTGCCTTATTCGATTCGATGACCATTGAAGAAAACGTGATGTTCCCGTTACGCATGTTCACAAAACAAAGCAAGAGCGAAATGCAAGACCGTGTAGATTTTGTACTAAAAAGGGTAAACCTGGAAAACGCCCATAAAAAAATGCCCAGTGAAGCTTCGGGAGGGATGCAAAAACGCGTTGCCATTGCTCGCGCCATTGTAAACAAACCAAAATATTTGTTCTGCGACGAGCCAAACTCGGGCTTGGACCCCAAAACCGCCATTGTTATTGATAACTTAATTCAGGAAATTACCGATGAATACCAAATCATTACCGTGATAAACTCGCACGATATGAATTCAGTAATGGAAATTGGCGAAAAAATAGTGTTCCTAAAAGATGGCTACAAAGCGTGGGAAGGCTCTAAGGATACCATTTTTAAAACCGACAATCAAGTTGTAACCGATTTTGTATATTCCTCGGAACTAATGAAAAAAGTACGCCAAATGTATATTGAAGAGAAATCTTAAACACATCCTACTTGGCGTTTCCTTATTTTTAAAAACTTCGTTTATAAACAACTTTAATTGCGCATTATAAAGCCCATACTTTGCATGCTAAATTTTTTGCAAGTTTCCTTCTGATAAAAACCTCTAATCCAAAATCACAAATTCTACGCGACGGTTGGTTTGCAAATCGGCTTCAGTACAATTGCCCCCACAATCAATTAAAGGTTTCGTTTCCCCAAACCCTTTAGAAATTAAGCGGTTTTTATTAATTCCGTGACTGATTAAATATTTTACCGCCGAAGCTGCACGTTTATTTGATAGGTTTAAATTGTACGCATCCTTCCCTACGTTATCGGTATGGGCATTAATGGCCAATTTCATGTCTGGGTTTTCGTTAAGTACTTTAATAATTTTATTTAATGAAATATGCGATTCTTCTTTTACGCTGTATTTGGCAAAATCAAAATAGATGTTTTCAATCACAATTCTTAATTCTTCATCAACTTTTGCAATTACAGGTTCGGTGGTTAGCAAGTCTAGGTCTTTGGTATAGGTTGTATTAAAATTTCTATCGGCCAAAAACTCAAAATTACCTTCCTTAAAACCGTCTTTTAAGGTCGTGATAGCATATAATTCAAAAGGCACTACATCAAACGTGTAGGAGGCATCTTCTTTGGTTATTGTTCTAGCAATTTCCACACCTTCTTCATCCTTTAAAATAACCAAGGTATTTGGTAGTTTTATTTTAGTTTCCAAATCGCGTATCTTGCCTTTTATGGTTTGAACAATGGCATCGTTGGTAGCCGTGTAAATATCAAAACCGCCCTTGCCATTTGGCCTGTTTGAAGACACGTAACCATCATTTTTATTTGCCAAAAAATAAGCGACCTCGTCGTAAGATGAATTTATAGAGTTGCCTAAATTACGTGGTGCTTTGTATCCTGAACTTAAAATTTTGCTGACAAATAAATCATATCCCCCTATGTTTTCATGGCCTTGTGAAGAAAAGTAAAGATATTTACCATCTTTTGAAAGTGATGGGTATTTTTCATTCAAAGGGGTATTGATGGCGCTTCCCAAGTTTTCGGGAGTACCCAACGTACCATCGGGATTTATATTGGAAACATACAGGTCGAACCCTCCTAAAGACCCTTTTCTATTAGACGAAAAATAGAGCTTATCGCCTTTTGGGCTTACAAATGGTGTTTCAATGGAAGCCCCGGTTTCGTTAATGCCCAATAAGGTTTGGTTTATCCAATTGCCGTGTGAGCCATCCTCTAAATCGGCTTTATACAATTTATATTCCAGCGAATTGTCTTTACTGCTTCGGGTAAAATAAATGGTTGTTTGGTTTGGTGAAAAAGCCACTTGATCTTCGCTTTCGTTGGTGTTCAAGATTCTCGAAAAAAGCAGCGGCATGCTCAATGCGCCATTTGAAGCGATGTCCAAACAGAATAAATCTTTATAGGCTTCATGGGTGTTTGGGTCTATTTTGGCCAATCCTCCCAATTTTTTTGAGGAAACCATGATGAGCTTATTTCTGAAAAAACCTGAGCCAAATTCGGAATACGGACTGTTAACCCCTGCATCTAAAAGTTCAAAATTAAAACCATTGGCATCGATCGTACTGGGTTTGGAACGCAGGTTTTCATAAGACAGATGGTTTACGGCTACAAAATTTGAAGTGCCTTGTGCGAACAGCACATGCGACAATAGCAAAATGAAAAATGAGAGGATTGGTTTCATCTTTTAGAGGGATTAAGATTAATTAGCTACTAAATATAATATTGAAGTGAACGCCTAAAAAATTTCTTAGACCAACAACATTTATAATCGTTAAGTTATTGTTTTATAGCACTTTCAGCAAACAAAACTTGCTGCGGCAAAAAAACGAATTGATCAAAAAAAGTAAGCTAAAAATCCTTTAAACGTTCAACTTTATCAAATCGTCCATATACAGGCGTGTGTTGGAAAGCCGAGGTACTTTATGTTGGCCGCCTAATTTATTGTTTTGCTTTAACCAGTCGTAAAACAAGTTGTGGCGCGCAATATTAATTTTGGGCTTGTTAAGGGTGATGTTGTTGTAGCGTTTCGCCTCGTAATCTGAATTTAAGGATTTTAGGGCATTATCAAACAGTTCGTTAAAATAATGAATGTCGCTAGGGGGTGTTTTAAATTCTATCAACCACTCGTGCGCGCCCTTTTCTTTGCCTTCCATAAAAATAGGCGCTGCGGTATAATCGACAATTTCGGCCTTGGTACGCTTGCATACTTTTTTAAGGGCCTCTTCGGCATTTTCAATAATAAGTTCTTCGCCAAAAACGTTAATATGGTGCTTTGTTCGGCCGGAAACTTTAATTCTGTATGGGTTCAAGGAGGTGAATTTAACGGTATCGCCAATTTTATAGCGCCATAAACCCGCATTTGTAGTGATGATGACCGCATAATTTTGGTTTAGTTTTACTTCGCTAAGCGGAATGGCTTTTTCGGCCCCTGTTGCATAAACGTCCATAGGAATAAATTCGTAAAATATGCCGTAATCTAGCATCAAAAGCAATTCATTGGAATTATTTTGATCTTGGATAGCAAAAAAACCTTCCGATGCATTGTAAATTTCATAATACCTAAAATCTTTTTTTGGAAGTATCCTTTTGTATTGGTCTTTATAAGGCACGAAGCTTACGCCGCCATGAAAATACACTTCCAAATTGGGCCAAACATCGTGCAGGCTCTGTTTTCCTGTGGTTTCCAATACATTGTTTAACAGTACCAACATCCATGAAGGAACGCCTGCAAGACTGGTAACGTTTTCGTTAATGGTTTCATTTACAATGGCTTGCATTTTGTATTCCCAATCGCTCATCAACGACACTTTGTTACTTGGTGTGCTGCTAAACTCTGCCCAAAACGGCATATTATCAATTAAAATAGCCGACAAATCGCCAAATACCGTTCCGTTTTCCTTATATAATTCCTTGCTTCCGCCCAAGCGCAAACTTTTGCCCGTAAACAGTTGCGAGTTTTCGTTGTTGTTAAGGTACATGCACAATAAATCCTTACTAGCGGCGTAATGGCAATCTTCAAGCGAATGGTCACTTACCGGAATAAACTTACTCTTGGCGCGCGTGGTGCCGCTTGATTTGGCAAACCATCGAATGGGTGTTGGCCAAAACAGGTTGGTTTCACCTTTCATGCTGCGTTCAATTACATCCTGCCAACCATCATAATTTTTTATAGGAATACGTTCCGCAAAGGTTTGGTAATTTTTTATGGAAGCAAAGTCGTATTGTTTGCCAATTTCTGTGTCTTTGGCAATATCCAAAAGCTCTAATAGCAATTCGTTCTGTACTTCATTGGGGTATTTTAAAAACAATTCTATTTGGTGAAACCGCTTTTTCAGGAACCAAGAAGCAATGGAATTTACTATAGTGATTGGCATATTTATATTATCTTTAAGTTTTTAAAAATAATACTTTTTTTTATGACTTACCAAGGTGTTCTAACAAAAATGGAAACAGAATTTTCAAACCCCATCGCCTACTATTTAGTGTTTGAAAACGACTTTTTGAACATGAACCAATTATTGGGAAAAACCCTTAACCTTCAATTTGTTAGGTACCAATGCTTGAACTGCGGATTGGACAAGCCCATTTTTCGCCAAGGATTTTGTAAAAATTGTTTTTTTGAAATACCACAGGCAGCAGATTGGATTATGCGCCCCGAATTAAGCACCGCCCATTTGGATAAAGAAGATCGCGACCTTGAATACGAAAAAAAAGTACAACTGCAACCGCATATTGTATATTTGGCAAATTCCAGCAACGTAAAGGTGGGCGTTACCAGAAAAAGCCAAGTGCCCACACGCTGGATAGACCAAGGCGCACATGAAGCGATTGAAATTGTTGAAGTGCCAAACCGCTATTTAGCCGGTATTACCGAGGTGGCTTTAAAAGACCACGTAAGCGATAAAACCAATTGGCGCACCATGCTTAAAAATGATATTGTAGATGAAGATTTAGTGCAATGGCGCGAAAAATTAAAGCAATACGTTCCAGATGAAGCAAAGGATTATTTTATCGAGTCCAATACCGAAACCACTTTACAGTTTCCCGTTGAAAAATATCCAAAAAAACCAATTAGTTTGAATTTAATAAAAGACCAAACCTACACAGGCAAACTTACCGGCATAAAAGGGCAATACCTTATTTTTGAGGACGATACCGTTTTTAATATTCGTGGGAATGAAGGCTTGGTGGTAGCAATTAGCGTTCTATAAAAAATCCCATTTACAAGCTTAATGCCAATGGGATTAATCTATTTCCTGAACTCCAAACGTTAAATATCTTCTTGGTCCCTCATAGTTTGAATGTACTGTGCCTTCTGTATCTGGCGCCGTCTTTTAACGGATGGTTTGGTGAAAAATTGAGCATCCCTTAGGTTTTGCATCACTTTAATATTGCGGTGTTTCCGTTTATAACGTTTTAGGGCGCGTTCAATGTTTTCGCCTTCTTTAATGATAATTTTTAACATGTATCGGTTTTTAATTGGTTTGTATGAAGGACTATCCCAAATACGTTTTTAATACTTTACTTTTGGAAGCATGGCGCAACCTGCGGATGCCTTTTTCCTTTATTTGCCTAACGCGTTCGCGGGTTAACCCGAAAACTTCCCCTATTTCTTCAAGGCTCATGGCTTGTTTGTCGCAAACACCATAATAATAGCGTATTACATCTGCTTCTTTTTCCGAAAGCATGTTCAAGGCCCTGGTTATTTCAATGTTTAAGGAATCGTTCATTAAATTAACATCGGGCCGTGGCGATTCTTGGCTATTTACAACATCGTAAAGTGTAGAAGTTTCTCCGTCTTTTAAAGGCGCATCCATAGAGACGTGCCTACCCGAAATTTTCATCGATTGCTTAACCTCGGTTAAGGTAAGTTCCAAGGTGTTGGCAATTTCTTGGGCACTTGGGGCTCTTTCGTGCGTTTGCTCCAAAAAGGCATAGGCCTTATTTATTTTATTGATGGCGCCAATTTTGTTTAAGGGCAACCTAACAATTCGCGATTGCTCCGCCAACGCTTGAAGAATGGCCTGCCGTATCCACCAAACGGCATACGATATAAACTTAAAACCCCGGGTTTCATCAAAACGTTTGGCGGCTTTCACTAAACCGGCATTGCCCTCGTTTATTAAATCAGGCAAGGTTAAACCTTGATTTTGGTATTGTTTTGCAACCGAAACCACAAAACGCAAGTTAGCAGTAGTGAGCGTATCTAAAGCCTTTTGGTCTCCTAAGCGTATTTTTTGCGCTAATTCAACTTCTTCGTCAACAGTTATTAATTGAATTTTACTAATATCCTGAAGATATTTGTCAAGCGACTTCGATTCTCGGTTGGTAACTTGTTTCGTGATTTTTAATTGCCTCATGTAATATATTTAAGTTATAGATTATATAACCTACAACTTAACTTTTTTAATGAGAAAACCTAATAATTACGCCACTTTAGGATTATATAACAAGGTATATCTTACAACGGGCTATTTAACGCTGTCCTTTGCCTTTTTCTTACCGCCCAATAAACCGCCCAATACATTTTTTACGGCATCTTTAGTTTGCGTATTTGTTTTGGTTTTGGTAGAATCGGTTTTGGTTTTGTTACCGCCCATAATGCCTCCAATAACATCTTTTACAGCATTGCTTTGCGCTGTTGAAGTAGAATCTTTTTTAGCCTTATTGCCAGAAATTAAATCGCCCAACATACTATTTACCTTGTCTTTGCCCTGATTGAGCAATTTTTGCTTTTGTATTTCAACCAGTTGTTTGGTTAAGTTTGAAACCCCGCTTGTTAAATCGGTTTTTACAGAAGGGCTCGTGTAAGACCCGGTAATGTTTGCCGTTACGGGAATGGTAAGGTTTTTGGCCGAAACATCATCTATTTTCGCAATCAGGTTGGCAACTTCTGTGCCCAAATATTTTGCTGGCACGTTAAACACGGCATTATAGGCCATGGTTTGGTCGAAGCCATGAGCTCCGGCAACTTCAATATCAATATCTTGGTATTTAATATGGAACGGTTTTACGCTAACTTTTCCATTGTTAAATTCAAGTTTTGTTTTTAAATCGTTTAAATTTATTTTTTTGAAATCGATGAAATTCAAGGAATTCCCCAGTTTGTTCAATATTTCCGCATTTGATGGATTTACCGCAGAAGATAGAATTTCTGCAAATGCATTACCCGACAAGCTGTTCAGGTTGGGCGTAAAATCATCGGTTAAATTGCCTTTCAAACGCAATGTGGTGTTTAATTTCCCTTGAATCACTTTCGCTAAAGGGGCCAATTTTTGAAAAAGCTCCATGCCCATAAACGATTTGGCTATATCGAAACTGTTGATATCCAAATCCATGTTAAATGTGAGCGTGTTGGTTTTTGTTGAAACCATTCCTGAAACCGCCAATTTGCCATCAAACAAATTAGTTGTAAAATTTTGCAAGTGCACTTGTTCATCTTTAATAACCAATACACCTTTGGCATTTTTAAGCTGTAAATTATCGTAAAGCACGGTGTTGGCCTGCGCGTTTATGGTACAATCTAAAAAGGCAGGTATTTTTAAAGCGGCAGGTTTTGTTGTTGAGGTTTTTTTGGTGGCATGGGTCTTGTTTTCCGCAGAAGCGTCATCACTCATAAAATCGTTTACAGCAAACGTGTTCGAGTCTAAATTAAAATTACCCTGCAAGGTTTTGTTGCTAAACATGAACCCTAATAGATTTTTAATGGTGCCCGTAGCATGCATATCGCTTTTGCCGGTTTTCGCATTAAACGTGTTTAATGAAATAGTGCCGGGGTTAAAGGTAATGGCAGCGGAGGCAATTTCGAGCGGATTTTTAAAAGCATCCGAAGTGTATTTAAAATTATCAAGGCTGGTGTTTCCGCTTATTTTTATGCGCTCATAGGCATTTTTTTCAACAGCATCCATATCAAAAGCGGTATTAACCTTGGCTTTTAAAATACCTGTTAACGGGGTTTTAAAATCAACAGGATATACTTTTGCGATGTTTGCCAAATTGATAACACCATCAATATCGGCATTTACCAACATGTTGCCCATAATGTTTTTTAGGGTTGCAGACGACTTAAAAACATCTTGGTCAATTTTAAAATTCAAGGTGTTTATGGCGATATAGGTATCATCGGTTTTCCCCGTTTCGTTTTTAATTTCGGTGTCGATAATGATGTTTTCAACACGCTTTGGCAAGTCGGGATATTTAAAGGACGCATTGTTCGATTTGATGCTAATATCCAGTGTAGGAATGGTTGCATCGGTTACTTTGCCTTTTATGATGCCCTTTATTTTGAAATCGCCCGTAGTTTCAACATTTTCTATGTTTTTTGAATAGCTTTCCGGAATCACCGCCAAAAAGTTTTTAAAGGACGATTCGGGGTTTTCAAACGTAATATCAACATCTTGTCCGTCTTCAAGCAGTTGCACAAAACCGTTGAATTTTATGGGCAATTGGTTTACAAAGCCTTTGTTTTCCTTAAACGTGTATTTGCTGTTTGCCAGATCCAAACCAATAAGCGCGTCCAACTTTATTGGGTTGTTGTTTAAGTAATTGGTACTATCCATGGTAAAACTTACCTTGGCTTGACTTTTGGTGTCCAATTCCGATTTTTCAGCTGAAAACGTGCCCTTTCCTTCATGGTTGAATTCAGAAATCCTGAAATACAGTTTCGATGCATCATCTAAATAGTTAATGGTGCTATTTTGAATTTGATAATCCTGAATGTCGAACGCAAAACTGCTGGGGGTTTCGGCGGAAGCGTTATCCTTTTCCTTCGTAATGTCGTAGTTGGTTTTCCCTGCGGTATTGGTTTTTAAATTCAACAAAATGGCATCGGCGGTAATGGAATTTACAATGATGGGGTCATCGGCTTTTTTAAACAATTCCTTGACCGACATGGTAAAGGCTATTTTTTTGGCGCTCACCAAGGTATCGCCCTTAAACGGTTCAAAATTGGTAATGGCCAAATCGCTAACGGTAACGTGTGCCTTAGGAAACCCTTTTATAAAACTTAAGCTCACATCGCTAAACTCTACCTGCGCATTTAGGTTTTGGTTAATAAACCGTTTTACCATATCCTTAATTTGCGATTGGAACACGAAAGGTGCCGCAATAAGAAGAATGATGACGATAAGCAGGGAGATTCCAGAAATTTTAAGCGCTTTTTTCATAGAGTAACTTTGTGAAAATATACGAACAAAAGTAACCAAAAGGATGCTGAAATGTTAAAAATTAACACCCATTTATAGTTTTAAATAAATACAATGCCCCATAAATTGTGAATAAATACACTTTAAAAACTTAAAAGATTAGCATTAGTTTTACTTATTTTGCCACTACTTATGGCACAGGCAAAAACGTTTTACATAGCATTAGGAAGCAACAAAGGCGATAAATTTAAAAATCTGCAGGAGGCTATCGATTTAATATATTTGAAAATAGGCACGATATCGCGTATTTCAAAAGTGTACAAATCGCCTGCTCTTGGTTTTGAAAGCGACGATTTTTTTAACGCCTGTTTGGTTGTTGAAAGCGATTTGCAACCAGAAACCGTGCTTCAAGAATTACTGGCCATTGAAACCCGTTTAGGGCGTGTAAGAACAGGAACAGCCCAATACGAAGCCCGAACCATCGACCTGGATATTATTTTTGTTGAAGACAGCATCATTCACACCCAAACACTTCAAGTACCGCATCAAGACATGCAGAAACGCTTGTTTGTTTTAATGCCATTGAATGATGTGGCACCCACTTTAAAGCATCCAACATTAGGGGAAAACGTTGCCAATTTATTGGAAACTTGCACCGATACCAGTGTGTTGGAACCCATAAACATTTGGTTAAAAAACCCAAGTAAAGCCTACGATTTCTCAAAATTAAGCTACATCGCCATTGAAGGAAATATTGGTGCCGGAAAAACCAGTCTAGCCACTAAAATAGCCCACGAATTTAATGCAAAACTTATTTTGGAACGTTTTGCAGACAACCCGTTTTTGCCCAAGTTCTATAACGACGCAGCACGTTACGCCTTTCCTTTGGAAATGTCGTTTTTGGCCGATCGCTACCAACAAATTAGCGACGATTTATCGCAACTCGATTTGTTTAAGGATTTCATAGTGAGCGATTACGATGTGTTTAAATCGCTTATATTTTCAAAAGTAACCTTGCAGGAAGATGAGTTTAAGCTCTACCGTAAACTGTTCTACCTTATGTACAAAGACTTGCGCAAACCCGATTTATATGTGTATTTGTACCAAAATACCGAAAGTTTACAGGCCAATATTAAAAAACGGGGGCGCGATTACGAACAAAATATTGAAAACGATTACCTAGAAAAAATAAACACCGGCTATTTGGAGTTTTTAAAGACCCAAACCGATTTTAACGTAAAGATTATTGATATTTCAGACAGGGACTTTATTGAAAACCGCATGGACTACTTATGGATTTTGGGCGAAATTTGCTCCAAAAACTAAGTGATTAAAAAGTTTTTGTTCTCTTTTAATTGGGTTCCTTTTAGCGGAGTATCAAGCTACATTGGCCTCGTGCCGCTTCATGGCATGCATAGCGGTTTCAATGGCGTCTCTTTGTTTAACCAATAATTTGCAAACAGATAAGGGCATGTTCATTTCCCTCAGTAAATCATTATAGTGCTCAATGTTCAATTGCTTTATTCTATAAACTTCATCAAGCACATCGCTCTCATTTTCCATCAGCACGATGTTTCTAAAATTTACATCTATTTTATAAAGATGGTTGCTTCTGGACCCCGAGTGTGTAACCTTACCGCCAAATTTTTCAATTTCCGCGCTTAAATCCTTGCCAAATTGGTGCCTTTTATAACCTTGAGCCCTAAAAAATGATTTTAAATTATTATCCGTTACATTTTCAAGTGCCCCTAAGTATATTTGCTCTATCTCATAATTCATGTTCAATAAATTATTTAATTTTCTTAAATGTTCCATAGCTATCCGTTTTAATTATTTTCCCTATTTCACTATATATACGATTACATAACTGGGTTTAGAACCTAAAATTTTATATTTTAACACACTTTAGCATATTTTATCATTTTTTAACAAAAACACATGTCAAACCATCCATTTGTTTTCAAGGAATTTTCCATAAACCAACACCAATGCGCCATGAAAATTGGCACCGATGCCGTTTTGTTGGGCGCATGGACATCTTTGGATAAAAACCCGTTTTCCATACTCGATATTGGCGCGGGCACAGGCATTTTGGCCCTTATTTTGGCACAACGTAGCGCTGCGGTGCCGATAGCTATCGAAATAATTGATGCTATTGAAATAGATGCCGATGCCTACGAACAATGTGTGGAAAACTTTGAAGCATCACCCTGGGGCGACCGCTTGTTTTGTTACCATGCCTCATTACAAGAATTTGTTGACGAAATTGAAGATAGATACGATTTAATAATTTCAAATCCACCGTTTTATTCGGAAGATTATAAACCAAAAAACCATCAGCGCGATCTGGCACGTTTCAATGATGCCATGCCTTTTGAGCACTTAATTGCGGGCGTTTCAAAATTATTGTCGGATGAAGGCATATTTTCGGCAATTATCCCTTTTAAGGAAGAAACTAGGTTTCTCACCATTGCTTCCCGTTTCAACTTATTTCCCAACAGGATTTTGCATGTAAAAGGAACCCCAACTTCGGAAGTGAAGCGTAGCCTTTTGGAAGTATCCTTCCGCGAAAGCGCTATTGAAATGAAGGAATTAATTATTGAAACCGAACGCCACCAATACACCCAAGATTATATCCATTTAACCAAAGATTTCTACTTGAAAATGTAACGAACCATGCTGAATTTGTTAGATTAGTGATACCAAAAAGCCTTTAAGCCCATGAAACCAGATGCATTTGAAGCCCCCGATTATTACCTTGTTGACGAACTGCTAACCGATGAGCATAAACTGGTTAGAAACACCGCCAGAACTTGGGTAAAACGCCACCTATCGCCCATTATTGAAGACTATGCCCAAAAAGCCGAATTTCCAAAACAATTAATAAGCGGTCTAGCCGAGGTTGGCGCTTTTGGTTCCTACATTCCTGTGGAATATGGCGGTGCTGGCCTGGACCAAATATCGTATGGGTTGATTATGCAGGAAATGGAACGCGGCGACTCGGGCATTCGCAGTACGGCCTCGGTGCAATCATCGCTAGTAATGTACCCTATTTGGAACTATGGAAGCGAAGCCCAACGCCAAAAATACCTGCCCAAATTGGCAACCGGCGAATGGATGGGGTGTTTTGGCTTAACCGAACCCGACCATGGCAGTAACCCCGCAGCCATGAAAACTCATTTTATGGACAAAGGCGACCATTTTTTATTGAACGGTGCCAAAATGTGGATTAGCAATGCACCTTTTGCACAAGTGGCCGTGGTTTGGGCCAAAGATGAAACCGGGCGCATTCATGGCCTACTTGTAGAACGCGGTATGGAAGGGTTTACAACCCCCGAAACCCATAACAAATGGTCGTTGCGCGCGAGTGCCACGGGCGAACTCATTTTCGATAATGTAAAAGTGCCCAAAGAAAATATATTGCCCAACAAATCGGGTTTGGGTGCTGCACTTAGTTGTTTGGATGCTGCACGCTATGGCATTGCGTGGGGCGCTATGGGTGCTGCCATGGATTGCTATGATACCGCGCTTAGATATTGTAAAGAACGCCAGCAATTCGGAAAACCTATTGGGCAATTTCAACTGCAACAAAAAAAATTGGCAGAAATGATTACCGAAATAACCAAAGCGCAACTTTTAACTTGGCGCTTAGGCGTTTTAAAAAACGAGAACAAAGCAACCTCGGCACAAATATCCATGGCAAAACGAAACAATGTTGCCATGGCCATACAAATTGCTAGGGAAGCACGCCAAATGCTGGGAGCCATGGGCATAACGGGCGATTATTCCATTATGCGGCATGCCATGAACCTTGAAAGCGTGATTACTTATGAAGGCACACATGATATTCATTTATTAATAACCGGCATGGACGTAACGGGCTTAAATGCTTTTAAATAAAATGAAGCAATATGGAATAATTTGATGTAAAAATCGTTCAACAAGTTGTCTTTTTTAAGCAATTGCACAGCATTTATCGTTCAGAATCAATCCTATAAAAAAGTAACGTATGACAAATATCATCTTTATTAAAAACCGCAGCGAGTAATTTTGGCACGTCCCAATGGAAAACAGGAAAATTTCAACCACAGCATCTAATTAATCTTCAAATGGAAAACAGCAGCAAAATAACAAACGATACCACCAACCAAAGCAGAAAAGACACCGTTCAGTACATCAATCTTCAATTGGCCGCCCTAGGGCAACCGCTTTTTCAGGACCATGAGGATGATTCCGTTAAATTTTGTAACCCAAAATTTCAAACTTTAACCAACGGACTAATTAAGGGTTTTAAGGAAAAATCGCGATTGTTGTCGCAACACTTGGCACCAGCCGATGCGCGTATCCAAAATTTCTTAAATGATTATTTAAAAGAATTGGATTTTAACAAACCGTATGCATTACCAAACAACACGCTTATATTAACCCAAAAAGGTCATGCCCGCGAAATTAGTTTGCCTCCCAATGGAAATAGTTTTAAAAGTGACGATATAATATCGCACCGCATAAAACAAGGCATCTTAAATAACCCCATTAACGATAAACGGACTACCAAAGGCACCTTTCATATCGTTGAAGGCCCTTTGCCCGTACCATTGGATAAAAAGGAAGTGCCAAAAATTGCTTTTGCCCACTTTTTAAATGCTGCTTTCAATCCGTCGGATGCGCTAAAAACCTTACCGTTTACAGCCAACCAAAAAGATCAGGCCAAATTAATGGTATCCCTGTTATTACGTCCTATGGTTTGCCCCGAGGTAAAAGGGGTTATTTCCAAAAAAAGTATGGAAGTGCGCTTTTTCGCCCCAGGAAGTTTAGTAAGTAATCTGGATTTTGTGGAATCTATTTTCGGTAATGCCGGCGACCCCAATTTAGCGCAAAACGATGCGGCCTTAGATACCGAACATTGGACAGGGCATACCGGTTGCATCATTTTAGCCCCTCAATTAAAAACACTTACCAAAAAAGAGGTGGGCCTACCACACTGGGATCAAGCAACAGACCGCCAAAAAAGCGAAGGCATGTGCTGGAAAAAAGACAACGAACTATACAACGATGGCGGTGCGTTTAAAGTAACCTGTAGAGACGACCGTGGCGTGGTGGTTACCATTATTGCCGATAATTATTTTGGCTATTCCAAAAAGGAAATTAAAACACAAATAAGTTATTCAGCCAATTTATTTGGGTTGGTTGAAGAAGAACACTCTGGCGGTGCCATTGCCTATCCACGTGGTGTTATGGGCGATATTGTTGATGGTGCTACTTTCACTAAAAAATTCGACAACCGTTTTATGTTTGAGGATGTAAAAACATTACTGGGCGACCGGATAGACCTAAAACCCGAAAATTATGCCATCGACAAAAACTATCCTAATTTAGTTTATATTCCAGAGAATGCCTACATAAACACAAATACCAACAGCATCACTTGGACTCACAATAACCAAGAACAAAAATTAACCTTATCGCCCAATAAAACGTACATCCACCCCACGGGCAATAAATTCAAACTGGAAAAACATAAAGCCATTTCGTTGTGGCGCATCGTAAACACCGCACCCGAAGGCACTTTTTGCCATAAACCGTGTACGGTTTCCGGTGGCGGAAAATCGGAAATCTCAAAATCGATGCTAAATGCGATTACATATAGCGCTTTTAACGTAATTGACATTGATGCCGATTTTAAAAAAGCCGATGAAATTATCGAATACGATTATTCAAAACGCTGGAAACATTACGACCCAACGTTACCACCATCCGAACCGTTTTTGAGCCCGAAACGAACCTTAGGTTCTGCTGTACGCTTATTGCAGCCTTTAGACGAATATAGCGATGAATACAACCAATTTGTAAAAAACATACCCGTTCACATTCGCTCGTTGGTGCTTTTTGTGAAGCGTTTGTACCGACAGGATTACGACTCGTTAAACTGGAAAGACTGCATGTCGGTTGATATCATAAATGGCCAAAAAGGCACCGGACTTAATTACTTTAACAACCCCGTGGTTGGTAGCTATGTGCGCATTGGCTTTAACCAAGAAGGGCGTTGGTTGCTCAATAAATTGCGATCCGATTTTTCAGCGAGCCAAAAAATACAAATGGAAGATGACATTTCCGCATCCATCACTTTACCTCGAAGCCAATTCAAAAACTTAAATCCAGAATTAAAAAATGCGAGTTTTAAAGTGGTTGCCAACTGCGAAAGCTATCTGTTCCAAAGGCCCGACGAAGCCATCATTAGAGGCTATGATGAAGGTGCCGAACGCGATATCGTTTCACCAGATACCTTCCTAACCAATTATGAGCTGCTTACAAAAAAGGATGCCATCAAAATTTACGAAGACACCATTAATTTCGATA
This sequence comes from Mariniflexile maritimum, assembly GCF_009746565.1. Lineage (GTDB taxonomy): Bacteria > Bacteroidota > Bacteroidia > Flavobacteriales > Flavobacteriaceae > Mariniflexile > Mariniflexile maritimum. Next base: position 299,017 of record NZ_WRPN01000003.1, read on the forward strand.
AATACACCCAACCTGTTAAAGACCTTATTTTAAGCATGGTTAACAGCGAAAATGAAGAAGAGTATTTTTGTTTGCCTTCGCACACCCGCATTGTTGATGGCGAACCCACCAAAAACCCGCGTTATTTAGAAAAAAACATTTTTATAAACGAAACGGAAGCGAGTTATTTAGGTGAAATAGGGGTGCGATTATACCGAAAAATAAAATCGGAAGACCCCGTAATCCATGTGGTCAATGCCGTTTTACCGGGCAGAAGAAACAACCCCGTTGATAAAAAAGCGGGCATCCGTCCTTTGGCGGTTTATAACCCTATACATTACCAAGAAACGCCCGAACTGTTCATGGATTTTATTTGTAGCCTTACCGGTAAATCACCATCAACCACCGGTGCGGGCTCTGAGGGAGCTTTAACAAAAGGCCCTTTCAACATGTTAACGCCCACAACCGATTTAAACAATGCACTATTATCGCATATTTTAACAGAATCGAATGCATTTAGTACCGCGGCGGGCTATGTAGGGGCCGAAAATAAAGTGGACCACGACATTAGTTTATTGATTCCCGAAATTTGGGCGCGTTTGGATGAAAAAGACCGCGACCCAAAATTACTTATTGAAGATGGTTCACTTGAAAAAATAGATGATTTTGAATATCATGGTAAAAAAGTATTGGCAAGTCGTTTGGGTTACAGAATAACCAGTAGGTTTTCTTTAAGATGTTTGAACAAATTGTTTGATGAGCCCAATGCTGTTTTCAATGAAAAAATGCTGAAACCAGAATTACAGGGCATGGACGATTATGTTGACGGCATTAACAACATTGTTGAAGCACAGCAAAAAGTGGCCTTACGCTATTTTGAAGATGGCAGTGTAGCATCGGCCATTCCGCCATTAAAAATACTTTTGCACATCATGGCGTATGGCCATTTTGAAGGCAAAGCGATTAACGACCCCGAATTAAGACAGTATTTTGAGCGCGACTATATTATTAAAAGCGACTGGTACCAAGAGCGGTTGAAGCTAAAACAAACAAAAGATGCGGCTTTTTACAGTTCGCAAATAACCTATTTGGAAACATTTATTGCCAACCCCAACAATGCCGGTTTAGTTGCTGAAATGGCCATTGAAGCCCGCTTACAAAAGGTAAGGCAATGGCATAAGGAAGCAATATCGGAAGCCTATTTTAACAGCTTGATAGGCACCATTGGCGCAGACCCTTTGTGCCGAAAGTAAATGACAGCCATTTAGTATTTTAAGACTTGCTCTTTTTCCAGACCTCACAGGAGTTAAAAAAACCTGTGAGGTCTGTTTTTTCCAATAAAAGGCGCGTCGTTTTTTTTTATCCTATTTACTAAACCCGTAGTAAATTCTTGTAGGATGATAGAATGCTTAAAAAAGATACATTTACAGCTTATATTTAGCCTATTTTCATTTTCAAACAACCCTATAATCCACGCTGTTTTTAACAATCTGCGTAACGATTGATTTCTTAGAACAACCAAAACCAATGGGGCTTTTTACAGAGGCCTTTTTTTTTTTAGAAACCTTCATATCAAAAAATGTGTATATTTATTTAAAAAAAATTATGATGATAAAGAACTTATATTTTCTGTTAAGCTGTTTTTGTTGTTTATTTATGAATTGCCAAAACGACCCGATTCCAAAACAAGAAAAAACCGAAATAGTAGGTATTGAAACACAGCAGCCCGAACCACAGCCACAACCCGAACCCAACCCCGATATGCCGCAAAACCCTTCAAACATAAAAATACTTGCGCTTGGCGATAGCTATACCATTGGCGAAAGCGTATGTGAAACCTGCCGATTTCCTGAACAATTGAAAAAAGGCATGAGCGAAAAATTAAAAAATGCACTTGTTACTTTAAATATTGTTGCCCGTACGGGATGGACCACGTCGTCGTTAAAAAATGCCATCTCAAACGCCAATTTGTCCACGGATCACGATTTGGTAACGCTTCTTATTGGGGTGAACAACCAATACCAAAACCAACCGTTTGAAATGTTCCAAAACGAGTTTCCGGAGTTGGCCAATGCTGCCATTCAATATGCAAAAGGAGAAAAAAAGAACGTTATCGTTATTTCCATTCCAGATTATGCCTATACACCCTTTGGCAAGGGAAACAAGGCCATTTCTGAAGCCATTGACCGCTACAACAATTTTATTGAATCCTATTGCTCTCAAAAGGGCATTACCTATATTTACATTACCGACATCACACGAAAAGGATTGCTAGAACCCAATTTGGTAGCCTCCGATGGGTTACATCCTTCGGAAGTTGCTTATTCCAGATTTGTCGAACGCCTCCTTCCTGTGGCATTAGGAAAACTTTAGAACTGCTATGTTTACAACCAAACGAAGATTGGATAACGCTTATAAAAAAGCAAAAATCATTGATTTTGATGATAGTAGCAAATTCATTTTATTCAGTGATTGCCACAGAAGCGACAATAGTTTTGCCGACGATTTTGCCAATAACCGGAACATTTATTTTCACGCACTTCGCCATTATTACAACCATGGTTTTATGTATTGTGAAATTGGCGACGGTGATGAGCTATGGGAAAACATAGCGTTTGAACCCATTTTTGAAGCCCATAAAAACGTGTACATGCTCATGCAACTGTTCCATAAACAAAACCGTTTGCACATGCTTTGGGGCAACCACGATATGGTTTACCGAAACCCCAATTATGTTAAAAAACACCTTTCAACCTATTTCGACAAGGTAACGGGTGAAGAGGTTGAATTGTTTAAGAACATCAAGTACCATGAAAGCGTTATTTTAAAACATACCGAAACGGGACAGGAACTTTTTTTAACCCACGGACATCAGGCCGATGCCTGGAACTATATCTTTTGGAAATGGAGTCGGTTTTTAGTTAGGATTCTGTGGAAACCCTTGAACGTGATGGGTATTTCAGACCCCACACAACCTGCCAAAAATTACAAGGAACTGATAAAGATTGAACGGCGCACCAAAAAATGGATCATAGAAAACAATAATATCATTACCATAGTGGGCCATACCCACCGCCCCAGGTTTCCAGAACATGGTGATATTGCTTATTTTAACGATGGTAGTTGTGTGCACCCTAGAAGCATCACCGGCATAGAAATTGAAAATGGCGAAATTTGCTTGGTAAAATGGCAAATCAATACCAATAACGACGGTATTTTACAAATTGTTAGAGATGTTTTAGAGGGCCCCAGAAAAATAAGTGGCTATAAAACCAATTAGCACTCGGGGGCAAGCTGTACTTCCAAGCCGTTTAAATCGGGCGTCATTTGTATTTGGCAACCCAAACGGCTATTGACCTTCACATCAAAGGCTTCAGAGAGCATCGCTTCTTCATCATCGCTCATTTCGGGCAATTCCGTATTGCTTAAAACATAACATTGGCAAGAGGCACACATAGCCATACCACCGCAAACGCCAATGGTACCTTCTGGCGCAAGTTCATACGAACGTACCACTTCCATAAGGTTCATAGCCATATCGGTAGGTGCTGAAACTTGGTGTTTTTTACCGTCTCTATCTGTAATGTTTATGGTAATATCTATCATTTTTACTGCGCTGGTATTTTAATTCAGGGTTCTATTCTTTTTGGTCTTTCGTAATTTTTAAACGAAAGTTCGGCAAAAATAAAACATTTTTTTTTATCAGCAAATTTTAATTCCTATTATTTTTATAGACTTAATAGGGTAATTTTTGCATCATCTTACTTATCATTTTTATTAGTTTCTTTATTAAATTTCCGTTCTTTTTTCTTGCTGCCAAAAATTCGTTTAAAAAAACCATCGCGTTTTTCTGCATCACAATCCAAATCATCCAACACTTGCGCCGAAGGTTCCTCGAACTTACTTTTGGTAATCGCATCATATCGGGAATCGGCATTTAATTTTTGATAAAACGCAGCAAACATGGGCAATGCCGCATTAGCACCTTGGCCTATTGCCGTTGACTTAAACCCGATACTTTCGTTATCGTTCCCGACCCAGGAAACCGAAACCAATTTGGGCGTAATACCCACAAACCATGCATCTTTATTGTTTTGGGTGGTTCCTGTTTTTCCCGCAAGAGCGTTTGGAAGGTTGTATTTAGTGCGTAACCTACTAGCGGTTCCAGAGTTGACTGTGGCCTGCAAAATTTGAAGCATGACCTGGCGGGTATAATCGCTAAAAGCTTTTTCCTGCGAAATTTTAGGTTTAAAGGTTGCTATTATACGGCCGTTTTTGTCTTCAATTTTAGTAATTGCATAAGGCTTTATGGGTTTGCTCCCATTCACGTAGCTCGCATAGGCACCCGTTAATACTTCCAAATTAAGGGTTGCCACCCCTAATGCCAGCGACGGTTGTTTGGGCAACTCTTTTGAAATACCCATTTTTTTCGCTTGTTCCATAACGCTCTCAATGCCAACCTCTTTAAGGACTTTTACTGCAATGGTGTTAATGGAATTGCTTAAAGCAGTCTCTAAATTATAATTAAGGTGCGGATCTGCTTCCGTTTCACCTGAATTTGTTGGGGTCCAGTTATCAAAATCGGTATAGGTTACCGCCGCCAAAGGAAAATAAGTACATGGTTTCATACCGTTTTCAATCGCTGCCGTGTAAACAATGGGTTTAAACGTGGAACCTGCCTGCCGTTCGCTTTGTGAAATATGGTCGTATTTAAAAAACCGAAAATCAATACCGCCAATATAGGTTAGAATAGCTCCCGTTTGGGGTTCTATGGAAAGCATGCCCGTGTTTAAAAATTTGAGATAATGCTTTAAGCTATCTATAACCGACATATTTTGAACCGTATCACCTGTCCACCTAAACAATTCCGTTTTTCGCTTTACGGACAATGAGTCAAAGATTTGTGATTCAGATAATCCTGCTCCTTTAAATGATTTATAAGAAGGCATCCGTTGTAAAGATGCCTGAACAATCCTCTTGTTTAGCCATGGAGCAGCGTTTCCATAGGATTTTTCGTGGATGCTTTGCAAAGCGGCAAGATGTGTTTTCATGGCGTCTTCCGCATAGGCTTGCATGGTAGAATCTAAGGTTGTATATACCTTCAATCCATCTTGATACAAATCGTAGGCATCGCCATTGGGCTTTCTTAATGTATCGAGAATTGCGGCCAATTCATTTTTTACTGCTGCCCTAAAATAAGGTGCCAACCCTACATCGTGATTAAAGGAGCGATAGTTTAGAACGATATGCTGTTTAGCAAGCAATTGCACCGAATCGGCAGATATGTAACCATATTTAAGCATTTGGTGGAACACCACATTGCGCCGCAATTGACTTCGCGCTGCGTAAAGACGCGGATTATAATAGCTCGTCGCTTTCAATGTTCCTATAAGCGTTGCTGCTTCCGAGTGGGTTAAAGCCGTCGCTGGTTTATTAAAAAATTTGCGAGCTGCACTTTCAATACCATAGGTGTTATCGGGAAACGGAACGGTATTCAAATAGAGCGTTAGTATTTCTTCCTTTGAATAAATTTCTTCAATACGCTTGGCTATAATGGCTTCCTTAAATTTATTGATAAGCATACCGAAAAGCGCATAATTCTTTCTACCAAAAAGATTTTTAGCCAATTGCAGGGTGATGGTGCTACCCCCGCCAGCCGCTTTATCTTGCAATACGATATTTTTTACAAAAACACGTACTAAACTTACGTTATCAACTCCATCGTGCTCGTAAAAACGGGCATCTTCGGTAGCAACCAGCGCATTGATAAGTGGTTTGGGAAAATCGGCAAATTTCAATGGTTGCCTATCATAAATAAAATATTTGCCAATTAATTTCCCGTTCCTATCGAATAGTTGGGTCGCTTCTGCTTGCTTAATGGAACGTAACGCTTCCTTGGTAGGCAATTCCCCAAAAAAACCCAAAAAGGTGCTACAAAAAATAATTGCAAAAAAAACAATTACCGAGCCAGCACATATTAACGCCCACTTAAACCATTTCTTTTTTAAAAAAGATGAGATCACGTTCATTTAAAGGATTCCTTTTGTTACCATAGCAAGCAAAAATCGGTATAATCGTATTTTAGGCTTGAACATATCGAAACCATTTTTGATGGTATCAGAAAATAAATGGCAGGATAGGCAAAATCAAATTAAGTTCTTCGCAAACTTCATCTACAAAGTCTCATCATAATCGGGATATAAAAACTTGTTGTAGGGAAAACGGGTTATGTGAATGTTGCGAACTTCGTCATAAACACGTTTTTTAAAATCTTCTAAGTTCTCTTTATTTATGGCCGAAATAAACAGCGCATTATTACCAATCTTGCTCATCCAGGTGCTTTTCCATTCGTTAAGCGAATAGTGCCGCTTGGTTCGTTCGGTTTGCAAATCATCTGAATCTAAAGGTTCCGCCTTATAAGCATCAATTTTATTGAAAACCATGATGGTTGGCTTGTCGGCACATTTAATTTCACCTAAAATTTTATTTACCGATTCAATATGTTCTTCAAAATTAGGATGGGAAATATCAACAACGTGCAGCAATAAATCGGCTTCCCTAACCTCATCCAGCGTTCCTTTAAAACTTTCAACGAGTTGGGTGGGCAGTTTTCTAATAAAACCTACGGTATCGCTTAACAAAAAGGGCAGGTTTTGAATGACTACTTTCCGAACAGTGGTATCCAACGTTGCAAATAATTTGTTTTCAGCAAACACATCGCTTTTACTAATTACGTTCATTAAGGTTGATTTACCAACATTGGTATAGCCTACCAAAGCCACCCGCACCATGGCGCCCCGATTACCACGTTGTACCGACATTTGCCTGTCGATAGTTTTAAGTTTTTCTTTAAGTAAAGCTATTTTATCGCGCACAATTCGCCTGTCGGTTTCAATTTCCGTTTCCCCCGGCCCACGCATCCCAATGCCCCCTTTTTGGCGTTCCAAATGCGTCCACATACCCCGTAACCGTGGCAACAAATATTCGCACTGTGCCAGTTCCACTTGGGTTCGGGCGTAACTGGTTTGGGCACGTTGCGCAAAAATATCGAGTATTAAATTGGTACGGTCCAGCACTTTACAGTTTAATATTTTACTGATATTGCGCTCTTGCGATGCCGATAGTTCGTCATCAAAAATAGCAGTTCCAACATCGTTCTCGTCAATAAATTGACGCACATCTTCCATTTTACCAGTTCCCAAAAATGTTTTAGGATTCGGCATTTCCATTTTTTGAGTGAACCTTTTCACTACCTCCCCGCCTGCGGTATAGGTTAAAAACTCCAATTCATCTAAATATTCTTTAGATTTTGCTTCATCTTGATCTTTAGTTACAACGCCAATTAAAACAGCCCTTTCTAAAGAAACATCTTTTTTTTCTATCATAAATTTAAGGTAATATGCAAAGTTACATAATTGCATCCATTTTAATTTTTATATTTTTGACCACAATTTTGATTTATGAGTGACTATTCCGAAGCCTTTTTATTGAAAGATGATTTGTACACCGTGGCATTTTACAATCTTGAGAATTTATATGATTTTTATGATGATGCCAAGAGTAACGATAACGATTTTTTACCCATTTCAATAAAAAGATGGACTCCAAAACGCTACGACAATAAACTTAGGAAATTAAGTTTCGCCATTTCCAATATCGGGAAAAAAGAAACAGGAAAACACCCTGTTTTAGTGGGTCTTGCAGAAGTTGAAAACGCCAAGGTTATAAACGATTTAATAAACTACAAGCATTTAGAGCCCTGCAATTACGGGTATGTACATTACAACTCGCTGGACGAGCGCGGTATAGATGTCGCTTTGTTATACGATAAAAAGGCCTTTACGGTTACCCATTCTGGAGTGTTCCGGATACCATTGCTCCATGAATCGGGCTTGCCCGATTATACTAGGGATATTTTAATGGTTACCGGCTTATTGCATGGCGAAGAAATAACTGTTTTAGTGAACCATTGGTCGTCCAGACGGGAAGGTGAAAAGGAAACCGAGCCAAAACGGATGGCTTCGGCACTGAAAGTGAATGAAATTATTGCCGATTTAAAACTAAAAAAACCTGAAGCCAAAATTATTGTGATGGGCGATTTTAACGACGACCCATCAAGCAACAGCATTAAAAGTTTGGTTTTGGGCTCTAATCTGTACAATGCCATGGCTACCTTGCGCTCGTTCAGCAAAGGCTCGACCAACCATAACCGACAATGGAATTTATTTGATCAAATAATCATTTCAACTAATTTTTTTGAAAGCACGCCCAATGCATTAGCTTATGAAAGTGCCCATATTTTTGATGAAGATTTTTTGAAAACGGCACAGGGCAAGTTTAAGGGCACACCTTACAGGACCTATGTAGGCAGAACCTACCAAGGCGGTTATAGCGATCATTTTCCGGTGTACGCTATCTTTAGGAAATAATTTCATAAAAAAAACCCAAAACACGGTAAAGCGTTTTGGGTTTGGATTTTGAAATAAAAATTTCTAGTCGGCTAAAATGATGATTTTATTATCTTTCATTTCAAGGGTACCAGAATTAATCTTCAATAAGGTTGCGTTTTTTTCGCCCTTAATAAATTTATCTTTTACAGTGTCATCCAGTTCAATGTTTCCTGAAATCTTAACATACCCTTCTTTCAACAATGAAACTATTGCTGCGTGGTTGTTCAACATTTCAAAATTTCCATTCACTCCAGGTACAGCAACACTGGTTACTTCGCCACTGAACAAGGTTGCTTCAGGTGATACAATTTCTAAATACATCTTTTTTAATTATGGATTATGAATTAATACTACGCTTCCGCAAGCATTTTTTCTCCGGTCTCGATAGCTTCTTCAATGGTACCTTTAAGGTTGAACGCTGCTTCTGGCAGATGATCTAGCTCACCGTCCATAATCATGTTAAAGCCTTTGATGGTTTCTTTAATATCAACCAGTACACCAGGAATGCCGGTAAATTGTTCGGCTACGTGGAAAGGTTGCGACAAGAAACGTTGTACACGTCTTGCGCGACCAACCGCTAATTTATCGTCTTCTGAAAGCTCTTCCATCCCAAGAATGGCGATAATATCCTGTAATTCTTTATAGTGTTGTAATAATTTTTTAACACGTTGGGCACAAGCGTAATGGTCGTTTCCTAAAATTTCGGCCGTTAAGATACGTGAAGTAGAATCTAACGGGTCCACCGCTGGGTAAATACCTAACTCGGCAATTTTACGCGATAATACGGTTGTTGCATCTAAGTGGGCAAAGGTTGTTGCAGGAGCGGGATCGGTTAAATCGTCGGCAGGCACATAAACCGCTTGCACCGAAGTAATAGAACCTCTTTTTGTTGAAGTGATACGCTCTTGCATGGCGCCCATTTCGGTTGCCAATGTTGGTTGGTACCCTACCGCCGATGGCATACGGCCTAATAGTGCAGATACCTCAGAACCCGCTTGTGTAAAACGGAAAATATTATCAACAAAGAACAACACATCCTTTCCTTGGCCTTCGCCTGCACCATCACGGAAATACTCGGCAATGGTTAACCCCGATAAGGCCACACGCGCACGTGCTCCGGGAGGTTCGTTCATTTGTCCGAACACAAAGGTTGCTTTCGATTCTTTCATTCCGGCTTTATCCACTTTTGATAGATCCCATCCACCTTCTTCCATAGAGTGCATAAAATCTTTTCCGTATTTAATAATGCCAGATTCCAACATTTCCCTTAAAAGGTCATTTCCCTCACGGGTTCGTTCACCAACGCCCGCAAACACTGAAAGTCCACCATGGCCTTTGGCTATATTGTTAATCAACTCCTGGATCAATACCGTTTTACCTACGCCTGCACCACCGAACAAACCAATTTTACCACCTTTTGCATAAGGCTCAATTAAATCGATAACTTTAATTCCGGTAAATAATACCTCGGTAGAAGTTGATAAATCTTCAAATTTTGGGGCTTGACGGTGAATTGGCAAACCTGCATTACCAGCCTTGGGCAAATCTCCAAGACCATCGATAGCATCGCCAATTACATTAAACAAGCGCCCATAAACATCATCACCAATGGGCATTTGAATGGGTGCGCCTGTAGCCACAACTTCTGTACCTCTGCTTAAACCGTCGGATGAATCCATCGCAATAGTACGCACGGTATCTTCACCAATGTGAGATTGTACTTCTAGCACCAATAAAGAACCGTCGGGCCTTTTGATTTCTAGTGAATCGTAAATTTTTGGAAGTTCAGAACCTGCGCCGAATTGAACATCGATAACGGGACCTACTATTTGAGCAACTTTACCTGTAACTATTGACATTACTTATATGTTTAATATTATGCGTTTTAATTCAGTGAAACCCATTTTGGTTTTCGCGTGCAAAGATATGTCTTTTAATTTAAAATGAAAGTTGTTTTTTTCTTTTTTGCAATAAAAAAACACCTCCGTTTTGAAGGTGTTTTTAAAGCTGTAATTTTTATTGATTATTGCAACGATGGCGAATAATTTGTTGGATAATCGCCCGCTTTCGCTACGTTTCCTGACGCAACAAAGTTTGAGCCAAATTTTGCATCGATAGCTTCTAAAAACTTGTTTGCCATAAAAGCGTAACCCCTTGCGGTTAAATGAATGCCGTCTAAACTTATGGCACCGCCAGTAACCAGTTTTGCATTCATTTTGTAATTATCAAAAGTAATGCCTGTTGAAGCTAATTGCTTTAAAATAGCGTTTAAATCTACCAAGGCTATATTGGGGTTTGAACTTGCAATACTTCCAATAGTAGCATTATACGCATCGGTCGCTGCCTTAATGGCGGCTTGTTCGCTGGGGATTAGCACCCATTTATCTTCTAAAGGCACTGCAACACCGTTTACAGTTTGTGCGTTACCGGGAATTGCCAAAGTGCCAATAAAGTTTGATGCTGGCAATACAAGCAAATCTTCGGGGGTAGCTTGTCGCATGCTTTTTAGGGCAGGATTAATGGTTGTTAAATCGGTTAAGCTCTCGTCCATTATCACAACCGCATTGTTTGGTGAGGCCGTGAACATAATTTTTCTCTTAGCAATTTCGGCTGTTGCCTGTGCTTGGGTTTTAGCACCAACACTAACTAAATAGGCAAATGCTTGAGCAACACCTGCGTTATAGGCCCCATAAGCCGCTGCACTGTTTAAATACCCTGCGGTAGCAGCATCTAAAGGAACAGGATTGTATGGTACCGTTGTAAAATGGGGCAAATCGGTAATGTAGGGCACATTCGTAATAACACCCTTTGCGCCTCCCGATGTTAAGCTGGTAACCAAATAAGCAAATGTAGCATCAAAACCAACACCCACAGCACCCGCACTTGGCGTAATAACATCAGACCCATCACCGCCAGATAGTGCATAGCCCAAAACATCGTTTCCACCAATTTCCGACAACGTAAAAAAGGTTGGTTTTTTTGCAACTGCATCGCCCAACATGGTTGCCGTTGGACTTGAAGCCATTCTTACAAAGTAAGGATTTGCCGTTTTGGTGGCTAAATTTGCAATATTTCCGTAACCATTAAAAAGCAAATGATAACTTTTTGCACCGGGTACGCCCATATTATTAAATGGTCCCTTTACATTGTTTTTTGCCAAATCTGTTGTAGAAATTTTTGGGCCTATTATAGTTGTTATAGAAACTGGGCCTTTACCACCAAACACCAATCGTGGCGCTACGGTTGAACCAGGTAATTGCACCCCATTTAAGGCTATACCTCCAAGATTATCGCTCATTAAAGGCTGCGTGAAGGAGCTGTTCCCTAATTCGGCAAAATGTTTGGCCAAAATATTTGGGAAAGAATTTTCCTGAGAGGCCTTAAACAAAGCACTATCTGTAAAACCTGCTGTAAAAGAAGCCCCTATGGCTACATAGTTGGTAAAATCGGCATTACCAGCGGTTAGTTCAGGTAGCGGCATTACGGGTTCTTCCCTGCTAACGTCTTCAATATCATTACAAGCTGTTAATCCTAACAGGATCGCTATCAGCCATATATATTTTGTGTTCATAATGTTCTTTTTCATTTTATAAGTTATTAATTGTCCAAGATACATAGTACATGGATCCTATAAAACCTGTACCAAATGCAGTAAAATATTCATCACCCAAAAGGTTTGTTGCGCCCGCTTTAAATGTAGATTTGAAACTTGGCACCTTAAAATTAATTTGCGCATCGACTACATGAAATTCTGGCACAACTCCATTTCCAAAAGTTGCTTCCCAGAAATAATCATCACTAAATCTATAAGCTATATTGAATCCGAAGTTCTTAAACAATTCGGTGTTACCAAAAGAGGCCTTAAATTTATGTTCTGGCGTGTTGAAATTGGTAGTAAAATCTGGAAATTTATTTTGGTCGAAATCCAATTTTGCATAAGTGTAGCTTCCACTAATATCGAAATTACCAAATATTTTAGTGGATACACCAACAGATGCACCGTATGAATTAACATTGGCCGGTGAGTTTGTATAGGTGCTGTACGCCTGAAAATCGCCATTGGCAATAGCCGCAATTGATAGGCCGTTATCACCAACTGTTCCATAATAAGGGGCTACTACAACTTCTTGGGAAATAAAGTCTTTGTATTTGTTGTAATAAGCACTCATATCTACAATAATATTACTGAACTTGCCCCTGTAACCAACCTCGGCGGAAGTAACCTGCTCTGGCTTTACCAAACTGGGGTTTGCAATAGCATCAGGATTTGTTAATACTGCTGGATTTCCTGTGGCTTGCAGTTCTAATAGCGCACTTCTGGTATAAGAATTATTATAAGCAACACCACCTGTTTGGGTTATGCTTGATGGTTGCCCTAAAAGCACACCACCACCACTTACGTTAAAAGTCCTTACATACCTATCTAAGTTACTGGGTGCCGCACCCACCAAAATAGCCCTACCTGCATCTAAACCAATGAATAGGTCTTGGGTTGTTGGATTTCTAAATCCGGTTTGAACGGATGCTCTAATATTATGATTGTTATTAACGGTTAAACCGGCAGAAAGTCGTGGAGAAAAGAAGCCATCAAAAAATTCGGATTTATCATATCGTATAGAACCTGTAAGTTTTAGTTTTAAGGCTTCATTCAGGTCTAAGTCTTTTTGGATTTGTGTATAAACGCCATATTCAGAATAACTAATGGACCCATTTTTATCGGTATAGATAGTTCCCGAAGAATTTAGGTCGTATTTTCTGTAAGAGCCACCTACTTGTATTTCGGCAAAATCTATTAAATGGCTTAGATTATAGTTTCCATCTGCATGATAATAAATAGATGCGTCCTGGAACTTAGAACCCGTAGTTAAATCTGGGTCGTTTATACTTTTGTTATAGGCATCAATAAACCCTTGGGATCCTGGTAAAAAGCGTCCATTCTCTGCCACTGCTCTAGCCGCCGCGTGAGCTTGGTCTTCAGTTGCTCCACCCAAAGTAGCTTGCACAAAAGCCCCTGTGTATTGTCCGAACCAGGTTTGGTCGGGCTTCCATGCACGGTTAATGTTTATTCCTGTAAATACCATGTCATAGGAATCGCCAGCTTTATCAGACACCATATAACCCCTTAAGAAGAAATTATCGTTTTTAATTTCGATTTTGTGTTGCTGTTGGAAAAAGTTGTCTATGCTATATCGATTGGTGCCTTGGTAGATTGTGGAGCCAGTACCCACTTTACCAACGTACTGGATCTCAAAATCGTTTTCCCACGGCCTGTAATAAAGTCCCCAATCAGCCTTGATGCTTTTTGCGTCATAATCGGTGAGATCACGTTCATTATAGCCTGTTCTACTTACGTTAACCGACGGTACTAAAGCGGATGCCCCCGAAGGTAAAATACCCAAACCTTCAAGTGTTTTAGCAACCCCGTTTATATTTGTAGATACTTCATCGCCATAAACGTTTACACCATTATAATTTATATTTGATTGACGGGTACCACCAATCATATCATTATCAACCTCACTTGTTGCAGCCCAATCGGTTCCTTTTAGGTATCCAAAATTTATTTTAGCGGCAAATTTTTTGCTAAATTTATAGGCTGCACGCATGCTTACATCGGTGTATTCATTATCTCCAGCAGACTTTTGGGAAGTAATACCTCTTTTAATAGAAGTACTAATACCTTGGTAGTCGAAAGGATTTTTGCTTCGCATAAATAGGATGCCGTTAAAAGCGTTGGCTCCATAGAGTGCGGAAGATGCTCCTGGTAAAAGCTCTACACTCAAAACATCGGTTTCTGTCATACCTATTAAGTTGCCTATTGGAAAATTAAGGGCTGGAGTAGAATTATCCATCCCATCTACCAATTGCATAAAGCGGTTGTTTGCAAATGTGGCAAAACCCCTGGTGTTAACCGACTTAAATGTTAAACTATTGGTGTTTACGTCAACGCCTTTTAAGTTCTCCAAGTCATCATAAAAATCGGCCGATGCCGTATTTTTAATTTCCTTTAGGCCCAATCGCTCCACCGTTACTGGCGATTCAAAAATGCGCTCTGGAGTTCTGGAGGCCGAAATAACCACTTCGTCGAGTGCCGTTCCTTCTTTAAGAACAAAAGCCAGGGTTTGGTTATTGGCCGTAACCTGTTTTACAACTGTTTCAAAACCAATACTGCTTGCCCGAACACTAAAAGGCGGAGTTTGGTTAACTGAAATTGAAAAACGACCGTCAAAATCGGTAATGGTGCCTGTTGATGTGCCCACCAAGATGATGTTTGCCCCTGGGATAGGCTGACCATTATCATCAACAACAGAACCTGAAATTTTTGTTTGAGAGTACATAACTCCACAAAAAAATAACAGTAAAAATGGGAAAATTGTTTTCATGTATTTTATTAAGTTAGTTTTTAGAACAACAATATATATATATAAATTATTACTTGTATATAAAATTGCAAAAAAATTATGCGCGCATAGAATGATTTAACAAAAAAAGGTGCAAAAAACTACTTTATTCGCAATGAAGACCGCGATAAAAAGAAATTGCCATAACGGTTATTGAAGTTATGGCAATGTATGAGTTGAAGTTGTAAAGCTTTAAAATCACTCTACCGTTACAGATTTTGCTAGGTTACGTGGCTGATCGACATTTTTACCCAACAATACAGCAATGTGATAGGACAATAACTGCAAGGGTATGGTTGTTAATAAAGGCGACAAGGATTCTAAAGTATCTGGAACCTCAATAACATGGTCGGCTAAATCCCTAACCTGGGTGTCGCCTTCGGTAACAATCCCAATTATTTTACCTTTTCTTGACTTTATTTCTTGAATGTTGCTCACTACTTTTTCATAATGCCCCTTTTTGGTTGCTATCACAACAATAGGCATATTCTCGTCAATTAAGGCAATGGGGCCGTGTTTCATCTCAGCAGCAGGATAGCCTTCGGCGTGTATGTATGAAATCTCCTTTAATTTCAATGCGCCCTCTAGGGCTACCGGAAAGTTATAACCCCTTCCTAAATAGATGCAATTACGGGAGTCTTTATAAATTTCGGCAATCTTTTTAATATGGGCATCCAATTTTAAAGCTTCTTCAACTTTTTTAGGAATCATTTCCAGCTCAAGCAAATGATGTCTAAAATCGGAACTGCTAATCGTACCTTTTGCCCTTGATAAACGCAACGCCATTAAGGTTAACACGGTAATTTGTGTTGTGAACGCTTTAGTTGATGCCACCCCAATTTCTGGACCGGCGTGGGTATAGGCCCCTGCATCGCTTTCGCGAGCTATGGATGAACCTACCACGTTACAAACCCCAAAAACAAACGCTCCTTTAGATTTTGCCAATTTTATGGCCGCCAAGGTATCGGCCGTTTCGCCAGATTGCGAAATGGCAATAACCACATCTTTTTCGGTTATTACAGGATTTCTATATCTAAATTCTGAGGCATACTCTACTTCTACAGGAATTCGTGCCAAATCTTCAAAAATATATTCTGCCACCAAACCAGCGTGCCACGATGTACCACATGCCACTATAATAATACGGTCGGCATTGAGGAATTTTTTCATATTATCTTCCACTCCAGCCATTTTTATAATGGCCTCGTTTCTTAAAAGGCGTCCTCTATATGTATCGGTGATGGCTTTTGGTTGTTCATGGATTTCCTTGAGCATAAAATGGTCGTACCCGCCTTTTTCAATTTGCTCAAGGTTAAGTTGAAGTTCCTGAACGTAGGGATCAACTAAAGAATCGTCCTTGATTTTTCTAACTTTTATATCTTTATGAAACCTAATAATGGCCATTTCCTCGTCTTCAAGATAAATGGCATTTTTAGTGTATTCCAAAAACGGGGAAGCATCACTAGCGATAAAAAACTCATCTTCGCCAACTCCAACCGCTAAAGGGCTTCCTAAACGGGCCACCACAATTTCTTCTGGTTTATTTTTATCGAAAACAGCTATGGCATAAGCTCCAACTACTTGGTTTAAAGCTATTTGTACCGCTTTCCCGAGTTTAACGTTTTCCTGTTTTTTAACATCTTCAATTAGGTTGATGAGCACTTCGGTATCGGTATCAGACTTGAAGGTATAACCACGTGCCATCAACTCTTTTTTTAGCGAACCGTAATTTTCAATGATTCCGTTATGGATGATAACCAATTCACCGGAATTGGAGATATGCGGATGCGAGTTTACATCATTCGGTACCCCATGGGTTGCCCATCGGGTATGGCCAATACCTACGCTTCCATGTTTTGAAATTTGTACATCGGCTAGGGCTTCCAAATCGGATACCTTGCCCTTTGTTTTACATACTTTAAGGTCGGTGCCATCAAAAAGGGCAATACCAGCGCTATCATATCCTCTATACTCTAATCGCTTAAGCCCCTCGATTACAATAGGGTATGCTTCTCTTGTTCCTATATATCCTACAATTCCACACATAATTTTTAATTTGATTTGGGTTTTAAATTCAACGCAAATATGTAAAATAAAATATTACCGACAGATAATAATTATATAAAGTCCAATTATATACGATGAAATTCACTCTTTAAATAAAATCAGGAATAAATTTTCGTTTTAATAAGGTAAAAATGAATTTGAAACACTATTTGGGCGCTGTAAAAAACACTTGTAAGGTCATTTTTGCAGCATCTGAAGTGTTGGTACCCCTTAAAACAGTACCTCTTGGCGTTATTACTGCTGCCGCAGGAATTGCAGTTACTTCACCGCCAATGTTCAATAATTTAGCACTATTTACTTGGTTCACATTGCTTGAAAGTACTAACCCAATTTTAATATCATCGTTGGATGCATCTCTAAGTAAAATATTGTTCAAGTGTTCGGTAAGGTGTATTTTGTATTTTGAAACACCTGCTGCATCGGTTTGCCGTTGCCCTAAATGAAAATAAGTTGAGTTGAACGGATCGGCAGTATTGTTTGTGGTAGGGTCAAAACCATAATCTGTTAACGTTGTGTTGTTTTTAATATCGTAAGCGAACAACCTGTCGTATTTATGGTAGGCATCGCCATTGGCATAGGGCCCTTGTGTAGCCATATCTTTATCCTCATACACGGTTAAAATGGCATCGTTTATTAAGCGCTTTAGCTTATAATTACCTGTAATGGCATCTTTTTTATATCCTCCGTTACCGTCGGACACGCGGTAGGTTTTTTTGAAATAGTCCAATGCTGAAACGGTGCTGCTATTTCCGTTTTCATCGGTATAGACTTTTTGTCCGCTAAACAAATCTACTACGGCCATCGCGCCTTCGGCCCCTTTTAAGTAAAGTTTGCTATCGCCCAAAACCGGATCGCCAGATGCCAAGGGCTGGGTAAAATTATTAGTAAACGTATTTAATATATTACCGCCTTTAAAATTTAGCACATAGGTTCCTTTTATACGCGCCCCCCCTTCGGTTGTAGGGTTTTTAGTGTAATTAATGGTGATGTTTGCGTTTGTTCCCGACAGGTTCAACAAAATCATGTTGCCCTTACCATCTATGGCCTCGGCTTTAAAATACAAGCCCCTAAAATAATTTTTAAAACTACTTGCATTGCTTAATTCGGTTGCGCCACCTTTGTCTATAATGGCTGCTTGCCAAAAAGCGGTGCTTAACGACACATTTAAAGCGGGCGCCGATTGGGTTGTAACCGCTGCATCGCCTTCGCCAGTGGTGGTTTTAATTGGGTCGCTACTTGGTTTAAAAGAGGTGTTTTCATAAATAAGTTCTCCTTTAAAGTCATCAAAATTTATTAATGAAGCCCCGTTGAGTACAAAGTTATTGGTAGCGTTTAAACTGCCCTCGGCCCTAGAATAATAATTTTGCTGGTCGCCAGTTGGCAAATTAGGATCGAAGTCCCTTAAAAAATAGTTGTTTTTATAAATAGTTAGCTTCATTGGGTTGATGGAACCATCGGGGTTTTTTCCGTATAGAGAATCGGAAATGGTGTAGGTAGAATTTCCATCAACAACACCCGTAACCCGACTGTAATAAGGTATGTTCAAAATAACCGACTCTACTTGAGGGTTGGTACCAAAATCTGGGTTATAGGTAACAGGTAGTAGCTGTGTAACAATACTTGCGGTGGTTTGCCCAAAAGCTGGATCGTTATAAACACCCAATAAATTTGATGGCAGGCCGTTAATTTGTACTGCCTCCAACTTTTTATTATAGGCTACTATTTGAAAAAGTTCGGTGTTGGTATTAAAATTGGTGTTTTCTTCACCTAAAACATCGCTTTCTAGAACGGCGTAATCTTTGTCGCAGGCTATAAACAATAAAACAATGGCAAGGGAAACTATGGGAAATCTTAGG
Organism: Mariniflexile maritimum; assembly: GCF_009746565.1. Taxonomy (GTDB): domain Bacteria; phylum Bacteroidota; class Bacteroidia; order Flavobacteriales; family Flavobacteriaceae; genus Mariniflexile; species Mariniflexile maritimum. The sequence goes on from NZ_WRPN01000003.1 coordinate 317,770, forward strand.
GCTTTAACGGTATTTTTCATATAATATTTTAACGAACAGATGGGTTAGCTTAATACGTTGGCATTAAAAAATGCTTTGTAGGCTTCGCCAAATTCTTCTTTATTTTTGTATTCTAAAACAGGTTTATTTGATGCGTTTAAGTAGGCTTCCAATTCTTTGGGCATGTTTTCAGACCCAACAATCAAGGCATCGGAATAATCGATGGCTACTTTCATTAAATTTACATACGATGGTTCTTCCAAAACTTTAATGGCCTCTTCTTTTATGTTGTCAAATTTAACCTTATTAAACATATCTTTATTTAAGGTATTGTTAAAACTTTGATTATAAACGGAAGTTACTATTTTGCTATCGCTAAACAGGGGCTCATCTTTATAATATTCCTTGAGATAAATGGGCAATAAGGCTGCCAACCAACCGTGAACGTGTATAATATCGGGCGACCAATTTAATTTTTTTACTGTTTCAATAACGCCTTTTGCGAAAAAGATGGCACGTTCGTCGTTATCGGGAAACAAACTTCCCTCCTCATCCGTCAAGGTTGCTTTTCTTTTAAAATATTCGTCGTTATCAATAAAATAAACCTGGATGCGTTCTTTGGGAATTGAAGCTACCTTAATAATAAGTGGCATATCCAAATCGTTGATCACTAAATTAATACCGGAAAGCCTTATGACCTCGTGCAATTGATGGCGACGCTCGTTAATGTTGCCGTACCGTGGCATAAAGATGCGTATCTGTCCTCCTTGTTGGTTCACCAGTCTGGGCGCTTCAAAAGACATTGAAGAAATTTCGGTTTCTGGTAAATACGGCATTACTTCAGATGATACATATAATATCCTCTTATCTTTCATGTGTTCAATTTTATTGTTTTTTAACGGTCACATGGTGCTTCCATATCATAATCTCGTAAAATATCAAAATTTCGTAATGGAAGGTTCATGTGTTCAATTTTATTGTTTTTTAACGGTCACATGGTGCTTCCATATTATAATCTCGCAAAATATCAAAATTTCGTAATGGAAGGTTCATGTGTTCAATTTTATTGTTTTTTAACGGTCACATGGTGCTTCCATATCATAATCTCGCAAAATATCAAAATTTCGTAATGGAAGGTTCATGCATTTCTACTTATTCTTTTTATTCTTTCTTTCGTACACATACCACACTCACCTAATCATTTTTAAGTATGATTAAAATGTTGGTTAGGTATTTCATATAAAGCAAATTATTGTGTTTTTAATGGTCGGTTATCATGCACTTGTGGGCATTGTTGCATACGGTTGGTGTTGGTTCATGCTCATTTCATAGGATTGTTTTTGGCATATTTTTGAGAATTCGAAATAAAAAACACGCAAAAGTACAAAATTTTATGCAGATTGATTGTAAAATCTTAAGTTTGCACCCATTAATTTTAAATTGAAACGTGGATATTTATTCAGAAAAACAGCAAATTGCAACTGCTATCCGCACTTTAAAAGCAGAAAAAGCAACTTTAGGCTTGGTGCCAACCATGGGCGCTTTGCACAAAGGCCATTTGGCGCTGGTAAAAAAAGCCCTTGAAGAGAACGACAAAGTATGTGTAAGCATTTTTGTTAACCCTACCCAGTTTGACAATCCCGACGATTTGGCTAAATACCCACGAACCCTTGAGCAGGATCTTGAACTTTTGAAAAGCTTGAGCGACAGTATTTTAATTTTTGCGCCCACAGTAGAAGCGGTGTATGAAGGACGAACCCTATCGGAAAAGTTCCATTTTGATGGTTTGGAACACGAAATGGAAGGCAAATTTAGAATCGGCCATTTTGACGGCGTGGGCACCATCGTAAAACGCCTGTTCGATATCATACAGCCCGACAAGGCCTATTTTGGTGAAAAGGACTTTCAGCAGTTACAAATTATAAAAAAGCTGGTCGAAATACACAAAATCCCCGTCAATATAGTGGCTTGCCCCATTTATCGCGAACCATCGGGTCTGGCCATGAGCTCGCGCAATACCCGACTAAAACCCGATTATAAAAAAGCGGCCCCTTTTATTTACAAAACCTTAAAAACTGCCAAAAAACAATTTGGCACAAAAAGTGCTGTTAACGTTACACAATGGGTTGAAAAACAATTTGCAAGCCATAAACTATTAAAATTGGAATATTTTATTATTGCCGACGAAACGTCGCTGAAAACCGTAACACGAAAATCAAGCACCAAGCAATATAGAGCGTTTATAGCTGTATATGCAGATGATATAAGACTTATTGATAATATCGCTTTAAATTAATTATCTTTGCCACATGCAAATACAAGTAGTAAAATCTAAAATACACCGCGTAAAATGCACCGGCGCAGAACTTAACTACATCGGTAGTATTACTATTGATGAAGATTTAATGGAGGCTGCCAATATTATCCAAGGCGAAAAAGTACAGATTGTAAATAACGATAATGGCGAACGCTTGGAAACCTACGTTATACCAGGCCCCAGAAATAGCGGCGAAATTACGCTTAATGGTGCCGCTGCCAGAAAAGTCTCGGTGGGCGATACCTTAATTTTAATAACCTACGCCTTTATGGATATTGAAGAAGCTAAAGTATTTAAACCTTCCTTAGTGTTTCCCGACGAGGCTACAAACCTTTTAAAATAAAGGGCTTGAACCAACAAATTAAAAAAATATCTAAAATTGTACTCCCATTGCTATTGGGAGTTTTTTTAGTTTGGTACTCCCTATCAAAAGTTTCTATTGACGACATTCTTGTTTATCTAAAAAAATCGAATTATTTCTGGCTCCTTGCAGGTTCCTTTTTAGGGTTTCTCAGCCATGTATCGCGGGCTTACCGTTGGCGCTTTCAATTAGAGCCCATGGGCTACAACATTAAACTGGGAAACAGCATGATGGCCGTTTTTGCTACCTATTTAATAAACTACACCATTCCGCGTGCGGGCGAGGTAGCCAGAGCTTCCATACTTGCAAATTATGAAAATGTGCCCTTTGAAAAAGGTCTTGGAACCATCATTGCCGAACGTATTGCCGATTTAATTGTCATGTTCTCAATCATAACCATTACCCTTTTTCTTCATTTCGATTTCATCTACGGGTATTTACTTCAAAAGTTCAATGCCACAAAATTGGGCGTTGCTTTGGTTTTGGCTGTTGTGGCATTTCTTGTTTTTACAAAATACATCAAAAAAAGCAAGTCTAAATTAGCATCCAAAATAAAAACAATCATTAACGGGTTGATTGAAGGGATATTAAGCATTTTCAAAATGAAAAAAAAATGGGCTTATATTTTTCACACCTTATTTATTTGGTGCATGTACGTGCTCATGTTTTATGTAACCTCGTTGGCCATTAGCGATTTAGGGCATTTATCATTGGGCATTATTTTAACGGGTTTCATTGCTGGCAGTTTTAGCATTGCGGCTACAAACGGCGGCATTGGCTCGTACCCACTTGCCATTTATGCGGCATTTTCTATTTTTGGAATTGCCCAAGAACCCAGCATCGCGTTTGGTTGGATTATGTGGGCAGCACAAACCCTCATGATTATAATTGCGGGTGGTTTATCGCTTATTTATTTGCCCATTTACAACAGAAACAAGTTGAAAAACGAAAAACCAAACTCGGAAGAGGCTTCCGTTTAAAACCGCGTTTTTTGTTTTAACTTATTTCTTACCTTGCGTTACAAATCTCAAATCAATTCATAAAATGAAACACATCCTTTACGTTTTGTTGCTTTTCTGCTCACTTAATTATGTTGAGGCGCAAGTTAAATACGAATCCATAGAATCTGCAAAACTTGGTCAAACACGCGAATTAAAAATACAATTACCTCGCAGCTATAGTAACAATACCGATAAAAAATATCCGCTGTTCATTGTTTTGGATGGCGATTATCTGTTTGAAGCCGTTGCCGGAAACGTAGATTATTATTCCTATTGGGAAGACATGCCCGAAGCCATTGTGGTAGGCATAAACCAATTTGATACAAGGGATGATGATTGTTTGTATTCCGAGCAAAATTCACTTCCCATTGAAAAAGGAGCGGCATTTTTCGAGTTTATTGGCATGGAACTAATCCCACACTTAGAAAAAAAATACCGAAGCGCCAATTTCAGGGTTGCCGTTGGCCATGGTGAAACCGCCAATTTTATCAATTATTTTCTGCTGAAACCCCAGCCCGTATTTAAAGCCTACATTGCCATAAGCCCTGAACTGGCACCTAAAATGCTGGAATATATACCCGAGGTTTTAGGAAAAACACCCTCTAAACTATTTTACTATTTGGCTAACACCAACAACGATTCCGCGTCCATAAAAAAGATGACAGAAGCATTACATGCCGATATTTCGGCATTGGAAAACAAAAACCTAACCTACAAATTCAATAGTTTTGAAGGCCCATCGCATTATTCTGTGCCCACGCACGCGATTCCGAACGCTATCGAAAAAATATTTAAAGTGTTTCAACCAATAAGTAAGGAAGAATATACGGAAACCATCCTAAAACTTGAAACCTCTCCGGTAACCTATCTTGAAGACAAATACAAAACCATTGATGAATTGTTTGGTATAAAAAAACAAATTTTGGTCAATGATTTTAAAGCCATTGCAGCCGCTATTGAAAAGAACAAAAAGTTCGAGCATTACGAAGCCTTAGGGAAATTGGCACGCGATGCCTACCCAAAAACGCTTTTGGGCAATTACTATTTGGCGCGTTTTTATGAAGAAAGTGGCGACACAAAAAAAGCGATGCGAACCTACCAATCGGCCTTTACCTTAGAGGAAATAGCAGGACTTACCAAAGATTTAATGCTAGAAAAGGCAGAAGCCATTAAAACCGATTTTGGATATTAATAAAATGCCTAAAACCTAAAACCCTTCACCAAAAAAAAATGGCCAAAGTAAAAACAACGTTTTTTTGTCAGAATTGTGATTCGCAATACGCCAAATGGCAAGGGCAATGCAATGCTTGCAAAGAATGGAACACCATTGTTGAAGAAGTAATCCAAAATCCTGAAAAAAGCGACTGGAAATTACCCACTTCCGCAGTAAAAAAAGCAGCAGTACCTTTGCGCATTAAAGATATAGACGTTTCCAACGAAGCCCGAATGGACACCTGCGATGGCGAGTTTAACCGCGTTTTGGGAGGTGGAATCGTTCCCGGTTCTTTAATCCTTTTAGGTGGCGAACCCGGTATTGGAAAAAGCACGTTGCTGCTTCAAATTTCATTAAAATTACCGTACAAAACGCTATATGTCTCAGGTGAGGAAAGCCAAAAACAAATAAAAATGCGTGCCGAACGCATTAACCCAACCAACAACAATTGTTATATCCTTACTGAAACCAAAACACAAAATATCTTCAAACAAATTGAAGCCTTGGAACCCGATATTGTGATTATCGATTCTATCCAAACGCTCCATTCCGATTATATAGAGTCTTCATCTGGAAGCATTTCACAAATAAAAGAATGTACTGCTGAACTTATCAAATTCGCAAAGGAAACAGCCACCCCCGTATTGTTAATTGGCCATATCACAAAAGATGGCAACATTGCAGGCCCCAAAATTTTAGAGCACATGGTGGACACCGTGTTGCAATTTGAAGGCGACCGCAACCATGTATTTAGAATTTTGCGTGCACACAAAAACCGTTTTGGCTCCACCAACGAACTGGGTATTTATGAGATGCAGGGTTCTGGGTTACGTGAGGTTTCCAATCCTTCTGAAATTTTAATTTCCAAAAAAGACGAAGAACTTTCGGGCAACGCCATTGCCGCCACTTTAGAAGGCATGCGCCCATTAATGATTGAGGTACAGGCTCTGGTAAGTACCGCTGTTTACGGCACGCCACAGCGCAGTGCTACCGGTTTTAATGCCAAACGTTTAAATATGTTGTTGGCGGTATTGGAAAAACGCGCTGGGTTCCGTTTGGGTGCAAAAGATGTATTTTTAAACATTACCGGCGGCATTAATGTTGATGACCCTGCTATAGATTTGGCAGTGGTTGCCGCTATCTTGTCTTCCAATGAAGATGTGGCGCTTCAAAAAGATATTTGTTTTGCTGCCGAGGTTGGCTTATCTGGTGAAATTCGCCCCGTACAACGTGTAGAACAGCGCATTTTAGAGGCTGAAAAATTAGGTTTCTCCACTATTTTTGTTTCTAAATACAATAAAATTTCACTAAAAAAAACAACTATCAAAGTTCAATTAATTTCTAAAATTGAAGATTTGGTTACCTTTTTATTATAGGCTTTATTTAAAATTCAATGCTTTTTATCGGACAAAACAATCACTTTATCTATAATTGTTTTGGTTTTGTCGATTTTTTATGTTAATATTGTGCTATTATAGAATCAATTACATAAAATATTGGTTCTATAATGCTGAAATATTCTTCCCTCAAGTTTAGATTCAAAAATCATTTCAAGTAAAAAAACTAGGTAAACACCTCAAAACGAGATGTACTTCATCGATTTTTTTCATGGAAGTTAACCGTTTGTAGTATAATTTTGATTTTTCAACGAAAAAAATACATAACTATTTGAATATAAGCTAATTTTGACCCACCCAAATCTATCGCATAATGAAAACAAAACTACTGTTCAGTTTTACTGTATCTGTATTTGTGCTAACTTTTTCCTTTGCACAAAATTCCGATGTTCAAATAACAGTCTCATGGCCCACCAAGGCTTATGAAAACAAGATCGAGGTTTATAATACCTCCAACGATTTAATTACCACCCTTTGCGACAACAACCAATGTTACACAACTTCGCAACAAGGGGTAACAGATGCTTACGGTTCTCGATACAATTTAGGATGTGTGGCCAATGGCAATAATTACTATATAAAAATTTACGACATTGCCAATGATGGATGGGCCAGTGGCAGTAAGGTTTCGGTAAAAGTTGCTGGGGTCGAGGTTATTAACAATAATGGCAGCACTGCAAATACCACTGGCAAAATAATATACTTTAATGTAGCGGGTGGCGATGCTACTTGTAATAGCCTATTGGATACCGATCGCGATGGCGTTATTGATAATTTAGATTATGATGATGATGGCGACGGAATTCCAGACGGCGTTGAGAATTTAGGCGAAAACAGGTTTGAATGTACATTGCCTGAATTGGCCTTTCAAAACGGTGCTTACGATGCCTCGGCAAGCGCGGGCCCCATAGGAACGGTAGGGGCCGTTTACCGATTTAGCAACTCCATACAAGGTTATGATGTATTAATGCAAATTACCGAACTAACGGGTACATCCATCGCCAATATTGATAACGATGCCGTAGATAACCCTACATTTTTACAAACCGAACTTACACTTTCGGGAACAGGAACACCGGGTGCTACGTTTAAATTCACCATTGTTAACGCAGGTACCACAACGCCCTCATCTGAAATATTTAGGGTAAATGGTATTACCTGGGATTGTGATGGTAGTGGCAATTTACGCGAATCGGTAATTTATTATGATGCCGCCGCTTATGGCACCGAAAACCCTACCTCGCTAGAAGTGCAGGATTTAGGCGCTGGCGACATACAAATTAGCGCCTCCGGACTGCAAGAAGGCCCCGGCTTTTCAACCTTAAAAGTACTGCGCGCCTATTATCAATTTATTGGAAACTCGTTTACAATGCGCATGCAGGCCATCAAAACAACCGCAGGTGCTTCAACGAGGCAATTTGGCATGTCGTTTACCCAATGTGAATTTTTAGATTTTAATGCCAACTCTTTAATAATTGTTACCGGTGAGGATTTTGATGAAGACGGAAAATTCAACCATTTAGACCTAGATAGCGACAATGATGGCATTCCCGATAATGTTGAAGGACAACAAACACTGGGTTACATCGCACCATCTGGTGTTGTTAAAAAAGAAACAGGTATCGACTTGGTTTACGGAAATGGCATTCAGGTTGTGGACACCGATATGGATAAAATCCCCGATTTTATAGATATTGATTCTGATAATGATGGCTTATGGGATATTGAAGAAAACGGTATGGCGAATGAAATTGTTGTTTTTACCGACCCGGATAATGATGGGTTAGACAACCTTTTTGAAGGTTCCAACCTAAACGACCCCAATGATGTAAACGATGAAATTGATAATCCTTCTGCATCCATTTTACCCGATGTTGACGGTGATTTGTTAACTGGAGGCGATTTGGACTATAGAGATTTATTTGATGGCAACCCGCCCATGTATGCCACCATCGATTTTGATGGCGTTGACGATTATTTAGCTGCACCAGGTTTTATAAATGGCAAAGGCGAAGTAACCATTATGGCATGGATAAAAATTGATGCACAAAACGCAGGCAACCCCAAGGCCGTCATTGTGGGCGAAGGCGAGTGCAGTGTGTATATAAAAGATGGGAATATGCCTCATTTTCAAATAAAAACGAGTGCCGGATTACAAACGGTAGGCCCCATTAACGGAATTAATTATAACGAATGGCACCATATTACGGGCGTATTTTCAAACGTAACAGGAAAAGTGCTTGTGTATGTTGATGGCGAAGTTGATTCAGGAGCCATTTTCCCTATTGTCGTAGGAAAAACATTGGTGAATTCTACCTCATGGAACGGAAACTTTGAAATAGGAAAAGCCTCAATAGTCAATAAAAAAGACTATTTTAAAGGATATATAGATGAGGTGCGCGTGTTTGACGTGGCTCTAACCACCGATCAAATTCAGCGCATGGTTTATCAAGAAATTGAGAACAACTCTGGAAAGGTTAAAGGAACGCTTATTGATAAAGATATTGTGGATATGGACACCTCAGCTACCATTCCATGGCCCAACTTATTGGCCTATTACCCTATGACTCATATAGTGAATGGAACTACAACCGATTTCTCATCCCATTCAAGAACACTGCGCCTGCACAATATTACCACCATTCAACAACAAACGGCACCCATGCCCTTTGAGACTAAGGCAGATGGCGATTGGGCACAAACAAACACGTGGTTACATGGCGATGTTTGGGATATTGAAGACGCCACTAAAAACAAAAATTGGAACATTGTACATATAAAAGACCTGGTAACATCAACCAATTCGCATACAAACTTAGGCCTTTTTATAGATGAAGAAAAATCACTTAAAATATTTGGAGACCATAAAGTTGAAAACTCCTGGCTCCTTGAACTTAATGGCACGCTCGATTTGCAAGGCGACTCGCAATTGATACAAGGAATTCATAGCGATTTGGTAACCTCAACCACAGGCAAGATTATACGTCGCCAAGAAGGAACATCCAATAAATTTAGATACAATTATTGGGCTTCCCCTATTGGTGCTCTGGGTTCAACAAATTTAACCAATAACAATGCCCCAACCAACAACCCCAACAACAGCCCTTTTAAAGTAAATATGCTAAAAGATGGTGCGGGCGTTAATTTCCAGTTTACCTCTGCTTACGACCAACTTGGTAAAATAAGCACCTATTGGCTATACACCTACATAAACGGCTTAACCTATTGGGATTGGGCTTTTTTAAACCCCAACACCCCATTAAGCCCCGGCGTAGGCTATACGCAAAAAGGCACTGGTAATGCAGGTTTAGAACAGCAATATATTTTCGAGGGCAAACCAAACAACGGCACCATTTTAGTAAATGTAACCGACACAGGTGGCCCAGGAGATGTTGCCGCTGTTTCAAAAACCGAGTATTTATTGGGCAATCCTTACCCTTCTGCCTTGGATATCCATAAGTTTATTGATGACAATGAAGGCGTTATAGATGGCGTTTTACAATTATGGCAACAATGGGCAGGCGATTCCCATAATTTGGATGAATACAAGGGAGGCTATGCACAGGTGAATAAATTAGGCTCTTGCAGAGCGTTCCAGTTTGTGGGAATATCGGGTGCACATAACGGCTCGCAAGATGGCACTATAAAACCTTCCAGATACCTGCCCGTAGCACAAGGGTTTATAACCCAAATAGTGGCAAACGGTAACGTGGAATTCAATAATGGCCAGCGTGTTTTTATAAAGGAAGCAGATGCTGATGGCACGTTTGATACGGGTTCAACATTCTTCAAATCGGCAAATTCAAAAGCAAAAAAAGCAAGCGATTCCGATAAGCCACTGGAAGATACGATGCAAAAACTGCGCTTGGAATTTACCGCGGTGGTAGGGCCAAAAACAAAAAGGGAAGTACTTTTAGGCTTTAGCAATACAACTTCCGATGGTTACGATTATGGCTACGATGCCCCATGCGACGAGGCCAGCAACAACGATTTTAATTTGAATTTAGATGGAAAAAACATGAACATGCAAGCATACGGCCCAATTACCAAAGACAAGGTCGTTCCATTAAACTTTAAATCGTCTGGCAATAATACGTTTGAAATAAAAGCTACCGAATTTGAAAACATACCCGAAAACCAAGAAATTTATTTAAGAGATAATGAAACGGGCAGCTATTTCGATTTAAAACAAGCCATGGCCTACCGTTTCTCATCGGCACAAGGAAAGTTCAATAATAGATTTGAAATCGTGTTCCAATCGGATAAGGCACTTCTAAGTACCGAAGCATCGCAAATTTCAGGGAATTTTATTTATTACCAAAATGAATCGAAAACCTTGTTCGGCAAAAAGCTAAGTACTGCCATCGATAAGTTGGCGATTGTAAATATGCGCGGGCAAACGGTACTGGAATACACCAACGTATCGCAAGCAACTTTAAATAACGGCTTAAAATTATTAAACGTAGCATCGGGAACTTACGTGGCTTGGTTAAAAGCCCAAACCGGCGAAGTAATCACTAAAAAAATAATCATAAACTAATTTTTATAACCGTTGTTCATAAAGATTGGTTGACTAAAAAAGCGGAACCTTCCTGTTTCCATGAAGGTTCCGCTTTTTATTTGAGGTTGAAATGGCAGGTGGCTTCGTTCTGAAAAAAAAGGGACCTATACCTTTTTAATCACATTGGTAACGATGCCCCAAATGATAAAATCGTTTTCCTTGGTTATTTTTATAATAGGGTAATTGGGGTTTTCTGGTTGCAACCAAACCTCGTTTTTCTCGACTTTCAGGCGTTTTACGGTAAATTCGCCATCTAAAAAGCAAACAGCAATTTTATTGTTTGCGGGTTCCAAACTTCGGTCTATTACCAGCAAATCGCTATCGTCAAGTCCGGCACCAATCATCGATTGGCCGCTCACGCGTGCAAAAAAAGTGGCTTCTTTATTTTTTATAAGCTCTTTATCTAACGATAGGCGTTGTTCTTTAAAGTCCTCGGCGGGCGATGGAAATCCTGCTGAAATGCCCGTATCGAAAAAAAGCGCGCCCAAACCGCCAATTTCTTCGGGAGCAAAAAAAGTTAAGGTTTTGGATTGATGTAACAGCATGTCTTTAATTTTAGGGTAAAGATACTATTTAAAATGCTCTCTTTGGATGCGTAAAATTTTCATTTTACCTTAATAATATCGTTAATATTGGTGGTGTAACGTGGCGATAAACGTTCCTGCCGCATTTTCCAAGTACGTTTTAAATCTTGGTTTGCCAATTTCACTTTATTGTCGGCATATTTGGCATTCAGCCCGTCAATGGCTTTCATTAGTGGTTTGTGCTTGGGGTTTTCGGCTTCAAACAGGTGCAATTGATGGTTGTGCGTGGGCACCAAACCCATCACGATAACGCCTGCACGCTTATAGTTTATGCCTTCCTTAAAAATAGTGCTTACTGCCTGTACCGCTTGTTGACTGATAATTAAACTGGAATCGGTTGGAAACGGCAAACTTATCAATTTACTGGCACGGTGTTGCTCCATCGCCGTTTTATGCCTATCGCTGCTTAATATTACATAAATAAGATGGCAACTAGACCCTTGTTTTCGTAATTTTTCGGCGCAACTGGTGGCGAATGTGGAGATACGTTCCTTAATGTTTTCAAGGTCTGAAAACGTATATTCAAAACTGCGTGTGGTAGCAATGGCTTGCTTGGTTTTTACATCGTCCAATTGCAATGTTGGAATGCCTTCCAAATCTTTTTTGAGTTTCCACTCGACTATTGAGAAGTTTTTGCGCACCCATTCATCCGGAAGTTGCACAAAATCGAATGCTGTATGGCAATTTTTAGCTTTCAACCGTTTGGATAGCGCGCGACCAACGCCCCAAACATCTTCAATTTTAATCCATTTTAAGGCCTTTATGCGTTTTTCTTCGGAATCAATTACATATACGCCATGGGTTTGCACCGGGAATTTACGCGCAATTTTATTGGCTACCTTGCTTAACGCTTTAGTTGGTGCGATACCTACACAGGTTGGAATGCCCGTCCATTTTAAGACTCGGGTTCTTATTTGGTTGCCGTAATCGTTAAAATTGCAGTTCCCAAAACCTTTAAATTGCAGAAAACCTTCATCGATGCTGTACACCTCCACATTGGGTGTAAACTGTTGCAAAATGGCCATTACCCTACTGCTCATATCGCCATACAAAGGATAATTGGATGAAAACACCAGGATATTATTGGCTTTACAAAAGGCTTCCCATTTAAAAATAGGCGCTCCCATGGGTAAACCCAAAGCCTTCGCCTCATCGCTACGCGAAATAACACAGCCGTCGTTATTACTTAATATAGCAATGGGTTTATGGCGTAAATTAGGGTTGAAAGTGCGCTCGCAAGACGCATAAAAATTGTTACAATCTACTAAAGCGTACATAATTACTTAAATAAAACTTGCCTTGAAACAAGATTTTAAAATTACGCTTTTTATAAGAAACGTGCTTTTATTTTATAACGAAATCGTAGGCTATTTTTAATTTTTTAACAACACTTTCAATTTCTTCTGCGTTTAAATGGCCAAATCCAAAACGGATGCAACAGTGGTTTTTATCTTGGTACAGAATGGTTTTGGGAAGAAACACATCCTGTTTTTGGGCCTCGTCCGCTAATTTAACCAACGCTATTTTAGGCTCGAAACGCAACCATAAAGCCAATCCTCCAGATGGTTTTTCCCAGACCAAATTTTGTTTAAAATTTTCGGCAAGGCACTGGCATAAATAATCGCGCCGCTGCTTGTAAACAAGCGTGTTTTTTTTGATGAGTCGATGCATTTCACCTTCATAAATAAGTTCAGAAAGCATTTGTTCCTGAATTAAATCGCCTTGTTTATCGAGAATCTGCAAATAATTTTTAGCCTCGGAAATCAAGTTTTCCGGTGCTACCACAAAGCCCGTTTGAAAGCTCGGGAAAAGCGATTGCCCCAGTTTCCCTAAATAAATAATCATGCCATGCGCATCCGAACTTGCCATGGGCAACATGGCAGAGCCATCAAACTGGAAATCGTAATCATAATCATCTTCAATAATAGCAAATTGATAATCTTCTGCAAGCTGCATCAACTTTAAACGGCGTTCCACGCTCAGGGTTTTCGTTGTTGGGTAATGCCTGTGGGCACACACATATACGCAACGAATGTCGTGTTTTGAAAAGTGTTTCCTAATAAATTCTACATCAATCCCATGGTCGTCAACAGGAATGGTTTTTATGGTTGCACCAACTTGCTGAAAAATCATGTTTGCCGCATAATTGCTTAAATTTCCAATTAAGACAGTATCGTTGGGCTGTAATAGCAATTGGGAAACGATATACAAACTCATCTCCGTACTGCGCGTGCTCATTAAATTGTGGGGTTTAATGTGAAAACCACGCGTGGCATTTAAGTAATTACATAATTGCATCTCGAATGTCGAATGGGACGACAATGTATTTTGATTCCATTTTGAGATTAAGGTTTTACGTTTCATGGAAGCACTGTACCAACGTGAAAACTGATGTGTGGGATGCAGCCTTAAATCGGGTTGGCCATCATTAATACTGAATTTCTTTTGGGTCACTTCGGTTGTTGATGCCAAATGAAACGACGGCTGAAAAGGGAAGCCCGTGTTTTTTGGATAGGCGTTTACTTGATCAATGTGGTACGAAGTAGCCTTTATGGTTGCTGTTTTTTGTTCGGGCACCAATACAAAAGTGCCTTTGTTCGGAATGATTTCAACCCACCCTTGCGAAGCCAATTCATCGTAAATAGCAACAGCGGTGTTTCTGTGGATGTTGAATAATTTACTAAACGTGCGCGTACCGGGTAAGGGCATGCCTTCGGTTAAATAACTGCGCTGTATGGCGTTGATAATTTGTTGTGCCACCTGAATATAAACGGCCGTGTTACCCGATTTTTCAAAATGGATCAACTGTTTTAAAAGAGGATTAACCGGACTATTCATTGTTTTGAAACTGGACTATTTTACTCGTCCAGAAAGTTACGAATTTTGCAGCATCAAAAAACACTTTCAACCATTATTTATGACACGCATTTATTGCCTAGGCTTATTAATTTTATGTTCGCTACCGGGAACTGCCCAAAACAATCAGCATAAAGAACAAGATACCACCAAACTTGGCGAGGTCGTTATTACTTCAACCCGTATTAACTTACCGTTTCCGGAAAACTCGCGCACCATTTCAATCATTTCTTCAGAAAGCATAAAAAATAGTGCCGCCAGCACCTTAACAGATGTGTTGCAGCAAGTTGCGGGCATCGATGTAAAACGCCAAGGTACGGGTGGTACGCAGGCCGATTTGTACATTCGGGGTGGCAGTTTCGACCAAACCCTCATCCTTATTGACGGCATTAAAATGGACGATGCGCAAACAGGCCACCATACCTTAAACGCCACTTTGCCCCTCGATGTTATTGACCGTGTTGAAATTATAAAAGGCCCTGCTGCACGCGTTTTCGGCCAAAATGCCTTTACGGGCGCAATCAATATCGTTACGAAAAAAAAACTGGATAACGGCGGATCTGCAGCCATCGAAACAGGATCGTACAAACAGTTAAACGCTTCGGTTACGGTAACTTCCAATTTGGAAAACGCGTCGCACCTAATTCATGTGAACCGCAATACTTCGGATGGATACCGTTACAATACCGACTACGACAACCAAAATTATTTCATAAAAAGCATCTTCAACAAAAAAAGAAAAGCTATTGAAATGATTGCCACCTTCACCGAACGTAAATTTGGCGCCAATGGGTTTTATGCTATTCCAACGGCCATCAACCAATATGAAGAAACCCAAAATAGCCTGATTGGTTTTTCAACGGATTTTTCAACCGAAAAACTAAGCATCAAACCACGCATTTACTGGAAACGCAACCAAGACGCGTACCTGTATGTTCGCCAAAACCCCGCTGCTTTCAGGAATTTCCATATTAGCGATAAAATGGGCACCGAGGTAAATGCTTCCTACACATCCAGCGCGGGCATTACCGGTTTTGGCATCGATATATCGAAAACTTATTTAAGAAGCGATGGCACCACGGGCGGTTTGGGCAACAGGAATCGATTTATGGCGAATCTATTTTTAGAGCATTTGTTTAAACTAGCCAACGATAAACTGGACATAACCCCCGGTGTTGCCGTAACCTATTTTTCCGATTTTAAGTTTCACGCATTCCCGGGCATTGATATGGGCTACCGCTTAAACCCCAATTTAAAAGTGTACGGAAACATGGGCTATACTTACAGAATTCCCACTTATACCGATTTGTATTATAACGGCCCAAGCAATATTGGAAACGAAAACCTAAACCCTGAAGAGGCCCTTTCGGAAGAGATTGGATTAAAATATTTTTCGCCTACTTTTTCAATTTCCGCAGCACTTTTCAATAGGGATGCCAGCAAGTTAATAGATTTTATAAAAGAAAATGAAGCCGATAAATGGCAACCCGTTAACATTAGGGACTTAAACACCAAAGGTCTGGAAATTAATAGCTCGTACACTTTTAAACTAACTCATTTCAACCAAAGCATTTCATTAGGCTACACCTATTTAGACGACCAGGTAAAATCCTTAAACGTGAATTTTTCAAAATATGCCATTAACTCGTTAAAGCACCAAATAACCGGCCGTTTTAGTTCCCAATTAATTAAAAACTTGAGCCAAAACATAGTTTACAAACACGCCGAAAGAACAACGGGCACCAGCTATAACGTGTGGGATGCCTCGGTAGCATTAACCTTAAAACCATTTGAAATAACCTTAATGGCAAACAATATTTTTAATGCCGACTACAGTGAAGCCAATTTAATACCCATGCCAAAGGGCAACCTGCTTTTTGGCCTACGGTATAATTTTAACTAAAGTGTAACACGTAAATTAGATGACAATTTGCTAAGGATTTATTAACTTTGACCGTTCTAAATTTTTAACCGTTGAAATTAAATCTGCAAGATATTCCTCGTGTAAAAACCATTAGCAAAGAGGATTTTTTAAAACACTACTTCAAACCACAAAAACCAGTGGTTATTGAACGTTTTATCGAGCACTGGCCAGCCTTCACCAAATGGAACCTAGACTATATGAAAACCATTGGGGGCGATCTTACCGTACCTCTTTACGACGATCGACCGGTTGATTATAAAGATGGCTTTAACCAACCCCACGCCAAAATGAAATTGGCCGATTATATCGATTTGTTAAAACGCGAGCCCACCAGGTACCGCATTTTTTTATGGAACGCCATTAAGGAACTGCCCCAGCTACAAAACGATTTCTCGTTTCCCGATTTCGGGTTACGCCTCATGAAAGGCATCCCCATGCTGTTTTTTGGCGGGCGCGATTCTTATACGTTCATGCATTATGATATTGATTTGGCAAACATTTTCCATTTTCATTTTGAAGGAAAAAAACAGATCATCCTGTTCGACCAAAAACAGAACAAGTACCTGTACAAAGTACCGCACTCCCTAATTACCCGCGAAGATATTGACTTTGCAAACCCCGACTTTAAAAAATGGCCCATGCTTAAACACGCACAAGGCTACAGCACCGAACTTAACCATGGCGAAGTACTGTATATGCCCGAAGGCTACTGGCACTACATGCGTTACCTAACCCCAGGGTTTTCCATGAGTTTGCGCGCTATTGCACGAAACCCAAAAAACTTTGGTCTAGCCGTTTACAACCTTTTTGTAATGCGCCATTTTGATAATGCCATGCGCCGTTTTAAAGGCCAGAAATGGATAGATTGGAAAAACCAACAAGCTATTTTAAACACCCATAAAAAAATAGTTTCTTAAATAACTTATGGTATCTTTGCACACTTACATTTAATCTCAAATCATGAAAAAATTAATTTTATTGGCAGTCCTTCTTTGTGCGTCGTTTGTTAACGCCCAAGCTTATAAAGGTAGCGGCGATAACAAATTACAGTTAGGCACCAGTTTTCAAGACAATGCAACCGGCATTAACATAAGTTACGATTTTGGTTTGGGCGAAAACATATCAATAGGCGTATCGTCATCGTATGCATTAGGGCTTAACGATACTGTTTCTGCTAGTTTTGGCGATCGCTTTGATGTAAAAGGGCGCTTTAACGCCAACTTGGGGAACGTTATAAATGTTGACGAAAATTTTGATGTTTACCCAGGTTTAAACCTGAGCCTTAAAAATTTTGGTGGTCATTTAGGCGCACGCTACTTTTTTTCTGATGGTTTTGGCATTTATACAGAACTAAATGTGCCATTTGCAAAATACAATACCGATACCTTAGATGCGGGCGAAAAATTATTCAACCAGTTTACCATTAATTTGGGTGCTTCATTTAATTTATAGAATACCGATTTTTTTTCTTAAATTGCAATTTACCACTACATAGCCATAAACAATTAGGCTATAAATAAAACAAATATTACCTTTCAATATTTAGTAATTTTTTTGACTAATTTTGTAAAGTAAAACAGAACACGAATTAAAAACATACACATTATGGCATTAGAAATAACAGATGCAACATTTGAAGAAACAGTTTTAAAAAGCAGCAAACCTGTTTTGGTCGATTTTTGGGCAGCTTGGTGCGGCCCATGTAGAATGGTAGGCCCTATCATTGAACAAATAAGCGAGGAGTACGAAGGAAAAGCCGTTGTTGGCAAAGTAGATGTAGATGCTAACCAAGAATTTGCAGCAAAATACGGCGTGCGCAACATCCCTACGGTGTTGGTGTTCCAAAATGGCGAAGTGGTTGGCAGACAAGTGGGTGTTGCACCTAAAAACGCTTACACAGAAGCTATTGACGCACTTTTATAATCCATATAAAAAAGAAAACAAAAAAGGTTTGCCATTTGGTGAACCTTTTTTTTATTTTAGATAAAAATTAGAAGAAAATGAGTGATAAAACAAAAATTCAAGATGCCATTGACAGCAAATTAATTGAACAACGCAAAGTTTTTTTATGGGGACAAGTAGATGACAAATCTGCCAAACATGTAATAGATAGGTTATTATACTTAGATGCCCTTGAAACCAAGGACATCCATTTGTACATTAACAGCCCAGGCGGTTACGTTACCTCCGGATTTGCGATTTACGATTGTATGAAATCATTGAAAAGTGAGGTCTCAACAATTTGCACCGGGTTTGCGGCGTCTATGGGCTCTATCATTTTATCGGCAGGACAAAAAGGAAAACGCTTTATACAGCCCCATGCACGTGTGATGATACATCAACCCAGTGGAGGCGCCAGTGGACAAGCCAGCGATATTGAAATTACCGCCAAAGAAATCATCATAACCAAAGAATTGAGCGCCCACATTTTGGCAGATAATTGCGGCCAAACCTTTGAAAAAATAATGAAGGATTTTAACCGCGACCATTGGATGGGTGCGGAAGAATCGGTTGCCTATGGAATTGTTGATAAAGTAGCCCTCTGAAAAGGCCCCTGCCTTCGAGAATTCCCAAATAATTAAGATTATACCCAAAAGGGTGTTCCTCCTCTTTGGTGAGGGTGGTGAGGCTTATGAACTTACAAAACGAACTTAATAAAACGGAAGGTTTCAAAAACCTGGAACTGCTTGCAAAACAAGTGGTCGAGGGTTTTATAGCTGGCTTGCATAAAAGTCCGTTTCATGGGTTTTCATCCGAATTTGCCGAACACAAAATATACAACAAAGGCGAAAGCACCCGCCATATTGATTGGAAATTATTCGCAAAAACCGAAAAACTATACATCAAGCGTTATGACGATGAAACCAATTTACGGTGCCATATCATACTCGACAACAGCAGTTCGATGCACTTTCCAGAAATGCGCACATTTTCAATTGAGCATCTCAATAAAATTGGCTTTTCGGTATTGGCGTCCGCTTCCTTAATGCATATTTTAAAAAAACAACGCGATGCGGTTGGCTTAAGCATATATAGCGATGCCTACGATTATTATGCCCCCGAAAAAGGCAGCGAGCGCCACCACCAAATGCTGTTAAACCATTTAAGTGAGGCCCTTATTTCGACCCCGAAAAACAAACAAACCGAAACGTACAAGTATTTGCATGAGATAGCCGAAAAAATACACAAACGTTCCATGATTTTTTTATTTACCGATATGTTTCAAACTTCCGAAGAAGAAACCAAACTATTTGAAGCGCTTCGCCATTTAAAATACAACAAGCATGAGGTTATTCTGTTCCATGTATTTGATAAACAAAAAGAATTGGCCTTCAGCTTTGATAATAAGCCAAAGCGCTTTATTGATGTGGAAACGGGCGAATACATAAATTTATATGCCGATACCATTAAAGAAAATTATACCAAAGCCGTAACGCAGTATTTTGAAGCTTTAAAACTTAAATGTTTACAATACAAGATCAAGTATGTGGAGGCCGATACAAACAAAGATTTCAACACCATTTTAACAACCTACATGATAGAACGTAAAAAGTTTGTTTAACCAAAAGCCTTTTTAATAACAGAAATTGAAAAAACACAAAATTGGTTATGGGGCTGTAATTTAGTGCGTTGAAACATAAGATGAAAAAAAAATAAAAAATACAAAAAAAAGGTTTGACATATTAAAAAAGGCGTGTATATTTGCAACCGCAATAATGCAACGGTCTGGTAGTTCAGTTGGTTAGAATGTCGCCCTGTCACGGCGAAGGTCGCGGGTTCGAGTCCCGTCCAGACCGCAAGTATTGCTAAAGAAGCTCTAAGAGATTAGGGCTTTTTTTGGCACTTTAAAGAAGTTGTGTTGTTAGTAAACACCTCGTGTTTGCTAAAGGTTTAAGTAGTTAAACCAATGAGAAGCTTTCCTTTTTTCTTAACAGAAGATTGGGATGCTTTTTTGTTTAGGGGTGTTTGGTTTAAGAAGTATTTGCAAATGAAGCTTTTGTTAAAAATGAAAGTGTGCCCATTAAAACCAAAACCCTACATTAAAAAACCAATAGGTTTGCTGCCTATCGGGTGTATAACTAAATTTTGCCTGTATCGGGCCCAAAAAGGTTTCAATGGCATACCCTAGCGCGTACCCGTTATAATTGGGCAACGTAAACCACTTGCCAGATTCAAAAATATCGTCTTCAACGTTTGCCCAATTGCCTTCAAGGGTAATGTGGTTCTTTTTAAAAACCTCGTAATCGGCACTTAAAAATGTTTTTACATAACTGTTCCCCGTAAGGGAAATAAAATCGTAACCAACAAATGGCACAAAATTATTTATTAGGTTGTTTCCGTTTCCGCCAAGGGCAAAATCCAACTTCCTGGTAGCTTTATTGCCAATTTTAAAACCGCCGCCCATTTGTAAATTAATTGCCAATTTATCGGTTATACTAAAAGCATACCCCATATCGGCCTTAGCGATTGAAAAATTATCAAACTCTTGGTTAAAATGCGAAGCATACAGGTACATGTGCAAATCGCCATTAAAGTACACGCCTCGCTTTGGAAAATATTTATTATCGTAAGAATCTAGTTTTAAACCTCCAAAAACGCTCAAATAATCGGTGCTTTCAAATATAAATTCATTTGTTTTGTTGTTGGTTGCAAGCGTTTGGGTTTTAATTTCCAAGCGTTTATGTTCTGCACCAAGGCTTAGCGCAAAGTCTTTTCTAAACAGGGTTTGCACATAAAATTGGTTGGTTTGGTCTTGCAGTTCGGCATCTATTTTATTGATGCCAGTAGAGGATATCTGTGCATCATCCAACAACAATTTTGCATTGATGTCTTTGTTAAACTGGTGGTATCTGGATTTAAAGCCCACGCTCCAATAAAAACCATTGTCAATAAAATACTCAAAATTATAGCGCACATTATCGCCTAAAATTACATCTAGTGAGGCAACGTCATTATCAAACAACCATCTTTTTTTTGTTAGGTTTACTAGTGCAGCACTTTTGTACAAATCGTCAAAATGCAATCCTAACTTTAAAAAAGTACTTGTTTCCAGTTCCTTTAGGTTGGCTATAAGGTTGTAACCTTGTTTATCTTCGGTGCTTAATAATTCGTATTCAATGGAGCTAAAGTTATTGGTGGCAACTAAATTGTTAATGCCCAGGTTAAAATCTTGATAACTAATTTTTTCATTGTTTTTAAATTTAAGCTTTCCTAAAATATAAGCACGCGTATATTTATTGTTTCCCTTTATAACTATGGTATTGATTGTAATACTATCATGGTGCACAATTTTTAATTTAGAGGTATTTTTTAACTTTATGGGACGTACCAGTTTTTTTAAATCGTCCATCTTGTAGTTGGTTGCCTGTTTCCCGTTTTCAATTATTTTGGAACCTTCGCTAAACGAAACCACACTATACTCCTTAATGTCTGGTTTTATATAAATATCGGTTTTTTTAACCTTCAATTTCATGTCGTTAATGGTTCTGAAATTGTTTATTTGTGCCAATACGTCGAGTGCAGATGCCAGTTCCTCCCTTTTCGCCAACCCGTCTTGAACATCAACCCCAATAATAACGTCCATCCCTTTTTCACGCAATTCATCAATGGGATAATTGTTAACCACGCCGCCATCAACCAACACCTCGCCGTTAATTAGTACGGGCTGAAACAATGAGGGCAACGCGCCACTGGCCATTACAGCCTGTGCTAAATTGCCCTTATCGAGCACCACCGCTTTTCCGGTTTCGATGTTGGTTGCTATACAGAAAAATGGAATGGGCAATTTATCAAAATCGGTAATACCGTTAACGTGCAAGGTTAACCTGGACAACAGGCCATACGTGTTTTGCCCCCGGGACAAGGCAGAAGGCAAATTGATCTTAAAATTTTCAAAGGGTAGCGTAACGGCATATTTTTCAGAATTTGTACGTTCATAAAACGCTTTGGAAGCCCTTGGCAAATCATCGTTTATGAGTCGGTTAAAATCAACTTCCCTAAAAATGGAATCAAGCTGATTTCCCGTATAACCAGAGGCATAAAGTGCGCCAATAATAGCGCCCATGCTGGTTCCTGCCACATAATCGATTTTTATGCCTAAACTGTCAATTACCTTTAGAACGCCAATATGTGCCAACCCTTTGGCACCACCGCCGCTTAATACCAACCCAATTTTTGGCGCGTTGGTTTTTAAGCTAT
The DNA here is from genome assembly GCF_009746565.1 of Mariniflexile maritimum. Lineage (GTDB taxonomy): Bacteria > Bacteroidota > Bacteroidia > Flavobacteriales > Flavobacteriaceae > Mariniflexile > Mariniflexile maritimum. Next base: position 340,161 of record NZ_WRPN01000003.1, read on the forward strand.
CGTTTTGCGCTTTCGCGGAAAACAAAGCAAGCATAAATAGGGCTACTATGATGGTTTTGGTTTTCAATGGATGGTTTATATCTCTCTACTTGTTGGCATTGGGCTACTTACATTCTTTTAGTTATTTTGATAGTAATTATATACTTTCTCTGCACGCGAAACGCCAATAATAGGCTCCAGCTCATCCAACTTTGCATTGGCAACGCGTTTGGCCGATTTAAAATGTTTTAACAAATCAACCACTGTTTTTTCGCCAATACCCGGAATGGTTTCCAACTCGGTATTTAAGGCACTTTTACTTCGCTTATTCCTATGGTGCTCTATACCAAAACGATGCGCTTCGTTACGCAACTGCTGGATCACTTTTAAGGTTTCACTTTTTTTATCTAAATATAGTGGAATTGGATCGCTTGGATAAAATAATTCTTCCAAACGTTTCGCAATACCGATAATGGCTATTTTTCCTCTTAAACCCAGTGCTTCCAAACTTTTTAATGCCGAACCTAACTGCCCTTTGCCCCCATCGATGATGATGAGCTGCGGTAAGGGTTGAGCTTCATCCAACATACGTTTGTAACGCCTGTAAACCACTTCTTCCATCGAAGCAAAATCGTCGGGCCCTTCTACGGTTTTAATATTAAAATGCCGGTAATCCTTTTTACTGGGCTTCCCGTTTTTAAACACCACACAGGCCGCTACGGGGTTGGTGCCCTGTATATTCGAGTTATCGAAACACTCAATATGCCGTGGTTCTTCATGCAAACGTAAATCGGCTTTCATTTGTGCCATAATGCGGTTGGCATGCCGGTCGGGGTCCACGATTTTATCTTGTTTAAAACGTTCCATCCTGTAATATTTGGCGTTTCTTAGCGATAAATCCAGGATGTGCTTTTTGTCGCCCAACTGCGGTACGGTTACCTTTATGTCTTCCCCAATTTCAACTTTAAAAGGTACATAAATTTCTTTTGATTTGGAATGAAAACGTTGACGGATTTCGGTAATTGCCAACTCCAGTAATTCCACATCGGTCTCGTCTAGTTTTTTCTTGATTTCCAGGGTATGCGCCCGAATAATGGAACCATGCGATAGCTGTAAAAAGTTCACGTAACCAAAACTTTCATCGCTCATAATGGTGAACACATCCACATTGCTAATTTTCGGGTTTACAATGGTGGATTTTGATTGGTAATTTTCAAGAACCTCAATTTTTTCCTTAATTTTTTGGGCCTCTTCAAAATGCATGGCTTCGGCACATTGCCTCATTTGCTGTTTAAAGTGGTGCAGGGAATCCTTAAAATTTCCTTTTAAAATTTCCTTAATGGCTTTAATGCCTTCATTGTAGCCCTCTTCGGTTTGCAAACCCTCACAAGGCCCTTTACAATTTCCTAAATGGTACTCCAAACACACTTTGTACTTGCCCGCTTCAATTTTGGGTTCCGATAAATCGTAGTTGCAATTCCGCAGTGAGTACAGGCCTTTTATCAATTCCAATAATGTTGAAACGGTTTTCATGCTGGTATAGGGCCCGAAATATTCAGAACCATCTTTAATAACGCGGCGGGTTGAAAAAACTCTGGGAAAACGCTCGTTCTTTACACAGATCCAGGGGTACGACTTATCGTCTTTCAACATGACGTTGTATTTGGGCTGATACTTTTTAATGAGGTTGTTTTCCAGCAACAGCGCATCGGTTTCGGTAGCGACCACAATATGCTTTATGGTGGCAATTTTATTAACCAGTACACGTGTTTTTCCGTTATCGTGGGTTTTGGTAAAATAGGAACTGACCCGTTTTTTTAGGTTTTTGGCTTTTCCAACGTAAATAATCGTGCCATCGGCATCATAATATTGATACACTCCCGGTTGGTTTGGCAGGGTTTGTAGTTGGATATCGAGCGTAGGTTTGTCCATTACCCAAAGATAATTATTTTAAATTTTTTAACGATGAAATACCTCGCGGGAAATCTGTTAAACTTTCAGTACAAATTCATCATATAAATAACTAAATTGGTACATTGCGACACCTTTTTAAAACATAAAATGAACAAAAAAATAATTGGACGGGTTGATAAAATAGATTTTCCGAAGTTGGAACTCTACAATATCGATGTTAAAATTGATACCGGAGCTTACACCTCAACCATTCATTATTCTGAAATTATTGAAGAAAACAATACCTTGCGATGCGTTTTTAACAGCGACGAACATAAAAATTTTGGCAAAACCGAAATCACTTTTAACGATTATTCGCGTACCACCGTAAAAAGCAGTAATGGTTTGAAAGAGAACCGTTACAAAGTAAAATCTGAAGTCATTTTTTTTGGAAAGACCTACAAAATCAACCTAACGTTAAGCACTCGCGACGACATGAGATTCCCCGTTTTAATTGGCAGGCAATTTTTAAAACGCAAATTTATGGTTGATGTCGATTTGGAAAATGTTTCATACAACACAAAAACCTTATGAACATAGTTATTTTATCCAGAAACTCAAATCTATATTCCACGGATAGACTTGTTGAAGAAGGCGAAAAAAGAGGGCATAAAATGGAAGTTATAGACCCTTTAAAATGCGATATTATTATTGAAAGGGAAAAACCCACCATTTATTATAAAGACCGCTATTTGGATTATGTAGATGCCGTTATCCCCAGAATTGGCGCTTCCATTACCTTTTACGGTTGTGCCGTAGTGCGCCAATTTGAAATGATGAACGTGTTTACCATCGCCACTTCCGATGCCATTCAGCGTTCCCGCGACAAACTGCGCAGTTTGCAACGCCTAAGTAAGGCAGGTATTGGCATGCCAAAAACCGTTTTTACCAACTACTCGCGCGATGTTGAAGAAGTGATAGAACATGTGGGCGGTGTGCCCGTAATTATTAAATTATTGGAAGGCACGCAAGGATTGGGCGTGGTTTTGGCCGAAACAAAAAACGCTGCCGAATCGGTTTTGGAAGCCTTTAATGGTTTAGAAGCACGCGTTATTGTACAAGAATTTATAAAGGAAGCCAAAGGTGCCGATATTCGAGCACTTATTGTTGATGGTCAAGTAATTGGCGCCATGAAACGCCAAGGAAAAGAAGGTGAATTTAGGTCGAATTTGCACCGTGGCGGCACCGCCAACATCATCAAACTAAATGATGCAGAATTGCGATTGGCCATCAATGCCGCCAGGGTGCTAAAACTGCCCGTTTGTGGCGTGGATATGCTACAATCGGCACGTGGACCCTTGCTTTTGGAAGTCAATTCTACACCCGGACTTGAAGGCATTGAGGAAGCGACCAACAAGAACATAGCCAAGAGCATTATTGCTTATATTGAAAAAAGCCGACGTAACTAAACTAAAAAAAACAAGTCCCATAATAACAAACACGAAAAAACATTAAAATAGAATGGCAGCACCAAACCACATTTTAACCATTCAGGAAACGAACATTTATCCGGGCGAAAGCAAAGAGATTAATTTTGATGTTGCCAATTTACATACCGCATCGCCCGTAAACGTACCTATTATTATTGAACGTGCCCATAAACCCGGGCCCATTGTATTGTTTACCGCCGGTATTCATGGCGATGAAGTAAATGGTGTTGAAATTGTACGGCAATTGATTGCCAAGGGCATTAACAAACCCAAAATGGGCACCATTATTTGCATACCGGTTATTAATATTTTTGGATTTATAAACTTGAAGCGCGAATTCCCCGATGGCAGGGATTTAAACCGGGTATTTCCCGGTACGGTCGATGGGTCTTTGGCTAGTAGGGTGGCCCATAAATTAGTGCACGATATTGTGCCCCATGTGGATTATATCATCGATTTCCACACTGGCGGTTCGGGCAGGTTTAACGCGCCTCAAATACGCATTTCCAAAGAAAACAGGCACCTCAACGAGTTGGCCAAAGCCTTTGCAGCACCATTTGTGCTTTATTCAAAAAACCTAACCAAATCCTTCCGAGATGCGTGCTACAAATTAGGAAAGCCCATGCTGCTTTTTGAAGGCGGCAAATCGTTTCACATTGATGAAACCATTGCCAACCACGGCGTTAACGGCTCAAAACGCATTTTAAAACATTTGGGAATGTTAAATACGAACCACAAGGTTTCAAAACCCAAAAAAGATACCGTTTTTATTAATGAAAGCCGCTGGCAACGCGCAAGTTTTTCGGGCATGTTTAGTGCTACCATTGCCATTGGCAGCCATGTAAAAAAAGGAGAGGTTTTAGGCCAAATTACCGACCCTTATGGAAAATTAAACCATGCCGTAAAAGCACAAAATGCCGGTTATATTATTAATGTGAACGAATCGCCCATTGTATATCAAGGCGATGCGCTGTTTCATATTACAACAAAACTTAAACGTTAGATAAGTTAACCCCGTCAGGGTTTTGAACCCTGACGGGGTTAAAGATTAAAAATTTTAAAAGATGACCAAAAGCACCTTACGAAAAAAATACAAAACCCTTCGCAAAGCGTTGTCAACTTCACAAATTGATGCTTTTAGCATTTCCATTGCCAATCAACTTTTAAAATTACCTATTTGGAACTTTTCTTTTTATCACATTTTTTTAGCGATTGAAGAACAAAAAGAAGTGAATACCGATTGTATTTTGAATATCCTTTCGGGAAAAGATAAGCACGTTGTTATTTCAAAAAGTGATTTTGAAACGGGCACTATGACAAATTTCTTGCTAACCGATAATACAATTATAAAAAAAAATCAACACAACATCCCAGAGCCTGTTGATGGCATTGAAATTCCAAACGATAAGATTGAAGTAGTTTTTATACCGCTTTTAGCTTTTGATAAAAAGGGAAACCGCGTAGGTTATGGCAAAGGTTTTTATGACCGTTTTTTAGCACATTGCAACCCAAAAACCATAAAAATAGGTTTATCGTTTTTTGAGGCTGAAGCTGAAATTTTTGATGTTTACGAAAGCGATATCCGTTTGGATTATTGTGTAACTACAAAATCAATTTATAGGTTTTAATTTTCGCAATTCTCGCAATAGGTGTCGCTCAAATAATCATCTTCCAATAATTGGAATGTAACGCCTCCCCTATCAATAGAATTGAACAATTTACAAAAACGGGCTTTATTGATGTTAATGGCATTAAGCATGATGGTCCTATAATTTTCATCTTGCGTTAACTGCTTGTCGATGAGCGTTAAATTTAGATAATAAAATAATAGGTCTTCATCAATATCGATGCTTTTTGCTTTATTCTCAAGTAATTTCACCGACAAATCCGTGTTGGCATAATAACTGAAAAATTGCGCTAAGCTTAAATAATCATAATCTGAAAGCGGAAAATTTTTATACGTGGAATTAATAAATGCAACCGATTTATCCTTATTCGCATAATCTCTTTGCTGCATCAATGTTTCTGCTTTTATAATATGGATGTTCACCAACATTCTATCAATTAAGGATGCATCAATTTTATAATTTTTTAATGCATTAATTTGGCTTATAAGTTTGTTTGGCTCAACCTCAACCGCTTTATTTCTCCATAAAATTATTTTAATGGCGGCAATATTATATTTCACTTCGCCATTATTGGGGGCTAATTTTTCAAGTTCCAACAACTCATTGTAAACAATTAATGATTGCCTTACATCTTGCATACTCCTAAAGGCCGCATTTTTATTGAATATTTTTACGAATTTCGATTGCTTCGGAATTTCCATTTTTCGTAAAAAATCGGGCGTTATCTCTTTTTCTTTTATTTTCTCAAAAATAGAATTTTGTATTTCCATCGCTTTTTCTAGTTCCTGTGAAGTTATTGCCGTATGAAATTGGGCCAACAATACATCGGGTGGCATGTTTTTATAAGTATCTTTTTTTTCTAGCTCCAACTCTAAAAGAGCTTTTCTATGATGTTTTAAAATAGGCTCCAATGCCGTGGAAAGGTTAGCATCCAACTTCACTTTAATTTCTTTTTTTGTGAGGTTTTTTAAATTGTCGTGGGGCGTTCCTTTTATATCATTTAAAAATTCCACCCAATTTTCAGAGGAAGAAACGTCCGTTTTAATAGTTGGTTTTTGAAAACTTTGTAAAGCGGCAACAATGCTGTTGGCACGTTGTTGCTGAAGCTCAAGGTTTCTTTCAACAGATCCTTCAACCGAAGAATAGGCCTTAATTTTGATGGTTTTTATGTTATAATCGGTTAACCTTAACGAATCATAAATAGGTTTAATATCCTGCTGTGAATATTCCGATTTATTCTTTTTGAATGGAATTTTAAACTTTAAGGTTTTGTACTTCATTACAAACCCTTCATCCATAATGGGTTTAACTTTTTTTGGATTATAGGTTAAAGAATCCAAATACATACCCATATCCAACAAATCCCAAGGGTAAGATTCTAAATGGTAAATGGTATTATATCGGCATAGATTATTGTTTGTTAAAAACAAAATATTGAATTCCAGTTCTTTGTTTATCAAAGTATTGGGTATTTTTCCAACGAACACACGAAACAGTTGGTTTGCATACGGTTTTAGGCCGCTTTTTAAATTTGTTGTATAAATAGGCTTTAGTAATTCCCCTTTAATTTGAGGGTTTCCCAAGCGTATCTCCAAACAACCATAACATTCTTTTGAAACCACATCAACGGCAATGCCATCGGTTGGGTTTTTAAAAAGCTGGTTAAACCACGCTTTATCGTTTACTTGAAAATATAAGTTGTCATTTTCTCTAACAACCGAAAACTGTACTTCTTTTGGTTTTTGCGCAAATGTTTGGGTGCATTGTTGGCAAACAACATCCCTATCGTTGCCAGGGAAAACTATGTTGTATTTCGTTTGGGCCGTAAGCGTTAAATGAAAGATTATAAATGAAATTACTGCACAGAAACGATAGGCCATAAACAAATTTTTAATGTTAAAAAACTAAATTTATGAAAAAATACTTACGGATTAGCGTTTATTAAGCAAAAAATTATTTTTTGGGAAATGCCTTTTTATTAAACACAATAAGCATGATAAACCCAGTGCTTATCGCCATATCGGCCAAGTTAAAAACGGGTTCAAAAAAATTGAAACGCTTGCCACCACCAATAGGAAACCACGTAGGCAAATCGATTTCAAACAACGGAAAATAAAGCATATCAACCACGTGGCCATGTAAAATAGTATCGTAGCCTCCTGCTTCGGGCATAAAGGTTGCTACTTGGTTATAACTATGGTCGAACAAAACACCGTAAAAAACCGAGTCGATAATATTGCCTAAAGCTCCTGCAAAAATAAGGGCAATGGCTACCAACAAAACCTTGGAGGCCTTATTTTTAGTGGCATCGTACAACCAATAGCCAATACCAAAAATGGCAACAATCCTGAAAACGGTTAAGGCTATTTTGGCATTCCTTTCAGAAATAAAAGACACAAAATCGCTGAGTTTTGTTCCCCATGCCATTCCTTCGTTTTCGATAAAATAAATTTGAAACCAACTAAATACCTCGATGCTGTCCTGAAGCTTAAAGTGGGTCTTGATGTAAAACTTACTTATTTGGTCGATAAGCAAGATAATGACAATGAGAAAAATTGATTTTTTTAAGGACATTATGCTATAATCTGTTAAAATAAAAAACGTCCCAAAATGAGACGTTTCAAATATATCATTTAAAAATTATTATTGCTGCATATTTTTGGCCTCAATGCTTAACGTAGCGTGGGGCACCAATTTTAGGCGTTCCTTGGCTATTAATTTCCCTGTAACCCTGCAAACGCCGTAGGTTTTGTTTTCTATACGGATTAAGGCGTTTTTTAAATCGCGAATAAACTTTTCTTGCCTAATGGCCAATTGCGAGTTCGATTCTTTGCTCATCACTTCACTGCCTTCATCAAAGGCCTTAAATGTGGGCGAGGTATCATCGGTACCATTATTGTGGTTGTTCATGTAGGCACTTTTAATAAGTTCCAAATCATGTTGTGCCTTCACTATTTTGTCTTGTATTAGTTCTTTAAATTCCGCTAAATCTTTATCAGAATATCTTACGTTCAAATCTAAACTCATAATGTTAATGTTTTTGTATGAATAACTTGGTATTTACATCATCAAAGACAATTTCTATACCACTTTCTAATTTTTCGATAATTTCCAAATCCTCGGTCAATGTTTCAGCCTTAATATACGACATATTTGCGATTATGGCCGTATTAATCTGCACATCATTTTGTAATTTAACATCTATCCTATCGGTTACTTCAAACCCAGAGTCTTTACGCAGGTTTTGAATACGGTTTACAAGCTCGCGTGCAATGCCTTCCTTTCGCAATTCGTCGGTAATGGTTATATCCAGTGCAACGGTTAAACTGCCTTCATTGGCTACCAACCAACCTTCAATATCTTGCGATGTAATTTCCACATCATCAAGGGCTAAAGTTAAATTTTTTCCGTTAACTTCAATATCCAAAACGCCATTTTGTTCTATTTTGTTAATATCTTCTGCTGAAAAGTTAGTAACTGCTCCAGCAATGGCTTTCATGTCTTTTCCAAAGCGTGGGCCTAGGGTTTTGAAATTAGGTTTTATCTGTTTTACCAAGATGTCTGAAGCTTCTTCCAAGAGCTCGATTTCCTTGATATTGACTTCGTGTTTTATTAAATCGGAAACCGCCAAAATCTCTTCTTTTTGCTGAGGATTGGCAATGGGAATCATGATTTTTTGAAGGGGTTGGCGCACTTTTATCTTTTCCTTGGCACGTAACGACAGCACTAACGATGAAATGGTTTGCGCCGCTTCCATTTTTCGCTCCAACGATTTATCCACCAACGCTTCATCAAATACCGGAAATTCAGCTAAATGCACACTTTCAAAGGTTTCTTTTTGGGTGGCCAAATTCAAATCCAGATACAATCTATCCATAAAAAACGGAGCGATGGGCGCGCCCAATTTTGCAATGCTTACCATGCAGGTATAAAGGGTTTGGAACGCCGAAATTTTATCTTGGCCGTACTCGCCTTTCCAGAAACGTCTTCGGCACAAACGCACATACCAGTTACTTAAATAATCTTGTGTAAAATCTGATATGGCCCGCGCCACTTTGGTAGGCTCGTAATCGGCATAAAACACATCTACTTTTTTAATCAATGTGTTCAGTTCCGAAAGGATCCAACGGTCTATTTCTGGGCGTTCTTGTATAGGAACATCCGCCTCTGCATAGGTAAAATTATCCAAATTGGCGTACAACTGAAAGAACGAATAGGTATTATAGAGCGTGCCGAAGAACTTGCGTTTTACTTCCTCAATGCCTTCCAAATCAAACTTTAAATTATCCCACGGGTTTGCGTTGGCAATCATGTACCAACGGGTTGCATCGGCACCATAGGTTTTAAGGGTTTCAAATGGGTCGATGGCATTACCAAGGCGTTTCGACATTTTTTGACCGTTTTTATCCAACACCAAACCGTTGGATACCACGTTTTTATACGCCACCGAATCGAAAACCATCGTTGCAATTGCGTGGAGCGTATAGAACCAACCACGGGTTTGATCGACGCCTTCGGCGATAAAATCGGCTGGATATGCTGTTCCTTTATCAATTAAATTTTTGTTTTCAAATGGATAATGCCATTGTGCATAAGGCATTGCACCTGAATCGAACCAAACATCAATCAAATCGCTTTCGCGGAACATTTTCTGCCCACTTTTTGAAACCAAAACGATGGTGTCAACTATGTTTTTATGCAAATCTATTTTAGCATAATTTTCTTCGGAATTGTTGCCCACTTCAAAATCTGCAAAAATAGCTTTTGAAAGGACGCCCGCTGAAACGGCTTTTTGCATTTCAGCTTTTAGTTCTTCAACCGAACCAATGCAAATTTCCTCTTTCCCGTCTTCGGTTCTCCAAATGGGCAACGGAATGCCCCAATAGCGCGAACGCGACAAGTTCCAATCGTTGGCATTGGCCAACCAGTTTCCAAAACGCCCTGTACCAGTTGCCTTTGGCTTCCAGTTGATGGTTTCGTTCAATTCGAACATGCGTTCTTTCACATCGGTTATTTTTATAAACCAAGAATCTAAAGGGTAGTAAAGAATCGGTTTATCGGTGCGCCAACAGTTTGGGTAGCTGTGTTTGTATTTTTCAACCTTGAAGGCTTTGTTCTCTTCTTTTAATTTGATGGCTATTTCAACATCTACCGAACGCTCTGGCGCTTCACCTTCATTGTAGTATTCATTTTTTACATATTTACCAGCGAATTCGCCCATTTCTGCACGGAATTTCCCTTGTAAATCTACCAAAGGCACTAAATTTCCATTTTCGTCTTTTACCAACATGGGAGGCACTTCGGGGGTTGCTTGTTTGGCAACCAAGGCATCATCGGCCCCAAAAGTTGGTGCGGTGTGTACAATGCCGGTACCATCTTCGGTAGTTACGAAATCGCCCGCAATAACCCTAAAGGCATTTTCAGGATTGTCATTCGGCAACGCATACTGTAATAATTGCTCATATTTGATGCCTACTAAATCTTTGCCAATACATTCACTAATAATTTTATACGGAATTTTCTTATCTTCCGGTTTGTAAGCGGCTAATGCTTCATCGGTATCAACCTGAATAAACCTTCCGGTAAATTGATATGCAACCAATTTTTTGGCTAAAACTACTTTAATGGGTTCAAACGTATATTGGTTAAACGTTTCAACCAGCACATAGTCTATTTTTGGGCCAACGGTTAATGCCGTATTACTTGGCAGTGTCCAAGGCGTGGTGGTCCATGCTAAAAAGTGAATATCGCCTTCGTTTTGTAAAAAATCTGGAAGCGTGTTTTTAATGGCTTTAAACTGGGCCACAATTGTTGTATCCGTTACATCTTGATAGGTTCCCGGTTGGTTTAATTCGTGCGAACTTAAACCCGTTCCTGCCTTTGGCGAATAGGGTTGTATCGTGTAACCTTTATAAATTAATTGCTTGTTGTAAATTTGTTTCAGCAACCACCAAACCGATTCCATATATTTGGGCTCGTAGGTAATGTAGGGGTTTTCCATATCGACCCAATAACCCATTTTTTGGGTCAGGTCGTTCCAAACATCGGTGTAGCGCATCACGGCTTTTCGGCAGGCAGCGTTATAATCTTCCACCGAAATGGTTTTGCCAATATCTTCTTTGGTAATGCCCAATTCTTTTTCTACGCCCAGTTCAATAGGCAACCCATGGGTGTCCCAACCGGCCTTACGTTTTACTTGATAACCTTTCATGGTTTTGTAACGCGGAAAAATATCCTTAATGGCACGCGCTAATACGTGGTGCACACCGGGTAAACCGTTTGCGGAAGGTGGCCCTTCAAAAAACACAAAGGGTTGGTGGTTTTCTCGTGTAGAAACACTTTTTTCAAATATGTTGTTTTCTTGCCAATAGCCAAGGATTTCTTCGGCTACTTTTGGCAAGTCAAGACCTTTATATTCAGGGAATTTAGCACTCATTGTATCAAATTTCATTTCGAGGTGCGAAATTAAGGAATTTTGCCAAAATAGCATGGTGAAAATACCCAAAAAACGGTTTGAATGTTTCTAAAGGTAATTATTCAAATGTATGGGCTTTTTTGAATGTTTTTTGAAAACGGTGCGCTTTCGCTAAAAGCAGTTTTTCTTCTTCAGGAGTAACGTGTTGCCTTGAAATCACTTTTTTGTTTTTGATGACTATTTTTTTATCGGGCTCACCACTGGTTTCCGAATGAATGAAAATCAATTCATTATGTGAAAAATAATAGGTTTCGGTGATAGTTTTATCGGTTATTTCCACGTTTTTAATACGAAATAACGCATTGCTAGCCTCATCGAAAAGCACCGTATATTTAAAAGTTCCCACATCCTTAAAACCTTTTTTGTCGGTTAAGGCCCCTTCGGTAAGGGTTTCTTTTAACTGGTTGTTTGAATCAATTTCAGCTACTTTTTTTTCTGTTTCAGCAATCATGGTATCGGTATTAATCGCTGTTTTTGTAGCACAAGAAAATACGGTGAGCATTAAAAATATATAACTAAAGTAACGGGTCATAACTTGAAAATTTTATTGTTAAAAGGAAATTTAAGGCATAAAAAATACCCAAACAACAATTTGGGTATTTTTTATGAATTTAATAAGTCAACTTAAAGTTAGCATGCAGGATTGGGAATTTCAGCATGTACCGCATTAATTTGTTTTAATACCTCGTCGTTCAATGTTAGGTTAATGCTTCCAATGTTTTCCTTTAACTGCCCTAAACTGGTAGCGCCAATAATACTACTGGTTACAAAAGGCTGTTGGGTAACGAAGGCCAAACTCATTTGAGCCAAGTTCATGTTGTTTGCTTCGGCTATTTTTAGGTAGCGCTTTGTGGCTTCGGTAGATGGTTCGCTACTATAACGCGCAAACCTTGGAAACAGTTTTAAACGGGCATTATCGGCCGCTGTGTCTTTGATGTATTTACCCGAAAGCACCCCAAAAGCCATGGGCGAATAGGCCAACAAACCCAAATTTTCGCGCATTGCTATTTCGGCCATATCGCCCTCAAAACCTCGGTTTATTAATGAATAGGCGTTTTGAATGGTTTTCATGCGCGGTAAACTATGGGCTTTTGATTCTTCCAAATAACGCATGGCACCCCAAGCCTTTTCGTTGGACATGCCTATATGGCGAATTTTGCCCAATTTAATTTGTGCTTCCAACGCATGCAGCACGTTGTTAAAATTATCTTCCCAAGCATCATTGGGGTTGTGCTTGTAATCGCGCACCCCAAAAGTATTGGTTTCGCGTTCTGGCCAATGTATTTGGTATAGGTCTATATAATCGGTTTGCAAACGCTTTAATTCGGCATTTACAGCTTCCTCAACAGAACTTGGGGTAATGCCCGAGGTTCTTATATGCGCAGTGTAATCGCTGGGGCGACCCACTATTTTACTTGCCAACACAACCGTATCGCGATGACCCGTTTTTTTTAACCAGGAGCCAATAATTTTACTGGTGGCACCTTGGGTTTCTGGACTTGCGGGCACGGGATACATTTCGGCGGTATCGATAAAGTTAACGCCTTGTTCCAGTGCATAATCGAGTTGCGCATGCCCTTCGGCCTCGGTGTTTTGGTTGCCCCAGGTCATGGTGCCAAGGCATATTTTACTTATTTTTATATTAGTGTGCGGTAGGGTTGTGTATTTCATTTTAGGTTTTTAGATAGATTCTTTTTAGATTTTTAGACTTCTTAGAAAGCAGGGTCCAAATATAAAAAACCTTTCAGTTGCAAATGAACCGAAAGGTTTAAAACTGTGTTAAGAATTGTAATTACGAGGAATGAAGCAATCTGCTTAATCTCTAAACAAAACACGATAGACGTTCAATTTAAAAGATTGCTTCGCTTTTTTCCGAATGTAAAAGTTCGCAATGACGCGGTTTTCAATTATCATTTAACAACCTAGAAAGCTCGTCCAACTTGGGCGTTAAAATAACTTCGATGCGCCTGTTTTTGGCTTTGCCTTCGGGGGTATCGTTGGTGGCAATGGGGGCAAACTCCCCACGACCTGCGGCCGTTAAATTTTCTGGATTGATGGCAGCGTTCTCTCTTAAAATAGCGACGATTGCCGTGGCACGCTTTGTTGACAGGTCCCAATTGCTGGTTATCGCACCATTGGGTTGGTAGGGTACGTTATCGGTATGGCCTTCAATTAAAACGGCAATATCAGGGTTGGTGGCTAAAACGGTGCCTAATTGTTGTACGGCCCTGCGCCCTTCGTTGCCTACCGCCCAACTGCCGGAGCTGAATAACAATTTGTTTTCCATGGACACATATACCTTGCCGTTGCGTTGCTCGACCGTTAAGCCTTTCCCCTCAAAATCGGTTAAGGCTCTGGAAATGGCATCTTTTAAGGCGGTCATGGCGGCATCTTTATCGGCAATCACTTGTTCCAGTTCGGCCACCCGGTTTGAACGGTCTGCCAACTCTTGTTTTAGTTTATCCAAGCGTAGGTTTTCGGCGGCCAAAGCTTGTTCCTTTGCTTCCAATTCAGCCAATAATTCCCTGTTTTTTTGGGAATTGGCGGTAATAGCAGCAGAACTGTTTTTTTCCAACGCATCATACGATGCTTTTAGCGCATCTACATTTGCTTTGGCAGCATCATAATCGCCTTGCAATTTATCGCGTTGCGCTACGGCTTCCTTGTAAGATGCTTGAAGTTGTTTTAATTGGGTTTCGGCTGCGTTTTTTGAATACAGCAAATCGTCATTTTCATTAGCAAGTTTTCTGTTTTCTTGTTTTAAATTAGCATATTTAGCTTCTAATTCTTTGTAAATCTTTGGAGAAACGCAGGAAGAGGCAAGCACCAATGATAAGGCAACTAATGAAATTCTTTTTTTCATTTTAAAAAATTATTTTAGGGTTTGTGTTAATTTTCTATTTCCAATAATATGGGGCAATGGTCGCTGTGCACTGCATCCGATAGTATAACGGCTCTTTTTATTTTTTCTTGTATGGGTTTTGAAACCATGGCGTAATCTAACCGCCAACCTTTGTTATTGGCCCGTGCATTGGCGCGGTAACTCCACCATGTATAGTTGTCTGGCTCTTTGTTTAGATGCCTGAACGAATCGATAAATCCATTATTAATGAACCCGCCAATCCATTTGCGCTCTGAAGGCAAAAATCCGGAAACATTACTCAGCCCTTTGGGGTTGTGAATATCAATTTCCTCATGGCAAATGTTATAATCGCCACAGATGATTAAATTAGGTATCTCGATTTTTAAGTTATTTATATACTCTTGAAACAGATCCATGTACTCGAATTTATGGTCCAAACGTGCATCGTTGGTGCCTGATGGCAAATAGAGACTCATTATAGAAACGCCATCAAAATCGGCACGCAGGTTACGGCCTTCAAAATCCATCGAGGCAATGCCTGTGCCATATTCTACATGGTTGGGTTCGGTTTTGCTTAAAATGGCAACACCGCTGTAGCCTTTTTTTTGGGCACTGAACCAATAATTGTACTTGTAGCCTGCTTCAACAAAAACATCTAAATCCAATTGTTCCTTTAGCGCTTTGATTTCCTGTAAACAGATAACATCGGGATTGGCACTTTTTAACCACTCGACAAAGCCTTTGGCCATGGCTGCCCTGATGCCGTTTACGTTGTATGAGATTATTTTCATTACTCTTACTAAACCTCTCTAGTAGAAAGGGCTTTTTTTATAATTAATAAAATTTAGAATCAATTTTTATATTGAAACATCTTAAATTCTTGAAGATTTTATTTTTTAAAATTGAAAACCTATCAAATTTCAGCTAAAATAAATAATGCGTTACTTTTACACTATTATTTTACAGCACATTTAACAAAAACCAGTAACAAAATATTTTAAACGATTTGCAGTTTAAGTATCTAATGAAGTTTATAACCTGCCTATTTATCTTTTTTTTTGGATTTTGTGCTTCGGCCCAAAACCAAAACTCTAATTATAGAACTAAAAAAGTTGCTGTAAACCCAACTATTGCGATAGATAGCGTGAGTATAAACCCCCATTATTTCTCGGTTAAAACTAAAAACAATACGCTTATCGATTCTTCATTTTATGATATTGATTTTAGCAAAGCCCTATTAACTTTGAAAAAACCTGTTGAAACCGATTCCATCATCATCAACTACTTAAAATTTCCGGGGTTTTTAACGAAAATCTACCAACAATTGGATGATAAATTGGTGGTTGAAAACACCGATAATCTTCAAAAACTGTATCAGCTTTCACAACCCAACGACACGAAGGCGTATATCCCATTTGATGGTTTAACAACTTCTGGAAGTATTTCCCGTGGTGTTACGGTTGGCAACAACCAAAATTCGGTTTTAAATAGCGAACTGGACCTTCAAATATCAGGAAAACTGAGTGAAAAAGTATCGTTGCGAGCCTCCATTCAAGATGCTAATATTCCGTTGCAGGAAAGCGGTTATAGTCAGCGACTGGATGAATTCGACCAAGTTTTTATTGAATTGTACAGCGATAAATGGAACATTCGAGCGGGCGATATCGATTTACAAAACACCCGTTCCTATTTTGCCAACTTTTCAAAACGGGTGCAAGGACTCGCAATAAACACAAAATGGGGCGACGACGGTACCGAAACCAGTGTGTTTGCCGCAGGTGCTTTGGTACGCGGACAATTTACCCGAAGCCAATTTACAGCACAAGAAGGCAACCAAGGCCCGTATAAATTGCAAGGGCAAAACGGCGAATTGTTTGTGCTTATTGTGTCGGGTAGCGAAACCGTATATGTAAACGGCGTGATGGTACAGCGTGGTGAGGACAAAGACTATATTATTGATTACAACGCGGGCGAAATTATATTTAATTCCACATTTCCCATCACTTCCGAAATGCGCATTACCATCGATTACCAATACAGCGAGCGTAATTACTCCCGATTGGTGGCTTATGGCGGCAGTAGATTTGAAAGCAAAAAATTACATATTGGCGTTTCTGTGTATTCTGAAAATGATGCTAAAAACCAACCGCTTCAACAAAATTTATCGGAAGCCCAAGTGCAAATTCTTTCTGAAGCTGGCGATGACAGAACGCAAATGGTAGCACCTTCCGAAGTAGAGGAAACCCAAAACGACAACCGGATCCTATATAAAAAAGAGCTTGTTGGCGGTGTTGAAGCTTTTGTGTTTTCAAACAATCCGGAGGATACCTTATACCGAGTAACCTTTTCGCAAGTGGGCGCAAACCAAGGCGATTATGTATTGAGCAGCACCAACGCCATCAATAATATTTACGAATATGCAGGGGTTTTACAAGGAAATTATGCACCCATTGTTCAATTGATTGCACCAACAAAACTGCAAATAGCGGTGGTAAACGGAAACTATAATCCCACCGAAAAAACAGCTATTGGTTTTGAAGTAGCGGGCAGCAAAAACGACTTAAACCTGTTTTCAAGTTTAGACGATGCCAATAATGATGGCTTTGCAGGGAAACTAAAAATATCCCAAAATATTATAAAAAAAGACAGTTTATGGAATTTGAATGTGTTTGCCGATGGCGACTTCATTCAAAAAAACTTCAAAACCATCGAACGTTTGTACAATGCCGAGTTTAATAGAGATTGGAACTTAAACGATTCTACCACCACCCGTTTAAATACCAATTTTGGCAACCAAACCTTGCTTACATCGGGACTTTTTATGTACCATCCCAAAAAAGGAACGGCCACTTACCAATTTGAGCATTTGGGCTATTCTGAAAATTTTAACGGCAACCGCCATGTTTTAAATGCCAATGTAATGCTTGATAAATTTAGAATTGCTTCGTATTCCAGTTTTTTAAATGCACATGCAACCACCAATACTTCTAAGTTTTTAAGGTCGTACAACCGCATTGAATATAGCATGAAAAAAAGTTGGGTAGGCAGCAAATTGGCTTTTGAAGACAATGAGCAAAGAGACCTTGCAACCCAACTGTTAACGCCGTTGAGCCAGAAATTCAAATCGTACGAAGTGTTTTTTGGCGTGGGCGATAGCACGAAAATTTTCACCGAATTTGGTTATAAAAACCGTGTAAACGATAGCATCAGGAACAACCAATTGCAAAAAGTAAACACCTCGAACACCTTTTATTTAGACACACGGCTCATTCAAAAAACCAACACCAATTTGGCCTTGTTCGCTAATTACAGGACCTTGAAAAGTGAAGATGAAACCGTGAATGATGAACAATCCCTAAATTCCAGGTTGCAATTCAACCAAAAGTTTTTGAAACAAATCATCCAATGGAACACGCTTTTTGAAACCAATTCGGGCACCTTGCCACAACAGGATTTCACGTATGTAGAAGTGGAACCCGGACAAGGCACTTACACCTGGATTGATTATAACGAAAACGGCATTCAAGAACTGGAAGAGTTTGAAATTGCCCAATTTCAAGACCTAGGAAAGTACATTCGTGTGTTGCTGCCCAACCGCGTCTATATAAAAACGCACCAAAATAGGTTGAGCCAAACGCTAACCATCAACCCGTCGGCATGGGCGGTTAGTGAAAATAAAACTCAAAAATTCTGGTCGCATTTTTACAACCAAACCAGTTATTTGGTAGATAGGAAATTAAAACGTGAAGGTGGTGGTTTTAATCTAAATCCGTTTGAAAATAATGCAGAAAACCAATTAGGACTTCAATTAAATTTTAGAAATGTGCTGTTTTTAAATCGAGGTAAACAGCGATACACTACATCATACACCTATCTTTCAAATAAAAGCAGAAACATTTTATCTATAGGCTTTATTGAAAATAGTTTGCAAAGTCATCAGTTTAATTTTAATCATAAAATTGCCGAAAGTTGGTTAATAACACTTCAATCTGAATTTGAAACCAATGAAAGTTTAAGCCAAAATTTCGCAAGTAAAAATTATAATTTTGATGAAACCCGTTTCAACCCCAAACTATCCTATTTGTTTAATGACAATTCGCGGTTCGATATTTTCTACCAATACGCCAACAAAGAAAACACCATTGGTGGTCTGGAAACCTTGAAACAACAAAAATACGGTACGTCCTTTACGTTGTCATCTAACCTAAAAAATACGATAATTGGGGAATTTAACTATTTTTCAAACAACTACAATGGCAATGCAAACACCCCTGTTTCGTACCAAATGCTGGAAGGTTTGCAACCCGGTAAAAACTTTACGTGGAGCTTACTGGCACAGAAAAAATTAACCACGTTTTTAGATTTAAACCTGAGCTATTTTGGGCGGAAAACCCAAACCAGCAAAACCATCCACACCGGCACGGTACAGCTAAAAGCCTATTTTTAACAAATTATAACTGTTTAACAATCAATATTTTTTGTAATATTGCCTTGGTATGAGTAAAATTATTGTTGTAATATATTCTTTTTTGATACTTTTCAACAGTTTCAACATCAATCTTGAAGACTTTTCAAGACTTGGTGCGCTATGGGAACATGCCAAATACCACAAAATAACCTATGGCGATAGTTTTCTCGATTTCCTTTCAGAACACTATGGCAGTAAAATGGTTACCCATGAGCATACCCATGATGGGCATGACCATTTACCATTTAAGGACCATAACCACATGCTTTGCCACCTTAATGTCTCTTTTATCCTTACGCCACACTTAATATATACCGTTTACCATCAAGAATTTATAGAAAACCCAACCAACTTTTTTTATAAAGAACCATTTTCAAATTTCGAAAAACCTTCCTTTTTCCAACCGCCCAAAATAGCATAATTCTATTTCAATATTTTTTTAAACCTATCTTAAACACCCATTTTCGATAGCATTTATTAATTCCTATTAAAATGAATTATGTTAGAGTACATCATCAAATTCAGCTTAAAAAATAAGCTGGTTATCCTTTTGTTTACGGCCTCCATTATTGGTTTTGGCATACTGTCGCTAACCCAAATCCCTATTGGTGCCGTACCCGATATTACCAACAACCAAGTACAGGTAATTACCACCTCAAGAAATTTATCAACGCAGGATGTGGAACAATTCATCACGTATCCTGTGGAATTGGAAATGGCAAATCTTCCGGGTGTTGAAGAAATTCGGTCGGTTTCTAAATTCGGCCTCTCGGTGGTTACCATTGTTTTTCAGGATAAACTGGGAACCTATCTTCCCCGACAATTGATTGCTGAAAAAATAAAATCGGCTTCCGAAAAAATCCCTGAAGGCTTTGGTTCCCCAGAAATGGGCCCCATAACTACCGGACTTGGCGAAATTTACCAATATATTTTAGATGTAAAACCCGAATATAAACACCGTTATTCGGTTACCGAACTGCGCACCATCCAAGACTGGGTAGTAAAACGTCAACTTTCAGGAATTCCCGGTGTAGTTGAAGTGAATACTTGGGGCGGTTATTTAAAACAGTATGAAGTTGCCATAAATCCTGAAAAACTAAAAGCCATGAACATTGATTACCTGGCGGTTTTCAATGCCTTGGAAAAAAACAACAGTATTGCAGGTGGCGGTTATATTGAAAAAACCAACAAAGCCTTTTTTATTCGTGGCGAAGGTTTGGTAACCTCGTTACAGGACATTGAAAACATTGTTATAAAAAACGAGGGGTTGCCCATTTACATCAAAGACGTTGCCAAAGTAGGCTTTGGAAGTGCGACCCGTTTTGGTGCTATTACCGGTAATGGTGAAGGCGAAAAGGTACTGGGGCAAGTGATGATGCTGAAAGACGGCAATTCCAAAAAAGTGATTGATGCGGTTAAAGAACGTGTCGCTTCCATAGAAAGTTCATTGCCAGAGGGCGTTTACATTAACGGATTTTTAGAACGCAGCGAACTTATTGGCAAAACAACCTTTACCGTTGCCGAAAACTTGATCCTGGGGTCGCTCATCGTTATTTTTGTTGTGGTTTTGCTATTAGGAAATTTACGCTCGGGCTTGGTGGTGGCATCGGTTATTCCGTTGTGCTTGCTGTTTGCTATTTCGTTGATGAAAATTTTTGGGATTGATGCAAATTTGATGAGTCTTGGCGCGATAGATTTTGGCATTATCATCGATGGCGCGGTTATCATTGTCGAGTTTATTGCCTTTCAAATAACCTCGCAAAGTTCAAAAATAAAGGCACTTTCCCAAACCGACCAGCAACTTGCTATTGATACGATTACGCACAAAAGTGCTTCAAAAATGATGAATTCCGCCATTTTTGGGCAACTCATCATTCTCATTGTTTTCATCCCTATTTTATCGTTAAGCGGCGTAGAGGGCAAAATGTTTAAGCCCATGGCACTAACCTTCAGTTTTGCACTTATTGGCGCCATGATTCTTTGTTTAACCTATGTCCCTGTAATTTCTTCCCTATTTTTAAAACCAAATGTTCAAAGTAATAAAAACATTTCGGTTAGGTTAATGGCATCATTAAATAAACTTTACAAGCCTACCATCCATTGGGCATTAGAGCACAAAAAAATAGTAGTTTCGTTAGCAGGTGTTCTATTGGCTTTTAGCTTTTGGCTTTTTACCACCATGGGCGGTGAATTTGTGCCGACTTTAGATGAAGGCGATTTTGTGATACAACCCGTTTTAAAAACCGGCACCTCTTTGGGAAAAACCATTGAAATTACCACAAAAATCGAAAAAATACTTTTGGATAATTTTCCTGAAGTGGACCAAGTGGTGAGCAGAATTGGCGCAGCCGAAGTGCCCACCGACCCCATGAGCATGGAAGAAAGTGATGTGATCATCAAATTAAAACCTAAGAAAGAATGGGTTTCTGCGGAAAGTAAAGATGAACTGGCCGATAAATTCAAGGAAGCACTCGCCATTATCCCTGGGATGGAAGTTGAATTTACCCAGCCCATCGAAATGCGTTTTAATGAACTGATTACGGGTGTTAGGGCCGATGTTGCCATTAAAATTTTTGGCGACGACCTATCGGTTTTGGCGAACAAAGCCAATGAAATTAAAATGCTTATCCAACAGGTTGAAGGTGCTTCGGATATCATTATTGAAAAGGTTGAAGGTTTGCCGCAAATGAGCGTAACCTACAACCGCAGTAAAATTGCCCGTTATGGTTTAAATATTTCAGATGTTAACCAACTCATTTCCATGGGGTTTGCAGGCACCACCATAGGCACTGTTTTTGAAGGTGAAAAACGGTTCGACATTGCCATTCGCTTAGATACTGCACACCGCAACACCATTGAGAATATTCAAAATTTATATGTGGATACCCCAAATGGTGTAAAAATCCCGTTGAGTGAATTGGCCGAAATAAAATACACCACAGGGCCAGCCAAAATTTCCAGGGATGATACCAGACGACGCATCGTGGTGGGCATAAACGTTAGGAACCGCGATTTACAATCGGTTGTCGATGATGTTAGAAGCATCATTGAAGCCAAAGTGAAGCTTCCCGTGGGTTATACAATTACCTACGGTGGGCAATTTGAAAACCTGCAAAGTGCCAAGGCCCGTTTACTAATTGCAGTGCCCGTTGCTCTCATCCTTATATT
Source organism: Mariniflexile maritimum (assembly GCF_009746565.1). Lineage (GTDB taxonomy): Bacteria > Bacteroidota > Bacteroidia > Flavobacteriales > Flavobacteriaceae > Mariniflexile > Mariniflexile maritimum. The sequence goes on from NZ_WRPN01000003.1 coordinate 362,125, forward strand.
CATCTTATTGCATTTTGCCTTTGGTTCCATAAAGGAAGCGTTCATGGTTTACTCTGCCATACCACTTTCTGCCGTTGGTGGCATTTGGCTGTTGTGGCTTCGCGATATGCCCTTTAGCATTTCCGCAGGCGTTGGTTTTATTGCGCTTTTTGGTATTGCCGTTCTAAATGGCATTGTTTTAATTGAACATTTTAAAGAACTAAAAAAAGAAGGCATGACCAACATTGAAGAACTTATAAAAAAAGGCACTGCCGAACGTTTACGCCCCGTTTTGTTAACCGCCGCCGCCGCCGCTTTAGGGTTTTTGCCCATGGCCATTTCAACCAATGCAGGCGCAGAAGTGCAACGCCCTTTAGCAACCGTTGTTATTGGCGGTTTGGTATCGGCAACGTTTTTAACGCTTATTGTATTACCCATTTTATATGCATGGTTTGAAGAAAAAAAAGATAAAAAAATGAACAAAAAAACCATACTACCTATTATTATCGTATTGTCCACTTTACAAATACAGGCACAGAACAAGCCTTTTACGGTTGATGAAGCTATAAATTTAGCTATTGAAAACAATGCGCATTTAAAAGCATCTTCATTAAAAACCGATGAAGCAAAAGCATTAATTGGTAGTGCGTTTAATTTCGATAAAACGGCCGTTTACTATCAGTACGATGAAAACAATCTAGCTGTAAACGGTTTGCCTTTAAAGATTTTTGGTGTATCGCAGGACTTCAAGTTTCCAACCGTATATTTTGCCGATAAAAAAGTGAACAAGGCCAGATACCAGCTTCAAAAATCGGGTTATACTATTAGGCTAGAAACTTTAAAACGCGACGTGGCACTAGCGTATTACCAGTTAAATTATGCCGAAAACAAAGCTAAAACCTATAAGTTTTTAGATAGCCTGTTCCAAAATTTTGCGATTGCCTCAGAGCGTCGATTTGAATTGGGCGAAACCAACTATCTGGAAATGATTAGTGCAAAATCAAAACAAAAACAACTTGAAACCATTTTTAAACAGGCACAACAAGATGTTATTTTGGCAAGTGAGCAACTGAAAAAACTGGTACAAGTTGATAGTATCTCAACCAATGCCGAACCTATGAGAAAACTTGAATTACAAACCATTTCATTGGCCAATAATGCAGGACTTCAATATTTCGACAACTCAAAAGCCCTGTACAAAGCCTTATACCAACAAGAAAAGCAAAACCTGTTGCCCGATTTAAGCGTGGAATATTTCCAAGGCACCAACAGCACTTTAAACAGCAATGTTATTGGGTATCAATTTGGTGTAAAAATCCCGTTGTTTTTTAGCGGAAATGCTTCAAAAATAAAAGCGACTAGAATTGCCGAAGAAGTTGCGGAAGCCGAAAAACAAGATTTTAAGCTAAAATTGAATGTTGAATATCAAACGTTAATGGCGAAACTTCAACAGCATGATGAAGCCATCACCTACTACGAAACGCAAGGCAAAACGCTTTCCGAAGAAATTATAAAAACAGCCGAACGCACATTTAAAGAAGGTGAAATCGATTTTTTTCAGTACATACAAAGCATTGAAACCGCTACCGAAATTGAATTGACTTATTTAAACAACATCAATGCCTATAACCAAACGGTTATCGCCATCAATTATCTAACATTATAAACGAAACACCATGAAATATATACCTAGCTTCCTATTTTTGCTTGCCTTGGTTGCTTGCGGAAATTCAGAAAAAAACAATGAAACGACTGCTGAAACGGCACCGAACAGCAACGACATAACCATCACACAATCGCAATTTACCAGTGAAAACATGCAGATGGGAACACTTGAAATGCACACTTTTAATGAAACCATTAAAACAAGTGGCATGATTGATGTGCCGCCGCACAACAAAGCTTCGGTAAGTACATTTATGGGCGGTTACATAACAAAAACCCCGTTGCTTGTTGGCGACAAAGTGAAAAAGGGGCAACTTTTGGTAACTCTTGAAAATCCGGAATTTGTGGAAATCCAACAGCAATATTTAGAAATTGCCGAACAACTTAATTACTTGAAATCTGAATTCACACGCCAGAAAACCTTATTTGATGAAAAAATAAGTTCGCAAAAAAACTTTTTAAAAGCCGAAAGTACCTACAAAAGTAGTTTGGCGCAGTACCACGGTTTACGAAAAAAACTGAATATGATCCATATAAGTCCCGCTTCGGTTGAACAAGGCCAAATAAGCTCAACCATCAATGTGTTTTCTCCTATCGATGGTTTTGTAACCAAAATCAACGTTAGCAGTGGTGCGTACGTCTCAGCTTCCGATGTCATTATGGAAATTGTTGATACCAACCATATCCATATAGAGCTATCGGTTTTTGAAAAGGATATTTTAAATGTTAAAAAAGGACAAAAAATTCAATTTAAAATTCCTGAAGCTTCCCAAAAAACCTTTGAGGCCGAAGTACACTTGGTGGGCACCACCATTGATGAAACCAATAGAACCGTAAAAGTACACGCCCATATTTTAAATGAAGATGAAACCAATTTTGTGGTAGGCATGTATGTTGAAGCCGCTATTATTACAGAAGCTACGGCAAGTTTGGCCTTACCAAAAGATGCCATTTTAGAGACAAATGGCGATTATTTTGTACTGGTTTTAAATGAAAAGAAAAAAGATGGCTACCATTTTAAAAAAGTTAAAATAAACTTGGGGACACAAACCGAAACGTATGCCAGTATATTGAACACAAACGATTTAATAGATAAAAATATTTTGGTACAAGGAGGTTACATGCTGCTTAATGAAAGCGAGAGCGACCATTCCCATTAAAAATTAAAGGCTGTTAAAGTTGTAAGGCATCCATTTTTTGGAAAACCGCCATGATAACTTTAACAGCTTCTTTATAGAATTCCGGTTGGATGTTCTCATAATCATCGGTGGGTTCGTGGTAATCTTTGTGGTCTTCAACCCCAAAATATAAAAACGGAATACCTTTTTTGTGAAATGATGCATGGTCTGAGGCGTGGGTCCAGTTCTCTTCCCAATTGCCTTCATCGTGCCCTGTTAAAAGCTTTATTTTGTTTGAATATTTATTACTTATTATGAGGTCTTTCAGCCATTTGTTGTGTATCGTACCCACTACAAAAAGTTCTTTTTCATCACTCCTGCTTATCATATCCATATTCAAATTAACCTTGATTTGGTTTAGTGGCACTATGGGACGACCTAAATAATATTTCGAGCCTTCCAGCCCCAGTTCTTCAGCATCAAAAGCAGCTAGAATAACCGAGTGTTTGGGCGCATGGTTTTTAAAGAATTCCGCAAAGGCAAATAGGGCGCTAACCCCCGACGCATCATCATCGGCACCGTTGTAAATCTGTCCGTTTTTAATGCCTTCATGGTCGTGATGGGCGGTTATAACGATGTATTTTTCGGGAAAGGATGTTCCTTTAATGAGCCCTAATACATTCGTTCCATTAAAATGCTTGCCTTCGCTTGAAAATGCAAATGGTTGGGTATAATTAGGAACTAATGGTAAAACTTGCAGTATTTTGAAATGGTCAACAATATAATTTACAGCTTTTACCCCGCCTTTGGTTCCTGTTCTTCTGCCTTCAAAAGCATCGGATGATAGGGTTTTGATATGATGGAGCAATTCCGTTTCATTAAACCCATTATTTTTAGGAATAGCAATTTGTGCTTGGTTCTGAAAGCCCCAGAAACAGATGAGTACAACAAAATAGATGTTTTTGCGCATTTATAATAAAATTAGTGGGTAAATCTAAATAAAAAACCCAAGCCGAGGCCTAGGTTTTTAGTATTATCGATAAAAAGGAAATTATTTTAATACAGCGGCTTTCATTAGTTCTCTGTTCATGCGTGCAATGTTATCCAAAGAAATGCCTTTTGGACACTCAATTTCGCAAGCTCCGGTGTTGGTGCAGTTTCCAAAACCTTCCAAATCCATTTGTGCCACCATGTTCCTTACACGATCGGCCGCTTCAACTTGCCCTTGGGGCAACAGCGCATATTGCGAAACTTTGGCACTTACGAACAACATCGCAGAAGAATTTTTGCAGGTAGCCACACAGGCACCACAGCCTATACAGGATGCTGCATCCATCGATTCATCGGCAGCGTGCTTTGAAATAGGCGTTGCGTTGGCATCTTGGGTATTTCCAGATGTGTTTACCGAAATATAACCTCCCGCTTGCTGAATACGCTCAAAGGCCATTCTATCGACCACCAAGTCCTTGATTACGGGAAATGCAGCGGCCCTAAATGGTTCGATGGTAATGGTATCGCCATCTTTAAACATGCGCATGTGCAATTGACAGGTGGTAACGCCTCTATCGGGGCCATGAGCTTCACCATTGATATACATTGAGCACATACCGCAAATACCTTCGCGACAATCGTGATCAAAAGCAATGGGTTCTTCCCCCTTGTTTACAAGCTGTTCGTTCAAAACATCCATCATTTCCAAAAAGGACATGTGCTCTGAAATATCCGTAACTTTATAATCGACCATCTTGCCTTTGTCGGTAGCGCTCTTCTGGCGCCATATTTTCAACGTTAAATCCATTTATTTAAGTTATTAGGTTGTTGATAGAGTTATTAAGTAAATAAGTTATTTAGTTAATACTAGTGCTTATTTATCTTTTTGGCCCATTAAGTACTTAATGTATCCATTAAGAATCAACAATGTTTTATTATGTATTACTCTTAATTCTTTTAAATCTTCTTCTAAAATATAACCTTCATCTAATGCTATGATTGCATGGTCTAAAGTTTCAAAAAGAGAACCTCTAGCTATTCTGCAAAACTGAATGTTCTCTTGAAAATGGTATCTACCATAGCCTTCAGAAATATTATTACATACAGAACGGGATGAACGTTTAATTTGATCAATTAAAACAAATTTCTCTGAACTTGGTATTTTAGTGATTATATTGTTTTTTATAAATAACCTTAAGTTTCTTGCTTCTTTCCAACACTCTAACTCTTCAAAAGACTTAAAATTATTCATCTAAATAACTTAATAACCAATAACTATTTATAAGAACGCTGCTTCAACTCAATATCCTTAAACTCTAGTTGTTCTTTATGCAGTACGGCATCGGCTGGTTCGCCTTTATATTCCCAAGCTGCTACAAAAGCATATTCAGCGTCGTTGCGTTTTGCTTCTCCTTTTTGTTCGCCGTCCATTTCAACCGATTCTTCCCTAAAGTGCCCGCCACATGATTCTTCACGCATTAAGGCATCTTTTGCGAAAAGTTCACCCAGTTCTAAAAAGTCGGCTACACGTCCTGCTTTTTCCAACTCGGGGTTCATTTCGTAAGCAGAACCTGGCACTTTTACATCTCTCCAGAATTCTTCACGAATTTGTTTAATTTCGGCCATGGCTTCTTTCAGTCCTTTTTCATTTCGTGCCATTCCTACTTTGTCCCACATTACTTTTCCAAGACGCTTGTGGAAATGATCAACAGATTTTGTGCCCTTGTTGTTTAAGAAATGGTTGATTCTATCGGTCACCTCTTTTTCGGCCTCATCAAATTCTGGGGTATTGGTTGGAATTTTACCGGTTCTTATTTCATTTGCCAAATAATCGCCTATGGTATAAGGCAATATAAAATAGCCATCTGCCAATCCTTGCATTAAAGCGGAAGCCCCCAACCGGTTTGCGCCGTGGTCTGAAAAGTTTGCTTCGCCTATGCAATACAAACCATCGACGGTGGTCATTAAATTATAATCTACCCATATCCCGCCCATGGTGTAATGGGTTGCCGGGTAAATCATCATGGGTGTTTTGTATGGGTTTTCATCAACGATTTTCTCATACATTTGGAATAAGTTTCCGTATTTTTCCTCAACAATAGCCTGCCCTAACTCGTATATTTTTTCTTTGGAAGGATTTTCAATATTATGGATTTTAGCTTGTATTTTACCATATCGCTCTATGGCCGATGCAAAATCAAGATACACTGCCTCACCTGTTGCGTTCACGCCAAAACCTGCATCACAACGTTCTTTAGCGGCTCTTGAGGCCACATCGCGGGGTACTAAATTCCCAAATGCCGGGTAGCGACGCTCTAGGAAATAATCCCTGTTTTCTTCAGGAATTTCGGTGGGTTTCAGCTTTCTTTGTTGTATTGCCTTGGCATCTTCTATTCTTGCTGGCACCCAGATACGGCCATCATTTCGCAACGATTCCGACATCAAGGTTAATTTTGATTGATAATCACCCGAACGCGGAATACAGGTGGGATGTATTTGCGTAAAGCACGGATTAGCGAAATACGCACCTTTTTTATGTATTTTCCAAGCGGCCGTGGCGTTGCTGCCCATGGCATTGGTTGAAAGGAAATAAACATTTCCGTAACCGCCCGTAGCAATAACAACGGCGTGTGCCGAATGGCGTTCAATTTCTCCGGTAATTAAATTACGTGCAATAATACCGCGTGCTTTCCCGCCAATTTTAACCACATCGAGCATTTCGTGGCGGTTGAACATTTCTATTTTACCACGTGCAATTTGTCGGTTCATGGCCGAATAAGCGCCCAATAATAGTTGCTGGCCTGTTTGCCCTTTGGCATAAAACGTTCTTGAAACCAATACGCCACCAAACGAACGGTTGTCCAACAACCCGCCGTAATCGCGTGCAAAAGGAACACCTTGCGCCACACATTGGTCGATAATGGCCCCCGATACTTCTGCCAAACGATAAACGTTCGCTTCGCGCGACCGGTAATCGCCACCCTTTACGGTATCGTAAAACAATCGGTACGTTGAATCGCCATCGCCCATATAGTTTTTGGCAGCATTAATACCACCTTGTGCCGCAATGGAGTGAGCACGACGAGGCGAATCTTGGTAAGCGAAGGCTTTTACATTATAGCCAAGTTCCGCTAGTGTTGCAGCAGCAGAACCGCCTGCCAACCCTGTACCAACCACAATAACGTCGATATGACGTTTGTTTGCAGGGTTTACAAGGTTGATATGATTTTTATAATCTGTCCATTTATTTTGAATGGGACCATGTGGTATTTTTGAATCTAATGCCATATATCTGAGATTAATGGTGATTAAAATGATGGAAAAGTGCAATGATTATAAATCCTAACGGAATGATAATCGCGTAAGCCTTTCCAAAAGTTTGTAATGTTTTTTTCCTGATGGTTGAGGCGCCCATAGATTGAAAAGCCGAGGCAAAACCGTGTGCTAGGTGAAGCCCTAACAAAATAAAGGCCGCAACATAAGCTGCAACGCGCCATACGGGCACAAATTTTTCTTGCAGTTCATGGAAATAACGGGTAGGCTCCTCTGGGTTAAACGCTATGTATTTATAATTTAATTCCGGAAGCCAAAAATCGGCAAAGTGCAATCCTAAAAAGGCTAAAACAACCAGCCCACTGTAAATCATGTTCCTGCTCATCCAGGTAGAATTGGCTGCACCATTATTTTTAACATACGCTATTTTTCGTGCGCTTTTATTTTTTATCTCTAATACAAATCCCATTACAAAATGGAACACAACCCCCAAAATCAAAACGGGTTGTAATGCAAATTGAACTAATGGGTTGGTTCCCATAAAATGGGACATCTCATTAAATAGATTGGCACTAAACAACGAGGTGATATTGACCGCTAAATGTATTATTAAAAAAAACATGAGGAAAAATGCTGAAAGTGCCATGGCAACCTTTCTTCCTACTGAAGAATTAAAAAATCCGCCCATTTTAATGTGTTTATTTATTTGTGTGCAAAGGTACGCTAGGTTAAAGTTTTAACCAACTAACAAATGTCATGTTTTTGCTATTTAGAATGGTTTTAAAGAATTTTGTTTTGCAAAGAAAAGGGCGTTTTTTTGAAACACCCTTTTATACTTATTTTAAAAATTTATTCCAGAATTATTTTTTTTGTAATCATGGCTTTGTCTGAATAAATACTAACAAAATACATCCCCCGCGATGCACCCAGTAAATTAACCGTTTTAATTCGTGGGGCGTTCAACATATCTGTTTTTAAGATTAGCCTACCGCTAACATCATAAACAACCACTTTTTCCAAATTTATCAAGGAAGTATTTTGAACATTGAACTGGCCTTTTGTAGGGTTTGGATAAATGTTGATGGCTTCGTTTAAGGCTGCTTCCTCTACGCTTAAATAACAGGGGTGGTTGGTCATAACTGTTGTGTTAAAAGGCGGAGCGGGGCATGGATTTATTGATGTACTTCTAGTCTGTATTGCACTTGCGACGGTGATATTGCTGGTGCCCAACACACGGCGGTCCAAAGCAAACTGAAGTGCATAGTTCATCACATCATTATCGTCTATCACATGGCCTAATTGATGCCCATGGCCCAATTCGTGAAGTGCCACACTTTCAAAATCATATTTGCCAATGACGGCTGGTGTTGGTGCTGGACCAAAATTCCAATCGGTGGTATCGTCAAAAACAAAATCCATTTCTGTAACATACCAATTTATATTGGGTGCTGTACCACAACCACTGTAATAATAGGAGGTTCTGCCCAATTCAGTAGGATCTAATTCCGCGCCATTATCAAATCTAATAACATTTGTTCCATCAGATGCCGCTACATCTATGGATGTTGTGGCACCTATTGTCCAATTAATTCCTGTTTGGCACCTCCAGCTATCATGTGCCCTTGTAAAGGCCGCTTTTGCAGCCGTATTATTATTAAAATCGGTAAACAATTGAAAAGTATAACCTCCTGAACCATTATCATTTACATGTTGCACACGATAAGCTAAATTCCCTCCATTTTGAACCACGTTAATTTCGGAGTACGAAATGGTTAAATTACTAGCAGAAACATCGCTTGCAGGAGAAGGCGCTGCATCGGTTACCATAACTGGGCCCGTACCAGCTTCCGAAGGGACTTCAACCGTAATTTGGGTGTTGTTCCAAGTAAGTAGTTGGGTACTCAATGCATCAATAAACGTTGCGCCGCCATCATCCGCATTCCGAAAAGACACCTTGCCTTTTGTGGTTCCAAAACCGGTGCCATTTATGGTAAGTATCGATTTGGTTCCCGCCGTAATAGTTGTTGGGCTAAACGTTATGCCACTCGGGGCCAGTGTTGCTTTGCTTTGCGACGCTTTTGAATAGGTTGCTTGCGCATCAAAATTTGAGAGCTCGATATACTTGCTTTTTGTGTAACTTCTAATTTCATCATAAAAGGAAGCACTTATCCCTTGTTTTTTATTGAACACATTGGCCGCCACATTTTCATGGAGACTATACTTATAAAATCCTTGTGAAGACCCATAAGGCTTAAATTGTTTCACTCCCGATTTATCTGAAGCTTTCATTTGAACGTTGCTAGGGTACAAGGTAAAAACCCCAACAGCATCGGTATGTAAATTTAAACTTGGTGTTACCCTTTCGGCAAACAAACCCACGGTACCACCCGGTGTAATAACCTCAATGGTGGCTACCGGCTCTCCTTTAAAAACCTTATAAACTTCAATAGTATTAGCGGTATAAATGTGTTTATTTTCCGCATCCCAAAACGATTTTTTTGAAATAACCTTCCCTTCAACAACCAAACTTGAGTTTTCAATTTGTTTTTCCAACGAAACCTTTCTAAGTAAATCTTGTGCATTCAAATTAGATAAACCTATCACAAACGATAACACAACAACAACGACTTCTATTGTAATTTTTTTCATAAATCACTAATTTTAAATTAATAATCTGGCAGTGGATAACTTCAAATATAGTAAAAAATTGTACAGGTTTTATTTAGTTTTGTTACTTTTAGCATCATTAATCGTTACACAGCACTACACTGGCCAATTGTTATTGCTACTACACGCATCATGCATATTGGCCTTAAACTGAAACAAATCGTTAAAAAAAATCAAAATTTATCCATGAAATATCATCCCATAAACCCATCGCTTTTTATTGAAAACAGAAAAAACTTTGTCGCCAAAATGCAACCGCACAGTCTGGCAGTATTTAACTCAAACGACATTTACCCCATTAGTGCCGATAGTACCATGCCTTTTGAACAACATCGGGATATTTTTTATTTGAGCGGTGTTGACCAAGAAGAAAGTATTCTGGTACTATTCCCCGATTGCCCCAAGGAAAAACACCGCGAAATATTGTTTTTAAAAGAAACCAACGACCATATTGCAGTTTGGGAAGGCGAAAAACTTACCAAGGAAGCTGCTTTTGAAACCAGTGGCGTTAAAACGGTTTATTGGCTTAAGGAAATGGAAAAAATAATGTTTGAACTTATGACGCAGTGCCATACGGTTTATATTAACACCAACGAACATTACAGGGCAAATGTTGAAACCGAAACCCGCGAAGACCGCTTTACCAAATGGCTTTTAGCAAAGTATCCCGCCCATAGTGTTGCCAAAAGCGCCCCTATTTTACAACGCTTGCGCTCTGTAAAAAACCAAATTGAAATAGACCTGATACAACAGGCCTGCACTATTACCGAAAAAGGGTTCCGGCGTATTTTGAACTTTGTAAAGCCCGGGGTTTGGGAATATGAAATTGAAGCCGAATTTATGCACGAATTTTTGCGCAACCGCTCTAAAAAATTTGCATATACCCCCATCATCGCTTCAGGAAATAACGCCAATGTGCTGCACTACATAGAAAACAACAAGCAATGTAAGGCTGGCGATTTAATTTTATTGGACGTAGGCGCAGAATATGCCAATTATTCAAGTGATCTCACACGTACCATCCCCGTTTCTGGCACCTTTACCAAACGCCAAAAAGAGGTTTACAATGCGGTAAACCGCGTTAAGATTGAAGCCACTAAAATGCTCGTTCCGGGTACCGATTGGGCATCGTACCATGTGGAAGTTGGCAAATTAATGACTTCGGAATTGCTTGATTTAAAACTTTTGGACAAGGCCGATGTACAAAACGAAAACCCCGACTGGCCCGCCTACAAAAAATATTTTATGCATGGTACCAGCCACCACATGGGGTTGGACACGCATGATTACGGAATTTTAACCGAACCCATGCAACCCAACATGGTTTTTACCGTGGAGCCAGGTATTTATATCCCAAAAGAAGGGTTTGGTATTCGGTTGGAAGATGATGTGGTAATCCAAAAAACGGGAGAACCCTTTAACTTAATGCGTAACATTCCTATTGAAGCTGAAGAAATTGAGGATTTAATGAATTCTTGATACACCAATAAAAACAACACTTTTAAGCATCCCTTTCAGCGTTTAAAACGCTGAAAGGGTTTTAAAATATAATTTGAGCATAAAAAAGAGCCGCTAAATTAACGGCTCTCCATGCTTTCAAAACTAAAATATTGTAGTTTACAGAGTGACTAATTCAAATAAATAATCGTTTAGTTTTTGCAGCGTATTGATTTTATTTTTGGTATCGACCAATAACGAAATGTTGTTATTGCTTCCACCGTAGGAAATCATCCTAATTTTTACATCCTGTAATATTTGGAACAACTTGTAGGTTTCTTGATGGTTCACCACCGAGTGCCCAACTAAGCAAATAATGCTTTGGTTTTTATCTACTTCAATGGTGGCGAATTTTTCAAGTTCGGCTAAAATTTTATCCAAATTTTTATCATCGTCAATGGTTAGCGACACGGCAACTTCCGAAGTGGTAATCATATCGATGGCCGTTTCATAAACTTCAAATATTTCAAACACCTTTCTTAAAAAACCGTGGGCCTGCAACATTCGGCCCGATTTTATTTTAATGGCCGTAATGCCATCTTTAGCCGCCATGGCCTTAACGCCCGTTTCAGAATGGTCGTTGTTAATTAAGGTGCCGTAAGCCTCGGGATTCATGGTGTTTTTCAATCGTACCGGTATGTTAAGCGACCTCACTGGCGTTACGGTTTGCGGATGCAGGATCTTTGCCCCAAAATAGGCCAATTCTGCAGCTTCATCAAAGGAAAGGTTTGAAATGGGCCTCGTGTTTTCAACATAACGCGGATCGTTGTTGTGCATGCCATCTATATCGGTCCAAATTTGCACTTCTTCAGCATGTATGGCAGCACCAATAATGGTTGCGGTAAAATCGCTTCCACCACGTTGCAAATTTGATATTTTCCCTTTGTCGTCCAAACAAATAAAGCCTTGCGTGATGTAAATCTCAGCATCTTCGGCCTTATCAAATGTGCTTTTAAAATGTGCTTTTATATAGTTTAAGTCTGGGTCTTTATGTTCATCAATTCGCATAAATTCCAGTGCAGGCAATAAGGAAGCCTTTACACCTTCTTGATTCAAATAACTAGTTACCATATAGGTTGAAAGCAGTTCGCCCTGTGCCACTATTTCATTTTCCAATTGAACGGAATAGGGCTTGTTGATACTTTCAACCAAAACATTGAAAATACCCGAAACATAGGTTTTAACCTCTTTGTTTAAAACAGCATGCGATAAAAGGTTATCAATTACAACAACATACGTGTCGTGCAGCTTATTTACTTTTTCAATGGCTTCAACAAACTCTTTATTTGCAATATGGTTGGATATTGCCACTAATTGATTGGTGGTTCCAGACATGGCCGAGAGCACCACTACCTTTTTTTCGCCATCGTTAATAATTGTTTTTACGTTCGCTATATTTTCAACCGACCCCACGGAAGTGCCTCCAAACTTTAATACTTTCATGTATGTAATTAATTTATTTTTAACAATATAATCGTGATAATTAATGCGCTAAACTATAACTCCTTTCACTAAAAAAGATATTTATTAAAAAATATACCTATTTTTGCACATATTGTTAAATAGTTAACACGTGCTTTAGGTTGAAATTTTTATTGATAAAATAAAATAGGCTGAATGTTGCCGAACCTGCTCGTGGTGCAAAAAACAAATTCTTTAGAAATAATAAATTTACACATGAAAACCGTATCAAACTGTGTTGAAGACATTTTAATTACACAACCCTATTTGGAAGAAGCACTTTCCAGGAACATTATAAACTTTAGTGCTTTGGCCATCGAGCTAACCGAACCCATTAGCAACATGTTGAAAAAGGAGGTAAAACCAGGTGCTATTATGATGGCTTTAAGGCGATACAATCCGCCGCCAGCGCTAACCAATTCGGTGAAAATGAAAAAATTTATGCAGAATCTTGGCGATATTACCGTACGCTCGAACCTAACCGATTTTACCATTAAAAATTCGGAAACCATTATAGACAACCATGCTAAAATTTTAGACAGAATCAATCAAGAATCTAAATTGTTTTACACCTTTACTCGCGGTATCCATGAAAGCAACATTATTATTTCCAGCAGTTTAAATGAATTCATTAAAGAGAATTTAAAAAATGAAAGCTTTCTTGCCATTCAAGATGGTTTATCGGCCATAAGTGTTAACCTGCCGCAGGACAATTCGAAAATAGCGGGTTTATACTATCAGTTTTTTAAGCGATTGGCTTGGGAAGGCATCGTGCTTTACGAAGTAATATCTACCACGAACGAGTTTACTATTTTGGTAGAAGATGAATTTGTTGACAAGGCCTTTACCGCCATAAAAAAGGTAAAAGCTTAAAAATTGATGGTGATTTTAAGAATAAAAAGAGAACACTACAAGAACTTAAACATATTGCTGAATGATCCCAATAAGTGTATTGGCATCTTGTTCGCCGCTTTGGCGCCATTTCATTTCGCCATCTTTATAGATAATTAAAGTAGGCAACGCTTTAACCCGCAACGCTTCGGCAAGCTCTTGGTTTTTTTCAACATCAATTTTAATCACTTTGGCCTTATCGCCAAGTGCAGCGGCAACATCCCTTAGCACGACATGCATCGCAGTTGATTGGTCGTTCCATTCGGTAAAAAAATCTAACAGAACCGGAATTTCAACATCAATAAGTTCCCCAAATTTTGACATATTTTAGTGTTTATTAGTCAAATGTACTTATACAAACCTAAGCAATTTTTTGAAAATAGCAATATTTGCCGTATTTATAATGTATTACAATAAAAATAAGCAATTTATTTAACATATAAGCATAAAAAAATTAAACGGTAGCTTTCCCTTTTTTTAGCTCAATTACGGTTATTTCTGGCCAGATGCCAACACGTCCTGGAAAAGCCAAATATCCAAAACCGCGGTTTACATTAATATATTCGCCCATAACGTTATAAATGCCTGCCCAATATCTATAACGCCATTTTATGGGGCTCCATTTAATCCATCCGGGTATTTCGATGCCAAATTGCATGCCATGGGTATGGCCACTTAAGGTTAAATGATAGTGATAATCGTCCTTCAAAACTTGCTTTTCCCAATGCGTTGGGTCGTGGCTCATGAGTATTTTAAAATCGTTTTTTTCTATTTTTGAAGCAGCCAATTTTAAATCGCCTGCTTGTTTAAAGCCGCCAATGCCCCAGTTTTCAACACCAATTAAGGCGATGCGCTCGCCGTTTTTTTCAATAAACCGACTTTCGTTTAAAAGTAAATCGAAACCTAATTTTTTCTCAAGAGCCTTTAAACTTTCTAGGTTTTGGTGCTTTGCTTCCTCCGATTCCCAAGTAACATAATCGCCATAATCATGATTTCCTAAAATGGAAAATTTACCATCTTTAGCCTTCAATTTATCGAAAATGTGCATATAGGGGAGTAATTCTTCGGCTTTATTGTTTACCATATCGCCCGTAAAAAGAATCACATCGCTTTGTTGTTCGTTTATTAAATTAATGGCGTACGAAACCTTTTCTACATCATCAAAACTTCCAGAATGTATGTCGCTTATCTGTGTAATCCTATAACCATCAAAGGCAGCGGGCAAATCTTCAAAATGAAGCGTGTAGTTAAGCACTTTAAAATTGTATCTCCCTTTGTATATCCCATAAATAACAGACGCCAACGGAATGGCTGCAATACCCAATGCTATTTGGCTAATAAACTGCCTGCGCGACGGCAAATAGGGCCCTTTAGCGGCAGAACCTTCTGTTATATATCGGTACAATGCCAATGGCAGCCTAAATACATCTTCAGCAAGCATGCCTACCACCAACACCAATTTTGGAACCAACAGAGCGATAAAAAACCCCGCAGCGTAAGCATTGGCATGCGTAAAGCCTTTACTCCTATCAAAACCATAATAGTTATTTATAAAATTGCCAATAACCAATACCGTAATAAGCCAGTACACTAAAAAAAGCCAATTGTTTTTTGTTACCGTTTTAAAGGCTTGAAAGGCATAAATATCAATAATGGCAAAAATGAACAGGAATACAATCCAACGCAACATAAAATTTCAAATTAGCTTGTAAAGTTACTCATTTTGACTTCCTATTTTCTTATGGAACTGTTAAAGGTTTTCATTGAAGTTTCGCCATGAAGCTAAAGATTTCATCAAAGGTAAGTTGTAGCCTTTAAATCAAAAATAGTTTTTGTAGTTTTGGGATTCTATCAAAACACATACGATGCCTGAACAAAAACGTCTATTTTTAGTTGATGCCTATGCCCTTATTTTCCGTGGGTACTATGCCTTTATAAAAAACCCCAGAATCAATTCAAAAGGGCTGGATACCTCGGCCATCATGGGGTTTATGAATTCCCTTTTGGACGTTATAAAACGCGAGCGCCCCGACCATTTAGCGGTTTGTTTTGATAAAGGCGGCAGTACCGACCGCGTAGAAATGTTTGAAGCCTACAAAGCCAACCGAGACGCCACACCCGAAGCCATAAAAATTGCCATTCCGTATATACAGGATATTTTAAAAGCCATGCACATACCCATTATGGTTAAGGATGGTTATGAAGCTGATGATGTAATTGGAACACTTTCCAAACAAGCCGAAAAAGAAGGCTATAAAACCTTTATGGTAACGCCCGATAAGGATTTTGCCCAATTGGTTTCTGAAAATATTTTTATGTACCGTCCTGTTTTTGGCGGCGGTTACGAAACTTGGGGCATCCCCGAGGTGAAAGCAAAATTTGAAGTAGAAAACCCCTTGCAGGTTATTGATTTTTTAGGAATGATGGGCGATTCATCCGACAACATCCCTGGGTTGCCCGGTGTTGGTGAAAAAACAGCGAAAAAGCTTTTAGCTGAATATGGCAGTATGGAAAACCTGTTGGCAAACACCCACGAGCTAAAGGGCAAAATGAGAGAAAACATTGAGGCCAATAAAGAACTTGGCATCCTATCAAAAAAACTGGCTACCATCATGTTGGATGTTCCGGTTGTTTTTCATGCAAAAGATTTTGAACTGGACCAACCCGACCTACCTAAAGTTACCGAAATTTTCATGGAGCTGGAATTCAGGCAATTGCTCGCTAATTTTGAAAAAACGTTTTCTGTGGAAGTTGAAACTCCTTCCTCAACAAATCACACCGAAAACGCTTCATCCGAAGGTGCTAAAACTCCCGCTGCGGGAAAAACTTCCGAAGCACAAAAGGGGCATGCCGGAGCTGGACAGTTCTCATTGTTTGGAGCTGATATAACTTCCGCGGAAGCGCCAACAGAGCACACATTTTTACGAAAAACAGCCGATACCACATCGCACTTTTACCAAAGTGTCGCTTCGGGCATGGCAACGACCCTGTTCGTTAAAAATTTAATGAAGCAAAACAGCGTATGCTTTGATACCGAAACCACCAGTATAAACCCTTTAACGGCCCAATTGGTTGGCATTGCCTTTTCATGGGAAGCCGGCAAAGGTTTCTATTTGCCATTTCCTGAAAACCAAGATGAGGCCCAAAAACTTATTGAACAATTACGCCCATTTTTTGAAAATGAAGCCATTGAAAAAATTGGCCAGAACTTAAAATACGATATTAAAGTATTGGCAAAATATAACATACAGGTTACGGGCAAATTGTTCGATACCATGTTGGCGCATTACTTAATTAACCCCGATATGCGCCATAATATGGACGTATTGGCTGAAACGTACTTGAATTATTCGCCCATTTCAATTGAACAACTTATTGGCAAAAAAGGCAAAAACCAACAAACCATGCGCGATGTACCGTTGGAAGCACAAACCGAATACGCCGTTGAGGATGCCGATATTACCCTGCAACTTAAACAACATTTTGAAAAAGAACTAGGCGAGGCCAATACCCAAAAACTGTTTGACGATATTGAAATTCCGTTACTTCGCGTGTTGGCCGCCATGGAACTGGAAGGAATAAATTTGGATGAAAAATTCTTAAACTCATTATCCGGCCAACTTGAAAGCGACATAAAAGCTTTAGAAACAAGAATTTATGCTGAAGCTGGAGAAACTTTCAATATTGCATCGCCAAAACAGTTGGGCGACATATTATTTGATAAGCTGAAGTTGATTGACAAACCAAAAAAAACCAAAACCGGACAGTACGCCACGGGCGAGGAAATTTTGAGCTACTTGGCAAAAGACCATGCCATTATCCAGCATATTTTAGATTACAGAGGGCTATCAAAATTAAAAAGCACCTATGTTGATGCGCTACCAACACAAGTAGAACCCTCAACCGGAAGAGTCCATACAGATTACATGCAAACCGTTGCCGCTACGGGGCGTTTAAGCAGCAATAACCCCAATTTGCAAAACATCCCTATCCGTACCGAACGCGGGCGCCAAGTACGAAAAGCATTTATACCTCGAAACGAAGATTATGTGCTGTTGGCTGCCGATTATTCACAAATAGAACTTCGTATCATTGCGGCCTTAAGTGAAGAAGAGAACATGATAAACGCCTTTAAAAATGGTGAAGACATTCATGCATCAACCGCATCAAAAGTCTTTAATGTGCCTCTTGAAAAGGTTACGCGCGAACAACGAAGCAATGCCAAAACAGTAAATTTCGGAATTATATATGGCGTTTCAGCATTCGGATTAAGCAATCAAACCGATTTATCGCGAAGTGAATCTAAAGAATTGATAGACACCTATTATGCCACCTATCCTAAACTCCGAAATTACATCAACGAACAAATTGGTTTTGCGCGCGAAAACGGCTATGTACAAACGGTTTTGGGGCGTCGCAGGTATTTAAACGATATTAATTCCAGAAACGCCGTAGTACGCGGTGCTGCCGAACGCAATGCTGTAAACGCGCCCATTCAGGGAAGTGCTGCTGATATAATTAAAATTGCCATGATTCGCATTTATGAAAAACTGCAATCGGGAAACTTTAAATCAAAAATGCTTTTGCAAGTACATGACGAACTTGTTTTTGATGTTTACAAACCCGAACTGGAAACTATTAAAATACTTGTTAAGACCGAAATGGAAAAAGCATATACACTAGAGGTACCTTTGGTGGTTGATTTAGGCGTTGGCAATGATTGGCTGGAGGCGCATTAAAGAACCTGCAATTAGAAAACCCCCCTCAAGCCCCTTCGAGGGGACAAACCAAACAATGATGTTTTTGCGAAAGTATTGAAAATAAATAATGTCAATTACCCAAAGCACAGTAACCAAACGTGAACAAATATCCCCTTGAGGGGACAATCCAAACAATGAAGCTTTTTGCGAAAGTATTGAAAATAAATAATGTCAATTACCCAAAGCACAGTAACCAAACGTGAACAAATATCCCCTTGAGGGGATTATAGGGGTGTAAAGCAACACTTTATGAGAAACAAAATAATACCATACAATCCCGAACTTAAATTGTTGGCTCGCCAGTTACGAAAAAACAGTTCACTGCCCGAAGTGTTGTTATGGCAAAACATAAAACAACGTGCTTATGGTGTGCAGTTTCATAGACAAGTACCCATGCTTCATTACATTGTGGATTTTTATTGCCATGAAATCGGTCTAGCCATTGAAATTGATGGTGCAAGCCATGACCATAGTGTTTTGTACGATGCCAAAAGACAGGGGGAATTGGAAGCTTATGGCGTGAAGTTTTTGCGGTTTTCTAATGAAGATGTTAAGAAAAATATGTTCAGTGTTTTATTGGTTGTTGATGAAACGGTTAAGGAATTACTTAAATAAAATATAGTGTAAACACCCCTAAAGTCCCCTCGAGGGGACAAACCAAACAATGAACCTTTTGCGAAAGTATTGAACTTTAAATCTCAAAACAGTTTCGGTTACTTAAAACACAGTAACCAAACGTGAACAAAACAGTTCAATCCTTTCATATCAAGAAAACACCCCTCAAGTCCCCTCAAGGGGACAACCCAACAATGTAGTTTTTGTGAAAGTATTGAACTTTAACTCTCAAAACCGCTTCGGTTACTTAAAACACAGTAACCAAACGTGAACAAATATTCCCTAGAGGGGACAATCCAAACAATGAAGCTTTTTGCGAAAGTATTGAACTTTAACTCTCAAAACCGCTTCGGTTACTTAAAACACAGTTACCAAATGTGAACAAAACAATTCAATCATTTTATATCAAGAAAGCACCCCTCAAGTATCCTCAAGGAGGGCAACCCAAACAATGAAGCTTTTTGCGAAAGTATTAAAAATAAATAATGTCAATTACCCAAAGCACAGTAACCAAACGTGAACAAATATCCCCTTGAGGGGATTATAGGGGTGTTCAAAAAAACATAACACTCACTAAACTCACGTAAAACTTTTTTTTATTTTATCGACAATCGTTTGTGCCAATTTTTCTTTGCTTTCCATAGTCCAACCTGCAATGTGCGGGGTTAACAACACATTCTCAGCCTGTATTAAGTATTGAAATGCTGGGGGCATGGTGGTAGTAAACATATCTTCAAACGAAGCTTTTTCATATTCTAAAACATCTAAACCAGCACCTAAAATTTTACCGGATTTTAATGCCGTAACCAAATCTTGGGTTACTACGCTTTTTCCGCGAGCGGTGTTTATTAACCAAAATGGCTTTTTAAATTGGTTTATAAATTCTGTATGTACCATATTCAGCGTTAATGGTGTTTGTGGCGTGTGCAAGCTTACTACCTCTACCCGATCCTGAAATTCTTTTAATGATACTTGCTTTGCATTTTCATCGGCTACATTTTTTTTAATATCATAACACAGCACCTCAACGTTAAAACCACGCAGTTTTTTTGCAAATGCTTTACCCATGTTGCCGTAACCGATTATGCCCACCGTTCGTCCATCCAATTCAATACCTCGATTGGCTTCGCGCAACCATTTGCCTGTTCTTACTTCATTATCGGCTTTATTAAGTTTGTTGAATAAGGAAAGTAGCATGCCCAAAGCATGTTCGCCCACCGCATTACGGTTACCTTCGGGCGCTGCGATTAATAGGATGCCCTGTTTTTCGGCATAATCGCAGTCAATGTTTTCAAGTCCAGCACCAACACGCCCAATAAATTTAAGGTTTTTTGCAGCATCCAGAAATTGTTTATCGATGGTAAACCGGCTTCGTAAAATGATGCCTTGGTAATCGTGTATTTTTGCTTCGATGGCTTCTTTTGATGAGGTATAATCTTCATGGTTGGTAAAGCCCAAATCGTTGAGTTGATTTATAAGAAGTTGATGATTGATATCTAGGTGAAGTATTTTCATTTGATAAGGCACTTGGGTTGCGTTGATTTGTGAGCTATCTTAATTGTTAACAGATTACAAATTTACTAAGTTTTGCGTTAGCGATTGTAGTGGAAATCCTTTTGCTTTTGCAAAAGATTGCAACGGAAAGCGCGACCCAAAGGGTAACGCCCAAATTATTTAAAACCCTAAAATTAATTTTGCAATAACAAAGTAAAGCAAAATACCAAAAATATCGTTGCTTGTGGTTATAAAAGGCCCTGTGGCCACTGCGGGATCGATACCACGCTTGTCCAAAAATATAGGGATGAACGTGCCTATTAAAGCGGCTATGATGATAACCGTGATTAGCGCGATGCCTATGGTGGCAGATACCAAATAGGGCGTATGGAAGAAAAAGTGGCTTATTACAAGTACTACCAATGCTATGGCGATGCCGTTTACCAAACCGAGTATAAATTCCTTGAACAGCCGTTTTAGGATTTCGCCCTTTATGGTGTCGTTTGCCAGACCTTGCACTACAATTGCGGAGGATTGTACACCCACGTTTCCGGCGGTGGCCTGTATTAATGGCACAAAACTTAACAGTATTTTGTAATTGTTTAAAACCGATTGAAAATTGGTGATGATGGTGGCGGCGCCAATACCTCCAAACATACCTATTAAAAGCCAGGGCAAACGGGCTTTGGTGAGTACCCAAATGCTATCGTCGGCCTCTACATCGCTGGTGATACCTGCGGCTAGTTGGTAGTCTTTTTCGGCCTCTTCCTTCATCACGTCCACAATGTCGTCGATGGTAATGCGGCCCAGGAGTTTCTGGTTGTTGTCCACTACCGGAATGGCCTCCAAGTCGTATTTCTGCATGATTTTTACAACATCTTCGGCGTCGTCGTGCACATTCACGCTATCTACATTGGAAATATAAATATCGGCTATTTTTTGGTCGCTTTTGGCAACAATTAGGTCTTTTAGCGATAAACGCCCTACGAGTTTATCTTTTTTATCGACCACGTATATGGAATGTACCCGTGTTACCTCTTTGGCTTGCCCACGAATGCGCCTTAGGCACCCGGCAACCGTCCAGGTGTCGTAAACCTTAACCAACTCTTTGGCCATAAGCCCTCCCGCAGTATCTTCGTGGTAGGCAAGCAGTTCCTTTATTTCGGCTTTATGGTCTTCATCCTCAATATGAGAGATAACCTCTAGTTGGCGTTCTTCGGGCAGTTCTGAAATGATGTCGGCAGCATCATCGGTATCCAATTCGCCAATTTCATCGGCAATTTCTTTGGAAGAAAGGTTTTTTAATACTTTTTCCCGACTGTCTTCATCAAGTTCCATGATGATATCGGCCGTGGTATCAGAATCTAAAAGTTTGATGACGTACATGGCGTCATCTAAGTTCAGTTCGTCTAAAATTTCAGCAATATCGGCGTAATGGAACTCCATTAAAAGTTTGTGGAGTGCCTTATCTTCCTTTAATTCAATATGGCGCTCTACCCGATTTATTAACTCATCGGTCAACTCAAATTGTATGTTATCTAATTCTTCAGCCAAAACGCGTTATTTAGATATCCGTTTCAATGCATTGTGTAAGCTGAATAAACTGCTGCACGGTTAATTGCTCCGGACGGTTGTCAAAGATACTATCTTCTCTTAAACTATCGGTTAAATTCATTGATTTTAAACTGTTGCGAAGCGTTTTTCTTCGCTGTTGAAATGCTGTTTTTACAACCTTAAAGAATAAAGCTTCGTTGCATGGAAGCGTGCCGTTGGTTTTTCGGGTAAGCCGCAATACGCCCGAATCGACTTTTGGTGGCGGATTGAATACGTTGGGTGGTACCGTAAAAAGATATTCGGCATCATAAAACGCTTGGGTTAGTACCGACAAGATGCCATATACTTTACTGCCTTCCTTAGAGCAAATACGCTGTGCCACTTCCTTTTGGAACATGCCCGAAAACTCGGGAATTTGGTCGCGCATTTCCAATACCTTAAAAACGATTTGTGTTGATATATTATAGGGAAAATTACCAATAATGGCAAAAGGTTCGCCCTTAAAAACCCGGTTTAAATCATATCTTAAAAAATCTTCCTCAATAATTCTGGAAGCCAGATTTAAGTAGTTGGCCTGTAAATAGGCTACCGATTCATTGTCGATTTCAATAACGTGGGTGGTTATTGGTTTTTGAAGCAAATACTTTGTAAGCACGCCCATGCCCGGACCAATTTCCAAAACAGTTTTATAGCCCTTTAAAGTAAGGGTATTGGCAATTTGTTGGGCAATAGCTTCGTTTTTTAAGAAGTGTTGCCCCAAATGTTTTTTTGCCTTAACTTGGTTTTGGTTTGGGATATTTGCCACAGTTGCACGTTTTTGGGGTTTGAATGCCTAATAAAGTGCGAAGATACTAATTTTGGGGCGCAAAGTCGCAAAGGTGTAAAGCTGAAAAAAGGCTTCTGTTGTAGAGAGATGCAGAATTTGCTCTTTATTGTAACCAGAAAAGGTATTATGGCAGATTTTGATAACTATTCTGGCTTATCTGCAAAAAAATTCAATTGCCTAAAGCCTAGTGCCCATTAATTAAACGCAACCGAATATTCATCAATAATATCAAGCTCCGTTCTAAAGGAAAGCACTTTATCGGCAAATTTTTTGTTCACCTCGGCTCTCAATCGGGGCGCATTGTTTTGATAGTATGCTTCCAAGGCTTCACGCGAATTGACCCGGTATTGCACCGAATAGGTTACGGTTCCAACCTCGTCCTCAATCAACACTTTGGTTAAGGTGGCTTTTTCAAATTTTCCGGTTGAAAGCACTTGCGGTATATGCTCGGTGGTCATCCACTTTAGCCATTCTTCATGAACACTTTCATCTACATTCGAGGTTACATTGTATATCAGCATTGGTTTTTGGTAATTTGTTTCTATATGTTTAACTATCAATTAATTGCATCGCCACGCAATGCGCGATAGTGTTTTCGGGCATCGACAAAGTAGATGCTATCGGCATGGTTAAAAATAATTTTTTCGTAAAATACTTTCGCTTTTTCTGGTTGGTTCAAGGTGTTTTCATACAACTGTGCCAATTTAAAATAGGCATCATCAATTAAAATTCCTGCACTATAATTAGCAATAAGGGTTTCATAATTTGTTTCGGCTTTTTCAAATTTTGATAATTCGGTATATAACTGTGCCTGTTTAAATAGTGCCTGTGCTACGATAGGCTCGGTTTTGTGCTCTGCCATTATTTTATCCAATAATAAAATGGCGGCCTCTTTTTTGTTTTGAAACGCCAGTAAATCTGCCTTAGCGTATAATTTCAAGGCCGTTTGAAGCGAATCTTCATCTTTAAAATCTGAAATAACAAGTTTTAAATCCAGCGCATCATTGGCTATTAGCTGTGAGGTTGAAGCCTTTAATATTTTAAGTTGCGATTCGGCCCATTTAAAATCGCCTTTATAATAACTTGCCTGTGCCACTTTATAACGAGCCTGTTGTGAAATGGTACTGTTTTTTAAGGTACGCTGAATTTGTGTAAAGTAAATTAAAGCTTCATTAAATTTTTCCTGCAATACCAAAATGTCGCCCAGTTCTAGTTTTACCTCGGCCTGTTGCAATTCGGTAAGTGGCAATTCCAAGGTTTTTTCCAAAAACGTGGTTGCTTTTATGGCATCGTTCATATAAAAAGCCAAAAAATGCGCATACGCAATCTGGATTTTTAAGGTTGACGCAAACAGTCCGAATTTTTTAAACAATTCTTGATACCTGCTTTCAATTTGCTGGTAATTTTCCGGTGACGTTTGTTTGGTTTCAAGCTGAAGCAAGTTGTAATGGGCCTCTAAAAGTGTTTCGGTGTCTTGGGCGGTTTGGGTTATGAAGGTGAAAATTTCCTTGGCCATTTCCACATCGTTTTCATTGAAGGCCGTAAGCGCCAATTCACCAATACGGTCCAAACTTTCGGGTTGCCTGTTGTAAATGGCCTTTTCTTGAAGAAATGCTTTTTTATAATCTTTTTGTTGCACAAATAGCCAACTTAACAGTTCGTTCCAAATTAAACTGGGGCTTTCCTGGGCTTTTTTAAGTAAGATTTTCCTAAATAAAATATTGTTTTCCTGCATGCCGTCTTCGCTAATAAAATCGGTAATGGCACGCTGTATATTGCTTAGGGCAATGGGGTTGGCTTCGGCAAAATCGATATAGCTTACGAACATTTTTTCTATGTTACCCTGTTCGCCATACAATTGGGCCAGTTGTAGGTTGAAATTATAATCGGGGTTAAGCGCTGCCGCTTTTTCATAGGCTACGATGGCTTCGTTTAAAAGCGCATGACTTTGAAAACTTCTAACAATGGCAAACACGTTGCTAGGGTTTTCATCAATTTTTTCCAACGCTTTAGTATAATTGGCGTTGGCATTTTGCATATCGTTCTTTAGTTGGTAATTAAAGCCTAACTCAACAATAAACGCTGGGTAATTAACACGTTGCATGAGTGTTTTTAAAAACGATTCCGCTTCATTGTACTGCTCCAGTTGTTGATAGGTACTTACTATTTGGAAAATATAATTAATGTTGGAGGGCGATTGTGCATACAGTTTTTTATACTCATGAAGCGCCTTTTCAAAATCACCACTTTTAAAATAGTCGCGTGCAAATGTATCATCTTGCGCATACATTTGAAAACTAAAAAAAAGGCATAAAAAGTAAAGGAATTTCATGTTGTAAATATAACAATTAGCATGAGCAGCTACTGCTAAGATAGTGATAAAAAAATACCCGAATTAAAATTCGGGCATAAACCAACCAAAATAAAAGTTCTATTAACTGACGCTAATTTAAAAAACGATGACTACTGATTGGGGACAATCTTAAAAAAAACAAACCCCTATTTGCTTGCAAGGGCCGTTGTTTTGCTTTCGGATTTAGATATATCGAAATCTGAAAACAACACCTTACTTGCACAAAAAATTAAAGCAATTAAAATAACCAAGCGTTTGATATTTTTCATGTTAGTTGATTTTAATGATTTGGTGCCCCTAACTTCTAAAATAAATTTTTAATAGCCAAAGAATTCAATACCAAATCGTTAAATAACGTTTTAATTTTACACTTTATCGATTATTTTAAGTTAAATAAACCAAAAAGTAAGATTTTTATTAATTTTTTATTTATTAAAACTTTAGTTTATCCCAACAAAAAAACACCCATTTACATGTTTTCTTTACATGCTAAATGGGTGCTGTATGTGTAAAAAACAATGATTTAATCAATCATTTTAAATCCTGTATAGGGTTGTAAAACCTCTGGAATTTCGATACCATCTTCAGTTTGGTAGTTTTCCAAAATGCCAGCCAAAACACGGGGCAATGCCAAAGAACTGCCGTTTAAGGTATGTGCCAGTTCATTTTTACCGTCGCTATTTTTAAAACGCAATTTTAAACGGTTTGCCTGAAAGGTTTCAAAATTTGACACCGATGAAATTTCCAGCCATCGGTCTTGTGCGGTCGAGAAAACCTCAAAATCGTAAGTTAATGCGGAGGTAAAACCTAAATCGCCTCCACAAAGTCTTAAAATTCTATATGGTAATTTTAATTCTTGAAGGATGGTTTTTACGTGTTCAACCATCCCATCCAACGCTTCATACGATTTACTGGGGTGTTC
The DNA here is from genome assembly GCF_009746565.1 of Mariniflexile maritimum. Classification (GTDB taxonomy): domain Bacteria; phylum Bacteroidota; class Bacteroidia; order Flavobacteriales; family Flavobacteriaceae; genus Mariniflexile; species Mariniflexile maritimum. The sequence continues at coordinate 388,190 of NZ_WRPN01000003.1, forward strand.
AACTCGTAAAATTTCAACTTTATCAAATTGGTGCAAGCGGTTCAAGCCCCTTACATGTGCGCCATAGCTTCCTGCTTCGCGACGAAAACAGGGTGTGTAGCCCGTAATACCTATTGGCAAGTCGCTTTCATTCAAAACCACATCCCTAAAAATGTTGGTTCCAGGCACTTCTGCGGTTGGGATTAGGTATAAATTATCTTCGGTTACATGGTACATTTGGCCTTCCTTATCAGGCAATTGCCCGGTACCAAAACCAGAGGCTTCGTTTACTAAATGTGGCAATTGGTATTCGGTGTAACCTGCGGCGGTGTTCTTATCTAAAAAATAAGCGATTAAGGCACGTTGTAATCGGGCGCCTTTTCCTTTGTAAACAGGGAAACCAGCCCCTGTAATCTTGTTGCCCAGTTCAAAATCGATGATGTCGTATTTTTTTGCCAATTCCCAATGTGGCAAAGCCCCTTCGTGCAACACGGGGATAGCGCCTTCTTTGTAAACCTCTAAATTATCGGTTTCCGAATTTCCGTTAGGCACAAGCGCATTTGGAACATTCGGAATTTTATAAAGCAACTGGTTCAAGGCCTCAGCTTTGGCGTTTAACGCATCGTTTAGCTCTTTTGAAGTATCTTTCAGCACAACCGTTCTCTCTTTTAAAACATTGGCCTTTTGTGTTTCGCCCGATTTGTATAAATGGCCAATTTCCTTTGAAAGCGCGTTCGATTCGGCCAAGGTGTTATCCAATTCTGTTTGGATGCGACGACGGTCTTCATCAAGCGAAATAACGTCGTTTATCATTTGTGTAGCATCGATATTGCGTTTTGCCAATCGGGTTATTACCAAATCTTTATGTTCTCTAATAAAAGGGACTTGTAACATGTTTTGAAAATTTAAGCGACAAATTTAATGAATTGCGACTATAATTTAACTTCTTTTGAAAGTAAAATCAATTTAATTAAAATGTGATTTTATATAGTGAAGTGAGGTTTCCTTATCCACTAACAATTGGGCTTTTAAAGCTTCGACCGATTCAAATTTTTGTTCATCGCGAAGGCGGTGCAATAGGTTTATTTGAATGGCTTTATTATAAATATTTTGGTTGAAGTTAAAAAAATGCACTTCAATGGTTTCGTGGTTGCCGGCAACGGTTGGGTTGAAGCCAATATTCATCATACCATAAACCAATTGCTTGTTTATAAGCGCATTAACTATATAGGCACCGTGTTTAGGAATTAATTTATAAGCTTCAGGTATTTGGATATTGGCGGTAGGATAATCAATTTGTCTTCCTAAAGCTTTTCCTTTTACCACTTTGCCCGTAAGCATAAACGGATAGCCCAAATAGGCGTTGGCTTTAGCGATTTCGCCATTTTCCAACGCTTTTCTGATTTTTGTGGAACTTACGGCCACATCATTTATATCTTGTGCCGAAATTTCTTCAACTTCAAACCCAAATTGCGCGCCAAATTTTTTTAAATCGTTAATATCGGCGTTCCTGTTTCTTCCAAAACGGTGGTCGTAACCAATAATGACTTTCTTCGCATTTAATTTTTCAACCAAAATAGTCCTTACGAAATCTTCAGCCGAAAGGCGCGAAAAGGTTTTACTGAATTTTTTTATTACTAAATAATCCAGCCCTAAATCGTTTAAAATCACAGCACGCTCTTTTATGGTATTGATTAATTTGATGTTTGCATCTTTTTGCAAGACCATGCGCGGGTGCGGGAAAAATGTAAGTATTACCGATTTTAAACTGCTATCGTTGGCCGTATGTATTAAACGCTTGATTATTTTTTGGTGTCCTATATGCACGCCGTCAAACGTACCAATGGTAACAACGGTAGGACAATTGGGTATTGAATTGGCAAGGTTTGTAATTTTCAAAAGGTGCAATTTTATGGCAAAATTAACTATTATGAAACTAATTTATAGCGACAACCCCTTATTTTTTGATGCGCTTATAAAACATGGCGTTCAGGAGATAATTTTGCAAGCTTGAAGCTTATGTATGGCACATAAAACCTTGCTACTTTTAGAAGTATCAAAAAAAAATATTGGTATTTATAAATTATCAACTATTTTAGTTCCTGTAAAAAACTAATGAGCCACCCAAAATGAAACCAACCTACTTAAATCTGACCCTTTTATTTTTGCTTTTTTTGCTTGTTCCCGTACATCTTTTTGCGCAGAACAACCAGCAATTATGGTCTAAGACCACAAAAGAACAGTCGGAAATCGGGAAACAGGTTTTACGAAAAACCGACCCCAACAATGCCTTGTTTTTTAAATTGAACGTTGATAAACTTAAATCCAGTTTGGAATCTGCGTCCATAAAAACCAATACCATTAGCTTTCCAAAAGCTGATGGTTCATTTGAAGCGTTTGAGGTGAGCGAAACACCCATTTTAGAACCCCAGTTTCAAGCAAAACATCCCGAAATCCGTACTTATACCGGCAAAAGCATAGACGATCCAGGGTCGGTGATATATTTCAGCATCACACCACAAGGGGTTCATGGCATGACACTTTCCACTAAAAACGAAACGCAATTTATAGACCCTTATACCACAAGCACCAATTCGTATGTGGTTTATAATAAACAAGAGTTGCCCCGACTAGATGGTTTTTTTAATTGCTTAACCCCCGAAAATTATACCGAAGCCAAAAGCAGCAATTCAAAAGCAGCTTTAAATGCTAGTGATGGCAAGTTAAGAACCTTTCGGTTGGCATTAGCAAGCACAGTAGAATATGCAACCTTCCAAATAAATGCAGCAGGCAAAAGCGGTGCAAGCGATGCCGAAAAAAAAGCGGCTGTTTTAGCGGCCATGGTAGTTACCATGAATAGGGTAAACGGTATTTTTAAAAGAGAACTTTCGCTTCAAATGCAACTTATAGATAATAACGCCATTATTTTTTTAGCTGAAAATGATGGCTTTACCAATAATGATGCCGATGCACTGATAGACGAAAGCCAAACGGTTATTGATGCTGCCATAGGATCTGCGAATTATGATATTGGGCACACCTTTAGCACAGGTGGCGGTGGTTTGGCAGAATTGGAATCGCCATGCGTTACAGGGGTTAAAGCAAAAGGCATTACAGGCTCTTCCTTTCCTGTTGGCGACGCTTATGATGTTGATTTTGTGGCACATGAAATGGGCCATCAATTTGGCGCGCCCCATACCTTTAATGGCAATGCCGATAATTGCGGAGGTGGCAATAGAACCGCCGATAATGCCTACGAACCCGGAAGCGGTTCCACCATTATGGCCTATGCGGGCATTTGTGCACCTCAGAATGTACAATCGGCTAGCGATGCATATTTTCATCAAAAAAGCCTACAAATGATTTGGGACAATATAACTTCTGGCTTCAGTACTTGCGCCAATGCTTCAGCCATTTTAACGGGCAATACCGCACCAACAGCCGAAGCGGGTGCGTCGTACAACATTCCTAAATCTACACCCTACAAACTTACAGGCTCGTCAACCGATGCCGATGGAACAGGCACCCACACCTATACCTGGGAACAGTATGACCTAACATCAACTTCTGGCTTGCCCCTTGAGAACAATGTTGATGGGCCATTAGTTCGTTCTTTTGAAGGCACAAGCAACCCTACAAGATACATTCCTAAATTGGCAGATTTGTTAATTACAAACGGCTCTACCACTTGGGAGAAGCTACCCTCGGTAAGCAGAAGCCTCAATTTCAAGTTAACGGTTAGGGACAACGATAGTAGAGGCGGCCAAACAGCCACCGATGCTATGAGCATTACCGTAGATGGCAGCAAAGGCCCTTTTGTAGTAACCTCACAAAATACCACGGGAATAAGTTGGCCCGTGGGCAGTACACAAACCATTACATGGGACGTTGCGGGAACTGCTTCCAGCCCAATTAATACGGCAAATGTGAACATTTTACTGTCCACCGATGGCGGATTAACCTATCCAAACACATTGGCATCAGGCGTGCCCAACAATGGCTCGTACACCCTAACGGTGCCAAATATCCCAGCGCCACAGTGCAGGCTCATGGTTGAAGCAGCCAACAACATCTATTTCGCCCTAAACCAAAAAGATTTTTCCATAGGCACCTTTACCACAACCTGTACCCCATACACATCGGTTTCCAATTTGAATTTGAATATCCCAGATGGTCCAGCGGGAGCAACCTTGACCAACATAATCAACATACCCGATTCTAAAATAATCAATCACATCAAGGTTGGCGTAAATATTACACATAGTTATATTCAGGATCTAACCATTCGTTTAAGGCATCCAAACGGTACTACATTCACGACTCTTTGGGATGAAAACTGTTTTGATGAAAATGATATAAACGTTGTTTTTAAAGATGGTGAACCCAGCATTGTTTGTGCTTCACCAACTTCAGGAACCTATTCGCCTGCATTTCCCTTAAATGTTTTTTCTGGGCTTAATGCTTCTGGAAATTGGACTTTGGAAGTGAAGGACGGTGAAAATGGCGATGTGGGCATATTAAACGATTGGTATGTTGAAGTTTGCGAAACCACTTTGGGCACTACCACTTATGAGGCGTTTTCAAACCTAAAAGTCTATCCAAACCCAAACAATGGCAAATTTATGGTTGCGTTGAGCGATGCTTCAAACAACGACATCACCTTAGAACTTTTTGATATTAGTGGCCGAAGTATTTACAAAAAAACACATCCCAACACAGGCCATTTTCATCAAGAAATACAATTGGGCCATTTACAATCGGGCCTGTACCTATTGAATATTAGCAATGGCGAAAAAAAATCGACCAAAAAAATAGTGGTAGAATAAAGACCCCATTTTTGGGTTTTTTGGAATTTCATTCATTGTTCCGCCCTTTTTCATCGGGATATAAATTTCTTAAAATGTCACTTTGGAAAAAGGCCTTAGTATCCACATTTAAGGCAGTTAACCTTCCGTTAAACGCAGCACCCGTATCAACGTTCCAAACGTTTATGGCGCACATGGGTTGCTCTTTGCCGTAATTGGTGGTTGGGGTATGCCCAAGATATATTTCCTTATAATGTTTTAATCTGTTTGGATAAAAACACGACGACTCATCCAGATTACTGTCCATGGTCAAGGCCATTTCCCATAAGGTTCTATCAAAAAGAAAACTATCTGTGAACACTTCTTTTTCAACACCGTGCATCGATGTAAAACCGGCATGGATGAACAACCTGTTTTTTTCATCAATATGATAAAGGGGCATCGTTTCAAAAAACCTGAGATGGATTTTCTTAATCGCATCTGTAAAACCATCATAGCTCGCTATGGTTTCCTTGCCACCGTGCATATACCAAACCCTATCAACATGCCCCGTTCTTAACCAATCCTCGCACCAAGCATCATGGTTTCCTTTTATAAAAATGCTGTTTATTTTTTTTGAAATGGTTAAAAGAAGGTCGATAACCTGTGCCGACTCACTCCATCCGTCCACATAATCGCCCACAAAAATCAATGTGTCGGTTTCTTTAATTTCCAACGTATTCAATAATTGAACAAGCGCTTTCAAGCCGCCATGAATATCGCCAATTACAAAAGTTCGCATGCTTTAATTTTTTTGCAAAACTAATCATTCCATCTATAATTCTTAAAATGAATCGAACGATTGCCAAAAATCGGCTTATAATGTGTATTTTTAAACAAATTAACAGGAATTTTTTAAGGTTTTGCGCTTAACCCCGACCTATAAAAACCCACAAATAAATGTATGGAGCATATTGTTATTATTGGCAACGGCATTTCTGGCGTTACGGCGGCACGACATATACGGAAGCTTTCCAATAAAAAAATTACGATTATTTCTGCTGAAAGCGATTATTTTTTTTCAAGAACCGCCTTAATGTACGTGTACATGGGCCACCTAAAGTTTGAGCACACCCAACCTTATGAAAATTGGTTTTGGCAAAAAAACAACATCCACCTTAAAAAAGGTTTTGTAAAAACGGTTGAAACCAATACCAAAACGCTTCATTTTGAAACGGGCGAAACCCTTACATACAACAAACTTATAATTGCTACGGGAAGCAAACCCAATAAATTTGGATGGCCTGGGCAAGATTTAAAAGGTGTAATGGGCATGTACCATAAACAAGATCTGGAAAATTTAGAACACCATGCGCCCAATAACACGGTTTGCAAACGCGCCGTTATTGTAGGCGGTGGTTTAATTGGCATTGAATTGGCCGAAATGCTAAACTCCAGAAACATACCCGTTACGTTTTTGGTTAGGGAATCGAGTTTTTGGAACAACGTACTGCCCGAAGCTGAAAGCCAAATGCTTAACAAGCATATAAAAAACCACCATATCGACTTGCGACTAGCTAGCAATTTAAAAGAAATAAAATCGGATGAAAATGGCAACGTAAAATCGATTATTATTGAAGAAACTGGCGAAGAAATTGCATGTAATGTAGTTGGTTTAACCGCAGGCGTATCGCCGAATATCGATTTTTTAAAAAATTCCAATATTGAAATTGGTAAAGGGGTTAAAGTGAACCGGTTTTTAGAAACGAACGTTCCTGATGTTTATGCCATTGGCGATTGTGCCGAACAACTTGAAGCGGCTAACCAACGCAAACCCATTGAAGCCGTTTGGTACACCGGCCGCATGATGGGCGAAACCGTGGCGCAAACCATTTGCGGTAAAAAAATGGCATACCAACCGGGGCATTGGTTTAACTCGGCTAAATTTTTTGATATCGAATACCAAACCTATGGGTGGGTGTTTCCAAAACCAAGAGAAAATGAAGCGCATTTTCATTGGAAACATGAAGATGACACTAAATGCATGACCGTTTGTTTTGATAAAAATACGAATAAATTTTTAGGCATCAATACCTTCGGAATAAGACTGCGACACACTATTTTCGATACATGGCTCACCGAAAAAAGGGATGTCGATTATGTAATGAATCATTTATATGAAGCTAATTTCGACCCAGAATTTTATAAGCGTTTTGAAAAAGATATTCTGAGCGCATATTCTAATGAATTAAAATTAGCTTAATCCACACCTCACAGGTTTTAAAAACCTGTGAGGTGTTTAAAAAGCAATAAATACAAATGAAATACGAACCATTAATAGAAGATTCTTACTATCATATTTATAATTGTGGCAACAATAAAGAGAACTTATTTATTGATGACGAAAACTATTCTTATTTTCTAAAATTGATAAAAAAGCATCTCCTGGATACTTGTGATATTCTATCATATTGTTTGTTAAAAAATCATTTTCACCTACTAATAAAAACAAAACCACACGTAGAGAGCAAAATAATTTCTCAGTCGTTTTCAAATCTATTTAACGCGTATTCAAAAGCCATAAACAAAAAATATGGAAGAAGTGGCAGTTTGTTTAAAGATCGGTTTTCAAGAATTAAAATTGATAATGAAGATTATTTGAAGTCTTTAGTGATTTACATTCACACCAACCCTGTACATCATAATTTTACCGATAATTTCAGAACATATAAGTATTCGTCATTTATGGCATTCATTTCAGATAGACCAACCCTATTACAACGCGTTTTTGTGATTAGATTATTTGAGGATAAAGAGAATTTCATATTTGTACACAACAATAAACAAATAAATATTTTAGAAAACTTACTGTTAGAATAAAAAACAGATTAGACCTCACAGGTTTTTAAAACCTGTGAGGTGTGGAACGAAAATAACCCAAATGAAAAATAAAAGCATGTCGTTAGCAAAACCAGAAGCAAACAATTTATCTACCAAACAAAAAGTGGCGGTTGCATTGGGCATAATGGGCTTACTTATTTTGGTTTTGGCTGTTTTCAACACCAATTTCCCAAATAAAACGGTTTTCTTATCACTTTCATTAGGATTGATGTTTACTGGAACCATCCTTTTTTCAAATGCTATCTATCTTCAAAAAACAAAAGGCATAAAAAATGATGGCGTTTGGTTTAAATCCCTCTCATCGCGCGGTATTTTGGCTTGGGCAACGGGTGTTTTAATAACTGGTTTTTATATAGTACTTTATTTTTATCCGCAGTATTTAGGGCTTTCTTCAAATGGTGCATCCAATACGGGGTTAATTTCATTATTCGACCCATTAAGCTATCTTTTAAACGGAAACCCTGCAAGCCAATGGTTTGTTTATGGCACACTTTACACGGTAGCTATTTTAGTGTTTGGCTACAAATTCATGCTAAAATATCGACACAATCGGTATCAACAATTACGAACCGTATCCGTAATGTTTTTTCAATTGGGGTTTGCCTATTTGATTCCCGAATTTATGTCGCGCCTTAATGAAAGTCCGAATTACAATTTACCCTATTACGACCTAAAAAGCATGTGGCCCTTAAACTATTATCTGTTTGATAGTTGGTCGGTAAATGGCTTGCTGTCTTCTGGAAATCTGGGGTTTGCAATGCTTCTTTTCGGAATAATTTCAATATTTGTTATTTCACCCATTCTAACTTTCAAATACGGAAAACGTTGGTATTGTTCATGGGTTTGTGGCTGTGGTGCCTTAGCAGAAACCGCGGGCGATTCGTTTAGGCAACTTAGCAGTAAAAAACTGGCCGCTTGGAAACTGGAACGCTGGCTAATACATACCGTTTTGGCGTTTTCGGTAGTGATGACAACCGCAATTATTTATACTTATTTAGGTAACGATGCTACAAAATATTGGTTAACCCGACCTACTTTTTTATTGGGCGTTGGTGTGTTGCTAACCTTGGTGTTTGCAGCAGTTATGCTGTTTAAAAGAAAAGAACTTGCCAAAGACGCGCGCTATGGCGCCATTGGTTATTTTGTGGTTATCGCTTCTCTTATCATCATGCATTACACAGGAACAACCGATGAGGTTTTCTTAGTAAAATCGAGTGCATTGCGTACTGCTTATGGCTTTTATATCGGCGCCATCTTTTCCGGGGTCATTGGTACGGGTTTTTATCCCATTTTGGGCAATCGTGTTTGGTGCCGTTTTGGTTGCCCCATGGCTGCGGTTCTTGGGTTCCAGCAGCGGTTGTTTTCAAAATTCAGGATTACAACCAATGGTGGCCAATGCATTTCCTGCGGCAATTGTTCAACCTATTGCGAAATGGGCATAGACGTGCGTGCTTATGCACAAAAAGGCGAAAACATAGTACGCTCCAGTTGTGTGGGCTGCGGTATTTGTGCCGCCGTTTGCCCAAGAGGCGTGCTAAAACTGGAAAACGATTCGCTAAAAGGACGCATCAACCCAACAGAAATACTGTTAGGAAACGACCCAAATCTGATCGATTTATTGAATAAAAAGTAATTCAACAAAACCATAAAATTTTGTTAAAAAATTCAATAAAAGTATTGTACTTTTGCGTATTAAAAGTTAAAGCTTAATGCCCAACATAAAAGTCATCATTCCTGCATATAATGAAGCTGACTCTATTGTGAAGGTTATTGGTGAAATTCCCAAGATTGTTTCAGAAATAATCGTGGTAAACAACAACTCAACCGATAACACCGAAGCAAATGCAAAAAATGCCGGGGCAACCGTTTTAACCGAAAAGCATAAGGGGTATGGAAATGCCTGTTTAAAAGGTTTGGAATACGTTGCAAACCAACAAGTTAAGCCTGATATTATAGTGTTTTTAGATGGTGATTATAGCGATAACCCTCAAGAATTAACCAAACTAGTCGCGCCCATTATCGAACATGATATTGATTTGGTAATTGGTGCCCGGGTGAAAAATTTAAGGGAAGTAGGTTCCATGACCGCACCCCAGATATTTGGCAACTGGCTGGCAACACATTTAATGGCGCTTTTTTTTGGTGCAACATTTACCGATTTGGGGCCTTTTCGAGCCATTAAATACGATAAGTTGCTACTGCTTAATATGATAGACAAAACCTATGGCTGGACCGTAGAAATGCAATTAAAGGCATTAAAACATAAATTAACATATACCGAAGTACCCGTAAACTATAAAAATAGAATTGGCGTTTCAAAAGTATCAGGAACCGTAAAAGGTAGTATATTTGCAGGCGCAAAAATCTTAAGTTGGATTTTTAAATACAGTATAAAAAAATGATTCTAGAAACCGCAATTATCATTATTTACACAATTTCACTATTGCTTATTTTCATGTATGCACTAGCGCAATTAAATCTTTTATTAAATTATTTAGCATCGAAAAAGAAAAAGGACACCTCTGCGCTTTTCGATCTTTCCAAACCAGAAGAAGTTCCCTATGTTACCATACAACTGCCCGTTTACAACGAAATGTACGTTATGGAACGCTTGCTGGACAACATTGCAAAAATAGATTATCCCACCGATAAACTTGAAATACAGGTATTGGACGATTCTACCGATGAAACCGTAGCCACCACCCGTGCACACGTAGAAAAATTGCGCGCTACCGGTTTGGATATTAAACACATAACACGTACCGACCGCTCAGGCTTTAAAGCGGGCGCATTAAAGGAAGGCCTAAAAATAGCCAAAGGCGATTTTATTGCTGTTTTCGACTCCGATTTCCTGCCACAAACCGACTGGTTAAAACGAACCATTCCTTATTTTAAGGATGAAAAAATTGGCGTGGTACAAACCCGTTGGGGGCATTTAAACCGTAATTTTTCCATTCTAACAAAAATTCAAGCCTTCGCACTCGATGCCCATTTTACCTTGGAACAAGTAGGCCGAAACAGCAAAGGGCATTTTATCAATTTTAATGGTACTGCGGGCATCTGGAGAAAAACCTGCATTATCGATGCCGGCAACTGGGAAGGCGATACACTTACCGAAGATTTGGATTTAAGCTACCGCGCCCAACTTAAAAACTGGAAATTCAAGTACCTTGAAAATGTTGAAACACCTGCCGAATTGCCCATCGTCATCAGTGCAGCGCGCTCGCAACAGTTCCGATGGAATAAAGGTGGTGCCGAAAACTTTCAAAAAATGATGTGGCGCGTTTTGAAAAGCAAGAACATTTCAGCAAAAACAAAGCTCCATGGCCTTTTGCATCTGCTAAACAGCACCATGTTTCTTAACGTGTTTCTGGTGGGCGTGCTAAGCATCCCGATGCTTTACATAAAAAACGAGTACACACACTTAAAGCCTTACTTTTATGTTATGAGCTTCTTTGTAATTAGCTCCATCATTTTCTTTATCTGTTATTGGTTTATGTACAAAAACATTTATGGCAGCGGCTTTAAAAACTTCATTCGCTATATAGGCATGTTTTTTATATTTTTCTCAATAGCCATGGGCTTTTCACTACATAATTCCATTGCGGTTATTGAAGGCCATTTTGGTAAGAAAAGCGAATTTGTGCGCACGCCAAAATTTAACATCAGCTCCCTAAAAGAGAGTTGGAAAAAGAACAAGTACATCAAAAAAACCATCTCCGTACACGTAATTTTCGAAGGTTTGCTCATGCTCTATTTTGCGTTTGGCATGTACAGCGCTTTTATTGTGGGCGACCAAGGTGGCGATTTTGGGTTGTTCCCCTTCCACCTCATGTTGTTTTTAGGCTTTGGCTATGTATTTGTTAAATCATTAACGGCAAAGGTTTAAATTTTTTGGGCATTCCCCTTTGGGTCGCGCTTTACGCTCTATCTTTTTAAAACGCCATTGTGCGGAGGAACGACCTAGCAATCTGCCCGTTTTCAGCCTTCACCATATTCAGTGCCAGCACCTTTTAAAAAGGATGCCGCTGCAATCGCTAATGCAAGTCCGGTACTAAAATCAAACAAACGTTGCCTTTAAATTATAGGTGTTTCAATAAACTTTTCACAATATCAACTGCTTTATTTCGCTTAAAAATGAAGCATTTTTAACATGGTTCATTTTCTTATTATCAGTATCTTTATATCGGCAATTTCCAACCGAAAATGAAGAACTACAAACCAAAAAACAGACTCACCGCACAGGCCTATATCGATGGTGTTTTAAGTGGCAACAGGGTTATCCTCTCCAGGGCCATCACCATTATTGAAAGCAATTTAGAAACCGATAAGGCACTTGCCAAAGAAATCATCCAAAGCATTTTACCGGCTTCGGGCAATTCCATGCGCATAGGCATTACAGGGGTTCCCGGTGTGGGCAAAAGCACCTTTATTGAAGCGTTTGGAAAACACCTTATTACCCAAGGGCATAAAGTGGCCATATTGTCCATCGACCCGAGCAGCCAACGCTCCAAAGGCAGTATTTTGGGCGATAAAACCCGTATGGAAGAATTGAGCAATTTGGAAAATGCATACATCCGTCCTTCAGCTTCGGGCGCCACTTTGGGCGGTGTTGCCAACAAAACCGCCGAAAGCATGTTGCTTTGCGAAGCCGCGGGCTATGATGTTATTTTAATTGAAACCGTAGGTGTTGGCCAATCGGAAACGGCGGTTCATGGCATGACCGATTTTTTCCTACTGTTAATGCTGGCGGGTGCAGGCGATGAACTACAAGGCATAAAAAAAGGCATTATGGAAATGGCCGATATGGTAGTTATCAATAAAGCCGATGGCGACAATATCCGAAAAAGCGAACTGGCGCGCTTACAATACCAAAATGCGTTGCACATTTTCCCACTAGCAGAATCTGGTTGGGAGCCCATTGTTACCAAAGCATCATCAACAAAAAATACGGGCATTGACACCGTTTGGGAAGAAGTTTTAAAATACAAACAATTGGTTACCACCAATGGTTATTTCCATAAAAACAGGAACCAACAGAAAATACGTTGGATGTACGACAACATTAACGAGGCCCTAAAACAATTGTTCTATGGGTCGAAAGAGATTGCTGAACAGCTTTCAGTTTTAGAAAAAAACATCATTTCATCTGAAATATCACCCGTAAAAGCCGCAGAAGAGATGATTGAAAAGTTTAAAAAAACCTTTTAATTGTTAATACAGGGCCACTTGTTTTGAATTAAGTTAAATATTTATATTTCAATACATTACCGTAAACTAAAAACCCCGTACTGCAAAAACAGACGGGGTTTTAAAAATCGAACATTTTTTGCTATTAATTCTGTTCTAAATATTTTTCCATAATGGTTATGGCCGATTTAGCGATTACCGTTCCAGGGCCAAAAATGGCGGCCACTTTACGGTCTAATAAATACTGATAATCTTGTTCGGGTATTACCCCACCGGCAAAAACCATAATATCGGGTCGTCCTAATTTTTCCAACTCCTCTATTAACTGCGGAATTAGGGTTTTATGGCCTGCTGCCAAACTGGAAGCGCCCACAAAATGCACATCGTTTTCAATGGCCTGTTTTGCGACTTCTTCAGGCGTTTGGAACAATGGCCCCATATCAACATCAAAACCTAAGTCGGCAAAACTTGATGCTACCACTTTGGCACCACGATCATGCCCGTCTTGTCCCATTTTGGCAATCATTACACGAGGACGTCGTCCTTCAATCTCGGCAAACTTATCGGCCAATTTTAATGCTGCCGCAAAAGTATCATCGTCGCTTACTTCTTTACTATATACACCGGTTATTAATCGGGTATCGGCTTTATGGCGACCAAAATGAACTTCCAAAGCATCGGATATTTCACCCAATGTCGCAAAATTTTCGGCAGCTTCAACAGCAAGTTCCAGCAAATTGCCTTTACCTGTTTCCGCACACGCCGACAAGGCTTTTAATTTTGCATCAACAACGGCTTGGTCTCTTTGGTTCCTCAGTTTTTTTAAGCGCTCTATTTGGGATAAACGTACAATAGAATTATCTACCTCTAAAATTTCGATATTCGATTTCTCATCGGTTTTGAATTTATTAACGCCCACCAAAATATCCTGTCCGGAATCCAAACGTGCTTGTTTTCGTGCGGAAGCTTCTTCAATACGCATTTTGGGCACGCCCGTTTCAATAGCTTTCGCCATACCGCCCAATTCCTCAACTTCCTCAATAAGTTTCCAAGCCTTTTTAGCGATTTCCTGGGTTAAATATTCTACATAATAAGAACCCGCCCATGGATCGACGGCCTTGGTCATTTGTGTTTCCTCTTGAATGTAAATTTGGGTATTACGGGCAATGCGTGCCGAAAAATCGGTTGGTAAGGCTATCGCTTCATCCAACGCATTGGTATGCAACGATTGTGTACCGCCCAAGCCCGCTGCCATGGCTTCAATACAGGTTCTGGCCACGTTATTAAAGGGATCTTGCTCACTTAAACTCCAGCCCGAAGTTTGGCTATGCGTACGCAACGCCATTGATTTGGGGTTTTGCGGATTGAACGATTTGATGATTTTTGCCCAAAGCATACGTGCGGCGCGCATTTTGGCAATTTCCATAAAATGGTTCATCCCAACGGCCCAGAAAAACGATAAGCGGGGCGCAAACTCATCAATTTTTAAGCCGGATGCTAAACCGGTTCTAATATATTCCATGCCATCGGCCAAGGTGTATGCCAATTCAATATCGGCAGTAGCGCCCGCTTCTTGCATGTGGTATCCACTTATGGAAATGGAGTTGAACTTGGGCATGTTTTTGGTGGTGTATTCAAAAATATCACCAATAATTTTCATGGAAGGCAATGGCGGATAAATATAGGTGTTGCGCACCATAAATTCCTTTAAAATATCGTTTTGGATGGTGCCACTTAATTGGTCTAGCGACACGCCCTGTTTTTTTGCTGCTGCAATGTAAAAGGCCATAATGGGCAACACGGCACCGTTCATGGTCATGGAAACAGACATTTTATCCAACGGAATTTGGTCGAACAGAATTTCCATATCCAGTATAGAATCGATGGCAACGCCTGCTTTACCAACATCGCCCGTAACACGTGGATGATCGGAATCGTAACCACGGTGCGTAGCCAAATCGAAGGCAACCGACAGCCCTTTTTGGCCCGCAGCCAAATTTCGTCTGTAAAACGCATTCGACTCTTCAGCGGTTGAAAATCCCGCATATTGACGGATGGTCCACGGCCTGGTAACGTACATGGTACTGTAAGGGCCTCTCATAAAAGGTGGCAAACCAGCTGCAAACTGTAAATGTTCGGCATGTTCGATATCGTGTTTCGAAAAATGGGTTTTCACGGGAATCCCTTCTGGCGTGTTCCAAACTTGTTGGTCATCGGCATGTGCCGTTTCCTGTTTTCTAACAGTTTCTAATGTTATATCTGAAAAATTTGGTTTCATGTGTCATCTGTTTTTTTAGAAAATACAAACCGTTTTAATGCCAAATTGAATGGCAATGGGCGTTTTAAATATTTATACTTCTAAAGATTTAATTTTTTTCTCAACTTTTTTCTGAACACTTGCAATGGTTTGAATGACATCCGATTTTAAATGGATGCATCCGTCTAAACCAGCAGCAGTTAAACTATCAATGATATTCACCGGGTTTCCTGCCAATAAAAGTACCTTATCTGTATTAATATCCCTAAAAATTTCAACAAAGTTCAGGGCGTTTTCATCATAATCGGGGTCGGAACTACAAATAATAACCACATCAGAATCTGATTTGGCACTATTTTCTGCCGCTTGATCTACATCAGCATAACTTTGTTCGGGTAAAATAGTAAAGCCGGAAACCCCCATAAAATCGTACGAAAAAGCAGCCCGGGCTTTACGCATGGTCAAGTTGCCAAAACTGGTAAGCTCTACAACAGGGCGTTTTCCTGTTTTATCAACCATTAGTTCGGTTTCCTTTCTTAACGCTTCCATTTCTAAGGAAGCTCGCCTTGGCGTTAATACTTTGGCGTTTGCCGTTAAAGCGGAAGCCAATGCTTTTGAAGGCACGGTTTCCATAAGGTTTGGGTATTTATTGACCCCCACCATGGGCAGTCGTCTTTGACTGATCCATTTTATTTTTTCTTGACGGATTTCGGCAATTTGCTGTTGAATGGATGCACTTTCAAAAGCCTTTAAGAAACCACTTTGGGCTTCAATGGCTTTAAAAAGTTCTAAGGCTTTTTCGGCAATTTTTGTGCTCACCTCTTCAATATAATACGAGCCATCAACAGGATTTGCTACTTTTCCAAAATAAGATTCTTCTTTTAAAATAGTGGCAATATTAGCTGCAATACGACTTGAAAAATCGGAAGCCTCATTAAATTCCTTATCGTAAGCATCAATTAAAACGCCATCGACATTGCCTAAAATTGCCGACATAGCTTCGGTTGTGGCGCGCAATAAATTGGTGTGCGCATCGGTTACCGATTTGCTCCAAACCGATGTTTTAGCGGTTAAACTATGCTTGAAATTGAAAACGCCATATTTTTTGGCAATTTGGTGCAATAGGCTATTGAAAGCCCTAAACTTGCCAATTTCAATAAAATATTCTGAACCTATTGCCAATTGAACGTGAAGGTTGTTGAGAATGGACTGCACATTAATATCGCGGTCTAAGCACTGTTCAATCACATAAACGAGTGAATTAAGCGTGTATGCCACTTCCTGAACTTGGTTGGCGCCCGCATCCAAATAAGTGGTACCAGAAACCGTGATGGTTTTGAAATTGGGGAAATCTTTACTGAGTTTTACAAGGTTCTCCAAGGTTTCAAACTTGTTGGAAGCCATTTTTCCGGTGGTAACATAATTGGAAATAATTCCCAAATCGATAAACCCACGCAGGTTTTTATAATTGTTTAGATTCTGTTCAACAAGTTTAAAAAACTCTTTCGCAAAGGCGATAGCATCGTTTTGAAGTACAAAAGAAACAGCTATTTTGTTCACGTTTACCCCGTTTAAAAGTGTTGCCACGGAAACGGCGTCGTTTATCTCAAAAATTAGGCCGGTAACCCCTTCCTTAATTGCTTTTAAGGCTTTTTCGTTTCCTGCTTCGGCAGTTGTTACCTCAACATGTCGGTAATTAATTAACGCTTGGGCGTTTTCGCCTGTATGTGTTAGGAATCTTGAAGCGTCATCGGCTGTGTAAAATGGTTGGAAATCGATATTGTTTAGGGTTTTCCAAACCAGTTTTTTATTAAAGTCCTCACCTTTTAAATCTGTGTTCACCCTATCGATCCATTCCTGTTTGGTAACGGGTTTAAAATCGGTAAAAAGTGGTTTATCAATAGTGCTCATACTATTTTCTATTACGTTAACTTTATTATTAAATCATAACGCTACTTCCAAAGCGTTCAAAAATGGCTTTATCCAGTTCTTCCCTGTGGTCTGGGTGCGCAATGTCGCGTAAAGCTTTGGCACGTTCTTTAAGGCTTCTGCCAAATAATTCGGCAACGCCATACTCGGTAGCCACAAATCGGGCATGTGCACGGGTTGTTACCACCCCAGCTCCTTGTTTTAGCATAGGCACAATTTTAGAAACGCCTTTTTGGGTAGTGGAGTTTACGGCTATGATGGGCTTTCCGCCTTTTGAAAGGGCTGCACCACGCATAAAGTCCATTTGGCCACCTACGCCGGAAAACATCCTTGGGCCAATGGAATCGGCACAAACCTGACCAGTAATATCAATTTCTATGGCAGAATTGATAGCGGTTACCTTAGGGTTTTGACGAATGATGGAGGTATCGTTTACATAGGCAATATCCAACATTTCAATTTCGGGATTGTCATCCATAAAATCGTATAAACGTCTGGTTCCCATAGCAAAACCCGATACAATTTTATATGGGTTTACTTTTTTCTTAGAACCATTTACCACGCCTCTTTCAACTAAATCAACAATGCCTTCTGAAAACATTTCGGTATGTACACCCAAGTTTTTATGATTGGTCAAATAGGTTAAAACAGCATTTGGAATACCACCAATACCCATTTGAAGGGTTGCACCATCATCAATAATGGCTGCAATGTTTTTACCAATGGCTTGTTCTTCCGCAGAAGGTGCCACAAATTTCATTTCATAAATTTCTTCATCAACCTCAACACAGGCATCAAAATTTCTTAAATGCACAATAGCATCACCAAAGGTACGTGGCATTTTAGGATTAATTTGTGCAATGACCTTTTTACCTTGCTCGATACCGGAAATAACAATATCCACAGATACGCCCAAAGAGCAGAAACCGTGTTTATCTGGTGGTGATACGTTTACCATAACCACATCCAGATCCATATACCCTTGACGGAACAAATTTGGAATATCACTTAAGAAAATGGGGATGTAATCGACGGTATCGCCTACCATTTTGCGTACGTTTCCTCCAATGAAAAAAGCACTGGTGTGGAAACTGTCCCTGAACTCGGGAGCAACATAGCCACATTCACCCTCGGTATGCAAGTGTACGATTTTTACGCCTTTTAATTCGGAAGCTCGTGCTACCATGGCTCTAATAAGTGTTTGCGGTGTTGCGGAACCCCCTTGAATCAAAACTCTGTTACCAGATTTTATAAGTTTTACAGCTTCATCGGCTGACATTTTATTTGGTATGTTCATCTTCTTAAATTTTTAAAATTGGTCTTTCTCGTTTTATCTTTTATCGTAAATTATCCTAAGAAACTCAATATGATACCCGCCGCTATGGCAGATCCAATAACCCCGGCAACGTTTGGTGCCATGGCGTGCATTAACAAATAGTTATGTGGGTCGGCCTTAATACCTTCGGCGTGTACAACCCGTGCGCTATCGGGTACTGCTGAAACCCCTGCGGCACCAATAAGCGGATTTAATTTATCGCCCTCCTTAAGGAATAAGTTCATGAATTTTGCAAAAAGCAAACCACCCATGGTTGCGATGATAAAGGAGATGGCCCCTAGTGCAAATATTTTCATGGAATCTTGCGTAATAAATATATCGGCTTGGGTTGAGGCCCCAACGGTAACCCCAAGAATTATGGTAACAATGTCGATTAATTTGGTACGTGCAGTATCGGCAAGTCGCTCTGTCCTTCCAGATTCTTTAAGCAAGTTGCCAAAAAACAACATGCCCAATAATGGTAAGGCACTAGGCGATATAAAGGTGGTTAACAACAACGCTACCACTGGGAAAATCATTTTCTCTTTTTGCGACACGGCTCTTGGTGGTTTCATTCTAATCAATCGCTCTTTTTTTGAGGTAAGCAATTTCATGATGGGCGGTTGGATAACCGGTACCAACGCCATGTACGAATAGGCCGCAATAGCAATAGGGCCAATTAGGTTTTTAACGGTTGTGCCATCGGGCAATATATTAATACCGTTTGCCAATTTAGAGGACAAGAAAATAGCGGTTGGCCCATCGGCACCACCAATAATACCTATCGCGCCCGCTTCCGGAAGGTTAAAGCCTAAGTAAAGAGCACCTAAAAAAGTACCGAACACCCCTATTTGGGCTGCTGCGCCCAAAAGCATTAATTTAGGATTGGCAATAAGGGACGAGAAATCGGTCATGGCACCTATGCCCAAAAATATAAGTGGCGGGTAAACCCCTTTTACCACTCCAAAATACAAATAGTTTAAAACCGAACCCGACTCGTAAATACCTGTTTGGTAGCCAGCCACGAACGGGATGTTTCCTAGGATAACACCTGTACCTATTGGGATTAAAAGCAGTGGTTCATAATCAAACTTAATACCTAGGTAAATAAACACGATGCCTATAATAATCATAATGATGTTACCAGATTGTGCATTTGCAAAACCTGTAAAACTGTAAAATCGCTTGATGCCATCAATAGCTTCGGCAACAAACGTTTTTTCTTGAACATCATCAGCCTGTGCCAGTGTTGTTGTAACGGTGGTAGTTGTGGTGTTTGCTGTACTCGCGTTCAAATTTAAAACGGGTCTGATAAACACCAACAGTGATAGAACTCCAAATATCAATATTACTTTCTTCATCTTTTTTTAATTTTTGGTTATTTCGAGGTGTGGCAAATTTTTAAATATAAAAATGGGCCGTTACATGCTCGCCATAACACCATTTATTACTCTAGTTCTATCATTACTTCACTCTGTAAAACCTGTTGGCCAACCTTAACGTTTATGGCGGTAACCTTACCCGATTTTTCAGAAGTTATACTGTTTTCCATTTTCATGGCCTCCAGCACCAACAAGGGGTCGCCTACCTTAATAACATCGCCCAAATTGACATTGATGGACAAAACAACACCCGGAATTGGTGCCACTATTTTTGATTTTCCGGCATTTGGATTTACTTTTAGTGGTTCGATGGCCGTACTGGAAGGTTTACGAACAAGCGTTGGCGTTTTAAGGCTTTTCACTTCTTCTTTCATTTTTACTGAATAAGTGGTACCGTTAACTTCCAAATCGATGATGTTATTTTCGTGCGAAACAATTTTAACTCCGTAATTGTTTTCGTTTATTCTGAATGTGAAATTTTTCATTGTCTTTTGTGTTTCTTGATAAGATTAAATGAATCTTTGGTTAAAGCCTATTTCCTTGGGTACCGTAAATTTTAGAGCTCCAAGGCGAATACATTTTTCGGGCTTGTTTGATGGTTAAAATGGCGTTTTCGTTGTCGTGCTGCGCGTTTAGATACAGGTGAATAGCAACCGCTATGGCAGCGGCAATCTCGCCGGTAAACTGCTTGTTTACCTTTGGGGATATCTCACTTACTTTTTTATCCCTGCCTTTTGTAATTATTTTATAAACATACAGCATAATGGGCATGAGGTATTTAAAAAACCAAGTTAAGGCCAGTAAGCCACTAAAAACAATTAAAAGCCCTGTTATCAATATAATGTAGCCTTCGCTGATGGTATCGGTCATTAAAAAAATAGTCTTCATTATAATGGGATATTTGAGTGTTTTTTTGGAGGATTTACCTCTTTTTTATTTGCTAATAGCTCTAAAGCCCTGATGATCCTGAAACGGGTGTTCCGTGGTTCGATTACGTCGTCAATAAATCCGTATTTAGCCGCTACATAAGGATTAGCGAATTTGGTATTGTACTCGTTTTCCTTTTCTTCAATGTAAAGCAGCTTTTCATCGGCATCGGTAATTTTGCTAATGTTCGATCCTTCCAAAACTTCTACCGCACCTTTAGCGCCCATAACCGCAATTTCGGCTGTTGGCCATGCGTAATTTAAGTCGCCGCGTAGTTGTTTACAGCTCATCACATCGTGTGCACCACCATAAGATTTACGAAGCGTTATGGTTACTTTTGGCACGGTTGCTTCGCCATAAGCGAACAATAGTTTGGCACCGTGCAGGATAATGCCTCCGTACTCTTGTCCGGTACCGGGCAAGAAACCGGGCACGTCAACAAGCGTTACAAGCGGTACGTTAAAGGCATCGCAAAAGCGTACAAAACGGGCTGCTTTTCTGGAAGCTTCCGAGTCTAAAACACCAGCATAATACTTAGGTTGGTTGGCAACAATACCAACGGAACGCCCGTTGAAACGTGCAAAACCAACAACGATGTTGCGGGCATAATTTCTGTGAACCTCTAAAAATTCGCCATTATCGGTAATGGTTGAAATGACATCGATAATGTCATAGGCCTGATTTGCATTTTCGGGAATGATGGTATTTAAAACATCGTCCAATCTATCAATAGGATCGGAGGTTACTATTGAAGGCGGTTCTTCCAGATTGTTTGAAGGCAAGTAGCTTAATAATTTTCTAACGAGCAGCAGGTTTTCTTCATCATTTTCAGCCAAGAAATGCGACACACCCGATTTGGTTGAATGGATGGTGGCACCTCCAAGTTGTTCGGCAGTTACCACTTCGCCCGTTACGGCCTGTACTACTTTGGGGCCCGTAACGAACATGTAAGATGTTTGATCGGTCATGATCGTAAAATCGGTTAGCGCCGGCGAATATACCGCGCCACCGGCACAAGGGCCTAAAATAGAAGATATTTGTGGGATAACGCCCGAGGCCATAATGTTACGTTGGAAAATTTCGGCATACCCTGCAAGGGAGCGCACACCTTCTTGAATACGTGCTCCACCACTGTCGTTCAACCCTATTACGGGCACGCCAATTTTCATGGCCATGTCCATAATTTTACATATTTTTAGGGCGAAAGTTTCTGAAAGCGACCCGCCAAATACGGTGAAATCTTGGGCGAAAACATACACAATCCTGCCATCAATAGTACCATGACCCGTTACAACGCCGTCAGATAGATAGATTTCCTTATCCAACCCAAACGATTTTGTTCTGTGGGTTACAAACATGTCGAATTCTTCAAAACTATTATCGTCCAAAAGAATATCGATGCGTTCGCGCGCTGTTAATTTTCCTTTGGCGTGTTGGGAATCGATACGTTTTTCGCCACCGCCTAACCTGGCTTTAACTCTTTTTTCAATGAGCTCGTTAATTTTATCTTGATTTGCCATTGCTTATCTATTTTGATTATTATTTTATTATTGTTTTGAACAAAGTTCTGTTAACACTCCCATTGTTGATTTTGGATGCAGGAACCCAATATTTAAACCTTCGGCGCCTTTTCTGGATACTTTGTCAATAAGGGTTACGCCTTTGGCTTCTGCTTGTTGCAATGCCTCGGTAGCATTGTTTACCGCAAAGGCTATGTGGTGTATGCCGGGGCCTTTTTTCTCAATAAATTTTCCAATAGGGCCATCGGGCGAAGTGCTTTCAAGCAACTCAATTTTTGTGGTACCTACCAAAAAAAAGGCTGTCTTCACTTTTTGATCAACAACCTCTTCTACCGCATAGCAACTCATGCCAAGGACGTCTTCATAATATTTAATGGCTTCCTGTAAATTTTCAACGGCTATTCCTATATGTTCAATGTGCGAAATATTCATAAATAAGATGTTTTTGTTATATATTTCATTTCTTTTAGTTGAGCAAAATTACAGGAAGACTGATTTCTAAATTATGACAGAAGTCATGTATTCCGGAATAATTATTTTAAACCCAAACTACAACGTAATAGTTGATTTTTTTTGTGTTTTATCAATACGGCAAATAAAGTATCTTTGGCTTATGCTATTAAAAAAACCTTCATTAAACAGTTTCAAAATGCCCTTTATTTTGGCTGTTTTCTGTGTTTTATTGTATTTCTGGTTTGCTTACTTTCTTGAAAGAACTGAATTTATAAAATTGATTGTTCTTTACAGTACCTTGTTTTTTTTATTTTACAAATTGGTGCTACTTTTAAAAAACCATATTGTAATATTAACGTGGTGCGCCTTTGTTTTTAGGGCCGTTTTTATTTTGGCCCTACCCAACCTGTCGCAAGATTTTTACCGTTTTATTTGGGATGGCAGGATGGTTTTACAAGGATTTAACCCGTATCTGTTTACCGTTGAATCGTTTATAAAAAACAACCCGCTTTCCATCGCGCAAGCCCACGAACTGTATCGTGGCTTGGGAAGTTTGAATGCAGGCCATTTTTCAAATTATCCTCCCATCAATCAATTATGCTTTACCATTGCCGCTTTGTTTGCTGGGAAAAGCATTTTGGGTTCGGTTGTGGTTATGCGATTGCTTATTATCGCTGCCGATTTTGGTACGCTCTATTTTGGAAAAAAATTGTTAAAGGCGTTAAATTTGCCCGTTTATACGGTTTTCTGGTATCTTTTAAACCCATTTATCATTATTGAACTCACAGGGAATTTACATTTTGAAGGAGTTATGATTTTCTTTTTGATAGGGAGTTTGTACTTGCTCCACAGTGGAAAATGGGCCATTGCAGCAGTTCTTCTCTCATGTTCCATTTCGGTGAAGTTGATACCATTATTGTTTTTGCCCTTGTTTTATGGGTGGTTTTTGAAGCGGAATATTATTGCGAGCGAACCGAATAAAAATGTTTCTGCTGGAGAGATTGCATCGTCGTTACGTCTTCACAATAACAGATTCAAAAGCATAAAAAAACTGATTTTTTTCTACTTGATTATTGGAGGAACCACGCTATTACTCTTTGCGCCTTTTTATTCCGAAGCGTTTTTAAGAAACTATTCAAACACCGTGGCGCTCTGGTTTCAGGATTTCGAGTTTAATGCGAGTTTGTATTATGTGGCCAGAAGTATTGGCTACCTGTTTAGAGGGTATAATGAAATTGGCATTATTGGTAAAGCCATTCCCGTTTTGGTGGTTGTTTTTGTAGGCATTGTTTCTTTGTTTAGAAAAAACGATACCACATTAACGTTTATTTCTGCCATGTTGCTGGTTTTAACCTTTTATTATTTTACGGCTACCACGGTACATCCTTGGTATGTTGCAACACTTTTAATGCTTTCGGTTTTCACAAACTATCAATATCCGTTGGTGTGGAGCTTTGCAATTATTTTAAGTTACGCTGCCTATTCAAGCTCATACAATTCTGAAAATTTATGGCTCGTAGGTTTAGAATATGCTGTTGTTTACAGTGTTTTTATTTGGGAAGTATTTATAAAGAAAAAAGCTATGAAAGTAAATCCATAGCTTTTCAAATTATTTTTCGAAAATCGATTCGGGCTTTTTAAAGCTTTTAAACTCCAGCATATAGTCATTTGGGTCTTTTATGAAAAACGACACATGTTCGCCTGTTTTACCTTCTAAAAATGTAGCCTGAGTTACCACATCAAGTTTTAGCTCGGTTAGGCGCGCATAGATTTGTTCCCATTCCTTTAAATCAACAATAACACCAAAATGGAATGAAGGCAATATTTTGCCCTCAAACACGTAATTAGGACTGTTAAAACTGAATTTATCTGCCTTTATAAATGTTAATTGGTTACCGAACAAATTAACATCCACCCAGTTTTGTGTTTTTCTTCCTACGGAAGCGCCAATAGTATCCACATAAAAGCTTTTGGTGGCTTTTACACTTAAACATGGCAACGACATGTGAAATGAT
Source organism: Mariniflexile maritimum (assembly GCF_009746565.1). Lineage (GTDB taxonomy): Bacteria > Bacteroidota > Bacteroidia > Flavobacteriales > Flavobacteriaceae > Mariniflexile > Mariniflexile maritimum. The sequence continues at coordinate 412,842 of NZ_WRPN01000003.1, forward strand.
GCGCCCATATATGATTGATTAAAGAGGTTTTAAACTTTCAACCCTGTAAATTACAAAATCTTCGTCATCATCTTCAAAATCTTCAACAAAAGTTATCCTGAAGCTTTTATCAATATAACTTTTATCGTTTTTTAAATCGTATTGTTTTAGTACTCTTGGGTGAACCTCCTCGAATACCAATTCTTCTCCATTTTCAAACCAAAACGTAAAATAACCGTTTTTGTAAGACTTAAAAACAGCTGTTCTCATAGCTAAAAATTAATCAATATCGTCATCTTCTTCCTCTTCATCGTAATCGGCATCGGCGTCATCGTCCATGTCGTCATCGTCGTCGTCGTCCGTATCCACATCGTCTGAATCGGTATCAGTATCGGTGTCGTCGTCATCGTCCGTATCCAGATCGTCATCGGCATCCACTTTCACTTCCTCAAAATCAACGCCCGAAGTATCATCGGCCACATCGGCATCATCATCGTTAAAGTCTTCCATAGCTTGTACAAGTCGCTTACCAACTTTTACTAAATAAATCGTGTCATCGGTTCTTACTTCAACAGCCTCTATGATTTCGTTTTGGGCATTTCTAAACGAGATAATATCCGTTTCGTCGTATCCGTCGGGAAATTTTTCAACAAGAAGATTTAAAATATCTTCGTTCAATTTTTTGTAATCTACAATTTTGCGTAACATTTTTATTGGGTTGGGGTTATTGGTCTAACAAATATGCAAAAATTAATGGTGCTACAATGGTTGCATCACTTTCTATAATATATTTTGGGGTATCGATGTCTAGTTTGCCCCAGGTTATTTTTTCGTTTGGTACGGCCCCGGAATACGACCCGTAACTGGTTGTGGAGTCGCTAATTTGACAGAAATAGCTCCAAAACGGAATGTCGTGCATTTCCATATCCTGGTAAAGCATGGGCACTACGCAAATAGGGAAATCGCCGGCAATACCACCGCCAATTTGGAAGAAACCTACGCCTTTTCCAGTTGAATTTTTTGGATACCAATCGGCCAACCACATCATGTACTCAATACCGCTTTTGGTGGTTGCGGGTTTTAGTTCGCCTTTGATGCAGTAGGATGCAAAAATATTTCCCATGGTACTGTCTTCCCATCCAGGAACTACGATGGGCAGGTTTTTTTCGGCTGCTGCCACCATCCAGGAATCTTTAGGGTCAATTTCATAATACTGTTCTAAAACGCCCGAATTAATCATTTGGTACATAAATTCATGCGGAAAATAGCGTTCGCCCGCTTTATCGGCCTTATTCCAAATATGGAACAGATGTGCCTGTAATCGCCTAAAGGCTTCTTCTTCTGGAATACAGGTATCGGTTACGCGGTTATAATGGTTTTCCAACAAGTCCCATTCTTCCTGGGGTGATAGATCCCTGTAATTTGGCACCCTTTTATAGGAGTTGTGCGCTACTAAATTCATAATGTCCTCTTCCAAATTGGCACCTGTACAGGAAATGATGTGTATTTTATCTTGACGGATCATTTCAGCCAACGATTTACCCAATTCTGCGGTACTCATGGCACCGGCAAGGGTTACCATCATTTTGCCGCCTTCCAGCAAATGGGTTTCGTACCCTTTTGCTGCATCAACCAACGCTGCTGAATTGAAGTGCAAATAGTGTTTTTCTATAAATTTTGAAATTGGTCCTTTAGTACTCATCGTCGTCATTAAATTTTGAGGCGTTATTTTTTTGTTTAGAGTTGTCGTAGGTGTTATCGTAATCGTCCCCCACTTCTTGATCCATAAATTTATAACTTAACATTTTATAATACAATTTTGCGGCCAAAAAATCGGAGGCTTTTTGTTTTGGGTTTGGGCAAAGCTCTACCATATCAAAGCCTACCACGTTTTTTTCGGCAAACACTTGCTTTAAAAAGTCGAGGGTTTCGTACCAAAACAACCCACCTGGTTGGGGCAATGTGGTATTGGGCATGATGGAAATATCGAGTCCGTTTAGGCAAAAATTGATAAATACGTTGTCCGTCATTTGGTCTATGGCCGCATCCATCCAGGTATCATCCACCGCCATTTCGTGGGCAAAAAAGGTTTTATCGGTATCGATGATGGTTTTTTCTTTTGCGCTCATGGAACGAATGCCTACCTGAATTAAATTGGTCAATTGGTTGGCTTCGGAAAGGGCACAGGCATTATTTATGGTACTGCCATTATAATTTTTGCGTACGTTGGTATGCGCTCCAATATGCAGCACGGTTAAACTGGGGAACATTTCGTTGAACGCACGAATGGTACCGATTGAAACCGTATGCTCGCCACCAATTAATGTTACAAACTTATTTTTTTTGATGAACTTTTTTGTGGTTTGGTGAACGGCATCTACCAAGGCTTCGGGCGACTTGCTTTCTTGAACGGCATCGGCTAGATAAATACCTTGTTGATAGACTTCGGTATCGGTTTCAATATCATAAAGTTCGGTGTTTTTTGAAGCATTTAAAAACGCCTCGAGTCCCTGTTCTGCACCTTTTTGATTGGTACTTGTGCCATCAAAAGGCACTGGAATCAAAACTATTTTAGCCTGTTCTAACTTGGCGAACTCTTCCGGAATGCCGGCATACGTGTTATTTGTCATAACCTAAAATTTTAAGTAAGTCTTCACTTTTTTGTTGTTCACTAAATAATTTCGTGGTAATGTTACCATCGGCATCCCTATCAATTAAAATATGTTTTGGCGACGGAATCAAGCAGTGTTGCAGCCCCCCAAAACCACCAATGGTTTCTTGGTAAGCGCCAATATTGAAAAAGCCAATGTACAAGGGTTTTTCCTTATTGTATTTTGGCAAATAAATGGCGTTCATGTGTTGTTCGCTATTGTAATAATCATCGCTATCGCAGGTCAAGCCCCCCAACAGCACGCGTTCGTAACTATCGTTCCAGCGGTTTACCGGCAGCATTACAAAGCGTTTGTTAATGGCCCAGGTATCAGGCAATGTGGTAATGAACGATGAATTGATCATGTTCCATTTTTCGCGGTCGTTTTGCTGTTTTTGGTACAGAACCTCGTAAATGGCACCGCCGCTTTCGCCCACGGTAAAGCTTCCGAACTCGGTAAAAATATGGGGTACCTCTACTTCTTCTTCATCGCAAACCAATTTAATTTGGTTCAATATTTCATCAACCATGTATTCATAATCAAAATCGAATGCCAAGGAGTTTTTTATGGGGAAACCACCGCCAATGTTCAAACTGTCCAAGCTGGGGCAGATGCGTTTTAGGCTGGTATATACTTTTAAGCATTTTGCCAACTCGTTCCAATAATAGGCGTTGTCGCGAATGCCCGTATTGATGAAAAAATGAAGCATCTTGAGCTTCACCTTTTTGTTTTCCTTAATTTGGCTTCTGTAAAAGGGCAGGATGTTTTTGTAGCCAATGCCCAATCGGGATGTATAGAACTCGAATTTGGGTTCTTCCTCTGAAGCAATTCGGATGCCTATATTGAATTTTCCTTTAATTTCCTTGGAGAGCAAATCGATTTCTTCATAATTATCAATAATGGGAATGCAGTTTTTGTGCCCACTGTTGATCAATTTTGCAATGTTGGTTATGTATTGGTCTCTTTTGAAGCCGTTACTTATTACATAGGTTTTATCGGTTATCTTGCCTTCTGCCTTTAAACTTTCAACTATATCAATATCGAACGCCGATGAGGTTTCAATATGGATGTCGTTCTTTAAGGCCTCATCGAGCACATGCTTAAAATGGGAGCTTTTTGTGCAATAGCAATAGCTGTATTTGCCTTTGTACTTGTTTTTTTTAATGGCGGCATCAAACCACTTTTTGGCGCGGTTTATATTGTTTGATATTTGCGGCAAATAGGTAAACTTTAATGGGGCGCCATATTGTTCAACCAAGCCCATGAGGTCGATGCCGTGGAACTCCAGGTTTTTATCGTTTAGATCAAATTCTTCTTGTGGAAAATAAAAAGATTGATTAATGAGATCAATATATTTGGTATTCATTCTGTGTTTTTAAGGGTAAATTTTTCTGATAATTTTTTAAAGTTAAGAAACCTGAGCTTCCTATCAAATAATTTTTCCCATAAATCAAATTTGGATTTGGCTTTGCGTAGTTGGTACAAAGCCATAAATATGCTGGCTACCAGCAATAGCATATCCAGAAGTTAGCTTTAAAATTTGGTTGCTTTTCCTGTAAGCTGCTCTTGAAAATAACTTCTCGGTTTTTAAAAGCCCAAAGATATAAATACGTTTCAATTTGCTAAGTAATTACATTACAAATGAAATATAAAAAATTTAATTTTATAAGGAATTAAGAAAAATTTTTGAAAAATTTTAAAGCATCTTCAAGGTATTCAATTCCTGTTCGGTTAAGTGTTTCCAATGCCCACGCGGAATGTCCTTTTTGGTAAGGTGCCCAATGGCAACGCAATCCAGATTAACGATTTCGTATTTAAAATGATCGAAAATGGTGCGGATGATGGTATTGCCCGTGTTTTTTATTTTCAGGCCAATTTCTTTTTTTGAGGCACCATCAATATAGCTAATTTCCTCGACCTGTATGAGCTTGTCCTCAAATTTAAAGCCGTTTTGTATGGCTTTTAGGTCTTCCAGTTTTAGGTTTTTATCCAGTTCTACATGAAATAATCGAGCTATCCCTTTTTTGGAATTGGTAAATTTTTCGACAATCGCGTCGTCGTTTGTAAACAATAGCAAGCCTTTAGAGTTTCTTCCCAAACGGCCAATAGGCTTTATGCGTGAGGTTGTGGCATTGGCGACCAGATCCATTACCGTTCTGCCTTTGCCCTCACTGGTTGTTGTGGCAAATCCTTTGGGCTTGTTCAACAACACATAGGCTTTTTTTTCAGGATTGATGCGGGCGCCATCGTAACGCACTTCGTCTTCAAGCTTTACTTTATAGCCCATTTCGGTAATAATTTTTCCGTTTACGGTTACAAGTCCGGTTGCAATGTGCACATCGGCTTCCCTGCGCGAGCACATACCCGAATTGGCCACGTATTTATTAAGGCGAATCTCATCGGGATTCGTGGTTTTTTTAACGGGAGGGTTCACGTTTTTTATAGGTGCATTGCCTCTAGCATAACTTTTGCCTTTGGACGCGCTTCCGCCCCTGCTTAAGGGTTTATTGCCGCCATTTTGCTGTCCTCTTCCTGAAGGTTTCCCTTTTCCGCTTGTTCCCTGCTGTCTGCTCATTACGTTATTTTTTTTTGCAAAGATACTTTTTAAATTTACGATTTACGATTTTTGATTTACGATTTACAATTTTAATAAAACCCGAGAAGCAGCCTTATGGCTTCTGGTTTTTATTTGTGTTTTTACAAAATCCTATTAAGCAACACGTTTATATCTATCAACAAAATACTGAAAACACCCAATACAATGATGAACTTTAAAATATTGTGCCCAATAACATAGTGCCATTTTGTTTTGGACCACCAAAGCAGCACAAGAAAAACAACAAGTAAAACAATGCTTAAATAAAAGTAAATGTACATGTACCCTATTTTAAATTTAAACAATAGCAAGTAAATAGGTATTAATGTTAATATGCACAAAAGGGTGAGCATTTTTTTTGAAGCCATTTCGCCATAAACGATGGGGATGGTCTGGTAATTTTGCGTGAGGTCGCCTTTAATGTTTTCCAAATCTTTGGTAAGCTCGCGCATAGAAATAAGCAAGAACAAAAAAATGGCATGTACGAATATAACATGCTCGAAATTTTTGTAGTACATGAAAATGGCAAAAAATGGCGTAATGGTTAAAATGGCCGAGGTTAAATTACCTATAAAAGGCCTTTTTTTTAGTTTATGGGAGTAAAACCAAATGCCAAAAATATATATGGAAAAGAAAACTACAGCCTTAAACGACACGTAGCTTGCCATAATAACCGCCAAAAAATTAAGCACAAAATAAAACGACAGTTTTGTGTTTTGGCTTACCAACCTATCTAAAGTAGATTTAAGTGGGCGGTTAATGAGGTCTTTTTCAGAGTCGTAAAAATTATTGATAATGTAACCGCCAGCAATGGTAACCGCCGATGCCAGAACCAGCATGAACAAATTAACATCAAAAACCACTTGGCGCAAGGGCTTATCGTGCGCTAAAATATAAATGGATGCCAAATACTGGGCAATAACAATAATAAGGATATTGTAACCCCGTATTACAGAAAACATGCTAAAAAACTTAAGTAACCCGTTGTGCATTATGATTTAAAAGAAAAAAGTTGTCCATCTTACTGATAATCAGTAAATTGTTTTAGCCATAAAACATTAACAATGAACAACTTGAGCGCAAATTACGAAAGAATTTTG
>NZ_WRPN01000030.1 GCF_009746565.1 Mariniflexile maritimum
TGCCATTCAGATAGCGATTTTGTTTTACAAGTACATGCAAATGATTTTAAAGAAATTAAAATTCCAAATATCAGTAAAATTGTCTTTGGTAGTTTCATTTTTTTTCAGCTTGCAGGTAACGGTTTGCAGCTACCCGAAGGTGGCGATCTCGAAGCACTTCACTGTCAACCAAGCAGAAACTTTGATAGAAGCACAAAGCTTGATTTAACCACTGAACCGCCACTTTTGGGTAGGTGCTGTTAGCACACGTTTTCATTATTCCGTCTTGTTAATTAATTGTGATTTTGCTAAAATTCGATGTGTTGTCCCGGAATTTTCAAATTCACAAACAACATCAACTTCAACGTTTGGTCCCCATTTTGGACCGTCTCTAACAACACCTTCTAAAATAAAATCAATGCTATTTCTTATCTCGCTGTATTCTGCCGTCCAAATTTCATTTCCTTTAATAACATATTGCTTTTTTAAAACAATTGAGGTTAAAATAGGAATACTGTCAACTTCTGTTAATTTATTTACGCACATCATCTTGCTTCCATTTTCTTCTGCAATTGGCATAAAATCTCTCCATAAATAAGTCGTTAAGACTAAATTGTTGTTACCTATTGATATGTTCTCTGGACTTTCCCTTAATTCTTGTGCGAACTCGGGGTCATTTTTTATTTTTCCTTCAATTTTCTCTTTTTCACAAGAACTTAGTCCTAAAACTATTATCAAGATTATAAAGGTTATTTTTTTCATTATGTTGTTTTTTAAATGTGTGCTAACGTTAATGTGTATGGAAAGTAAGGGCGTAGTATAAACTCCCATTCAGATTGACGGAAAACGAGCAAACAAAAAATAATTTTAATCATAGCACCAAGCCCTTATTTTTTATACACGGTGTTGCAAATCCGTTTTTTAATTTTAATGGGTGCATTCACAGAAAAGCAAAAACAACTGCTGGACGAAACGTTTGAAAAATGGGGAGCTTTAAAGTCAGTCATAAATAAGTATCCAAAAGGATATAAATTTAGATATGACAAAAAGAAAAAGGAATATGTTATGACTATAAACCTTGACCATACAGTACTTCTTTTGGAAGATTAAGCCCAAGTGTTTCTGCAACGAATTTTATTGAAATCTCTGTGTTGTCAGACATATTCACAAAATATGCTGTACAGTTTAAAAATAGTTTTCCGTTGTTTGCTTTTTCAGTTCTAAAACCATCTATTCGCACAGCATAATCCAAGTCAAATAATTGACCTATTACTTTGTCCGAATAATAGTTTTTTAAAATCGTTACTTCTTGTTCTGTGTATGTTTCTGTTTTTATCATTATTAACGGTTTTGTTTGTCAGTCGCACTTAACAGTCGCGCTTGAGTAAGGCAGTATGGAGTTATGAAGTTTTTTATCAAATACACTATTCAGAACTGGACTGATGTAAGGAACTATCCTTTTTTTGGTCTGAAATTTCAATACGCACTTCCTTTATTGATTTTTTATTTTCTAATATATCTTGTTTTATTTTGTTCAATTCTTCTTCGTTTGATTGGGATTTTATAAAAGCATCGTACAAGCCATATATACCGCCAAACGTACCAAGAATGAACGCAATCCAAAAAGTCCAATATCTATATTTAGAAAAGAAATAGTCGTATCTGTCTTTTTTTTCTTTTTTAATTAGTTTTTCTTTTTCTCCGTTTATGTATTTTTTTACGCATTCGTACTTTTTAAGTTTTCTGCCTAAATTTGTTATTTCATATTTTTTACCGCCTATTTCGTTTAATATTCCGTAACCAAGTAATATACTTACGTTTTTAATAAATGATTTTCTTTCTTCGTTTGTTTTATAATTAGTTCTTAATTGGTAATATTCACTATTAATGGATTCGCTTAAAATTATATCAACTTGTTTTTCATCCATTATACTTTCATCTTTATTCATTCTCGTACCCTCTCTCTTTAAATGGTTTGCAACGGTCTCGGCTCGTATGTTTACGGCAGGGTCGTTAATTGAATTTAAAAATAGTAAATTTCTGATTAATAATGCAAGTAAAAATAGAAGGGATAGAGAGGTCTCGGCTAGATACACAGGTTTAT
>NZ_WRPN01000031.1 GCF_009746565.1 Mariniflexile maritimum
CCGTATAAAAAAAATTGCTACTTTAGGCTTGCATTAAGTTTGTTGCTTTGTTTGCCTGCTTCCGATTTTCCTGCGGAAAATCGCCGCACACAAACACGCAACTTTTCTTATACATAAACGTTAGCCGTCAGTTTAACAAACCTAAAAAACAGAATATTAGTAGAAAATGGAAATTTATTTAATTGCTTTGTTATTAGTTTTGACAATAATAATCGGATTAATTTGGTTAAGCTTTTGGCTTCCAAAAAAACTTGGATACCCAAAATTCGGAAAATATTTATCTATTATTGTTGGTCTTATAATTGGCTTATTTATTCTATCGGAAATTTATGAAGACGAACTTTTTTCTAAAAATAACGCATCTGAACTTTTAGCCGAACAAAACATAAAACTAAATGATGATTTTGAAATAATTGAAAATAAATCAATGTCTTCAATTGGTGATTATTACCACACTTTCAAATTGAAAATTTCTGAAAAAGATAAAGCAAGAATAATTGACGAAATCAAAAAAACTGAAAATTTTAATCTTGACAAACAAACAGAATCATATTTTGACAATCAACAAGATTATTATAATGGGCCAAAAAGAATCAAAAACTACGAAACTGAAAGTCAATTCATAAGAGAATTTTTTGAACCACAAGGGAAAGGTTATGCCCCAACTTGGCGGAAAATAGAAATTGATAAAAAAGAAAATTTGCTGACATTTGAAGATATCGACGAATAAAACCGAACGGCTAACACACGCTAAAAGCAATTTGGGCATTTGGCTTAATGGAAAAATTGGTTTGTATTTGGAAGATTTGGCAATCCGAAAGATAACGCTGATTTAATCCCAAACTGCTTGTAGCGCGGGAACGTTGTGCGTAAGTTAAACTGACATCGTACTTTAAACAAAATTTAAACAAATAAACTATGGCAAATTATTATTGCGAGAATTGCGGAGCTAAAAACTCAAGTGTTGCAGGTTTAACTTCGGGAAACTGTAAAAATCATCCGAACGGAACCTTTAAAGGAAAACACCAACTTTACGAAGGAACTGAAAAATCACAATATACTTGTAAACTTTGTGGAACAAAAAATTCGAGTATAGCAGGTTTGACTTCAGGAAATTGTAAAAACCATCCAAACGGAACTTTCAAAGGAAAACATCAACCAGCAAAATAAATGACAAGAGTAAAATCCGCTGACTTTTTTCGTGTTTGGAAAAATAAAGTAACCGACAGAAAACAAGAAATGTTAAGTGTTTGGAGAAATAACAAACAACTGACTCTATTTGTGAAAGGCTCTGAAAATTCAATAATAGACCAAATAGCAAGTCATTTTGGACTTTTATCCTATCCGCAAGATTATTATTCGATAGACGCAATACTTTATGACAAGGAAGATTTAACACCAAAAATAAAAGAAAATACATTTTGGTTTAGAGACATTAAAGTAGCATTTGAACACGAAAACAACTTTAAAAGCGGACTTTATCAAGAAGTTTCTCATTTACTTTTAACAAACTGTGAATTAAAAGTTTTGGTTGCTTATCCAGATTACGAGCCTGACGATGAATTAGAATATTTGCACGAAATAATTAATGGAACAAGACATTCTCAAGAACTATCCGAAAAAGAGAATTTTTTAATAATCTTTGGTTACGAGAACGGATTTGAATGGGAAGGCTATGTTTACAAAGAAAATAATTGGAAAAAACTAACCGAATAAAAACCTACGCACAACAATGGCTATAAGTAATTGCTTGTTCTCGCCTACTTCTGAAAATCCTCGCGGATTTTCAGTTTGGTATGTACTTGCAAAGTTAAGTATAAATCCACGCAACTACTCATAGCCGAGACCGTTGTAATGCATTTGAGAGCACGTTTACTCAACCAAAATATAGTTTCACTAAATATGACTTTTTCAAAATAAAAATCTGATATAAATTGAACTCAAATTAAACTGACCTATTTTGAAA
>NZ_WRPN01000032.1 GCF_009746565.1 Mariniflexile maritimum
CCGTATAAAAAAAATTGCTACTTTAGGCTTGCATTAAGTTTGTTGCTTTGTTTGCCTGCTTCCGATTTTCCTGCGGAAAATCGCCGCACACAAACACGCAACTTTTCTTATACATAAACGTTATGTGCAAGCGAAAAACCAATCTATGCGAATAAGAGAAATTATAAATAAAAAGACAGGAGAAAAGATTATTTCATTTGGTGGAGAGGATTTCGAAAATGTAAATCCAGACCGACATTACTATGACGCTTGTTTTGTTAAAAGAATGATGTTGCAAGTTCCTGATGAAGCAAGAGGAAAGAAAAAACCAACAGAAAAAGGAAAACAAATTTTACTAGAAACCGCTAAAGATTGTCGGGAATTTATAAACAGTTTCCGAGCAGTTGAGCTTCCACAACAATTATTAGATTTACTCAAAGCCAAAAAGAAAAGTGAACAACAAAAACTTTTAAAAAATTTAGTTTTAAATCCTGACATATTAATGGGATTTCTTTTAAAAGCTGGAGATAATGGATATACTTTAAGTCAATATTCATCTGAATTTCAACCAAGCGATATAGACAAGGAAAAAATGCCATACGCTTACATGCTTAATGAAAACGGAGAAATTCAAAAATTCGGGAAAACTGAATTGACTGATGGACAATTGAAACAAGCGTTAGATCAACGAAGTGTGAAAATCGCAAAAATTATTGAGAAAGATGGAGAGTGGCATTGTTTCTTTATAACTTTTAATAGTATTGGCGGAAAAGAGAATTGGCGTGATGGTCAACCTCATTTTCACTATATATCCAACTTTTTTGGAATTAAAAAAGAGGATGTAATTGAACAAATTAAATCAAAGAAATATAAACTTGGGAATTTACCACATATTACCTTAACTGATTATGGAGTTCAACCCAACCAAAAAAAACCTGAATTATGAAACTTGAACCGTATCTACTCTTAAATAAGTGTCCGCATTGTAAAATTGATTCACCAAGTTTACGACAAGTTCACACTTTCCCAACTCAAGCAACAGATGCTCAATCTGGAAGAATTTGGGGTATTTATGTGTGTCAAAGATGTGGCGGAGTTGTATCTGCATGTTCATGGAGTCAAAAAGGAAATGTTAGTAATTTCTATCCAACAATTGATATATTAGATGATTCTCTTCCTTTAAAAGCAAAATCTTTTTTAGAACAAGCAATTAATAGCATTCATGCACCTTCGGGAGCTATAATGCTTTGTGCTAGTTCAGTTGATGATATGCTTAAGGAAAAAGGATATACTAATGGTAGTTTATATGCAAGAATCAATTCAGCAGTAGAAGACCATCTAATAACGGAAAGTATGGCCACTTGGGCTCATGAAGTAAGACTTGATGCGAATGATGAACGACATGCAGATGAAAATGCAAATTTACCTACTAGCGATGATGCACAAAAAGCTGTTGATTTTACTAAAGCATTTGGCGAATACCTATTTATTTTACCATCAAGAATTCAACGTGGAATTGAAAATGCAACTGGAGAAGAAACTGATGAAACTGAAAATAATGCCAGCACATAACAACGTATATAATCCATTGCTAGTACTAGCCTACTTACGAAAATCCTCGCGGATTTTCTATCCGGTTTGTATTTGCTAAATTACGTGCTAAACCACGCAACGTATCATATACAAAACCGTTGTAGCTAATTTAAAAACAAAGAGCATGGGAGAGAATGAATATTTTGAATTAACAAAATCAATACCCGAAGTTTCTGATTTACTAGAGCAACGGAATGAATTAAAGATTCAACTAAAT
>NZ_WRPN01000033.1 GCF_009746565.1 Mariniflexile maritimum
CACCGTATAAAATTAATTGCTAGTGCAAGCCTACTTACGAAAATCCTTGCGGATTTTCTATTCGGTTTGTATTTGCTAAATTAGGTGCTTAAACCACGCAACTAATCTTATACATAAACGTTGTGGTGCATATTAAATAAAACCTAAGAAAGATGTTTGACGGAAAAAATACTAAGAAAATAGAATATCTCGATGAAGAGAGACAAAAACTTTGGGAGCGTATTGTTTCTCTTGAAAAACAAATCTCGGAGAGACCTTCAGATATCGAAAAAGAAGCGAAGCAAGCATCAAAAAAAGCTGCTGAGTTTAAAAATAAAACTGAAGAACGATTGAATCAAGCAATCGAACTTACAGAGAAAATAAATACTTTCTTAAAGGATATTCAGGATAAATCAAACGATGTTGATACGAATCATACTCAAGTTCTTGAAGCCACATCAGACATTTTAGACAAGAGTCAAAAGCTCTCAGAAGTATTAACCACAATTACTGACATCCTTGAAGAGCATCCTGACCTTGAAAATGAAGTTGTTCAATTAGATTCTACATTAACTCAAATTGAAGAAACATCAAGTAAAGCTAATACAACTTACAAAGGAATATTAACAAGAAAAGCTGAAATTGATGAGTTGCATAGAGAAATTATCGGATACGAAGACGAAAATGAAGAAGGTGAATTAGTTAAAATTGAAGGTTTGAAATCAGAGCTTGAAACAGCTTATGAAACCCTAAAAGAGCAATCTGACTCATTGACTGATGAAATCGGTGAGATTAAGAAAAGCACGAAGGAAAAATATAATTTGTTTGTAGAATCTAATAAGGAAGAGTTAGTCAAAATAAAAGAGAATTCAAAAAAGGAGTATGATGAGATTGTAAAAAAAATCGAATCTCTATTACCAAATGCATTAACTGCAGGATTAAGTTCGGCATTTGTCACTAAGAAGGCTGAGGAAGAAGTACTATATAAAGAATTCAAGAATGGCTTTAAATATGGAATTCTATACTTAACAATTGCTTCAATTTTACCTATTGCAGTTGGAATATTCTTTCTTTATACAGGGTCTACATTAACAGAAGTTATTGAAAGAGCGCCAAAAATTATTCTTTCCTTTTTGCCATTGTATATTCCATTAATTTGGATTACAATTTCGGCAAATAAAAAGGTAAACCTATCGAAAAGACTTATAGAGGAATATTCACATAAGCAAGTTCTAAGTATGACTATTGAGGGTTTATCTAAACAAATCGAAAATATTGAAGATAGTGAGCTTTCAGAGGAATTAAGAGTGAAATTGATAAGGAGTTTCTTGGAAGTAACAAACGAAAACCCAGGAAAGCTTATATCAAATTATCAGAAATCAGACAATCCTATACTCAATATTTTAGATAGAGATAAACAAGAAAAACCAAAGAAAACAATTGTTCAAACTGTCGAAGAAAGAACTAAAGGGATAATTGAGAAAGCAGCAGATGAGGTCGAACAAAATGTTGCAAAAAATACGGATAAAGAATGAAATACGCACCACAACATTGTATAAGAGCAATAGCGGGTGCAGTGGTACTTTCAAGGTCTTTTCATTTATTAAACCTTTGTGGTGGAAGACAGGTAATCGCCTTGAAATCCGCTACTGCTCTTATACTTGACCGTTGTAGCTAATTTAAAAACAAAGAGCATGGGAGAGAATGAATATTTTGAATTAACAAAATCAATACCCGAAGTTTCTGATTTACTAGAGCAACGGAATGAATTAAAGATTCAACTAAAT
>NZ_WRPN01000034.1 GCF_009746565.1 Mariniflexile maritimum
TGGATACACGATTACAATTATAATAGACCACACAAATCACTTAAAAATAAAACACCAATTCAATACCGATTAAATGAATAAAATTCTATTTTTGAATGGATCGAATTTTGGGGAAGCTTACAATATGACAAACATTGAAATAATTAATAAAATTTATTTAGGAACTAAGCCTTTCGCTAATAGAAAAGAATTAAGTGAGGCTAACTTGATGTTTCAAGAACTAAAATCAGAAATAACTGTACTTAAGGATAATTTAATGAAATTAGCTAAATCTATCGGCGTCGAAAATAAAGGTGAATATGACTTAAAAATCGATTTAGAAATTGAATATATTGAGAAACTTCTAAACCCAAATTATATTCATAAAAAAGAAAATCCTGAACAACTGAGTAATAATAAAAAATTAAAAAAAGTTAAATTAAAAGATGGTTTCGAATTTTATACTCCAACTGACCAAGAAAAGATTGTAAGGCTAGTTGAGCATCATACATTACTTTTGGACACTCTAAAAAACATTTTTTCTTCTTTAGATAACAATTTAGATTATCCAGGTTCAATGTATGCAATATCCAAAAATGAAAGGAAGACGAAAGAAATCAATATGAATTCTGATTTTAATGAGTATCAAGTAGATAGCGATTATTGTGGAGCTTGCATGAGTTCTCCTTGTATATGCAGTGATTTTGAACAAACTAGTACATTGTATTAAAAAAACGTTTGCCAACACCGTGTATAAAAAATTGCTAGTTTTAGTTAACACAAAGTTGGTTGCTTGTTTGCTGGCTTCCGATTTTCCTTCGGAAAATCCTCGCCCACAAACACGCAACTTTCCATACACATCAACGTTAGCCACAAGCTGAAAAATGACAACAACTGAATTAAGAAAGAAAATTGCGGAAACTGAATTACCTGATTGGTTCAATTCAGCTACTGCGAATATCAGTTATCCCCACATAAACTTTTCGATTGAATTGGAAGGATTCAGTTCAATACATAAATGGCTTTTGCAACAAATAAATGGATGGGAGGAATATGGTTCTTTACCAAACGAATTTGAGCAGTCCAAAAGACATTTCGTTAACTTAAAGACCAGAATAGAGAATTTCATCAATTCTCATCACAATCAGACAAATTCAGGAAATTTAGATAGTTATTGGAGACAAGAATCAGGACAATTATCGAGTAATTCCAATTTTTTCACTTCTGATTGGATAGGGCGGGCAAAGTGAACCACTTGCAGCGGATGAAAGTGAGCATAGCTAAGTAAGCGCTCAAAATCGATTCATTTGTGGTTAAATTTAGTATTTATTTTTCAATTTTTTACGCATG
>NZ_WRPN01000035.1 GCF_009746565.1 Mariniflexile maritimum
TGTAAGCTTCCCCAAAATTCGATCCATTCAAAAATAGAATTTTATTCATTTAATCGGTATTGAATTGGTGTTTTATTTTTAAGTGATTTGTGTGGTCTATTATAATTGTAATCGTGTATCCATTCTTTGCTTAAATCTTTAACTTCTTGGATAGATTTAAAGACATAAGCATTGAGTATATCTCTTCTAAAGGTTCCGTTTAATCGTTCAATAAAAGCATTTTGCGTTGGCTCCCCTGGTTGGATAAATATAAGTTGAATTTTATTTTCTTTACACCACATATCGAGTTTGGCACTAATGAATTCGGGGCCATTATCCACTCTTATCATTTTTGGCAATCCTCTGCGTTCACCTATTTGGGCTAAGCATCTGATGACTCTTGGTGTTGGTAATGAGGTATCTGTTTCAATCATCAAAACTTCTCTATTATAATCGTCTATAATATTTAATAATCGGATTCTTCTGCCATCCCACAAGGCATCGCTCATAAAATCAATACTCCAAACCTCATTCATTTGTGTTGGTTGGAATAATTGCTGCTTAACCCTTGCTGGTAGTCTTTTCTTAAAACGTCTTCTTATATTTAATCTCATGGATGTATAGATGCGGTATAATTTTTTGTGATTAACCAGAGTTCCTGACCTTCGTATGCGATGATAACTTTGCCAAAAACCAATGGCCACATGTTTTTGCACCAACTCCTCAAGTTGTTTTATATATACATCATCTTGCTTAGGGACAGCTTTATAGCTAAAACTACTCCTGGGAACTGTGATTATTTTGCACGCTTTACGTTCACTTATAGGATAATTGCTGATTATATAAGTGACTAGTTCCTTTTTCTCGCAAAGCGTTAAAGCTTTTTTTCAATCACATCTTTTAAGGCTTGATTGGTAAGTGCTAAATCGGCATACATCCTTTTGAGTTTTGAATTCTCAGCTTCTAATTCTTTTATGCGTTTTAGCTCTGTGGCATCCATAGCGCCATATTTGCTTTTCCATCGGTAAAAGGTTTTGTCGGATATACCATTTGCTCTAGCGATATCTGCAACTTTAATACCTTGCTCATGTTGTTTTAACATAGCAACAATCTGGTTTTCTGTAAAATGGGTTGTCTTCATAAGTTTTCGGATTTAAATTTAATAATTCTTACTGAACGCGCTCCTGCGTCGCTTGTCGAATTCTATTTTT
>NZ_WRPN01000036.1 GCF_009746565.1 Mariniflexile maritimum
ACGTTGGCATTAATTATGAAAAGAACATTCTTACTGATTTTATTGATTTCTTTTTTAAGAATAAATAGCCAAACCATTTTTGAATATGAACGGGAAATAAATGAAAAGGAAAATTATAAATATCAAGAAATAGAGTTTGAAAACACTGATGAGAACATAAAACTTTCAGGAACTTTAATAACTCCTAAATCGGATTTCGATAAAATAATAATAATTGTTCCTGGAAGTGGAAAAGACACTCGTTATTCACACCCAAAAATTGCGGAAAATTTTTTAAAGAATAATATTGCTGTATACCGTTTTGATGAAAGAGGTGTTGGTAAATCTGAAGGTGATTATACTCAAAAGGTAAGCCCTCTAAAAAATGATTTAAATTTTTGTATAAAAAATTTAAAAAACATTGATGTATTAAAGCATAAAAAAATAGGTGTTTTAGGACATAGCCTTGGAGGAATGGCAACAATAGGAATATTTGAAACACAACAGCCAATTGATTTCCTTATTCAAATGTCAACTCCTATAAACGTAGGTGAAGACTTCAAAAATAAAGTTTCTGTTATATTGGAATTATATAAAGAAAACAAAAAATCCGTTAAGGAAACTAAAGAATTAATTGATAAATTCAATTATATAATTCACTCAACGGATGATTATGATAAAATTATAAAGGAATGTGAAAAAGTTAGAAAAAAATTTAAATTCCCAAATTATATTTCTAAAGCATATTTAACTCCGAATATGATAGATTTCATTAAACTTGAAACTGAATCATATTACAAAAATATTAATATACCATTACTATATATTATTGGAGCAAATGACGAGCAAATTGATGTACAATATGGAATTGAAAAATTACAAGGGTTTAAAAATAAATTTATTTCAATCAAAGTTCTTGATGATATGGACCATTATTTGACATTAAACAACGGAGAATGGAACAAAACAAAACAAAGTGAAATCAGAGAAATTAATAATATTGCTTTGAACGAAATTATTAGTTGGATATTACAAAATAACTAATGCCAACACAGTGTAAAAATAATTGCTTGGTTCTTGCCTACTTGGAAAATCCTACGGATTTTCCTCTGGTTCGTTCCATTTTTAGTAAGTTAGTTGCTTGCACACGCAACTATCCTTACACATCAACGTT
>NZ_WRPN01000037.1 GCF_009746565.1 Mariniflexile maritimum
AGACCGTTGTAATGCATTTGAGAGCACGTTTACTCAACCAAAATATAGTTTCACTAAATATGACTTTTTCAAAATAAA
The DNA here is from genome assembly GCF_009746565.1 of Mariniflexile maritimum. Taxonomy (GTDB): domain Bacteria; phylum Bacteroidota; class Bacteroidia; order Flavobacteriales; family Flavobacteriaceae; genus Mariniflexile; species Mariniflexile maritimum. The sequence goes on from NZ_WRPN01000037.1 coordinate 79, forward strand.
AATCTGATATAAATTGAACTCAAATTAAACTGACCTATTTTGAAAAAAGCATTACTTCTACTATTTTTATTTACAAGCGGAATTACATTTTGTCAATCAAAAGAGTATAGCGGAATTGTAAAAGTAAAAAGTGACAAAACACCACTTCCAGGAGTAAATGTTGTAATTAAAGGAACAAAAATCGGAACCAAAACTGACTTTGACGGATATTTCAAAATTTCTGTTCCAGACTCTCTAAACATACTTTCATTTTCATTTTTAGGTTTTCAAACTTTAGAATATAAATTAGAAACAGAAAAAAAAATTGAAGTATTCTTAAAAGAAGATTGTAATATTGATTGGTTTGATGAACGTCATATTGGTTTTTATTTAAATAGCGGAGTTGTTAATAATCCTGTTGGTGGACTAATTCACTTTTCTTTTACACCAAATTATAATTGGCCAACAATTAAAACTGGAATTAGTTACCAAACCAACCTAAAAGAAAATAAGTTTCTTAACGCTTACTTGAATTTTCATCATCTTTTTGTCAGTTGTGATTTTAACGCTGACATCAATACCGCTTTGAGAAACTTGGAGTATGATAATAATATAGAATTAACTGCATATTCAGTTGAAACAAGTCTTAATTTTAATCGTTTTAATGCGATAGTTGGCTTAAGCACTATTGACTATAATAAAACGTCGGAAAACGAAAATATAAATTCCATTGGACCAACATTCGGACTTGGAACTTGGATTGGACAACCATTTTTAATGTCTATATCTGCGAAAACAACGATTTATAAAAACTTGAGCGAATACCACGCTGAAATAAAAAAACAGTACAAAGGAATTTATGGATTTCTAAAATATTATAAAGTTAACGACTTTAATGAATTGAGTTTAGGAATCGGAATCGAATTAAGTTATTAAAAAATAAAAACGCATTACAACACCGTATAAAATTAATTGCTGGTTTTAGTCTATTTACGAAAGTCCTCGCGGACTTTCTATCTGTGATTTATTTGCTAACTTTAGTGCTTAAACCACGCAACTAATCTTACACAAACACGTTGG
>NZ_WRPN01000038.1 GCF_009746565.1 Mariniflexile maritimum
CTTATACATAAACGTTACCAGCAATATGAAACAAAATTTGAACAAAAAATAAAGAACATTATGAACATTAAATTGACATTAACAATTGTCATAGCTTCTACCCTTTTGTTTTCTTGTGAATCATCAAAACTAAAAAAGGAAGCGGAAACAAAGGCAAAATCATTTTTTACGGCTTTAAAAAACGGAAACGAGAATAAAATGTCTGAATTATATAGCGGATTTGAAGAGTTTGGTAGTTATTACAAATCTGATTCTGTAAAAATTAATTCTGTTAACTATAAAAATGACATTGTAACAATTTCTGCTCATAACAGATTTACAAATGGATTCGGTAAACTAACAGAAAAAGATATCTCGTTGTTTTTAAAAAAAGATTCTGTTGGTCAACTTAAACTTTACGACTCAAAAGGTTTGGCTGGATTTGACGAAAAAGACGAATACATTTTCGGTATAAAAACTGGTTGTATAAACAAAGGTATTGACACGACAGACCAACAAATATTAAAAGCAATGAAAAAGTCTAAAATAGTTATGACTAGCAAAGCTGTAGATGTTTGGATTGAACTTAAAGTTGATGTTTCAGTTTCAACTTGGAGTTGGGAATCAGGTTATGGAGGTTCTGCTTCTGGAAAAGGAATAGTTAAAAATAATTCAACATTTTCAATTCCTAATTTGAAATATAAAATCACTTACAAAACAAGTTCAGGTACTGAAATTACTTCAGACGACGGTTATGTAACCTATGATGTATTAGAAGCCGGAGAAAGTAAATCATTCACTTTTTATACAAGTTATGTAGGTAACGCATCAAGGGCTTCCATTGAACTTGTTTTTGACGATGATTTGATTTATAAATATTTAGTAAAAAAAGATTGGACTGGTAAAGAATGTGATGAATTTTTTAAAGAAAATCCTGATAAACTTAACGAATTTGAATAAAAATACTGCTGGTAACACCGTATAAAATTAATTGCTAGTGCAAGCCTACTTACGAAAATCCTTGCGGATTTTCTATTCGGTTTGTATTTGCTAAATTAGGTGCTTAAACCACGCAACTAATCTTATACATAAACGTTG
>NZ_WRPN01000004.1 GCF_009746565.1 Mariniflexile maritimum
CCAAAATTCTTTCGTAATTTGCGCTCAAGTTGTTCATTGTTAATGTTTTATGGCTAAAACAATTTACTGATTATCAGTAAGATGGACAACTTTTTTCTTTTAAATCATAATGCACAACGGGTTTAAATAATATTTTTTAACATCAAATAAAGTCAATTAAATACATACAGTATGGTTCCTATACAAAATGAAAATGTTGTACCCACGCTATTTTTTAGAATAAAAAAAGGGCTTCAATCTCTTGAAACCCTTGTTATTACTGGTAGCGAGAGGGGGGCACGATCCCCCGACCTCCGAGTTATGAATCCGACGCTCTAACCAGCTGAGCTACCTCGCCTAATTTAAGGCTGCAAATATAAAAACAATATTATTGTCTGCAAACATTCCTTATGTAAATTATTATTAAAAATAATTGCGCTACTTATCAATTAATGTATATATTGGGAACTTAAAAATGCAACAGTACTTATGGAAGAGAAAATTAAATTTGAAATTGAATTTACTATACAAGCTTCACCGCAATTAATTTATCAATACATCTCGACGCCCTCTGGTTTATCGGAATGGTTTTCTGATAACGTAAACTCAAGGGGCGAATTTTTTACCTTCATTTGGGATGATAGCGAGGAAAAAGCAAAATTGATAAGCAAAAAAACAGGGGAGCGCATCAAATTTAGGTGGATTACCGATGAAGACGACCAAACTTCCTATTTCGAAATTAAAATCCAGGTAGATGAAATTACCAAAGACGTTTCCTTAATAATTACCGATTTTGCCGAGGAAGATGAAGTGGATGAGGCCAAAATGCTATGGGAAAACCAAATTTCCAGTTTAAAGCAAGTATTAGGCTCTGCTTAACCGGCAAACAATAAAATTGAATTATATTTGTCCCGTTTTACATAACCAAGTGAACGGGATTTTTTTATGACGAATTTCAACGGTACCCTAACGGAACAGCAGCAACTAACGGCCTTCCAAAATCGTGGTTACGCCTATGGCGATGCACTTTTTGAAACCATAAAAGCATCAAAAGGCCAGTTGTTGTTTTGGGAAGATCATTATTTTAGGCTTATGGCCTCTATGAGGATTATGCGTATGGAAATTCCTATGGACTTTACCATGGAGTTTCTTGAGGAAGAAATAAAAAAAACGCTGAAAGCCAATAATTTAAGTGGGGCTTCGGCACGCGTAAAGCTGCAGGTACATAGGAACGAAGGCGGATTGTATTTGCCAACCACCAACGATGTAAGTTTCCTAATTTCGGTAAAAGCTCTTGAAACTGATTTTTATGTATCCCAAGAGGGTTTTTATGAAGTCGATTTGTTTAAGGATCACTATCTATCGCCCAGTTTGCTTTCAACCTTAAAAACCAATAACAAAGCGCTTCATGTAGTAGGAAGTATTTATGCAAAAGAGAACAACTTGAACAATTGTTTGGTTTTAAACACCAATAAGCTAGTTGTAGAAGCCCTAAATGGCAATATTTTTCTTGTAAATGGCGATATAATAAAAACGCCACCCATTAGCGATGGTTGTTTAAAGGGCGTTATGCGCAAACAAATTATGGGACTTTTAAAAGTGATGCCAGACTACCATTTGGTTGAAGCGTCTATTTCGCCCTTCGAGCTTCAAAAAGCAGATGAAATTTTTATAACCAATGTTATTATGGGCATTCAACCCATAACAAAATACAGAAAAAAGGATTTTAAGGCAGAAGTTTCAAAAGCCATTCTTCAAAAATTGAATGACACATTGCCATTGCGCTAATTGTAATTTGGGTTTTCTGGTGCATTGGACCAAATACTGTAGGAATCGCCAAACTCTAGCATCTTTTCTTTCCAAAAGGTTTCATAATCTTTTTCGATGATGTTGTTTTTGTAAACGTTTTCGGTAACCACCCACGAATTGGTTCGTAGTTCATTCTCTAGCTGGTTGGCATCCCAACCCGAATATCCAAGGAAAAACTTAATGTCCTTTTCGTTTATAATTTCCTTTGCAATAAGTTCGGCAACCCTATTAAAATCGCCGCCCCAATAAATACCTAGGGAAATTTCAATACTGTTGGGGATCAAACTTGGTATTTTGTGTATGAAATAGAGATTGTCTTGCTCTACGGGGCCGCCGTTGTAAACCTTGAAGGCAGCCTCTACCTCGGGCACCAAATCGTTAATGGTGTAATTTAGCGGCTTGTTTAATATGAACCCTATCGAGCCTTCGGCGGAGTGGTCGGCTAATAAAATAATGGAACGGTTAAAAGAACTATCGCCAATTATGGTAGGCTCTGCGATTAATAAATTGCCTTTTTTTGGTGTTGTTGTTACCATATAATCGAGGAATTAGTAACTAAATCTACTATAATTTTATTAAAAATACAACTCTTTTAATAAAATGTAAAGAAAAACCCTCATTTAGATTGAATCATAATGAGGGCTTTTTTGATATTTAAAAGGTAAATAATTAATTTACTGCATTTGATAAATCTGCTCCAGCTTTAAATTTAACTACTTTTTTAGCTTTAATTTTTATAGTCTGTCCAGTTTGTGGGTTTCTGCCTTCTCTTGCAGCTCTTTTAGAAACCGACCAAGATCCAAATCCTACTAACGAAACGCGGTTGCCTTTTTGTAAAGCGCCTTCAATTTCAATTAGTGCACATTCTAATGCTTTTTTTGCAGCTGCTTTTGTAATTCCAGCATGTTCTGCCATGGCATCGATTAAATCTGTTTTGTTCATAATAAAAAATTTAATTATTAATATTTTTGTTAAATCTTACTACAAATTTATACGGATTGTGCAATCGTGCAAGTAATAGCAATGGAAATGCGCGGTTTTGTTGATAACTTGATGCATTTGTTGATAAAGCTCAGGTTAATAGGTGCTTTTTTTAATAATAGCAACAGTAATAGGGGTTTACAGCATTTTTGCGCCAGCTTCAAAGGTATAGCCGTTTAACAACGATTTTACATCCATGGCGCGTTTTCCGGGTAGTTTTATTTCTTCAATTATTATGTAACCATTTGATACGGCAACCTTTAAATCTTTTTTTGTTGAAATGATGGTGCCAACTGGATTTGAATGTGAAACGATTTCTTTTTCAGCTCTGTAAATTTTTATATCCAGTGTGTCAGTTTCATTTTGCAAGGTGCACCAAGCCGCAGGGTAGGGGCTTAAGCCACGAATTAAGTTGTAAATAGCGTCCAAGGGGGCATTCCAATCAATTTTGCAGTTGTCCTTATCTAATTTATAAGCGGTCTTTATGTGGGGAGTTTCCAATTGTGGTATGGTTTTTACAGTATCATTTTGAATGGACTTAACTGTTTTTAATACCAGTTTACTGCCAATTTCCATTAATTTATCGTGTAGGCTGCCCGCATTTTCATCAGGATCTATGGCGATGCTTTCTTGAAAGATCATGTCGCCGGTATCAATTTTTTCATCAATAAAAAAAGTAGATACGCCTGTTTTGGTTTCCCCATTTATAAGGGCCCAATTAATGGGTGCTGCTCCACGGTAATTGGGCAATAAGGAGGCATGTAAATTGAAAGTGCCATATTCGGGCATTTGCCATACCACTTTGGGTAACATCCTAAAAGCGACTACAATTTGAAGGTTGGCCTTGAGTGTTCTTAAAGCATTTAAAAACGCCTCGTTTTTTAAGTTTGTTGGCTGTAATACCGTTAGGTTTTGTGAAACAGCATAGTGTTTTACCGCGCTTTCGCTCAATTTTTGTCCACGTCCCGCAGGTTTGTCGGGTGCGGTAATAACAGCCACAATAGTATAGTTGGCCTCAACCAATGTTTTTAAAGTGGCAACTGCAAAATCGGGCGTGCCCATAAATACGATTCTTAAATCCTTCATCTGTTTATATTTATTGTTTTTCCATCGGTCAGATGCAATTCGTTTGGGTTATTCATTTAAGCATTTAGAGATGCTCATTTCATAAATGACTTAATTTATATGTGTTTTGTGGCGTTGTTTTAATTATTTGGTGCTCTAAAAGTAGCTTTAAAACGGTTTTTAGGTCGGTTTCGGTACAATTTAAAGCAGCTACCATGTTTCTTGATGATTGGTCGCCGTTTTCAAGTAATTCAATTACTTTGTTCTTAATGCTGGTTATATCTGGTGGTTTGGCACTTTTTTTTGTGCCCGCACATACCGAACATATACCACAAGGTTTCGCATCGGTTTCACCAAAATAATGGAGCAATTGCATGCTTTTGCAAACCGTGTTGTTTTCAACATAGGCCAACATCGAAGCGACTTGCTGCTGTTTTAGTGCGTTTTGTTGCTCGATGATGGCCGCAATGCGGTTGATGGTTTTATCGTCTTCACGTGGTTCTATAAAGGTTACTTGTGCATCGGTTTTGGCCAAATGCAGGGTAATGATTTCGTCTTTTTCAAGTTGTTGAAAAACATGGGTTACCATGGCTTCGGTAGTGGCTGCTTTTTCGGCAATTTTAGCCAAATCCATTTTAGTGTTTTGGTCAAAAATACCGCCATACATTCGAAGCGTCGATTTTACTATAAGGCTAAAATTTTCATGGGTTTCCAGATACCTGAATATTTGGGCACTAGGAACAATAAATTGTGCCGAAACCTTGTTCTTAAATTGTTTTGAGAGCGCAATCACACTGTTTCTGTCAAGCAATAGCAACGCGTTATATGTTACAATCGTATTGTAATTATAGGTTTTGCAAAAGGAATTAAAATCGAAATCGAAGGTTTCATTTTCGCCTTCACCATACGAAATTTGAAAATAATTGCACAGTTTTCGGTACACTTGCTTTACAAATTCTACCGTTGGCAACACATTTATAAACTGGCTTTTTACCAACACCTCATCACTGTTGTTTTTTAAAATAACGGCAAATGCCCTTTCGCCGTTTCTACCAACCCGTCCTGCTTCCTGAAAATAGCTTTCAATGCTTTCAGGCAAGTTTACATGGATAACGGTTTTAACATCGGGCTTGTCTATTCCCATGCCAAAGGCGTTGGTGGCAACCATAACCTGTTTTTTGTTTTGCAACCATGCATGCATGTTGTTGTCTTTTTCGCTATGTGTCAATCCGCCATGGTAATAGGTTGCCCCTATGTTTTTGGAATTTAAAAACGTGCTAACCTCCAAGGTTAATTTCCTGTTTCGAACGTAAACAATGGAAGGCTCTTTATATTTTTTTAAAATAGTTTCAAGCCTGTAGTATTTATCGTTTTCGTGATAGACCATATAGCCTAAATTAGGGCGTAAAAACGACTGCTTGAAAATTTTTGGTTGGATAAAATCGAGTTCTTTTATAATGTCGTTTACCACTTCTGGTTTTGCCGAAGCTGTTAAGGCCACAACATTTACTGTTGGTTGTAATTGGCGCAAAAGCGTGATGTTTTTATAGGCGGGCCTAAAATCGCTGCCCCATTGCGAAATGCAATGTGCCTCATCGACCGCAATTAAATTCACGTTCATTTGTTTGATGCGCTCTTGTACCAACTCTTGTTGCAAGCGTTCGGGCGAGAGGTATAGAAATTTGTAATTTCCGTAAATGCAATTATCCAAAAGCGTATCCAGTTGGCTGTAAGTGATGCCGCTTGTAAGCGCCATGGCTTTAATGCCTTTGTCGTTAAGTTGCTGGACCTGATCTTTCATTAAGGCTATTAAGGGCGAAATAACAATGCAAATGCCCTCTTTAACCAGCGCTGGAATTTGAAAACATAAGGATTTACCCCCACCGGTAGGCAGCAGTACAAAGGTATCTTCGCCAGCAATTACCGCGTTAATGATGGCCTCTTGTTCTGGGCGAAAGGCGGTAAACTTCCAGTAGCGTTCCAGTATGTTTATGGGTTGTTCCATTTACAGGTTTAAAACGTTTAATATGTAATCGGTACGGTTCTTAACGGTATCAAAAGGTACATCAATTAAATGATAATTATACTTTTGGTAAGTGTTTAGTAAATGGTCGTGAATTTGTAGGGCTTGGTCAAAACTTTCGTAACGCTCGTTATCGCTGGTGTAAATGGTTTCCCAGGGTTTAAGGATGAAAACCGTATCGTAAACCGATTGTTTGCAGGCATCGATAAAACTTTCGGGGTAGGAGTCGCCAATAAAATCCATATAGGCCACAACATCGGGGATGCCCCTATCAAAAAAAATGGTTTCGGACGGTAGGCTGTTGGCAAACTCAAATTGCTCGATCCTTCCCTTTAAGAGCAGTTCGCTGAACAGCAAAGGGTTGGTTAAAAACAGTTGGTCGATGCCCTGTTTTTTGGCGTCCAATATTACTTGGCGCGAAATTTCCTCTAGGCACTTATGGCCTCTGTTAAGCAATTCGGTTATGATGGTTGATTTTCCGGTGCCCGGGCCACCGGTTATTACAATTTTTTTAGTGCTCAAAGGTGTAAATTTTGGCTGTAAAATTAACAATTAAAAATGAACGATTTACGATTTTTGATTTACGATTTTGCGACTGCGGCCGGAAACAAAAACCGAACCAAACGGCCAGTGCGTTAGGGATAGAAGTGGAAAGCCCACAGCGACCCAGTTTTTTCTGGGTAGCGAGGACTTGAAACGTATAGCCCGACCTTTATGCTGAATTTGTTTCAGGATAAAGGTAACGCCCCTATTTTAATTATAATGAAAAATATAAATTTAACGTATATTTGCCGAATATAATAGCATAATGAGCACACCTACAAACCCAGATGAATTTTACGAAAAATTAAAAAAACAATTATACGATACTGCTTCTTGGCCAGCGGAATATTTATATAAATTTATTGTGAAATCGGATGTTAAGAAGATTGCGATATTGGAAGCTATTTTCAATAACATGGGCGCGGTTATCCACACAAACGAATCCAAAAACGGAAAATACACGAGCATTTCTGTAAATATTTTGATGCGCGACCCCCATGCGGTAATTGAAAAGTACCAGGAGGTAGCAGAAAAAGTGGAAGGCGTTATCAGTCTTTAATTTTTTTTTGTACTTTGCACGGGCATAACAAACTACGTGCGCAAATTTAACTCTACACCATTTTTATTTTGACAATAGACGATTTAGAATACAACACAGAGCGTGAACATTTAATCATACCCGAATATGGGCGACACATGCAGAAAATGATTAATTACGCCAAGACCCGCGACACCAAAGAAGAACGCAACAGGGTGGCAAAGGCCATTATTTCGGTAATGGGCAACATGCAACCGCACTTGCGCGACGTGCCCGATTTTCAGCACAAACTTTGGGACCAACTTTTTATTATGGCCAATTTTGAATTGGATGTCGATTCGCCTTATGAAAAGCCTACAAAAGAACTTTTGGAAAGCCACCCCGACCCATTGCAATACCCGCAGAATTTCCCTAAATACCGTTTTTACGGAAACAACATAAAAACCATGATTGATGTGGCCAATACCTGGGAAGATGGCGAGCTTAAGGAAGCCCTAACCTACACCATTGCCAACCACATGAAAAAGTGCTTTTTAAACTGGAACAAGGACACGGTGGAGGATGATGTAATTTACGGGCATTTATTTGAACTTTCGGGCGGGAAGATCAATTTAAAAAACTCAGAGGAAGATTTATCGGATGCCAACAGCTTGTTGCGTGCCAAAACAAAATTTTCTAGCAATAGCAACAAAAAAGGGGGCCAGCATAAAAAAAGCGCCACTAATAATAACCGCCAAAGAAAACGTTTTTAAGTAGTTATGTCAACATTTAAAATTGAAGGAGGCCACCAATTAAAAGGTAGTATTCAACCCCAAGGTGCCAAAAACGAAGCATTGCAAATTTTATGTGCGGTGTTGTTAACGCCGGAAAAAATAACTATTCACAACATTCCTGATATTGTTGATGTTAACAAACTGATAAGCTTATTAAAAAAACTAGGCGTTAAAGTTGAAAAACTGGCACATGGTAGCTATACCTTTCAGGCAGATGACGTGAACCTAAAGTTCTTGGAGTCGGATGAATTTAAGGTTGACGGTCGTGGTTTACGGGGTTCTATTATGATTGTGGGCCCTATGTTGGCACGCTTTGGCAAAGGCTACATACCAAAACCTGGTGGCGATAAAATTGGGCGCCGAAGGTTAGATACCCATTTTGAAGGCCTCATTAATTTAGGCGCTACCTTTAGATATAGCAAAGAAGAACAGTTTTATGGCGTTGAAGCCAAAAAACTAAAAGGGGCGTACATGCTTTTGGAAGAAGCCTCGGTAACGGGAACCGCCAATATTGTGATGGCGGCTGTTTTGGCGGAAGGGCGCACCACTATTTACAACGCTGCCTGCGAACCCTATTTGCAACAGTTATGCAAAATGCTCAACCGTATGGGTGCCAAAATAAGTGGCATTGGTTCCAATATGTTACTTATTGATGGCGTTGATGCCTTAGGCGGTACCGAACATACCATGTTGCCCGATATGATTGAAATTGGTAGCTGGATTGGTCTTGCTGCCATGACAAAAAGTGAACTAACCATTACCAATGTGTCGTGGAACGATTTGGGCATTATCCCCAACGTATTCAGGAAATTGGGCATCACCGTTGAAAAACAAGGCGACAATATCCATATCCCAGCACATACCAATGGGTATGAAATACAAAGTTTTATCGATGGCTCCATTTTAACCATTGCCGATGCGCCTTGGCCCGGGTTTACCCCCGATTTGCTAAGTATTATTCTGGTAGTGGCAACCCAAGCCCGGGGCAGTGTGCTCATCCACCAAAAAATGTTTGAAAGCCGTTTGTTTTTCGTTGATAAACTAATTGATATGGGCGCTAAAATCATTCTTTGCGACCCACACCGAGCCACCGTTATCGGTCACGATTTTAAATCGACTTTAAAAGCTACCACCATGACTTCGCCCGATATTCGTGCAGGGGTTTCGTTGCTTATTGCGGCACTTTCAGCAAAAGGCACTTCGATTATCCAAAATATCGAGCAGATTGATCGCGGTTACGAGCGCATCGACGAGCGTTTGCGGGCTATTGGCGCTAAAATTGAGCGTGTTTAGTGGTGCATTAAAAAGCTTCAACATAACATGGCATTATTCAAAATAGAGAAAACTTTAGAATATATAAAAGATAAACCTTTTCGGCTTGAAAAAGAAATCCAGCAATTAACCGAGAATAACTTAAAAACTATTCTTGGGCTTGAAATGGTTAAGTCTGAATTTGCGTTAAATAATTTCCGTATTGATACTCTTGCTTTCGATAAAGAAGCCAATGCGTTTGTAATAATTGAATATAAACGTGATAAAAACTTTAGTGTAATTGACCAAGGATATGCCTATTTATCGTTAATGCTTAATAATAAGGCTGATTTTATTTTAGAATTCAATGAAAATCTTGACAAAACACTTAAACGAAATGATGTAGATTGGTCACAATCGAGAGTTCTGTTTGTATCAACAGCCTTCACAAATTATCAGCGAGAAGCAATAAATTTCAAAGACTTGCCAATTGAACTATGGGAAGTTAAACGATTTGAAAATAATACTGTTTCGTATGAACAGGTACAGAAAGCTGGAACCCAAGAAAGCATAAAAACAATTTCTAAAGCCGACAAAATAATTGAAAATGTCGCAAAAGAAATAAAAGTTTATTCTGAACAGGAACATTTGCAAAACCTAAATGAAGAGATTAAGGAATTGTATGAGAAAATGAAGCAGGCAATTCTGAATTTCGATAATGTAGAAGTCAAGCCAAAAAAGAAATATATTGCATTTGTGTCGGGTAGAAATGTGGTTGATATACATCCACAAAGAAAAGCTTTGAAAATTTGGATTAACATGCCTATTGGAGAATTGGATGACCCCAAAGGTATTGCCAGGGATGTTTCCTCCACCGGTCATTGGGGAAATGGAGATTATGAATTACAAATCGCTTCAGATGAAAACTTTGAATATGTTTTAAGCCTCATCAAGCAGTCCATTAAAAAAAACAAGAAATAGCCTCAGGTACACTCAATACAATAATTTCCATGGTTTTTTAATTTCAACCCCAAAACCCTTCCCTAAACAATAATTTCCCCATAAGTACACCCAAAAAATTTTAAGTTCGTATTTTTGCACCATATAACACCCATTACAACCATGATTTTACCCATTGTAGCCTATGGCGACCCCGTTTTGAAAAAAAAAGGGATTGACATAAATAAAGACTATCCCGAGTTGGACGCGCTTCTCGAAAACATGTTCGATACCATGTACAATGCTTTTGGCGTTGGTTTGGCAGCCCCTCAAATTGGCCTCCCCATACGGGTGTTTATTGTAGATACCATGCCTTTTTCGGAAGATGAGGACTTAACCGAAGCGGAACAAACAGCATTGAACGGTTTTAAGCGCGTTTTTATAAATGCTAAAATTTTAAAGGAAGAAGGTAACGAATGGGCATTTAACGAAGGTTGTTTAAGCATTCCCGATGTGCGCGAAGACGTTTTTAGAAAACCTCAAATAACATTGGAGTATTTTGATGAAAATTTTGAATCGCATACCGAGGTTTTCGATGGTTTGATTGCGCGCGTCATTCAACATGAATACGACCACATTGAAGGTGTTCTGTTTACCGATAAGCTATCGGCCCTAAAAAAACGACTGATTAAAGGACGGCTTGCCAACATATCCAAAGGAAAGATAAATGTAGAGTACCGCATGCGTTTTCCCGACCAAAAAAAGAAACGATAATAGTTGCAAAACATCAATAAACAGTTGATATTTGCCCTTTTCAAAAAAAATAATTTATGAGTTTAGAAAAAGTATTGGCCATTGCAGGAAAACCAGGGTTATTCAAGTTAATTGCCCAAACACGTGGCGGTTTTATTGCCGAATCATTGGTAGATAAAAAACGCCTATCGGTAAGCGTGCAACAAAACGTGAGCGTGTTAAGCGAAATTGCGATTTATACCTTAACTGAAGAGGTACCCCTGAAAAAAGTGTTTGAAAACATCAAGAAAAAGGAAGATGGCAAGCAAACCTCTGTAAAACCAAAAGACAGCAACGATAAACTAGAGGAATATTTTTTTGAGATTTTACCTGAATACGATGAAGATCGCGTGTATGTAAGCGATATCAAGAAGGTCATTCAATGGTATAACTTGTTACAAGCCCACAACATGCTCGATTTGGAAGATGATGCACCAGAAAAGGAAACATCTAACAAAGAAGAAGCTTAAAAAACATTTTTTCTTACTAAATTTAAGGCATCGTTTCCATTTTGGAAATCATGCCTTTTTTAATTGATAAACCATGACCATTTCTAAGAAAACCCTAAAAAACAGCCTATTTGTAATCGCCATTGCGGTTTTAATCATTCCACAAACCAGACAGCCCATTCAGGTTTTTTTACAAAAAATAATAGCCTATGTAAAGCCGGTTACAATAAACAGTGAAAAAAATACGCGCATAACCAATTATAACTGGAAATTAACAGACGAAAACAACACCGTTTTTAATTTTGAAGACGCCAAGGGCAAAGTGGTTTTAATCAATTTTTGGGCAACCTGGTGTCCGCCATGCATAGCAGAAATGCCCAGTTTACAAGCACTTTACAACGATTATGGTAACAAAATCGTGTTTCTGTTCGTAACCTCCGATTGGTACAGCGAAATCAATCCGTTTATGGCAAAAAACAAATACACCTTTAAAGTGCACAGGCCCGCCACCGATTACCCGGCATATTTTAATATTTCAACCATTCCGCGCACATTTTTAATTGATAAAAACGGTACTGTTATTATTGATGAAAGTGGTGCCGCCAACTGGAACAGCGAAAAAATAAGGAACACAATTGATAATTTACTAAAATAAAGTTACGCAAAATGAAAATGGTAGTTTTAGACGGATTTACACTGAATCCGGGCGATTTAACATGGGAAGGCATCGAACAATTTGGTGAACTAAAAGTTTTTGACCGCACCGATTTTGCTCCCAAAAAAGTAATTGAGGCCATAGGCGATGCTGAAGTGGTGTTTACCAACAAAGTGCCCATGCCCAAAGAAGTGATCGAACAAGCACCAAACTTAAAATATATTGGGGTGTTGGCTACCGGATACAATATTATTGCTCTCGAAAAGGCCAACGAATTAGGTGTTTTGGTTACCAATGTCCCCACTTATGGCACCAATGGCGTAGCCCAATTTACCATGGCCTTATTGTTGGAAATGTGCCATCATGTAGGCGACCATAACAAGGCGGTGCACCACGGAGAATGGGCCAAATCCTTAGATTTTTGTTTCTGGAATTCGCCGCTCATTGAACTTGAAGGCAAAACGTTGGGCATCATAGGTTTTGGGCGCATTGGGCAGGCGACGGCAAAAATGGCGCAAGCCTTTGGTTTGCATGTTTTAGCGTACAACAGAAGTAGGGAGGCATCCTTGGAAACAAAAACCTGTCGTTATGCAACATTGGATGAGGTGTTTGAACAGTCCGACATCATTAGTTTGCATTGTCCGTTATCTGAAAGCACCCAGGGCATCATTAATGCACAAAACATGGCCAAAATGAAAACAGGCGTGATGCTTATTAACACGTCAAGAGGCGGTTTGGTTGTTGAAGAAGATTTGAAAGAGGCCCTAAATTCGGGGAAAGTTTATATGGCGGCGGTTGATGTGGTTTCTTCTGAGCCTATAAAAGAAGATAACCCCTTATTGAAAGCAAAAAACTGCATCATAACCCCGCACATTGCTTGGGCACCTATCGAGTCGAGAAAACGTTTGATGGCTATTACCATAGATAACTTGAAGGCATATATCAACGGAAAACCTAAGAATGTGGTTTGTTAAAGTGTTTTAAAAAACGCCTTAATAAACGACCACGAAAACAACGACCACATGATTTTGAGTTCTTCAATAAAAGTGGGTTCTTCATCTAAAAATCGAAACATGGTTTGTGCCGAATTTTTATCGTAAAACTGTTGAAAAATCCATTCGCCTTTATCATTTTCATCTTTTAAAACCTTTAAAAACACTTTATCGTAAAACTTATATTTTCTTTTGAATAATCCTTCGGAAGGTTTTTTATTAGCTTTCAAATTTCTGATAATGATAGCCGTTTTCTTTTCGGTATGTTTAAAGGAATAGCCCGTTGAGCCTTTTACCCAACCACCGCCGGTACCTATTTTTGTGATGTTTTGCGTGTTGAAATCTTCAAAAGGGAACATGGTCATGGGGATGATGCCTTTTTCAGTTTCAATGATGGTGTAATGGTTTATTTTTAAAAAAGTAGCAATATAGGTTTTAATGAAATGGTCGTAAACGGTTTCGTCCACGGTATTTTCAGTAAAATAAGTAAACTCTACTAAAGCTTCAGTTTTTGAGAACGGTAACACATAGGTAAACGTGGTTTGATGGCCGTCTTTCAGTCTATAATCCATCATCACGATGCTATTTTCATTAAAAATAGGGGTTTCGGTTTTAATAATCCATCCCTTAAAATGTTGAGTGATGGTTAGGTGTTTTTTTGGTGATGTACGAAATGCGTCGGGAACGCGGCTATCAAAAACATGCGACGCTGTGTAGCTGTTTTTGTTCGTTTTTACGATGATGTTTTTTGTTTCTTCAACAATTTCAACCCGTTCCAGAATAAAATGAATGTTATTGTACTGTTTTAATTGGGTTTTGGCATGGTTGTAAAAATCGATGGCGCGAATGGTCTTGTAAGTATAAGGCTCTAAATTTAATAAGATGTTTTTTTTTGAAGTATTTATGGTTGCATGCTTCCATGATTTGTGCACCATAGCGTCCCAGGGCGAAGGGGCTATTTCCCAAAAGCTCCACGTTTTATCATTGCTGTTTTTTTCTGAAGGATCGATAAGCGCGATTTGCTTTTCGCCAAAAAAAGCATCGGTAGCAAGTTTTAGCGCCAATTGTAAGCCCGCCAAACCATTCCCAATAATAATATAGTCGAAATGGGAATTATGAGCCATTTAATCTTGAAAAAACTATTTCTTGAAATATTTAAAGGGTACAAACAGCATCCCAAAGCACTCGCCATCTTCTTTTCCAACGTGTTTATGGTGCATTTTGTGGGCGCGTCTAACGCCTTTGGCATACCAATTATTGGCGTTTCTAAAAAGCTTAAAACGTTGGTGGATAAAAATATCGTGCACCAAAAAATAGGAGAGGCCGTAAGCAAAAATACCAATTCCAATGGGCAAACCGGCCCAAAAAATTTCGTATTTCCACAATAAAAAACAACCAATGCTAACTACGGCATAAAAAATAAAAAAAGCATCGTTGCGTTCAAACCAACTATCATGGTCTTTTTTATGGTGGTCTTTGTGCAAGCTCCATAAAAAACCGTGCATGATGTATTTATGGGTAAACCACGCCATAAATTCCATAATGGCGTAGGTGGCTAAGAAAATGAGTATAAAATACAAGGTTTGCATGATGTTGTTATTTTGTTGTGTATTGCATATAAATTTACAATAAATTTAGCTGATATTTCACATAACTTCGCATCAATAGTTCCACTTTTTTAGGGTTTGAAACCCGTATTCTTGCGCTTCTAATTTGTAGAGCGGGTGTTTTTTTTAGTTTTTTAAGTAATTGGCGGTAGTATCGATACGCCATAAAAACGCCAAATTTAGCTTCAATGGGAAGTTTTTTAATGCCTTTTAATCCGTTTTCAAAATCGTTTTCTATATCGTCAATAATGTGTTGCTTCGAGGTTTCGTCCAATTTTTCCAAATCCACATTAGGAAAGTAACTTCTGTTCAGCCCATCAAAATCGGCCTTCAAGTCTCTCAGGAAATTTACTTTTTGAAATGCAGAGCCCAATGCCATGGCCGAGTCTTTCAATGCTTCATATTTTTCATCATCACCTTTTACAAAAACCTTTAAGCACATTAAACCCACTACATCGGCCGATCCATAAATGTACATCTTGAAATCTTCTTCGGTTAAATAGTTGTTTTTGTGCAGGTCCAATCGCATGCTTTTCATAAAGGCATCCACCAAACTTTTGTCAATTTGGTATTGGTGGAAGGTGTGTTGAAATGCGTTTAAAATGGGGTTTAAACTAATTTTGTCATTTAGGGCATGTTCCAAATCGTCTGAAAACCTATTGAGAAGGATTTCTTTGTCGTACCCATGGAAAGAATCTACTATTTCGTCGGCAAAGCGCACAAAACCATAAATATTGTAAATATCGCTTCTTATGGAAGTTGCAAGCATTTTTGTTGCTAACGAAAACGAAGTACTATACGTTTTGGTTACCAGTTTGCTGGTATTGAATGAAACGGTATCAAATAGTGCTTTCATATTGGGTTATTGTTATAGTGTTTAGAAACTAGGTCGGCTACTAACTTACCGGAAATTAAAGCTGGTGGCACACCGGGCCCAGGAACGGTTAATTGACCGGTAAAATAGAGGTTTTTAATTTTTTTGCTCTTTAATTTTGGTCGTAAAAAGGCCGTTTGTGTGAGTGTATTTGCCATACCATAAGCATTGCCTTTGTATGAATTGTAATCGTTTATAAAATCGTTTATGCAAAAGCTTTCTTTAAATAGAATGTGTTTTTTGACATTTTGTGATGTTAAATTTTCAAAACGCGCCATAATTTTGTTAAAATAGGTTTCCCGTAATTCTTGGGTGTCTTCTAGACCGGGTGCTAACGGAATTAAAAAAATGCCCGCTTCTTTACCTTCTGGTGCAGCACTAGCATCTGTTTTACTGGGGAAACTTGCGTAAAACAAGGGGTTTTCGGGCCATTTAGGATGGTCGTAAATGGCTTCGGCGTGCACTTCAAAATCAACATCAAAAAATAGGGTATGGTGGTTAACGTTATCCAGTTTTTTATCAAAACCTACATAAAACAATAACGAAGATGGTGCAAATGTTTTTTTGCTCCAATACGATTCGCTGTATTGTCGGTTGGTCTTTTCAAGCAAGGTTTCGGTATGGTGGTAATCGGCACCACTCACTACTACGTTTGATGCATATTCTTTACCGTTTGAAACAACCCCTTTAGCACTGCCATTTTCAACAATGATGGCATCAATGGGCGCATTGGTTTTTATCGTAACACCCAATTCCAGGGCCAAGGCTTCGAGTGCCAAAATAACTTGGTACATGCCATTTTTTGGATGAAAGGTGCCTAAACCAAAGTCAGCATAATTCATAAAACTATAAAATGATGGCGTGTCACTTGGTTTGGCACCTAAAAATAGTACTGGGAATTCTAATATTTGCGCGAGCCGGTTGTTTTTAAAGGCTTTCCTAACATCGCGTTTTATGTTGCTGAAAAACTGGTTTAATTTCAAGATGGTTTTTGGGGTAACCAATTCCAAGGGCGAAAGGCCTGGGTTGTACACCAAATCCTTAATGGCAATGTCGTAATTGCTTTTGGCTTCGTTTATAAAGGCGGTTAACTTTTTGGCACTGCCAGCTTCTTCCTTTTCAAAAGCGGTTTTGATTTTATCTAAAGTGTCTTCAATGGTTATAAAATCGTTTTTTCCAAAGTAAACGCTGTATGCTGGATTTAACTTTTCGAGCGCGTAATAGTCGGAAGGTTTTTTGTTGAAATCGTTAAAAAACCGTTCAAAAACATCGGGCATCCAATACCATGTTGGGCCAATATCAAAGGTGAAGCCGTCTTTTATAAGTTGTCGCGCGCGCCCCCCTATGGTTGCATTTTTCTCAAAAATGGTCACCTCAAATCCAGCCTTGGCCAAATAGCATGAAGCGGCCAAAGATGAAAACCCGGAACCTATTACGTGTATCGTTTTTTTCATAATGTTTAACAAAAATACAAAAAAGTTAAACAAAAAAATAATATTTATATATCTTTAACTAAATTTTCTATCGATTTGTAGAATTTAATGCCTTTAGGGAAACTTTCGGTAGCTATACCTTCCAACCTTTTGCCTAAAAGCAGAAACTCCGCATGGCTATTGGTAAGTAGTAAATTGCTGAAGTTTTCAAGATAATTGAGTATGTTTTCATCTTCGGGATAGACCGTAAAGTAGCTTACAAACACAATATCATCAAAGAAATCGAATAAGGTAGATAGGTTTTCCATGGGCACACTTTCTCCCAAAAATATGGTATGGTAGCCCTTGCTTCTTAATTCATAGTTGATAAAAAGCAAGCCTATATCGTGAATTTCATTATCGGGCAAAAACAGCACAAAAGTTTTGGAATTTGGTTTGGGCTCCAAACTTTGTAAGCGTTCGATGTTTAATAATATTTTTTGTTTAATATGTACCGAAATAAAATGCTCTTGTGCAGGGGTTATGGTGTCTATTTGCCACAAGAGCCCAATTTCATTGAGCAAGGGGATAAAAACAGTGTAAAAAATATTCTTGAAGGTTTTATGCTCAATTAAATTGTTGTAGGTGTTGTAAAAAAGTTTTTGATCAAAGTTTACCATCGCCATTTTAAAAGCATTAATGGCGTGGTCCTCTACCTTGCCCCTTGAGGCGATTTCCCGAACTTTAATGGGTATTTCCTCTTCTTTTAAATCGGCGATTTTTGAAATTTTTAAACCGTTATTGTTCAAATAAGAGATATTAAGTAGCTTTTGGAAGCTTGCAATACTGTAATTCCGAATGTTGGTATCAGAGCGGTCGGGACTCAACAAATTATAGCGTTTTTCCCAAATTCTAATAGTGTGCGCCTTAATACCTGTTAAGTTTTCAAGATCTTTAATGCTGAAGTTTGCTTTAATATTGTTCATTAATTCCATGGTTTGGTTAAACAAAAGTATGTATATTATTTCAATACATTGCTACCAAACCCTAAATAATTTCTAAACGCATCGTTTTGGTTGAATAAAGGATTATAATAGTGGCACATCAACTTTGCGTTCTTATAAATGAAAAAGCTATAATAATTATGGTTTATAAGTGTTAAATCACTCTTCTTGTTTTGTGGGCACGGGCAAAGTGGTTACTTTTGATTTCCGTATAAAATAGCCTTTTATTGTTGCTGTTTTCCATAAACTTATGCGATTTATTAAATGAAGTGTTTTTTGTTTAAACCTGTTTTTCTGGCTTTTTGTTTGGTGGTAGTAACCTTTGGGGCTTGTAAAAAAAAGACTGATTATGTGCCGGTTACCGATGCTGAAAAAGCCATTTTTGTTTCAACAGAGGTTATTCCAGACGCTCATTTTTTAGGCGATGAGGCTTGCAAAAAATGCCATGAAGGGGCATTTAAAGATTGGAAAGGGTCGCACCACGACAAGGCCATGCAAATTGCAACTGATTCTACCATGTTGGGCAATTTTAATAATTACACATTTAAAAGCCAAGGTGTAACATCGCGTTTTTTTAAAAAAGATTCCCATTATTATGTCAACACCGAAGGCCCCGATGGAAATTATCACGATTATAAAATTGAATATACCTTTGGCATTACGCCCTTGCAACAATACATTGTGAAATTTCCAAACGGTCATTATCAATGTCTTAGAACTGCCTGGGATACCCAAAAAAACAAATGGTTCGATTTGTATCCCAATTTTAAAGTGGTACATTCCGAATGGTTGCATTGGTCCAGAGGCGGGCTAAACTGGAATAATATGTGTGCCGATTGCCATTCTACAAACGTTAGAAAGAACTACGATTTAAAATCGCATAGCTACAACACCAAATATGCCCTTATTAACGTAAGCTGTGAAGCCTGTCATGGCCCTGGTAAAACCCATGTTGAACAAGCAACCAAGCTAGGAAGCCAGTATAAAACATCGGGCGATTTAAAAATGACCAGCGGCATAAACCCCCGTGTTTTGGTAGATCAATGTGCCAGATGCCACATGCGAAGGGAGCAAATCTCTGAACAGTATAATTTTGAGGGCACCATGCTGGATCATTATTTTCCGGAGTTGATTGTGCAGAACACTTACTACCCAGATGGACAGATTTTGGATGAAGATTATGTGTATGGCTCCTTCATACAAAGCAAGATGTACCATAATAACGTAACTTGCACCGATTGCCACAACCCCCATTCAACAAAAATCAAATTTCAGGGCAATGCACTGTGCATGCAATGCCATGTGCCCGAAAAATATAATAGGGAAACGCATCATTTCCATCAACCCAATTCCGAAGGCGCTAAATGCATCAATTGCCACATGACCGGGAAATATTACATGGGCAATGATTTTAGGCGCGACCATAGTTTTAGAATTCCGCGCCCCGATTTAAGCATCAAGTACGGAACGCCCAATGCCTGCATACAGTGCCATACCGATAAAACCAACGCATGGGCCTTGGAAAATTTCAAAAAAAATTACGGCAATCCAAAAGAAAATCATTTTTCAGATTTGTTGGCCCCTGGATTAACAGGAAGCGCCCATGGGTTTAACGATCTGGTAACCTTGGCAAACGATACCAGTTACCCAGAAATAGCAAGGGCCTCTGCGGTTAAGGCCATGGCCAATTACATGGATGCCAATGCCATAAACAACATGCTTCGGTTTTTAAAGGACGATTCGCCTTTGGTAAAAGCGGCAACTTTAGATGCGCTGGGTGCCATAAACACCGCCGATTATGTGAATTATTTTTTGCCTTTGTTGAAAGATGAAAAACGCGCCGTAAGGGTCAAGGCTTTTTTCGCGATAGGTTCTTTGGAAGCTCATCAAATTCCAAAGGAATATCAGGATGTTTATAAAAAAGTTAAGGTGGAATTTGAAACAAACCTGAATGTTACTTCAGATTTTGTGGGCGGAAGAATTAAAAAAGCCGATTATAATTTGAAAAAAGGGAATTTGGAAGCAGCCATAAAAGGCTATGAAAGTGCTTTGCAAATTGATAATATCAACAACATCGTTAGAACCAATCTGGCTAATCTCTATTATAGAAATGGTGATTTTAAAAATGCCGAAAAAGCCTTTAAAACCATTATTGAACAAGAACCGGAATTTGGTGAAACCTATTATTCTTACGGGTTGCTGCTGGCAGAATTAAACCGAACAGAAGAGGCCGTTAAACAGATGCTTTTGGCCATTAAATACATGCCGGAAAACATCAGGCCCTATTACAACCTAAGTTTGCTCTACGATAAGTTAAACGATTTTAAAAACGCCGAAGCAGTAATCGTTAAAGGTCTGAAAAAGGCACCGCAAAATGAAGGTTTACTCTATAATCTAGCGTATCTGTATTCTAAAAACAATCAACCGGCAAAAGCAAAGAACATCGTGGTTAGGTTGGTAGAAATGTTTCCGAACAACACCAATTATCGCACTTTTCTCAACCAATTAAGTACCGTAAAATAATTGTTTTGTGCGCACGAGAAGACTCGAACTTCCACATTCTAAGCGAATACCAGCCCCTCAAGCTGGCGCGTCTACCAATTCCGCCACGTGCGCATATTAAAAAAAGAACCTGCTAATTTGTATATGTTTCTAAAGATTCGGTCTTTTTTTTATGACCAAACTTTAAAAACATATTAAAGAAATCTTTGGTGGCGCAAATATAATAAATAGAACAAAACGATAAGCCCGTAAAGCTTCTTAAATTAAAATTTATAACGATGGGTTTATATCAAGAGCAGATATATAAACCAACGCTTTGAAACCAAGGACAATCTAAGGGACTGGTATTGAGCAGAATTAACTTCAATTTACAAAATTGGTCAACGCTCAAAAGTACCACCGCGTTCGTGTTAAATTGATAATATTAGCACTATAAAAAATACTTATGCATAAACGTTTTTCGGGAGTTGTGGTGCCTATGATAACACCACTTAATAAAGATTATACCATAGATGTTGCTGCTGTACAGCGTATTGTAACGCTTTTTGCTGAAAACGCTATACATCCTTTGGTATTGGGCACAACAGGCGAGTCGAGTTCCATCAGCGAAAAAGAAAGCCTTAAACTTGTGGAAGTTGCTGTAAAATCAAAAGGAACAAAGCAATGTATTTATGCAGGTTTGGTTGGAAACCAAGTTGACGATTTAATACTTAGAGGGAATCGTTACATCAGTTTGGGGGCAGACTGCGTGGTAGCCACCTTGCCCTCTTATTACGGTCTTACTTCAAATCAAATGATTGCGTTTTATAAAACGTTAGCAGACAACATAAAGGGGCCAGTGATGATGTATAACATCAAAGCCACAACACAAATGACGATTCCTTTAGATGTTGTTGAAACCTTGTCCGTTCATCCAAATATTTGGGGTTTAAAAGATTCTGAGCGCGATTTTGAACGTATGGAAGCCTGTATTAAAAAATATAAAAACGAAAAAGCGTTTTCCTATTTCTGTGGATGGGGCGCACAAAGTGCAAGTAGTTTAAAATTAGGGGCCGATGGCATTGTGCCAAGTACGGGAAATTATGTTCCTGAAATGTATAAAGAGCTGTACGATGCTGCACTAAATAGCGATTGGAATGCATGTGAAAAATGGCAACAGGAAACAGATTTGGTGGCGCAACAATACCAAAAAGATAAAACCTTGGGCGAATCTTTGGCGGTTTTAAAAGCCTTAATGCACGAAAAGAATATTTGTAATAAAACCATGATGCCACCATTAACCGAGGTGGAATAATTAACCAAACAACAAACTAAACCACTATGCTAAATATTCATTGGATTGATGTTGCCATTGTAATTATATCTGTAGTATTCACATTAGGTGCCGGATTTTACTTTGCACGCAGGCAAAAAAGTTCCGACCAGTACTTTTCAGGCAGTAAAACCATACCGGCCTGGGCCATTGGGATTTCCATTTTTGCTACCTTAATAAGTAGCGTTACCTTTTTAGCATATCCGGCGGCAGCCTATAAATCGAACTGGATTTTATTAGTGCAAGGTTTAATGGTGCCCGTTGTGTTGGTTGGGCTAATTTGGGTTATTGTTCCGTTGTTTCGTAAAGTCATTCGGCTAAGCACCTACGAATATTTTGAACGTCGTTTCGGGGTGTTTGCTCGCATGTACAGTTCCGTAGCCTTCATACTTACGCATTTTTCTAAAATGGGAACCGTACTATACCTAGTTAGTTTAGCCTTGGCAACCTTAACAGGACTGGATGTGACTTCCTATATTTTAATGCTAAGCGTCGTTATTATTTTATTAACGCTTCTTGGTGGTATCGAAGCGGTTATTTGGATGGACGTCATTCAAGGGTTTTTACTCATTGGCGGCGGATTATTATGTGCAGGTATATTATTGTTTAATTATGAAGGTGGTGCAGGAGAAATGTTAAGGGAAGCTGTTACTATAAAAAAAATTGATTTCGGCCCATATAATTTTAGCTTCACAGAATTGACTTTTTGGGTTTTAGTGGTTAACGGTATTTTTTATGCCTTACAAAAATACGGCACAGACCAAACAATTGTACAACGCTACTTAGCGGCTAAAAATGATAAGGATGCTAAAAAAGCGGCTTACATTGGTGTGTTGGCGAGTGTGCCGGTTTGGGCATTGTTTATGTTAATTGGCTCGTTGTTGTTTGTGTTTTATAATTCTGGTGGCGCCGTGTTGCCTGATAGGATGAAAGCAGATCAAGTTTTCACTTATTTTATTGGTACCGAATTGCCGGTAGGTGCTGTTGGTTTGGTTTTGGCCGCATTAATTGCCGCAGCCATTTCCAGTTTAGATTCCGATATGAATTGTTTAGCGGCCATTGGTGTTGAAGATTTTTATCAACGTTTCAAGCCCAGTTGTACCGATAAAGACCGCCTGTTTGTGGGCCGCTTGTTAGTATTGTTCTCAGGAATTGCCATGTCGGTTGTGGCACTTTTATATGCTTCCTGGAGTGGCGAAGGTGTACTTGGTGTGGTGTTTGAGTTATATGCTATTTTCTCAGCAGGCATTGTTGGTATTTTTCTTTTAGGATTGTTTTCACGACGCGCCAATAAACAAGGACTTTATGTAGGTTTAGCGGTGTGTGTTGCGTTTACGGCCTATGCGGTGTTAACTACCACAAAAATTGATGGTCAGGTAATTTTAAATTTAGGGCATTATAATTTTCCACAGCACAAATATATGTTAGGGGTTTACAGCCATTTAATTGTATTGGTGGTCGGGTACTTGGCAAGTTTCTTTTTCAAATCTGAAAAAGCTACGGAAGAATTGACCATCTACGGGTATTTCAAATTAAAAGAAAAAAAATAAATTGATAATGAATTCAATTACTTTATTACAGCCTCAAAAAATTGTGTTTGGCGAAGGTTCCATGAAGGAACTTTCAAAAGATGCTATTTTGGAACATGCTAACAGAATATTGTTTCTCGTGGCAACACCCTTATTGTCAAATGTTAGAGAATTAGTCAAAAACATTCACTTTAAAAACAAAGAAATTCATCTTGTTGAATATAAATTTTTAGGAGAACCCACATTTTCCCAATTCGAAACACTGTTAAAAGAAAATGAAGGTTTTAACCCCGAAGTTGTTATTGGTGTTGGTGGCGGCAGTGTTTTAGATTGTGCCAAATTATTAGCTGCACTCATTAATAATTCACAAAAATTAACAGAGGTTGTAGGAATCGGTTTTTTAAACGGAAGAAAAATAAAACTCATTTGTGTTCCAACCACCTCAGGAACTGGCAGCGAAGTATCGCCCAATGCTATTTTGTTAAATGAAGAAACCCAAGCAAAAAGCGGTATTATCAGTCCGTATTTAGTGCCCGATGCCTGTTATTTAGATCCGCTTTTAACCATGGGTTTGCCACCAAAATTAACCGCAGAGACAGGTATTGATGCCTTATCGCATTGTATTGAAGCCTATACTAACAAATTCGCACACCCAACGGTAGATGTGTATGCATTACAGGGCATACAACTTATTTCTGAAAATCTTTTAAAAGCCTACAATAACGGAAATGATGTGGAGGCACGTTCTGCATTGTTACTGGGTTCTATGTATGGGGGGTTGTGTTTAGGCCCTGTAAATACTTCGGCAGTCCATGCATTATCTTATGGATTGGGCGGTAAATTTCATATTGCACACGGACTCTCCAATGCTATTTTAATGCCCGAAGTACTGCGGTTTAATTTGTCTGCAAATCCAAAACGACATGCCGAAGTAGCTCGTGCTTTAGGCATAACTTTAGATGGAACCGATGAAGAAATTGCCTTAGCAGGTATTGAAAAAATAGAAGCACTGTCTAAAGCATGTAACATTCCACAACGATTAACCCAGATTGGCGTAACCGAAGCGGTGTTGCCCGAATTGGCAGATATTGCGATGAATGTCACTCGGTTGTTAAAAAATAATCCAAGAGAAGTTACCAGAGAAGATGCTATAAATATTTATAAAAAATTGTTGTAGAATGAAGCCAAAAATAGGAATTTCCATGGGCGACCCTGCGGGAATTGGTCCAGAAATCATTATAAAAACCTTAGCGTTAAAAGATGTTTACAATAGGTGCAGTCCTTTAGTTATAGGTGATGCTGAAACGATGCAGAACGAAGTGGAATCATTAAAATCTTCATTAAAAATACATGCGATTCAAAAAGTATCTGATGCGAAATTTCAACACGGAATTATTGATGTGTTCGATTTAAAAAATGTAAATAATAAAGAGCTGAAACCCGGCGTAGTAACTGCCATGGCTGGAAAAGCGGCGTTTGAAGCGGTTATAAAAAATATAGAATTGGCGTTGGCAAACCAAATTGATGCAACGGTTACGGCGCCCATCAACAAAGAATCCATCCACAAAGCTGGTCATAAATATTCGGGACATACCGAAATTTATGCGGACTATACAGATACTAAAAAATTCGCGATGCTTTTGGCAGATGAAAATTTTAGGGTCATTCACGTTAGCACACACGTTTCACTAAGGCAAGCCTGCGATCTATGCAAAAAAGACCGCGTGTTTGAAGTGATAACTTTACTGGATGATGCTTGTAAAAAATTCGGCATTGAAAAACCCAGAATTGCCGTGGCAGGATTAAACCCGCATGCCGGTGAAAACCAATTGTTTGGCGATGAGGAAGTCAATGAAATTATTCCCGCCATTGAAAAAGCCAATGCATTAGGTTATACCGTTGAAGGCCCGTTTCCACCAGATACCATGTTCGTAAAAGCGGTTCAAGGAAAGTTTGATGGCTGCATTGCCATGTACCACGATCAAGGGCATATACCCTTTAAATTGGAAGGTTTTAAATGGGATAATGAGAAGGGAACCATGAAAAGCGTGAAAGGCGTAAATATTACATTGGGATTGCCCATTATCCGTGCTTCGGTCGATCATGGCACCGCGTTCGAAATTGCAGGTCAAGGCATAGCCTCTGCAGATGCCATGCTAGTAGCCATTGATTATGCCATTGTTATGGCGAAACATAAAAAATAATGATTTTTGTTTTAGCCGATGATTTAACAGGAGCCGCGGAAATTGCAGGTATTTGCCTTCGGTACGGATTGGACGTTTCGTTTGGCATTGATACCGTACCAAAAAAGGAAGCCGCTGTTACTATTATAGCAACCGATACACGCTCTTTAACAGCAGATGAAGCTTATAAAACGCATTTCAATTTAGCCCAAAATGTTATTTCAAAAACAAATAACAGGATTTTTAAAAAATGCGATTCGGTACTAAGAGGCCATGTTTTAACGGAACTTTCAGCGTTAATGGATGTGACAGAAAAAAGTAGTGTTTTACTTCAGCCTTCAAACCCAAAAGGCAATCGGTGCATTAAAAATGGGAGCTATTTTATAAATGACGAACTTATTGAAAACACGGGTTTTGCTACCGACCCAGATTTTCCTTCAAAAACATCGACTATAAAAAAACTAATTCTGGATAGAACGACTAAAGCACATTCTTTCGATGTTCATACAGGGCAAATAAAGAAAATTGAATCAAAAGGCATCTTTGTTCCCGATTGCGATTCGGTTGAAGCATTATCAGAAAGTATTCATTTGTATAATGATAACATGATTATTGGAGGCAGTGCGGCGTTTTTTGAACAGTTTCTCATATCATTAAAACTAACGAATTCAAGAATAATAAATAAAAAACGACAGATTTTCAATAATTACATGCTCATTTCAGGTAGTACACATCCAGAAAGTATTCGTTTTGCTAAAACGCTTGAAGCTTCAAATTGTATGTTAATGCTGTTTCCTGAAAGCCTTATAAATCAGGAGTTTAACGAAACGGTTCTCGATGATTTTGTTATAAAAATAAAGCATGTATATAATGAAAACAAGAAGGTTGCTTTAAGAATTTCAAATGAAATCATTCCGTTTGAAAAAAGTGCTTCCTATTTAAAAAAAAGAATGAGTTTAATTGTAAAAAGACTTTTAGCTATTACCAATATTAATGAGCTTTTTATTGAAGGTGGTGCCACAACTTACCATATATTGAAAACCTTAAATTGGAAATCGTTTACACCTGTTGAAGAACTCGATTTAGGTGTAGTTCGCATGCAATACAACTTGAATCCTAAAAAATACATTACCATAAAACCCGGTAGTTACGCATGGCCAAATGGCTTGTTGAACTGAAAAAAGTTTTATAGTTTAACAACTTTCTTTTCGGTGTTACTTCTTAAAGCGGCTTCAATAATTTTGATAACGTTCCTGCCATCTTCCGCAGAAACGGGAACCGATTTATGGTTTCTAATGGCTTCATAAATAGCATCAAAATACGTCATGTAATTTCCTTTTAGGCTTGGTACAAGTTCTTTGATTATTTTGCCATTGTTTTCGGTGTGCAGCAAGCCTTTTTCGTTGTCTGGTTCCGTGCCCCAATCCATGCTATCTGGCATTTTGCCGGCAATCAGTTGCTTTTCCTGTACATCGGCCTTTGTTTTAATGAACGAGCCTTTGGTGCCGTGTAAAATGTTGCCGGGTAAAGGCTCGCGAACGTAGTAACTCGATTTAAGAATAACGCGATGCGTTGGGTAAAATAGTTTCACATCAAAATAATCGCCCACTTTCGAGTTGGGTCGAAGCGCATCTACATCGGCAAACACAGCTTCTGGCATACCGAACAATTGCAATGCTTGGTCAATTAAATGCGAGCCCAAATCGTATAAGCTCCCAACCCCAATGGAAGGCGTTTCTTTATGGGTTTTATAGCTCAAGGCGGCATCAAAGCGGTCGTAATGAAATTCAGCTTCTATAATAGTTCCCAATAAGCCATCATTAATTACTTTTCGTACGGTTTTGAAATCGCTGTCGTATCTGCGGTTATGGTAAACCGACATCTGTACATTTTTTTCTTTGGCTAATTTGATAAGTGCATCGGCTTCGGCAACAGTTGCCGTAAATGGTTTTTCAATAACCAGGTGTTTGCCCGCGTTAATTACTTTTTTGGCAAAATCGAAATGGGTCACATTGGGGGTGTTTACTATTACCAATTCAACAGCTTCATCGGCCAGAAGGCTTTCCAGGGAGCGAAAGGTTTTTATGTTGGGGTAGTGCTTTTGGGCCTCGTTTTTGGTTCTTTCAAAAACACCGTATAGGTTGAATTTTGGATTGACCGAAATAAATGGTGCATGGAACACACGACCGCTCATACCATAAGAACATAACGCTGTGTTAATGGGTTTCATAAAATTGTTTTATATGGCTGTTTTTAACAAAGGATATCAATTAAAACAAAGCATTTTTTTATGCTCGGTTAGGCTGCGGTTCAATATCTGTTAAATCTGCTATTTTTATTGGGTTTCCAGACTCGATACTTTTTCTTGCTGCAATTCCAATGATTGCCGACATTACACCATCTCTACTTCCTGCAGCTCTCTCAAACGGGTCTGCTTCATTAGGTGTTCTAAATATTTTATTGTGCAAACGTTCATCGCCGCCGCCATGGCCACCTCTTTCAGAAGGCACTTCAACGGTCTCAAAATCTTTCCATAGTTTATGAACAATAATGGATTCTGAACTGGCTTCTTCAATGGCATTTTGTTCCATTTCCTTGGCGTGCATTTCGGCCTGGTTTATTTCGGTTTTTTTGTTGTAGGGAATATCCAAAGAGGCTTCAATTCTGCCTTCGGTACCGTTGAATGCCAATCGCCAGCCTTCAAAAGGCGAGTAGGTGGTTAAGGAATAATTTACGGTAACGTTATTGGCATATTGTATTTGGGCAGACATTTTATCATAAATATCAATGTTTTCCCTAAACAGGCATTTGTCCCTTATGTAGCCATCGTGTTTTTCGTTTGCAACGTACAGGTCCATCATACGTTCGTCTTTTGTAATATCGAAATAAAAATCGCAATTCTTTTTATGCTCACAGGTTCTGCAATTATCACCTCTAAAAGGGCCGTTGGCACCATAAAAATTTAAGTCGCCATGGGCATAAACCTCGGTAGGGTCTGAATCGATCCACCAATTCAATAGGTCGAAATGATGGGTTGCTTTGTGTACCCAAAGGGAGTTGCTGTGTTCTTTTTCGCCATGCCATCTTCTGAAATAAGAGGCGCCATGGTATGTGTTTAGGTACCAATGAAAATCGACCGATGTAATGTTGCCAATGGTGTTATTGGCAAGCAGTTCTTTTATTTTTGTGCTGTAAGGGCTCCATCTGTAATTGAACCCAACGATGAGTTTTTTACCCGATGTTCTTTCGGCATTTAAGATGGCTTGTGCCTTGGTTTCATCTGTGGTCATTGGTTTTTCAGTAAGTACGTCGCAACCCGATTCCAATCCTTTAACAATGAATTCGTGATGGGTGGCATCTACCGTGGTAACAATGATGAGGTCTGGTTTTGTTGTTTTCAGCATCTTATCGAAATCAATAAATGTTGGGCAATCAACACCAATGTATTTTTTGGCATATTCCAACCTACCAGGGTTTATGTCGCTTAAACCAACAAATTCTAAAATATCGGAATACGCATCAACCAAGCGTTTTCCCCAAAAACTGGTGCCCCGTATGCCTGTTCCCACAAGAACAACTCTAAGTTTTTTTGATGTTCCAAAATTAAATGCGCTCAAAGGAAATGCACTATAGGCGGCCAACATGCTGATGGATGCTAGGAACTGGCGTCTTGAATTTTTCATGATTTTTAAGTGTTAATGGTTGTTTAGTTTAGGACTAACAAGATAAATAAAAAAGGGAATACATCCAATTAAATTGCTGTATTCCCAATTTTAAATTAGATGGAAATAAATCCTGGATCTAATTTACTAAACAAACTAACTAAACTAAACAATAATATTATATTACTATTTATAAGCTTCATTTTGAGTAATCACATCTGGGTTTTGGTTAATTACTAGAAAAGGAATAGGCAATAATAACTCATCTTCAGTAATAGTGATATTTTTATCACTGTTTTTTATTACTGAAATTGCTCTTCCGGTTCTTATTAAATCAAACCAACGATGAAACTCACCTGCAAATTCAACTTGGCTTTCGTGTTCCAAAGCAAGTTGCAATGTATTGTACTGAGCTGGATAACCAGTAGCCCCATAAGCTGGTAAGCCAACGCGGGCACGAACTTCGTTCATGTATTTTGGATCATCAGTAGCTTCGGTCAACATCAAAAGTACATCGGCATAACGAAGGATTATAAAATTGTTGTTTGAAGCTTCCCTTAAACCACTTACAGGTGCCGCTGTGTCTTTCCATTTAATGAAGAATTTTACATTAACAGGTGTTCCGCCGGCTGTTTGGTACCCGTTTTGAATGGAAATAGCCCTTCTAGGATCATTTGCTTCGTATGCATTCCATAAATCATCGGTCACTTGATTAAATCCGCCGCCCCAAGCTGTAACCACACGATTATCAACCGGTGAGAACATGGCCCAATATAAGCTGTATGGATTGGACACTCCGCCTTTATATTGAATCTCAAAGATAGATGATGCGTTATTTTTTTTAGTTAAATTCCATAAATCGGCGTAAGGTACCAAACTAAACTTACCATAAACTTTCAACAAAGTTTCAGAGGCTTTTGGTTTATTGCCCATTGTTAGATATACTTTACCAAGTAACGTATTGGCTGCTTCTTGGCTGGCAGCACCTACGAAACGTTGATTTGTTTTTACAGGTAGTTGTGCTGCTGCAAAATCAAGATCTTCAATAATTTGAGCGTAAACTTGTGCCTTTGGCGTACGTTCTTGTGCATACGCATCCGCAATGCTGATTGGAGTAAGGACTAATGGTACATCGCCCCAAGCTCGAACCATGTCAAAATAGTATAAAGCACGTAAAAACTTGGCTTCGCCGATTAAAGCATCGCGATTTGCAAAATCAAGTTTTTCGGCGCTTACAATAATATTATTTATAATATAGATTGCCTTATAGTAGTTGTTCCAAAAATTGAACACTAATTCATTATCAATGGCCATGGTATGCAATTCAAAACTTTCATAATCTTGTATTCTTCCAGCGGCATTATCACTATATGCGTTGTCCGACATTAATTCACCATACAACGAAGGCAAACTTTCTGGACCATACAAAGTGTAAAGTGAGTTATAAGCTGACCACATCGCTGTTTCGATATCCTTCTTGGATTTATAGAAATTCTCCTCGTTAGCATTTGAAATAGGCGCTTTATCTAAAAAATCCGAACTACATCCCAATAGGAATATGTTACAAAAAAGTATGATATATATTATTTTTTTCATTTTCTTAAGTTTTAAACGATTCATCTAGATTTTAGAAACTAACATTTATACCAGCTGTGGCTGTAAAAGGATTTGGATAAGCACCATAATCAAAACCTACCATTACTCCGGATTGATAGGTGCTACCTTCTGGATCAAAACCTAAATAATCAGAGAACACATGGACGTTTTCCATATTTAGATATAACTTTATGTTGCTTAACTTCATTTTTTCAACTATATTCTTTGGCAGATTATACCCTAAACGAATATTTTGGATACGAACAAAAGATCCATCTTCAACCCAAAAGCTTGACCCAAAATCACGAACAGTAGTTGGCAACATGCGGGGTTTAGGAATCATTCCGTTGCCAGGTTCGGCATCAGATTTCCAGTAATTGTTTACAACAGAATACATGTTACGGTTGCCTCCTCCTACACCTGATTTTAGATATCGGGCATTATGGTTAAGAATTTCTCCTCCTTGAGAACCACGTAGCAAAATAGAAAGTTCAAATCCAGAGTACGAAAAATTATTCGTCATGCCCCATTGAAAATCGGCTTGATTATTGCCAAGGTAGGTACGGTCATTAGAATCAATTTTACCATCTTTATTAACATCCTTTACCTTTGGATCGCCCGCTTCACTGCCTGGCCATACAGGATAGGCATTACTGTTCAACTCGGCTTGCGACATAATTACACCATCAACAATATAGCCATAATACATCCCTATTGGTTTTCCTACGGCTGTGCGCGATGTCATACTACTAACATTAATATCTATGGGTGCATCGTTCACACCCAGTTTCAACACTTTGTTACGATTTGCAAAAATGTTAAAGTCGGTATTCCATTTGAATTCTCTATCTATATTGCGTGTGCTAATATTTATTTCAAACCCTTTATTTTCGAGCTCCCCAATATTTGTCAAAGTAGAAGAGAAACCTGAAAGAATTGGAATAGGTACATTAAGTAATAAATCTTTTGTTTTTGAATAATAAATATCTCCAGTAAACCTCACACGTCCATTGAGTGCACTTAAATCAACCCCAAAGTTAGTTTGACCCGTTTTTTCCCATTTCAAATTTTTATCTGCAAAATTTGACGTGTAAATACCCTGGTTCACGGTACCTGAATTTACATAAGAGCTATAGCCTAATACCCCTATAGACCCATAGTTTGGAATCTGATTGTTTCCCGTAGCACCATAACTTAACCTGATTTTCATGTTATCTAACCATGAAACATCCTTTAGAAAAGATTCTTCTGAGATACGCCATGCCAATGATCCTGATGGAAAATATCCCCATCTGTTATTCGCTCCAAAACGGGAAGAACCATCAGCTCTAATGGCTGCTGATGCCAGATATTTGCCTTTATAAGAATAATTGGCACGGGCCAAGTAAGAAACTAATGACCAGTCTTCTGAAAAAGTACTGCCATTATTTACAACACCAGCATTCAAGGTATGTACCAAATCATTAGGAAAACTGCCTGCTGTCATACTACTATTATCTAAACGTTGTTCTTGGGCAGAATACCCAGCCAATAAATTCAAATTGTGGTCCTCATTAAACGTCTTGTTATAAGTTAATGTAGTTTCTGAAATCCAGTTATTCGATTGCAGTGTTTTGAAATCGGCTTGCGCTGGCACCCATCCTGAGTATCCCCAGTTCTGCCCTGCGTTCCAATAGAAATTATGAAACGTATTCTCAATATTAGAACTCGCAGAGGTTTTAATAGTTAGGTCTTTTATAATATCCCATTCTATGTATGAAGTGATGGTAGCAACATTGGTCGTCTTTTTAGTAGTTGCTTCCCGTGTTAGTGAATAGGGATGCCATAGCTGGAAACCATATTTAGAAAACGTGTTCCAAATTGAAGTGGGATCTTTAAAACCAAGACTTCCTGTTTCAACATAAAGCGGGAAAAATGGGTCGCTTTGCAAAGCTAAGCTTACGACATCGCTTTTTCCACCTGTGCCATAAGGAGCTTCTTTTGCTCTACTAAGCCCAATGTTCATTCCGATACGGATTTTATCATTAAACTTATGCTTAATATTTGACCTTAGGTTTATTCTTTCGTAAGTATTTCTATCAACAACACCTTCTGAATTCAAATACCCCATTGATACCATGAATTGTGTTTTCTCGCTACCACCAGAAGCTGATAATTGATAATTACTATTGTGCGCAGTTCTAAAGGCAACATCCTGCCAATCCGTTCCGTTTCCAATACGGGCAATCCAAGCGGGATCTGAGAATTCTACAGGAACTGTTACATTAATCCCTCTTGTAGCTGACGGATTTGCGGCAACAATTGTTGCCCACGAATTATTTCTAGCGGCTGTATTGAAGGCAATAAATTCTGAGGCATTCATCATATCTGTTTTGCGGTTAACATAAGAGAAACCTGTTTCAAAAGTTGCGTCAATTTTGGTTTTGCCTGCTTTTCCTTGTTTAGTGGTAATAATAACAACGCCATTTGCACCCCTAGAACCATAAATAGCCGCTGAAGAGGCATCTTTCAATATATCAATCGACTCAATATCGTTGGGATTAATAGAATTCATGGGATTACGGTTAAAACCCAAGTTGCTACCTGCGCTTATTCCTGTATCGGTTGAATTCGTGGTGTTATCTTCTAACGGAATACCATCAATAACGTAAAGTGGGGTAGTACCAGCATTTATGGAAGAAGCACCACGTACTTTTATTGTGGGAGCAAGTCCAGGAGCGCCTTGAGACTGTGTAATTTGCACCCCTGTAGTTTGTCCAGCAAGCGATTGAAGCACATTACTGTTCGATCTGCCTTCCAATTTATCTGACCCAACAGAAACTACGGATCCAGTTAAGTCCTTTTTCTTGACGGAACCATACCCCACAACAACAACTTCATCCAATTTGGCAGCATCTTCAATTAAGGTAACAGTAATTGTTTTTTGGTTATTTACAGCAATTTCCTTGGTTACAAACCCCAGATAGGAAACAACAAGTATGGCATTTGGGCTTGCAACCGCTAAGGAAAATTTACCGTCAAAATCTGATTGTGCGCCATTGCTAGTTCCTTTTTCAATGATATTGGCTCCAATTAAGGGCTGCCCGTTGGAATCGGTAACTGTTCCGGTTACAGTATGTTTTTGAGCTTTCACATCAATTTGCAATGGTTGAACAATTGGTTTGTAAACAGCTTCTTTCTTATCTTTTAAAACAATTTGGGTGTTTCTTATTTTATAGGAAGTGCTGGTGTTGCCAAACAAATCGCTTAAAACATTTTCAATACTAACGTTTTTAGCTTTAATGGAAACTTTCCGCTTTAAATCCACAAATTTTGTGTTGTACACAAATCTATATTCCGTAGTCGCTTCAATTTTATCAATAACCTGTGATACGGTGGCGTTTTCAACATCCAAGGAAATGGTTTGTGTATAGCCCGTATTTGCCATCATCGTGAAAAATGATGCTATTGTAAAAAGAGTGGTTAATTTCATTTTTAAATCAAATTTCAGCCAAGGCAGTTTTCTGCCCCTTCTATCATAAATTTTTTTCATACTTTTAAAGTGTTAATTAGTGAATGACTAAATGTTAGTTGTCACTTTATAATTTCCGGGAAATGTTGCAGCATTTTCCGGTTTTTTATATCTGGTATTTAGATACTCTTAAAGTGATTTTTTTGTTGGCGATTGTTAAGTTTTTTTTATTTCATAGGGATACGGTTTTAAGTTTAGTTAATTTACATATACAATGTTGTTTTTTATACTGTAGTTTATGTTATAGCTGTCGTTGAAATAGCTTAAGATGGTCTCAATGGGTTCTTCGTTAAAATTGCCATTAAAGGTTTCATCTTCCAATTGTTTATTTGTTATTACAACCTTCATGTTATATTGGCGCTCTATTTTTTTTGCAATGTTTTTAAAGGGCATGTTTCTAAAAAATAAACCTCCTTGCATCCACGAGGTATAGGTTTGGGTGTTTACTTTTTTTGTTGAGATGCTCCGGTTTTCTTTGTTAAGTGCGCCTTTTGTTCCTGGTTTTAACATGGTGGCTTCCTTTATTGTTTGGAAATTGTTATACATGCCTACCGAGCCTTCAACCAAAACAACTTCTGTATCAGAATCTTCGGGATAGGCGGACACATTAAATTCTGTTCCAAAAACTTCAACATTTAAGTTTTCTGAATTAACTATAAAAGGATGTTCGGCATCTTTGGTTACAGAAAAAAATGCTTCGCCATTTAAAAAGACTTGGCGTTTTTCACCTTTTAAAAACTTAACGGGATATTTTAACGACGTACCTGCGTTTAGCTGTACGTTGGTACCGTCTGATAATTGGATTTTAAAACGTTTTCCATAGGGTACGGTTAGTGTATTGTAAACCAAGGTTTCTTTTTCAACATCGTTGTTATAGGTAAGTTGGCCACCGTTTTGCGTGCCTATTATTCTGCCTTTTGCATCAAGAAGTTGCGTAGTGCCATCTTCGTTTATAATTTTGATGGTGCCATTTTCCAGCTGAAGTGTAATGCTTTCTGATGGGATGCTTACTTTTTTATTACTGGCGAAATAACCGTTTTGATAAAAATAGCCCACATTTAAAAGGAAAACGGCTATGGCTACGTATTTAGAAAATGTTGGGACTAATTTTATGTATTTAGATTTGAAAACTGTTTTTTTTGCTGCTTGGTTTTGCCGAATAGGATGCTCCAGTTTTGAAACTATATGGTTCCAGGCAGCATCTTCATCAAGAATCTTTGCAAATTGAACGCGCCGTACCCTTTTGTAAATTTGTAAATGATCGATAAAAAATTGCCTGTGACTTAAATCTTCCTGCAACCAATTTTTTAATTCATTAAATTCCTTTTCATTAATTTCCTTGGAAATATAATTTGAAATAAGTTTTGAAATATGGGGATTTATAATGTCCATTATCGATTTTGACAAATATGTTATTTTACCTTTAATATATGCTATATTAACTATAATAACAAAAAACCGAAAATGGGTGACAAAAAAAAGAACTATTTTAAGCTATAAGTAAAAAAATGATTGCCGCCAATACATTCCGAAGCTGTTTTAAGGCTCTTGAATAGTGTGTTTTAACTGTGTTTACCGAAATGCCATGTTGAGAAGCAACTTCTTTATATTTAAGATTTTCTAATACAATGGCCTTGAATATTTCCTTGCATTTTTTAGGCAATGCTTCAATTTCTGTGTATAATTTTTTCTTGTCTTCTTCAATAAATTTAATATCAATGGTTTCGTCGATTATTAATGTATTGACCTGTGCTTCTATTTCAACAAATTGATATTTATTTTTTTGTTTTGTTGCTTGTAACGTATTGTTTTTAACGGCTTTAAAAAGATAAGGGCCTATGATTCCTTCAAAATCCATATATAATTTTTCGTTCCAAATTTTAATAAACAAATCTTGGACAATATCTTCGGCCAAAGAAAACGAGTCGCAATATTTTAGGGCATAAGTACTTAGAGGTACATAATATAAATCGAACAATAGCTTGAAAGCATCAGGGTTTCCAAGCTTTAAACCATCAAGAATTTTTATATCGTTCGGTTTCATCATGTTTAACGTGCCATTCTCATTTAAAACTATGTTGTTTTACCATCTAAAATAGTTTGCCAACCCACATACGAATCATGCACCTGCTTGTTGTATAGATTTGGGGTGTAACGCTTCACCATGTCGCTTGGTAATTTAGGTAGCGCTTCAAGATCATTCCAAAGTTTTATGCCCAAACCGGAAATTAATGCTGCGCCCCAAGCCGACACATCGGTAATGCCCATATTGGTAATGGGCGTTTTTAGTAAATCTGCTATAAACTGCATTAAAAACGCATTGGCGGTAATGCCACCATTCACCTTTAATTCCTTTAGTGCGGAATTGGTTTCCTTTTCTATGGAATGAATCACATCTTTAATTTGAAACGCAATAGATTCTAAAGCGGCCCTTACAAGATGCGCTCTGGTGCTTCCGAACGTTAAACCATGGATGGACGCTTTCCAGTCCTTTTGCCAATAAGGCGCACCCATGCCACTAAAGGCTGGGATTAAATAAACACCTTCGTTCGTTTTTAAAGATGTTGCCATCGGTTCTATGTCGTTATAGGAAGTAAAAACACCCAATTGGTTTTTCAACCATTCAATTGTAGAACCGCAACTTACAATCACGCCTTCCAAAGCATAATTTATCTGACCTTCAACACTCCAGCCTATGGTGGTCAACATGCCGTTTTCGGTTTGCTTTGAAAGTTTTTCAGCATTCCACAATATAGAAGAACCGGTGCCCAAAGTGGCTTTCGCCATGCCGTTGGTAAAACATTCCTCACCAAAAAAAGCAGCCTGCGAATCACCAATGATTCCAGTGATGGGAAGTGGTTTTTTGAAAGTGCCTTCAAAAGTAGAATCTCCAAAATAATCGGACGAAAACGTAACTTCTGGTAAATTTATATGTTCTATGCCAAATGTTTTTAAAAGGCTTTCATCCCATTTTAAACTATAAATATTAAAAAACAGGGTTCTGGAGGCGTTTGTATAGTCTGTTTTATAACTTTTGCCGTTAGTTAATTTGTAAAGTAACCAAGTATCAACGGTTCCAAAGTAAGCTTCCCCGTTATCGATAGCCTTTTTTACTTTGTCATTATTTTCATTAAGCCACATGACTTTGGTGGCAGAAAAATAAGGATCTATGGTCAAGCCTGTGCTTAAATTAATGGCACTTTCTAAGTTGCTTTCTTTTAAACGTTCACAAACCTCTACAGAACGTTTGCATTGCCAAACCAAGGCATTGTGCAGCGGCTGTCCGTTTTTATCCCAAATCACAAAGGTTTCCCGTTGGTTTGAAATACCGCAAGACACTATCTTGTTTTCTTCACCTGGAAATTGTTCCTTAAATTGACCGATACACTTTTTAACGGCCTTCACCACCGATTGATAAATTTCTTGCGGATCTTGCTCGACAAAACTGGAAGTTGGGTAGTACGATTTTAAGGTTTCGGTAGTTTTTATGATTACTTTCCCAAATGCATCAAAAATAATGGCCTTTGTACCGCTTGTACCTTGATCGATGGATAATATATATGATTTTGACATGATAAATTCGACTTTGAAATACTTTCTTTTAAGATTTAATCTTTATTTGGATGATTTAATCTATCCATCGTACCAGTTATCCATATCAACAACCCATTAAAAAATTGCTGTAAAAAATGGGGGTTTTGGTTTGAAGGGTTAAGTTGGCATAATTATAAATCTGGTTTAAAAATCTAACAGTTCCTTACACGTTTTAAACAAGCCATCTTGCGATATGCCATAATGTTTGAAAATTTCACCTTGGGAACCTGTAACGGTATAGTCGTCTAGAATGCCAACTATTTTGAACTTGTTCCTGAACCCTTTTTGAAACAAATAAGAGGCGCAAGCTTCCCCTAAACCGCCATTTACCATCTGTTCTTCAACAGTTATAATTGGTCTGCCGTTTGAAGCCAATGTTTCCAACAGTTTTACATCCAAAGGCTTGATGGTGTGCATGCTAACAACTGTGGTTTTTATACCAAGTTCATCTTCCAATTTTTTGGCAGCTAACCAAGCAGGGTACACGGTTTCTCCACAAGCAATGATGGCCAAATCTGCGCCTTCCCTTACAACACGGCCTTTGCCAAATTCGAAGGTTTTGTTTTCCTCACTTAAAAATGGCATGGCTTTTTTGCCAAAGCGCATGTAAATAGGTTTTTTGGTTTTTGCCGCTAAACGAACAGCTTGCTCGGTTTCAAAATTATCGGCAGGCGCTACAATGATGATATTGTTTATGGCACGAAGCACCGCATAATCGTGTAAACTGTGATGCGTGGTGCCGAGTGCACCATAACTAACACCGGCGCTAATACCAACCAAGGTTACGGGATTATCGGAATAACAAACATCGTTTTTAATTTGTTCCAAAGCTCTTGCGCTTAAAAAACAGGCAGGCGATACCGCAAATGTTTTTTTACCTGCTGAAGCTAAGCCCGCTGCAACACCTACCAAGTTTTGTTCGGCAATGCCAACTTCAACAATCTGTTTGGGGTATTTTTCCCCGAAGGGCACTAATTTCCCCGACCCACGTGAATCGCTGGTTACTGCAATAATACTTTTATCAGTTTCAGCTAATGCCTGCAAGGTTTCAGAAAAAACATCTTGGTTCGCTTTGCCCATTTTTAAATCCTTTTCCTCTATTTTATCTAATTCCATAGTTTTCTAGATTAATGCTTCTGCCGCCGTTAATTCTGAAAGTGCCAATGCGTATTGTTCTGCCGATGGCACACCGTGATGCCATTTGGTAACGCCTTCCATATAGCTAACACCTTTGCCCTTAATGGTATGCGCTATAATAAAATTTGGTTTGCCTGTTTCAAAAGGGCCATTATTTAAGGCATTTTCAAGTTCTTCAAGATTATGGCCGTCAACCTCTTTTACGGCCCATCCAAAGGCTTCCAGTTTTTCGCGAACGGAATCGGTATTCATAACATCTTTATTGTAACCGGTAATCTGTTGTTTGTTATTGTCTAAAATAGCATACAGATTATCCAACTTATAATGTGATGCCGATAAAAATGCTTCCCAATTGGAGCCTTCGGGCAATTCGCCATCGCCTAAAAGTGTATAAACACGGTGGGTTTTGTTGTCTAATTTCGCCGCAATGGCCTCGCCAACACAAATAGGCAAGCCATGGCCCAAAGCGCCCGTGTTTTGCTCCACACCATTCACTTTTTTTGTAGGATGCCCAATATAATGCGATTGGTATTTACACAGCGTTTCCAAATCGGATTCCGGGAAAAAACCCCTATCGGCAAGCGTTACAAAAAGCGCTTCCACGCAATGTCCTTTACTTTGAATGTACCTATCACGATTTGGGTTTTTAAAATCGGTTGGATCGACATTTAAAACACGGTTGTAAAGCACGTTTAGCGTATCAACGCACGATAAACTCCCGCCCGTATGTCCTGCTTTGGCTTTATATATGTATTTGAGAAGGTTTTTTCTCAGCAATACCGATTTTAACTTTAATTCTTTATGCGTCATTTGTTTATCTTTAAGCAGTAAACTGGATTACCCTTTGTGGTTGTAAACATCCCAACCCATGTAGTTCCCCAAGGCTTCTTCAAGAATAGCGCCCGTTTTGGAGGCATTCATCACCACATGATGTTCAAAACCGTTTCTACAAACGTGGTTCATCAAGCCTTGTAAGTTTCCTATTTTCGCTACCGCTCTGTTCCCAAAGGTTTTTAGCGGGTCGTCGGTCAATTCACCTTCACCTATATAGGCTTTAATGATGCCTTTGGGGTCGTCGGTACTAATCCTTCCATAAGTTAGAGGCATGGCGGGCGTACGGCCGTCTAAGGCGCCATAAGTGTTTTCAACACCAACGGAAGTTCCTAAAATGGGCGCATTGCTTATTTCAATTTCCGGCAGGAATGATTTTGCCCAGTTTCCGCAATGGAACAGGACGCATTTTTCAGGATCGTCAGCGTAGTTATTGTTCCAATCTACCAAAGCGCTTGGGGAGCCCGATGCCAATTGCATGGCGTACATACTCAATGTACCGGTAACATCAACTTCACAGGCCGATGGCAACATGTTTTCGGACATGATACTCATACTGGTGCAAACATTACAGCCAAAATTTTGCTGTAAAGAAGTCCAACATTGAATGGCGGTGGCATCCAATTCGTATTCATCAACATATTCATTTAAAACCACATCTAGTTTTGCTATTTGAACCATGGCATCATTAGGGGTTTTTCCTTTTGAAGCATAAGTATTTATTTTTTCTAGGTGTTGCTTCACTGAAGCATCATCCTTAGTAAGTTTGTTTGCTTTTCCAAGAATTTCCGATAAATCGGCCGTTACAACCGTAATCCCGTTTCTTTGCAATATCTTTTCAGAATAACGCACGGTGTTAAAAGCGCCCGGTCTTGCCCCAATAGCACCAATCCTGATGTTCCGCATGCCTTTTACCACACGGCAAACGGCTAGAAAATCCTTTAAATCCTTTTGAAAAATGGGGTCTGTTGGGTGCGAAACGTGTTGACTGGTCAATGAATATTTTATACCATATTGATACAGGTTATTGCACACCGATATTTTACCGCACCAGGAATCGCGACGGTTAACCACGTTCATTTTAGACAGTTCATCGGGATACGCTTGTACTAAAACAGGTATGTTTAGGTTGGCCAGTTTTAAGGTATCGGCCACCCCGCGTTCATCACCAAAATTTGGTAAAAGCACTAGGATTCCTGCTAGTTCCTCTCGGTGCTTTTTAAAAAGTTCGGCGCATTTTTGGGAGTCTTTATAGGTTTCTACACCGCCAAGTTTTGTGTCGGTGGTTTCCAACAGAATGGGCTTTAAATTTAGTTTTGAAAAAACCTCGATAATTTCCGTTCTGGCTTTTTCAACTAAACTGTCGGGGAAAAAATCCCTGTTCCCTATTATGATTCCGATGCTTAATGATTTTTTTGACATGGTTTTTATTTAGTTTATATTAAACGTGGCTAATATTACTATTTTAGCAATAAATAGAGTGTTACTTTTATGCGATGGTCAATTTTGTAAAAAACAAAAATTTAATTTGTTTTCTGCCATTAAAAGTATTGCCCGATTTTAAAAGCGTCTCAGTGGAAATCTATTTGAGGATTTATGAGGATATTAACACCCATAAAAAAGGTGACTTTTTAAATATGAAAGTCACCTTTTTATATGAATTGCTTAAACTAAAAAGTTACAGGTTCATCAATCTTTATTTTTTTATAATTATTTTGTCTAGCGTACCTTTGTTAGTAAACACTTTAACCACATAGCTTCCACGGCTCAAATGGCCCATGTCGATGCTTTCCAAAGTGCCTTTAACCGTTAGGACCTTAACACCTAGTATTGTATAAATTTCAACTTTTTCCACATTCAACATAGAGGTTAAATGTAAGGTGTTAAAAACAGGGTTGGGATAAAGTTTTACTTGTACATCTTTTACATTGTGCACACCCGCCGTATCGTAGGCCACTTTCATATAATAGAGGTTTGTTGTGCTCACGCTTCCTTTGGTAATGGCATAATTACCGGCTGCAATGGGTAATGTAATAATTCCAGCTACAGCATTATAAGTAGTGCCATTAATTTTTAAATCGCCCGTATAGTTGTCGTTCAGAACCAGCGTTAATACACCTTGTTGAGCCGTTGTGAATGAAATATTGGTAGTTGATTCCATTTTTAGGCATTGCGTTAAAACAAGTCCGTTATAGTTTGCGGTGCCTTTTGAAGTTGAAAGATTTCCTGTAATGGCGTAGAAGGTGCTTGTTTTTCCCGATGTTGTAAAATTATGTATTTCATCACCTGCGGTTGTAGTTCCAAGGGTGATGGTTCCGGAGTCTGTTACTGGTGTACCCGTTGCTCCAGAAGTTGCAATTGTATATGAAACTGTTGCGGTAGGAGTTCCCGTTATCGTGATGGTTTTTGCAGTCGCATCTTTCACAAATGTAATTCCAGAGGCAGGTAATCCGGTTACCGTAGCATCCGTAGCATCGCCACCCCATGTAAATACAATGGCTTCAATTGGGGTGCCTTCAACAACGGTTTGACTGGTGTTGTTTGTTGAAGAAAGTGTTTGGGTGCTTGGTGGTGTTTCACCTTGAACATATACCAAAGTTGTGGTGTAATTTGAGAGTGCCGTTTTAAGTGGTTGGTTTACGGCATACGAGGTGTCATCTCCAGGTTGGTTAAAAGTCCATTCAAAATCGCCGCCTTGCATACGTCCTGAATATTGCATTACCTTTGTTTTGGCATCTTCTGGACTATCCGGCGTGTAGGAATACATTACCGATGCATTGGTGTCGAAATTGTTATAGGTGTTGCTGCCATACGCAGAAACGACACTGGCGCTTAATGTTTCATTTCTACTGGTTGCCACATAAGCGTCAAAATCAACAGAAGGATTTGGGTATGAAACATGGCCATAGGGTACAAAACGGGTTTCGCCAATCATGTAATTATTGAACGCTTTAATGGTGCCGCCATCTTCTTTGGAAAAGGTTGGGTTGTTATTATAATCGTTGGTTCCAGTTGAAGCATTGTAAACATCTGAACCCTGCATGGATGTTAACATGGGATATTTGCAGTTGCGGAAATAATTGTTTTCAACAAACACCGATGCCCCTTCGGTAGCGCCAACCCCGTATTTGG
Organism: Mariniflexile maritimum; assembly: GCF_009746565.1. Taxonomy (GTDB): domain Bacteria; phylum Bacteroidota; class Bacteroidia; order Flavobacteriales; family Flavobacteriaceae; genus Mariniflexile; species Mariniflexile maritimum. Next base: position 42,676 of record NZ_WRPN01000004.1, read on the forward strand.
AGTTGCCATCATAATAATTATTATACACATGTGCTGAATAAAAGCGAACACGTGGATGCCGCGAATCGGAGTGGTCGTACCAATTGTGGTGGTAGGTGATGTACAAACCAGAGGTGGTGTTTTCGCTTAATCCCAAAAGATTGGATTTTCCCGAATCCCAAAAGTGGTTGTATGAAAACGTTACATAGGTTGATCTTTTACAGTCTAACGCGCCGTCACCTTTTGCTTGGTCGGCATCACCGCCGGCATCGCCGTAAAAGAAATCTACGTTATGCACCCAAATATAGTCGTTGTCCTGTTGCAGGCCAATATTGTCGCCTTCGCCACTATTGCAGTTCATCGTGCCGATATTCCGTATTTCAATGTTTGTGGCATTTTTTATTCGGATGCCCCAACCATCGGCAACGGCATCGTCGCCTACGCCTTCAAATGTAATATGGCTTGAAGCATTTTGTTTGTTTTCAATAACAATATCCCCGTTAAGCGTATAACTAGGGTCGGTAATCTGTCCCACCAACCGTATTATTAAAGGTCGGGTGTCGTTTCCTTTTTTAAAGCCATCCAAAATGGTTTGAAGGCCAATACAAGGGTTTGAGGTTGCACCGGTTACATTTAAAGAAACGGTGTTTTTGGTTGCTTCGGTGATATACAATATTACCGCATTCGGTTTTGGGGTACCATCCATAGTATAGCCTCCCGGTACACGACCATTGGCAAAAGCAAAACCAGATCGGTCTTGGGCTAAAACAGTAACAGGTTGTGGGGTTGTGGTGCCTAAATCCTCAACGCCCAATGTAACCGATTTTACCGTAATCGTATAGCTGCCGGCTTTAAGACCAAGGATATCTGCCCTTAAATAGGTATTATAGCCACGAATAAGCGAATTATCAATTTTTTGGTTTAATACACCTTCGCCCGAGTAATAAACATTGTAGCTTTCCGCGCCTACTACGGGTTGCCATGTAATAAAGGCACTTTCAAGCCAACCGCCATAGTTATTCAAAGTTACCGTTTGAGCTACCAAATAGGTTTGCACTAAAAGGAAGCTTGCACATAAAAATAGTTTTTTTATCATGTTGTTTGTTGGTATTAGTTTGTGGTAAAATTATTTACAATTTATATTTTGCAATCGATTACACAAAAATAGTTTTTTTTTTGAAACCAAAGATTAATTTTTCATAAAAACGATGAACAACAACGACTTAAATCCTAAATTAACTTATTGTGTGATAGGAAAGTGTCGATTTTAACTTTCAAACCAAATTTTAAACGCTGAACCGGTTTTGTTTTTATGAGGTTTTGGCGCGCTCTATTTTATTTGAATTAAAATTTTTGGATATGAATCTATTTTTGAAGACAGCCCTAAAGTCCCCTCTAGCGGGCAATATAAACTTTGGGAGATAGTTAGGAGGTAGGAAGGTATTCGACTGCGCTGAGATTCACAAGAAGTTTGAAGTTTATTGGGTTTTGGGTGCTGTGATGAAGCTTTCAAAAGAAATTAGGTTAATCGATTACAAAAAAAGCCTTCATTATTAAATTTGTGTTTATTAAGTATCTATATTTGTAAAAAAATAAAATAAATTCCCATGAAAAAGCTACTGTTCTCCCTCGTTTTTTTCCATTGTATGCTCGGTTTTGGTCAAATTACCGTCAATACGCCCCAACAGCTTGTAAGTGCCTTGGCAACAGTAAACGCCGGAGGGACTATTTATATTAAAGAAGGAGTTTATGTTTTCAATGCAAAAATCACTATCTCAAAAAGTGGCACCTCTTCCAATTTAATTTCATTACTGCCGCATCCCGATAATGTAGGGCGAGCCAAATTGGATTTTTCATCTATGGCCGAAAATTCAGCAAACCAAGGCGTGGTACTTAACGGCAGTTATTGGCACATTAAGGGCATTGATATTTTTGATGCGGGCGATAACGGCATGCAAATAAAAGGAAGCAATAACCTGATTGAATTTTGTACTTTTTCAGAATGTTCAGATTCTGGTTTGCAAATAGATAACGGTGGTGCAAACAATCTGATTTTAAATTGCGATGCTTTTTTTAATGCCGATTCCACCAAGGAAAATGCCGATGGCTTTGCCTGTAAATTAACTGCGGGAACCGGTAATAAATTTATTGGTTGTCGAGCATGGCAAAATCTTGACGATGGTTGGGATGGTTACCTAAGGGGCACCGATAATATTACCACCACGTATGAAAATTGTTGGGCCTTTAAAAATGGCTATTTAAAAAATGGCACTGTAAGCGGCGGTGATGGTAATGGCTTTAAAACGGGCGGTAGCGATGATAAGTTGCTGAAGCATAATGCAATCTATAAAAATTGCATAGCTGCTGGCAACGGTTTCGATGGTTTCGACCATAATAGTAACCGGGGCGATGTTACGCTTTATAATTGTTCTGCTTATGGTAACGGCAGAAATATCAATTTTGGAAGCACCAATATTGCCAATTCTCTCACTATTAAAAATACGGTTTCCTTTGGGGGTGTTTCGGGTGGTGATAGTTATTCGGCCACCACTACAAACATAACCAATAATAGTTGGCAAAACGGACTGGTGGCCAATGCAGCCGATTTTGTTAGTTTGGATATGAATTTGTTAACAAGTCCAAGAAAGGCAGATGGCAGTTTGCCAGATATCGATTTTTTAAAACTTGTTCCGGGAAGTGATTTAATTGACAAGGGAATTAACGTAGGCCTTCCATTTAATGGTGCAGCACCCGATTTGGGATATTTGGAAACCGCAACTTTAGGTATAAACGGTTTTGGTGTTCTTGAAGGTACATTTAATTATCCCAACCCGTTTTCAACCGAAACAACTGTTGTGTTTCACACCAAACAAACAGCAACATTGCAACTCTCGCTATACAGCATAACAGGCAAAAAAATAGTTGACATGGCAGAAAAAACCTTTCCTGCCGGAAAAAATACCTTCATTTTAAATAGGGATGCATTGCCATCTGGAAATTATCTATTGGTAATAAAAGGGGCCGATAATTTAAAAAACAGTAAAATAATTACGGTTAAATAGTATGGAATGTGTTACGTTCTTTAAGATATAACGGTGTTTTCAGCAAAACTATGCTTTAGTTTGTTTTAAGGCGGAAAAACAGAAAGTTCAGTCTGTAATAAAATACGGAAAAATATTTTTGGATTTTTCCGTGTAAAAAAAACTCAATAGCAGTGTTAATTGATGGCAAAAGGGGCACTTAACTTAAACGTTGGAATTACAACCCTAAAGTTTTTAGTGGTCGTGAAGTTAACCATATTATAATGCCCTTGCATGGCACCAAAGGGCGATGCCAATAGGCAACCTGAAGTGTAAGTATGCGATTCGCCCGGTTTTAAAACGGGTTTCTTGCCTACAACACCTTCACCCGATACAATTTCTATGTTGTTAAGGGCATCTAAAATTTCCCAATGGCGAGCGTTTAGCTGTACCGTGTCTTTACTTTGGTTCTCGATGGTTACGGTATAACCAAAGGCATATTGTATTTTATAGTTTTTATAAAACGAGCCCTCGTAGGTGGTTACCACCGAAATTTTAATGCCTTGTGTTACTTGTTGTACCATATAAACCTTGGTGTTCAAATACGATTGAAAGTGCTAAAATACAAAATATAAAGGGCAACCCAGATATTTTAACGCTATTGCTTAAAATATTAGCCAAAAAGCCCAATTAGTTCGAGATGTTGATGGAGCTGCCTTCGCCAACACCAATAATGCGGTCGTAGCGTGCGCCCAAATCGCGGTAATAAATAATGGCTTTGTAGTTGTTTTCGGTTTGGTAAAAGTTGCCGCTTATAGCACCTTCGTCCAAACTTCCGTCGGCATTTACTACCACATACTTGTAGTTGTAAAAACCTTGTTTTAGTAGCATGGAACAGGTTAAAACACGGTATTGCTCATTGTAGGTAAGTTTCGTGCTTTCATCAATCACATAATTGTTAAAATTGCCATACACATGAATGTTTTTAGTGCTTAAAGCTTCAATGGGCAGTAATGAAAAATGTATCCATACATAATCGGCTTCAATATCGGGGTTTTTGGCATCAACTAGTGTGGTTACATAGTTCCCGTTTATATCGGGGTTGTAGGTGTAGGGTTTGCTGGCCCTTTCAACGTTTGTAAATAAATAATTATGGTAAAGCTCTTGCAAATCAATTGAGCGGATGCCTGTGTTTGCGGCTCGCACATCTTTATTCTCGAAAAAAAGGTATTCGTTGCCACCCCAAAAACTAGACTCTGCATTGTATTTGTAAATAAGCTGATTGCCAATAGTATATTGGGGTTTTAGGTTTGAAATGGCCGTGTTTAGGTTGTTGTTTTGAACAATAACGGCCCTTACCGTGTTGGTAGGGTTGTTTATTTGAAGGTTGTTGGAAGTAACAATAAGTTCAATGTTCTGTTTTTCTTCAATGTACTTGATGTCGCGCGAACGCTTTACGGCAAGCCCAACGGCAGCAATGGCTTCGTAAACCATAAATTTTCTGGAAAACACCAGTTCATCATCACTATTGAAAATGCTTAACAGGTAATTGCCCGATACTTTTAGCCTACGGGTCTGGTCGTTTGGTACGGTTAATTGGTAATGCGAATAGATTTGATAAGTATTGAACGAGTTTTCGTAATCGCGAATGCGTTGGTTGTCAAAACCATCCATAAATTCCGATTTGGCCAGAACCGAAGGTGTCCAGTCAAAATTAAAATGGTCAATTTTATAATAGTAGTTGGCTTCATTTCCGTTAAGGACATCAAATTCCAAAACCAGTTGTTCGCCCAGTCTTATAATAGGCAGTTGTGTTTCGGGGGTGTTGCCTTTAAATTGGATGGTTTTTATATAATTTGGCGGTGCTAGTTCGTTAACTTGTGAGAGGCATATTAAAGGGAATATGCAAAATAAAACAACAGATTTAAGCATGGGAAGTGGCTTTTTAGTAATTGATTTTTTGTAAATATAATCAAATTTAATGCCTAACTATGATATTCGGTTTTCACAAATAAATTTCTAGTTAAAAGTTATGTAAACTGTATTTTAAATTTGTACTTTTGCCCCGATTTTTTGACAACTAAATTCAAAATGTATAATATGTCAAACGACATTCATATTAAAAAAGGTCTGGACATTAAACTTAAAGGTGCCGCTGAAAAAACCTTGGAAAAGGCCGTATTAAGCAACTTTTACACGTTAATCCCTGAAGATTTTCATGGCGTTATCCCGAAATTAATTTCTAAAGTTGGATCTAAAGTAAAAGCAGGAGAACCTGTTTTTTATGATAAATCCAACGAAAGCGTAAAGTTTGTTTCGCCAGTTGCTGGTGAAATTATTGAAATTGCCCGTGGAGAAAAACGCAGAATATTATCTATTAAATTGCAAGCAAGCAGCGAACAAACCTATCATGATTATGGTGTGTTTGATTTCAATGCCGCAAAACCAGAGGCTATTAAGGCCCATTTATTGGCAGCAGGTTGTTGGCCGTTTGTAAAACAACGCCCCTACGACGTGATTGCCAACCCTGATAGAACCCCTAAGGGTATTTTTATCTCAGGTTATGCAAGTGCACCTTTAGCAGCCGATTTGGATTTTACCCTACAAGGTAAAGAAGCGGCATTGCAAGCAGCCGTTACGGTATTGGGCAAGCTTACTACCGGCAAAGTGCATGTATCGGTGGGCGTAAATTCCAATTCGCCATTGGCTGGGTTATCGGGCATTGCCTTGCACAAAGTTTCAGGGCCGCACCCTTCGGGCAATGTAGGTACGTTAATTAATAAAATTGATCCAGTAAATAAAGGCGAAGTAGTTTGGACGGTTGCCGCCCAAGATTTGGTAATTATTGGAGAACTGTTGCTAACAGGTAAGTTCAATGCAGAACGGGTTGTGGCCTTGGTAGGGTCTTCCGTAGAAAAACCAAGATATTTCACCACAAAAATAGGCAGCGAAATAGCTACTATTATTTACGACCACGGCATCGCTAAAGATGCCCATGTACGCATCATTTCAGGAAATGTTTTAAGTGGCATTCAAATTCAGCCCAATGGCTATCTGGATTATTATAGCAATACCATAACGGTTATCCCCGAAGGTGATGATTATGAGTTTTTTGGATGGACCAAACCGGTATTCAACAAAATTTCCATATCGCGTGCCTTAACGTTTTCGTGGTTAAACCCTGGTAAAAAATACGACCTGAACACCAATACTAATGGTGAACATCGCGCATTTGTGGTAACTGGTGGTTATGAAGAGGTGTTTCCTTTAGATATGTATCCGTTACAAATTTTAAAATCGTGTTTGTACAAAGATTTGGATGAAATGGAACTTTTGGGGATGTACGAAGTGGCTCCCGAAGATTTTGCTTTAACCGAATTTGTTTGTGTTTCTAAACAACCACACCAAAAAATAATTAGACAAGGTTTAGACTTAATGCTTAAAGAGATAGGATAATGGGTTTAAAAAATAATTTACACAAATTAAAATTAAAGTATAAGGGCACTAAAATGGAGCCTGCGTTTAACGCAATACATACTTTTTTATACATGCCAAATGATACCACCCACGGTGGAACCCATATTAAGGCGGCCGATGATTTGAAACGTACCATGAACACCGTTATTATGGCCATGATACCGTGTTTGATCTTTGGAATGTTCAATGCAGGATATCAACATAATTTAGCAACCGGCGATATTCAAGCCGTAGCGGGAAGCTTCTTTAGTTCTGGATTCTGGAACTTGGACAACTTTTTAATTGGTTTCTGGAAAATCATTCCATTAGTTATTGTATCTTATGGCGTAGGTTTGGGAATTGAATTCTTATTTGCCATCATAAAAAAGCACGAGGTTGAAGAAGGCTATCTGGTAACAGGGATGTTAGTGCCGCTTATTGTGCCTATCGACATTCCTTTATGGATGTTGGCCGTAGCGGTAGCATTTGGGGTCGTAATAGGAAAAGAAGTGTTTGGTGGAACAGGAATGAATATTCTAAACCCAGCACTAACCATCAGGGCCTTTTTGTTCTTCGCCTACCCAACGTGGATGAGTGGTGATAAGGTATGGGTTGAAGGTGCTGTTGAAAGAACACGCGAAATCGCTGCAGGAGCCAACCTTGATGCTATTTCTGGAGAAACTATCCTAGGAAGTCTGGCCCAAGGAAAACAAGTCGCTTTTTCAACATGGGATATGTTTATGGGCTTTATTCCCGGTTCTGTGGGCGAAACCTCAACGATTTTAATTTTGTTGGGAGGTTTGTTCTTAATATTTACAAAAATAGGTAGCTGGCGCATTATGTTGTCCTCGGTTTTAGGGGCTATTACCATGGGGCTTATATTCAACCAAATTGTTGATGCTGGCATTATTGCCCAAGGCAGTAAGTTTTACGGACTAATGAGCACCCCTTTTTGGGAACATCTCATCATTGGTGGTTTTGCTTTTGGGGTGGTATTTATGGCTACCGATCCGGTAACGGCATCACAAACCAATAAAGGAAAATGGTATTACGGGTTTTTTGTTGGGTTTATATCCATACTAATCCGCGTGTTTAACCCAGCATATCCAGAGGGCGTTATGTTGGCCATTTTATTAATGAACGTGTTTGCGCCAACCATCGACCATTATGTGGTTCAGGGGAACATCAAACAAAGAAAAAAACGTCTAAAAGCAAAAATTGCATAACGATGGAAAATAAAACAGATAAAAATTCATACACCATAATCTTTGCTATCATTCTGGTAGTATTCGTAGGTGCCGTATTGGCGTATGCAGCAGAGTCTTTAAAGCCCAAAATTACCGAGAATAAACGTTTGGAAATTCAGCAGAATATCCTATATGCCATGGGTGTTAATGAAAATAATGAAGGAAGCGTAAACTTTGTTTCAACCGATAAAGTAGCTGGGGAATTTTCAAAATACATAAAAAAGCAATTGGTAATTGAAGGCGATAAAGCAACTGAAGACGATCATGCCTATTTAATTGATTTGAAGAAAGAAGAAGCAAAAGCTGCAAAGCCAAATTATATTAGAAAATTGCCTCTTTTTATTGGCGAAAAGGACGGAAAAACCTTTTACATTATCCCCATGCGCGGAAAAGGGCTCTGGGATGCTATCTGGGGCTATGTTTCGCTGGATAAAGATTTAATTGTTGAAGGTGTTTATTTTGACCATAAAGGGGAAACTCCTGGCTTGGGTGCAAACATCAATCAACGATTTTTCATGGACGATTTCCAGGGTGAGGAAATTATGAATGGCGATACTTTTGTAGGCATAACAGTTGCCAAAGGAAACAACGACCCAACAAACATTACCAAAGACGACCACGAAGTGGATGCTCTTGCAGGTGCCACTATTACAGGAACCGGTGTTACGGCCATGATAAAGAAAGATTTGAGCATGTACATTCCGTACCTAAAAACCTTAAAAAATTAGATTATGGGACTATTGTCGAAAAAAGATAGCAGGTTAATATTAGATCCATTAGCCGATAACAACCCAATTACAATTCAAGTTTTGGGTATTTGTTCCGCATTAGCAATTACTGCGCAATTACAGGCCGCTATCGTGATGGCTATTTCGGTAACTGCGGTAGTAGCCATTGGTAATGTGGTTATTTCATTAATGCGAAATGTCATTCCTTCTAAAATAAGGATTATTGTGCAATTGGTTGTAGTTGCTGTATTGGTAATTATTGTCGATTTAATTTTAAAGGCTTACTCGTATGAACTAAGTAAAACCCTATCGGTATTCGTTGGTCTAATTATAACCAACTGTATCATCATGGGGCGTTTTGAAGCTTTCGCATTGGCAAATGGGCCTTGGCGCTCGTTTTTGGATGGTATTGGCAATGGCGCTGGTTATGGATTAATACTTGTTATTGTAGGTTTTTTCAGGGAATTATTTGGCTCAGGAACCTTATTAGGCTTTAAAGTATTGGGCGACCCCATTGAAAAAACAGGCCTGTATGCTTTTGGTTATGAAAACAACGGCTTTATGCTGTTATCGCCCATGGCATTAATAGTTGTAGGTATCATTATTTGGGTACAACGCAGCAGAAATAAAGCGTTAATAGAAGATTAATAATAATTCAGAATTTATAATTAAGAAAAAATGGAACATTTAGAATTATTTTTAAAATCGATATTTATAGATAATATGGTTTTTGCCACGTTTTTAGGAATGTGCTCTTACCTTGCGGTATCTAAAAAAGTAACTACGGCGGTTGGTCTTGGTGCAGCGGTTATATTCGTTATGCTCATTACCGTACCCTTAAACTGGCTGTTGGACCATTATTTATTGCAACCGGGCGCTTTGGCATGGTTGGGTGAAGACTATGCCGACTATGATTTAAGCTTCCTGTCGTTCATTATGTTTATCGCTACCATTGCAACGATGGTTCAGTTGGTTGAGATTGTTGTTGAAAAATTTTCTCCATCTCTCTACAATTCCCTTGGTATTTTCTTGCCGCTTATCGCCGTAAACTGTGCCATTTTAGGAGGGTCGTTGTTTATGCAATCACGCGAAATCCCAACATTAGGTTTAGCTACCGTATATGGCGTTGGTTCAGGAATTGGTTGGTTTTTGGCTATCCTTGCCATTGCTGCCATTCGTGAGAAAATACGATATTCCAATGTGCCACCAGCGTTAAGAGGTTTAGGCATCACTTTTATCATTACAGGATTAATGGCCATTGGTTTTATGAGTTTTGGCGGTATGTTAACCGGTGGTGATGAAGGCGGAAAAAAGGCGGAAAAAACAATATCCGTTGAAAAAAATAATTCTCAGCCTAGCACAATAGGAAACTCCGAAGCACCAAAAAAAGAAAAAGTGATAGCTAGCAACATAAAAGTAAATGAGTAATATGATTTTAGCCACAAGTACATTAGGAACGGTAATAGCAACAGTAACGGTTTTTTTAATAATTACCCTTTTATTGGTTGCCCTGCTTTTGGTAGTAAAGCAAAAATTGTCGCCATCGGGTCCAGTAAAGATTATCATTAACGGCGAAAAAGAAATTCAAGTAGGTTCTGGAGGAAGTTTATTATCAACTTTAGCCAATCAAAAAATATTTTTGCCCTCGGCATGTGGCGGTGGTGGTACCTGTATTCAATGTGAATGTCACGTACTTTCAGGAGGTGGTGAAGCACTTCCTACCGAAACCCCTCATTTTACGCGAAGTGAACTACAACATGGCGCACGATTAGCCTGCCAAGTGAAGGTGAAACAAGACATGAACATTACCATTCCAGAAGAAGTTTTCGGAATAAAAAAATGGGAAGCTACCGTAGTGCGCAACTACAACGTGGCATCCTTTATTAAAGAATTTGTTGTTGAAATCCCTGAAGATATGGGCTACAAAGCTGGAGGATACATTCAAATTGAAATACCTCCTTGCGTTGTAAACTATGCCGATATTGATATTACAGCACATCCGGAAGAACACGAAACCCCCGATAAATTTAAGGCAGAATGGGACAAGTTCGGGTTATGGTCACTAACCATGAAAAATAGCGAAACCGTTGAACGCGCTTACTCAATGGCCTCATATCCGGCCGAAGGACGAGAAATTATGTTAAACGTTCGCATCGCAACCCCACCATGGGATCGTGCTAAAAACGGTTGGATGGACGTAAACCCCGGTATTGCATCATCCTACATCTTTAATCAGAAAAAAGGCGATAAGGTAACTATTTCAGGGCCTTATGGCGAATTTTTCATCAACGAATCCGATTCGGAAATGCTTTATGTGGGCGGTGGTGCTGGTATGGCCCCCATGCGTTCGCACTTGTACCATTTGTTCAAAACCTTAAAAACAGGCAGAAAAGTAACGTATTGGTATGGCGGTCGTTCTAAACGTGAGTTGTTTTATTTAGAGCACTTTAAAGAGTTGGAAAAAGAGTTTCCAAATTTCAAGTTCTTTTTAGCTTTATCCGAACCTCTACCTGAAGATAACTGGAAAGTAAAGGCTGATATTGATGCACCCGGTGATGGTTTTGTTGGTTTTATACATAATTGCGTGATAGACAATTATTTGAGCAAACACGAAACGCCAGAGGATATTGAATTGTATTTCTGTGGACCACCATTAATGAACAAGGCAGTACAAAAAATGGGTGAGGATTTTGGTATCCCAGACGAAAACATCCGTTTTGACGACTTTGGAGGGTAGCACGATGCTTCCTTTTTCTGAAATTCCTGCGTAGGCAGAAATCAAATTAATTATTTTTTCAGTTCCACGAACTCGAAAATCTTGATAATTACACCATGGGATTCCTGCAAGGTTTTTAAAACTTTGCAGGAATTTTTTATACCATTCTTTTCTACGCTATTTTTAAAACCTTGCAGGATTAATAACTATAAATTTTTGTAAACGGAGTGTACCAATTGATAGGCCTACTGGAAATCAAGTAACAGATCGCTTTCGCGATAATATAGGTTGAAGCTTGAACTTGCTAACGACTTAATAAGCGGGTTTCAACTATTTTATTCATCTTAACATTTCTGTAAGTTGATGCTTAGGTCTGTTATGTTCAACTTTAAATAACTTGGTGTAATCCATCACATTGGGTACGCCATCCAAATCGCATAAAAGTTCAATAACTTCACACAAACCCTGAAATAGCACCTCTTTGTTGGTTGGCTGTTTCGGTTTTTTGTTCTTGTGGTGCATGGGAAGCTTGTAGCCACAGGCGTTTAAAAAAGTGGCCTCAATTTTTAAAAGTTCCAAAGGGGAATAACCATTAAATTTTCGCCCCAGCATTTGATGCACGTTTCCTAGGTAATTAAGGGTTAGGCTTCCGTGTTGGTCGGACAGATGTTTCCAGTTATCGGTGTTATCCAGTATGTTTCCAACGGCACATTGCATGCAACATTCGGGGTGCAAGGTGTTGTTGTGAAAGGCGATATATAGTTTTTTTAGGGCTGCTTCAAAGCGAACGGACGTTTTCATCGTATCAAATTTTATTTCAATATACTAAAAAAATTCCTTTTTTCCTAAGTCTGTTTTTAAAACACCCAGGGTACAAAAAACTGAAACATCAAGATTAACAAGACTACTGAGATCAAGTTCAGAATAAAACCAATTTTTGCCATTTGGCTTACCTTAACGTAGCCACTTGCAAAAACTATGGCATTGGGAGGGGTTGCCATAGGAAGCATAAAGGCGCAACTGCTGGCCATTGTTACGGGAATTAACAAATATAAAACAGGAATATTTAACCCCATGGCTATGCCTGCAACCACTGGCGCCAAAACAGCCGTTAAGGCTACATTGCTCATTAACTCGGTCATAAAAACCATTAAAATAATTATTAATGTAGCAGTAACTAGGGTGCTAATATTACTATTTGATATGCCTTGGGCTATGACATCAACAATGCCGCTTTCGGACATGCCATTAGCCAATGCTAAGCCACCACCAAATAAAATTAAAATGCCCCAGGCCAATTTTTGGGTGTCGTTCCATTGCAAAATAAAATCGCCTTTTTTTAAGTTGAACGGTACAGTAAATAGTGCCAATGCACCAAATAGACTTATCATTGTATCCGATAATTCCAGATTGGGCACTATTGAGTTGATGACGCTTCTAAAAATCCATAAAAATACGGTGATGCCAAAAATGGTCAATACGCGCTTCTCTTTGGCAGACATACTTCCTAGTTTATCGATTTCAGCGTCTATAACATCTTTGGAAGCGTTAAATTTTAAGTCTTTGCTAGGAAACATCCATTTCACCATAACAAAATAGATAATGGCTATAAGAACAATTGAAAATGGCAAACCAATAAGCATCCATTTAAAAAATGAGATTTCTATATGGTATTCGTTTTCCAAAAGCCCTATTAAAATTGAATTCGGAGGAGTGCCAATTACCGTGGCAATACCGCCGGCATTGGCAGCAAATGCAATGCCCAGCATGACGCTTATGGCGAAATTTTGATCGTTTTTAGAAAAACCATCGGCATCATCAATAAGTAAATGGATTACCGAAAGCGCTATGGGAAGCATAAAAACCACACAGGCTGTGTTGCTTATCCACATGCTCATAAAGCCCGTGGCAATCATAAACCCTAAAATCACCTTATTGGGGGTTGTGCCCGTTTTTTTTATAATGTTTAAAGCAATACGGCGGTGAAGGTTTACTTTTTCTAGTGCCAAGGCCAAAACAAATCCACCAAAAAAAAGAAAAACAATGGGGCTACCATAATTGGCACCTACATCGGCCATGGGCATAACTTTAAAAAGCGGGAATAATATTAACGGAAGCAATGCGGTTACTGAAATGGATACAGCTTCGGTTATCCACCAAAACACCATCCATAATGCTACGGCAATAACAGTATCGGCTTTGTTGGAAATCATGTCAAAAGGCAAAAGAAGCACGGAAACGAATAAAAGTGGCCCTAAAAAAAGCCCAATTCTTTTTGAAAGCGGTTGTTTGGTCATGGAAGTTTTGCAAGTTGGTTGCTAAAGTTACACAATTTTAGGATGCGAATTTAATTTTGAACAGAAGCGTTTTTCCAATTGTTAATGCTCACATTTTTTTACGGTGTCGATGTAATTGTAATAACCAATTAAAAACGCTCAACATGAAACAGATTTTACTTTTTTCAGCATTATTATTTTTTTCGGCAACTACTTATGCGCAATTTGAAATTCCAGAAGCGGTTTATTGGACAGGCACTGGCGACGGACAAACCTGGGACGATAGCAACAACTGGTTAGATGCCAAAATACCAAAAGATAACGATTATATTTTTATTGATGGTGGCCATCCCATTTATAACGGAACGCCTTTTGTTTTTGGAAGTTTGTCGTTAACAGGCGGAGCCAACTTGTTCTTGTCTAGTGATTTGTTGTTAACAGGCGATTTTATGGTTGATGAAAACAGCACGCTTTCAATAAGTATGAGTCATTTAAACGATTATTCAAAACTTGAAACACAAGGAGATTGTTATTTTGACGGAAGAATAGATTTTTATTTTTCAACGTATGTACCACAAATAGGCAACCAATATTATGTAATTGATGGCACCATGCAAAGTTGCAACGCAGCATCATTAACCAGTTTTTTAGGAACGGGTTTCCAGGTTGTTTTAGATGCACAATGTCAAAATAACGGTGTATTATATACCGTAACGGCTGTTAATTATACCACGGCCAAGGTTTGGGATGGGGAAGGTGGCGATTCAAACTGGAATACGGCTTCCAATTGGAATCCAGATGGTGTGCCCACCGAAACAGATAATGTTATTATTAACGTTGTTCCGGGGGCAAACGTAAATACCAGTAGTTCAGGAACTACAAAAGCCAATATTATTATGATTGGCGATAACAACACCTTAACGATTAATGGCGATTTAGCGATGAAATCGGTAATTCACAATAACGACACCGGCACCATTGTTTGGAATGAAGGCGAAATATCCAGAACAAACACGGCTGTTCAATCGTTTGTTTTTAATTATGGAAACACCATTCTTGCTAGTTCGGGTTTGAAGGAAATAGCCAATGGCTTCGAGTTTTATAATTACGGAAGCATGAACCTAAACCAAGGGAACTTGAACATCAATACAGGTAGGATTTATAATTTTAATAATGCCCTGTTCCGTATTAATAACGATGGCATTACCATAGGCCATGATAGCGGTACGCTGCACGAAATGGCAAATTTTGGCGAATCGGTTATCGTGAAAACTTCTGGAAGCGGCATTTCAACCATCAATCTTACGGCGTTTACCAATTACGGTATTGTATCAAGTGAACAAGGCACTTTAATGATTTCGGGCACCTACAGTAGTAGCTATGGTGCGTTAAATGGCAGCGGAACCATTATATTGCCAACCGGCCATATTGAAGAGGGCAGGATTGAACCAGGACTTAACTACGGCACTTTTGGAAGTCCGCAAGGTATTTTAACCCTTGGCACCGATTTAACGACCAATAGTTATACCAACTATAATATCCAGATGGATTATCTTGTGCCAGGAACCGGGTATGATCAAATTATTGTTTTGGGCAATGCGGTTTTAGATGGCACTATTAATGTGGCGTTGGGGTTTATGCCTGAAAAAAATGCCAGTTTCCAAATGCTTATTGCCAATAATTTGGTTAGTTGCAATTTTCCGGCTCAAATTACGGCAAGCTTCAACGGTACGCCTTATACCTTCAATGTAGTTTGCCAAAACAATATCGTGTATTTGAATGGACCAGATTTTATGCTTTCAACTGAAAATCCCGCTGTTCAGGATATTGCTATCTATCCAAACCCCGTAAAAGATGTTTTAAATATAGCGTCCAGTTCCATCACAAGAGGGCGCTGGCAACTTATAAATCCATTAGGCAAGGTGGTGAAGGAAGCCAAATATGCATCAAATACATTCCATATTTCTTTAGATGCCTTAGCTTCGGGTCTGTATTTTTTTAAATTGGAAGATGTAGGGCTACAATCGACCATCACGAAAAAAATAGTTGTTTCAAATTAGTTTTTGATTTTTTGGGTTAGTCACTCATTTTTAAGTGTTGAAGAGTTGCTGGAAATGGCAACTCTTTTTCGTGTTTTAACAACGAAAAAAACCAGTAAAATGGCGCAAGTGGCCATAAGTATATACCATAGTATGTTTGTGGGCGTTTGCAAATCGATAGGTGCTGTATTGCCAATAAGTATCATGCCTGCCCAATATTGTGGATGCAAGGTTCTTCCTTCGACGGTGGCTAGATAATCGCGTTTGGCCTGTTGTAAGGCTTTGTTTTTTGGCCAACCTTTTTTAATGTTTTGGTAAAAAAGCTCTACGATTTTGGCACTCGATTGTTCGTCAATTTTCCATAGGCTTGTTAAAATACTTTCGCTACCCGCATAATTAAAGGCATGCGCCAAAGAAATCATGCCCTCACCGGCTTGGTAGGTTGGTTTTCCTGTTTCGCAAGCGGTTAATATGGCTAAATTTGAGTTTAAATTTTCGTTATATATCTCGTAGGTATAAAGTGAATTGTCTTCGTTTTTAGTGTTTTTTGCGAAAATTAAGCGCGATAATTCAGGTGAAATGTTATTGGATTCAGCATGGGTGCCTATGTGGATAATTTTATGTTCGGCAGCTTCATTTTTGAATATTTGTTTGGATGCTTTTTCATTAATAAACGATTTGCCGTTAAACAACCGCGAATATTCCAATGCCAAATCGACACTAAAAGGCTGTGGAAGTAGGCTTAGATAGGTTTTATCAGCAGTTACGGAATCGGTAATGGCTATCCTGTAATCCTTTTTCATTTTATCGTTAAACTCGGGAGCGAATGCAATAAAATCGTTTTTGAAATGGATGGTTTTTTTGTTTTCGTCCAATAAAAGTAAGCTGTAATTGTACGAAATGGTGTGTTTTACTAGTAAACTGTTGGTGGCCAGTTCCTTAAAGCTGTGTATTTTTTTTGGGGTAAGCGTTTCAAAACTTAAATTGAAAAGTGCGCCATCTGGAATAATGATAACATTTTCGGTGGTTATTTTTGTTTCAAATGGTTTCCACAGTTGCTGGTAAAGCTCATAAAGCGAGTTGTTTATGTCGAAAATACCTGGTTTGTTTTCTGCCAATTTTGCTATGTGATTTTGAAGGTTTTTGGTACTCAGCTTAAAAATGTGCTTTTCTTTTTGGGTAATGGTAACGGCATATAAAGCGTCTTCTGCAAATAAATAGCGCACTACGCTGGTGTTTTTGGGGATGTGCTGTTGGAGCTTGTCCATTGGCTCTTCAATGGTGGCAAAGCGCATTTTGTAATATTTGGGATAGTCTTTTTTTAATAATTCCAAATAATTGTGCCATTGGGTGCTTGCTTGAATGTAATGGTCGATACTGTTTTGGTGCTTCCAACTGTTTTTTAATTTGTCTTTAATGGTTTTTTCTTGGTTTGAAATAGAAGCGGGCACCTGGGCATACGAAATATAGGCTTTGGAATTTAAACGTGTACGGATGCGATTGTACAAAAGCGATTCGTGCAGACCAATCACCTCATTCAAGTACATTTTGTTTTTTGTGGCACCATAAATTTCCAGGGCCAGTTGTTTTGCAAATTCAAAAATAGCGGCGTTTTTATCAATTAAATAGGTTATATTGCTATCATCGCCCACGAGTGCTTTTTGTTTTTCTAAAATTGAAATGGCCTGTTTTACCTCTTTAAATTGTTGGATTAAAAAATTACTTGTTCTTGTTTTGGTAAGTTTGTAGGCCGATTTCGCTCTTAAAAGGATGGCTTTGGGTTGGTAAAGGATGATGTTAACCGAATCTAACGGGTTGGTTTGGGTTGTCACTATTTTTTTAAGTAAGTCCATGGTTTTGTTACTGTCGTTAAAAGCAGCTTCGTACTCACCCAGTTTATAGTATATTTCACCCTTGTTTAAAATTTGTTGAATTTCGAGCGCGGTCGTGTTGCCTTGGTTTTCCTTAATATAGGCACATGCTTTTTTTGAAAGGTTAAGCGCTTTTTCCTTCTCGTTGTTTTTGGCGTAAAAGTTGGAAGCGTTTAAGGTGAAATCCAGGTACAATTCGTCGTAAGCACCTTCCAGTGATGCTTCATATAGGGTTTCGGCCTTGTTAAAATGCCATTTTGCCGTATCATTATTTTTTAATGCTTCGTTTAACTGGGCCAGTGTATAGTGGGCTTCTGCGGCCCAATAGGTATTGCCCCCAGGTGTTTTGTTGATGTGGTTTAGGCCTCTGGTTAAGTAGGTTTCCGAAAGTTTATAATCTTTTAGTGCGAAGTAAATTTGGCCCAACAAGATGTTGGCTTTAAATAATTCGGGATTATCAGGTTGAAAGTGTTTTTTTTTCTCTCTATATGAGTATTCCAAGAGCTGCTTTGCTTTTTCAAAATCGCCCATATCCTTATAAATGCCCGCATAATTTTCAATGGACATGAATAAAAATTCCTGTGCACTTTCTTTTCTGGAGTCGCTGCTATGGGTTTTCAGGAATTTTTTTAAATGGTCGATAGTGCTTTTCATGGCTTCCAGCGCTTTTTTAAAGTTGCCCTGTGTTGCATAAATGCCGGCTTTGTTATTGTTTAGCGTAGCAGGTCTGTAATAGGCATTCATGGGGTTGGGCTCCAATAATTTCAATGTTTTTTCTGCCCTTTCATAAAAATAGAGTGCGCTGTCAATTTTAGAAGTGTACCACATGGAACCGCCTAGGGAGTTATATAAAATATAGAGGCTTGATTTATCGGCCTTGGGGTAGGACTCGTAATATTTCAATGCTTTTTTATGGTGCTTTAAGCCCGTTGCCAAATCGCCTTTTCTATTGGCCAGTGTTCCTAAGTTGTTTTCAACAAGACCAAAGTCTTCGGGAGTGGCTTCTTTCCATTTTGAAGTAGCGCTAAGGGCATCTAAATTAGCATCGTAGGCTTTTTGTGGGTTGTTGATGAGTTCGTAATAGGAAGAAAGCTCAAGGGCTGCTTGCCGTATTACTTTTGCCGAATCGGTTTTTGATGTGATGAATGAAAAAAATTGGGTTACTCTTGAAGTGGCCGTGGGTTGATCGTGAAGCTGTAAATTTATTTTTCCTATGTAATAAAGATAATCTGTTAATAAGTAATACGATTTTTTGGCTTTAAAATTTTGAAGGTCTTTGTTTAAGGTATTTTGGGCTTTTTTATATTCGTTTAGATCCATAAGGGAATCTAAAGTTTTTAAACTTTTTGAATTTTGGTATTGGGCATGCCCGTTGTAACTTACTAAAAGGAGAAGTACAAGCCCCATTTTTTTTAAAGTGAGCATCTAGTCTAATTGTTTCAAAAGTTCTTTGCTGGTTTCTAGCTTGCTAAGCGAGAAATTCTTTTTGGCCGCCTTATAATTGCCGTTTTTTAAATAGGATAATCCTAAATAAAAATAGGCATCGCTTTGAAATACAAAATCGGGATTCAAAATCACTTTTTCAAAAAACGGAATTGCTCTGTCCTCATTTTTATTGGCTAAATGGGCAACTCCCAAAAAATACGCTATGGTATCGTTATCGGGTTTAATAGCGTTCAATTTTTCCCATTTTTTAATGGCCAGGGCATAGTCGCCATGTTTGTAATTTACCATGGCATCATAAAATTCAAAATTGGCAGTGTTTCCCATGGTGGTTGGCAACCCGGGATCGGGTTTAAAATATTTGGCATAGAGTTTTTGGTTTGGTGAGCTGCTAAAAAACCAAATACTGCCAATGGCTATAATAATGGCCGCCGCCGCCGCTATTTTGCTTATAAACAAATATTGTACTTTTTTTGATGGTTTTTTTAAATGGTTGTTTTTAGGTATTTCTTCGTGAAACACATCGAGTTGCTCTTTTAGGGCTTGCGTTTCAATGCCTAGAAGCAAGGTTTTGATTTCTTCAACCTGAAGCCTGAAATCTGCATCAATGTTAAGGTATTCGTTAAAATCCTTCAATTCCTTTGGGGGCATAGTGCCCTGAATGTAGCGTTCTATGGCTTCAAAAAGTTCTTGTGGTATGTCGCTATGGTCTTTCAATGTGTTGTTATTTTGAGGCTAAAACGATGCTGCGCAATTTTTCCATGCATCGGTATTTTTTATTTCTTACGGAAGCTTCGTCCAAACTTAAATCGGTTGCAATATCCCGTAACGATTTTTTATCAAAGTAAAACCTGGTTAAAAGTTGTTTACAGGGTTGGCCTAAGTTTTTAAAAGCTTCCATGGCCTTGTTTAACTGGTTGCTTTCAATTGGTTCAGGGCTGCTATCAGCTTCATTTTTAATGAACCCGATGCGCTCTTTGGTTAATGGTTGCGTTTTTTTAAAGTGTTGCGAGCGTATCGTATCCATCCATTTGTTTTTTGCAATGGTATATAAATAGCCGTTAAGCGCAGAATCGTTTGCGGGAATAAAGGCCTTGTTTTTTATGTTGTTCCAAAGTGCGATAAAGGCATCTTGGTAAACATCTTTCGCATCGTCAATCGTGCCACTGTTGCTTAAAACCAACGATTCGATTTTAGGGTAATTGGTTACATAAAACGCTTTTAAAGCATTGGAATTGTTGCTTTTAATAGCGTTAATAAGTTGTTCTTGTTCCATGAATTATTACAAATCATGGAAATATACAATTATTTCATTTTTATACAAATACTAGGCTATTAAATGGTTTATTATTCCGATTATTTACTTTTTTTGGGTTTTTATGATGTTTTTTAGGTTAAAAAGCAAAGCCAATACCTATGTTAAAAATGAAGCCGGAGCGAATAATGCCCGGTACGTCTTCATTACTTGAAAAGCTTTGTGTTTCGGTGCTGCCATCTGGGAAGGTTACATTTTCAACAATATCATCAGGAAATCCCGGTAAAGCAAACCCAATTTCGGGTCTGAAATAAAAAAGACCTCCCAACTTTGCGCCAATCATCAAATTCACCGACTTATAGGAAATAGCCACTTTAGATACGCCATTGGTTTGGGTGCCCACTTCAGAATCGACATCGGTAAAGGTAGCATTGCCGTTAAAGCTTCCATAACCAAGGTTGCCGTATAAACCTTTGCCTTCTTTTAAAAAATAATAATTCAATCCACCCGCAAAATAGGTGAAACTTCCTCCAGCATCATCTTCTGCGGAAGAACCACTAAGCGACGAATAATCTATTGTTACCGCAAGCCTCTTGTTTAAAAGAGGCGTTACATACTCTATATTGCCACCAATTACGTTCGGCAAACCCAATTTAACGCCAATTCTTATGGGTTTTTCTTGAGAAAATAATGCGCTTGAAACTAATAAACACAGTATTAAAAGTGCTGATTTATAGTTATATAGCTTCTTGCTACATGTTAAAACATGGTTTTCTGCTTTTTGTTGTTTGGTGTTGCTGTTTAAATGGTTCATAAAATAGTGATTAAAAGGTTGTTGAACATTTTTTTATGGGAATGATTGAAAAATAAGTACAAGGAGGGTTTGTTGTTTTCTATTTCACAAAAACCGAAAATGCTTGTGCAGATTGCTTGCCATCTGTAAGGTTTGTAGCAACCCCGTTTTTCCAAACTTTAGCGACATCTTTGGTACCGTTAGCTTCATGGCCAGCTACATAAACATCCGTACCAAAAACAAATACAGCATTGGCGCTTGCACCCTTGGTACCGTCTGTAAGTTCGGTAAGTACCCCATTTTTCCAAACCGCAGCAGTATTTTGTATAACGCCAGCAACATAAACGTCGTTTCCGGAAACAAAAACAGAAAATGGGATGGCGCTTTTGGAGCCATCGGTAAGGTTGGTAGCGACCCCGTTTTTCCAAACTTTGGCAATGGCTATATTGGAAACATTATCTTTATATTCTGAGCCTACTATATAAACATCGTTTCCAGTCACAACGATGGATTGCGCTGTGGCTTCTTTTGCGCCATCGTTCAAATAGGTAACCACGCCGTTTTTCCAATAACAGGCTATTGTTTTTGAGGAGCCTTTAGGAATTTGCCACCCTGCGGCATAAACTGTATTGTTTGATACAAATAGGGATGTTACCCTAGATTGAAGGCCGCCAGAAACATCAGAAGCGACCCCGTTTTTCCATATTTTGGCCGTTAAGCCAATGCCCGAAAGTTCGTAGCCACCAGCATAAACATCGTTGCCAGAAACATAAATGGCATCGGCATTGGCATTTTGAGTGCCATTTGTAAGACTGGTTGCTACGCCATTTTTCCAAACTTTGGCAACATAAGCTGTTGCATTGTCAAGCTGATAACCTGCAACATACACATCGGTTCCAGAAACATAAACAGCTTTTGCGTAGGCTGCTTTATTGTTGTCTGAAAGTGTGGTAGCTTTACCGTTTTTCCATAGTTTGGCAATGGTACTGGAGCTGTTCAATTCGTGGCCAGCTACATAAACTGTTGCCCCTGTGGGTTCTTTTTCAGTAGTACTTTCATCTTTACTGCAAGAAAATAACGCCATGGTAAGGATTGCAGCAAAAAGGAATATTTGTTTAATTGATTTGATTTTTGGTTTCATCATTTTTTCTAATTATTAATTGTTCTTTATAACATCGGCACAAAAACAACATGTCATCATTTTATCATAAAATAATTATTGAACTTTTGGGTTGTCGGGTTCCCTATCGTAAATGTCTGGTGTGCCATCACCATCTCTGTCCGAAAGTGTATCCCTGTCGTTTACCAGCAATTGAAAGCTGAGGGGTAAAAAAGTTTCCATCACCAAGTTGTTGTACTCGTTTGTAGGGCCCGATGAAACACTAATGGAAACAAAAGAAGTTGCCAAACCCTGAACGCGGGTTGCGTTAATCCACACCAAACCTGTAAAGTTTCCAAACTGTATTAAACGTGCCGTAAATTCGGTTACAATACCACCACTTTGGTTGGCACTTTTGGTTTGGGTACATAGCACGTTAAAGTTGCCGCTAAAGCCATAAAAGTTGAACATTTGGTTTATTTCGGTGGCAATAATATCATTAACCGATAAATTGGCAGGAACGGTGGTACTTGGTACATATCTCCAAACAACGGCATTGTCGTTTCGTATCACGTTTACGCCTATGGTTTGGGTTTGCGGAATGGTTATTTCGGTAGCATTGTATCCTTGGGGTAACGGAAACCCTAAATAGGGCAATTGGCTATGTATAAATTGTCCATTGGTGTTTTTTAATATAGGCACTTGGGTTAAAGGAATGGTCATTGCGTTTGCGTAATCCCAATAGGCAGCGGTAGGGCCGGTAACCGTGTTGCATATTTTCGATTGAAAGTTTGCGAGCTTGTTGTTGCCATTTCCATCGCTATCGGAACTGCATGATACAATCAAAATAGTAAGCGAAATAAAGCTGAATAATTTTAATGATTTCATAGTTGAGATGTTTTATTGGTTTATTGCTACATCGGTTCCATTTGAAAATGTCATCATTGTTAGGGGCAATCCTTCAAACAATTTGAAAATAACATCAACATTAAAAACATTTATTTTATTTTTGTAATATGGGTAAAGCACTTACAGAACAAGAATTGCATAATTTGGCCATGAACCATGTTGGAAAGGATTTGGAGCAGCGTGGTTTCGAGTTTATCGCCATCAATAGCAAGCTAAAAAAGCATCCGCAATTTGTATGTATTGATAAAAACAAACAGTATTACTTTGTAATAGTGCGCGTGGTTATTTTGCCCGATAATCCCAATAATTACGATATTGTTTGGATGGAAGCCTTTAAAAAACACGCCAGAGAGCAAGATGCCAAGGTACTTTATGCAGGCGTGGGCATTGGCAATATTGACCAGGAAAAAGCACCTATTTATTTGAATCAGGATTATTTGCTGGAGTATAATGGCATACAGGTTTTGGATACCAATTTGAATTAAAATGAAACACATCGTCTTTTTTCTGATTTTGCTAACAGTCATTTCTTGTGAGAAGGAAATGAAAAACACCAAGCTTTCAGGGGTGGTTTTCGGTACCAGTTACCATGTTGTTTACCATGACGAGCGGAATTTTGAAACGCAATTCGACAGTTTGTTCACAGTGATAAACAACGCTATGTCCACGTATCAAACCAATTCTGATATTTCAAGATTGAACCGGAATGAAACCACCACGGTCGATGCTCATTTTATAAAGGTTTTTAATGCTTCCAAAGATATTTATAAGCAAACCGAAGGCGTTTTCGACCCCACCATTGGCGGCATTGTAAACGCCTGGGATTTTGGCCCCGAAGTAAAAATTGCCAATCTGGATAGTTTGAAAATTGATAGTTTGATGCAGTCCGTTGGCTTAAACAAAGTAACGTTGGTAGGAAACAACATTGAAAAGCCCCAAGGCACCTTTATCGATTTTAATGCCATTGCAAAAGGCTACGGCGTTGATGTAATTGGTGAGTTTCTAGAAAGCAAACAGGTTAAAAATTATCTGGTTGAAATTGGTGGCGAAATTAGGGCACGCGGAACAAACAAAGAAAAGCAAGCCCCCTGGAAAGTAGGTATAGAAATGCCACATTTTGACGGCGAACAATCTATTTTAGAAGCTATTGAAATGCACGATGAAGCCATGGCAACTTCGGGAACATACAGAAAATTTAAAACCGATGCTGAAGGCAATCGCTATGCGCACATTATCGACACCAAAACAGGCTATCCAAGCAAAACCAATTTGCTAAGTATATCGGTAATTGCCGAAAATTGTATGGTTGCCGATGGTTATGCAACCGCTTTTAAAGCCATGGGGATTGAAAAAGTGAAAACGTTTTTAAAAAAACATCCCGAACTTAAAGTGTTTTTAATTTTTGAAAACGATAAAAAACAGTTGGAAACCTTAGCCTTGAATAATTTCCCAAAAGCGAAATAATTTTTTTTTAATGTGACCATTTAAAAAATAGTGTGTCTTATAGATGCTATTAATCAATAAAGAAGTCGGGGAGATTTTTATATTAACCTGACTTTTTTTATTTGCAACTATTTGTAAACAATTGGTATAATTTCACCTTTTGCCAAACAGAATTTTTTTATCGCTTCCGCGGAAAGTGTGGCAGTATAATCAACTGCTTCCACTTTAAAACCGATACTTCTTAGTTTATCAAAATAATCACGCCCATACACGCGCACATGGTCGTATTGGCCAAATAGTTTAGCGCGTTCTTTTTTATCGGTTATCGAATTGTCTTCAAAGGTTTTTTCCCTATTCAAATCTTGTGGAATTTGAAAAATACCCATTCCGCCCACTTTCATAACCCGGTATAGTTCTCGCATCGCCTTTGTGTCGTTGGGAATGTGCTCTAAAACATGATTGCATAAAATAATATCGAATTCTTCATCTTTAAACGGTAAATTGCAAATATCAGCTTTCACATCGGCAATAGGTGAAAGTAAATCGGTTGTTGTGTAATCTAAATTTTTTAAGTCTTTAAAACGTTTTAAAAAACATTGTTCGGGCGCAAAATGCAGTACTTTTTTTTCAGCGGAAAAGAAATCGGTTTCGTTCATCAGGTACAACCAAAGCAACCTGTGGCGTTCCAAACTCAAGGTTGAAGGCGATAATACATTGTGGCGTTGCTCGCCATATCCATAAGGTAAAAAGCTTTTGAAACTTTTGCCATCAATGGGGTCGGTAAAGTTGTTGCCTTTTAAACAGTAAGCCAAAACAGGGCGCGCTAGGTAGCTTAACCTGATTAAAATGGGTCGCGGGATGGTGTTTAAAATTAGTTTGAATAGTTTTTTTAACACGGATTTCACGGATTTCACGGATTGCTAAAGAATGATTCTTTTATGTTTTAAACTATCTTCTCCAAAATTAATAAGAAGACCAAGTTTTAATTTGGAAACCGCCAAGTAATTAAGGGTTTGTTTAACATGAGAATCAGTAAGAATACTTGTTGCTTTAATTTCTAAAACAATTTTGTTATCTATTATAAAATCAGCTTTATACTTGTGTGGAAGCAAATTGCCTTTATATATAATATTAAATGCCGTTTCCCTTGAGTAGCAAACTTTGTTGTTGATAAATTCAATTTCAAGAGCATCTCCATAGACTACTTCACTAAAACCTTTGCCCAATTCACGATGAACGTCCATACATAAACCTATTAATTTGTAGGTGTCTTCGTTGTAAAGTAATTGACCCATAGGTTAGTTTGAAAATTTGGATTTAGGTAAAATCTGTGTAAATCAGTGAAATCTGTGTATTAAATAACTAAAGTACTAAAGCCTTCTGTCTAAACGTTTCCTCTTCATCAGAAGTAATCCCCAATGCTTCGTGCACATAGGCAAACGTTGATAATATCTCTGGTTTACCGTCTATAAGGGCTACATCGTGTTCAAAATGTACACTTGGTTTACCGTCTAAGGTTACTATGGTCCAGCCATCATTAAGCTGTTTGATGCGGTGGGTTCCCATATTGATCATGGGTTCAATGGCTACAACCATGCCTTCAACAAACTTTTTTCCGCGTCCGCGTTTTCCATAGTTTGGCATTTCGGGGTCTTCGTGCATTTTTTTGCCCAAACCATGGCCCACCAAATCCCTTACCACACCATAACCATGGTCCTCGCAATATTTTTGAATGGCAAAACCAACATCGCCAACGCGGTTGTTTGCTTTAAATTCTTTTATGCCAATATATAAGGATTCTTTAGTAATTTGAATGAGCTTTTTAGTTTCTGGAGCCACTTCGCCTATTTCAAAAGTGTAGGCGTGGTCGCCATAAAAGTCATTTTTTAGGGCGCCACAATCTATGGATACAATGTCGCCTTCCTTTAAGGGTATATCGGTTGGCAACCCATGAACAACGGCCTCATTTACGCTGCACAACAGGGTAGATGGACAGTTGTACAAGCCTAAAAAACCTGGTAAGGCATTTTGTGCCCTAATAAAATCTTCTGCAAGTTTGTCCAATTGTTTTGTGGTTACGCCGGGTTTGATTTCCTTGGCAAGCATTCCCAATGTTTTTGATACTATTAAAGCACTTTCGCGCATTAATTCAATCTCTTCTCTTGTTTTTACAATAATCATATTTTGAAAAATAATGGCAAAGATACTTAAAATGTAGGTATTGGCTTTTGGGAAAGATGAATGATTTAGTGATTTAAGTGTTGAAGAAACTTATGGCAATGCCTATTTGAACCAACTGAAAAAGCCTTTTTTCTTTTCTATTGTTGGCGGATTGGTGTTTGTAAGCATTTGATAGATTTCGCCCCATCCTAAAAATCCACCTACATTTCTGTCGTCAATAAATAAATCGGCATGGATTTTCCTGCTCATGCCTTCATTGAATTCTTCACCAGGAAAACTGCAGTTTACCGCGTAAAAATGCAGGTCATTTTCTTCGCAGAACGCAATGGCCTCTTCTAAGCGAGAACCACTTCTGTAAGTCCATAAAATAAGGCGGTGCCCTTTCCCTTGAAGCATTTTCAAGGTTTCAAAGGCAAACATCATGGGTTTTCCTATTTGCGGATAGGCATCTTCAACAATAGTGCCGTCAAAATCTACTGCAATTATTTGGTGTTCGGTAAATTTCATGGGTCTCAATTGTTTGTTGAAACTATACACTTAAAGTACATAGCTTTTAGTTTCTATAAATTTTACTGTTTTAATGGTTGGTAGGTTGTTGATTATTGGGTTGTTAAGTAGTTGTTGCTAACTAGCTTAATAACCCAATAACTTTTTAGCCCAATCACTAAACTAGTGCATGCTGCGTCATGGCTTTGGGTTGTTCAATGCCCATTAGCTTTAAAATGGTTGGGGCCATATCGCCCAAAACGCCATCTTTAATAGATTTTAAATCGTTGTCAATTAAAATAACAGGTACTGGGTTGGTAGTATGTGCAGTATTTGGTGAACCATCGGGGTTTATCATGGTTTCGCAATTGCCATGGTCGGCAATGAGCAGGGTAGTGTAGCCGTTTTCCAAAGCCGTGGTTACCACATCCTCTACGCATGCATCCACTGCTTCGCAAGCTTTAATAGCGGCTTCCATAACACCGGTATGGCCAACCATATCGCCATTGGCAAAGTTTAAGCACACAAAATCGACCTCGCCTTTTTTCAGTTCTGGTACAAGGGCATCGCGCAGCTCATAAGCACTCATTTCGGGTTGTAAATCGTAAGTAGCTACTTTTGGTGAGTTTCTTAAAATACGGGTTTCGCCATGAAACGGATTTTCCCTACCGCCCGAGAAAAAGAAGGTTACGTGCGGGTATTTTTCGGTTTCGGCAATACGGATTTGTTTTTTGTTGTTTTTTTCCAATACCTCGCCCAACGTTTCGGTTAGGTTGTCTTTGTTGAAAATTACATGGATGTTTTTATAGGTATCGTCGTAATTGGTAAGGGTTACATAATACAGATCTAGCTTGTGCATGTTTTGCTCATGAAAATCGGTTTGGGTTAGGGCTTCGGTTAATTCACGGCCACGATCTGTTCGGAAGTTGAAAAAGATAACCACATCACCTTCCTTGATATGCGCTACGGGATTTCCAGATTTATCGACCATGACGATGGGTTTGATGAACTCATCGGTAATATCTTCGTTATAGCTGTTTTGAATGGTATCTGTAACGTTGGTCGATTTTTCACCAATGCTGTTTACTACTGCATCGTATGCCAGTTTAACGCGCTCCCAGCGTTTGTCCCTATCCATGGCATAATAGCGCCCGGTTACGGTTGCTAATTTTGTTGGGGTATTTTCGATATGGTTTTCTAAAGCGGTTAAAAAACCAAATCCCGATTTGGGGTCCACATCCCTACCGTCGGTAAAGGCATGTACAAAGGTGTTCTTTAATCCAAAATCATTGGCAGCATCTATTAAACCCAGCAAATGGTTGATGTGCGAATGTACGCCACCGTCGCTTAACAGGCCTAAAAAATGAACGTCCTTGTTGTTGGTTTTGGCATAGTTAAAGGCATCAACCAGTTCTTTTTCAGAATTTAGGGTTTTGTTTTTTACGGCCAAATTTACCTTTACTAAATCTTGATAAACGATGCGGCCAGCACCCAAATTCATGTGGCCTACTTCGCTATTGCCCATTTGGCCTTCTGGCAAACCTACGTTTAAACCGTCGGTTCTAAGGGTGGCGAATGGGTATTTTTTGTAAAGGGAATCTATAAATGGGGTGTTGGCATTATCGATGGCCGATACTTTAGGATCTGGCGAGTTTCCCCAGCCATCAAGTATCATTAAAATTACTTTTTTGTTCATTGGTTCTTGAGGTTTTAATAAGCTTCAAAGATACTGAAGTTTGATAAAAAACTACCTTAAAGTCTTCTTAAATACGGTTGAGATTATTGGTTTTTCAAAGAAATTTAAAAAACAATGACTTTTGCAATAAGATGTGAAAAAATTGTTAAAAATAAATAAAAAAACAGTTTTTGTGTAACAATTTAAAACGGATGCCGTCTATCTAGTACATCAAAAAACGCAATCATTAATCAAAAATCAAAATCTTTCATCATGAAAAAATCAATCATTATTTCAGCTATCGCCTTGTGCGCTTCTTTGGTAAGCGTACATGCAACCCAAAGCCAATTTATTATCGAAAACCAAAAAACGGATGTGGCCATTAAGGTGAATTCGTTTTGTATTTCTATTGCCAAAGGCGATATGGAAACGGTTAAAAAGCTACTTGAATTGGGCGAGGATGTTAATCAAAAATCCGATGGGATGACACCTGCCATGTATGCTGCCAAATACAACAGAACCGACATCTTAATGTTGCTAATTGCGCATGGCGCAGATTTAAAAGTGAAATCCATAAAAAAAATGACCGCATTGGAATATGCCCAGTTGCACGGTGCCAAAGATGCTTATGCGATCATAGAAAAAGCCTTAACGGAAAAATAATTGCGTGCTATAATTATTTTGAGCTAGTCACTCTTAAAAACCCTGTATTTCAGGGTTTTTTTTGTATTTAGAAATGGCTTCCTTAATTTTTTCAATTCTGTTTTCTGGGTCGGGATGCGTGCTTTTAAATTCTGGCACGCGGTTTGGGCCTGCGGAAGCTTTTAAAATTTCCATAACGCCTATCATGGCTTCTGGTTTATAGCCCGCTTTTAACATAAAAAGTACTCCAAGGTCGTCGCTTTCCAGTTCATCATCCCTTCCGTTTGTGAGCAAGGTGTTTTGGCCAATTCCGGCTACCAAGTCTCCCATATCGGCCCCCACTGATCCTGCCGTAGCCAACCCTTGCCAATATTGACTCTCGGCAATGCGTTCGGCACTGTGCCTGCCTAAAACATGGCCTATTTCATGGCCTAAAACACCAGCAAGCTGGTCTTCGTTTTCTAATTTTGAAAATAGGGCATAAGTAATAAAAATTTGCCCACCCGGAAGCGCAAAAGCGTTTATGGTTTTGTTGTCTGCCAGTAAATGAAATTCATATTTATAGGGTGTTTCTTTGGCAATACTATTGTTTACCAATTGGTTTCCAACTTGATCTACCAAAGCTTGATATTGGTTGTTTGGGTATAAACCGCCATATTCCTGTGCCATTTGAGGGGCACTTTGCAGGCCAATGGCTATTTCTTCATCCGAATTCATGGAAATGGTTTGCGTTCTACCTGTGTATGGGTTTACTTCCCGTTGGCTGCATCTTTTTAAAACAAAAAAAAGTGCGATGGCTACACCTATCAATAGCCTTACTTTAAAGTTTCTGCTTCTCATGTATTGCGGTATTAAATGCTAAATTTACAAAAATAGTTGATGTTGTTACTTCTTTTTTTTATGAGGCAAATTTTAAATTACAATGGTTTGTACATACAATAATGCAAGCCAATATCTTTAATATCAAAAGGTTCTCCAATAATTTTATACCCCATTTTGTTGTAAAATTCAGTCGCCTTCACGCGGGCATTACACCAAATAACGGGGATGCCTTGTTGTTTTAGCAAGGTTTCGCCATGCGACAAAATAAGGGTTCCTAAGCCCAGGCCCTGATAGGCATCCAAAATAGCCATGCCTCTAAGTTGGTACTGGGATGCGTTCGCTATCAATGGGTGATTATTTTTAAAAAACGAGCAAATACCAACCAATTCGTTTGTTATATAAAGCCCTAAATGAAACGTGGTTTGCAGGTTGTCGCCATCAAACATACAGGTTTCAATAGGTTTTCCATCTCTTAAAACGGGTTGCCTCACGCCATAGGTTTCAGAGGCATTAATGGTTTTTATGGTATAGTTCAATTTTTGAATTGTTTTAGGTGTTTTTCAAACTTAAACAAAATTAGTGTTTGATGAATGTCAACAATTGAAAATATTTATCTTCACAAAAAAAAACAAGTATGCCATTTGAAATTAAAATTATTGATAAAGATGCCATTTTCAACGTTGTGCCATTGGTTGAAAAACTGAACGATTATAAAATAAGTGCCGATGTTTTAAAGCAACGATTTTCTGAAATGGTTGACCAAAACTATGAATGTGTGGGCGTGTATGATGAAGAAAACTTAATAGGTGTATGTGGCCTGTGGTTTTGCACGCGGCATTATGCGGGAAAAAGTGTTGAAATAGACCATGTTTTTATTGAAACGGAATACAGGAGCAAAGGTTTGGGAGCACAATTTTTTGACTGGATTTATAATTATGTAAAGGCAAAAGGCTGTAATACAGCCGAATTGAACACCTATGCTACCAATTATGCATCACATAAGTTTTATTACAATGAAGGCTTTAATATTTTAGGGTATCATTTTTTGAAAAAGCTCTGATTTTTCTTGTGCGATAAAAAAACGTTTTTATATATTTGCCCTTGTAATGCGGGAGTAGCTCAGTTGGTAGAGCGTCAGCCTTCCAAGCTGAATGTCGCCGGTTCGAACCCGGTCTCCCGCTCTAAAAAACCTCATTTATCGATGGGGTTTTTTTATTGCGGTATTTTAATGGTTTCTTAAGTTGTCGGTTCTTTTCAAAATAACTTAATAACCCAACAGCGAACCATCAAAAACCCAAAACCAGTAACCATCAATTCAAGCCTTTCAATTCTGTGCCCGTTTCAATTTCGTAAGGTGGTTTGTTGTATTCAAAAATGCGGGCTTTTAACGGGCCTTTTAAAATTACCGAATGGCCGTTTACGTGTAGCCAACTGCCTTCGCGCAACCCTATAACGGGCTGGGTATTGAAATGATGGAATTCGTTAATTCTGGTTTCGCGGGTTTCGCCCTTGTGCGTGCTAGTGGAGTCGGGGTCCAGATAATGCGGATTGATGTTAAAAGGCACTATAGCCAGTGCATTGAAGCTTGGGGGGTACACAATGGGCATATCGTTGGTGGTTTTTATGGTGAGTCCGCACACATTACTGCCTGCGCTGGTGCCCAAATAAGGTGTGCCGTTTTTTATGGCTTTTTGTAGGGGCTCAATCAAATTGTTTTTATAAAGTTGGTAGGTTAATACAAAGGTATTGCCGCCGCCAATAAAAATGGCTTGGGCTTGGTTAACGGCTTCTATGGGGTTTTCAAATTCGTTGATGCCCTTAACCGTTTTGTTAATTTTAGCAAACGCCTCGGCTACTTTTTGGGTGTAATCGGTATGCGATATGCCACTGGGCCTTGCATAGGGAATGAATAAAATGTTGCTGGCGTTTTTGAAAAATACTTCCAGTTCTTCTAGGATATAGTCCAAATAGCCACTTCCGTGAACGGTTGATGTGCTGGCAATTATTACGTTTTTCATCAAGTCTAAAAATTATGGAGTAAAGTTAGCCAATTGCATGTTTTAACAAAAGTTTAGAATGGTTTTTCATTTTTTTTAAGAAATGATGTGCGTAATTTATAACCTAAAATCAGGCTTTTTTTGAAACAACCGTTACTTTGTGCTTTATTGCTATTATCCATTAGTCCAGTTTTAGGGCAAACCACCCAGCGCACTGAAATTAACGGCCTCATTAGTGCTAAGGATAATGATGTGGAAGGGGTAGTAGTTTTTAATGCCTCGTCAAATTCCGGAACGGTTACCAACCAAAAAGGGGCATTTACCATGGCCGTGGGAGTAAATGATGTGGTTGAGGTTTTTGCATTGCAATTTGAAAGGGTTTCCATTACAATTACCAAAGAAATTATAGCATCCAAATTGTTGAAAATATATCTATCAGAAGCTATTAATCAATTGGATACCATTTTGTTAACCTCTGGTTTGTCGGGTATGTTGGCCCTCGATATTGAAAAAGCCAAAGAACGGCCCAAAATTACTATGGAACTGGGCAACATGGATGCTTACCAGTTTTTTGAGGAACGGGCTTTTGATAACCAAGTGATTGCGGATGCTTTAAGTTCCATAACCAATAAAGGCGGACTATATAATGGTATAGATTTCATTGGGTTGGGCAAAATGCTGTTTAGATCGAAAGGGCGGAAAACGTCTGATGCTTCACGATTAAAATACGAAAAACCCATAACATTGCTCGATGTTTACTCGCTGAAGGCCATGAGTGATATGTTTCACATTCCAGAAGAGCGCATGGAAGCATTTGTGGTTTTTGTTGAGGATAACGGCATAAATGCAGATTATTTTAAAAAGGAACATGAAATTTTGCTCATCGAATTTTTACTAAACCAAAGCGTATTGTTTTTAAATGGGGAGCATGCTAAGAATTGATAGGTTTGTTGCGGCAGGTATGCTTGCAAGTGGGGTAGCTTTTTCGCAATCGGTAGAAATTTCAGGTAAAGTTGATAGTCAAATTGAGGTAGAGAACATTCACGTTATCAATAAAACGGCACAGGTTTTTACCATAACCAATCAACATGGCGAATTTAAGATACGGGCAAGTTTAAACGATACGATTGTGTTTTCGTCCATACAGCATAAACCCAAATCGGTTGTCGTTACAAGCAATATGTTGTTGTTTAAGGCCGTTCGGGTAGTTTTGGAAGAACAAATTAACGAATTGGCCGAAGTTACCATTGGTAAAACGCTTTCGGGTAATTTGCTTACGGATATTAAAAAAGTTGATGGGAACCCGCCCATTAATTTTTATGACGTTGGCATTCCGGGATATACGGGCAAACCGGCTACCCAAAGTGAACGACGATTGCATGAGGCTACCACAGGAGGTGGTTTAGTGCCTTTAAACCCAATTTTGAATGCCATTTCAGGACGAACGAAACAATTAAAAAACCAAATTAAAATTGAAGAAAAAGAATCCCTGATGCAAAGTATAAAAGCACGCCTGTCAAACGATTTTTTCGCATCAAACCCCATGGAAGAAAACCATAAAATGGACTTTTTTTACTTTTGTGCCGATGATGAAAACTTTATAAAATATTGCAAAAACGAAACCGATTTTAAGATATTGGTTTTTTTAAGGCATAAGTACAAACAGTATCTTAAGAATTTAGAAGCCACTAAAAATTGACAAAGCATATTCATACTTTATGAAAAAAAG
Source organism: Mariniflexile maritimum (assembly GCF_009746565.1). Taxonomy (GTDB): domain Bacteria; phylum Bacteroidota; class Bacteroidia; order Flavobacteriales; family Flavobacteriaceae; genus Mariniflexile; species Mariniflexile maritimum. The sequence goes on from NZ_WRPN01000004.1 coordinate 76,482, forward strand.
CTACGAATTGCTTCGCCTGTTCACTATCGCCAGGGTAACCAATTTTTTCTTTAATTCTGAATGAAATAAAAATGAATCAACACTAATTTTTAAAGATTTTTATTTGCGATAATTATAGTTTCATCTGGCAAAAAGGACTTTAAAATGAAAGCATGGGTTTGCTCTGTTAAAATTGATTTTTATCGAGGCTTTTCGATGCTTTTACAATAGAATAATTACATTAGCAAAAAATAAATAGATTGAACACTTTTAAACACCTATTCCTTCTTTTTTTACTGCCACTATGGGCATTTACGCTGGCACACAAATACTATGTAAGTGTTACGCAAATCGATTTTATGCCAGAAAAGCAGTCCGTTCAAATAACCTCACGAATTTTTATCGACGATCTTGAAAATTTGTTGCGCGAGCGTTACGATAAAAAAATAACGCTGGCAATTAAAAACGAAATGCCCACCACCGATAGGGTTATTGAAAGGTATTTAAAGGAAAAAATAAAAATTAAGATTAACGGCAACAGCGTAAACCTGAATTATATAGGTAAGGAATACGATACCGATATTGTAAAATGCTATTTGGAAATCGAGGGCATCAAAACCATTGAAACCATTGAAATTAGCAATCAAGTATTGTTTGATATGTTTGACGACCAACAAAACATCATCAAAACAAACATCAACAAACGGCAAAAAAGTTTTATTCTTATTTCTCAAAACAGCAGTAACTTGCTAACCTTCAACTAAAAAAAGTTAAATGATTTTTAATTTCGCTAAATTCTGCCGTTTTTTGCAATCATTACCCAATTTTTAACCCTATTTATCAAAGTCCGTTCAATAAAACAAATAATTTAATTATGCCAAACCTAAAGTACTATTTTTTGTCTGTTTTTTTTGTTTCAATAAGCGCATTTGCCCAAGAAACCACCCCTGCCGATCGTAAACCTGGGCATACAAACACCAACAAATTCAGGCAGTTGTACGATGAGTTTGCAACCCCAAACATGTATCGGGCTGCTTCTGGCGCTCCGGGTTCAGCGTATTATCAGCAACAGGCAGATTATAAGATGGATATTGTACTGGATGATAAAAACACCAAATTATCGGGGTTTGAAACGATAACGTATTCCAATAATTCACCCGACATTCTAAAATACTTATGGGTTCAATTGGACCAAAACAAACGGGCGAAAAATTCTAAAAGCCCTTTGATTGAAAGTGATAGGATTGAACAGGTTAAACGCCCCGATGCATTTGTAACAGATTATATGAAAGATCCTTTTGATGGTGGTTTTAATATTGAAGAAGTAAAAGATGCCAACGGATCTCCCCTCAAATACACCATCAATAGCACCATGATGCGCATCGAGCTTCCCCAGCCCTTAAAATCGGGCGAAAAAACCTCGTTTTCCATAAAATGGTGGTACAATATTAACAACCACTTGGTTGATAGGGCGCGATCTGGTTACGAATTTTTTCCTAAAGATGGCAACCGCGCCTATGTAATTGCCCAGTTTTTCCCTCGAATGGCGGTTTATAATGATGTTGAAGGTTGGCAAAACTCCCAATTTTGGGGGCGCGACGAGTTTGCACTTCCCTTTGGGAATTACGAAGTAAACATTACCGTACCTGCCGATCATATTTTGGATGGAACGGGCGAACTAATGAACAGAAAAGAGGTTTTTTCAAAAACCATGATGGAACGTTTTGAAAAAGCAAAAAAATCATACGAGCAGCCAGTTTTAATTGTTACGCAAGCGGAGGCTGAAGCGGCCGAAAAAGTATTTTCCGATAAAACAAAAACTTGGAAATTGAAAGCCGAAAACGTTCGCGATTTTGCATTTGCAACGTCAAGAAAATTTATATGGGACATGATGGCGGTAAAAATTGGCGGTAAAGACGTGATGGCGGTGTCGTTATACCCCAAGGAAGGCAACCCGCTCTGGGAAGAATGGTCAACAAAAGTGGTTGCAAGTACCTTGGAATCGTATTCTAAAAGAACGTTCGATTACCCGTACCACAAGGCCATATCGGTGCACGCGCACAACCAAGGTATGGAATATCCCATGATTTGCTGGAATTTTGGGCGTCCAGACGAGAAAGGCGTTTATAGCGACCGCACAAAATATGGTATGATGGGTGTTATCATTCACGAAGTTGGCCATAATTTTTTCCCAATGATCGTGAACAGCGATGAGCGCCAATGGACATGGATGGACGAAGGTTTAAATACCTTTTTGCAATATTTGGCCGAACAGGATTTTGGAAAAAAATATCCAAAGGCACTTTCGCCCCAAGACAAAGTATTTCCTTCCGATCGCGGTCCCGCTAAATTAATTGTACCTTACATGGGGGGCGACCAAGATTTTATTGCGCCAATTATGAGCAAAGGCTTAAATGTGTACCAATTTGGCAATAACGCCTATGGTAAACCCGCTACGGCCTTGAACATTTTACGAGAAACCGTTATGGGGCATGAACTTTTTGATTATGCTTTCAAGGAATATGCGCAGCGCTGGATGTTTAAGCACCCAACACCCGAGGATTTTTTCAGAACCATGGAAGATGCATCAGCAGTAGATTTGGATTGGTTTTGGCGTGGTTGGTTTTATACCACCGATTGGGTTGATATAGGTATTCAAGATGTGAAAAAATACTATGTTTCCTCAGAACCCAATAAATACATTAAGGATTATCTGGCAAAACAGGGCAGAACCGTAAAAGACCTGATGCCATTGGTTTATATGGTTGAAGAGGGCAGTGAAGATTTTAACGAGAGTTTGAAAAAAGGGACATTGTTGGATAATTCAAAACCGTTAAAAGACTATATAATGGATAATTTTACCGAAACCGAACGCGCCAATATAAAAACCCCAAAGTATTTTTACAGCATCACGTTCAACAAACCTGGAGGTCTTGTTATGCCCATTCTTGTAAAATATACCTACGCGGATGGTACTTCAAAAATGGAAACATATCCTGCGGAAGTTTGGCGATTGAACGATAAGGAAGTTAGCAAAACAATAACTTCTGATAAAGAGATAACAAAAATTGAAGTGGACCCCGATTTGGAAACCGCCGATATTGATACTTCCAATAATACCTGGCCCAAACAAGCAGTACAGAGCGATTTTGATAAGTTTAAGAACAAAGTGAAGGGATAATATTAGGTCGCTACAAAACAGTTTAATAATTTTTAACATTAAGCAGCACATTAATTTAAGTGAATATCGTAATGTGGTAACCAAACAACTTATTATATTTGTATCGTGATAATACTTTCTACATTTTTGTTTATAAGTGGTGCAGAAATAGCTTTTATACTATTTATTGCCATCATGGTTTTTGGTGCCGACAAGCTTCCGGAAATTGCCAGGGGCTTGGGCAAGGGCATGCGCGTTCTTAAAGATGCTACCAACGACATTAAACAGGAAATTACCAAAAGTGCCGAAAAAAACGGCATCGATACCAGTATTGTTTCCGACGTTCAAAAGGAATTGGATAGCGTTAAGGACAATATTGACGACTTTACAGGTTCGGTGCGACGAAAATTGTAGTTTCCCTTTGGTTCTTAAAACAAATCTTCTTTCTAAATTATTCATTTGATTTTCTAAGAAAATAAATGGTGTAATCGCTAATACAGGTTTTAGAAAATTAACATGGAAAAACTAAATAAAGTAGCAGAAATAACCATTGTTTTTTGGTTAATGAAGATTGTTGCTACCACGCTAGGGGAAACGTTTGGCGATTACTTGGCAATGACATTAAATTTGGGTTACTTCACAGGCATTGTTATCACCCTTATTTTCTTTTTAATAGTACTTTCCATTCAATTATACACAAAAAAGTATATTCCTGTATGTTATTGGTTGGTAATTATTGCTACCACAACTTTAGGTACCGAAATTTCCGATTTTTTAGATAGAAGCTTGCATTTAGGATATACCTTTGGAAGCTTGCTATTGTTATCCGGACTCCTTTTAACCTTAATGCTTTGGAACTTAAAATTCAAATCCTTAAATGTCTATCCCATTTTTAACAAGGACAAGGAAATTTATTATTGGTTGGCCATTCTATTTTCCAACAGTTTAGGAACGGCATTTGGCGATTATTTGAGCGACGTGGTGGGTTTGAGTTACTTGTTTGGTGCTATGGCTACGGCAGGCATAATTTTAATGGTAGTTATTTTGCATTACGCAACAAAAATTAATGAGGTCGTACTATTCTGGATTGCGTTTGTGTTTACTAGACCTTTTGGTGCAACTTTTGGCGATTTCTTAACAAAACCAATTGAAAACGGCGGTTTAGACCTGGGCACCTTAAATGCTTCCATGGTTTCAATAGTAACCATGACCTTTCTGCTTATAATTTCACACAGGTCCATTCAAAAAAACAAGGTGGGTTAACCGAAAAAACACCCCTATTTTAAACTCGCCAAACTCGTTTTTAAGGTTTCAATTTTTGCTAGAGCATCGGCTTCTTTATTGCGTTCGTTGGTTAATACGTGTTCTGGCGCACCGGCAACAAAACGTTCGTTTGATAGTTTTTTCTGAACCGATTTCAAAAAACCTTCGGTATAGGTCAACTCGTCGGTTAACTTTTTAATTTCTGCCTCCACATCAATGCTGCCTTTCAAAGGAATAAAATATTCGTTTGATTTTACGCGGAAGGTTAGCGCACCTTCAACAGCATTTTCTACATAGGCAATGGTTTCCAGATGGCCTAATTTTTCAATAATAGCATCAAAAGAATGGGGCGCTTTTTCATAGTTAATCACCGAAAAAGCAAGGGCGTCCTTAAATGGTATGTTTTTTTCTTTCCGAATATTTCTAATGCCCGAAATAACTTCCGAAGCAAATTCAAATTCGGCAATCAAGCTGTCGTTTATGGGTTTCGCTTCAGGCCATTTGGCAATAATCAAAGCTTCTTCGGGGCTACGTTCTGCAATATAATGCCAAATATCTTCGGTTAAAAATGGCATAAACGGATGCACGATTTTTAAGTTGTCTTCAAAAATCGCAATTATGGCTTTGTAGGTAACCGCATCGATAGGTTTTTGGTAGGCGGGTTTAACCATTTCCAGGAGCCAACCACAAAAATCGTCATAAATCAACTTGTATATGGCCATGAGCGCATCGCTTAACCGGTATTTGCTGAATTGGTCATCTATTTCCAATAGGGCTTTTTGGAATTTTGATTGGTACCATGCAATAGCAGTTTTATTGGCTTGTGGTTGCGGAATGTTTTGGTCAATTTCCCAACCGTCAACCAATCGGTAGGCGTTCCAAATTTTATTTCCAAACCCTTTTCCTTGTTGGCAAAGTGCTTCATCAAACATTAAATCGTTTCCTGCGGCACTGCTTAAAAGCAAGCCCACACGAACACCATCGGCACTGTATTCCTCGATTAATTTTAAGGCATCGGGCGAGTTTCCTAAAGATTTGCTCATTTTCCGGCGTTGCTTATCGCGCACCAAGCCTGTTAAATACACGTTGTTAAAGGGTTTTTCGCCTCTGTATTCGTATCCTGCAATAATCATGCGGGCAACCCAAAAGAATAAAATATCGGGGCCTGTAACCAAATCGTTGGTAGGATAATAGTATTTTATGTCTTTGTTTTCTGGATGGCGAATCCCGTCGAAAACGCTCATGGGCCATAGCCAGGAGCTGAACCAGGTATCTAAAGCATCGGTATCCTGTTTTAGGTCGTGGGTTGTTAGTTGTTGGTTGTTGGTTTTCTGTTTGGCAAGTTGCAAGGCAGCCTCTTTGGTTTCGGCAACAACAAAGTCGTTTTTTCCGTTGCCATAATAATAGGCAGGAATTTGCTGGCCCCATAATAACTGGCGCGAAATGTTCCAATCGCGAATGTTTTCCATCCAGTGGCGATAGGTGTTTTCAAATTTCTTGGGGAATAATTTAATTTCAGGTGCATCGCCTAAAACCGCATTGATAGCGGGTTTTACAAGGTTTTCCATTTTTAGGAACCATTGATCGGATAGGCGCGGTTCGATAACGGCTTTGGTCCTTTCGGAAGTGCCAACTTTATTAACGTGGGTTTCGGTTTTAACCAAAAAGCCATTTTCATCCAATTCTTGGGTTATTTCTTTGCGAACCACAAAGCGGTCTTTGCCTTGGTAGTGCAGCCCAAAACTGTTTAAGGTTGCATTGTCGTTAAAAATATCAATAACTTCCAGATTGTGCTTGTCGCCCAAAACCTTGTCGTTTTCATCGTGTGCAGGGGTAACTTTTAGGCAACCCGTGCCAAATGCCATATCAACGTAAGCATCTTCAATTATTGGGATAACACGATTGCAAATGGGTACGATGGCTTTTTTTCCGCGTAAGTGCGCAAATCGTTCGTCGTTAGGATTGATGCAAATGGCCGTATCGCCAAAAATGGTTTCGGGGCGTGTGGTAGCAATGGTTAAAGTATCGTTGCTGCCTTCAATTTTATACTTTAAATAATAAAGATTTCCTTGTTTTTCTTCATAAATAACCTCTTCATCCGAAAGTGTGGTTTTTGCTTCCGGATCCCAGTTTACCATGCGGTAGCCACGATAAATGAGTCCTTTATTGTATAGATCAACAAATACTTTTATTACCGCTTCGTTCATATCGTCGTCCATCGTGAACTTGGTTCTGTCCCAATCACAAGAACACCCTAACTTTTTAAGTTGCTCTAAGATAACGCCACCATATTCGTGGGTCCAATCCCAAGCGTGTTTTAAAAATGCTTCGCGCGACAAACTATTTTTATCAATGCCCTGTTCCTTGAGTTTGGCCACAACTTTGGCCTCGGTAGCAATTGAGGCGTGGTCGGTACCCGGCACCCAACAGGCATTTTTTCCTTGCAAACGTGCGCGACGAATAAGAACATCCTGAATGGTGTTGTTAAGCATGTGCCCCATGTGCAATACCCCAGTAACGTTTGGTGGCGGTATTACTATGGTGTAGGGCTCTCTTTCATCTGGTTCGGAATGAAAATAATTATGTGCCATCCAGTAGTTGTACCATTTGGTTTCTACTTGGCCTGCATCATATTTTAACGGCATTTGCATACTTTGGAATAGTTTTTGAATCATGTTGTGCAAAAGTACTTATATTTCCTTTTCTATAAAAGGTATTATAAAGATTGATAAAATTGTTTTAGTGCTATTTTAACAATTTTTAAGAATTGAATTAGAAAAGATATATGTACTTTTAACCGTTGAAATTTACTCGAAAGATGCATTTCATCCGTCATTTTTGCTTTTTATGGAAAAAATAAGTATGTTTGGCGTGAATTTTAGCTCAAAATAGGTTGGTTTTATTGTTTTTCAATCGAGTAATAAGCCAATTAATTAAAATAACATTAAAAATAAAAACAAATAAAAATGAAAAAATTGATTACCATTTTATTTATCGGTTTCGTAAGTCTAGCCGTAAATGCCCAAAACAAAGTTGCCAAAATCGAGTTTAAATCGGATACTATTGATTATGGTACCATTGAAAAAGGCTCCAATGGCGTGCGCGTGTTTGAATTTACAAATACTGGTGATGCTCCGTTAATTATTTCGCAAGTAACCTCTAGTTGTGGTTGTACAATCCCCAAAAAGCCGGAAGGCCCCATTTTACCGGGAAAAACGGGACAAATTGAGGTTAAGTACGACACCAATCGCGTAAACCCAATTAGAAAAACGGTTACGGTTATCTCTAATGCCGATACGCCCACCGTGGCCTTAAAAATTAAAGGTGAAGTTATTGATTCTAAAGCAGAAAATGTGCTGGAAAAGAAAGATAAAAGCATCGTACAACAAAAGTAAACTACCTGTAATTTAATATACAAGCCCTAAACAAACGTTTAGGGTTTTGTGTTTAAGGGCGATTTTAAGTGAAAATTAAAAGACAGTTCCTTGCCGTTTCTATCAACGGTAAGCCTAATGCGCTTGCCATCATCATCATAAAACATGTGGGTTATTTGTTGTAAGGTGAATGCATGGGCAGGTTTTCCATTTATGGCAAGTACCACATCATTTAACATCAATCCAGCCTTGTAAGCAGGCGAGTCGGTTCTAAGTTCAACAATAGCATACGCTGGTTTCAAGGACAGTTTGTATTTAGGTGCCAGAATGATTTTAATGCTGTTGGTGGCATCGCCATTTTTGGTTTCCTCAATTCTGTTGGAGGTTTTGTTGTCCATTTCCTTAACATATCGTACGCCATCATAAGCCAATTCAATGCCGCTTTTATTATAACTAAAGGGCTCTTTAAATAAACCATTTTTTTTAAGAATGACCGTGGCATTTTGGTAATCGAAAATCAAATTGAAGCGTTTTAGAATGTTTCCTGCTACCGTACCGTTTCTGCTCTTTATTTTTTTTGCCGATGAAATGGACGCATTGTCGGGATAGGCGACATTGGCATTTTTAAGCATAAAACTTTTAAGATGGAGCGCGTCAATAGTGGTGCGTTTACCATACACACTGCCGCTAAGGCCATAACCAAGAAAATCGTTAAAATAGTTTGGTTTTGATTTTATGCCCAGCGAATCGTTTTCAAATAGCCATAGCGCATCGCTTCCACCGGAATCTATTAATAATTTAACGGGAATTGTGTTTCCGTTTTCGCTAATTTCAGCATTCAGGTAGGGCTTGTTGTTGTGAAATTCCAAATTTAAAACCTCACAATTTTTGCATGGTCTGGGTTTGAATTGTTCGGGGTTGGTAAGCGTCATGTACTTTCTTGCATAGTTTATTTCTATAATCAAATCCTTAAATAAATCGAAACCAATAACACCATGTACAGGCACGCCCAGTCGGGGCGTTAGGTTCAAATCGGCATCAAATAACTCGTGTAAATCTTGATTCAGTTTAATGGCATCGCCAATTTTAACCATATTGTTTTTCGATTTTAATGCTTTTACAGCTTCGCCTTCGCCCAATCCTCTTAAAAACAGGGTTTCGGTTTCTCTAATATTCAAGGTATCCGACACATTCAAAAAACTAAAAATTATGGGTTTACTAACGCCAGTATCCAATAAAAAAGACAAGGTAATACCGTTAATTTCAACAGGAATGATGATGAGGTTATTAATAAGCTTGAATTTAACCTTGGTGGTTTGCCGTTTGTTTTGAACATGGAAAGCAGCCTGTGCCAGACATAAATTTCCAGAAACCAGAATAAAGAGACAATAGCATATAAATCTTTTCATAAAGAATAACAACACGTTAGGTTTATTGAAATTACAAATCTTTGGTACACCATGTTTATTTTTAAACTGTTTTTTAAAAAAACTTTAAGATAATTTTCTCAACTTTGCGCCTCATAATAAAAAAAAATGCCAACAATATCCAGAAAAGGTCTTTTAATGCCAGAGTCGCCCATTCGTAAATTAGTGCCTTACGCAGAAAAGGCTGCGAAAAAGGGGAAATTTATATACTATCTAAACATAGGGCAACCCGATATTAAAACCCCCGAAGTTGCCTTAAAGGCAGTAAAAGACAATGATGTTGAAATTCTTTCTTATTCCAGATCGGAAGGCTCTGATGCTTATCGAAAAAAACTGGCGGCCTATTATCATAAATTTGATATTGAAGTGTCGCATAAGGATATTGTGGTAACCACCGGTGCCAGTGAAGGCTTGCTTTTTTTGTTTAGCAGCATTATGGATCCGGGCGATGAGGTTATTATTTCCGAACCTTTTTATGCCAATTATATTGCCTTTTCAACGTCGTCGGGTGTAAATGTGGTGCCTGCCGTTTGTTCTATTGACGACAATTTTGCATTGCCTTCCATTGAAACCTTTGAAAAATTGATCACACCAAAAACAAAGGCCATCTTAATTTGCAACCCTGGAAACCCAACAGGTTATTTATATTCTAAAGAAGAGATTGAAAAACTGGCCGCATTAGCCATTAAACACGATTTGTTTTTGGTTGCCGATGAAGTGTACCGTGAATTTGTTTATGATGGAAACCAACACTATTCCATTATGCAGGTAGCTGGTTTGGAAGAACATGCTGTGGTAATTGATTCGGTATCAAAGCGTTACAGCATGTGCGGTGCGCGCGTAGGGTGTCTGGTTTCAAAAAACAAGCTCGTTTTAAAAACGGTTTTAAAATTTGCCCAAGCACGTTTAAGTCCGCCAACCTACGCACAAATAGCCAGTGAGGCCGCCTTGGATACGCCCCAAAGTTATTTTGATGATGTGATTGCTGAATATGTGGAACGCCGCGATACTTTAATTACGGAATTACAAAAAATTGAAGGCGTGCGTGTAGCAAAACCCAAAGGCGCTTTTTATTGCATTGTGGAGTTGCCCATAAAAAACTCCGATGATTTTGCACAGTGGTTGTTGGAACATTTCGATATTAATGGCGAAACCGTAATGGTAGCTCCTGCGGGCGGATTTTACTCCACACCGGGTTTGGGTTTAAACCAAGTACGCATCGCTTACGTGCTTAATAAAGAAAGTCTAATAAAAGCGGTACATATAATAAAAGAAGCCTTAAAGGTTTATAAGGATTAGTTTTTTAAGCCTAAATAATTGTAGATTTTAGTCGTTTTTAAGAATATAATTATAGCCTGTCGTTGCGTTGCCTGTCCGGATGCCGTATATTTCAAAAGCAGTTTTTTTTTTGGAAAACTTCCTAAATAAACTCCCTAAACCTGTATGCATAAACATTGTTTTGAGCAAACTATGAAAATCGCTACAAGTTGATAATTTTTGGTATGATTAAAAAAGTTTGTATTTTTAATGCATGAGAATGATTGATAAAAATATTGATAAGATTAGAACCTTATGTAACAAACATAAAGTGGCTAGATTATTTGTATTTGGTTCAATTTTGACTGATAATTTTAAAAAGTCAAGTGACATTGACTTAATTGTTGATTTCACTGGAGTAGAACTTTATGATTATGCAGACAATTATTTTGATTTAAAAGCATCTTTGGAAAAATTATTTAAAAGACCAATAGACTTGCTTGAAGATAAAGCTATTAAAAATCCATATTTAAGAAAATCCATCGACTCATCTAAACAAATGATTTATGGATAATGATGTTAAAACCTTTCTTTATGACATCCTACAATCAATAAATGAGATTGACAGTTACTATGGTAAAAAACCAAGGATTTTTAAGGAGTACATTTCTGACACTAAGACAAAAAGAGCCATTGAGCGTAATTTGGAAATAATTGGTGAAGCAGCTAATCGAATACTTAAAAAGGACAAAGATTTTAAACTTGATAACGTTGACAAAATTATAGGTACACGTAACAGGATAATTCACGGATATGATAAAATATCAGATGATTTGATTTGGAGTATTGTGATAAATCATTTACCCAGATTGAAAGATGAAGTAACCAGACTGCTTGATGAATAAAGGGTAGCGCGCAACACGCGGAGTCATAAAACAGTTTGAGAAACGCTAATTAATTCTAAAAAAATTATATAAATTAAAAGATAGTAAACCAATATTTTGGAGAAACCTTGAATTACGAATTTCTTGAGGCGATGGAATTAACAAACAACAACTTTTCAGGCTCTTAAAAATTCAGGATTAGACTTTTAAGGCGATTTTTTTTATGTTGAAAAAGTAAAGCTATCAAAAGAATCTAAACTGAACGAAATAAACATTATGAAATAAAAACCTTGTATAACAATGTGATAAAATTAATTGCTTAATTCGAGCCTACTTAACCAATTCCTTCCAAAATTTCTATGCAGTTTTTATTTTTTCCTTATTTCAGCACACAATTATACTTACACATAAGCGTTTTGTGTTTTATCTCAAAACACATTGCAAAAACACCATAACTTGTGAAAATAAAACAAAACATATCATTAAAACCATACAATACCTTTGGTCTCGATGCGCTAGCCAGCCATTTTGTTGAAGTTTCAACTATGGAAGATTTACGGCAGGTGTTAACATTAAAAAATTACCCAAACAAGCTTGTTTTAGGGGGCGGTAGCAATATGTTGCTTACGCAGAATTTTAACGGACTTGTAATTCATGTCAACTTAAAAGGGATTGAAATAGTTTCGGAAAATGATGATTTTGTATTCGTAAAAGCAGCGGCGGGCGAAGTTTGGCATGAGTTTGTTATGTATTGTATCCATAACGATTTTGGAGGTGTTGAAAACCTATCGTTAATCCCTGGAAATGTGGGTACGGCTCCCATACAGAATATTGGTGCTTATGGGGTAGAACTGAAAGATGTTTTTTATGCGTGTGAAGCCATTTCAATTGAAAACCAAACCATTGAAACCTTCAAAAAAACCGATTGCCATTTTGATTATAGAAACTCTATTTTCAAAAATGAAGCCAAGGGAAAATACATCATCACCAGTGTTACGTTTCAGCTTACCAAGCGCAACCATCAACTACACATCCATTATGGCACCATCGCTTCAGAATTGGAAGCTATGCAAATTAAAATTCCAACCATCCAAGATATTTCAAAAGCGGTCATTGCCATTCGCGAGAGCAAATTGCCAAATCCAAAGGAAATTGGCAATAGCGGCAGTTTTTTTAAAAACCCAATGGTGCAAAAATCGCACTACCAAAACCTCCTTCAAAATTTTCCGGATATGCCAAATTATCCAATTTCAAACGAGTATGTTAAAATTCCCGCAGGTTGGCTTATAGAAAAAGCGGGTTTTAAAGGCAAGCGATTTGATGATTATGGGGTTCATAAAAACCAAGCATTGGTTCTGGTAAATTATGGAAATGCAAAAGGTTCGGATATTTTGAAACTTTCAGAGCTCATTCAAAAAACCATCGAACGCCTCTTTGGCATTTCAATAGAAGCTGAAGTAAATATCCTTTAATATCAAAGAAATTTCTAACTTTGGTATTTTTCAACCGTTCATTTTTCAACTTTTAAAAACTAACCATCTTGATTTCACCCATTGAAAAGGAAATAGTTACCTTATTGGAACGTGGCGATAAAAAGGCCATTACCTTGCTGTACGACAACTATGCCGATGCATTGTATGGGGTTATAAAAAAAATTATTGCGGATGATGATACCGCCCAAGATGTGCTTCAGGAAAGTTTTATCAAAATATGGCGCTACTCAAAAAAATACGATCCCGATAAGGCAAAATTGTTTACGTGGCTTTACAGAATTGCCTATAATACGGCGATAGACAAGGTTAGGTCGCAAAAAAATAAGGATGGTAATGAAGTCCAGATAGAAACTTCAAACGTATATAAAATATCTGCGGACGAGTTAAATCAAGATGTTATGGACATGCAAAAACACTTGGGTAGTTTGGACGAGAAATATCAAATTATTATTAATGCACTCTTTTTTGAGGGCATGACCCAACAGGAAGCCAGTGAAGAACTCGATATTCCGTTGGGCACCATAAAATCGAGATTGAAAATTGGATTACGTGAATTGAAAAAAATCTATAATCCTTAATTAAAAACGTGATGAATGCGAAAACAACTACTTTTTTAAATTCGGGCCTCCTAGAAAAATATCTATTGGGCAACACTACTACTGCCGAAACCGAGTTGGTAGAGTCTTATGTTTCAAAATATCCCGAAGTTCAAAATGCCTATACAACCTTACAATACAACCTCGAAATTGTTTCAAAAAGAAATGCGGTTGAAGCTCCCAGAAGCGTATTAAGTTCTATTTTGGATACTTTGGATGATAAGCCCGTTGTAACATTGAACGTGACAAAAAAATATAAGGCATGGTATAAATTTAGCGTTGCAGCAAGTGTTATCGCCTTTATGTTTGCAGGAACTTCCTATATATTCTACCATCAAAACCAACGTTTGAACGAGGAAAACCAAGTGGTAGTTGACGAGATTTTTGATTTGCGCAGCGATATTGCAGCAAACAACAAAAAGTTGGATAATATCATGCAACAATTTAAGGAACTTAACGACCCAAATACCTATAAATACATCATGCAGGGCAATAACCGAGCGAAAAACCTTAAAACCGTGGCATACATCAACCCTAAAGAAAAAACATCGATGATTGATGTGGTATCCTTGCCAAAATTACCCGAAAACCAATGCTACCAAATTTGGGCTGAATTGCAAGGTAAAATGGTAAGTTTGGGCATTTTAACCGAAGCCGACAGGCAACTTAAAATATTACCCTATACCGAAAATGCCCTTGCCCTTAACATTACCATAGAGCCTAAAGGCGGCAATACCGTGGCATCATTAAATAATATGGTAGCCGAAATAGATTTAAAATAATTGAACACAAATAAAAATCCCTCAAGAAAAAGCCTCATTTTTTGAATATCAAATGAGGCTTTTTTATGCTATACTTTTAACGTTGTACTTTTAACGTCGTACTTTTAACGTCGTACTTTTAACTTCGTACGTCTAACTTTGTACTTTGTACTTTCCGTTTATTCCTTTACAAACAGTGCCTTATGTATTAAGCCCGCAACAATGGCCCCGGCAATGGGCGCTAACCAAAACAGCCACAGTTGGTTGGTATAATCGGCACCCGCAAATAATGCCTGACTTGTAGATCGTGCAGGGTTAACCGAGGTGTTGGAAATGGGAATACTAATTAAATGAATAAGCGTTAATGCCAAACCAATGGCAATACCGGCAAAACCAGCAGGTGCCTTGGGGTATGTGCTGCCTAAAATAATTAACAGGAAAAACATGGTTAGCGTAAATTCGGTTATTAATACCGAAACCATGCTATAGCCTCCAGGCGATAATTGGTCGTAGCCATTGGCGGCAAACCCACCAATATCAACAAAGTCCGATTTTCCGGAAACAATTAAATACAATACCCCAGCTGCGGCAATAGCCCCAACTAACTGGGCAATAATGTACCCAAGCACATTTTTTGCATCAAATTTTCCGCCAATCCATAACCCAATGGTAACAGCAGGGTTAAAGTGTGCGCCAGAAATATGGCCAACAGCGTAAGCCATGGTTAATACGGTTAAGCCGAATGCCAACGCTACTCCAACAAAACCAATTCCTAAGTCTGGAAAACCGGCGGCAAAAATAGCGCTTCCGCAGCCACCAAAAACAAGCCAAAATGTGCCAAAAAACTCGGCAAACAATTTTTTCATAAATTTAGTATTTTAAAGGTTAGTAAGCTAAATATACTTATTATTAGTGGATTAGACACAAAAAAAACGATTTTGTCACATTCGCCATATCATTCCCATATAAATTATTGGCAAATACGTTATCTTTGCAAAAACAATTTAAAAGGCACATCCATTACCTAAATATAATCTTTTAAAAAAATGGATTATATGGATGTTGCGTGTGTCCGTGCAATAATATATAATATAAGTACATGAAACTTCTTTTAATTACCATTGCATTATTAGGGTTAGGAATTGCAGGAATTGCCATTAAACTTTGGGCCAAAAAGGATGGTAAATTTTCGGGCACTTGCGCCAGCCAAAACCCCATGCTAAACAAAAATGGCGAAAGTTGTGGTTTTTGCGGAAAAACCCCCGACCAATTCAAGGATTGTAACGAACCTCAACACTCTTAAAATTTTATGGGTTTACTTGATTTTGTTTGCTACGGCTTCATAGCCCTAGTTGTTATTCAAGTTGTTTATTATTTAGGTTTCTTCGGAAAATTTGCTTTTTTAAAGTCCACAACCCATTCCCCAAAGGCCGTAAGTATTTCGGTTATTATTTGTGCCAAAAATGAAGAAGAAAACCTAAAGAAATTTTTGCCCTCGGTTTTATCACAAGACTATCCCCTTTTTGAGGTTGTTTTAATTAACGATGCTTCTTCCGATGATACCCTTGAGGTTATGGAAGCCTTTGCGGCCGAACACAATAACATAAAAATTGTTGATGTAAAAAATATTGAAGCCTTTTGGGGCAATAAAAAATATGCCTTAACACTTGGTATTAAAGCTTCAAAATATGAGCACTTATTGTTTACAGATGCCGATTGCGAACCTGTTTCAAAATACTGGATACAAGAAATGGCCGCTTGTTTTAATACCGAGCAAACCCTTGTTTTAGGGTATGGTGCCTATTCAAAAATTAAAAAATCGTTTTTAAATAAGCTCATTCGTTTTGAAACCTTGGTTACCGCCGTGCATTATTTTTCGTTCGCTAAAGCAGGGTTGCCCTATATGGGTGTTGGCCGAAATTTGGCCTATGCCAAAAACGAGTTTTTTAAAGCCAACGGATTTATCAATCATATAAAAGTACGTTCGGGCGATGACGACCTGTTTGTTAACCAAGTAGCCACAAAAAGCAATACGGCCATCTGTTTTTCAAAAAACAGTTTCACCATGTCGGTACCCAAAACCACCTTCAAACATTGGATGAAACAAAAAAGGAGGCACATTTCAACGGCAAAATATTATAAGTTGAGCCACAAAGTGTTGTTAACGGTGTTGTATATCAGTAATTTGCTTTTCTGGGTTTGTGCCGTGGTTTTATTGGCAACAACCTTTCAATGGCAACTTATTTTGGGCTTGTTTCTGTTGCGCATGATTTTACACTATGTCGTTTTTGGAATATCGGCAAAGAAATTGGGGGAAAATGACCTTATTTGGTTGCTTCCGTTTTTTGAAATCTTTTTAATTACGGTACAATTAACTATCTTTATAAATAATCTTGTATCAAAACCAAATCATTGGAAATAAGCGAAGCCATTAAACGAGCCAAGAAAAACGACCAAAAAGCGTTTAATTTCTTGTTGGATACCTATTGGGATGATGTGTATGGTTTTCAATTAAAGCGCATCCAAAACGAAAATGATGCTGAAGATGTTACCATTCAAACCTTTTCTAGGGCTTTTGATAGAATTGAAACATTTGATGAAACCTACAAGTTTAAAACCTGGTTAATCACCATTTCAAAAAACATTTATATCGATTTATTGCGGAAAGAGAAAAACTCCATTTCACAGGTTACTTCCAATGATGATAAATCGGTATATCAAATTTTAGATGAATCGCCTTCCCCGGAAGATGAGCTAATTACCGAACAGCATTTGGCTAAGTTGCTTCGCGACATAAAAAAATTAAAGCCCCATTACCAAGAAATTATCAATCTGCGGTATTTTCAAGAATTGAGCTACAAGGAAATCTCCATACAGCTCCAGGAACCTATCAATAATGTAAAAGTAAAGTTGTTGCGTGCCAAAAAATTGTTGGCCGAAATTATTCAAGGTTAGTGGAAAGTTCCTTTTTTACGCGATTCCTTCAATAGGTGTTCGTTTCAAAGGAACATACCATTCCATAAAATAGTTCTGCAATGTTGGTGGGCATGGATTCTTTTTAAATGAATCGGGCATCCGGCTTCTCGTTACTTTATAGAAAGATTTTAAAAGAATACTTTGTATCTTTGTTGCTTTATTTTTAAGACATGGATTCTGAAACCGTTTCAAATATTTTACCCGACGAACGTATTGTAAAACCAAAGTGGCTGCGTGTAAAACTTCCAACAGGAAAAAAATACACCGAACTTCGTGGCTTGGTTGATAAATATAGTTTGAATACCATTTGCACCTCGGGCAGTTGCCCCAACATGGGCGAGTGCTGGGGCGAAGGAACTGCTACCTTTATGATTTTAGGAAACATTTGCACGCGTTCTTGCGGGTTTTGCGGTGTGAAAACGGGCAGACCGGATAGTGTAGATTGGGATGAACCAGAAAAAGTAGCACGTTCCATAAAGCTAATGCATATCAAACATGCAGTTTTAACCAGTGTTGATAGAGATGATTTAAAGGATATGGGAAGCATTATGTGGGCCGAAACCGTTAAAGCTGTGAGAAGAATGAACCCCGAAACAACGTTGGAAACCCTTATTCCCGATTTTCAAGGGGTTGAGCAGCATTTGGATCGCATTATTGCAGTAGCCCCAGAAGTGGTATCGCACAACATAGAAACCGTAAGAAGGTTAACGCGCGAAGTACGAATACAGGCGCAATACGACCGTAGCTTGGGGGTTTTAAAGTATTTGAAACAACAGGGGCAACGGCGCACAAAATCGGGCATCATGCTTGGTTTGGGCGAAACCCGCGAAGAGGTCATTCAAACGCTTCACGATTTAAAAGCCCACGATGTGGATGTGGTTACTATTGGGCAATACCTTCAGCCAAGTAAAAAACATTTGCCCGTTAAGCATTTTGTGAATCCGGATCAATTTAAAGAATATGAGGAAATTGGTTTGGATTTAGGATTTCGCCATGTAGAAAGTAGTGCTTTGGTGCGCTCTTCCTATAAAGCTCAAAAACATATTCATTAGGTTATGGTCAATATTGCCATTAATGGCTTTGGCAGGATAGGCAGGCGCGTTTTTAGGCTGCTTCAAGATTATCAGGATGTTCAAATAGTGGCCATCAACGATTTGGCCGATGCCAAAACGCTAAGCCATTTGCTTAAATATGATAGCGTACACGGTCTTTTCAACGGCACTGTTACGCATGATGAAAACCATATCATAGTTAATGGCAGAAAAATTGCATTATTGAATTGCAACCATCCAAGTGCGATTGATTGGAACCCTTTCCATGTCGATTTCGTTATTGAAGCTACTGGCAAGTTTAAGTCTAAAGCAGATTTACACCACCACCTTGCCAACGGTGCAAAATGTGTTATTTTAAGCGTGCCCCCTTTGGACGATGATATTAAAACCATTGTTATGGGCGTTAATGATGCCAGTATTAACGGCAGGGAGACCATTATTTCCAACGCGTCGTGCACCACCAATAATGCAGCACCCATGATTGAAATCATTAACACGCTATGTGGCATCAATCAGGCATACATTACAACGGTTCATTCTTATACAACCGACCAAAGTTTGCACGACCAGCCCCATCGCGATTTACGCCGTTCGCGAGCTGCGGCACAATCTATCGTGCCCACCACAACGGGAGCGGCAAAGGCATTGACCAAAATTTTCCCCGAACTTTCAAACGTTATTGGCGGGTGCGGAATTCGCGTGCCCGTTATCAATGGTTCGTTAACCGATATAACCTTCAATGTTAAACAAACGGTTTCCATTGAAGCCATCAATCAAGCCTTTAAGGATGCTTCCAAAAATAGATATAAGGGTATTTTGGAATATACCGAAGACCCCATAGTTTCCATAGATATTGTAGGGAACACCCATTCCTGTATTTTTGATGCTGGCATGACTTCTGTTATAGGAAATATGGTTAAAATTATTGGTTGGTACGATAATGAAACCGGCTATTCAAAAAGAATTATTGACTTAATACGCAATTTATCGGAAAAAAAGTGTTGTTTATCGATAAAATAATTATATTTGTCCGTGATATTTAATAAAATGTTTAAAGTTAAAAGCTGTATATACATTCTTGTTATGCTTTTCAGCATTACGGTTTCGTCTCAAAAAACCATTGAGGAAGATCCTGAATTGCTTCAAAACAGCATCAATTATCGCATTTCGCAGGCGCAAACCGAGTTGGAAAGCTTCAACTATTATAAGGCCCAACAGAATTTGGACGAAGCATTAAATTTGGCCGAACAATCCGATAACAAAAAAAGCATTGCCATAATTTATACCATCAAAGGGAAACTTCAGCACATTATTGAAGATGAAGATAAGGCCATAAAATCGCTTACAAAAGCTATTGAAATTCAAAGACTTATAAATGATAGTGAAAACTTGGGCAAATCGTATAAAATTTTTGGGGATGTGTATAGTGCCAAAAAGGAATACAACTTAGCTCTTGATTCTTACACAGCCTCTAAATCGTTGTTTGAGCAAGAAAGTTTAAATGCAGAGTTGGCTGAGGTGCTGTTGTGTGAAGGAAAAACATTTATTAAATTAAAAAACTATACCAAAGCGCGCGATGTTATCGAACAGGCCTTGGCGCTGGCACGAAAAGAGGGCTTTGTTCGAACAGAAAGTGAGGCGTTGATTTCGCACGGTATCGTTTATAGCAAGTTGAACAATATCGATAAAGCCTTGGCCGCTGCCAATGAGGGCGTGAAATTGGCAAAATTGAACAAACTTTTCATTATTCTATCAGAAGGCTATCTGGTGCTAAGTGATATTTACAATATTACAACCGACTATAAATCGTCAAGAGATTATTTGGAAAAACACCTGTTTCTATCCGATTCCTTAAGAGGTTTAAAACGAGCCAATTCATCGAAAGAACAAGAAGTACAATATTTGTTGAACGAGGCCAACCAAAAGAACAGCGAAATTGTTCAAAAGCTAGAAAAAGCCGAAGACGACAATAACCTGAGCACCTTAATTTCCATTTTAAGCGTTGCCTTAATTACCATTCTTTCGTTGCTTACCCTTTCGCTCTATAAAAACAACAACATCAGGTTAAAAACCAATAACATGCTCCACAAAAAAAATGCAGAGCTTATTATTGCCAAGGAAAAAGCGGAACTGGCATCAAAAACCAAGGCCAATTTCCTCTCAACCGTAACGCACGAGCTTCGAACACCGCTGTACGCTGTTACCGGTTTGAGCAATATGCTATTGGAAGAAAACCCCAAACCCGAACAGATCCAGCATTTAAAATCCTTGAAATTTTCGGGCGATTATTTGCTTACGTTCATCAACGATATTCTTCAAATCAATAAAATTGAAGCCAATAAAGTAGATATCGAACCAGAACCGTTCAATTTAAAGAAAAAAATAAACAACATTATTCTGGCATTAAACAATTCGGCCAATGATAATAACATCAAAATCCATTTTGAATTTGATAAAAACCTTCCAGAGAACTTTATTGCCGACCAGTTAAAAATCTCGCAAATCCTTATCAATTTAATAGGCAATTCCATTAAGTTCACCAAAGACGGCGATATATGGATACGCGTTTATAAAATTGAAGAAACGGGCAAAATATACACCGTGCGCTTTGAAGTTGAAGATAACGGTATAGGCATTAGCCAAGAAAAACAGGACAATATGTTTGAAAGTTTTTCGCAAGGTTCTATCCAGATAAACAGAAAATATGGGGGTACCGGATTGGGGCTTTCCATTGTTAAAGGACTGATAGACATTTTAAAAGGAAAAATTTACGTTAAAAGTGAACTGGAAAAAGGCACCACGTTTTATTTTGAAATTCCTATGGAATACACCTCGGTTGAAGAAGCCAAGGAAGTTAAAACCAACTATTTTGATGGCAATACCGAAGAACTAAATATTGAAAACGTGAAGATTTTGGTGGTTGAAGACAATAAAATAAACCAAATGATTACCAAAAAAATCTTAACCAAAATGCAGCTTAAATGCGATATTATTGATAATGGGGAAGATGCCGTTGATATGATTCGCAACAACAAATATGATATTGTTTTAATGGACATCCACATGCCCGGGATAAGCGGTATTGAAGCCACAAAAATTGTAAGGTCGTTTGATAAGGAGCAAGTTATTTTTGCGCTTACCGCCGTGACCATTGAGGATAAAATGCAAGAGTTTGAGGAAGCCGGTTTTACCGACATCATCCCGAAACCATTTAAACAGGAAGAGTTCGAGAAAAAACTCTACCAAGCCCTTGCCTCTAAAAAGGGCGCTCCGGTTTAAGCCTTTATAAAATTGTGTACCAGCTTCTTGAAGGCGTCGGCATCATCAATGCTAATATGAATGGGCAAGTAATACAATTTTTTCTTTAAAGCATCGTAGTGCCTTAGGCGCATAAAATCCTTTTCCGTGGTTACTATGAGTTCCTTTTTTTCTAAGGTTGCAATATCTTGCGGCGAAAACTCATGGTGGTCCTTAAAGTTTAAATGCTCGAATTTTAAATGTTTTTTATTCAGAAAGTCCACCAGCGGATGGGCGTTGGCAATACCGGTTACCAATGTAAAATTTGAAATTTCATCCATGCCCTTTTTGTTTTCAGATGCGATTACCTCGTTGGCATAATTAATGGCACTAAAAAAAACCTGCTGATTCGTTTCGGGCGAAATTTTCTTCAAAAACCTCTTTTTGTCTTCGGTGTTTATATGCTCGGGGCATTTTGTAACCACAATAATATCTGCCCGTTTTGCGCCGCTTTTAGGCTCGCGTAGGTTGCCCGTTGGCAATACATAATCTGAAAAAAACGGATTTTGGTAGGTAGTAAGCAAAATTGTTAATCCTGCGTTTACTTTTCGGTGCTGAAACGCGTCGTCCAACAAAATAACTTCCGGAGGGTTTTTAAGCGACCTTAACAATTTTATGCCGTGTACTCTATCGGCATCAACGGCAATTTGAACGCTATCTTTAAACTTATTGTAAAATTGGAAGGGTTCATCGCCCAAAGTTTCGGCGGTCGAGGTAGCATCGGCCAACTGGAAACCTTTGCTTTTCCGTTTGTAACCCCTGCTTAAAGTGGCTACTCTATAATCGGTTTTCAGTACATCGATTAAATATTCGATCATGGGCGTTTTTCCGGTGCCTCCAACACTTAAATTGCCCACACAAATCACCGGAAAATCATAAGACATCGATTTTTTTAATCCCAAATCATACAGCATATTTCGTAACCGCGATACCGCATAATAAACGGGCACAAACGGGAAGGAGATGGTTCTTATAAATTTCATGTGTTTATACAAATTAGTTTTGCCGCCAATTAGCTAATGCCTTATTGATGCATTGCGGCAATTTTTTTTAGTTACAGATGTTTCATCATAGCGAAAATAATATTTTATCTTTGATACAAACAAATAAAAGCATGATAGTTCAAGATGTTATAAACCATTTAGAAGAACTGGCACCTTTAGCTTATGCCGAGGATTTTGATAATGTGGGGCTTTTGGTTGGCAATAAACAGAGCGAAATCACAGGTGTTCTGGTCGCTTTGGACACTTTGGAAACAGTGGTGGATGAAGCCATACAGGAAAACTGTAACCTTATTGTGAGTTTCCACCCCATTATTTTTAAAGGATTGAAAAAATTAACGGGCGCCACCTACGTTGAACGCGCGGTAATGAAAGCCATTAAGCACGACATCGCCATTTACAGCATGCATACGGCCCTAGATAACGCCTTTAAAGGTGTTAACGATATGATTTGCAGTAGATTACAATTAAAAAACAGGCGCATTTTAATTCCGCAGACCGAAACTATAAAAAAGCTAACTACTTACGTGCCAAAAGCGGAAGCAGAACACCTAAGGAACGCTTTGTTTAATTCGGGTGGTGGCAACATTGGCAACTACTCTAACTGCAGTTTTAATGTAGAAGGGTACGGAACTTATAAGGGAAATGAACATTCAAACCCCAGCATAGGACAAAAAGAACAGATGCACACTGAAGCGGAAACCAAAATCAGCATCACGTTTCCAAAGCATTTAGAGCAAGAAATACTTAGGGCGCTTTTTCAAAACCATTCCTATGAAGAAGTGGCGTATGAAGTAACAACATTAGAAAATAAAAACCAACATATTGGTATGGGTATGGTGGGCGAATTGGAAGAAGCTTTGGATGAACAGGATTTTTTAGCGTTCATAAAACAAAAAATGGAAGCAAAATGCATCAAACATTCGTCGTTTTTAAACAAAAAAATAAAAAAAATCGCCGTTCTGGGCGGTTCTGGTAGTTTTGCCATTGAAGCGGCCAAACGTGCTGGAGCTGAAGCTTTTATAACGGCCGATTTGAAATACCACGATTTTTTTATGGACGAAAATAAGCTCCTTTTGGTTGATGTGGGGCATTATGAAAGTGAGCAGTTCACAAAAAATGGTTTAGTAGCGCATCTTACAAAAAAAATTACTAATTTTGCAATCATTTTATCAAAGACAAACACCAATCCTGTTAAGTATTTTTAAAGTATGGCTAAAAGTAAAGAATTAACTGTTGAAGAGCGTTTAAGAGCGTTATACGATTTACAACTAATAGACTCGCGAATAGACGAAATAAAGAATGTTCGCGGAGAGCTTCCTTTAGAAGTTCGTGATTTAGAAGACGAAGTTGCTGGATTAAACATAAGATTAGAAAAATTGGTTTCAAGTTTAGAGGTTATTGATAACGATATCCACGCTAAAAAGAATCAAATTGAAGAGTCTAAATCTTTAATGAAAAAATATGCCGAACAACAAAAAAATGTTAGGAATAACAGGGAGTTTAATTCGCTAACCAAGGAAGTTGAATTTCAAGAACTGGAAATTGAATTGGCCGAAAAGCATATAAAAGAGCACAAAGCACAAATTGAACAGAAAAAAGAGGTTATTGCCGAAACCAAGGAGCGCTTAAAAGAGCGTGAAAACCATTTAAAGCATAAAAAAGGAGAGTTGGACGCTATTTTGGCAGAAACCGAAAAAGAGGAAAATGCCTTAATAGAAAAATCAAAGGAATATAAGCAACAAATAGAAGAGCGCTTGGTTGCGGCCTATGTAAGAATTCGTAAAAACGTAAAAAACGGGTTAGCGGTTGTGCCAATTGAAAGAGGCGCTTCAGGCGGGTCGTTCTTTACCATTCCACCTCAAATTCAAGTTGAAATTGCCGCCCGAAAAAAAGTTATTACCGATGAGCACAGCGGACGTATTTTAGTGGACGCCCAACTAGCCGAAGAAGAAAAGGAAAAAATGGAAAAGTTGTTTGCTAAATTAAGCTAACCCCATTTTCTTAATATAAAATTAGGGCCTTCAGTAATGAGGGCTTTTTTTATGAAAAAAAGCCAATAAAATTTTAAGGATTTTAATTTTTAGGTAATGGGGTTTAATTATTTAAAATCAACTTTTTTAATTCAAACTAATAAATGTTGACTTTAAAAAATAATTGTACACAACGGGTTGAAAGGCATAAAAAAGAGGGCAGATCGCTCTCTTTTTTATGCTTAAAATTTCTATTTTAAAACTTCACAACAACACCTCCGTATGGTTTCATTTTTATTGTTAAATTGGAAACTGGTTTTATTGTTTTTTGATTAAATCCATTTTCATCTTCACTAATTAAAAAACCATTTTCTTTTGAAACAAAAGAAACATCTATTATAAATTCTTTTGCTTTGTTTTCACCATTTATTCCAACTACAAACCAAGTGTTATCTTTTTTTCTGGCAATAATTACATCTTTTCCTGGAAACCCTGTAATAAACTTAGAGTCGTCCCAATTGGTTGGAATATCTTTTAAATAGTCAATTACAAATTGAGGTTGTTTTGCCATTCCTTCTGGCGTTTCGGCAATATGCTGTATTCCCGATAAAAATAAAACGGGTAAAGCCAATTCAAAAGTAGGCGTTGTTTTTCTGTTAATATTAGGAATGGAATCTAAAACCATGGGCGTAAAGTCCATAGGGTCAAAAGCATTTCGAGTAAAAGGTAACATAGCACAATGGCTGGGTTGTAAGTCGGCATTTTCTTGAAAAAAGGTAATAAACTCTTCGCCTTTAATAGCTTCAGTGGTTAATAAATTTGGGTAAGTGCGTTGCCAGCCTCTTGGTAAAGTAGCACCATGAAAATTAACCATAAGTTTGTGTTTAGCAGCATCTTTTAAAATACCGTGATAATAGGCAATCATAGATTGTCCGTCACCGCCAAAAAAATCAACTTTAATGCCAGCAATTCCCATTTGGTTTAATTTAGTAAATTCCTTTACGCGGTCTTCATGGGTGAGTAATTTGCTTTTAGGATGGTATGGAGTTGTATTCCAAGAACCTGATGAGTTATACCAAACCAATACTTTTACATTTTTTGAAGCTCCATAATCTGCCAATTCCTTCATTTTTTCAAAACCAATTCTTGTATCCCAATCGGCATCAATTAAGCAATAGTTCCACTTCATTTTGGCAGCGTAGTCTATAAATTTTATGGAAGTATCATAGTTTGTAAATTCATCCTTCAATAAAACCCAACTCCATGAACTTAATCCACTTTCAATAAATGAAGTGTCTATGTCAATGGCTTTATCTGCCACATCAGTGCCTAAGGTGCTTTCTGTTATGGTTTTTAAATTTCCTATTGTTACAATACGCCATGGCGTGTACCAAGGCAATACAGATTCAGGATTTAATGCACCATCTGGAAAAATTTCTTCCTTTTGCGGAAATGCAATTTGCATGGCTTTTTGAGTTTCATTATAAACTAACCTGGAACCGCAATAATTTTCATGAAGACAAGATTCCGTGATTAAAAACCAAGTGTTATTTGAATTAAATAAAGCTGGATATACCCAACCCTCTCCAATAGGAGATTTAGAGTTTATAGGTATATGCATTTGATAATGCTCTTCATAAGAAGGATTTGTACTTTCCCATCCTGTTTTTGCTTTAGACATGGGTTGTAACCAGGCTTTGGTATTTTGTTTAAAATTATATGTTGTTTTTTCTTCAACTATTTTTTTTATGTCTGTTGAAGTATCAGGAAAATAATATCTAAATGCAATACCATCATCAGATAATTGAAAAATTATATCCATTAAATTTCCTGTATCATTTTGTAAATGCACTGTATATTGATTTGCAGAATAAGTAATATTTTTTCTTTTTCCTTGTAACATCGTGTAATTTTCAGAGATTTTTTTTGATTCTGAAGCACTGATTATTTTTAGGTTATCATAAAAATTGGCATCTTCTCTAATAATTCCTAATCTTGATGAATCTAGCACTATTTCATCATTATACAGAACTTTGTAAAATGGAGTTTTATTAACATCAAAATCAAAAACCATTTTTATCGATTTGTCTTGATTTTCAAATATTAAATCTTCTTTTTTGATACCACATGAAATAAGTAGAACTACGGAAATAAGTATTGAAATTTTAGTTTTCATTTATAAGTGTTTTTATTACACTTGTAAAGATAGAAGATTTTTTAAATAAATTATCATTAGTGTCCACTAAAAGTTAAACTAAGTTCTTTGAAATTTTTGTAAATCGGTACTTTAAGTCTGATTTTAAAGCATGACGATTTGAATTGGTTACTTATAGATAATAAAAAAAACGTCTCAAATTTTAGGAAAATGCTTTTTTTTATGAAAAAAACCAATAAAATTTTAAGGATTTTAATTTTTATTCGTCTATTACAAAATAAATGTGAAAAGCATCACATTTTTACCTTATATGAAATAAAAAACATCCGTTTCCTATGAAAAAAATAATAGTAGCGTGCCTTATCACCATAGCATTTAGCTGTGAGAATAAAGCACAGACCCCGAAGGCACAAGAGGCCATTTTAAATGCAAAACCTGTTGAGGTTCCTACAAAAAACGGAAAGGCAAAGGCATATTTTGCCAGTGGTTGCTTTTGGTGCGTTGAAGCTATTTATGAAAGCGTTAAAGGTGTTGATGAAGTAATTAGCGGCTATTCTGGCGGCCATACGCAAAATCCAACCTATGAAGCCAGTAATACTGGTAAAACAGGACATGCAGAAGCTGTTGAGGTTATTTACAACCCCAATATTGTGAGTTTTGAAACTTTGGTCGATGTGTATTTTGGCTCGCAAAATCCAACCCAAGTGAATGGACAAGGCAATGATAGGGGGTCACAATACCGTTCGATTATTTTTTACCAAAATGATGAACAGAAACAAATCATTTTAAAAAAGAAGGATGCTTTAGCTAAAAAATTAAATGCTACTATCGCTGCCGAAGTTTATCCGTTTCAAAAATTTTGGAGGGCTGAAGATTACCATCAAAACTACGAACGTCTTCACCCAAACAACAGTTATATTCAAAATGTTTCAATACCAAGATTAAACAGGTTTAAGGCAAAATTCCCCGATTTGTTAAAGGAAAATAAGTGATATAAGCTATAGGGCGAGTGCCTTATAGTGATGATGGGTTGGTTTTCCGTGTAAGTGCCGCCATAAATTCAAAAGAGTTTCTACCCTCAAGTCGAAGCTTTTCTTTGCATCAAATGGTTTTCTAGGTATGGGGCTTTTATTGTTTTATTCCTAGTTTAAGAATGCTTATTTTTGTAAAAACATAAAACTAAAACCACTTGCTAAATTTTCAACAAGGTCTCGATTTTGCTTTAAAACAAGATAAAAAAGACGCGTTATCATCCTACCGAAATCAATTTCACATACCAAAAGATAAAGATGGTAATGATGGTATTTACATGGTTGGAAACTCCTTGGGGCTTCAGCCAAAAAATGCCCAAACCTATATTGATGAAGTGCTTACAGATTGGGCAACGTTGGGCGTAGAAGGTCATTTTCTCGCTAAAAACCCATGGGCAACCTATCATGAGCTTTTAGGCAAACAAATGGCGCAAGTGGTTGGTGCCAAACCTATTGAAGTGGTTGTGATGAATTCCTTAACGGCAAACCTTCATTTTATGATGGCTTCATTTTACCAACCAACTAAAACACGCTATAAAATTTTAATTGAGGCCGATGCGTTTCCTTCGGATAAATATGCGGTGGAATCGCAATTGCAACATCATGGTTTTGATGCCAAAGAAGGATTGGTACTTTGGAAACCTAGAAAAGGCGAGGATTTACCTAATTATGAAGATTTAGAAACTATTTTAGAATCTCGAGGTAACGAAATTGCTGTAATACTTATTGGTGCGGTAAATTATTATACGGGTCAGTATTTCGATTTAAAACGAATTACCGAACTAGGGCATAAACATGGTTGTATGGTTGGGTTTGATTGCGCGCACGGTGCCGGAAATGTCAATTTGAATTTACACGATTCGGGTGCCGATTTCGCTGCTTGGTGTACCTATAAATACTTAAATTCCGGCCCTGGAAGTATTGCTGGTTGCTTTGTACACGAGCGGCATGCTTACAACAAAAAACTCAACCGATTTACAGGTTGGTGGAGCCATAACAAAGAAACCCGTTTTAAAATGCGTGATGACTTCGACCAGTTACCAGGAGCCGAAGGTTGGCAACTTAGCAACCCGCCCATTTTAGCGATGGCGACAATTAGGGCTTCGTTAGAAATTTTTGAAGAAGTTGGCATGGCTAAATTGATTGAAAAATCGAAACAATTAACCGCTTATCTTGAATTTCTTTTGAATGAATTAGCAACAGATGCCATCACCATCATAACGCCAAATAACCCAGAGGAACGCGGTTGCCAATTGTCCATTCAAGTAAAAAATGCTGATAAATCGGTATTCAATAAATTAACAGACTTAGGTGTTATGGCCGATTGGCGCGAACCAAACGTTATGCGTTTTGCACCCGTTCCACTATATAATTCGTTTCAAGATGTTTTTAATTTGGTTGAACGATTGAAGCTTGTGCTGAATCATTAATTCACATTTCCTTAAAAGCCAAACAATTATGTATTTTTTACCAGAAGATTTAGACGATTATATAGTAGCGCACTCAGACGCTGAACCCGAATTGTTGCAGCAACTTACCCGCGAAACCTATCAAAAAATTTTGCAGCCCATTATGCTTAGCGGGCCGTATCAAGGCCGTGTGTTGAGTATGATTTCAAAATTAAAACAGCCCAAATCCATTTTGGAACTGGGCACTTTCACAGGCTATGCCACCTTATGTCTTGCAGAAGGTTTGCAAAAAGATGGTGAAATCCATACCGTTGATATTAATGAGGAATTGGTTGATTTCCAAAGAAAGTATTTTGATAAATCGGCATACGGAAATCAAATTTTTCAACATTTGGGAAATGCCCTGGATATTATTCCGAAGTTGGAAAAAAACTTCGACTTGATTTTTATTGATGCCGATAAACCCAATTATGTGAACTATTTTCATTTGATTATTGACAAACTAAACCCCGGCGGCATCATTTTATCGGATAACGTACTGTGGCACGGCAAAGTGGTTGAGCCTTTGGATGCCAAGGATGCCTCTACCAAAGCGGTTTTGGAATATAACACCCTTTTAAAGGAAGACCCACGCATCGAAACCGTTGTGCTGCCCATTCGTGATGGGCTCACCATTAGCCGAAAAAAATAATCAAATTTTAATCACTTTGTGCACTTCTTTACGGCCATTAGCTAAAATTTCAAAAATATAAACGCCAGAATTTAAGTGCTGTAAATGGATACCCAATTTTCCGTTTGTAAATATTTCAGTTTTATTGAAAAGTAAAACGCCCGAATTATTATAAATCCTATATGTGATGCTGTTTGCATCATCCATTCCAGAAAGTGTTACAACATCCCTAAAAGGGTTCGGGTAAAGCAACCATCTCTTATCTTCCATTGAAGGTTTTGTGGTATTTAAACTGCCTAAACATTCGGCAGAAACAATAAATGGTTCTTTTAAAAGGGTATCAATTTTTAAATTGGTAAAGCTGTCGTTTAAGGTATGGTTAAAAAAAGTAGCATCAATAACGCTATTGCTGGCGCCCAAAAAGTTTTGTAATAAAGTGGCAAAGGTTTGCCTATAATCGTACTGAACGGTTTGAATTTGGAAATTGTTACTACTTTTGGCTTCGCTTAAATTGGGGTTGGTGCCCGAAACGCCGCCGGCAACGGGTTCGCCAAAAACAAACATGGGCGCAATTTCACCATGATCGGTGCCAAAACTACCGTTTTCGGCTGCTTTTCTTCCAAATTCCGTAAACGTAAGTCCTACCACATCTTCAGCTATATTCTGACTTTTAAGATCGTTCATAAAGGCTTCAATGCCTTGCGACAATTGCGTAAGCAAATCATAATGTTTGCCAATTACGCCATCGGAGGCCTGTACTTGACTGTTGTGCGTGTCGAAACCACTTAAACGTACCAAAAACACTTTCGATTGTAGGTTGCCGCTAATCAATCGCGCCACGGTTTTTAGCTGGTTGGAAATATCGGTTTGTGGATAAGGAACATCATTTTGTCCGGAGTTGAAGGCTGAAGAAATGGCCTGCGCATACTGGTTTGATAGTTTATCGGTATTTATAATGTAGTCAAGTTCAATCCCATAATCGGAATTCGGAAGGTTGGTAGGGGGCACACCGCCCAATCCATTTAAAACCGAATAAAACCCTGCTGGATCTTGACCTGTAATGTTCAATGCCAAACCGTGTTCGTCTTCACCATGAAACCCTAACGAGGTTTTGCTCGATCCAATTTCAACCCCTAGCGGAAAGGTTTCCAAGGTTAAATCGGCATAGTGCAATTCCATAAACCGGCCAATCCATCCGGAATCGTCACCGTTTAAAAGACTGTTGCCATCGTTACCCGTTAAATAGAGGTCGGTTGACTTAAAATGGCTTTTGTTTTGCGATGGATAGCCAACAGATTGCAAAATGCGCAACCACCCCTTATCGTAAATGGATTTGAAACTGGTTAATGCCGGATTAAGCCCAATTTGTTGCGTTTCGGCCAAGTTTGCATCTAGCGTTATGTATTTTTTCAATCCCGAATCAGGCACTTTTATGGTAGGACGTAAATTGCTGTAAAGGTCGTATTGGTTAAGCGGAATGATGGTGTTTAAACCGTCGTTGGCACCTGCTAGGTTGATTAAAACAAGTTTTCGGTTTGAAATATCCGCACAATCGGCAAATGGCACAAACGATTTTAAAGCGGCCTGTAATTGAAAAGGTGTTAAGCCAATGGCCGAGGCAGCAGCCGATAATTTTATAAATTTTCTTCTTTCCATGATGCTTAAATTTACATTAATTGAAATTCTGCAGCGTTAACCATGGCAATGATTAAAGCGTCCAATCGGTTTTTAACCGTGGTTTTATCGTTGGTGCTTAAGTAATCGGCCCATGCATTGGTCCAGTAATAATCGGGGAAACCAACATCAACCAAAAAAGTCTTGAAATAATTGGTTCTATCGGCATCAATGCTTTCTGGGTAAAGCAAATTGGCTGTTTGGGTAATCAAATCGTTGGGGTTGGAAGGGTTTGATACGTTGTTTTTAATAAAAAGGACGGTATCTATTTTTGCATAAATATTAGCATTGTTTGTGATGGTGTTCTTGCCAATAATGAAACTTTCAATCAATTTATAACGGGCAATAAGCGTGTTCGATGAAAACCAAAGGCGGTCAAAATCAGGCTCTTGGTAATGTGCCGGATAACCCGCTACCGAATCGGGGTTGAAAAAATCCATACCCGCCCCTTTAAAATAGGTGTTGTGAAGGAAATACAGGAAGAAATTCGTGTAATAATGCGCCGCATCTGAAACGGGGCTTGGTATTGGCACGCTAAACATCGTACAAACTTCATTTAATATTTGCAACGGACTCTTAACAATCGCACCTATGGTGTTGTTGGTGGCATCGGCATCATCGGCATCATAAAAATGTTCACTTGCCAAAAGCGTTTTCACAATAGGTAAAATTTCATAATCATTGGCAATAAGTTGTTGGGACAAAGGCGTAATTATGTTGGTTTCAACCGATGCGTTCCATTCACTTTTCACATAGAACTTATATAGCTTTCTGCAAAATGATTTGGCCGTTTCCGGTTGTGCAAAAACCATGTTGATAAAGGCATTAAGCTCCTCAAACATGCCCGTTTCGGTATTCTTTCCAGTAATTACTTGGTTGTTGAAGGCAGCACTAAATGTTTTGTTTACGCTACTGTGCTGATTTTTATTGGCATAGCCACTGGGTAAACCCGTATCCGCATCAATTACCGTACGGTTGTTTTGTTGTTTAAATCCTGAAAATACTTTAGCGGCCTGCTGTACATCAATTTCGGTGTAATTGGTGTAATTGCCAGAACCTATTTGTGGACCTTTTAAAATGGTGAACAGTTCTAGGAATTCGCGGGCATAATTTTCATTGGGGTTGGTGGCTATATTATTGGTGTTGTCTAAATAATCGAGCATGCAATTATCCGAGGTTATTTTTTTTGCCAGGGTTTTTAAATTTCCAAAAGCATAAAAAT
This sequence comes from Mariniflexile maritimum, assembly GCF_009746565.1. GTDB lineage: Bacteria > Bacteroidota > Bacteroidia > Flavobacteriales > Flavobacteriaceae > Mariniflexile > Mariniflexile maritimum. The sequence continues at coordinate 109,136 of NZ_WRPN01000004.1, forward strand.
CCAACAGGCGTAAATGGTCAAAAAAATGGGTCGCATAGGCAGCACCCGAATCTTTTCCTATGGTAAAACTGGTATGTAAAAAGAATGACAGTTTGTGTTTAAGCGTTACTTGGTTTATGGCATTGTACCACCACCAAGCGGTAACATGGGCGCGTTTTCTTGTTTGGCCGTCAAACAGTTTTGGGTCTTGGGCTGAAGATGTCCAGTAACCATCAGGAACACCGGTAGGTTGGGGGTCGTAAGGTTCAGAAAGGCTGTTTGCAGGCGATATGGCCAAACTATTTACAGCATCAACGGCCGTCATGTTCGATAAGGCATCGAGTTGCGCTTTCGAATAGTTAAATGTTGCCCTACGCAACAAATGTTTGGCCCGCCGTAAACCTAAAGTTGAGCTTAGTGGATTAAGTGATGCCATAACCTATAATTTTTATATCCAAATTAAATTAAAATTCAATCGATAAGTAAAAATGTGGTTTCTTTTCGTTGAAATACAGTTATTTAGTCATTAAAACAATATTAGAAGTTAACGTTTATGTATATGGAAAGTTGCGTGTTTGCGTGCGAGGATTTTCCGAAGGAAAATCAGATGTAGCAAACGTGCAACGACCTTTGTTTTATCACAACACCAGCAATTTTTTATATACTGTGTTGTACACCGTTTTTTTATTCAAATTTATTGTTGTCATTTATCCAATCATATTCGGTTTTGAATGATTTTCCAAATTCATCTTGATATTTTGAAATTATCTTCATATCCTTTAATAAAATATCAGCATTTTCTTTTAGATATTTATCCGCATCCAAATGATTTCCAACCACATTCTGCGTCAATTTGAAAGTGAATTCAAATTTGTCATCTGGTTTAATTGGTTGAATTTTTCCAATTTCGCCTTTTAATTCAGTTTTGTCTGGTTTATTTTCATATTCAATCAGATAATTATAAGCAGTTACAGATGAGTTATTTCGAATCTCTAAAGTATATGTCCAATCCAAGTACCAATATTGTTCAACTTTGTCAATTCCAACTCTTATAACTCTCGGATTATTTGCAGTATAACCCAAAGGTCCACGCATTGAAAAATTCTTTTTTCTGTGAAAAACTACTTTTGGTCTCGGTTTTTCTGTTTTGTCAAATATTTTTGTCAAAATACTTGCTATTAAAAATCCGCCAGAACCAATCATAACAATCAAAGGTTCTTCTTCTTTAGTTCTTAAATACCAAATAAGACCTAAAATAATTATTGCAATTTCGACTACGATTGTTACTATGTTTTTTAAAATTTTCATTGGTCTTGTCAAATGGTGTACAACTTGAAGCTAATCAAAATACGTTTTTGTTTTTTAGAAACCACAACTATATATCTCGAAAGTACTATGGTTTTTTCCTAAACATATTTGCTATTGTTTTGCCCAATTCATCCAGCTTTTCTATAGGTTCAATTAAAGAAGGGTTATTTAGTTCGACGGTGTTATTAACAGTTTGCCTTTTCATGATGGGGCAAACCAAAATAAAACTATTTGATTTAAAATAACGGTTTAGGTAAACAGAAATATTTTTTATGTTTTTGTTATAGGAAGGTTCATCTTTTCGGGTTAGAACAAAAATCAAATTATCATCCAATTTAATGCTGTTTGAAAGTTCTTTAGCGTTTTTCCAGTTATAAAAGGTTATAAAATCGGCATCAATTGGGTGTTCGGAATGAACGTTTTTAATAACTTTAATGGTTGGTTCAGTGCCATAAAAAATAATCTTCGCGCCAGTATTGTAAGATATGTTCCAAATATTATCGAGCCAAAAAGGGAAGCCAAATTCATTTTCAACATGGTTCGGCATAATAACAATATGCCTTTTTATGGTTGAAATAGGCTGTAATGGTTTGTAAATAAATACGGTAGCATTTGATTTTGATAAAATGCCTTCCGTTAATTCGCCTAAAAACGATTCTGAAATATCTTGTTTTATGTGAAGTCCTGAAACCAAATCGGTTATTTTCTGTTCTCTAATTACATTTAGGACACCGTTTAAAATATTAACATCGTAGCGTAATAATTTGTTTAGATGCATATCGGTTGCCGATGCAATATGGCTGGCTTTATCCAATATTTTTACGGCGTTGGTTTCAGCAAGCACATCGGTAGTCTCATTTTTAATGATGTGCAGCGCAAAAAGGGCTTGCTTGTTTTCTTTCGATTTAATAATGCTGCTTAAATTAATCAGTTCTTCTACTGTATCATGGTTATTAACGGCCACCAATATTTTTTCCTCGTTTTCGGTATATGATTTGTCCCTGGCAGTAGATTGAAATAACGATAAATTCCGCGCCCCTTTTTGAACCACAAATGTTGAAATGGTACAGGTAACCAAAATCATGATAATAGTACCGTTTAAAATGCTGTCGCCCAATAATCTAATAGGTTCCCCAGTTGGTGTTTCGCCAATAATGATGTTGTAGCCTACTGTTACCGTTGCCAGTGTTACTGCGGCATGGGCAATGCTTAAACCAAAAATAATGCGACGTTCATCTGCCGAAAATTTAAACGATTTTTGGGTTGCCCAAGCAGCTATAAATTTGGCTAGGGTAACGGCAACTGTCATAACAATAGCCACCAAAATAGTATCAAAATCGGTAAAAAAAGCACGGAAATCAATAAGCATCCCTACGCCAATAAGAAAAAACGGGATAAAAATAGCATTTCCAACAAACTCAATACGGTTCATTAATGGCGATGTGGAAGGAATTAATCTATTAAGTGCAAACCCAGAAAGTAGGGCGCCAATAATAGCTTCAATACCGGCAACTTCAGCCAAAAACGCTCCTAAAAAAAGCATCACCAAAACAAAAATATACTGAGAAATATTGTCGTGATAGCGTTTTAAAAACCAGCGTCCAATTATGGGGAACACGTGTAAAACAACAAAACCAAAAATGATTATCGATATAAAAAGGCGTATCCAAAAGGCGCTACTTACAGCATCTTTTGTCATGCCAATAACAATCGCCAACACAAAAAGTGCCAGCGTATCCGTAATCATCGTGCCGCCAACCACCAGGTTAACAGCGCGGTTTTTTGTTACCCCAAATTTCCCTAAAATGGGGTAGGCAATCAAGGTGTGCGACGCAAACATACTGGCTAGTAAAATAGATGTGAGCAAAGAAAATTTCAGCACAAAATAACCAACTAAAACCCCAAAAACCATCGGGATACTAAAGGTAAACAACCCAAACAACAGGCTTTTAAACTTGTTTTTCTTAAATTCGTTCATATCAATTTCCAAACCGGCCAAAAACATAATATAAAGCAAGCCCGCAGTCCCCGATAAAATAATACTGCTATCGCGCAGCAACAAATTAAACCCGTTGGGGCCAATAACAGCCCCGGCAACAATAAGTCCTAAAATATGCGGGATTCTAAGTTTATTCAGTAGTATAGGAGCTAATAAAATAATAATCAGAATAATAAGAAACTTAAGCACCGGATTGGTAAATGGCAGCGAGAACTCTAAATTACTTAATAATAACATAGCCTAGTGTTTTTGCTATCAAATATATAAAATGGTTTGGTTCGTTAATTAAAAATAAATCGGCGTTACTTTTTTTGTTTTTATGGCGCTACCCTTTGGGTCGGGCTATACGCTACAAGTCCTCGCGCCCCCAAAAAAATGGGGCCGCTGTGGGCTTTCCGCTACTATCCCTAGCGCACCCATCCGCCAATAGCAGAACAGAACCCATGTACTGGCAGTGTAAAGTGGTTTCGCAATGTTATCTTTTTTCTAAAAATCAAGTTCAATAATACGCTTCAAATCATTAACTTTGCAACTTTCAATTTTTAATCATCAAGCACACCGATAGCTGTAAACGGCTACTGAATACTTAAAAAACTATGTTCAATAATTTAAGCGATAAGTTAGATAAAGCCCTACACGTACTAAAAGGCCACGGAAGTATTACCGAAGTAAACGTAGCAGAAACCCTAAAGGAAGTGCGCCGTGCATTGTTGGATGCCGACGTAAACTTTAAAATAGCCAAAGATTTTACCACCACCGTAAAAGAAAAAGCACTGGGGCAAAACGTATTAACAACCTTACAGCCCGGGCAATTAATGGTTAAAATCGTAAAAGATGAATTAACCAAATTAATGGGTGGCGATGCAGAAGGCATCAACCTGTCGGGCAATCCAAGTGTTATTTTAATGTCTGGTTTGCAGGGTTCGGGTAAAACCACCTTTTCGGGTAAGTTGGCAAATTACCTTAAAACAAAAAAATCCAAAAAACCGTTATTGGTGGCGTGCGATGTGTACCGTCCTGCCGCGATCGACCAATTGCATGTAGTGGGCAGCCAAATAGGTATCGAGGTTTTTAGCGACAAAGGCAATACCGATCCTGTGGCCATTTCAAAAGCAGGTATCGCCCACGCCAAGGCCAACGGTTACAATGTGGTTATTATCGATACCGCAGGCCGATTGGCGGTTGATGAGGTAATGATGACCGAAATATCAAACATCCACAAAGCCATCCAGCCCCAAGAAACCTTGTTCGTTGTCGATGCCATGACCGGGCAAGATGCCGTAAACACAGCAAAAGCCTTCAACGACGTACTGAATTTTGATGGGGTAATCCTCACTAAATTAGATGGCGATACCCGTGGTGGTGCGGCCATTTCCATTAAATCGGTAGTCAATAAACCCATCAAGTTTATTGGTACGGGCGAAAAAATGGAAGCAATTGATGTGTTTTATCCTGCGCGTATGGCCGACCGTATTCTCGGTATGGGCGACGTGGTGTCGCTGGTTGAGCGTGCCCAAGAGCAGTTTGATGAGGAGGAAGCTCGAAAACTTCAAAAGAAAATCGCCAAAAACCAATTTGGCTTTGATGATTTCTTAAAGCAAATTCAGCAAATCAAGAAAATGGGAAACATGAAAGACCTGATGGGCATGATTCCCGGTGCTGGAAAAATGTTGAAAGATGTTGATATTGATGACGATGCCTTTAAAGGTATAGAAGCCATCATCCATTCCATGACGCCCAAAGAAAGGAGCCAACCCCACATTATAAACGCCAGCAGAAAGCAGCGTATTGGTAAAGGTTCCGGTACTTCGGTGCAGCAAGTAAACCAACTTTTAAAACAGTTCGACCAAATGAGCAAAATGATGAAAATGATGCAAGGTGGCGGCGGTAAAAAGATGATGCAGATGATGAAGGGGATGCGATAAAGTTGAAAGTTAGAAGTTAAAAGTTAGAAGTTAAAAGTTAGAAGTTAAAAGTTAGAAGTAAAAAGTAAAAAGTAAAAAGTTAAAAGTTAAAAGCTAAAAGCTACTTCAACTTAACAACTTAACAACCAACGACTAAACAACCAACGACTAAACAACCAACAACAACTAAACAACCAAACAACCAACACCCAAACAATGATAATTTTAGACGGAAAAAAGGTAAGTAACGATATTAAAGCAGAAATTGCCGAACAGGTTAAGACCATGGTTGCCAAAGACGAAAAAGTGCCCCATTTAGCGGCTATTTTGGTAGGAACCGATGGTGCCAGCATGACCTACGTGAACGCCAAAGTTAAGGCTTGCGAAAAAATTGGGTTTCAATCAACTTTAATAGATTTGCCCGATCATACTTCAGAAGTCGAATTATTGGCTAAAATTAATGAACTCAATACAAACGATGCTATTGATGGTTTTATAGTGCAATTGCCATTGCCAAAACATATTGATGAACAAAAGGTTTTAATGGCAGTACATCCCGATAAAGATGTTGATGGGTTTCATCCAACCAATGTTGGCAAAATGGCCTTGGATTTGCCTACATTTTTACCCGCAACACCTTACGGCATCCTAGAATTATTGGAACGCTACCAAGTTGAAACCTCCGGAAAAAATGTGGTCGTTATGGGAAGAAGCCATATTGTGGGTCGCCCCATGAGTATTCTAATGAGCCAAAAACGTAAAGCGGGCGATGCCACCGTAACGGTGGTTCATAGCCGTTCGAAGAATTTGGCCGAAATCACTAAAGCAGCCGATATTATTGTAGCAGCCATAGGCATTTGTGAATTTTTAACAGGCGATATGGTTAAAGATGGCGTAGTGGTTATCGATGTTGGCATTACGCGCGTGCCAGATGCAACCAAAGCAAGCGGTTACCGACTAGCGGGCGACGTACATTTTGAGAGCGTGAGCAAAAAAGCAAGCTATATTACTCCCGTTCCCGGAGGTGTAGGCCCCATGACCATTGCCATGCTTCTTAAAAACACCTTGTTGGCCCGGGATAAAAACAACTGAAAAGCTAATTTTTAGTGCCCAGGCTTCCGTATCTTCAACACAAAATATTTTTACATAGCTTTTTGGCAAACTCATTCTTTCTGCATTAAGTTCTTTTTTATTTGATTAGTTTTGTGTGTAACAGCATCCTGTTTTGCTATCAAACTGTTTTTAGATACTTCAAGATTATGCAAAAAAAATGTTTTTTCCTTTTTCTTTTGCTGTGTTTAACAACACAAACGGCATTAGCTCAATACACCCCTTATTTTCAAAATTTTTCGTTGTCTGAATACAATGCGGGAAATCAAAATTGGGGTGTTTCAAGAGCTGATAACGGTATGCTCTACGCCGCAAACAATAATGGACTATTGCAGTATGACGGCTTAAAATGGGATTTTTACGAGCTTCCCAACAAAACAACGATGCGCTCTGTTTTGGCCCACAACAATTTGGTTTTTACGGGTTCTTATGAAGAGTTTGGTTATTGGAAGCGAAACCGAAAAGGGGTTTTGGTTTATACTTCTTTAAGCGATTTGGTAAAAGAAAAAATATCGCCCAACGAAGAATTTTGGCAAATTTTACCGTGCAACGAAGGCATCGTTTTTAGGTCTTTTCTAAATATTTACATATATAAATCAAACGGTACCATCCAAAAAATAAAACCAAAATCGGTGGTAATTTCCTGTAGTGTTATTAACAACAAATTGTATGTTGCAACACTTCAGCATGGTATTTTTGAGTATAAAAACAATCAATTGGTGCTCAAAATTATGGATAAGAGCATTGAAAACACCAAAGTAGTCTCTATTGTTGATTATAAGGGCAAGTTGCTTATAACCACATCGTTAAAAGGTTGTTTCATTTATCAAAATGGTCTGCTTCAACCAGCCGAATTCGAAATCAATAGCTTGATAAAACAGCATTTACTGAATGGTTTTTCCTTATTTAAAAACGGTCAAATGGCTTTTGGGACCATTAAAGATGGTATCTATTTTACAAATGCCGACGGTAAGGTTTTGCATCATATCAATAAAGAAAACGGCCTGATAAATAATACCGTTTTATGTCAGGTACTGGATTGGGAAAATAAACTATGGCTGGGTTTGGATAATGGCATTGCGTCCATTGATTTGGATAATCACAACCTTTTTTTTAATGATGTTTCCGGACGATTGGGCGCTGTTTACGATGTAATTAAGTTTAAGGGCATCGTCTATTTAGGAAGCAACACGGGCTTGTTTTACCTAGACCAGGAAAATAATCTGCAATTTATTAAGGGATCGCAAGGGCAGGTATGGAATTTACAAGCTATTGATGGCGAACTGTTTTGTGGTCACAATGAGGGAACTTTTCTGGTCGAAAACTTTGCGCTCAAACAAGTATCGTCGGTTACTGGTGGCTGGGTCATAAAAAAAGTGCCAGAGCAGGCCAATGTTTATATTGAAGGCACCTATACGGGTTTGGTTCGGTTTAAAAAGGAACCAACCGGATGGAAAGCCAAACATTTGGGCAAAACCACCATGCCTATTAAGCATCTTGTTTTTGAAGATCCAACTACGGTTTGGGCGGCACACGCCTACAAAGGACTATATAGGATTAAGTTTGATAAAACCTACGACACCATTTTAAGCATCGAAAATTATAAGGCTAAAGGGCTTTTTTCCGATTTTAACGTGAGCGCTTATAAAATAAAGAACAACATCTGTTTTAAAACCAATGATGGTTGGCTAAAATACGAGCCCATACAAGACAGCATTGTGCCTTACCAATTGCTTAATGACCATTTTGGTACGGATTCCTATATGATTTCTGAAGATGATCTGGATCAAATCGTTCTAAAAAGTTCTAATGATGTTATCAGTTTTAAAACGTTGCTAACAGATGAAAAGGAGGTATCACTTTCCAATAATTATTTTGAAAACCGATTGATTGTTGGCAACGAGAATGTTTCAAAAATTGACGATTCAACCTTCGCCCTAAACTTGAATAATGGCTTTATGCTTATTGATAGCAAATCCAAAGCTAAAACAGCACTTTACAAACCAAATATCGATCATATTGAAATTGATAAAACCTTCATTGATGTCGTTCCAAACGAAACCATAAAACTAAAACTTAAGAGTAGTTTTGGGGTTTCGGTTTCTTCACCTAAGTCGCGCAATCATTATTTTGAATACGCCATCATGGAACTTGATGCTTCAAAATGGAAGAAATTGGACAAGAACAAACTAGAACTATCCAGTTTAAAGGACGGCACTTATACCATTTTATTCCGTGCCAGTGATTATTTGGGGAAACACTCGGAATCGGCCAAAATTCAACTAAAAGTTTTACCTCCTTGGTATAAGGATACCTTGGGGATGCTTCTTTATTCGGTGCTAATTATTCTTGGTATATGGATTTTTTACTACGTCAATAAACGTAAAATAGCCTTAGAACAACGTTTGTTAAAAATTAAGTATGCCAAGGAACAGCAGGAAATTGTAAGGGAGAAGAATTTGGAGAACGAAAAACGTATTGTTCAATTAAAAAATGAATCGTTACGGAACGAGGTAAAATTAAAAAGCAAACAATTGGCTAATACGGCGTTGGCTTTGGTTAAGAAAAATGAAACATTACAGGACATTAAAAAGGAATTGGCCATGAACAAAGAGGGCTTTGGTAACCAATATGCTTTTAAAAAGATTCTTAAAAAAGTGGATAGTTCCATTGCGCACAAAGATGAATGGAAAGTGTTTGAATATAATTTTAACCAGGTGCATGAAGATTTTTTTATGAGCCTTAAAGCGAAACATGAAAATTTAACTTCAAAAGATTTAAAAATTTGTGCATACATTAAAATGAATTTATCCAATAAGGAAATAGCCCCTTTATTGAATGTTTCTGTAAGAGGTTTGGAAACCCATCGGTACCGACTAAAAAAGAAACTGAATTTAGAAAATGATATTTCTGTGTCCCATTATCTGCAAAATCTGGAATAGGTGCTCTGAAAAAATACGTTATTCGTTATAGTTTTATACGTCATTACTACGTCATATAACGTTTTATTGTTGCTTTTTGCTCACTTTTTTGGCTTCCTGCCATACGTCAATAAGCTATTTTTTGATGATTTTTTTGAAATGGCGTAATTAAAGTGTAGCCACTCTTTTTTTAAGCCAAAAAATTGGTCTTATATTGTGGGTAACTAAAAATTAAACTTAAACTATATGAAAGCAAAAATTATTTTATTATTATTTTTTCTATTTTCAGTTAGTGGCTTTGCACAGAATTTAACCGTCTCTGGTGTGGTCACAAGTGCTGAGGATGGCATGCCGGTACCCGGTGTAAACGTTATTGTTAAAGGGACTACCAGAGGGGTAAGTACCGATTTTGACGGTAAATATACCATACAGGTAAGTACTGGTGAGGTTTTAGAGTTTAGCTCTATTGGTCTTAAAACAGTAGCTATTACTGTTGGAGCCCAAAAAACCATCAACGTAACCATGAATACCGATGTGGAATCGTTGGATGAAATTGTTCTTGTTGGTTATGGTACGCAAAGAAAGGCCGATTTAACGGGCTCTATTGTTACTATTCAATCGCAGGACATCGAAAAAACCCCCACAGCAAACGTTATGCAGTCATTGCAAGGCAAAGTACCCGGTGTACAGGTGGTAAGCAACGGTTCGCCCGGTGATTCGCCTACTGTTAGGCTACGGGGTATCGGTTCATACAGCGACAATAATACCAAACCATTGTTTGTGGTTGATGGAATGTTTTACACCAATATCGATTTCTTGAACACTAAGGATATTGAATCGGTTACGGTGCTTAAAGATGCTTCATCATCCGCAATATATGGGGTAAGAGCAGCAAACGGGGTGGTAATTGTTAAAACAAAAACCGGTAATCTGGAAAGAAAACCTGTTTTTGAATATGATGGTTACACAGGTGTACAATACGCCCAAAACGTCTTAAAATTAGCAAATGCAGAACAGTTTACAACCATGGCTTATGAATCTGGTTCGCAAGCCGATATAAACTTTGTGCTAAATGCCATGCAACGTTATGGTAGAAGTAGGGTAAACCCCAACGTGCCCAATGCTAACACCGATTGGTTTAAGGAAATTTTAAGACCGGGCATTATCCAAAGTCACAGTATAGGGGCTACAGGCGGTGCGGAAAACGTGTCGTATTCGGTGGGCGCCAACTATTTTGCTCAAGAAGGTATCTTAGATATGAAAAATGAGTACGAACGTTTCAACATACGTTCTAAGGTGGATGTCAAACTTTCCGATAGGTTTAAAATAGGCATTAATAACGTGTTTAGTAATGCTACAAAATATAATGCCGAAAATGGCGCTTGGTTTCAGGCCTATTTTGCAGTGCCCATTATGCCGGTGTTCGACGAATTGAATACCGAAGCATCACCTTATAAGTTTTCAAATGCGCAATTTTTGGGTTATAGGGGCACACAAAACCCATTTCCTTCCATGAGATACAATAATAACCAATTGAAAATAAGAAAGTTATTGTCGAGTATATTTGTTGAAGTGGATTTGATTCCTGATAAGTTAACATTTAAAACAACCTACAACCACGACTTTTCTGCATTAAACGAACGATATGTTAATTTACCTTATAATTTGGGTAATAACGTCGATCGTATTTCCAGCATAAGAAGAGTTGACAATACCTATTCCAACCAAATATGGGACAATGTTTTAACCTTTAGTGATAGCTTCGGTAATCATAACGTGTCGCTTATGGCCGGAACATCGTATAGAGATGAAGCTAACGATAATTTAAACATCTCTGGAGAAAATATTCGGGGTGTTGATTATGAAACATCTTGGTTTGTAAATGCAACCGATGTAACATCGCGCGTTGGTGGTGGTGATATTGGAAGAAAATATGGGGTTTCCTATTTTAGTAGGGCTACCTATAATTATAAAGACAAATACTTATTGTATGGAACTATTCGAGCCGATGGTTCTTCAAAATTCACCAAAGATCCTTGGGGCTATTTCCCCTCTGTTGGCGCTGGTTGGGTAGTTTCTGAAGAAGCTTTCATGAAAAACAATGGCATCGTCGATTATTTAAAATTAAGGGGCAGTTGGGGTAAATTAGGTAATGATAATGTGGCGGCCAGTTCTGGTTCTAATACCATTACCAACGTTACTATCGATCTTGGCGATGTACAAACGCCCGGAATTACCTCCTCAAGTACCTTTACCAACAATACCTGGGAAGTGATTGAGGAAAAGAACTTTGGCTTAAACCTAGGGTTCTTGAACAATGATTTAACGATCGAAGCCGATTACTACATGCGTGATACAAAAAACGCCATTATGCCGGTATTTGTACCTATTATAAATGTGACCGTTGAAAGAAACTCGGGCGAAATTAGAAACCAAGGTCTTGAGGTAGGCATTAATTGGAACAAAACCGTTACAAGCGATTTTAGTTATTCCATAGGTACCAATTTTACAACCTTAAAGAACAAAACCTTAAGTATAAAAGATCCTAAAGGGTATATCGATGCTGGAAGTGCAGAGTTCCGTCAACGCACCATTCTTGGACAGCCCATTAAAGCATTTTATGGCTACCAAACAATAGGGGTATATCAAAATGCGGCACAAATAGCGGCCGATCCTATTGCAGTGGCCAATAATTTGGTGCCCGGAGATTTAATTTATAAAGACATTAGTGGTCCTGATGGGATTCCGGATGGTAAAATTGATGATAATGACAGGAAAATTTTAGGCTCGTATTTGCCAAAAGTAATGTATGGCGGCAACGTGGGAATATCTTATAAAGATTTCGATTTCTCTGTTAATTTCTATGGCCAAAGCGGCAGTAAAATATTGAACAGAAAACGTGGTGAGATTATTTTTACCAACGATACCAATATGGATGCCGATTTGGCAATTAACCGTTGGCATGGCGAAGGCACTAGCAATTCCTATCCTTCATCTGCTGGTTTGCGCAAAGGCTGGAACCAAAAACTAAGTAATTTCTGGGTTGAAGATGGCGACTTTTTCAGGATTCAAAATATTCAGTTGGCCTATACCATAAAAGGTGAAAAATTATTTGGTAAAAATATGCCCGAAACTAGGCTTACCTTAACTGCCGATCGTCCGTTCACATTTTTCAACTATAATGGTTTTAACCCAGAGGTTTCCGATGGTGTAGATAGACAAACATACCCCGTTCCCGGTGTCTATACATTTGGTGTTAATATTAAAATCTAAAAAAAAATTGAATATGAAAAATTTAAAGAACACATTCAAAACTGGCGTACTAGCACTTTTGGCTATGCTTAGTTTTCTAGCTTGTAATGATAAACTAGATTTAATAGAAGGACAGGTTAACACAGGTGATGTTGATTATTCCAATTCAGATGATATGATTCTCCCTTTAATTGGTGCCTACAATGCCTTTGCAACCAGAGGGTGGGAAGAGTATCTTTTACTTTCCGTTCGTGGAGACGATGTGAATGCGGGTGGACTTGGCGACCAACAAGACTTTGCCAATACCGATATGTTTAACTACAATAAAGACTATTGGATGTACAATTCACTTTGGAATTTACACTACGCCGATATTGTTAGTGTTAATAACGCTGCTAATTTAATTGAAAATTACAAGGCATTTGCAAACGCCAATGATGCCGCCAAAGCCGATAGTTACATTGCGGAAACTAAAGTGTTACGGGCATGGTTGCATTTTAATTTGTCTAGGGTTTGGGGCAGTATATTTATTATTAACACAGCCATTCCAGATACTGAAATTGAAAATGGCGTAGCTACCAAAGAGCAGGTTATGCAATATATTTCAGACCAAATGGACGAGGTTATTCCGTTACTTCCAGACGTGCGCCCTAACGAACGTACCGATATAAAAGGTGGCGTAACAAAATATACTGCATTGGCAATGAAAGCATTAGCTAATTTAGAGCTTAAAAACTATCAAGGGGTAGCCGATGCAACAGGAGCCATTATTGCCTCAGGAAAGTTTTCGCTTTTCCCAGATTTTTATAACGAATTTAAAAAACCAGGTGAGTTGAGTAACGAAAACTTGCTAGAAATGCAATATTCCGATTTTGGCTCTGGAACTGGCGATACATTTTATCATTTATTCGCACCTTTTGGACCCCAAAACTGGACACCCGCCAGAGCTAATGCTTCAAGTGGCTGGGGTTTTTACGAACCTAGCTTAAAATATATTAAATTCATGTTGAACAGGGGCGAAAGAGTGCGTTTGGAAACCAGCGTACTGTTTACAAACCGTGGTATTACAGCCATTAAAGCAGATCCTGCCTATGCAACCTTGCCCAGTTGGATTACTAATACAACAAAAGACGGCGATAGAGTAAACGATTATGCGCGTGCGCTATTTGCCAGCGGAAAACACTATTTGCCTTCAAATCAATTAACGGCCGGAAGAAATGATTATGGTGCAGGCAAAAACATGATTTGTATTCGTTACGCCGAAATTTTGTTAATGCATGCCGAAGCCCTAACAAGAGGTGCCACAAGTTCTGCCATGACCGCAGATCAAGCGGTTAATGCCGTTAGGCAACGTGCAGGTTTAGGCATCCTGTCTGGTGTTACCTCGCAACAGGTAATGGACGAGAAATTTGCTGAAATGGCCATGGAATGGGGTACTCGTTATTACGACATGATCCGTTTGGGCAATAACAGCGAGTTAAGCTACGATGGTAGAACATTTACGCCCGAAAAGGCCTTATTGCCATATCCACAGGCTCAAGTCGATGCCTTGCCATTAGGAGGAAATTAATAACATAAAATTAGAACGTATGAAAACATTCATAAAATATATAATTGCTTTTTTTGTGATGCTACCCGTAGTATCATGTAATGATGGCATTGATGCTATTACCGAAGTTGCTCCAGGTGCCGATGCAACGGCGCCGGTTGTAACCATAAAAGCCCCCTTAAACGGCGCTAAGTTTAAAGTTAACGACCCTTTGATTTCTATCGATATTGAATTTGAGGTTACCGATGATATTGAAGTAGGAACAATAGGTGTATTTATAGATGGTTCGCAAATAGCAACTTACTCGGGCGATTTTAAAGACTACCGTCGGGTTCTTCAATCTTTAAGGGCTGAAAACATTACAACGGGTGTTCATCAACTAAAAATTACGGCCACCGATTTGGATGGAAAATCGACCTCGTCTGTTGTTAATTTTGAGAAAGAACCTCCATACATTCCATTATTTGCCAACGAAATTTTGTACATGGCTTTTGATAATGATTATGTAGAGCTTATTAGCGTAAAACCAGCAACCAAAGTAGGTGCTCCTGTTTTTGCGGGTACCTCCGTAGTAGGCGACAATGCCTACAAAGGCGCAACAGATTCTTATTTAACCTTTCCAACGGCAGGTTTAAATTTAGGATCAGAATTATCAGGCTCTTTTTGGTATAAATTAAACGCCGTTCCAGATCGTGCTGGTGTTTTAGTAATAGGGCCAACAGATGCTGCAAATCCAACAGCCCAAAACGATAGGACCAAAGGATTTAGGTTGCTAAGGGAAAATGCGGGAGGTAAACAACGTTTTAAATTGAATGTTGGGAATGGTACCGCCGATGCATGGGTTGATGGCGGAGCTGCTGCCGATGTTGCCCCCGGTTCAGATTGGGTACACATGGCATTTACAATTTCAGCTACCGAAGCCATTTTATACATCAACGGGCAACTCGTAAAAAACAGCCCGATTACGGGGGTTAGCTGGACGGGTTGCGATTTGTTGTCCATCATGTCGGGAGCGCCTCGTTTTACGGGTTGGGACCATAAATCCGATAATAGTTATATGGACGATTTACGCCTGTTCAATAAAGCATTAACACAATCGGAAATTCAAAACATTATAGATGTTACAAATCCTTATGTGCCAGTATCGGGCGAAACTCTGTACATGCCTTTCAACAATAATTATGTTAACGTAGTAGGCAATGTTACGGCAACCAAAGTGGGGTCTCCTATTTTTTCTGGCGAACCTAAAAAAGGCACCAATGCCTATGCCGGTGCTACCGATGCGTATTTAACGTTACCAACAACAGGCTTAACGGGCGAATCCTTTAGTGCTGTTATGTGGTATAAATTAAATGCAACTCCAGATCGCGCTGGTATTTTGGTGGCTGGTCCTGAAGATACGGCAAACCCAACCGCTCAAAACAATCGAAAAAACGGTTTCAGGTTTTTTAGGGAAGCAGGTGCGGCAGGTTTCCAACGTTTCAAATTAAATGTAGGCAATGGTACTGCCGATGTTTGGGTTGATGGCGGTGTAGCGGCCGATGTAGCAAACACTGCTGGATGGGTGCATTTGGCATTCACCATATCACCAACAAAAGCCATTGTATATATAAATGGTTTGCCAGTAAAGGAAAGCCCAATTACAGGGATAGACTGGACTGGTTGTAATATATTATCCATTATGTCGGGTGCGCCACGTTTTACAGGATGGAACCATAAATCAGATTTAAGTTATTTGGACGAGCTTCATTTATATAACAAAACCTTAACTCAGGCAGAAATTCAGGCCTTGATGTAACTAACGTAACGGCTCCATTTTATTGGATGCTATACATTTAGAAAAACAATAGTTAGTTTGTTTAGTTTGTTTGTTAATTTTTTAGCTGCACTTGTTTTTTAAGTGCAGCTAAAATTTAATTTATTTTTTATGAAAATTTCACATCAACATATATCATTTTGTATCGTTGTTTCGGTCTTATTCCTTTTTAATTGTAACAATAAAATAGTCAATAAGAACACTGAAATGCTCAATACCGAAAAGGGTAAATGGTCTGATGATGAGCTGCTTACGCGCATCCAAAAAGAAACCTTCAACTATTTCTGGGAAGGTGCCGAACCCAATTCCGGGTTGGCGCGCGAGCGTTTGCACATGGACAACGTTTATCCAACCTCGCCAATGAACACAGTAACCACGGGTGGCAGTGGCTTCGGGCTTATGGCTATTTTAGTGGGTATAGAACGCGGTTTTGTTTCGAGGGAAGATGCCCTAAACCGCTATTTGAGAATAATCGATTTTCTTGAAAAAGCCGACCGGTTTCACGGCGCATGGCCCCATTGGTTAAACGGAGAAACAGGAAAAGTGGTTCCTTTCAGCAAAAAAGATACAGGTGGCGATTTGGTTGAAACTGCATTCTTGGTTCAAGGTTTGTTAACGGTTTCAGAATATTTTAAAAACGGAAATGAAAAGGAACAACAACTGGTAGAAAAAATCGATACGCTCTGGAAAACTGTAGAATGGAATTGGTACACAAAAAACGGGCAAGATGTGCTGTATTGGCATTGGTCGCCTACCGATGGGTGGGACATGAATTTTCCAGTTGGTGGTTACAACGAATGTTTAATCATGTATGTTTTAGCGGCTTCATCGCCAACATATCCCATAAAACCATCCGTTTATCATAAAGGTTGGGCAAAAGATGGAGCGATTGTTTCAACAGAAAAATTTTATGGCGAAGACTTGGTACTAAATTATTACGAACATGATGATGCGCCCATTGGCCCCCTATTTTGGGCTCATTATTCTTATTTAGGGTTGAACCCCAAGGGCTTATCCGACCAATATGCCGATTATTGGAAACTCGTTCAAAATCATGCCAAAATTCATTATAAATACGCTTTGGATAATCCTAAAAACTTTAAAGGCTATGGCGATAGTTTATGGGGCTTAACCTCAAGTTATTCCATAAAAGGGTATGCTGGCCATCGACCCGGACACGATTTAGGGGTTATTTCGCCAACAGCAGCATTGTCGTCCTTTCCATATACCCCAAAGGAAAGCATGAAAATGCTTCGTAATTTGTATAAAAACCACGATTCTTTAATAGGTAAATATGGCCCTTATGATGCGTTTAGCTTGCAGGATAATTGGTTTACACCCCGCTATTTGGCTATCGACCAAGGCCCCATTCCAGTCATGATCGAAAATTATAGAACGGGTTTGCTTTGGAAATTGTTTATGCAAAACACCGATGTTAAAAACGGATTGCATAAATTGGGATTCACAATTAAAAAATAAAAAAATGTACAGAGTTTATTGTTTTGCGGTGTTTGCATTTGTATTGTTTTCCTGCGGGTCTGATGATGGCCCCGGGTATCAAGAACCCTATATACCAACACCTAACGAACCAATTGTTACGCCATTAACCGATACCGAACTCATGGACTTAACCCAAAAAGAAACCTTTAAGTATTTTTGGGATTTTGCCAATTCCGCTACAGGAGCAGCCAAAGAACGCTACCATCCTACAAATCCCACTTTAAACCAAAATGTTGTTACAACCGGAGGCACAGGTTTTGGGCTTATGGCCATATTAGTAGGAATAGAAAGAGGGTATGTTACCAGAAATGAAGCCGTAACACGTTTAACAAAAATAATGGCTTTTTTAGAAACCGCCGACCGCTTTCATGGTGCATGGCCACATTGGCTGGATGGTGGTACTGGTAAGGTATTGCCATTTAGCACCAAAGATGATGGGGGCGATTTAGTTGAAACCGCCTTTTTAGTTCAGGGATTGCTATGTGTTAAAGAATATTTTAAAAATGGAACCGATACCGAAAAAGCCCTGGCAACCAAGGCCGACGCCCTTTGGAAAGGTGTTGAATGGAACTGGTACACCCAAAATCAAGACGCTTTGTACTGGCATTGGAGCCCCAACTACGGTTTTGATATTAACTTGAAATTAACTGGGTACAACGAAACCTTAATTGCTTACGTGTTGGCAGCGGCTTCTCCAAATTATAGCATCAGTAAATCGGTTTACGAAAAAGGATGGGCAAGTTCGGGCGCCATTGTTTCATCTGCTTCCCAATACGGTTTTCCATTAGTGTTAAAGCATGCGGGTGGCTCCAGTTTTGGTGGCCCTTTGTTTTTTAGCCATTATTCATTCTTGGGCTTAAATCCAAAAAACTTGTCCGATCAATATGGTAATTACTGGAATTTGGTTGTTAACCACACAAAAATTAACCGTCAGTACTGTATTTCAAATCCGAAAAACTTTGTTGGCTATGGGGCAGATTGTTGGGGTTTAACGGCAAGTTATTCAAGAAATGCCGATGGGTCTATTGGTTATTCGGCACACAGCCCTTCAAACGATTTGGGTATCATTTCCCCAACGGCAGCTATCAGTTCCATTGCTTTCACACCTACCGAATCTTTAAAGGCCATGCATTTTTTCTATTCAAAGAAAGATAAATTGTTAGGGCCTGCAGGGTTTTACGATGCGTTTAGTCCGCAATACAATTATTGGGTGGCCAATGCGTATTTGGCAATCGACCAAGGGCCTCAAATTGTAATGATTGAAAATCACAGAACGGGTTTACTATGGAATTTGTTCATGCAAAACACCGATGTGAAAAACGGATTAAATAAACTTGGGTTTAATTTTTAAATAACGAAAATGGAAACTATATTTAGAAAATTCCTTATAAAGAACAGCTTTTGGCTTGTGTTCATTTTAATTGCAAATGTTGCGTTCGCACAACAGGATGTTTTTTCAAAAGAATTGTTTATCCAAGGAAAGGATACCCTAAAATACCGGTTATTGCTACCTAAAGATTTTTCAGAAAGCAAACAATACCCCGTTTTGTTATTTCTCCATGGCGCAGGCGAACGTGGTTCTGATAACACCAAACAGCTCACCCACGGCAGTAAATTATTTGCAAGCGAAATAAACCGTGGTGCCTTTCCTGCCATTGTTATTTTTCCACAGTGTCCACAAGATGATTATTGGGCTAATGTGGCAGTTGATAGAAGCACCAAGCCACTTACACTTAGCTTTCCCACAGATGCTGCACCAACAAAAGCACTAAATTTAGTGATGCTTTTAATGGACGATTATTTAAGCAAACCTTTTACAAACAAGCAAAAGGTTTATGTTGCAGGTCTATCAATGGGCGGTATGGGAACCTTTGAAATCCTTAATAGAAAACCCGATATGTTCGCCGCTGCCTTCACTATTTGTGGTGGCGGAAACCCCGAGGGCGTTAAGGCTTATGCCATCAAAACAGAGCTTTGGGTATTTCATGGTGCAAAGGATGATGTGGTCGATCCGCAATTATCGGTTAGCATGGTGTCAGCATATCTAAAAGCTGGAGGGAAACCTAATTTTAGCTTGTTTGCAAACGACAATCATAACAGTTGGGATTCCGCTTTTGCCGAACCACAACTTTTACCTTGGCTATTTTCAAAATCAAAAAATTAAAAAATGAAGAACCTATCCAAAATCAAATTTATTGCGTATTCACTCATTGTTATGGTGTTGCAATCGTGTGTTTCAGAAAATGCAAATACAAAAAATGCAGCAACCAACAATCCTTTTGAAGCAAAAGTAGATTCTATTTTAAAATTAATGACTTTAGAAGAAAAAATAGGTCAATTAAATTTACCAAGCGTTGGGCAATTTACAACCGGTCAAGCCACCAATTCGGATATAGGCGGAAAAATTGAAAAGGGATTGGTTGGCGGTCTTTTTAATATAAAGACGGTTGAAAAAATAAAAGAAGTCCAAAAAATAGCTGTTGAAAAAAGCCGATTAAAAATTCCATTGCTGTTTGGTATGGATGTTATTCATGGCTACGAAACCACATTCCCAATTCCCCTGGGGTTGTCCTGCTCATGGGATATGGAAATGATTGAAAAAACCGCAAGAATTGCTGCCACAGAAGCAAGTGCCGATGGTATTAACTGGACCTTTTCGCCCATGGTCGATATTTCTCGCGACCCGCGATGGGGGCGTGTTTCAGAAGGTTCGGGTGAAGACGCCTTTCTGGGAAGCCAAATAGCCAAAGCCATGGTAAAAGGGTACCAAGGCGATGATTTAACAAGCAACAAAACCATTATGGCCTGTGTAAAGCATTTTGCGCTTTACGGTGCACCAGATGCTGGGCGCGATTACAATACCGTTGACATGAGCAAAATTAGAATGTACAACGAGTATTTGCCTCCCTACAAGGCGGCGGTCGATGCCGGTGTGGGTTCGGTTATGGCCTCATTTAATGAAATTGATGGCATTCCGGCCACAGGAAACCGTTGGTTGCTAACCAGTTTACTTCGCAACGACTGGGGCTTTAAGGGCTTTGTTGTAACCGATTATACAGGAATTAATGAAATGACCGACCACGGCATGGGCGATTTGCAACAGGTGTCTGCACTGGCACTTAATGCAGGGGTCGATATGGACATGGTGGGCGAAGGTTTTCTTTCAACCCTTAAAAAATCGGTGGAAGAAGGTACCGTTAAAATAGCCGACATCGATGCAGCCGTAAAGCGCATGTTAACCGCCAAATATAAATTGGGCTTGTTCAACGACCCTTTTAAATATTGTGATGATAACCGCGCCAAAACAGATATTTTTACAAAAGAGAACAGAACTTTTGCAAGAACTGTTGCTGCAGAATCGATGGTGCTTTTAAAAAATGACAATCAATTATTGCCTTTAAAAAAATCGGGCACCATCGCACTTATTGGGCCATTGGCAAATTCAAAACAGAACATGCCCGGTACCTGGAGTGTAGCCACAAAACTAGACAAGGCCATTTCTGTTCTTGATGGCATGACATCGGTTATTGGCAATCAGGCGACCATTTTATATGCCAAAGGAAGCAATTTAGACTATGATTTGGAGTTTGAAAAGCACGCAACCATGTTTGGGAGAGAAATTAAAAGGGATGGTAGAACCGATAAACAGCTCATAGATGAAGCTTTGGGCATCGCATCAAAAGCCGATGTAGTTGTGGCGGCTTTGGGCGAATCTTCCGAAATGAGCGGGGAAAGCAGCAGCCGAAGCAACATTCAAATTCCACAGGCACAGAAAGATTTATTAAATGCCTTACTTAAAACAGGAAAACCGGTAGTTTTGGTGTTGTTCACTGGCCGACCCTTGGTAATTGTTGAAGAAAACGCCAACGTTCCAGCTATTTTAAATGTTTGGTTTCCGGGCAGTGAAGCTGGTTTGGCCATTTCCGATGTGCTGTTTGGCGATGTTAACCCTTCCGGAAAACTAACGGCAACCTTCCCAATGAATGTAGGGCAGATCCCTATTTTTTACAGTCATAAAAACACAGGAAGGCCTTTAGCAAATACCGAAGGTAAGTTTGAAAAATTCCGAAGCAATTATTTAGATGTTCGCAACGAGCCCTTATTTCCTTTTGGTTTTGGTTTAAGTTATACCACATTCCATTATGGTAATTTGCAATTAAGTAGTCCAAAAATGGATGCAAAAGGCAGTATGAAAGTTTCTGTTGAGGTTACAAATTCAGGAAATTTTGATGGGAAGGAAGTGGTGCAATTGTACGTGCGCGATTTGGTAGGTTCGGTAACGCGTCCGGTTAAGGAACTTAAAGGGTTTCAAAAAATTGAACTTAAAAAGGGCGAAACAAAAACCGTAACCTTCACGTTAACTGAAACCGATTTGAAATTCTACAATTCCAACCTCGATTTTGTTGCAGAACCCGGCATGTTTCAAGTGTTTGTTGGAACCGATTCCAATGCAAAACTTATGAAATCGTTTGAATTAACAAAATAGTTTTCCATGAAACAAACGCTCTTTTTATTGCTTCTATGCGTTACGTCGCCCTGGCTATTGGCGCAGCAAAAAACCTATTGCAACCCTATTAATATCGATTATGGCTACACACCCTTTAAACGATTTTCCGACCAAGGCAAGCATCGGGCAACGGCCGACCCCGTAATCGTGAATTTCAAAAATAAATACTTTCTGTTTTCTACAAATCAGGAAGGCTATTGGTGGAGCGAGGATATGTTGCACTGGAAATTCGTTTATAGAAAATTTTTGCGCGATGATACTTATACCCACGACTTAAACGCCCCTGCGGTTTGGGCCATGAAAGATGCGCTTTATGTGTATGGTTCCACTTGGAAACAAGATTTTCCCATTTACAAAAGCACCAATCCAACGGTTGACGATTGGCAAATTGCTGTCGATACCTTAAAAGTGGGCGCTTGGGATCCTGCATTTCATTATGACGAAGAGAAGGATAAACTGTATTTATATTGGGGTTCCAGTAATGAATGGCCCCTTTTAGGCACCGAAATCAATACGGAAACCATGCAGTCGGAAGGCTATACGGTTCCCATTGTAAAATTGCATCCTGAAGATCATGGTTGGGAGCGTTTTGGCGAATATAACGATAATGTGTTTTTACAGCCCTTTATTGAAGGTGCGTGGATGACCAAACACAACGATAAATATTACATGCAGTATGGCGCACCGGCTACCGAGTTTAGTGGCTATGCCGATGGGGTTTATGTTAGCAAAGACCCTCTGCACGGGTTTCAATACCAACAGCACAACCCGTTTTCGTATAAACCGGGTGGTTTTGCGCGTGGTGCAGGCCATGGGGCTACCTTTCAGGATAATTTTAATAATTATTGGCATGTGTCCACCATCTTTATTTCAACAAAAAATAATTTTGAAAGGCGCTTAGGAATATGGCCCGCAGGGTTTGATGCCGATGATGTGATGTATTGCAACACGGCGTATGGCGATTACCCAACCTTGTTACCAGGCTTTGCCGAAGGAAAGGATTTTTCAAAAGGCTTATTTACGGGTTGGATGCTTTTAAACTACCAAAAGCCTGTGCAAACTTCTTCCAATTTGGGTGGCTATCATCCTAATTTCGCGGTTGATGAAGATATTAAAACCTATTGGAGTGCCCAAACTGGCAATAAAGGCGAATGGTTCCAAACCGATTTGGGCGCGGTGTCCACCATCAACGCAATTCAAATTAATTATGCCGACCAAGATGCGGAATTCATGGGAAAAACCTTGGGCAAATTTCATCAATATAAAATTTATGGCTCCACTGACGGCAAAAAATGGCAAGTAGTTGTTGATAAAAGCAACAACCAAACCGATGTGCCCCACGATTATGTGGAACTGGCCATACCTGCGAAGTACCGGTATTTAAAAATGGAAAACCTGCACATGCCCACAGGGAAATTTGCGTTAAGTGGTTTTCGGGTTTTTGGCAAAGGAAATGGCACCAAGCCAAACAAAGTTGAAAATTTTACGGTTTTGCGATCCAGCCCCAAAAAATATGGCGAACGCCGAAGTATCTGGTTTAAATGGCAACAAAATGCCTTGGCTGATGGCTATGTGATTTATTGGGGAAAATCGCCCGAGAAATTATACGGAAGCATCATGGTTTACGGTAAAAACGAATACTTTTTTACGGGTGCCGACAAAGCCGACGCCTACTATTTTCAAATTGAGGCGTTTAATGCCAATGGGATGAGCGAACGTAGCGACATAAAAATATCTGAATAGTATTCAATTCAAGGGCTTAGTGCCAGCTTGGGCATGCTGTTTTAAACTCACGTCCAAACGCTGTGCTCATTGAACTTGAACTTGTAATTTGATATCCAAATGAAACACACCTTTATACTTGTTTTTTTATGCTTGGTGGTACAGTTATCCGCTCAAAACAAAGCGACGCACACCTATACCATAAAGGAAAAGGATACCTTGAAACTGGATGTTTATTATCCGGATAGTTTACAGAAAGATGAAAAATTGCCCGTTTTATTATGGATGCATGGAGGCGGTTTTTCAATAAGCTCAAGAGATTATGTAGAAGATGCCAAACTTTGCAGCGATGTAACCAAATATGGCTATATAGGTGTTTCTATTTCATACCGGTTGTTGCGTAAAGATACACCAACACAGTTTGGTTGTTTATGTTCCAAAGAAGAAAAAATGGAAACCTTTAAACAAGCGGCAATAGATTATCTTGATGCAGCGGTATTTATAGTTGAAAACGCCGATGTTTTACAAATAGATCCATCAAAAATCATTGCGGGAGGAAGTAGTGCTGGTGCCGAAAGTATTTTAAACGCTGTTTTTATGCGTGAATTTTTTGTAGATGATTTGGAAAACTACCAAAAGGTAGCGTTTGCCGGCGTATTTTCGTGTGGCGGAGCGGTTGTAAACGCCAATTACATCACTAAAAGTAATGCCGTTCCTTCGGTGCTATTTCATGGAACAGACGACCAGTTGGTGCCATTCTCTTCGGCTCCTCATCATTTTTGTGAGCCATCAAAACCAGGCTATTTGATGCTGGACGGTTCAGCAACCATTGTAGATAAATTTTCAGAATTAGAAACACCATACTATTTCCATATAGTAAAAGGAGGCGGGCACGAGGTTTCTGCCATTCCCTTCAAGGAACTGGATGCTATTTTTGAATTTTTCGATAAAACGGTTTTAAACAGTGAAAATATCCAAACCAAAGTTATAAAAACCAAAGGGTTATGAAACTATCAATACCTTTCGCTGGTGTTTTGTTTTTGTTGCTTTCTTGCGGACAAAAACCAGTGCAAACCACATATAATCAAGTAGATAAGCGGCCCAATATCATTTATATTATGGCCGATGACCATGCTGAACAGGCCATTAGTGCCTATGGGCATCCTATTAGCAAATTGGCACCCACACCAAACATTGATAGAATAGCAAAGGAAGGGGCTTTGTTCCAAAATAATTTCTGCACCAATTCTATTTGTGGCCCCAGTAGAGCCGTGGTACTAACCGGCAAATTCAGTCATACAAACGGGTTCCGAATGAATGGCAACAAGTTTGATGGCAGTCAGCAAACCTTTCCAAAACTGCTTCAAAAAGCAGGATACCATACCGCTATGATAGGGAAATGGCATTTGGACGGGTTTCCGCAAGGGTTTGATTATTGGCATATTTTAACCGATCAAGGTAATTATTACAATCCCGATTTTATTGCTATCAATGAAAAAACGCAACATATTGATACTACCCGAATTGAAGGTTATGCCACCGATATTATTACGGAAGATGCCTTAAACTATCTCGAACAAAACAAGCATAGTGATAAACCGTTTATGTTGATGCTTCATCACAAAGCACCACATCGCAATTGGATGCCCGCACTTCGCCACTTAAACAAATATGATGCGGTTCAATTTCCTTTGCCCGACACTTATTTTACAACACATGAAGGGTCTTTGGGCTCCAAAAACCAGTTGCAGACCATTTATAAGGATATGTATGAAGGACATGATTTGAAAATGACTAAAGAAAAAGGCAGCAGTGAGTTGGCGTACAACCCATGGACAACCGATTTTGATAGAATGACACCCCAACAACGCTCCATCTGGAACGCCGCCTATCAACCAAAAAATGATGCTTTCCATGAGGCGAACCTCTCGGGTAAAGCCTTGGCTAAATGGAAAGGGCAACGGTATCTGCAAGATTATCTGGCCACTATTGCAGCGGTTGACGAAGGCGTTGGAAAAGTTTTGGATTATTTAGAAAAAAACGGTTTAGCAGAAAACACCATTGTTATCTATACCACCGACCAAGGATTTTATCTAGGTGAAAAAGGCTGGTTTGATAAACGCTATATGTACGAAGAATCGTTGGCAATGCCTTTGTTGATGAAGTACCCAAACCACATTAAACCAGGAACCGTAGTGAATGCCCTAACCCAAAATATTGACTTTGCCGAAACGTTTTTGGATTATGCCCAAGTGGACATTCCAAAGGATATGCAGGGAAAATCGTTACGTCCGTTGCTTGAGAAAAAAATAGCGGATGCCAATTTTCGAGATGCTATTTATTACCATTATTATGATTATCCGGCGTTCCACATGGTAAAAAAGCATTATGGCGTAAGAACAAAACGCTATAAATTGATTCATTTTTATGATGATATAGACACTTGGGAACTGTACGATTTGGAAGAAGACCCCCAAGAAATCCATAACCAAATTGATAACCCAAAATACGATGCCATTAAAGCCCAACTTCACAAAACGTTAAACCAATTGCAAGCAGCGTATCTGGTAACAGACAAGGAAATGGAAAAGGTTTCTAAAAAGAGCATCGAGAACCATTACAAACAGTTTGAAAAATTGCGGGGTTACACGGGTACTTCCTACGACCCAATAACCGATACAGATAAGAAATTATAGTTGCTTCAGCGATTTAAAATTTCTAATGGTTAGTATTAAATTTCTTCACGTATTTAAGTTTCCTTAATACGGGAAGAACTTCTAACAATCAATTCGGCATCCAAAATAATCTTGTTCAAGCTTTGTTTTACCGTTGGGGTTTTTATGCGTTCCAAAAAAGTTAATGCCGCTTGTTTGCCAATTTCAGCGCTATGTTGGTTAACACTCGATAGCGTAGGCGTTACCATGGCCGTAAAGGGTTCATTGCCAAAACCAACCAGCGCAATGTCTAATGGCACAGAAATATGGTGTTCGTTTAAAACCTGTAAAGCGCCCAAAGCAGCATAATCACCGGCCACGTAAACGGCATCGGGCCTGTTTTTTAGTGCCAACAGTTGTGTCATTTTTTCCCTGCCATCTTCGGTAGTAAGGCTACTTTCAATAAGTAGTTCGTTATCTAAAGGCAGTTCGTGTTTTTTTATGGCATCCACATAGCCCCTAATCCTATTGTTAAAAATACGTGTGTGCTTGTAGCCGCCAATGTGCGCAATGCGTTTGCAACCTTGATTGATTAAGTGTTCCACTATCATGTGGCTACTTTCATAATCGTTAATGCCTATATAATCAACGTTTAAATCGTTTTCGCCACGGTCGAATAAAATTAACGGGATGCCTTTCGATTTTATTTTTTCAAAATAATCCAATTTCACGGTTTCGTTCGCCATGGAAGCAATGATGCCATCCACTTGCGTAAACAATAAGGTATCGATGTTGCTACACTCTTTTTTGTACGATTCGTTCGATTGGGTAATAATGATATGGTAACCTTCCTTATTCAACACTTTTTCGATATTTTCAATTACCGATGAAAAAAAATGACTGTTGGTTCGGGGTACAATAACCCCAACCAAATTGCTTTTACCCTTGCGCAAGGCACTTGCCAAATGGTTAGGTTGGTAATCTAGGTTTCTGGCAATTTGCAAAACCGCAGATTTTGTTTTTTCACTAATGCGGGGATGGTCGTTTAGGGCTTTTGAAACGGCCGAAGGGGTGATGCCTAACACATTAGCAATATCTTTTATGGTTGTTTTTTTTTTATTAGCCAATTTTTATATATATTTGTTCCAACGTTTGAACAAAAATAAGTTTTTTTTCGTTAAAATAAGGCCTATTTTGAATTTATATCGGTGATTTTTAATTCAATATGCACGAATAACAAAAAAAATCAGTATATTAATCATTCGTTTTTTATTGAATAATTTGTTCAATCGATTAACCAAAAATTAAACATTAATTAAATATCTTTTTTAAATGAGTAGAGTAGTAACATTTGGAGAAATCATGTTAAGATTAGCTCCACAAGGATTTTTAAGATTTTCACAAGCCGACAATTTTGATGTTGTGTATGGCGGTGGCGAATCGAACGTGGCCGTTTCATTGGCTAATTATGGTATTTCTGTGGATTTCGTAACACGTTTGCCTAAAAATGATATTGGGCAATGTGCAATGATGGAAATGCGCAAAAGAGGCGTTGGCGTTGATAAAATTGTGTGGGGTGGCGAACGTTTAGGCATCTATTTTCTTGAAACTGGTGCCGTTTCCAGGGGCAGTAAAGTGGTTTACGACCGTGCACACTCTTCTATGGCAACCATAGAATCGGGTATGATTAACTGGGACGAGGTGTTTAAAGGCGTAGAATGGTTCCACTGGACCGGTATTACACCTGCAATTTCACAAAGTTCTGCCGATGTGTGCTTGGAAGCCGTGAAAGCAGCCAGTAAACTGGGTGTTACTATTTCAACCGACTTAAATTACCGTGCGAAACTTTGGAAGTATTGCGATGCCGCTAAAAGAGAACAAATCATGACCGAGTTAACTTCTTACTGCGATGTGGTTTTAGGAAACGAGGAAGATGCTGAAATGCACTTTGGTATCAAACCAGCGGGTGCTGCGGTTCAAACACATGGTCACGATGTGAAAGCTGAAGCTTTCTTATCTGTTTGTCAGCAAATGATGAAAAAATTCCCAAGGGCTAAAAAAGTCATAACAACTTTAAGAGGATCTATTTCTGCTTCACACAACACGTGGGCTGGGGTTTTATATGATGGCAACAAAATGTTGGAAACCCGTCAGTACCAAATTACCGATATCGTTGACCGCGTTGGTGGTGGCGACTCATTTATGGGTGGTTTGATTTACGGATTGTTAACGTATCCTGACAACGACCAAAACGCCCTTGATTTTGCGGTGGCTGCATCGTGCTTAAAACACACCATTAAAGGCGATGCCAACTTAGTAACGGTAGAAGAGGTAACCAAACTTATGGGTGGTGATGCTTCTGGTAGAGTTGCCAGATAATTAATGCAAATAGCTGCAATATAAAAACAACCTGCAAGGTTTCAAAAACCTTGTAGGTTTAGGTTGTAACTGTTGAAGTTTTAAAAACTTATAGGTTTTAAATAGCAACTTTCCATTTTAGAGAAACACTTTTAGGATTCATTGCATGTCATTTAAACAATAGCTTATGAAAAAATCGATAGCCATTATTTGTGGCGGTGGGCCCGCTCCGGGAATCAATACTGTTATTAGTACCGTTGCCAAAACATTTATGAAGGACGGTTACGAGGTTATAGGGGTACATCATGGATATAAAGGGCTGCTGTCCGACAATCCGGAAGTTAAGATTTTCGATTTCCATCACGCCGACCGTATTTTTAGTCGCGGTGGCTCTACCTTAATAATGAGTAGGTTCAAACCTAAAGATAGCGATTTTAAAGCCGATTTTTTCAAAAAAAACCATGTTAAGCTATTGGTTACCATTGGGGGCGATGATACCGCTTCAACTGCTAACCGACTCACCAAATATCTTGGAACACAAAACCTTAACGTAGCACACATCCATGTGCCCAAAACCATCGATAACGATTTGCCCTTGCCCGATAGAAACCCTACGTTTGGGTTTCATACCGCCAAGGATGAAGGCGTTCGCATAGGAAATACGGTTTATGAAGATGCCCGCACCAGCGAAAATTGGTTTGTTTTGGCTGCCATGGGGCGCTCCGCAGGGCATTTGGCTTTTGGCATTGCTTCGGCGTGTCATTTTCAAATGATGATTATACCTGAAATGTTCAACAAAACCACTGTTACCTTCGAAAAGATAATTAACATGATTATTTCTTCCATCGTAAAGTGCAAACTTATTGGTGTTGAATATGGGGTTGCATTGGTAAGCGAAGGCGTTTTTCATTTTATGGAAGAAACCGAAATTATCAATTCGGGCATAAACTTCACGTATGACGCCCATGGGCACCCAGAATTGGGCAATGTGAGTAAGTCGCACATTTTCAATTATTTACTACAAGTTAAATTGAAGGAACTGGGGCTGGATATTAAAACACGACCTGTTGAACTTGGTTACGAATTGCGATGCTGTAACCCAATAGCTTTCGATTTAACCCTATGCACATTACTGGGCATAGGTGTTAAAAAACTATACGATGAAGGTGTTTCGGGCTGTATTGTAAGCGCCAATTCAAGAGGCGATATTACCCCTTTGTATTTAAAGGATTTTGAAGATGAAAATGGGAAAATCCCACCGCGATTGGTTGACATAAATTCGGATATGGCACAATTGTTCATCAATAATCTCTTTTTCATTCAGGAGAAAGATTATGTGAAAGCAAAACAATATCTGCCAAATCCTGAAGCGTATGATTTTAAGAAAATATTAAATTGGAACTGAGAAAACAAATTCCAAATAATAAAAGCATCTGAAGGAATAAATAATAAAAATAAACAATAAAAAATTTAAAAATGGCACAATTTTCAAGATTAGAAGTAGCTCAAGCCATGAAAGATACGGGTATGATTCCTTTGTTTTTCCATAGCGATATCGAGCTAAGCAAAAATGTATTAAAAGCTTGCTACGATGGTGGCGCGCGCTTAATGGAATTTACCGCCCGTGGCGATTTTGCTCACGAGGTTTTTGGCGAATTAACAAAATACGCCATTAAGGAATTACCGGGCATGATCATGGGCGTTGGCTCGGTTACCGATGGTGCTGCAGCGTCGTTATACATGGCATTGGGCGCCAACTTTATAGTTACCCCTGTTTTAAGAGAAGATATTGCTATTGCCTGCAACCGTAAAAAAGTATTATGGTCGCCAGGGTGTGGCACCTTAACCGAAATTGCAAGAGCCGAAGAGTTGGGTTGCGAAATAGTAAAACTATTCCCCGGCGATATTTACGGCCCAAATTTTGTAAAAGGCATTAAAGGCCCACAACCATGGACCAGCATAATGCCCACCGGTGGCGTAGCGCCAACTGAAGAAAACCTTAAAGGGTGGTTTGATGCGGGCGTAACCTGTGTTGGCATGGGTTCGCAATTAATTTCTAAGGACATTATCAAAAATAAAGATTATGCCAAGTTAGAGCAAGATGTAAAAGCGGCCCTAGCCATTATAAAAACGGTTAGAAAGTAATTTAACAGATACCTTTCTGTTTTAAAAATGCTAGGCAAGTATATTGTTTAGCATTTTTTTTTATTCAATTCTCATGTAATTTTCGGCATAAATGGGCGCACCCAAACTATCCATTTCAATTTGGCTAAACGTATCTTCACCAATAACAATTTTATAGGTGAATGCTTTGTTTTCTTTAATAATGGCGTCCATGGTTTTAGAACCATACATTAAAACCTCTGTTAATAAAGTATCCTTCACGGTATAGCTGCCATAACCAAACCAATCCAAACTGTCCGAGACACGTTTTCTGCTCCACATAACTTTGGTGTTTGAGTACATTTTTATCTGCTTATTTTTTTTAGAACAAAGAATGGTGTCAACTTGCCCATCGCTTTTATAGTTAAAATAGCTAATCAGTTCCCAAGCACCTTCCAACGAAGCGTGTTCATCGTCATTAAAACCCTCGGTGCTATTGTTTTTATTGTTGCAAGAGCAAATCGCTAGAAAACAAGCAAGTATTAGCATTTTTTTCATAATGAACAGAAGTTTACTTTGTTGCGTTAAAGATACAAAAAACACGTGCTGAAATTTAATAAGCATTAATTATAAGTTGATACCATCTTTTGATGCTTGTAAGTGCCGTTTTATTTCAAAAAAACCTATTTTTGTTATGATAAAAATTAATAGTAATTATGTCTGATACAATTGAAAAAGTAAAATGCTTAATAATAGGTTCAGGGCCAGCGGGTTATACTGCTGCCATTTATGCGGCACGGGCAAATATGAAGCCTGTTTTGTACCAAGGGACACAACCGGGAGGCCAATTAACAACCACTAATGAAGTTGAAAATTTTCCGGGATATCCCAATGGCATTACAGGGCCGGAAATGATGATAGAGTTACAAAAGCAAGCCGAACGTTTTGAAACCGATGTTCGTGATGGTTGGATTACAAAAGTTGATTTTTCAGGCGAAACACACAAGGTTTGGGTAAATGATACCAAGGAAATCCATTGCGATACCGTTATCATTTCAACAGGGGCTTCCGCAAAATATTTAGGTTTAGAGTCCGAACAAAAATATTTAAAACTTGGTGGAGGTGTTTCGGCATGCGCCGTTTGCGATGGCTTCTTTTACAGAAACCAGGAAGTTGTTATTGTTGGTGCGGGCGATTCGGCATGTGAAGAAGCACATTATTTATCAAAACTTTGTAAAAAAGTAACCATGCTAGTTAGAAAGGATGAGTTTAGAGCATCAAAAATTATGGCTGAGCGCGTGAAGAAAACCCCTAATATTGAAATTTTGTTCAATACCGAAACCGATGAGGTTTTGGGCGACGGGCAGGTTGTAACGGGCGTTAGGGTTTACAACAATAAAACCAACGAAAAACACGAAATTGCAGCAACTGGTTTTTTTGTAGCAATTGGGCACAAGCCCAATACCGATATTTTTAAAGGGTTTTTAAATTTGGATGAAACAGGATACATCATTAATGTTCCGGGAAGCTCTAAAACAAATATAGAAGGTGTTTTTGTATCGGGTGATGCAGCAGACCACGTGTACCGACAAGCTGTAACCGCTGCAGGTACGGGCTGTATGGCCGCTTTGGACGCTGAGCGTTATTTGGCCGCCAAAGATTCCACTTTTGAAGTATCGACACCAACCTATAATTAAGGAAAATACGTGCAAGAAAAAAATAAAATTAAGTTTCAAAAAAAAGTGGGATAATTAGTTCCACTTTTTTACTTTTGCACCAGTAAAATTACATTCGGTATAAAATGTAATTAACTCGGGATGTAGCGCAGTCCGGTAGCGTACACGGCTGGGGGTCGTGTGGTCGCAGGTTCAAATCCTGTCATCCCGACAATTTAGTATATTAATGCATATCAAAACGCTGTTAATCTTATGGTTATCAGTGTTTTGTTGTTTTTGGGCTATCATAAGAATTGATAAAATTTGATTAAAAATGTCAACAAATCGGTCAACACTTTCATTTTTCAAAAGTGTTGACGAAAAACGATTTAATTGGTTGGCAAACAGTTTATTAAACAAAAAGCTTTATATGTGATTTTGACTTCGTCTGGCGAAAAACCGAATAATTCGGTCAACAAAAAGACGACACAAATGAAAGCAACATCGACATTCAGTATTTTGTTTTGGGTAGATTTATCCAGAGTAAAGCATGAAAAAGCATCCATCTATGCTAGGGTAACAGTAAATAGCAAACGCGTTGTAATCAGCTTAAAACGTAAGGTTATAATTGAGGATTGGGATGCAAATAAAAACAGGGCTAGATGCACCAAACACGAATCTAGGTTACTTAATAAATATCTTGACCAAATTCACAGTCGCATTTTCGAATGCTATCAAGAACTAACAGCAGAAAAGAAACTTGTAACTTCACAGTCCATTAATAAAAGGAACTCCCAAAATTTCTATTTGCTTATCAAAACACCCGAAATATTCTTTTATATCACTCCTTAATTGTTCATCAATTACAGTATCAAACATTATTTATCTTTTTATTGGTTAATAAACAGTTACTAAATTCTCTACTCTAAAACTCCTAAATGCAGCAGCTTGTAAATCCCAGTAATGTAATACGCCTGTCGAGGTCTTGCCTGTGCCTTATACAAATTGGCTCACGTTTTTAAGTGTACCGTATGCATGTCTTAAACTACCGTCTTTTTTCTCGTAGGCAAAACTTACCTCATCGTTTGCTTTCATCTGTTTTGTTAGCCTGTACAATGCCCATGCTTTTGATATACACACCGCAAAGGCTTTGCCCGTTGCTTTTATAATCTCGTAGGCTCTTGTAAATACCCTGCTTCTAAAATTTGTTTTCATATCTGTTCGATTTTAAGTTTATTCTAATCCAAAATACTTTGCCCTGTTTTCATCGCAAAGCGTTTTTATAAATTCTTTATCTGCATTTTCCAGCGTGCCTAATATTTTAAACAACTTGCCTCTTAACTTGTTCCAAAACTTCCATACTTTCATGTCATCGCTGTACTGGTAATACAAGTCCATTGCGTTTATGTTTCTTGCTATTTTTTCAGCTCTTTTGGTTGATATTGTTTTCATAATTTAGTATTGCTATAATTATTATAATGAAAATATAAGTATAATTATAATTCAATACAAGTATTACTATAATTATTTTATTGTTTATTTAGTTTTACTATAATTTTAATTATCTTTGTAATAAAATAGAATAAAATGGAAGTTTTAAGATTAAAAGAGTTATTAAAAGAAAAATGTGTAAGCGGAAAAGAATTAGCCGAAAAAGTAAACGTTACGCCTGCAAGTATTTCTAATATTTCCAAGGCAATAGTTTCCCAAAACCCGACCTACTTTTACAAATAGCCGAAACCTTAGATGTTGATGTAAGGGATTTATTTAACCCAACCAAGAACACAGACAAGGAGTTTGAACTTTATTTTAAAACGGCTTCTAACGAGTTTGTGCCTTTTGGTAAGTTAAAACTCAAACAATAAACTTTTAGTTATGGATACAATTTTAGTTATATTGTTTTTGCTGTTCATCTGCTTTATAATTGGTGCTATCGTTCTTTTTGCTTTTCGGTTGCTTTTCAAGAAGCCTAAAACCGAATTACAAAATCCTTACATACGCGAGCATCTAAATAAAAAAGCAAATGACAAGGCTTATCAAGAATATAACGAGTGGTTAAAAAAGACAGGCCAGGACAAGGAAGTGAATAAAAAGTTTTGATTTCCTAATAGCATAAGCCTGTGGTTTATAATTCTTTTTATTTGTTCGTTTTGGCGTTTCCAATTTGAATTGACATGAATTCAGCCGTCAAACTTAAAGCAACAACCTCTAAATCAGGTATTTTACTCTTTATTCCAGCTCCCTTCTTTAATTCTGAAACACAATTCAAAGAACTTATAACTTCTAAAATTTTAAAATAATTTTTACCATATTTGACATGGATATTGGTTTGTTTGACGACTTCAAAATACTGATTTTCAGTATCTTGACCAATATCTGGCCAATATTTTTTACTTCAAATAATTACACCCAACGGGTTATTATAACTTCTTTTTATTAAAATTTCTAAACTTCCCTGGCGATAAACCTGTTTTTTGCTTAAATAGCCTATTAAAATAATAATCGGACTCGAAACCAAGCTCAAAAGCAATTTCTTTTTGGTTCTTTTGTGAGCTTAATAGCAATTCTTTCGATTTTTCAATTTTCAGCAATAAATAATATTGCAAGGGCGATAGGCCTGTTTGCTTTTTAAAATCCATTCTAAATTTTGAATAGCTTACATCCAGCGTTGAGGCGATTGCTTTTAAATTAATAGATTTGTTAATGCTCTCATACATCAATTTCTTGGCTCGCGAAACCATCGAATTCAAATAGTCCAAATGGGTGCCTCCATGGTTTATGTTATAAAGTTCTCCCATAAGTTGGATACATAGTCCCGAAGCTATGCGTTGGAAACCAAAAGGTTCTTCATCATATAGCCGAAATAGGCTATTGAAATAGTTTAAAATAGGCTCCTTATTACAGTTTGATATTATGGGAGCATTGGGGGTGAAAAATCCATTTAACAGAAATTGATTGGCGATTTTGCCCGAAAAACCTACCCATCGTTCTGTCCATCCTGTTTTTTTTAAAGGTTTATAACGGTGCCACATGCCCGGAAACAGTAAAAACACATCGCCGTCGGTGATCTTTATTTCGCCCGTTTCTTTACTCTCAAAAACACCTTCCCCCTTGGTAATCAATACCAAATGGAATTCATCTAAAACACGCCCCTTCTTCCATGTAAAGACATAATTATCGGGATGGTCGCTCGATGGGTAATCTGTATTTTTCTCGATTACAGTTCGCCCTAAATTATTAATGTAGAAGCCCCAGGCCTTGTCCTGTTCTGTAATAATAAGGTAATTTCGATATCTATTTTTCATGTCATTTTGTGCAACTAATATATCAAAATGTTAATTGATTATTTCATTTTAATTATGCAAATTTACTTTTAAGTTTTAGATGACTTAAAAAATGAATGGCAAATTAGGCAATAAAGATGTGGTTAAAAGGTGTATCGTTATATGCGGAATTGTTCATGGGTGAAACAATAAAAATATTTTTTTTTGATATGAAGCACCAACAAAAACATTCCCATAAGTTAGGGCTGGATATACAATGGACGCTACTGTTCTCCATGCTAACGGTTTCAAAATGTAATGCAATTTCACCCAAGCTAATCAAGAACATTTTTGAATTATAAAATATGATAAAAGTAGGACTATTTGGTATTGGTTTAGATACCTATTGGAGCCAGTTTGATGGCTTATTACAACGTTTGGAAGGCTATCAAAAACAAATTGCCGATAAAATGCAAACATTTGGTGCAGAGGTTATTAACGTTGGTTTGATAGATTCGCCCGTAAAAGCACGAGAAGCGGCCGATGAATTGAAAAAAAACGATGTAGATATGGTGTTTCTGTATGTTTCAACATACGCGCTTTCTTCTACTGTATTGCCCGTGGTTCAAAAGTTAAAATGCCCAATGATTATTTTGAACATTCAACCGGTAGCGGCTATTGACTATGAAAAATTCAACAACTTGGGCGACAGGGGTTTGATGACGGGCGAATGGTTGGCACATTGTCAAGCCTGTTCAGTGCCCGAGTTGGCCAACGTGTTTAACCGTTCGGGCATCGGTCATGAATTTATTACGGGTTATTTGGGCGAACAATGGGTTTGGGATGAAATGCAAGCATGGATTGATGCGGCCCACGTTGCATCGGTTATGAACAAAAACAGATTGGGTGTTTTAGGCCATTATTACTGTGGTATGCTCGATGTGTATTCCGATTTAACAAAACAATCGGCTGCTTTTGGAACGCATATTGAAATTGTTGAAATGTGCGAATTTAAAAAATATAGGGATGAAGCTTCATTTGAAGCCATAGAAGAAAAAATTAAAGAATTTCATACAACTTTTGATGTTCTCGATGCCTGTGAAGATGATGAACTTAAACGTGCAGCCAAAACTTCTGTTGCCTTGGATAAATTAGTTGAAGTGCATAATTTAGGGTCTTTAGCCTATTATTATGAAGGTGAATCGGGCAACGAATACGAAAATATAGTTACTTCGGTCATCGCGGGAAATACCTTGCTTACAGGCAAAAACGTACCCGTGGCGGGCGAATACGAAGTTAAAAACGCCCAAGCCATGAAAATCATGGACGCTTTTGGCGTAGGTGGTTCTTTCTCTGAGTTTTACGCCATGGATTTTAACGATGATATTGTGATGTTAGGCCATGATGGACCTGCCCATTTTGCCATTGCACAAGGAAAAGTGCAACTAGTACCATTGCCAGTTTACCACGGAAAACCCGGTAAGGGCTTGTCCATACAAATGACCGTAAAACACGGCCCGGTAACTTTACTGTCTGTTGTAGAAGGTAAAGATGAGGTGTTTTTACTGGTAGCCGAGGGCGAATCGGTCGTTGGGCCAACACTTCAAATTGGGAATACAAATAGCCGTTACCGTTTTTCAATTGGTGCGCGTGCTTTTATAAACGAGTGGTCTAAACAAGGGCCCGCACACCACTGCGCTATTGGTGTTGGGCATATTGCCAATAAAATTGAAAAGTTAGGTAAATTATTAAATTTAAAAGTGGTTAAAATCTGTTAATTAATACTGATCGGTTGTTTTTAAATAAGCGCACAGAGCAGGATAACGATTAAGAATCCATGAAGTAAATTTCAGGTTTTAAAGATATTTTAATCAATTAATTATAATAAAAACATATATGCAAGCAATATTAGGTGTTTTGTTTCATTCCCTTGGGGGTGTTGCTTCGGGAAGTTTTTACATGCCATTTAACAAGGTAAAAGGCTGGTCTTGGGAAACGTATTGGATGATTGGCGGTCTTATGTCTTGGCTTATTGTGCCACCAATAGCTGCGTGGTTAACGATACCTGGGTTTTTGGATATTATTTTTGAAAGTTCAAGTACTATTTTATTTTTCACTTTTTTAATGGGCTTGCTTTGGGGCGTTGGCGGACTCTCTTATGGTCTTGGTGTTCGTTACTTAGGTATGTCGTTGGGCAATTCGGTGGTGCTGGGTTTTTGTGCGGCTTTTGGAGCGATTGTGCCTTCAGTGTATTATGATATGGTTCCAACCGAAGGAAAAGTGTCGTTTACAGAGATGATTTCTTCAACAGGTGGTCAAATTGTGTTTCTAGGAGTAGCTGTTTGCTTATTAGGGATTGGTATTTCTGGTAAGGCAGGTATGATGAAAGAAGCTGAGTTATCCGAT
Organism: Mariniflexile maritimum; assembly: GCF_009746565.1. Lineage (GTDB taxonomy): Bacteria > Bacteroidota > Bacteroidia > Flavobacteriales > Flavobacteriaceae > Mariniflexile > Mariniflexile maritimum. Next base: position 147,142 of record NZ_WRPN01000004.1, read on the forward strand.
GAAGACAAGAAAAAGAGTGTGACAGAATTTGATTTAACCAAAGGATTGATTGTTGCCATTCTTTCAGGTATTTTAAGTTCTTTTTTCAACTTTGGAATTGAAGCAGGAAAACCCTTGGCCGATGCTGCTGTTAGTGCCGGTTACGATCATTTGTTTTCAAATAATGTAACGTTTGTGGTGATTCTTTGGGGTGGTTTAGTAACTAATTTAGTGTGGACTACCATCTTGAGTATCAAAAATAAGTCTTATAATGATATAACAAATAAAAACACGCCAATCTCAAAAAACATCATGTTTTCCGCATTGGCTGGCACCATCTGGTTTTTGCAATTCTTTTTTTATGGCATGGGCGAAAGCAAATTGGGCAATGGCGCCAGTTCATGGATTTTGCACATGTCAACAATTATTCTTACTGCCAATTTTTGGGGTGTTTACCGCAAAGAATGGCATGGTGTTGCCAAAAAAACAAAATGGACTATTGCCACGGGTATTGCCGTTATTTTGTTTTCGGTGGTTTTGGTTGGTATAGGAAATTCAATTTAATCGTTTGGTTTGTTGTTTTTTTAAAATTTCCATGTGCCTGACAAAGCAGGGTAATTATTTAATGTACTAAAATTTATTTAATGTGTATTTATAAATGCCAAAGGTTTTAATAAATCGCAATCGGTATATCATATAAAAACCATATAATTCTTCAAGTTTACTTTTTCAAATTAAACAAACTTGTGTTTAGGGCACATTTATTCGCCACTCTTTTAAATTAAGTGGAATATTTAGACAAATAACATGAAATATTAAAATGCAGTGCAAATTAAGGTACCGGGTCGTACCCAGAGCCACCCCATGGATGGCAACTAAAAATTCGCTTTAGGGCCAACCAGCCACCTTTAAATAAGCCATGTTTTTGTAAAGCTTCCTTGGTGTAATGCGAGCAAGTGGGTTGGTATCTACAGGTTGCAGGCGTTAATGGCGATATAAGTGTTTGATATACTTTTATCAGGAATATGAATGGTGCTATGAGTAGCTTCATTGTTGTTAGTTGTTTAGTTGTTTAGTCGTGAGTTGTTTAGTTGTGAGTTGTTAAGTTGTTAAGTCGAAGTAAACCAATCAACTTAACGACCTACGACTTTACGACGGACATCTATTTGTATGTTAGTTGTTTAGTTGTTAAGTCGTTAAGTCGAGGTAAACCAATCAGCTTAACGACCTACGACTTTACGACGGACATCTATTTGTATGTTAGTTGTTTAGTTGTTAAGTCGTTAAGTCGAGGTAAAACAATCAGCTTAACGACCTACGACTTTACGACGGACATCTATTTGTATGTTAGTTGTTTAGTTGTTAAGTCGTTTAGTTGTTAAGTCGAGGTAAACCAATCAGCTTAACGACCTACGACTTTACGACGGACATCTATTTGTATGTTAGTTGTTTAGTTGTTTAGTCGTTTAGTTGTTAAGTCGAGGTAAACCAATCAGCTTAACGACCTACGACTTAACAACCTACGACTTTACAACAAACTAAAAGTTGTGCCCTCTTTTCCGTCTTTCAACAAAATACCAGCTTCAGCCAATTCATCACGGATTTTATCAGACATGGCGAAATCTTTGTTCGCCCTAGCTTCTTGTCTTAATTTAATTAAAACATTCACAGCTCCCGATAATTTATCTTGTCCTGATTCTTTTTTGGTAACGTTTTCCAATCCTAAAACATCGAACAAAAACGCGTGTAAGGTGGTTTTTAAAAGAGCCGCATCTTCTTTGGTTAAGGTTTCAGAACCTTCTTTAACTTGGTTGATGTATTTGGCCGCTTCAAATAAATTTGCAATTAAAATAGGGGAATTAAAATCGTCGTTCATGGCATCGTAACATTTCTGTTTCCATGTGTTTATATCAACAGACGACGTCTCCGATGCTTTCAAACCATCCAATAAGTTGATGGCATCCATGAGCCTAAAGAAGCCTTTTTCACTAGCAATTAGGCCATCATCTGTTAAATCGAGAACACTTCGGTAATGGGCTTGTGCCATAAAAAACCGAATAACGCTTGGCGCAAACGCTTTACTGAAAAATTTGTTGTTACCAGATAGCAACTCATCGGGATTTACCGTGTTTCCGGTAGATTTGGACATGCGTTGTCCGTTCAATTCCAACATGTTGGCGTGCATCCAATAATTTACGGGCGATTGGCCTTTGGCGGCTTCATTTTGTGCAATTTCACATTCGTGGTGCGGAAATTTTAAATCCATACCACCACCGTGAATGTCAAATTGATCGCCCAAATATTTGGTGCTCATGGCGGTACACTCTAAGTGCCAACCAGGAAACCCATCGCCCCAAGGCGATGGCCAACGCATAATGTGTTGGGGTTCGGCTTTTTTCCAAAGGGCAAAATCTTGCGGGTTTTTCTTGTCGCCTTGTCCGTCCAACTCACGGGTGTTATGGATTAAATCTTCCAATTTACGCTTGCTTAAAATGCCGTAATCGTGGGTTTCGTTAAATTTATGGACATCAAAATACACCGAGCCGTTTACTTGGTAAGCAAATCCGTTGTTTAAAATGTCTTTAATAAGTTCAATTTGTTCAATAATATGGCCCGTAGCGGTTGGTTCGATGCTAGGTGGTAAAAAGTTGAACGTGTTTAGTATATTATGAAAATCTACGGTATAGCGTTGCACGATTTCCATGGGTTCAATTTGTTCCAATCGTGCTTTTTTGGTTATTTTATCTTCGCCTGCATCGGCATCATTTTCCAAATGGCCTGCATCGGTAATATTCCTCACATAGCGCACTTTGTAGCCTACATGTTTTAGGTAACGAAAAATCATATCAAACGACATAAACGTTCTCACATTGCCTAAATGCACATTGCTGTAAACGGTTGGTCCACAAACATACATGCCCACATAACCTTCGTTAATTGGTTTGAATGTTTCTTTGGTGCCGGAAAGCGAATTGTATATTTTTATGGGTTGGTGTTTAAATAACTGCATGTTAAATGGTGCGTTTTTTGTTGTTGAGTTGTTAAGTCGTTTGTTGTTGAGTTGTATGTTGTTAAGTCGTTGGTTGTTAGGTTTTTGATGCTATGATTTGAGAAAATGATTTCGTAAAGCGTTAATTTTGTTTGATATAGATTCAATATCAAATCTAATGATTTTATAGTTTTCTTCTGAAATAAATTCAAGTTCTTTTGCAATAATAGCTTGGTTTAAATGCTCTAGGGCAGAACTATAAGATAAAGTCATAAAGTGTGCTTTATCTTTATTGGTTAGTCTAGCTGTACCTTCAGCAACATTTGATGAAATAGAAACAGAGCATCGACGCATCTGGGAAATTAACCCAAATTTTTCATTATCAGGAAATGTTTGAGTGATTTTGTAAATATCTACACTAAGTTTTATAGCTTCTTTCCAAACATCTAACTTTTCAAATGAATATGCATGCATGGTTGTATGTTGTTGATTTGTATGTTTTTAAGTCGTGTGTTGTTGAGTTGTAAAGTTGATAATGTGTTTCGACTTAACAGCTCACGACTAAACAACTTAATTTCCAAACACCTATATCATAATTTGGTTGTTGAGTTGTAAAGTTGATGATGTGTTTCGACTTAACAGCTCACGACTAAACAACTCGCCAAATTCAGAACTTAGTATCTAGTTTGATATAATCTAAAAATTCCCTTCTAGTAGATTCTTCTTTGAATTTCCCCCCAAATTCTGAGGTTACGGTGCTGCTTTCAATATCGCGGATGCCTCTGGAATTTACGCATAAATGTTTCGCATCTATAACGCATGCCACATCTTGGGTGTTGAGCGCCTGCTGCAATTCTCTAACAATTTGGATGGTTAAACGCTCTTGAACTTGTGGGCGTTTTGCAAAATAATCGACAATACGGTTCATTTTTGATAAACCAATCACCGAGCCGTTTGAAATGTATGCCACATGGGCTTTTCCCACAATGGGCAGTAAATGGTGCTCGCAGGTTGAGTAAACCGTAATGTTTTTTTCAACCAGCATTTCGCCATATTTATATTTGTTCTCAAAAGTAGAAGCGCTTGGTTTTCTTTTAGGGTCGAGACCGCTAAAAATTTCCTTAACAAACATTTTCGCCACACGGTTTGGGGTGCCTCTTAAACTATCATCGGTTAAATCGAGCCCTAAGGTTTCCATAATATGGCGCACATCATCCTTGATAATGTCCATTTTTTCTTCTACGGAAAGCTTAAAGGCATCATTTCTTAATGGGGTGTCTGAAGAGGTGCCTATGTGGTCGTCTCCTAAAGAATCGAATTCTTCTATGTTATTTTCAATTTTCATCTGTCAATTAAGTCGCGATTTTAGGCTGCAAAGATACGTTTTTGATTTACGTTTTACGCTTTTTTGATTTATGAATTGTATTTTTTTGATTTATAAAACTAAGTGTAACGTATTTGGATAAAAGTTTTCTATAAAACAAAAGCCTGAACGTGAAGGTTCAAGCTTTTTGTGTTATTAAAGATAGGCTGTTTAAATATTGAAACTTAATGAAAGCGTTACATTTGAATTTGTTTTGTCTATAATGGCAGCATCGGTTAAACCCACGTTGTATAGTGGTGTTTCGTTGGTGCGGTTAAATTGGTCGAAGGTTACATCTAGTTTGGTGTTTCCAAAGTTATAGCCTATGCCTAACGAGTATCCGTTCAAATCGCCAACGGTTACACCATTTTTATAAGGGCTTTCCTCAAAACGGTAACCGCCCCTAAAGCTAAACTGTTTTACTTTGTACTCGCCACCAAGCCGGTAAGTCGAGGCTGCAGTAAGCGTATTGCCAATAATGTCGTTTTGGTCGGCAAAAAAGGCATCCGTGGTAGGTTTGAATTTGGTTTTGCTGTAATCTTTTCTGGAATAATCGAAACTCAATAAGCCTTGTGTTCCAAATATATAAGCTAAACTACCTGTTATTTTTGATGGCGTTTGCAGTTTGTAATCGGGATATACATTTACCGTTTGCGGATTGATAACTTGTGTAGCATTGGAGCCGCCATCATCTCTTACGGTTGATAAATATTGTGAGGTTTCTTCTTTTATTGTGTACCATGTAGGGGAATCGAAAGCAACACCCAGCCTAAACTCTGGACTCAACTTTAAGATGCCTCCTAATTGAAATGAAAATCCGCTGCCCGTTGTAGAAAGTATGTTTTCAAACTCGATGCTTTTCACTATGGAACCTGCATTGTTATTATTTTCAAATAAAAGGGTAGAGCGGTCGTAATTAATAAAGTGGGAATTCAAGTTCATGCCCAAATACAAATTATCTTCGTATTGTGTGGCCAAGTTGAATGCTATTTTTCCGTTGTAACCTGTGGAAGCATACGAATAATTATGGTTAAACGTACCATCGGCTAAATTTGAAAAATAAGTAGTATTGGCATCATTGTTAATGTCGTCTGCTTCAACTATAAATGATTCAAAGCCCAAAAATGCTTGTTGGTTTGCAAATCCGTAAACATTTCCTATATCTTGATAGGCATCTGCTAACGATTCACCCGGTAAGGCCGAAATTTGATCCAATCTTTTGCCATCAGCGTAATTTAGAAAATAAAGGTCGATGGATTGATTGTTGGTATTAACGCCTCTTGCATTCCAATTATCATCATAATTATTGGTTCTGTCGTAAGCAACTCCCACCGAAAATTTCCGCCAAGGCGAATCGTTTCTGCTGGCAAATACAAAAGAGGCGCCTCCTTGGTTAACGTCAAAATTTGAATCGCTACTAGAGGCAAAACCGTTAAAATATTGGGTGTCATTAGAGGTGGCTACGTTCGATAATGTAAACGATGCATGGCTTTGGCTAAACACCGCCGAACTTGCAGGATTAATATTAACGGCACTCATATCGCCTCCCAGTGCACCAAAGGCGCCACTTAAGGCCCTAAAACGCGCGGTACCTTGAATTTCATCTTGCGAATAGCGCAAAGCATCCGTTATGTCTTGTGCTTGCACGGCAAAGGTAGCGAGGGCGCTTATAATTAGTAGGTTTATCTTTTTCATAGGTAAATAAAATTTGTTTTTAAAAAATTATTTGCAATTCGCGTGTGTTTATTGGTGCTTTCCATTGGGTTTAAATGCCACCTCGTTGGCACGGTCATGCGTTTTTCATATTTTTTATCCGCGTCTGCCACCGCCACTTGAAGAACCAGAACTTCTGCTGCTTCCAGAACTGGAACCGCTACTTGACGAACTTGAACTTCTACTTGGGGTATAGGTAGAGTTGCTTGATGAAGACGACGATCTTGAATAGTTGCCGGAGTTGCTATCGCTGCTTCTTGAGGGCGTATAGGTGCTTCCTGAACTTCTTCGTACGGTTGAAGAAGAACGTGTGGTAGAATTCGTTGATGGCGTTACACTGGTGGTTGTTCTTCGTGGTGTATTGCTATAAACAGAGGTGCCGTTGGCGTTATTGTCTCTTGAAACACTTGAATTATATTGTCGCGCATTGTACGTGGGCGATGTTGTGCCAACACTGCTTCTTCTTGAAGCATTGTATTTGGATATATTTTCGCTACTTACCGTATTGCCACGTCTGGAAGTGCTGTAATTGTTAGCGCTTAAACTGTTGCTGCCATAATTACTGCCTCTTCGGCTAGCGCTGTAAGACACATTTTGCCTATTATAATAGCCATTGTTGCCATAATACCAATTATTATGGCCATAATAACCGTGGTATCCGTAAGGATTACCATAATACCCATAGCCCCAAGGGCTGTAAAACGACCAACTATTGTAAATGCCACCATAAAAAGGCGCATTCCAAAAAGGATCATAACCCCAATCGTTCCAGCCATAACCATAGCCCCATCGGTTATAATAAGGGCGGCTCCACCAATAATTGTTAAAGCCGAAACCAAAACCAGAATGAATGTTTATGGTTACATTGCTATTATCTTGTCCCCAACCCCCATAACCTTGGTAATCGTTGGCCTGGGCATCGTTTTCATTATAATTGTCGCTTTCATAAGCATCGATATCTGTAAAAATATCGTTATTCGACATCATATATTCCGATTCCAATGCTTTATTCTTGAAGTAATTTTTATAATAATTGTTGCTCGCTGCATTATTGGGTGCATCCACAACAGCGTCTTCATACTGAACGGTTCGTGGTGCATCGCTATAAATACCATCGGTTTCCACGCCAACATATTGATAAGAACCACATGAGTACAAGCCAAGTACCAAGCTAAAAATAGCTAAGTATGGCAATTTTTCAGTTAAGTAGGTTTTTAGTTGCATATCTCTTGTTTTTTATTGTTGAACATAACAAAAATAGTTAGTTTTGCTGAACTATTTTTATATTTAACATAGTCGCAATATTTGTGCCAAAACATACAGATGAGTAAAAAACTTACTAATAGAGCAGAAGATTATTCCAAATGGTATAATGAACTGGTAGTGAAAGCAGACCTTGCAGAGAATTCGGCAGTAAGGGGTTGCATGGTAATTAAACCCTATGGCTATGCCATTTGGGAAAAAATGCAGGCAGAATTAGATAGCATGTTTAAGGAAACAGGACATCAAAACGCCTATTTTCCTTTATTTGTGCCCAAAAGTTTATTTGAAGCTGAAGAAAAAAATGCCGAAGGATTTGCCAAAGAGTGCGCTATTGTAACCCATTATCGCTTACAAACAGATCCTGACCGCCCCGGGAAGTTGCGTGTTGATCCAGATGCCAAATTGGAGGAAGAATTGATAGTACGCCCAACCAGCGAAGCGATTATTTGGAATACATATAGAAACTGGATACAATCGTACCGCGATTTACCAATTTTAATCAACCAATGGGCCAATGTGGTGCGTTGGGAAATGCGTACCCGATTGTTTTTGCGTACCGCCGAGTTTTTATGGCAAGAAGGCCATACAGCCCACGAAACCAAAGCCGAAGCCATTGCCGAAGCCAAATTAATGAACAACGTGTATGCTACCTTTGCGGAAAAATTTATGGCAATACCTGTTATTCAAGGTGTTAAAACGGAAAGCGAGCGTTTTGCAGGTGCCGAGGAAACGTTTTGCATTGAAGCCTTAATGCAAGACGGAAAGGCACTGCAAGCAGGAACCTCGCATTTTCTTGGGCAGAATTTTGCCAAAGCGTTCGATGTGAAATTTGCCAATAAAGAAGGAAAACAAGACTATGTTTGGGCAACATCCTGGGGTGTTTCTACCCGTTTGATGGGGGCCTTAATTATGACACATTCCGATGATAATGGCTTGGTATTGCCACCTAGTTTGGCTCCAAACCAAGTAGTAATTGTACCTATTTACAAAGGTGAGGACGAATTAAACGCTGTTACCAAAGTGGCCCATACCATTTTAAGCGATTTAAGAGCCAACGGAATATCGGTTAAGTTTGATGATAGAGACACACTGCGTCCTGGAGCCAAATTTGCGCATTACGAATTGCAAGGCGTGCCCTTGCGCATAGCAATTGGCCCCAAAGATCTAGAAAATGTTACGGTAGAATTGGCCAGACGCGACACACTAACAAAACAAATAGTCGCTATGGACAGTTTAACAGAAACCATTCGGCATTTATTAAAGGAAATTCAAGAATCCTTGTTTAAAAAAGCGTTGGATTTTAGGGATAGCCACATCACCGAGGTACATACGTTTGAAGAATTTAAACATGTTTTAGAAACAAAAACCGGCTTTATTTCAGCCCATTGGGACGGTACTATGGAAACGGAGGCAAAAATTAAAGAACTTACAAAAGCAACAATTAGGTGTATTCCATTGGAAATGAAGGCAGAAGAAGGCGTTTGTGTCTATTCGGGAAAACCCTCAAAAAACAGGGTATTGTTTGCCAAAGCATATTAAAATATTTTTTTCAAAAAAGTCTATTTAGCTCTTGCGACATTTAAAAATAGTTGTATTTTTGCATCCGCATTGGAAACGTTGCAAGTTTTTTGAAAAAAGTGAAGCAAGTATGTAAATTTAAGTTGCAGTTTTAAAAATTAAATTTATCTTTGCGCACTCAAAACCAATGGCCCGTTCGTCTATCGGTTAGGACGCCAGGTTTTCATCCTGGTAAGAGGGGTTCGATTCCCCTACGGGCTACAATTTTTAAAAAAATAAAAGTACAAAATGGCAAATCATAAGTCAGCATTAAAGAGAATTAGAAGTAACGAGGCTAAGCGTTTGGTTAACAGATACCAACACAAAACAACCCGTAATGCTATCAAGAAATTACGTGAGTTAACTGATAAGAAAGAAGCTGAGACCTTATTTCCTTCTGTTGTTTCCATGTTGGATAGATTGGCGAAGAAAAATGTTATTCATGCAAACAAGGCAGCTAACCTTAAATCTGGTTTGGCTAAACATATTGCAGCATTGTAAAAATACTATTCTTATAAAATATATGAAAGCCTCTCATTTTTTGGGAGGCTTTTTTTTATATGATGTTGGGCAAGCGTATTCATTTAGATTAAATTTAAAACCCTCAACATACATTTGTTTGTTGAGGGTTTTTAGCATTACAGTTTTTAACCAACCTTTGGCTAATCATGTTTAATGCGCTCTGCGTTGTTGGCAAGTTCCCAGGCGGTACAAAATATTAATCGGGCGCGAGTTTCCAGATATTCGTAGTTTATTTTGTCAGGTGTGTCGGTTGGTCTGTGGTAATCGTCGTGGGTGCCATTAAAGTAAAAAATAACAGGAATGTTGTTTTTGGCAAAATTATAATGGTCCGACCGGTAATAAAAGCGGTTGGGGTCGTTATCGTCATTATAGGTATAATCAAACTCCATGTTAAAATATTTTGTGTTAACGGCTTCAGAAATAGCGTGCAATTCTTTGCTAAGTTTATCCGAGCCTATTAAATACAAATAATTTCCTTTGCCTTCGTGTTTTGCGTCAACGCGCCCTATCATATCAATATTCAAATTGGCAACGGTATTTTTTAAAGGAAAAACAGGGTCAACATCGGTATAATACCGCGACCCATAAAGGCCTATTTCTTCTCCAGTTACATGTAAAAACAGAATGCTCCGTTTCGGGCCTTGCCCTTTATCGGCTGCGGCTTTAAAGGCTTTTGCTATTTCTAAAATGGCAACCGTTCCTGAACCATCATCATCGGCACCGTTATTTATTTCACCGGTTTTGGAAATGCCAATATGATCGAGATGTGCTGAAATAATGATAACTTCATCGGGTTTTTCAGAGCCTTTTATGTAGGCCAAAACGTTTTCAGAAGCTTTGATGCCGTCTTTAAAAAAACTTGCGGGAATCTCTTGAAAATAGTCGCCATCTGCCATGGGCGATGGAATTTCTAAATTAACATAGTGGTTCTTAATAAATTCAACAGCTTTTTTTTGCCCTGGTTCGCCCGTTTTTCGGCCTTCAAACGCATCGGATGCATACGTGTAAAGGGCTTCTTTTAGGTTGGCCGCGGTAATAAGTGAAGCAAAATCTAAAGGATTTTTTTTTGAAGTGTTTTTAGGTTGTGATGTGCAGCTTACAACCGAGAGGAAAGAAGCGCAAAGAATGAGGATTGTTTTTTTCATTAAATAAGGCATTAATTATATTACGATATTACAAAAAAGGATTTTGTAAATCAACTTTTCGGCTATTTTAACAACTCGTTTTCAGTATCTAAAACAAGTTTGTGCTTTTGGTTGGCAATTTGCCATGCCGTAGCAAATATGAGCTTGCTTCGTTTTTCCAAGAGTTGGTAGTCAATTTTATCGGGGGTATCGGTAGGCTTGTGGTAATCGGGATGTTCGCCAGTAAAATAAAAAATAACGGGAATGTTATTGTTCGCAAAATTATAATGGTCCGATCGGGAATAAAAATCGTTTTTGTCATTTTCCGCATTATAGCGGTAGTCCAACTCCAAATTGGCATAGGCATTATTTACTTTTTCTGAAAGAAAGTGAAGCTCTTTACTCAACCGGTCGGATCCGAGCAGATAGATATAATTTTTGTTGTTTTTATGAATGGCATCCACACGGCCTATCATGTCCATATTTAGGTCGATTAAGGTGTTTTTTAAAGGAAAAACAGGGTGGAGGTTATAAAATTCAGACCCTCTTTTGCCAATTTCTTCCGCGGTTAAATGAAGAAAAAGAATGCTGCGTTTGGGCGGATAACCTTCTTTTTTTGCGATATTGAAGGCTTGGGCCATTTCCATTAAGGCCACCGTTCCGGAGCCATTATCATCGGCACCATAATTTATTTCGCCGTTAGCATTAATTCCAAGATGGTCGAAATGTGAGGATACAATAACAATTTCCTCTGGTTTTTCACTGCCTTTTATGTAGGCGATAACATTTTGTGTGGCTTTGGTGCCGTTTGAAAAAAAAGTTTCTGGAATATGCTGGTAGTAATTGGAAAGGCCATAAGGTGAGGCAATATTTTCATTTTGGTAGTAGGATTTTAAAAATTCGGCGGCCAGTTTACAGCCTTTTTCGCCCGTGCCGCGGCCTTCAAATTTTTTCGAGGCAATAGTGTATAAGTGTGTTTTTAATTCGTTGGCGGTAATGGTATTGGCATAATGTACCACCAAACTGCTATCTATTAATTGGATGCTGTTTTTTATATTTTCGATTCTGGTGGTGTATTTTGGTGTAGCGCAGGTGCCCACTAATGCGAATGCCGAGAGAATGCAAAAGGTTTTCATATATATTTTGCCGGTTTATAAAGTAAATTCCAACAATTAATTTTTAAATCGTAAAAAATTCAAAAGCGAATTACGTTATTTAATTTGTAAATATATAAAAAAAACGCTCGAAATTACTTACTGTTCAATGTTTACATCGGTATTTTCATTAGTATCTATGTCCAAATTTTCCAATTCATCGATGGCTTCCTCCTCAAATTGGGTTTCTTTGGCATCCAAAACTTCGGTATTTGCAACTTCGGTCTTGGTGAAATAAGCTTTATAAGTACTAATGGCCAAGGCTAAACTTGTAAGTATAAATGAAAATTGGATGATTTTTTTTACCTCGCCCGTTCTTTTTGAAAGGTAATACGCTGCCAACCCAAAAATAATGGCGATTACCGCAGGAAAAACAGCAAAATTTGAAATTGGTAAAACCGCAAAAATAATTGCTAACACCGAGGCTATTATGGCTAGAATGGTAAGTGCCTTTTTCATTTTTTTTAAACTTTAATTTTTTAGTCCGGAGGCCGATTTTATTTTCAACTCACCAGTGCCTACCGGTATTTTAAACTTGCCGTACACAATAATTTTGTTCTCATCGGCGGTAAGCCATAATAAATTATTGTTTTTTCCTTGTAAAACATTGGCTTCACTGGTGCCGATGGCCAATTTATAGCACTCTTTTTTGCCAATGGCCGTTGTAATGGTTTCTTTGCCCAAATAGGTAAATGAGCCTTTAATTTCTTCATTATCAAACAATATGGTAAATGTTTTTTGGGTGCCAACAGATATTTTCTTGAAATCCGTTAGCCGCATATAATACAGGGTTGATACAATATCTTTGGTACCGGTATGGATGGTCAAGGTTTTGTTTTCAATATAATCTTTCTTTTTTTTCATAACCGATTTTACCGTGTTATTGCTAAAAGTATATTTCATGTTTTTAAAATAGCTGCCTTCATTAACATCGCGGTTGTACAGGTAGGGGGTTAGCGTGTTTGGGTTTACATAACTCTCATACAAATCCCTGATTTTAAAGAAATTATCCCATTTGCTGTAAGTTACCGCAGTACATTTAAGTCTTAAAAGGGTCGATTTTGAGGTTTTTACCTCGTTGGTTTCCATGGTTACTTGTGCAATATCGGTAAGAATGCCCGACATATTATAAGAAGCCGTATAAGTGAGTTTTTCAGCTTTTGAAATGGCATTGTTCTGTGCCAACATACCAAGGCTAAATAGGATTGAAAGTATGAAAGGAAATGAAGTTCGCAACATATAACTATAAGATTATTTTGTATAACGCTTCTATTAGCATTTATTGTGCCGAAAGTACAACGCTTTGGTAAATTATGCTAATTTTTTTTATACCGTACAGAGCTTAAACGTTTAGCTGATAATTGTCATAGTTTGTTTTTAATGTAAAAGTTACATTTACTCGGCTGTACATGTAAAAGTTAGTGCGGAAGCCTATTGGGCCATTGGTTGCTTATTATAACGATTGTATTAAGGTAAAGTGTAAAATTTCAAACCCATGAAAAGGATATTATTACCAACAGATTTTTCCAAGAATTCTATCAATGCCATTGATTATGCCATGGAAATGTTTAAGGACGAACCATGCCATTTTTATGTGCTGAACGTTCAAAAAGCGTCATCATTTATTTCTGCCGATTTGATGGTGGTCAATTCATCTGCAACTATTTACACTACCATTGTGGATGCTGCAAAAAAATCTATTAACAACATCACGGCAAGAATTAAAAAGCAGTACCATAACGATAAGCATGAATTTGAATCGATAGTAGATTATGATAATTTTATCGATGCCATTAACGAAGTAACTACCAAATACCATATCGATTTAATTGTGATGGGCACCAAAGGCGCATCGGGTTTTGCCAAGGTGTTTTTTGGCAGTAACACCGTAAAGGTAATACAACGCTGCCATGTACCCGTATTGGCAATTCCGGAGAACTGCGTGTTTTCAAATTTAGATAAAATTGGCTTTACCACGAGTTTTGATTCTTTGTACAAAACCAAGGATTTACTGCCATTAACACAACTTTTAAACAAGTATAATAGCAAACTATATATTTTACATGCCGTGGGCGAAAATAATTTTGCCGAAGAAATGAACCGAAACATTGATTTTTTCAAATCAAATTTTAAAGAGTCAACGTTTCAATACTTGCATGTAGCCGATAAAGATGTTTACAAAACCATTTACCAATATTCAACCAAAAATGATATTAAAATGATTGCCTTGTGCGTATGCAAACATTCCTTTTTTGAAAGATTGTTTAATAGGCACACTTTTGAGGATATTGCCTTTAGTATCAACATACCGTTTTTGGTAATGAAAAATACGATGGTTTAATTGGTTTCTTCAGTAATGGAAAAATCGGCAAACAATACGGTTTCGTCCCGTAAGTCTTCCATTTTTTTCAGGCTTCTGTAAATGCCCCATTTCGGTCTTATAAAAGTGTTATCGGCCCTAATGGTCATAATATTGGGGTTGCTGTACGAAAGCAGTTCCTTGCCATTGCTTAATTTTTTTATGCTCATGGAATAGCTGCCTTGGGCGCCAACTTTTATGGTTTCGGTTGCTTCAACCCAGGTGTTTTCAAAATCGGCCAAATCGGCACTTGCCACTATGTTGGTGTTGTCGTGAACGAGGTTCAATTTGTTTACTTTTCCTTTTTTTGCCGAAAGTGTTATAATGGGCATGCCATCATCGCCACCAACAGCTTTTATTTGGTGCAGGTGTGTAAAACTGGTTGAAGGTTGAAATCCTTTAGGTAGTTTAAACTTCCATTGGTAGGTAACAATCTCACCGTTGCTGCCTTTTAAATGGTCGGGCGATGGCTCATAGGTCTTAATTTCCAAGCGTTGCCTATCTTCTTTCTGGCAGCGATCGTTATCGGGTATTACATGTATGGAAAAAGCAAAAACGTATTTGTTTAAATCGGCATCCATTACTTCGGTAATATGCCTACCAAAGGTGTCGTGGGCGCAGTCGGGCGTTTCAACGGCTTCTTTTCCGACAGCCAGCACGGTGTTTATCAATTCGTAGGTGTTTCCAGGGCCATCTGCCTGTAACAAGGTTTGTGCATTGCAAAAAAAGGCAGTTGTAAAAAATAGAGTGCCAAAAAGATAGGCGGCTTTGTTTAGTTTTTTCATAGGAATTGTTGACTTTATTTTTTCCAAATTTAAAAAAGTCTTGCGCACTAAAAATACAAAATCGGGTAGTGTATTGTCCTAAAAAGCTTTTAAGTTTTGGACAATTGTATATCCTAATTCGGATAATCAATCCATCGTTTCTGCCTAAATTTATTTTTTTAAAATTAATTGATTATTTTTTATGGATTGTTATGTTATAAATCGAACTATGGCTTGTTGGGGGCTTATTTTGTTGCCATTTATGAATGGTGAAGCCCAAAATTTACCGAAAATAATTGGCAACGCTAAAACGATGACGCAACATTATATGCCCGATTTCAGTTATGCAGGGTATCATAACGGGGAAGTGCCGCTCCCAAAAACAACCAAAAACATTATTTTGGCCACAGATTATGGCGTTGTGCCCAATGATGGTCTGGACGATTCCAAAGCCTTAAAAAAAGCGATGATGGCCGCAAATGAAGTAAATGGCGATGTTATTTTGCAATTGCCCGCAGGCCAACTGGTATTGAGCGACATCCTTTACATAGAACGCGGGCATTTTGTGCTAAGGGGCACAGGTGCAGGAGAAGGTGGTACCGAACTGTTTTATCCCCGACCCATGATGTACTTGGAGAATCCGGAATCTTTAACCGAACTTCGGGAGTATTTGCTGGAATTTGATAAACGCCAAATAGAAGAAGAGAACAACATCGATTTGCCGTTTTCACAATATGCTTGGTCTGGTGGCTATATCTGGACACAGGTTCCGGGTGAACGCGTAAAATCGTATCTGGGGAAATACGACACGCCGCCAATGGTTTTAGCCAAAGTTTCGCATGGAAATAGAGGTGAACATGTGCTACAGGTTTCCAATTTAAACGGATTGCAAGTAGGAGATGTTGTCGAGTTGCAATTGTTTAACAAAAATGGGGAACGTGGCGACATCATTAACGAATTATATAAAGGAACACCCGTAAAACCAGGTTCCCACCATTGGCAATTCCCAAACTTGCCATTAGTAAGGCAGCAAGTTGAAATTACGGCCATAACCAACAATAAAGTAACCATAAAAACGCCCCTAACCATTGGTATTAAACCAAGTTATGAGGCGCAATTAGTAGCGTGGAAGCATTTAAAGGAAGTGGGTATCGAACATTTAAGTATCCGTTTTCCCGATACTCCTCGTGTAGCGCACCACGTAGAACAAGGTTATAACGGTATTTTTTTAACTCGGGTTTTTAACAGTTGGGTGCAGGATGTGGTAATAAACAATGCTGAAAGTGGCATTTTAACCGAGGAAATTGCAAACGTAACCATTAAGGATATTGTAACCAAAGGCAACAATATGGCGCATTATACGGTAGCCATGGCTGCGGTACACCATGTGCTGGTCAACAATCTTAAAGTATATAACAATGTGGTGCATCCTTTAAGTTTTAATACATTTTCAACTAAAAATGTGTACCAAAACTGCGAAGTGTTCCTAAACCCTGTTTTAGACCAACATTCGGGAGCCAACCATCAAAATTTATTCGATAATATTACAGTGCATCTCAATCCTTTACAAGACCATAGTTATCCTTTGTTTGCGGGCGGAGGCGCACCTTATTGGAAACCTAGCCATGGTGCCTACAGCACGTTTTGGAACTTAAACGTACAGGTTGAAAGCAAATTGGATGTGCCAAAACCATTGAAGCTGGACGGTATGAACGATGGGCCTTATGCCCGTATAATAGGTGTGCACGGAAACGGAAATTATGAAGTGAACTATCAACCAAACGCTTACATTGAGCTTGTAAATACTTCCCTTGATAATATACCGTCATTATATGATTATCAGTTAAAAAAACGTTTGAATTACAAGATTAAAAAATAGAGGCTAAATGATTTATATCGAAAAAACACTTCAATTTTAAACCGTATAGTGTTTTATAAAGCCATGGAAGCATCTATTTTGCCTTTTTTTGGTTTATCTTTAACAAAGTCTAGAAGTAAACCACTATGCTTTTTAAATTTGTTATGTAACTAAAACGTGTAGTTGCATATTGAAATATTAGTTATATTTTTAATACCTAATTAAAAAAACTGTTTAAGCTCTTTTATGAACCGTACCGTATTTGTGTTTTTTTTGTTGGTCATCTTTTCGGCTTCTTTAAACGCTCAAGATACCGACTATAAATTCAGGAAGCTCTCAACAACAAATGGGCTGTCGCAAAGTACGGTAATAGCCATCCATCAGGATGCTTTGGGGCACATGTGGTTTGGTACGCGCGACGGTCTTAATAAATACGATGGCACTAACTTTACCATTTTCAAAAACAACCCTTCCGATTCGTTATCGATAAGCAATAACGATATCCTTGCTATTGAAGAAGACGCTTCCGGAAACATTTGGGTAGGTACCTACAACGGCTTAAATTGTTACAATCCAAAAACAAACACGTTCCAAAGTTTTTTCCATGCCAATAATTCGTATTCGTTAAATAACAACACGGTTTGGTGCATCAAAGAAATAAAGGATGAAATTTGGGTTGGTACGGCCAATGGACTTTCCATATTCAATAAAAAAACAAAAAAGTTTATATCTGTTTTTGCCAATAAGAACAACCCCGAAAGTTTGCCCGATAATTTTATACTTAAAATTTTAGAATCAAAATCGGGCGCTATCTGGATTGGCACCTCCAACGGTTTATGTAAGCTTACCAAACGGCATGGTAATCAATTCTCGTTTAAAAACTATACATTTTTTGATGAATCACACAAAAAGGCCCACAACCTATATGTTCAGGATATGTTGGAAGATGCTTCAAATACCATTTGGATAGCCACTAAAACCAGCGGTCTTTACACGTATCAACCCAAAACGGATGCCTTGGTTTCATATATAAACAAAAAAAACCACCCTGGTTTTGATACCGATATACGGGCCATAAGTATCGACAAAACAGGGCGTTTATGGTTGGGAACCTACAACGGCGTTTATGTTTTGAAAGACCCCAAAAAAACATTGTCAAATAAATCGCATACTATTATTGACGATAAAAACTTGAGCAAGATAAAATCTATTTATTCGGATAGAAAAGGCTCTGTTTGGGTGGGTACTTATTATAACGGGGTAAACCTTTGGGATGAAACCAACACCAATTTTACAAACCTAACCGATACCAAAAATGGCCTAAGCTTTAATGTTGTTGGTGCCATTGTGTCCAATAATAAAGACCAAATCTATTTTGGTACCGAAGGTGGCGGTGTTACGGTACTGAACAAAAAAACCAATACAACAAGTTACATCACCACCGATAACACTAAAGAATTGCCAACAGACAATATAAAAACACTTTTTTTGGCAGATGATACCGATTTATGGATAGGAACTTTCGCAAATGGGGTTTTAGTTTACAATTTGAAACAAAACAAGGTAAACACCAATAAATTAAGCAGTGCCTTGCATGATTTGTTGGATGAAAGCGGGGTTTACGTTATAAAAAAGGAAGATGATAGTATTTTTTGGATTGGAACTTTTGGTAAAGGCCTTGTTCGGTACAACCAAAACGCCAAAACCTTAAAAGTTTTCAAACACGAAGAAAGCAACCCAAATTCAATTTCAAATAATAGAATCCGTTCGCTTTTAATCGATAGTAAAAAACAGGTTTGGGTAGGTACGCAAAGCGGCTTGAGCCTCATTAACTTCAATGGAAATAGCGCGCGAATCAAACGTTTTTTCTTTGATGGCGAAATCCTCTCGGGCGATGATATTTTAACCATTTTCGAAGATAGTAAAAAGCGCATTTGGGTAGGCATAAAAGCCAAGGGGCTGTTTTTTTTAAATGGAAGCCAGTTTGAAAAAATAAAAATAAATAGTGGCATTTCTGAAATTACCTCGGTACATGCCATTATTGAAGACAAAACAGGAAATTTGTGGCTAAGTTCCAATTCGGGCATCGTAAACTATAGCCCCATCACTAAAAAAGCCATTTTATATAGTCAAACCGACGGACTTGTTAGCAATGAATTTAACGATAACTCCAGTTTAAAATTTAACGATAACCAATTTTATTTTGGTGGGCCTTCGGGCGTATCCTATTTCAACCCTTTTAATATCGATATCAATACCTATGCGCCACAAGTGCTTTTAACCGATTTCAAAATTAAAAACAACGCGGTTAAAGTGAATGCAGATGAAGGTATTTTAAACCAAACCATCACCTATACCCAAGCCCTCACATTAAGTTATGATAGGGCCAATTTCTCAATAGGATTTGCCATTCCAAACTTTATAAATTCAAGCAATAACCAATACAAATACAGGTTGGTAGGTTTAAACAACGAATGGACCACCACAAAAAACACCGAGGTA
The DNA here is from genome assembly GCF_009746565.1 of Mariniflexile maritimum. GTDB lineage: Bacteria > Bacteroidota > Bacteroidia > Flavobacteriales > Flavobacteriaceae > Mariniflexile > Mariniflexile maritimum. The sequence continues at coordinate 166,289 of NZ_WRPN01000004.1, forward strand.
TCATACACCATTCAAAATGCGGGCACTTACATATTTGAGGTAAAGGGCGCCAATAATGATGGGGTTTGGAACCCTGCCCCAACCACCTTGAAAATTGTCGTAAAACCCGCACCCTGGAAAAGTGCCTGGGCATTTGCCATTTACGCGCTGTTAATTGGTTTGGCACTTTATGGGCTGGTTTGGATCATGAAATCGAAGGCCAAATTAAAGCACGAGCTTGAAATGGAATATATAGAAGCCCAACGAACCAAAGAAATAAATGCGGCCAAATTGCAATTTTTTACCAACATTTCCCACGAGTTCAGAACACCGTTAACCCTTATTTTAGGCCCGTTGCAACAAATTCTTTCCAGTTATAACGGCAGCAATATCCTCTACAAAAAACTGTTGGTTATTGAAAGTAGCGCCAACCACCTTTTGCAGCTCATCAATAGGTTGATGGATTTTAGAAAACTAGAAGACAACCAATTTAACCTAGAAGCGGCCGAAGGCAATATTGTTAAGTTTTTAAGAGAGATATTTTTGTCGTTTACCGAGTTTGCCAAAGATGGCGGTTACACCTATACCTTCAACACAACTCACGAAGAAATATTGGTGTATTACGATCGCTATAAACTGGAACGGGTTTTTTATAATTTGATTTCCAACGCTTTCCGATATACACCAAAAGGAGGCACTATTGCATTGAATGTAAGTAAAACAGAGCATCAAATTTTTATGGAGGTGGAAGATACCGGCGTGGGTATTGACGAAGCTTATATGGATAAGATTTTCGATCGTTTTTTCGAGATTTCCATTCACAAACAATCCCAACAAAACTACAATAAAGGTACCGGCATCGGACTTTCCATAGCTAAAAACATTGTAAAACTGCACCACGGCGCCATACATGTTGAAAACAAAACCAACCAAGGGGTTATTTTTAAGGTAGCATTGCCATTGGGTAGCGCCCACCTTTCGGAAAAGGAAATATTAAAGGATTTTGTGCTTAGTGATGATGTTTCGCAATATGTGTCACAGCTTAGTAGTTACCCAGAAACCTTCGATGAGGGTTTAGACGATTTGGTTAAGGAAGAAAAACCCCATACCATACTGTTGGTTGAGGATAACAAGGTGTTGCGATCTTTTATGAAGGATTTATTAAAGAAAGAATATAACATTCTACAAGCTGAAAATGGCAAGGTGGCCATGAAGAAAGCCTTAAAACACCTGCCCGATTTAATTATTAGCGATGTTATTATGCCCGAAATGGTTGGTACCGAACTTTGTTCATTAATAAAAGGGAATTTAAAAACCAGTCACATTCCCGTTATATTGCTGACATCAAGAACCTCACTTATCTATAAATTTGAAGGTTTGGAAAGCGGTGCCGATGATTATATAAGCAAACCGTTCAATTTAAAGGAGTTTAAGCTAAGAATTAAAAACCTGCTAGAATCAAAAGACCGTTTGAAAACCAAATTCTCAAACGAAAACGCCATTGTTGCAAGTGAAATTGCAGTTTCCTCACTAGATGAGGTATTGTTAAAAAAAGCTTTTGAGATTGTAGAGGCAAACATCTCCAACGAACTTTTCGATATTCCCTATTTCTGTTCAGAGTTGGGCGTAAGCCGTTCCTTATTGTTCACTAAAATAAAGGCATGGACCAATTTCACGCCCAATGAATTCATCCATGAAATCCGTTTAAAGTGTGCTGCGCAGCTTTTGGAACAGCACAAAATAAACATTTCGCAAGTTAGTTATAAGGTAGGTTTTAAAAACCCCAAATACTTTAGCAAGTGTTTTCAAAAAAAATACGGCATCACGCCCACGCAATACGCCAATAAATTCTCAAACGACTAGCAAATATTCACGTTAAGTTGGGGCCGGTTGGATAATTGGACACCTCATTATGGATTTTTATCTGCTTCATTCCCTCTAAATTTGGAGTATGAAACTAAACAGATTCAAGATAAAATCCATTCAAATTTTCTTAATGACCTTTATTGTCATCCTAAGTTTGTATTTAATTTATCTGGGTCTATAAACCAATTTAAAACCCAATAATCCCGGTTATTAAAAAATCATATGATTAAGTTTAGTAGTAGTTATGTATTCATCGGGCTTGCGGTGCTTTTAAGCGCTTGTAAGCCCAATGATAAAACGAAAGGAACTGACACGGCTCGTGTCAGTTCCCTTTTAGAATTTCGATATGCCAAATTGTTGGAGTATCCTATTGATTCTGTGGGGTTTCCGCGAAGTATGTCTGTTAAAACGGGTGCCATAAATAAAGTGCCTTCAAAAGATTGGACAAGTGGCTTTTTTGCAGGAAACCTATGGCTTTTGTACCAACTTACAGGAAATGAGGCCTACAAGCAACGCGCCCAAAAATGGACGGCTTTTATTGAAAAGGAAAAATACAACGGTAAAACCCACGATATGGGCTTTAAGGTGTTTTGCAGTTTTGGGAAAGGTTTGGAAGTTGAGGGGAATCAGCATTATAAAGCGGTCATCCTACAAAGTGCCCAAACACTAAGTACCCGATTCAATGCAAAAGTAGGTGCTATAAGGTCGTGGGATTTCAATAGCGATATTTGGGAATTTCCCGTAATTATTGATAATATGCTTAATTTGGAACTGCTTTTTGAGGCTACCAAAATTTCTGGCGACAGCACTTATTACAACATGGCGGTAAAACATGCCAATACTACTTTAAAAAACCATTTTAGAAGCGACCATAGTACTTATCACGTCGTGGTTTACGACACTATTACCGGTCTCCCAAAAAGCAAAGTAACGCACCAAGGGTTTAACGACCAATCGTCGTGGGCACGGGGCCAATCATGGGCTATTTACGGTTACACCTTAATGTACCGTTACACAAAAGATAAAGCCTATTTAGCTCAAGCCGAAGCAACCGCAAATTTCTTTATCAACCATAAAAATTTGCCCGATGATGGTATTCCGTATTGGGATTTTAACGACCCAAAAATTCCAAACGCACCTAGGGATGCATCGGCTGCCACCGTTACGGCCTCTGCATTATTTGAACTCTATGGTTTTACCAAAAACAAAGCGTATTTAAACTATGCAAATAAGGTATTGGCTTCCTTGAATTCAGAAAAATATATACTGCCCGAAACCGTTCAAGGGCCGTTTATTTTAGACCATAGTACCGGCAATTGGCCAAAAAACGACGAGATTGATGAACCCATTGTGTATGCCGATTATTATTTCCTAGAAGCTACACTCCGCAAAAAAGCACTTTAATATTATGATGACTTCTTTCCTAAAAAAACAGTATGTTTTACTTGCCTCCTTGGTATTATTGTTTTTACAATCGGTTTCTGCATCCAATTTTCAAAATGAAAAAACACTGCGCACCAAAGTAAATATCAACGCTAACTGGATGTATGCTGAAACCAATGTGAATGCTGTTAACGATTTAAAAGGTTTTAATAACTGGACACAGATTAACCTGCCACATTCTTGGAACATTGAGGATGTAACAGATTCAGAGCCCGGGTATCGGCGAAGTGCCAGTTGGTACAAAAAAACCATACCAATGCAAACCGTTGATGAAAATAAAAATTATATACTGTATTTTGAAGCTGCCAATATTACTACAAATGTATATGTAAATGGGAAAGAAGCAGGTAAACATATAGGGGGTTATATTGGGTTTGAAATAGATATTACCAATTTTGTAAAAACAGGAACCAACGAAGTGTTGGTGCGTGTGGACAATAGTTTCAACCCAGAAGTAATCCCATCACAACAAAGCGATTTTTTCATCTATGGTGGTATAACCCGCGATGTATGGTTGCTCACCGTTCCTAAAAACCATATCGCTGCTTTTCAAATGTCAACACCTAGCGTGTCGCAAAAAGCAGCAACCTTAAAAATTAAAACGGCTGTTGCAAATCCAGATAATATTTCCGGATTGAAGTTAAGGGCAGATATTTTTAATCCTTCCGGGAAAAAAGTGGCTAGCAAAACCGTTTTAATAACCAATAACGACACGGAACTGAATTTTGAAACCATAAAAAATCCGGAATTATGGGATACCCAAACGCCCAATTTATACACTGCCAACATCTATTTAATCCATAACAAAGTTGAAGTTGATGTGGTTTCAGATAAAATTGGTTTTCGTTGGTTTGAATTTAAAGACCACGGCCCGTTTTACCTAAACGGCAAACGATTGCTTTTACGGGGTACGCATCGCCATGAAGAACAAGCTGGGGTAGGGCCAGCGATGAGCAATGCACAACACCGAAAAGATATGGAGGATATTAAGGAAATGGGTGCCAACTTTGTGCGTTTGGCGCATTATCCGCAGGATCCGGAAATTTACAGGGCCTGCGATGAGCTTGGTATTTTGGTTTGGGATGAATTGCCTTGGTGCCGTGGCGGCCTAGGGAATGAGGTGTGGAAAACCAACACCAAAAACCTGTTGAAGGAAATGATTTTACAGAATTACAACCACCCAAGCATCATCTTATGGTCGTTAGGGAATGAGTTGTATTGGTTGCCCGATTTTGAGGATGGTGGTAATACCGAAAAAATAAACGTGTTCCTCAAAGAATTGAACACTATGGCCCATGAACTGGATCCGGGAAGAAAAACCGCCATGCGCAAATACTATGAAGGTTCGGATATTGTTGATGTGTTTTCGCCCTCCATTTGGTCGGGTTGGTATTCGGGCAGCTATAAAAGCTATCAAAAAGCCCTCGATACTTACATAAAAGAATACAAGCATTTTTTGCATACCGAATACGGCGGATCGAGCCATATTGGGCGTCATTCAGAAAATCCTATAACTGGCGATGGACAGATTCAATCTGAAGGTTGGGAAGAAGCCATTGTGCAAACCAATGTGGCAAACATAGCCCAAATAGGCGATTGGAGCGAAAATTACATTGTCGATTTATTCGATTGGCACTTGCGTATTTCTGAAAGCGACCCCAATTTTGTTGGAAACGCACAGTGGGCCTACAAAGATTTCGCTACGCCTTTGCGTCCTGAAAACGATATTCCTTACATGAACCAAAAAGGACTTACCGACAGAAACGGAAAGCCTAAAGATGCCTATTATGTTTTTAAAAGTTACTGGAGCGATACCCCGTTTACCTATATAGAATCGCATACCTGGACAGAGCGTCAAGGCCCTGAAAATACGCCCAGAACCATAAGTGTTTATAGCAATTGCGAAAAAGTGGCATTCTATCACGATAACGTACTTTTGGGCGAAAAGAAAAAAGACATCACTAAATTTCCCGCAAGTGGCTTAACTTGGGATGTTAATTTTAAGGCTGGAAGCAACAAATTAGTCGCCATAGGTTTTGGAAAAGATGGTAAAAAAGTGTCCGATACCTTGGTTGTTAATTATAGATTTGAAAAAAACAATACGGCTTCAGCCCTAAACCTGTCCTACGAAAAATTAGAGAATGGTCATTATTTGGTTACCGCTACGGCAGTTGATGATAGCGGTTTACGTTGTTTGGATTATGAAAAGAAAGTTTATTTTCAATGTTTGGAAGGCGGAAAAACCTTAAAAAACCAAGGTACACCAACAGGAAGTGAAGTGATAGCCATGGCAAACGGTAAAGCAAGTATAGAAGTGATACCTGATGCTAACAGCAAAAAAATAACCATGATGGTGCTAAACCAAAGTTTTAAGGGTACTTATTTAACCATTGAAAAATAACAATCTTGGAAACCATAGTTTGCACATGTATTCTAAAAAAAATAAGGTAATCAGATGAAATTCGCCATTAGCCTATTTTTTTACATCGTTTTTCAGGGTTTCAGTGCAAACGCTCAAATTAGTTTTAACCTTGTTTCAATTGAAAAGGAACGTGTTTTAAACGATGCGCTTCACTATAAAAACGAAAAACCCATAACCATAACCCGTTTTTTGTGCGAAAGAAGCGCGGGAACTGCTCACGATTTTTACTCCGAAGGCGATTATTGGTGGCCCGATCCTGAAAATCCATCGGGGCCATACCTTCGGAAAGACGGATTAACCAATCCTGAAAATTTCACGAAGCATCGCGAGCTCATGGTACGTTTCAGCCAAATTTCAGGAGCCATGGCTTCGGCATATGTCATTACAAAAAACGAACGCTATGTAAAACAATTAATGCCCCATTTAAAGGCATGGTTTGTAAATCCTAAAACCAGAATGAACCAAAACCTGTTGTATGCCCAAGCCATAAAAGGGGTGGCAACGGGAAGGGGTATTGGTATTATAGACACCATTCATCTAATGGAAGTGGCTTTGGCTGTAAAAACCATTGAAACATCCAAATCGGTATCGCAAACCGATATCGCGGCCATTAAAAGTTGGTTCAGTAGTTATTTGGAATGGTTAACCACGCATCCTTTTGGTATTGCCGAACGGGATAACGGCAATAACCACAGCGTTTGTTGGGCTATGCAAGTCGCCGTTTTTGCAAAACTGGTCAACAACCAAGAGTTATTGGCGTATTGTAGCACGTTTTATAAAAACACTTTGTTGCCCAATCAAATGGCTGCCAATGGTTCGTTTCCGTTGGAACTGGCACGCACCAAACCCTATGGTTATTCCATATTCAATTTAGATGCTATGGCAACACTTTGCCAAATACTGTCATCAAAAGAAGAAAACATGTTTGCTTTTCAAACAAGTGATGGTAGAAGTCTCGCTTTGGGTTTGGCATTTTTGTTTCCATATTTGAAAAACAAAAACGAGTGGCCTTATCAAAAAGACGTGATGTATTGGGAAGATTGGCCAGTAAGGCAACCATCGCTTTTATTTGGCGGATTGGCCTTGGATAATAAAGCATATCTTGAAACATGGAAATCCTTAAATCCACAGTTAACCAAGCAGGAAATTATTAGGAATATGCCCGTACGGTATCCGTTATTGTGGATGGAATAAACAGTTGCTCTTTTTTTTTTTGAACGAGCAAAAACCGATAATGTAATCGAGGGTTGTTCGTAAAATTTCAATACACATAATTCAATCTCAAAAATGAGTTCTAATCCATAAGAGATAGCGCTAATTATTTAATTGGATAATTGAATATGTTTTCAACTTTTAAGCCTTAAATTTGTAAAGCTACAATACTTAAATAAATCATCAAAATGACAAAAAACACCGTATCAATTTTTATTTCCTTCTTGATTTTAATGAGCTGTAATGGCCTCAATAAAAAAAGTATCTCTATTGAAAACACCAGCAAATTCGATTATGTTGATAAAGTAATTTCCATACCATGGGAAGGGTTACAAGCACATTATCCATGGGTTGATGCCGAAAACTTTAAAATCATCAATACTAAAACAAAATTAGAAATTCCTTATCAAATGGAATACCGCGGAACCAATTCGCCCGTTAATTTATTGCTTCAAATTTCATTAAAAAGTGGTGAAAAGATGAAGTTGACTTGCCTTCAAGAGAAACCCAGCGTTTTTGTAACCAAAACCTATGGGCGTTATGTGCCCGAGCGATTGGACGATTTTGCTTGGGAAAACGACAAAATAGCTTTTAGAATGTATGGAAAAGCCTTAGACCAAAGACCTGCCGAAAACGCCTATGGAATGGATGTTTGGGTAAAACGCACCGATAGAATGGTTATAAATGAACGTTATAAAAGAGGCAAATACCATGAAGATTTGGGCGATGGAATGGATTATTATAAAGTTGGGCTAACCCTTGGTGCGGGAGATTGCGCTCCGTTTGTGAACGATAGCGTTTGGTACTCGAAACACTATAATACTTGGAAAGTATTGGATAACGGCCCATTAAGAACCACCTTTACGCTAGACTTCGATGCTTGGGATGTTGCCGGAACACCATTTACGGCCACTAAAACCATTACTCTGGATGCGGGTTCGCAATTAAACAAGATTGAAGTGACCTACAAGGCCGAATCTGAAGGAACAATTTCTGTGGCAGTGGGCATCATTAAACGTCCTGAAGAAGGGGTTGAATGGATGCAGAAAGAAAAAGGCATTTTAGGCTATTGGGAACCACAGCATGGTGAAGACGGTATTACCGGGGTGGGTGTTATCATACCTTCAAAAGTTGATGAAATGAAGTTGTTTAACGAACAATATCTGGTAATATCAGAAGCTACTTTAAATAAGCCGTTCGTTTATTACGCTGGTGCCGCTTGGAATAAGGCCGGTGTTATTACTACCCACAAACAGTGGTTCGATTATCTGGAAGTTCAAGCGCAGCAACTATCAAATAACGGCTTGGTCATTAAATTTCAGTAAAAAAACAGATTTTAATAGCGGCCTAAAATAATATCAAGGTTTAGCAACCAACAAAAAAATAGCTCGGGAGTTTTTCCGAGCTATTTTTTTATCTAAACTAGAATCCGTCTTATTTCCAGAACATAGCATATAAAACCGTTAGTATTAATATAACGGCAAATGCCCCAATATTAAATAACGGACTGGTTTTGAAAAGTTCTTTGTTAACATCGATGCCTTTTTTGTCATCGGCACCATTATGTTGTATATAGCTTACCAAAGCAATAACCAACATGGTTAAAAGAAGCGTATAGCCCATTTGATCCATAAAAGGAACATCAATAAACAAGGGGCTTGAAGACCATCCTTTTGGTGCTACTTTAAAATACATAGCGATAGGAATAGAAGCTAAAGCGCCAATAATGGCTCCTTTGTTTGTGGTTTTTTTCCAGAATAAACCTAATAAAAATACGGCTAAAATTCCGGGGCTTACCACTCCGGTATATTCCTGTATAAATTGAAATGCTTGATCGAGATTTCCTAATAAGGGTGCCATGATGCAGGCAATAACTAAGGCTACGAAAGCAGAAATACGGCCCATATTAACTGTACTTTTATCGGAGGCATCTTTATTGATATACTGCTTGTAAATGTCCATGGTAAATATGGTAGAGGTTGAATTAAGCATGGAGGCCAATGATGATACAATTGCGGCAGCCAAGGCAGCAAACGCTACCCCTTTTAAGCCGGTTGGCAAAAATTGCAGCAACCAAGGATAGGCTCTGTCGGCTTGCTCTATGGAAGGTAGGTTTCTTAGTCCGGCGCTTCCCAGTCTAGCCATAATTTCTGGATCGTTAATCATAACATAAGCTGCAATTCCAGGTATAACAACAATTAATGGAATGATTAATTTTAAGAATGCCGCCAATAAAATACCTTTTTGGGCTTCCTTTAACGATTTTGCGGCCAAGGTACGTTGAATGATATACTGGTTAAAGCCCCAATAATATAAATTGGCCACCCACATACCGCCAACGAGTACCGAAATACCCGGTAAGTTTTTAAACTCAGGGTTCGATTTGTCTAAAATCATTGCGAATCGCTCAGGAACAGCATCGTAAACGGTACGCAAACCGGCTATCATGCCCTGTCCATCCGATACGGTATTCAATGCTAAATAAGTAGTGGCTAAACCACCTAAAACCAAGAAAACAACTTGAATAACATCGGTCCATGCCACTGCCGATAAACCGCCATATAAGGAATAAGCAGCAGCAAAAAGTGCTAATCCAATAACGCCATACATAAGTGGAATGCCAATAATGGTTTCTAGTGCCAAAGAGCCTAGATAGAGAACGGTTGTTAAGTTTACAAATACATACAAGGCAATCCAAAAAACGGCCAATATGGTCTTTAAGTTTGTTGAATAGCGTTTTTCCACAAATTCGGGAATGGTATAAAGCCCTTTTTCAATAAAAATGGGCAAAAAGTATTTACCCACAATGATCAAGGTGATGGCGGCCATCCACTCGTACGAGGCTATGGCCAAACCCGATGCAAAACCAGAACCGGACATGCCAATAAATTGTTCCGCAGAAATATTAGCCGCAATCAACGAAGCGCCAATGGCCCACCAAGGCAAAGATTTGCTGGCCAAAAAGTAATCTTCAGCATTTTTTTCATGGCCTTTTTTGTCCCTGGAAACCCAAAGTCCTACACCCAGAATTAAAATGGCGTAGGCCACAAAAATAAAATAATCCCAAAATTCAAAATGAGTTGTCATAAATAATAAAGTGGTTTAAGTTAGTTGTACTCATGTATAAAATCTGTGTTTTTAAACATGTTTTAAAGCGTTTTGGTATGGTACTTTAAATTTTTAATTACAATATTATTAAAATATCTTTTAGTATCACGCAATTTTCAAAAGTATATCCAAAAATATAAGCCTATTTAAAATGATTATTTTTACCATTTTGTTATTAAGAAAGCCTAAGCAGTGGTACAAATGTTATAAAAAGCAGGAACTTACGCGAAGGTATTAGGCATCCAAGGCATTTTTGGTAACAAACCAGCGCCACCCTATAATGGCCATTTGTAGTTTGCTTGCCTTAGCCAAATCCAACTGTTTTTTAGAATAACTGGGCAGCACAGCCTTATTCACTCTTGCCAAAAGTTTAAAGAATTGTTTTTTCATTAGTAACATGCGAGTTAAATGCAAAAATAGCAAAACTTGTTTTATAAAGCACTTATATTAAAACGCGCTATTAGTTAAAGTTCTGGTTTTTGGCACTTAAAACGCTTTAAGAACGGTATCTTTGTAAAAAGTTATTTTGATGATGAAAAAAGTAATTTTAGTAGTGTTTTTTTTAGTTTCCCAACTTGCAATAGGTCAATTGGTTATTAATGAATTGGATTGCGATTCCCTTGGAGCAGAAGACAGAGAGTTTCTTGAATTGCTATCAGTTACCCCCAATTTCCCGTTGGATGGCTATGTGGTAGTGTTTTTTAATGGTTCAGACATAGGACAACACAAAAGTTATGCTGCCCTAGATTTGGATGGTTATGAAACCGATATAAATGGGCTGTTGTTAATAGGGAGTACCACCGTTACACCATTTCCTCAATATATTATCCCCACAAATTTCATTCAAAACGGGGTTGATGCAGTAGCCATTTATAAAGCTGATGATTTGGATTTTGAAGAACCCGTAAAAGCGTATGCAGATGCAACACTTATTGATGTTTTAATATATGAAACCAACGATTCCGATGGAAACGAATTTGTTCCCATTTTTTCAGCCTTCAACCCAAACATCCAGATAATCAATGAAGGGGCAAACAACAATGCCAATTCCATTCAAAGAAACAATGATGGTTCTTACACCGTAAAAGCGCCAACACCCAGACAATTGAACGACGGTAGCGGTATTGTTTTAAACGGTATTTTAATAACGGTGGCCCAAACAAGTTATAATGAAGGCGACACGTTTGATATTGTTTTTACTTCAGAACAAACCGTAACTTCCGATCTTAATTTTTCAATCGTATTTAATAACGGTACTTTTAATTCTTCAGATTTTACAGGTAATACATCCATAACCATCCCTAACGGTTCAAATACAGCTTCCACAAGCATTACCTTGGTTGATGATGCTTTTGATGAAGGCGATGAAGAAATGCTTCTAAAAGTGTCTGGTTTGGTGTCGCCAAATTATTCCTTAAACAACAATTTGCGCATTCGGGTGGTTGACAACGATTTTCAAGTAGCACCGTTTGGAACGCCTATCAATCCAACATACAACACGGTAGCCAGCACGCAACCAATGGGCTATTACAATAGTTTGGATGGAAAATCTGGTAGTGTTTTGCGTCAAGCTATGCAAGATATTATTGCTGAAGAAGGCGTGGTGCGGGCGCAAACCTATACCGATATTATTGATATTTTAAAGGAAGCCGACCAAAACCCAGCAAACAGTAACCAAGTTTGGTTGGTTTATAAAGAAATTGGCCGCGCGAAACTCGATTACCAAACCACATCCAATAGCCTAGGTAAATGGAATAGGGAGCATACCTTTCCGCGTTCGCGAGGTGGATTTAATAGCATCAATTTAGATGATATTGCCGACGGAAAAGACCTTTTTTGGAACACCACAGCCGATTCTTTACGCCACGGAAACTCCGATGCGCATGCCTTACGGGCTGCCGATGGACCTGAAAATAGCAGTAGGGGCAATCAGTTTTACGGACAGTACAATGGGACATCAGGAACTTTGGGAACGTTTAAAGGCGATGTTGCCAGAAGTGTGTTTTATATGGCGGTACGCTATAACGGCTTGGAAATAGTGAACGGTTACCCCGAAGGCATCACAGGACAATTTGGCGATTTAGCAACGCTTTTGGATTGGCATAGAAACGACCCACCAGACGATTTTGAGATGAACAGAAACAACGTAGTTTATACCTGGCAATTCAACCGGAACCCGTTTATAGACCACCCCGATTTGGTTGAATATCTATGGGGAAATAGCGTTGGGCAAGTCTGGAGTATGGCGTTAAGCGTGGATGGTGAAAAAGCACCTTCCATTAAAATATTTCCAAACCCTACAACGGGCACTGTTTTTATTAACGGCATAAAAAATGAAAGTACCGTAGAAGTATTTTCTTTGGATGGTAGAAAATTGAAAACCTTTAAAATTTACGCCCATTCTGAAATAGATTTGGATGTGTCAAGCGGTATGTATTTGCTTCGTGTAAATTGTGAAGGCAACACCAAAATACATAAAATAGTGGTTAATTAGTGACATACACAACAAGACCTCACAGGTTTGAAAAACCTGTGAGGTCTCATATTCTAAAGGAAAATTACTTCTTTTTAGTCGTTATTTCAACAACGCCATTTTTTGCTTTGTTGCCGTATTTTTCAATGGCGGTATTACCTTTATAAACATTTACAGATTCAATATCGTTTGGATTTAATTTGTCAACTTCTACTTTTCTTGCTTCTTTGCCGTTAATTTTATAGAGTGCTTCATCACTAAGTTTTACGGTGTATTTTGAAGGATCATTTTTAGATGTAATTATGATGACACCGTCTTTTCCTTTATTTCCATATAATTTTGTGGCATTTTCGTTTTTTATAACTTCTACTTTTTCAATGGCATTTGGGTCTATAGAACTCATGGCCTCTTTGGTAATTTCTTTTTCATTAAAAAGGAGTAATGGTTTTTTGTCCTGGTTTTCTTCATATCCATTAACTTCAACTTTGGAAAGTGATTTTTGGTCATTAGCAGCAGCGTTTTTCCCTTTAGTTGTAATTTCTATAACGCCCTGTTTCCCTTTGTCGCCATATTTTTCGGTGGCAGCTTTTCCTTTTAAAACATTAACAGTTTCAATTCGTTCTGGTTGTATGTTTTCAGCGTCTTCTTTTGATGTTTCCTTTCCATCTACCATATACAAAGGTGGTTTGTCTTGGTTTTGTTTTTCAGAATGAACCATGGTTTTTTCAATATACATTTTCTTCGTATTAAAACTCATTAAAAATAAGCCTAAAACAGGAATTACTAATACATACTTCAATTGATTGATTTTTTTTGATTTTGATTTGTGTAACATAACGATTCGTTTTTTGATTGATGAATTATAAAAAGGATTGCTTAAAGCCATGTGATGGGATGGCATGCTTGTTTTAAGTAAGGTGTATTGATAGCTTTTTTTGCAGGTGGTTTTGGTAGCAGCAATGTTGTCGGCAATAAATTCCAGGTTTTGCTTTAAATTTTTGTTGTAAAGCCACATAAAAGGGTTGAACCAAAGCACCACACAACCAAGGTGGGCTAATAAGATGTCGAAAGAATGAAGTTGGTACGCATGCACTTTTTCATGGGTAATAATTTGCTCCAGTTCACTGCTGCTAAATTGTTTAGGGTTGTAAACAATCCATTTGAAAAATGAAAATGGCGACAGCTTATTGGCCGTTTTAATGTATGTAAAACCGCCAATTTTCTCAGCTTTATTTTTAAAAATCACCAGGGCTAAAGAGGTGAATTGCATTAAAAACCGAACAGAAAAAAACAAAACACCCACGCCATAAGCTAAAGGCAAATAATTTAAAATGCTAAATGGTTTTTCAATGTTTTTGGTTGTTGGGGCGGTTTCAAAAACGTAATTGGAAAAATCCAAAGGATTGGCTTCAATATAAATAGGAATTACTAAAAATGGCAGCAAAAATGCAGTAATTAAGCCCATTAGCAAAAACCATCTGTTTTGCCCAAAAAAGGTTTCCCGTTGCAAGAATAGCTTATAGCTTACATAAAAAATAGCTACAACTGCACTTGCTTTTAGTAGATATTCCATCATTGTTTATCTTTTTCAATTAAGGCAATAATTTCTTTTAAATCGTCAACACTTATCTTCTCTTCCTTAGCAAAAAAAGACACCACGTTTTTATACGAATTATTAAAATAGTTGTTAATGGCCTGCGTCATAAACCTTTTTTTATAGGCTTCCTTGCTCACAATAGGGTAGTATTGGTGGGTTTTTCCATAGGCATTATGGCTCACATAGCCTTTGTCTTCAAGGTTTCTAATAATGGTAGAAAGCGTGTTGTAGTGCGGTTTTTCATCTTTAATTTCAGCTAGAACATCCTTTACAAAAGCCTTTTTCAGCTTCCATAATATGTGCATAATTTCCTCTTCTTTGTTAGTTAACTTTTCCATATACTAATTTTTTGGGCGTTACCTTTATCCTGAAACAAGTTCAGGAACTGGTCGGGTTTTTCGCTGCAAGTCCTCGCTCTCCCGATAGCTATCGGGATCGCTGTGGGCTTTCCGCTGCAATCCCTAACGCCATACAAACCTATAACTAATTTTATAGTTATACAACTAAATATATAGTTATTTAACTAAAAATTAAGTTTTAAGAACAAAAAAAGACGCATTTTTAGCGTCTTTAAATTGATAATATAAATGTTACTGGCTATTTTGTTGTTACTATAATGGCGCCATCCTTAGCCTTTTCACCATAAATACTCATGGCCGTTTTGGGTTTTAAATCGTCAATTTCAGATATTTTGTTTTCTTTTGATAAGCGGTCGAGCGTTTTAAAATCCGATTCCTTGCCGTCGATAATAATCAATTTGTTGGTATTGGGGTCATCATAAAACGAATAGGGTTCTTGGGTAAACGACTGTTGCATAAGTTGTTGCATTTGTTCCCTAACCTTGTCCATGTTCAGTGAATTTCCTCCAAAAAAAATAGAATCGCCATCACCATTAAAGAAATCGTTCAGATTAAAGCCCCCAAAAGCGTTCAGGTTTGGCCCTGTTAAGGAATCACTATCAAAGCTGAACGAAGGCATATTGTTTTGACTAAAAAGGGACATGCCTTGGGGGGCATTTTTTCCCTGCGATATAAAAAGCATTCCATCTTTTCGGCCAAAAGTGATTTCCGAAATTGGTAAGTTGCTCGATACTTTGCTGGTTGCCAATCCGTTATTGCCATCCTTTAGTTCAATTTTTAATCCGGTTAGCTCGCCAAGGTCGTTGCGTTCTATGGCTGTAAAGGTTGCTTCTATGCCATGTTCCTTTAGCATACTTTTAATGTCCTTAAAACCATCTTCAGTTGTTTTTTTGTCAATGGTTACTGTAATATTGTCACTCTTTAACAGTTGCGAGACTTTATTTTGTTTCGCAAAACTATTAAAAGTTACTAGGCTTAAGGCTATTATTATCAGCAAGCCTATTCCAAATTTTAAAGCGCTTTTTGGTTTCATGCTCAAATGTTTTATTTATTGTGTGTTATATTTTAAAAAATCGACATATAAAATTATTACATAAACAGCGTTGATGGGAAAGTTTAACGAAACTTTAAAATGAAAACTCTAACTTGTGTTAAAAAATGTGAATATTTTTTTGAGTTGGGCTTAGGCTGTAAGTATGTTTAAAATTAATTCTAGTTTTATTGACAGGTAGCATTGTTCTGCAAATTTCTTTTCTTGGTTCCCAAATCATGGTTCTTAGTTTTAACTTCGTTGCGGGTAACCAGTGCGATTTGTTATCCAACAGCTTTATCTAAAATAAAAACCCTTAAATTCTAATCGCTAACTTTTAACTTTCATTTATCTTCGCAAAAAAAACTATGAGCATAATTTGGGTTATATTAGGGCTAACCTTATTGGTTGTTGGCGGCGAATTTTTGGTTAGGTCGTCGGTGGCACTCTCTTTCAAGTTTAACATTTCCAAAATGGTTATTGGTATGACGGTAGTTTCATTCGCTACCTCGGTGCCCGAGTTGCTGGTTAGTTTGCAGGCTGCAATATCAGGTTCGCCCGCTATTGCAATAAATAATGTTGTGGGGTCCAATATCGCTAATATTGGTTTGGTTCTGGGTATTACGGCCATGGTAAATAATATAGCGGTTGATAAATCTTTTTATAAGTTAAATTGGCCTGCTATGATGGTTTACTCTATTGTTTTATATTATTTTATGAAGAACGATAATTTTCTTTCTGCTTTTGAAGGAACCATATTGTTTATTGGCCTGTATTTGTTTCTTATAGTATTGATTAAAAGTACGAAGCAAGAAATTGATTTAGAAGCCATTGATGAAACGTTGACCACCGTATCAAATTTTAAAATTTTGCTTTGGTTGGCCATTGGTGCTGCGGCGTTGTTTTTTGGTAGCGAATGGTTGGTTTCGGGCGCAAAAGACATTGCCTTGTCAATAGGGGTTAGTGAGGCTGTAATTGGGGTTTCGTTAATAGCCGTGGGCACCAGCGTTCCAGAATTGGCGGCATCGGTAATTGCTGCTGCAAAACAGGAAAAAGCCATTTCGTTGGGCAACCTAATTGGGTCCAATATTTTCAATATTGCTTCGGTTTTGGGCTTAACGGCCATTATAAAGCCCATACCGGTTACAGAACCGTTAATACTAACTCGTGATATTTTTTGGATGTTGGGGTTTGCCTTTATATTGATACCTTTAGTGTTTATTGGCAAGAAATTTGAAATTAACCGTTTTAAAGGTTTCTGCTTGGTGCTTGCCTACGGCATTTTTGTGATGTTGTTATTTACACATAAATAGTTGTTTTTTTAGGAAGTAGAACCAAGAAGCGAGAAAGAATATCAAATAGCCAAGGCTTTAAACTTAAAAGATTCGCGTTGAAAATTTTAAATAGATAAACTGCAAAAGCTGATGCTGCCCTTAAACATTTTACTGTGTACTACAAAAGCAAAAAGGGCTCGCCGTAAAGCGAACCCTTTTCTGTAAATGATATCAATAGATGATTAAATCTTTGCAGATTTAACGGTTTTGATAATTCTAGCCGCAATTTTGTACGGATCACCGTTTGAAGCAGGTCGTCTGTCTTCCAACCAACCTTTCCAGCCTCTGTTAACGGTAATTAAAGGGATACGAATAGAAGCACCTCTATCGGAAACGCCATAGCTAAAATCGTGAATCGAAGCTGTTTCGTGCTTTCCTGTTAAGCGTTGGTCGTTAAACTCGCCATACACTTCAATGTGCTCTTCAACAACCGGACGGAATGCTTCGCATATTTTTTCGTAGGTTTCTTTGGAGCCACAAGTTCTTAAAACAGAATTAGAGAAGTTGGCATGCATACCAGAACCGTTCCAATCCATATCCTTGCCTAATGGTTTTGGGTGGTATTCAATAAAATAACCATATTTTTCGGTTAATCTATCCAATAAATATCTGGCAATCCATAATTCGTCGCCTGCTAATTTGGCACCTTTGGCAAATAATTGAAATTCCCATTGGCCACAGGCAACTTCTTGGTTAATACCTTCAAAGTTCAATCCGGCTTTAATGCACAAGTCGGCATGTTCTTCAACCAAATCCCTTCCGTGGGTATTTAAACCGCCCACCGAGCAGTAGTACATACCTTGTGGTTTTGGGTAACCGCCCACAGGAAACCCTAAAGGTAACTGGGTTGCAGTATCCATTATAAAATATTCTTGTTCAAAGCCAAACCAGAAATCATCATTATCGTCATCAATGGTAGCCCTACCATTAGATACATGAGGCGTTCCGTCGGCATTGTAAACTTCATTCATTACCAACCAGCCATTAACGCGCTCTGGATCTGGATAAATGGCCACGGGCACCAATAAACAATCTGAAGAACCTCCTTCAGCTTGCTTTGTTGAAGAGCCGTCAAAAGACCAATTCCCTATTTCCTCAAGAGTGCCTTTAAAGTTTTCATGTTCTTCAACCTTTGTTTTGCTCCTCATGTTTTGGGTTGGGTAATAACCGTCTAACCAAATGTATTCTAATTTAATTTTTGCCATAATATTATTTATTAAGAAATGAAAAATTGCTAATATGTCAACAAATATATATTTTTTGTTGTTTCCTGTATAATTCAAGGGGTATTAAAATAAAAACGCAACATATTTTTATTTATCCCCTATTATTTGGGGGCATTAATTAAAAAATGATTATTATTTTTTAAAAAAACCGAAATATTGTTAATGATGAATTGCTCGTATAGTTTCATTTATAATCGATATATCCTTACTTTTGTGCTTTAATTTTTAAAATCAATAGGGATATGTCCACATTACGATTTCATGCTATTAAAAAATCCTTAGCAAATAAGCCTGTTTTGGTAAAGGAAAATGAACGTCGTTCAGAATTATTTGGTAAAAATGTTTTTAATGAAAACACCATGCGCCAATATTTAACTAAAGATGCATTTGTTGGCGTAATGAATGCCATTCAATATGGGAAGAAAATTGATAGGAATATTGCCGATCAAGTATCTTCTTCCATGAAGGATTGGGCCCTGTCCAAAGGGGTAACGCACTACACGCATTGGTTTCAGCCCTTAACGGGAATTACCGCCGAAAAACACGATGCTTTTTTTGAAACCATTGGTAATGGTATGGCCATTGAAAAGTTTGGAGGTTCACAGTTGGTGCAGCAGGAGCCCGATGCCTCTAGCTTTCCAAGTGGCGGCATCCGAAATACATTTGAGGCCAGGGGCTACACTGCTTGGGACCCCACATCGCCTGCATTTATTTATGGAACTACTTTGTGCATTCCTACCATATTCATTGCTTATACCGGTGAGGCACTGGATTTTAAAACGCCCCTGCTTCGTGCATTGAACGCTGTTGACTATGCCGCTACCGATGTTTGTAAATATTTTGATAAAAACGTTAAGAAGGTTTCTTCATCTTTAGGTTGGGAACAAGAATATTTTTTAGTCGATAAACTTTTGGCGGCAAGCAGGCCCGATATTGCGTTAACGGGCAGAACCTTATTAGGGCACTCCTCGGCAAAAGGCCAGCAGCTTGACGACCATTATTTTGGCGCCATACCAACAAGGGCATTAAATTTTATGCGCGAACTGGAAACCGAATGTATGCTTTTGGGCATCCCTGTTAAAACCCGCCATAACGAAGTGGCACCAAACCAATTTGAATTGGCGCCCATTTTTGAAGAAGCAAATTTGGCTGTAGATCATAATTCCTTATTAATGGATATTATGGGTAGGGTAGCCTCACGCCATAATTTTAAAGTGTTGTTCCATGAAAAGCCTTTTGCGGGCATTAATGGCTCGGGCAAGCACAACAACTGGTCGCTTTCAACCGATACGGGCGTTAATTTACTGGCACCCGGCAAAACCCCAATGAGCAATTTGCAGTTCCTTACTTTTTTTATCAATACCATAAAAGCGGTACACGAACACGAGGAATTGTTGCGGGCATCCATCGCATCGGCAAGCAACGACCACCGTTTGGGTGCCAACGAAGCGCCCCCTGCCATCATTTCGGTTTTTATTGGCGAACAATTAACCAAGGTTTTGGAAGAGCTTGAGGGCGTTACCAAAGGAAAATTATCACCTGAAGAAAAAACCGAACTAAAACTAAACGTTGTTGGTAAGATACCAGATGTTTTGTTGGATAATACCGATAGAAACCGCACATCACCATTTGCCTTTACGGGCAATAAATTTGAATTTAGGGCGGTAGGCTCAATGGCCAATTGTGGCAACCCAATGACGGTTTTAAATACCATTGTTGCAAAACAACTAATAGATTTTAAAAAGGAAGTTGACCAATTAATAGAGAAAAAGGACTTAAAAAAAGATGAGGCTGTTTTTAACGTCCTGCGCGAGTATATAAAATCTACCAAAGCCATTTTGTTTGAAGGCAATGGTTACGGAAAAGCTTGGGAAGATGAAGCAAAAAAGCGCGGATTGAGCAATAATAAAACCACTCCAGAGGCATTGAAGGCAAAAATTTCAAAGAAATCCTTAGCGTTGTTTGAGGAAATGAATGTGATGAGTAAAATTGAATCGCAAGCACGTTATGAAATTGAAATGGAAGCCTACATCATGCACATCCAAATTGAAGGTCGGGTGTTGGGCGATATTGCACGCAACCATATTGTGCCAACAGCGGTTAAATACCAAAACGTTTTGATAGAGAACGTAAAAGGTTTAAAGGAAATTTTTGAGGAAAAGTTCAGAACTGTTTCAAAGGAACAGATTAACTTGATTGAAGAAATTTCCAGCCATATTGAAAATATCAATGCCAATGTAACTAAAATGACCAACGAGCGCAAAAAAGCAAACGCCATAGAAGACCTTGAGGCCAAAGCACTTGCTTATTGCCATAAAGTAAGGCCCTTGTTTGATGATATTCGCAGGCATTGCGATAAATTGGAACTGCTTGTTGATGATGAGATTTGGCCACTAACCAAGTACAGGGAATTATTGTTTACAAGATAAATTCTTGGTACGCGTAGTTTCAGTCGCAGTTTTAAAAATCGTAAATCGTAAATCAAAAAAAGCCATGTTTTTTAATTCAAAAAACTAACTTTGCACCACAACACAACATTATGAGTCAAGAAGTTTCAAAACGCTATGCGCAACGTGGTGTTTCGGCATCCAAAGAAGATGTGCACAACGCCATAAAAAATAGCGATAAAGGATTGTTCCCTAAGGCATTCTGCAAAATTGTTCCCGATTATTTAACCAATGATGATGCTTATTGCCTCGTGATGCATGCCGATGGCGCGGGAACAAAATCGTCGCTTGCCTACATGTACTGGAAAGAAACCGGCGATATTTCGGTTTGGAAGGGGATAGCCCAAGATGCGTTGATTATGAATATTGACGACTTACTTTGTGTTGGCATAACCGATAATATCATGCTCTCCTCAACAATTGGCAGGAACAAAAATCGAATTCCCGGTGAAGTCATTGCAGCCATCATTAAAGGTACTGAAGACTTGATTTCTGAACTGAAAGATTTTGGTATTACCATACATGCTACGGGTGGTGAAACGGCCGATGTGGGCGATTTGGTGCGAACCATTATTGTCGATTCTACCGTAATGGCGCGAATAAAGCGCAGCGAGGTTATCGATAATGCGAATATTAAAGCTGGCGATGTGATTGTTGGTTTGGAAAGTTTCGGTCAGGCAACTTATGAAAAAGACTATAACGGTGGCATGGGCAGTAACGGGCTCACCTCGGCGCGCCATGACGTGTTCAGTAGTTATTTGGCTGAAAAATATCCTGAAAGCTTCGATGCGGCATTACCCCAGGATTTAGTGTATTCTGGAAGGGTAAAACTAACCGATGCCGTGCAAGATGCTCCGGTAAATGCAGGTAAACTGGTTTTGTCGCCTACGCGAACCTATGCGCCCATCATCAAAAAAATACTTTCAAAATATAAAAGCGATCAAATTCATGGAATGGTGCACTGCTCGGGTGGAGCGCAAACAAAGGTCCTTCATTTTGTAGATCAATTCCATATCATCAAAGATAATATGTTTCCTATTCCACCCTTGTTCAAATTAATTCAGGAACAAAGCAAAACCGACTGGAAAGAAATGTACCAAGTGTTCAACTGTGGCCACCGCATGGAATTGTATGTTGCGCCCGAAATTGCCGACGCTATTATTGAAATATCGAAATCATTCCATGTAAACGCTAAAATTATCGGACGTGTAGAGGCGTCAAATACCAAAAGGCTAACAATAAAAAGTGAGTTTGGGGAGTTTAGTTATTAAGCTATTTTTCTTTTTCAAACGGAACGGTTTTTGATAACTAGAATAGTTTATTAAATCAATCAAATATAAAAATGAGGAACGTTTTTTTGATAACTGTATGTTTATCTTTACAGTTTATCCACGCACAGCCCGATTCATTATTCTTAAAATCGAAAGCTCCAAAATACGATGGCCCCGTTTGGGCTCAAAAAAACAAAGCATTGGTTAATTTAAGCCAAGTATCTTTTTCAAATTGGAATTCGGGTGGTAGTAACTCTATTTCAGGTCTTTTGGGCATGGAATCGTCAGCCAATTATACCGATAAATATTTTACATGGCGTAACAACGGACTGCTGAAGTACGGTATTAATAAGCAGCAATCCAGGGAGTTGAGAAAAACAGACGATTTATTGGAGATTAATTCCGATATTGGTTTTAAGCCCGATAGCATCTCCAATTGGTTCTATTCTGCAAAACTTAATTTCCGGACCCAATTAACAAACGGTTATAAATACCCCAATACCGATGAACCTATTTCCCGATTTTTGGCTCCGGGATACCTGTTTTTTGGTGGCGGCATGGAGTATGGTAAAAATATAGACAAACTGTCGTTTTACTTTTCGCCACTAACATTGAAAGCCACCTTTGTTTTGGATGAAGAGCTTGCGAACGCCGGCAAATTTGGTGTAACTCCTGCGGTTTATGATGCCGATGGCAATGTAATTGTTGCGGGCGAACGTGTTAAAAAAGAGGTTGGAATCTTAATAAACAACGGCTACGAAATGGATGTGGCTACCAATATAAAGATGAAACAACAAGTAAGTCTATATACCGATTATATCAATAAGTTTGGTAATGTGGATGTTGATTGGAGGGTCGATTTTGATTTTAAGGTGAATCATTTCGTTAAAGCCACATTGGGCTCGCATTTACGATACGACAATGATGTTAAAACATCCAAACCCTCGGCGGTCGCTGGCGAAGTTGATGAAGCCGGTGCCAAAGTGCAATGGAAACAGTTCCTGGGCATTGGCTTTGCGGTAGATTTTTAAATGAGGTTTTGTTTTTGGTTTTTAAAAAATTTGTTAACTTTTTTATGTTAATAAATAATTAAAACACTAATAATCAATTATTTAAGTTAAAACCTCTGTAAACTTTATGATTTTAATCATGTATTAAGTTAAAGTAATTTTGTTATTTTAGTGCTTTATTTAACATAACCACAAATTAAAATAACAATGAATTCAGAAGTTGCCAAAACGCCACCAAAAACCTATTCGCAAGACGAAGCTTTCAAGGCTTCCTTAAACTATTTCAACCAAGACGATCTAGCGGCGCGTGTATGGTTGAACAAGTATGCCCTTAAAGACTCCCAAGGAAATCTTTATGAACTAACGCCAAACGATATGCACCGCCGTATTGCAAAAGAATTGGCTAGGGTTGAAAAAAAGTATGCGAATCCGCTATCCGAAGATGAAATTTTCGACCTTATCAAAGATTTTAAATACATCGTTCCGCAAGGTAGCCCCATGGCCGGTATTGGCAACCCGTATCAAATAGCTTCCCTTTCAAATTGTTTCGTTATTGGAAATGCAGGCGATTCCGATTCGTATGGCGGCATCATGAAAATCGACCAAGAGCAAGTGCAACTTATGAAACGTCGTGGTGGCGTTGGTCACGATTTATCGCACATTCGCCCCAAAGGTTCGGCTGTAAAAAATTCAGCGTTAACCTCTACGGGTATCGTTCCTTTTATGGAGCGCTATTCCAATTCAACCAGGGAAGTAGCACAAGATGGGCGCCGTGGGGCACTCATGCTTTCGGTTTCTATCAACCATCCCGACTCGGAAGATTTCATCAATGCAAAATTGGAACAAGGCAAGGTAACCGGCGCTAATGTATCGGTAAGGATTGATGATGGTTTTATGAAAGCTGTTAAAAACGGTACCGATTATACCCAAAAATATCCCATTTTTAGCGACCATCCAAAAGTTTCAAAAACCATTGATGCCAATTCATTGTGGAAAAAAATTGTTTACAATGCGTGGAAATCGGCCGAACCCGGTATTCTGTTCTGGGATACCATTATTAATGAATCGGTACCCGATTGTTATGCCGATTTAGGTTATAAAACCGTATCGACCAATCCGTGTGGCGAAATTCCGTTGTGCCCTTATGATTCCTGTCGTTTGTTGGCCATCAATTTGTTTTCGTATGTCGATCATCCTTTCACCAAGGAAGCTAGTTTCAATTTCAATTTATTCAAAAAGCACGTGGCAGCGGCCCAACGCATGATGGACGATATCATCGATTTGGAACTGGAAAAAATAGATAACATTCTCGTTAAAATAGACGAAGATCCCGAATTGGATGAGGTTAAAGCCACCGAGCGCAATTTATGGATCAATATAAAACGAAAAGCACAAGAGGGCAGGCGTACCGGAATTGGCATTACTGCCGAAGGCGATATGTTGGCCGCTTTGGGCATTAAATATGGTAGTGAAGCCGGCAACGCGTTTTCGCTGGAAGTGCACAAAACCATCGCGCTTGAAGCCTACCGGGGCTCGGTACATTTAGCGAAAGATCGTGGCGCGTTTTTGGTTTTTGATGCCGAACGTGAAAAAAACAACCCTTTCATCCAACGTTTGAAGGAAGCCGACAGCAAATTGTATTATGAAATGTTGGAATACGGTAGAAGGAACATTGCCCTATTAACCATCGCGCCAACAGGCACTACCAGTTTGATGACGCAAACCACCTCGGGCATCGAACCTGTATTTTTGCCTGTTTACAAGCGAAGAAGAAAAGTGAACCCCAACGATAAAGAAGCCCGCGTGGATTTTGTGGATGAAGTAGGCGATTCATGGGAAGAATATGTGGTGTTCCATCACCGTTTCAAACAATGGATGGAGGTAAACGGCATCGACACGACGGTGAATTATACACAAAAGGAAATCGATAAATTAATAAAAAAATCGCCCTACCATAAAGCCACGTCCAATGATGTGGATTGGATGAGCAAAGTGAGCATGCAAGGCGCTATTCAGAAATGGGTGGACCACTCGATAAGCGTTACCATAAACTTGCCCAACGATGCCACCGAAGAATTGGTTGGAGCCCTGTACTTAAAAGCTTGGGAAGTGGGCTGCAAAGGTGTTACCGTGTATCGCGACGGTTCGCGTTCGGGCGTGTTGCTTGCCAATGATGAAAAAGAGGAAAAGCCCCAAGAAGGACTAACCCCATTTCCAACTAAGCGTCCGCAAACCTTGGAGGCCGATGTGGTACGTTTCCAAAACAGCAAAGAAAAATGGATTGCTTTTATTGGGTTGATCGATGGGAAGCCATACGAAATATTTACCGGTTTGGCCGATGATGAAGATGGGATTTTAATACCGCGTTGGGTTGAGGATGGTTTGATCATCAAAAACAGAAATGAAGATGGCACTTCGCGTTACGATTTCCAATATCAAAACATCCGGGGCTACAAAACCACCATTGAAGGGTTGTCGCATAAATTTAACCCAGAATTCTGGAACTATGCCAAACTTATATCAAGTACCTTGCGCCATGGCATGCCCATCGATAAAATTGTCGATTTAATCAACAGTTTACAACTCGATAGTGCCTCAATAAATACGTGGAAAAACGGGGTAGTGCGCGCCCTAAAACGCTATGTGGAAGATGGCACGCAAGCCAAAGGCCATACCTGTGAAAATTGTAAATCTGAAAATTTAATATACCAAGAAGGCTGCTTAACCTGTAAAGATTGTGGCTCTTCTAAATGTGGGTAATGAGATTTTGAAATACAGTAAAGAAAGGAAGTTGATTTTATATTGACTTCCTTTTTTTTTTTTTTTTGGTTTATTGGTTCGTTTAACGTTTATGTATAAAGAAATTTGCGTGTTTGTGTATGCCATTTTTCGTCTTGAGAATGAAGATAGCAGAAAAGAACCAAACTTTTGGTTAAGCTCTTAACTGCTATTTTTTATATAACGTGTTGTGGTTTGTATTTTTAATAATCTATCCACCAAACACGTGTTCGTTTATATGAACAATCAGTTATTTTTTCAATTATGTATATGTATTCGAAAATCTGATTATACGATTCAATTATTCTTATTTTACCTGTTTTTTCTTTTCTTTCTTTTTCAATCATTTTATCAATAATATTATTTCCTTCTTTATTTAAATTTTGGACTGTTGTGAATTTTATGTTTTTATATTTCTTTGAAGAAATAGTATCAACTTGATTGAATCTTTTGGTATCAAACATATTACCATATATTTTGTAATATTTGATTTTGTTTTTTAAAATTAAACTATCTTTTGCACTGTTAAAAAACAAATATTTATCAGATTTATTTTGAGCATAAATAATATCATTAGTTAAAAAGATTATTAAAATAGTAATCGTTATTTTAATCACAAGTTTTGCTTCCATTTGCTTTGTAGTCATTTATTGTTTGAATTATTCTATTTTGTTCATCAGCGGATAATTTATTCCAAGCATCAGTATATATTTGGTCATGTTCATTTGTAGAATTATGATCAGGAATGTTTGCTAAACCTTCCCAAGCCATGTCATTGTAGAATTGATCAGAATGTCTGGCATTGTCAAATTGTTTTAATCCTTCAGCGATTGTAGCTCTATAAAATGCTGCCATTTGTTGGTGATCCCAATTCTTTTTGTACCTAAAGAAATCATAAATTCCAGGAAAGTCCTCTTTTGAAACTTTTCCTTCGTTTCTATAAACAAATTCCCATAATCTTGCATGAATTCCTTCGTGAATAATTGTACGAGCTAAACCTAAAGCTGTCCTATCACCAATTGTGTTAGAATTAATGTTAATAATAAAGGTGTTTGGAATACCACTATTTAGAGGTGTAGCAGTTGATGCATTTGTTGAATCACTGAGAGTTGAAGACATTTGAAATATTAGATTGAACTGTGATGGCCTGTCTCCATCTTTAAAATTTTCAAGAATCCAATTAATATTATTTTTGCTATCCACCATTTTATTGTACACACAATCTGCCTTTCCTGTAAGTCCAGTCGCATCAATCTTATCCTCCACTTCATTTTCGATCAAGATAACATCGGCATCATCCTCATAAACGCCGCCTGAGGTTTTTTTAGTGTAGATGCCTTCGTTATTATACCCATAAGGGTTTACCTCAGGCAGTGAACCGCCATTTGAAATGCAAACTTCCTCATAAACATAACCCGTGAACTGTGTATGTGTATATTCAATATAGGTTGTATGATCCATTGTGTAGACTTTATACCAATCTGTATAGGTTGGAATGGCAATGGTTTCGCAGTTTGGTTCCTCCCTGCTGGCCAATGATGAGTTGGAGCTTCTCTTTGTCTTGAAAGGCATAATGTCAATAAGATTACCTTTGTTGAGTTTTTTTGAAAAAACAAGCTTTTTGTTTCTGTCCAATAAATGGACAATACCAGTAAAATTTTCTGAATTACTAAAACTAACCTCTGAATTGATTAAGCTATCATTTGTGGTATCTACGTTTTGATAGAATTTTATAGTATAAAAATTGGACTCACCAGTATCATTAACGGTGGCCATGACTTTGTATTTGGTATAATAACCTCCTTTTTGCTGTACTTTGTTTAATTGATTTGGATTGAAAGTGGAAGTGAAATTGACTGAAAACTCATAGTAAGAGGATTTCAATTCGTCTGAGTATAGTTTTTTTGGATTATCCAAATCGACGGTATATTCATAAGGGATTAAATTGCTAAAATCACTTTGGTTGAATAAATGCTCTATTTGTAAAGGTTCGCTATTTTCTGGATTAACCTCGTAGTTGTCTTTTTCACAATTATAGGTAATGAGAAGTATGCAGGATAGTATGATTACTGATTTTAAATAGCTTTTTAGTTTTTTTGTTTTCATAAAGTGACCGTTGTTTAAAATTAATAAAATGTTTGTTAGTCTGCCCTATATGAATCTCAACGTCTTGATATGAAATTTTTTATCTAATGTTAAACGAAGTTCGACTATTTTTCGCGTAAAGTCAAGTTTCAATTGCTTAAAAATTAGGTTGTTTTTTGCACTTCTATCGCCTTTTAAAATTTATGCAATTATTCACAGTAAATCTTAAAATTACTATTTTCACAACATCCTTCCCAATACTAACCAACCAACAATAAAAAATCCATAAATTATCGTATTTTTGACCCACAATTTAAAAAAGTAAATGTTAGACAAATTACAAATAGTAAAGCAACGTTTTGACGAGGTGAGCGATTTAATCATCCAACCGGATATCATGACCGACCAGAAACGTTACATCGCATTAAATAAAGAATATAAAGACCTAAAAGTACTCATGGGAAAACGAGACGAGTACATTGAGGCAACCAATAATTTGGCCGAAGCGGAAGCAATTATTGCCGAAGGTGGCGACCCAGAAATGGTCGATATGGCTAAAATGCAATATGAGGAGGCTAAAAGGAACATTCCTAAAATTGAGGATGAAATTAAATTTCTTTTAATTCCAAAAGACCCAGAAGACACTAAAAACGCGGTGGTTGAATTACGCGCCGGAACCGGTGGTGACGAAGCAAGTATCTTTGCGGGCGATTTATTTAAAATGTACACCAAATATTGCGAAAGTAAAGGCTGGAAAGTCGATACGGTCGATTTTAGCGAAGGCACCAACGGCGGATTTAAGGAAATCCAGTTTGAAGTTTCTGGCGAAGATGTGTATGGTACCTTAAAGTTTGAAGCCGGTGTTCATCGTGTGCAACGGGTGCCGCAAACGGAGACCCAAGGGCGTGTACATACCAGTGCAGCAACCGTAATGGTGTTTCCTGAAGCTGAGGAATTTGACGTAGAAATTAACCCAAAAGAAGTGCGTATCGATTTTTTCTGTTCCTCGGGTCCCGGTGGGCAATCGGTAAATACTACCTATTCCGCAGTGCGGTTAACGCATTTGCCTACGGGTTTGGTGGCGCAATGCCAAGACCAAAAATCGCAGCATAAAAATAAAGAGAAAGCCTTTCGGGTTTTGCGTTCCAGACTATACGAAATGGAGCTGGCCAAAAAAAATGCCGAAGATGCCGCAAAACGGGGCTCGATGGTATCCTCGGGCGATAGAAGTGCCAAAATTAGAACCTATAATTATCCGCAAGGGCGTGTAACCGACCACAGAATTGGTTTAACACTGTACGATTTGTCGAATATCGTTAATGGCGACATCCAACGCATTATCGACGAACTGCAATTGGCCGAAAACACCGAAAAGTTAAAGGCGAACAGTGATGTACTTTAGGTTTTGGGTCATAGGTTTTGGGTTTTAGGTAATAGAAAATGTAATAAATGAGGGATTTTAGGGAATTAGATATTTGGAAGGATTACATTCGAGCTAGAAACTCATTTTGTAATCTATAAATAGCTTTCTTATGTTAGTTAAGAAGATGAAAAAATATTAAATGAAAAGTTGAACACGCTTCAGAAAAGGATAAATGCGATGATTAAATATTCTAAAAGCAAGTACTAGTATTTGATGCATGGAAACTAACACTAAAAACCTATGACCCAAGACCAACTAATATCCCAAATCCATAAAAAACAATCCTTTCTATGTATTGGATTGGATGTTGATCTGGAAAAAGTGCCACCGCATCTTTTAAAGGAAGAAGACCCCATTTTTGCGTTCAACAAGGCCATTATTGATGCCACCCATCATTTGTGTGTTGCCTATAAGCCCAACACCGCTTTTTACGAAGCCTATGGTTTGAAAGGGTGGAAAGCGTTGGAAAAAACGATTCGTTACCTTAATGAAACCCATCCTGAAATTTTTACCATTGCCGATGCCAAACGCGGCGATATTGGCAATACCAGTACCATGTACGCCAAAGCTTTTTTTCAGGATATGGCGTTCGATTCGGTTACCGTTGCGCCATACATGGGTAAAGATTCCGTAGAGCCTTTTTTAGCGTTTGAAAATAAGCACACCATTTTATTGGCATTAACTTCCAATGAAGGGGCATTCGATTTTCAAACAAAAACGGTCGATGGCAAAGAGTTATACAAACAGGTCTTGGAAACCTCAAAAACATGGAAACATGCCGAAAACTTAATGTATGTGGTGGGCGCCACCAAAGCGGAATATTTGGCGGAAATTAGAACGATAATACCCAATAGCTTTTTGTTGGTTCCGGGCGTTGGTGCACAAGGCGGAAATTTACAAGACGTTTGCAAATACGGAATGAACCATCAAGTGGGACTGCTTATAAACTCATCGCGAGGCATCATTTATGCTTCCAATAGTGCGGATTTTGCCATGGTAGCTGCACAAAAAGCCGAAGAACTTCAGCGGGAAATGCAAGCTATATTAGCTAAATGGTAGCGCCGTTCTTTTGGTCTTGAAAATCAACTTTTGTCATATCCTCAACAAAGTTTGAAATTCGTTTTTCTATCTCTTTAAGGCTGATTAGCTTGTTAAAATTTGGCTTTATTTTACCTACTTTACAAAAATGTGGACTCATAGCTTGTTTTTATACAAAGTACGTGAATTTTCCCATTTTAGATGTAAAACAAACGTTAAAGAATTGATAAATAAGTGGGTAAACTATTATTTTACGGGGTACTTTGAAAAATACCGTAGCGTATTGAGTTTGTTTAGAAGTTTCATGGCCCTAAATTCTGAAAGGTCGCTTAACTCCGCATCGGTTTGACGGAAATTGTAAGCCTGTTCCATCAATTCCTTATAACGCTGATTGAGGGTTTTTTGCCTATTTTTTATGCTATCATTTGGATTCATATACTTAACTGAATAACAAGTAATTAAATATACATTTTTTATTCAGAAATATCAAAAACATTTAATTTTTTTTTAACATTGAAAAAAAAAAGAGTGGTTTCATGGCAACATTTAATCTTGAAGCGCAAACACTTTTTTCAATAAATCGGTTGTTCTGGAAGCTAAATTGTTACGAATTTCTTTTTCTTCAACCGCAATCATGGTGTAAACGCCTTTTAAGGCTTCGGTGGTAACGTAGTCGGTTAGATCGGGGTTTACATCCGAAGTAAAAGGAATGGCGTTATATTTGGTTATGAGGTTTTTCCAAATGGTGTCTGCACCAACTTTTCCAAAGGAGTTTTTTATAACGGGGTTAAATTTAGCGTATAATGCCGTTTGCGTTTTGTTGTTCAAATATTGGGTGGCTGCATCGTCGTTTCCCAATAAAATGGTTTTGGCATCGGCAAAGGTTATGCCTTTAACAGCGTCAATAAATATGGGCGTTGCTTCTTTTACGGCATCTTCAGCGGCTCTGTTAAGTGCTTTAATGCCATCATCGGCCAATTTGCCCAAGCCAATATCCCTCAGGCCTTTATCCACTTTTTGTAATTCTGCGGGTAGTACTATCTTTACCAGGTTGTTTTTATAAAAACCATCGGTTTGGGTAAGCTTTGAAACTTGTTTCGCGATGCCAAAATCGAGCGCTTGCCTTAAACCTGCCGCTATATCGGTATTGTTAAGTACGCCGCCACCTTGTGGTAATTGGTTAACAACTTGCTGCAATTCGGCACAAGCTGTAAGGCTAAAAAATAATAGAAATGCTAAAAAGGTACGTGCCATGGTGTTTGTTTTGGGGTTCAATTAAAACAAATATAGGCAATTATGAAAAGATAACGGTTTTATTGTTGTAAACCATTACTTTTCTGGTGGCGTGTAGTTTTACGGCATTTGCCAACACTATTTTTTCCAGATCACGCCCTTTAGCTATTAAATCTTCAATAGAATGGGTATGCGATACGCGTGCCACTCCTTGGTCTATTATGGGGCCAGCATCCAATTCTTCCGTAACATAATGACTGGTAGCACCTATAATTTTTACCCCGCGTTTAAAAGCGGAGTGGTAGGGTTTGGCACCCACAAAAGCGGGTAAAAAAGAATGGTGGATATTGATGATTTTATTGGGGTATTTGCTAATTAATCTGTCTGAAACAATTTGCATATACCTGGCCAGTACAATAAAATCTATTTTATGGGCTTCTAGCAGTTCCAGTTGTTGTTGTTCTGCCTTTTCTTTTGTGTCGTTTGTAACCGGAACGTGGTAGAACGGAATTTTAAAGTTATCGGCAATGGGTTTTAAATCTAAATGATTGCTAATAATAAAAGGGATTTCCAAGTTAAGTTCACCAGAATTATAGCGCCCCAACAAATCATACAAGCAATGGTCGTATTTTGAAATGAACAATGCCATTTTCGGTTTCCTTTCCGAAGAATAAATACGCCATTTCATATTAAAAGCATCACCTAAGGTGTTTTTGAAGGCATCTCTAAAAGTATCTGCTGAAAACGATTTTTTGGCAAATTCGCTTTCCAAACGCATAAAAAAGATGTTTTGTTCTCTATCAACATGCTGATCGATATATACAATATTGCCATCTTTTTCGGCAATAAAATTGGTAACGGTTGCAATAATGTTTGGGCGGTCTTTACAATGAATTAAAATGGTAATTTTATGCATGTTATAAAAAGGATTTATATCCAAAATTAACCTAAAAATTAGATACGCTGTTACTGTGGTTATAATTTTAGATAATCGTTTATAAATACATTGTTTTTTTGAATATTTCGTAAATTTGAACCAGATATAATTAATTTATTTTAGAATGATGCAGATTGCACCTTATAAACCCAAGCACAACGTTCGCATTGTAACCGCCGCAGCACTATTTGATGGGCACGATGCATCCATAAATATCATGCGCCGAATCATTCAAGCTACGGGCGTGGAAGTAATTCATTTGGGGCACGATAGAAGCGTTGAGGAGGTCGTAAATACGGCTATTCAGGAGGATGTGAATGCTATTTGTGTAACTTCCTACCAAGGTGGACACATGGAATACTTCAAGTACATGTACGATTTGTTAAATGAAAAAGGGGCAAATCATATCAAAATATTTGGCGGCGGCGGCGGTGTTATCTTGCCTTCGGAAATAAAGGAATTGATGGCGTATGGTATTGCGCGTATTTATTCGCCCGATGACGGCAGGGAAATGGGACTTCAAGGAATGATTAACGATTTGGTAGAGCAAGCATCTCCCAACTCCTCCAAAGAAGGGGAGCTAACTCTTAGTATCAATCATAATGCAGATGCTTCTTGGTTGCTAGGTTTAGGTTCAAAAAAAGTACTCGAAAACTTAAAAAACAAGGATGTTAATACCATTGCAAGATTAATTTCACTTGCAGAGAATAACCATAAAGTGTTTCAAACCATCTTTCCCCAGCAAGATGCGAGTTCCTCCCTTTCGGGAAGGCTAGGTGGGGCTGTTTTAGGCATTACAGGAACTGGTGGTGCGGGCAAATCGAGTTTGGTTGATGAGTTGGTACGCCGCTTTTTAATGGATTTTCCTGAGAAAACCGTGGGTATTATTTCCATCGATCCATCAAAACGTAAAACGGGCGGCGCACTTTTAGGCGATCGTATCCGTATGAATGCCATTAACAACAGCCGTGTTTATATGCGTAGTTTGGCAACGCGACAGTCTAATTTGGCACTATCTAAATATGTCCATGAAGCTATTCAGGTTTTAAAGGCTGCCGAATTCGATTTGATTATTTTGGAAACCTCGGGCATTGGGCAAAGCGATACCGAAATTGTTGAGCACAGTGATGTTTCATTATATGTTATGACTCCAGAATTTGGTGCCGCAACCCAACTTGAAAAAATTGATATGCTCGATTTTGCCGATTTGGTTGCCATTAATAAATTCGATAAACGTGGTGCGTTAGATGCCTTGCGCGATGTGAAAAAGCAGTACATGCGCAACCATAATTTATGGGACACACCTCAAGAAAATTTGCCTGTTTTTGGAACAATTGCTTCCCAGTTTAACGACCCCGGAATGAACAGGCTTTATAAGGCTGCCATGGATGCTCTGGTTGAAAAAACTTCGGCAAACCTTCAGTCCAACTACTCTGTTGCCAATGAGTCGAGCGATAAGATTTTTATCATTCCACCGTCAAGAACCCGCTATTTATCTGAAATTTCCGAAAATAATCGTCAGTATAACAAAACCGTAAAGCATCAGGTTGAAGTTGCCCAAGAGTTGTACGGTATTTATAAAACCATACAGTCCATTCTAAACCTTATTGCAAGCAAAACAAAACCATCATTCATCGATAAGTCGGGTTTACAGCAAGAAGAGATACTGAAGCAAACCAATGCAGAAAGCAAACAACTGCTTTCGTTGCTATTTAAAGAATTCGACCGTGTAAAACGCAACCTAAACCCCAACAATTGGGAGGTGTTGATGGATTGGCAGCATAAAGTGGCTACCTATAAAAACCCTACATACAGTTTTAAGGTTCGTGATAAAGAACTTAACATTGAAACACATACAAAATCGCTGTCGCATTTACAGATACCCAAAGTGGCGTTGCCCAAGTATCAAGCTTGGGGCGATATTTTGCACTGGTTGTTGCAGGAAAATGTGCTGGGAGAATTTCCATACACTTCTGGCCTGTATCCTTTTAAAAGAACGGGTGAAGACCCAGCACGCATGTTTGCTGGCGAAGGAAGTCCGGAACGCACCAATAAACGCTTTCATTATGTAAGTGCGGGTTTGCCGGCAAAACGGTTATCAACTGCTTTTGATAGTGTGACTTTGTACGGAAACGACCCAGATGTTCGACCCGATATTTACGGTAAAATAGGAAATGCAGGTGTTTCCATTTGTTGTTTGGACGATGCCAAAAAACTCTATTCCGGGTTTGATCTGGCTAGCGAAATGACCTCGGTTAGTATGACCATCAACGGGCCTGCACCTATGCTTTTGGCCTATTTTTTGAATGTGGCCATCGACCAACAGTGCGAAATTTATATAAAGGAAAATGGGTTAGAAGAAGCAATCGAAACTAAAATTGCAAAACTATACAATGGTAAGGAGCGCCCTAAATACCATGGCAAACTGCCCGCGGGAAACAATGGTTTAGGACTGATGCTTTTGGGTGTTACGGGCGATCAAGTACTGCCCAAGGAGGTTTATGGAAAAATCAAAAAGCAGACCATAGCCCAAGTTCGCGGCACGGTGCAAGCAGATATTTTAAAGGAAGACCAAGCGCAAAATACCTGTATTTTTTCTACCGAGTTCGCTTTGCGTTTAATGGGCGATGTGCAAGCATATTTTATTGAAAATAATGTGCGCAACTTCTATTCGGTATCTATTTCAGGTTATCATATAGCCGAAGCGGGTGCCAATCCCATTACACAATTAGCGCTTACCCTATCAAATGGGTTCACTTACGTGGAATATTATTTAAGCCGTGGCATGGACATAAACCAGTTCGGTCCCAATTTATCGTTCTTCTTTTCCAATGGTATCGACCCCGAATATGCCGTTATAGGCCGTGTGGCACGAAAAATTTGGGCCAAGGCCATGAAATATAAATATGGAGCCAATGAACGGGCACAAATGCTAAAATATCATATTCAAACTTCTGGCAGAAGCTTGCATGCCCAAGAAATTGATTTTAATGACATTCGTACCACACTGCAAGCCCTTTATGCCATTTACGATAATTGTAATTCATTGCATACCAACGCTTACGACGAAGCAATAACTACGCCAACCGAAGAATCGGTGCGACGCGCCATGGCCATTCAACTTATTATCAACAAAGAACTAGGATTGGCAAAAAATGAAAACCCTTTGCAAGGTTCCTTTATTATAGAAGAGCTTACCGATTTGGTTGAAGAGGCGGTTCTTTTGGAATTTGATAGGATTTCAGAACGTGGGGGCGTGTTGGGCGCTATGGAAACCATGTACCAACGCAGTAAGATTCAAGAAGAAAGCCTGTATTATGAGACCTTGAAGCATAATGGAGCGTTTCCCATAATTGGCGTAAACACCTTTTTAAGCAGCAAAGGGTCGCCAACGGTGTTGCCTGCAGAAGTTATTCGGGCTACCAAGCAGGAAAAACAAGATCAAATCAACACCTTAAAAAACCTTCATAAGGCACATGATACCTCGTCGCTTTTAAAAGAACTTCAACAAAAAGCCATAAATAACGAAAATATTTTTGAAGCTTTAATGGAAGTTTGCAAGGTGTGCTCACTAGGGCAAATTACCAAGGCGTTGTTTGAAGTGGGCGGTCAGTACCGTAGAAATATGTAAACATCTGCTCCCTTTTGGTTTAGCAATGGCTGTATGAATGGCTTATTCTGAATGAAGGTAAAGGCAAGATTAAAATAAAAAAGCGATGAAATAGCTCTGTTAAGAAGTTATTTCATCGCTTTTTTTTGCAAAATAAAACACCTCATGGTTGTATGTAAACCCTTGAACTAATATTTTTTATAAAATTTTTCGGCAAACGTTTTCGGCAGTAATTTTACCATGTTAAAGTTCTTTATTTAACAAATTATGCCCAAATAATTAAAACATAAACCTATGAACACAACACTTAACTATCAGTTTAAAAGGCAGTCGAACAATCATTTAGATTGGTTGATAAATATTATAAAATCTGAGCGATATTATGAAATTGAAGCCTCCATCGTTAATTTTAATTCCAGCGGTTATTTCGATTAATTTCTTTACGTTAAACAACAACAATAAAAAAATAAAGGATTTTTTATAGCCTAAATCAAATGCTGGCCATCTGTTTTTTGCTATTATTCTTTATATTTGGTTAAAACATTTTTATTCATGCCTGCCACTAAATACAATCATTTATTCAGTATCGTTTTATTAAATGCCATTCATCCCTTATCTAAATCGCTCAATAATTTTTTATCAAATTCATTAAAAACGTCCTATTATAAAAAGGGCGATTTTATTGTAAAGAATGGCGAGGTTTGCGACCGGCTCCACATTATTAGGAAAGGTTTGGTACGAGGGTTTTTTTATTATGAAAACTCTGAAATTACAACCTGGGTAAGCGTGGATAATGAAATGGCAACCTCCATATCGGGGTTCTTCAAAAAAACGCCCGCACTTGAAAATATTGAATGTTTGGAAGATACCTGCACAGAAAGCATCAGTTACCACGATTTGGATGTCGCTTTAGGAAACTTTAAGGAAATGGAATGTTTGTACCGAATTTTAATGCAACAATACTACCTTCATGCAGAATGTCGTGCTTATTTGGTCCGTATTCCCACAGCCAAAGGGAGGTATGGGCACTTTTTGCAAAATTATAATCCAGAAATAATCAAGCGATTGCCAAAAAAATACTTGGCATCTTTGCTTAACATGCGTCCTGAAACCTTGTCGCGGCTGGAAACACCTATTTTTGGTGAAAATTAATATCAAAATTGACGTATGTCAATTCTCAGGTAAGTTTTATAGTTGATTTATTTTCTTTCAGCCTATTTTAGCCTAGGTTTTATGCTTTACAGTATGAAACGTTATGTTAATTGCTTATTCTCAACAAAAAGAGTACTATTTGTGGTGGTTTACATTGCTATTAAAACACACATGGATTAATGTGTGTTTTTGTTTTTTATAAAGTTAGCAACCAATTGCGCTGAAGCTGTTTAAATTTTTTTAGCTCGCTGCGTAAAATGGGCAAAAAATCTTTCCCGTTGCTATTGGAATGTTCCAAGCGGTACGAATTTTTGTAAAGCAAGTTGGTAAGGCGCTTCAATGAAGCAATGTGTTTGTACTTTCTGTCGGTACAGCTTTCTAACTGGGCATTTACAATTTCGGGTACCAACGATACCGATTGTTGCACAATATCACCCGAAAAATAAATGTTGGTATCCTCGGTGCCATCATTTCTAAGCATGCACAAATCGTGATTAAGATACTTTGAAATGCTTTGGGATAGGGTAAAAATCTCGACAGCCTTTTTATAAATAGGTAATTCCGATAGATTTGATGGGGTATTGGGCAACATCATATTATTTTCTTAGCAATTGTATCAAAATTACTCACAACTATTTACAAACCGCTTTTTATTTTAAAGTAAAATTGTATATTTACTTTAAATATTAATGTTTTATAGTTAAATTCCTTTAAAATGAATTTAGACACCCTTAACTGGAAGATTTTGAAGTGTTTGCAGGAAAACGCGCGACAATCAAATGCTGAAATTGGCAGGCAGGTAGGCATTAGCTCACCGGCCGTTTCCGAACGCATCAAACGTATGGAGGATGCGGGCATCATATTGGGCTATAAAACGGTAGTATCGCCATTGGATATGGGCTATCAACTAAAAGCAATCATCACGTTACACGCCTTTATTGGCAAGTTAAAACCATTTTTGGAAAAAGTAAAAACCTACGATGAGGTGTTAAATTGTTATCGGATTACAGGAAATGAAAACATTGTAATGGAAGTGCTTCTAAAAAACCAAAAACACTTGGAAACCTTTATAGACCAGCTAATTGTTTATGGCGAAACAAAAACCCAAATCGTGTTGTCGCACGTAACGCGTTACAAAGAGGTGAAGCCAGTTCGGTAACTATCTAACACGACTAATTAAAATTAAAAATTAAATGAAGCCACTAATTTTTTTAACCATTTTTATAATCTGTTTAGTAAGTTGTGCCCAACAAAAAAAAGAAATTAAAGGCGAAACTGAGTTTCAGCGTGAGCTAAACGCCGAATTTAAAGATGCGACCACATCGCCCTTAAAGGATAAAGACAGAAAGAACTTTGACGGACTTGATTTTTTTAAATTCGATGCGGCCTATGTGGTGAAGGCTAGCTTTAAGCGACTGCCAAACGAAGCTTCATTCAAGATGAAAACCACAACCGATAGATTGCCGGAATATATAAAATATGGCGAAGTTACTTTTCAATTAAAAGGAAAAACCTACACCTTAGGCATTTACCAAAACCAAGAGTTATTAACGCGTGAAGGTTATGAAGATTATTTGTTTCTGCCATTTTCTGATGAAACCAACGGTGTGGAAACGTATGGTGGCGGCCGCTACATGGATGCCAGAATTCCTAAAGATACTACTATGGAAATCGATTTCAATAAAGCCTACAACCCGTATTGTGCCTACAACGAAAAGTATTCCTGTCCCATCGTGCCAAGGGAAAATTATTTAGAAACCAGGGTGGAAGCAGGGGTGAAGGTTTTTGAAAAGCATTAGATTTTTTAAAATAGCCATAATTTTCTGCAAGCATCTACTTTGCCAAAAATAGCCCTAAAAAAACCGCTAAAAAACCCAGCACAAAACTGGCAATGGTGTAAATGGCAAAACTTGTAAAATCGCCCGATTTCAAAAACAGGTGGTTTTCGTAGGCAAAGGTTGAAAAGGTTGTAAACCCGCCGCAAAAGCCCGTTGCCAAAAGCAATAACTGGTTTTGCGAAATGGCATTGTTTTTCATGGCAAGCCCTAAAATAAGTCCGATGAGCAAGCTCCCTAAAACATTGGCAGCAAAAGTGCCATAAGGTATTCCATTTTCGGCATCGTTTAGATATTTCCCAATAATATAGCGTAGGGTGCTTCCAAAACCGCCGCCAATAAATACGAGCAATAGGTTTTTCATTTAATGGAGGGTATCTTTAACAGCCATGTAAATTTCCGTAATTAAATCGGCTGGATTTGGGGTGTTTTCTGGTTTGTTTAAATAGGTTTCAAGCATGGGGCCATTTTCAACAACTTCAAAACCGTTTTCAGGGATGTATTTTCTGGTCTTGTTCCAAGCTTCGGTTAAATGGCTGTAATTGCCTTTAACAGTGGTTTTTATGGCCTTAAAACTTTCAAATTCGCCGGTAAGTACCTCGTCGCCCTCAACCGTAATAATGCGTTCTGTGGTAGGAATGCAGCACGAAAATATGGCGGCATTGTTTTCATCATCCCATTTTATATAATTTACAAATGGTGCACCGGCGGGGGCAATGTTATTTTTTTCGGCATAAGCCATCAATTTGGGAAGCATTTCCTGTATTTTGTTTTGTAGCTCACTTATTTTACTTGATGCGGTAGTGTATAAATAATAGCCTCCGCTGCGGTTGGTTTCACCGTTTATGGTAATGCTGTATTTTTTCATTTCTGCAATCAGATGGCTTTCCAGTTTTTTAACGCTGCGCTCAAAATAGGCGGCTATCTGTTTTTCCATATTGCCTTTAAAAATGGTATAGGCCTTAAAACTAAAAGGAAGGTCTTTTGCTGAAATGGTCCACGAAACCTGGGTCGTTCCGTTGCTGTTTGGTTTAAAGATCCAGTTAATTTCCGATGCCGGAAAACCTGCAATTTGCATTTTTTGGCTTATTAAGGCGTTGGGAATGGTCTCTACGGTTTTTATGGTGCCAATACCATCTTGGTCTTCCCAAGCGTATGAACCGCCAACACCCTTGGTTTGGTGCGCGAAAGTTGTTTTCATGTTTGGCTTATCTGCAATCCACGACGACCATGCTTCCCAATTTTTAAAATCGATAATATTATCATAAACAACGGCAACGGGGGCTTTTACGGTTCGTGTTCGGCTAACTTCAAGCGTATTGGGTTGTACGGCGATATATATGGAAATTCCTATCAAGGCTATCAATAATAAAAAGAAAATATATTTAAAGGCTTTCATGCGTTGGTTTAATTGGTGTGTATGTTGTAAGGTTTTGATGTTCAGTTGTTTGCGTTTAAAAAAACACACTATCTGTTACTTTTTTAGGTTGCATTAAAATTAACATAAATCAAAGATAATCAAATTATAATTCTTGTTAAGAAATTATTACATTTGTACTCTAAAAATTAAATATTCAATAATCAAAAAGGCTGAATTGCCTAAAATCAACAATTTCCTATAATTAATCTTTCTTTTTTTGTAAAGAAAATAAATATTATCAAATGAATTTAAAAAAAGTACTGAGTATGATGCTGTTAGGATTTTTATTGTTTTCCTGCGGAAATGATAAATCCAATACCAAGCAAGATGATGTAAAGGTTGAAGAAGCACCTTTTAACTACAACGTTGAGCAGTTTGCCGACGTTAAAATATTGCGTTACCAAATTCCGGGATGGGACAATTTAACGCTAAAGGAAAAAAAACTGGTGTACTATTTAACCCAAGCAGGTTTGTCGGGTCGCGACATTATTTGGGACCAAAATTATAAGCACAACCTTAAAATTAGGAAAGCTTTAGAACAGGTCTATACAAATTTTAAAGGCGATAAAACCACCAGCAATTGGGCTGCCTTTGAAACCTACCTAAAGCGCGTTTGGTTTAGCAACGGTATTCATCACCATTACTCGAACGATAAAATTAAACCCGATTTTTCAGCCGATTATTTAAAACAATTGTTGGCCGAAACCAATACCGTTTTGGAAGGCGAAGCGTTTGATGTTATTTTTAACGATGTCGATTCCAAAAAAGTGAACCAAGCAAAAGGCGTTGATAATGTGGCACTTTCAGCCGTTAACTTTTATGGTGAAGGCGTTACCAATAAGGATGTGGAAACCTTTTATGCCTCCATGAAATCGCCCGACCCGAATAAACCATTATCGTTTGGGTTGAATTCCCAATTGGTAAAAGAAAACGGCAAGTTAAAGGAACGCGTGTATAAATCGGGCGGTTTGTACGGTGCCGCTATCGATGAAGTTATTAAATGGTTGGAATTGGCCAAGGGCGTTGCCGAAAACGAAGCACAAGCCAATGCTTTAGGCTTGCTTATTTCCTATTACAAAACCGGCGATTTACAAACCTGGGACGACTATAACGTGGCATGGACAGCCGCTACCGAAGGGAATATCGATTATATAAACAGTTTTATTGAAGTGTATAACGACCCCTTGGGCTACCGTGGTTCCTACGAAACCATTGTTCAGATCAAGGATTTTGAAATGTCGAAAAAAATGGCCGTGGTTTCTGATAATGCCCAGTGGTTTGAGGACCATTCCCCATTAATGGATGCCCATAAAAAGAAAAATGTGGTAGGCGTTTCTTATAAAACGGTAAATGTGGCAGGTGAAGCAGGCGATGCATCACCCAGTACGCCCATAGGTGTAAATTTACCAAATGCCAACTGGATTCGTGCCGCTGTAGGAAGCAAATCGGTGTCTTTGGGAAACATTGTTGAGGCTTATAATAATGCGGGGAGCGCGGACAGATTGAAGGAGTTTGTTAACGACCCAGAAGAACTTGAGCTTGATGAAGCCTACGGGCAAACCGCCGATAAATTGCATACCGCCCTGCATGAAGTAATTGGGCATGCCTCTGGGCAACTGAATCCGGGTGTGGGCGAAACCAAGGAAACGCTGAAAAATTATGCTTCTACTTTGGAAGAAGGGCGTGCCGATTTGGTAGCGCTTTATTATTTATACGACCCAAAA
Source organism: Mariniflexile maritimum (assembly GCF_009746565.1). Lineage (GTDB taxonomy): Bacteria > Bacteroidota > Bacteroidia > Flavobacteriales > Flavobacteriaceae > Mariniflexile > Mariniflexile maritimum. The sequence goes on from NZ_WRPN01000004.1 coordinate 208,301, forward strand.
CTTAAAGAACTTGGATTGGTTGACGATTGGGAAAAAACCGGAAAAGCGGCTTATAACGCCTATATTAGAAACGGTCTTTTAACCCAACTCATCCGTTTAAATTTGGGCGACGAAGTGGAAGAAGCACACATGCGCAACAGGCAATGGGTTTCGGCTTGGGTTTTTGAAAAAGGCAAAGCAGACAATGTGATTGAAAAAATAACCCGCAACGGAAAAACCTACTACAACATAAACGACTATGCTAAATTGCGCACGCTGTTTGGGGAATTATTGCGCGAAACACAGCGCATCAAATCTGAAGGCGATTACAAAGCGGTGCAAGCCTTGGTTGAAGGCTATGGGGTAAAAGTTGACCAGAAATTACATGCGGAAGTTTTGGAGCGTAACAAACAATTTACCTCGGCACCGTATTCTGGGTTTGTAAACCCTGTTTTAGAGGCCAAGACCAACGACGCTGGCGACATAATTGAAGTGAACGTAATACAGCCAGAAACCTTTGCGGGCCAAATGCTAGACTATGGCAAAAAATACAATTTCTTGCTAGAAGTTAACTAATTCAAAAAATAAAGACAAATAATTTTACCAAAACAGAATCTTTTATTAAGGTTCTGTTTTTTTGTTTACACTAAAAGTCAATAAAATAAGATTGATAACAATAAGAATACTAATGATGATCAGGATTTTCATTTTGTTGGATTTTTAGCTAGTTGTTAATTAGATGCAATAGATTTAAAAAGGTTGCGTAAAAATTTTGTGAAATTTTAACAACATAAAAAAATCAATGTAAAATTATTGTTATGCCAAAAACTTAATGGCCGCAATACATAAAATAAAAGCGATAAAGGCAACTAAAACCCAAATACTGCCCGAGTAGAAGCGTTTGTGCAGTTTAAAATCCTTTCGGTAGGTGTAAGCAATAACGATGGCGAAGACAATAAAAAATAAAACCCCGAAAATGATTTGACCGTTGCTGAACATATAACTATTTTTATGCAAATTTAATTAATAATGATGAGATTCCTACCTTCGCGGAAAGGACAAAATAATATTTATAAAACGCGCATGCTAAACATTTTATTAGCAAATCAAATGTTTTATAGCAAAAGCATGTAGCAGTTAAAAAGCAAATAATATAAGCACATGAAACTTCCATGACTAAATTTCGATACCCAACGGAATGATTAAATGGAAGCACCATGTGACCAATAAAAAACAACTATTATAAACACATGAAAAACAAAATAGAAGCCGTAAAAGCATTCCATACGGCGTTCAAATTAGGGCACAGCGAAACGCCCAAAGCCGATTTAGGCAAAGAAAAGAACATCCTGCGTTTTAACTTGATGAAAGAGGAAAACGAAGAATACCTAGAAGCGGCCAATAATAACGATTTAGTTGAGGTTGCCGATGCCCTGGGCGATATGCTTTACATTTTATGTGGTACCATTATTGAGCATGGCATGCAGTACAAAATTGAAGAAGTATTTGATGAAATACAGCGCAGTAACATGAGCAAATTGGGCGAAAACGGTGAGCCTATTTATCGTGAAGACGGCAAAGTATTAAAAGGCCCCAATTACTTTAAACCAAATATAGAATCCATTTTGAAGAAATAAAAATAAGGCTACCTCAAAAGTCTGTTTTAAGTCATTGCAATGCAGGAAGCAATCCTATAGTAATAATTTAAAACGGATTGCTTCGTACCTCGCAATGACGGTTTTAGACAGGCTCTATTTTTTTAGATTATCAGTTATTTTTTCCTTTTATGAAAGCTTAAGGAAAAAATTACAACTTAACCCGCCATCCAAAAGGATCTTCAGATTTGTTTGTTTGTATATCGGTAATTATTTTCTTCAATTTATCGGCATAGGTTTCGGTAAGTTCGGGTAAATCGTAATCCACACCTTGATAGCCAAAGCCAGAGATGGGCGAAACAACTGCTGCGGTTCCAGCACCAAACATTTCTTTTAAACTACCGTTTTTGGCAGCTTCAACCACTTCGCTTACGGTTATTTTTCTAACTTCAACAGGAATGCCTTCTGCCTTTGCAATGTCGATAATGCTTTTTCGGGTAATACCATCTAAAATACGGTCGCTGGTGGGCCCCGTTAGCAGGGTATCGTTTATTCTAATAAAAATATTCATGGCACCCGCTTCCTCGATAAACTCGTGGTTGGTGTCATCGGTCCAAATTACTTGTTGGTAACCTTTGGCAACAGCCAATTGCGTTGGGTAAAATTGACCTGCATAATTGCCGCCCGCTTTTGCAAAACCCACGCCTCCATTGGCAGAACGCGAATAGGTTTCTTCAATTAAAACCTTCACCTTGCCCGAAAAATAGGCACCCGATGGCGCTGTACAAATAATAAATTTATACTCATCGGCGGGCGATGCATGAAAGCCTTTCCCAGAGGCAAATATAAACGGACGAATATATAGTGAACTGCCTGCTTTTGTAGGAATCCAGTTTTTATCAACTTCCAACAACGTTTTTAAACCATCCATAAAATAGCTTTCTGGCAATTCTGGTATTGCTAAACGTTTAGATGAAATATTTAAACGTTTGAAGTTTTCTAACGGCCTAAATAACCAAACGTCATCATTGGCATCCTTATAGGCTTTCATGCCTTCAAACACCGACTGCCCATAATGGAAAATTTTCGCCGAAGGGTCCAAGCTAATGGGTTGGTAAGGGACTACTTTTGGTGCCTGCCATGAGCCATCTTTGTAATCGCATACAAGCATGTGGTCCGAAAATACCTTTCCAAATGTTAAGTTGTCAAAATCAACCTCTGTTATTTTAGAGGTTTTTGCTTTTGTAATCGCGATATCAGTCGTTGCAGTGTTCATAAATGCCGTTATTTTTATGTTACAAATTTAAGTAAAATCGTTCTTAAAAAAGTATTATATTTACAACAAATCTTATAAAATTTAATTTTTTTGATATGAAGAATGTATTATTCGCATGTATTTGTGTTTTTTTGCTAAATTCCTGCAAACATAAGGCAGAAGCGCAAACCGACGAAATTGTATATAAATCGTTTGGAAAAACCATTATTAAGGATGATGCCATTCAAGCAGCTTCCATGGCGTCGCATTACAAAACCATGCGGTTAGGCGATAGTATCAACACCAAAATGACAGCAAAAGTAAACAGTGTATGTCAAGCAAAAGGCTGTTGGATGCGATTGGATTTGGAAGATGGCCATGAAGTGATGGTGAAACTTAAGGATTATGGTTTTTTTATGCCCAAAGACATTGCAGGTAAAACCGTTATTGTAAACGGAAAGGCTTTTATTGAGGAAGTTTCGGTTGATGAACAGCGGCACTATGCCGAGGATGCTGGAAAATCGGCCGAGGAAATTGCCAGCATAACCAAGCCCAAACGCACCCTGTCTTTTGAAGCCGATGGGGTTTTGCTAGCGCAATAAGTTTGGAGCGTCAAATTATTACCACGGCCGATGGTTCTTCAACCATCCATTTACCTGAGTGGGATGAACAGTACCATTCTAAACATGGCGCCATACAAGAGGCTTACCATGTGTTTATAAAGCACGGGCTGCACCATTTTTTTAATTCTAAACCTGTTCGGGGTTCCAATGAAAAAACAACTATTTTAGAAATAGGCTTTGGCACCGGTTTAAATGCCTTTATAACCTTGTTGGAAGCCGAAAAATTACAATCGCAAATTGATTATTTTGGGGTAGAAGGCTATCCTGTTGCCATGAAGGAAGTGTTGCAACTTAATTATCCGAAGCAATTGGAAGCGAAAAAACACGCACCGCTTTTTAAAACCATGCACGAAGTTTTATGGGAAGAACCACATGCCATCAGCAAGTATTTTTCATTAACGAAACAGAACCGTTTCTTTATTGAAATCAATGAAAAGGAAGTTTATAACATTATTTATTTTGATGCTTTTGGTGCACGTGTGCAACCCGAATTATGGACGGAAACCATCTTTAAAAAAATGTTCGATGCCCTAAAGGAACATGGTGTTTTGGTAACCTATGCGGCCAAAGGAAGCGTTCGCAGAGCGATGCAAGCCGTTGGTTTTACCGTTGAAAAACTTCCCGGGCCACCCGGTAAACGTGAAATGCTGCGTGCTTTAAAAGAAACGTAACCTTGGGCGTGAGCCAAATGCGCGAAAAAATGAATAGATTACTGCGTTTGGTGGTTCACCCAAATACTTTTGTTTCTTTTATGCTAAAAACAGTATAAATATTCATCGTTATCTTTCCATTGTTAATTGATTCTGTTAAACCTACCATAAATTCTTGGTGCATGGTAGGCTCATTTCGTAACTTTAAATAAAAATTGATTTATGAAGGTTTTGATTACGGGAGCAACAGGATTAATAGGGCAGGAACTTGTAAAACGCTGTTTGCACAGCAATATTGCGGTTAATTATCTAACAACAAGCAAATCGAAAATAACCAACACAGCCAATTATCAAGGGTTTTATTGGAACCCAAAAAAACAGGAACTTGACACCGCTTGTTTTAATGAAGTTGATGCCATTATCCATTTAGCAGGTGCCAGCATATCAAATCGTTGGACGCCGGCTTATAAAAAGGAAATTTTAAACAGCCGAAAATCAACAACACAGCTTTTGGTAAATGCATTAAAGGGCGAAACCCATAACATACAACAGATTATATCGGCCAGTGCTATTGGAGTTTACCCCGATTCGTTGGTAAATTATTACGACGAAACTTTTAAACCCGCCAACACCTCATTTTTAAGCGAAGTAGTAAACGTTTGGGAGCACGAAGTGGACGCCTTTTCAAAATTAGGCATAACAGTTTCCAAAATCAGGATTGGTTTGGTGCTTTCAACCAAAGGAGGGGCACTAGCAGAAATGGCAAAACCCATAAAATTTGGCTTAGGGGCAGCTTTTGGTAGTGGAAAACAATGGCAATCGTGGATACATATTAACGATTTATCAAATATCTTTTTACATGTATTGCAGCATAAATTACCCGGTGTTTACAACGGGGTAGCACCCAACCCCGTAACCAACCAAGAACTTACAAAAACCATCGCTGCGGTTTTAAAAAAACCATTGTTTTTGCCAAATATCCCCAAGTTTTTTATGAAACTTATTTTAGGCGACATGCACACTATTTTATTTGAAAGTCAGCGCGTAAGCTCCAAAAAAATTGAAGATGCAGGTTTTTACTTTGAATACTACACATTGCAGCCTGCGCTTGAGGATTTGTTGGGGTGATGGGATTTTTGGTTGATTGAAGTAATGAAGCATGCATATGGCTCCATATTGTTCATGTTTTTTCATATTGGAAATCCTTCAATCCTTAATTCATTTAGTTCTGTTTCGGTGAATTTGTCAATAACTAAATCCATTTTCCTTTTATCATTTCGTTTATGATAGACCCAATTATACAGTTTTCCCATTGTCGATTCACCAGTAATCCATTTACCTTCAGGATTTATAGTTTTATTGTATCTAAATTCTTTCCATTCTTCTGTACGGTCTTTTGCTCTGGGAATATTATCCCAACTTCTAATTTCGTTGAATTGAAGTTCCCAAGCTGCATTAATTTCTTGTTTTAATTCGTCAGAAATTTTTGCTTTACGTTTTAGCATTTGTCGGTTAAATGTTTTTTGATATTCAACTTTAATTGGATTTTTATCATTTAGTAATTGCTCAATAAATCTTTCTACAGTATGTTCTGGCTTTCTACTGGTTCTTGTAAAATCAAATCCCAATTCTTCAATTTTTAGTCTAAGGTCAATTTTTCGCTGCTTAGGCTTTTTCCCTTTTGTTGCTTGATTAACTCCTACAAGCCACGTCCCTAAACGATAACCATTAAATTTATATCTATGATTTACTTGAATTTTTTCTCTCTCACTTGAATCATTTAATGCGTCTGAAAGAATACTTAACCATTCATCCTCAATATTTTGCTGTAATAACTCGTGAGCATCATCAAAAAAGAAGTCCTGGTCCAATAATTTTCCAATATGCTCATACTTTAATATATATTCGGCATCAATCGAATCGTCAGCAAAAAATATCTTTTGTAGCTGATACCATCTATATAATGCTTTTATTGGATAATCTCTTGGTATTGTAACATTCCCATTATTATTCTTTTTGAATTCTTTAAATAACTCGAACATTTCATCCCATGTATCAAGATATTTAGAAGTTATACTAAATTTAGATTTTTCACCTTTCTTCCCTTTGTTCTGCTGTTTAATTTTTTCTTTTAATTCTTCTATCTCTTGCTTAGTCCGTCCTTTTTTATCACTTCTTTTGTTTTTTGAATTTTCATTTTCAAAAGTTAGAAACTCTTCAACAACGATTCCTTTCTCAACAAAACTTACAAGTAATTCTGATGTTAATAATTCAACTTGATTAATTTTCTTGTTTAAGATTTCATCAAAATATTCAAAGTATTGTCTTTGCAATTTTAAACCACTATTATCTGATTTTGAATAATCCAGTAGAACAGATGCTTCAATATTTCCATTTATTGTCAGACCTGCTTTTGTAAGATTTGAAGAACCAATTATCATTCTTTTCTCAAATTCTCCGTCAAAAAAGAAAATCTTCGGATGAAATATATAGTTGCTATCAGAACGATAAGTAAATGTTTTAATATCATTTGCTATTAAAAACTCCAATGCTTCTTTTGATGTCCCTCTATCTGCAATCCCAAGATACAGAGTGAGGCTTTTGTACCTAGCTTTTGCTTCTAATAATTCTTTAGAAATCAAATCAAGTCCAGCCTTTTTTGTATACGCAGAAAAACCAATAAAAGAATTATAATTATCATCCAAAAAAGATTCTCTCAGATAATAATGCACTGTTTTAGATTTATTGTTTAAACCGTGTCCTATAAATTCAGTTTTCATGGTGGTTTTGAGGTATATTTTATCCAAACAAAAATCTATAAAATCCTTATAATATCCATATCAAAAGTTAAACAAATTTCCATATTTTTTTCCGCAAAATCAATTGTTTTATAAATTCACACCAATTTTTTTAATGACATTATGGCATTTTCACAATATTGGCAGTACTTTTGCCAACCAATTTGTGTATTTGTATAAAAATTGGACATACAGCTATGAGTAAAAAGGAAAAACCAAACGAAATAGAAAACGAATTTTTGGAGGCCATGCAAAATGAAGCTGCTGAAAATAATGAAGAGCAAATTGTTGAGGAACAAACAGTTGAGGACAAACTTCAAGAAGCCTTGAAACAAGAAAAAGATAAATTTTTACGCCTATTTGCCGAATTTGAAAACTATAAACGTCGTACCGCCAAAGAGCGAATCGAACTGTTTTCAACCGCCAGTGAAGACGTGATGAAAAGTTTATTGCCCATTCTCGACGATTTTGAGCGTGCCCTAAGCCATATTGACAATGATAAGGAAGCCGAAACCCTGCGCAAGGGCGTGTTGTTAATTTATAATAAATTGGTAAGTGCCCTAGAGCAAAAAGGCCTCAAGGTGATACTTGTTGAAAAGGGCGATACGTTTAATGCCGATAGCCACGAAGCTATTACACAAATACCGGCACCCACCGACGATTTAAAAGGAAAAATTATCGATGTAATTGAAAAAGGCTACAAACTGGGAGATAAAATCATTCGTTTCCCAAAAGTGATTTTCGGGCAATAACACATATTAATTTAAAGGTTCTTTTTAACCAAACCAACCTTCCATACCTATGGCTAAAAGAGATTATTACGACATATTGGGCATTAGCAAAGGCGCTACTTCTGCCGAAATAAAAAAGGCCTACAGAAAAAAGGCCATTGAATACCACCCCGATAAAAACCCCAACAACAAAGAGGCCGAGGCTAAGTTTAAGGAAGCGGCCGAAGCATATGAGGTGCTAAGCAATGCCGATAAAAAAGCACGTTACGACCAATTTGGGCATCAGGCTTTTGAAGGCGGTGGCGGTTTTGGCGGCGGCGGCATGAATATGGAAGATATATTCAGTCAATTTGGCGATATTTTTGGCGGTGGCTTTGGTGGCGGTTTCTCTGGTTTTGGCGGTGGCGGTCAGCGTCGGGTTAAGGGTAGCAACTTGCGCATTCGCGTAAAACTAACTTTAGAGGAAATTGCCAACGGCGTCGAGAAAAAAATAAAAGTAAAACGCAAAGTACAGGCACCGGGCACCAGCTATAAAACCTGTTCTACCTGCCACGGCTCTGGGCAAGTAACGCGCATAACCAATACCATTTTGGGCAGGATGCAAACATCGGCACCTTGTAATGTGTGCGGCGGTGCAGGCCAAACTATTGATAAAAAACCTGCCGATGCCGATGCGCAAGGGTTGATAGTTTCTGATGAAACCGTATCTATAAAAATTCCACCAGGCGTTGTTGATGGCATGCAACTTAAAGTTTCGGGCAAAGGGAATGAAGCGCCCGGAAACGGTATTGCAGGCGATATTATTGTGGTTATTGAAGAAGAACAGCACGATAAATTACAGCGCGAGGGCGATAATTTACATTACGATTTGTATATAAGTTACCCTGATGCGGTTTTAGGAACCTCAAAGGAAATTGATACCGTAACGGGCAAAGTGCGCATAAAGGTTGAAGCCGGCGTACAATCGGGTAAAATTTTGCGCTTGCGCGGAAAAGGAATACCCAGCATCAATGGTTATGGCAAAGGGGATTTGTTGGTGCATGTAAACGTTTGGACACCTAAAACCTTGAGCAAACAACAGCGCGATTTTTTTGAGACCATGCAAAACGACGAGCATTTTCAGCCTAAACCAGATAGCAGCGATAAGTCGTTTTTTGAAAAAGTAAAGGATATGTTTTCATAATATAAAGACCTAAAAGGAATTTTAAGCAATCGATTATTTTTTTAAAAGTTCCTTCAAGCTTTTACTAATTTTTAGAAAAAAAAAGCATATATTTGAATATCACTAATTTCTTTAGTGATAATTTTTCTTTTTCATAGCAATTTTTTTCCCATCCTTAATCTTTTTTAAGGGTGGGTTTTGTTTTTTATAAAGCCCCTAAAGCCTTAAAGTGCCTTTTTAAAACACTATTTTTGTATCTAATTATATTTAAGTATGATAAGCGAATATTTGTGTTTTTTGAAATTGAAAATATTATCACGTAAAACCGCTAAGGCCTAAGCCGAAAAAAAACACCGTTGGTAATATTGAAAACATTCGTGAATTCGTGGCAACTTTTAAAATGTATTTTTTTGTATTTATTTTCCATCTTTGCGTTTAGTGCCTTTGCGCGCCAACCTCACACGAAAATCGAATTTCATACCAGCTTTTCAAAAGATAAAATCTTAAATTATGCATAAAGCACCAAACATCTCGCTCAACATTTAATATATTTACAAACTACTAGTCAATTGAAAATAACTAAATGAGTAACTTATTGGAAGTTAACCAAGTTTCTAAAAGTTTTGGAAACTTTAAAGCATTAAATAACGCGTCCATTACCGTTCCAAAAGGCAGTATTTTTGGATTATTAGGGCCAAATGGCGCAGGTAAAACAACCTTAATCCGTATAATAAACCAAATTACCATGCCCGATTCGGGTACGGTACGTTTAGATGGCGACTTGCTAAACCCAGCGCATATTAAGGATATTGGCTACTTGCCCGAAGAGCGCGGTTTGTACAAAACCATGAAAGTGGGCGAACAGGCCCTTTATTTGGCGCAGTTAAAAGGCTTAACCAAGGCCGAAGCAAAGGAACGCTTAGCGTATTGGTTCGAGCGTTTGGAAATTGGCGATTGGTGGAACAAGAAAATTCAGGAACTATCCAAAGGGATGGCACAAAAAATACAGTTTGTGGTTACCGTTTTGCACCAACCAAAACTGCTCATATTTGATGAGCCTTTCTCGGGCTTCGACCCCATAAACGCCAATTTAATCAAGGATGAAATTTTACGCTTGCGCGAAAACGGTGCCACGGTTATTTTTTCTACCCACCGCATGGAATCGGTCGAGGAATTGTGCGACGATATTGCGCTAATCCATAAATCGAACAAAATTCTTGATGGCAAGTTGGTCGATATCAAGCGCCAATACAAAATAAACACCTTCGAGGTGGGCATAAAAACCTTCGATAATGAGGCGTTGCAACGCGAACTTTCACAAAAATTTGAAGTTTCGGTCGCTAACTTTAAAACCTTGGAAGATGAATTGAAACTTAACATAAAACTATCAAATGGCAGCAAACCCAACGATTTACTCAGCTTTCTAACAACCAAAGGCGAAGTGTCGCACTTTGTGGAATTGATACCAAGCGTCAACGATATTTTTATAGAGACCGTAAAAAATAATTAAAAACAAAAAAGTGAGTGGTTATAAATTATATAGTTCAAACCTAAAAAAAATCACCAATTTTCCTAAAAATCTAACAATCTAAAAATCTAGCAATCTAACAACCAATGAACCATTTACCACTTATAATTAAACGAGAGTATTTAACCAAGGTAAGAAACAAATCGTTTATTGTAATGACCATTTTGAGCCCGATTATTATGATTGCGCTCATCTCACTAGTGGCTTATCTATCGGCATTAAACAATGATAAAGTACGCACCATTGCCGTTTTGGACCAATCAGGGTTGGTAAAAGATGTTTTTAAAAATACCGAACATACCTCATACAACCTGCTGTCCAATATGTCCTTAACCGATGCAAAACGGTTGGTAAAAGAAACCAATGCTTCGGGTTTGCTGTATGTTGAAGAATTAAAAGATGTTGATGCCGTTTCAACCCATATCAAGTTTTATTCGGAAGAATCGCCCTCACTCTCATTGATATCCGATTTGGAAACCCAAGTGGAGCACAAGCTTACCGATATAAAACTTCAGCAAAATGGGGTGAATGTTGGTATGATAAACGCCTCGAAAGTACAGGTAACCATCTCGCAGGAAAGTTTTACGGGTGAAAAAAGCTCGAAAATGGACAGCATAATGAAACTCTTTTTTGGTGGTGCAGCAGGATATTTACTGTTTATGTTCATCATTATTTATGGTAATATGATCATGCGCAGCGTGATTGAGGAAAAAACCAGCCGTATCATCGAGGTCATCATTTCATCGGTAAAACCCATTCAGTTAATGTTGGGAAAAATTATTGGAACCTCGCTTGCGGGCATCACCCAATTCATCATCTGGATATTTATTGGCGGTCTTTTAATAACCATTTTGTCGGTTGTTTTTGGTGTAGAAACACAAACGCCCCAACAGGAATTGGTCAATCAAGCCATGGCAAACCCCGAATTGGGCATGCAAGTTCAAGATGTGGTAACGGCCTTTTACAACTTGCCGTTAACAAATCTGGTCATCGCCTTTATTCTGTTTTTTGTTAGCGGTTACTTGCTTTATAGTTCGTTTTATGCTGCCATAGGTGCTGCAGTTGATAACGAAACCGATACCCAACAGTTTATGTTGCCCATTATCATGCCCCTTATGCTGGCGGTTTACATTGGTTTTTTCACGGTTATTGAAGATCCACACGGAACGGTATCGTTGGTTTTTTCATTTTTACCTTTAACATCGCCCGTGGTCATGCTTATGCGCATACCGTTTGGTGTGCCTTTGTGGCAGCAATTGTTGTCGTTGGCCATTTTAATTGGTACTTTTATGTTCACGGTGTGGTTTGCAGCAAAAATTTACCGCGTGGGTATTTTAATGTACGGGAAAAAACCAAGCTACAAAGAATTGATGAAATGGATAAAATATTAAAATGAACCAGGAATTAGAAAAGGTTGAAAAAGTAGTTGAGCGAAGTTCGTTGTGGAAAGACATTAGTGCTTTTCTAAACAATCATGTTGATATTACCGATAATATTAGCATTTCGGTTAAGGATGTCATTATCGTAATCACCGTTATTTTTATTACCACCTTAATCTTAAGGCTCGTTTTGCGTATTCTCACAAGAAAACTTCCCGAAGATGATAAAGGCAAGTTTAACGTGGTTTACGGATACTTTAGGTGGCTGGTCTATTTGCTTATTTTACTGTTCACGCTTAATGCGCTTGGTGTCGATGTAACCTCTGTACTTGCAGCTTCTGCAGCTTTTATGATTGGTATTGGTTTGGCACTTCAAACCTTGTTCAAGGATATTATTTCGGGGGTTTTTATACTTATGGACCAAACCGTACATGTGGGCGATATTATTGAACTGGAAGGAAAAGTGGGTAGGGTTGTTGAAATAAAATTGCGCACCACCAGGGCCGTAACCATAGATAACAAGATGTTGGTAATTCCTAACCATTTATATTTAGAGAACAGTTTATATAACTGGACCCAAAATGGCGCAGATACCCGCGAAAGTGTAGAAGTAGGTGTGGCATACGGTAGTGATGTGCAATTGGTAAAAAAGTTACTGATACAAGCGGCGGCATCCATTCCAGATGTATTGCAAAAAGACGATATTTCGGTGCGCTTTACCAATTTTGGCGAAAGCTCCCTCGATTTCAAGGTGGTTTTTACCTTGCTGGATAGTTTTAACGCCAATGCCATAAAAAGTGATTTGAGGTTCGAAATAGATAGGCTGTTTAGGGAACACAACATCAACATTCCGTTTCCGCAGCGCGATATTCGCATCGTCCAAACGCAGGATGATCGTATTAATCTAAGTTTTAAACCATCAGGATTTAATGCGGAATTGGGCAAAGACTGAGTTTCAATTAATTAATAAAAAGTGAACGAAGGGTTGTATCCTTTCATTTATTTCTAAAATATAAAAAATGCCAAAAATACTTATAATAGAAGATGAGGCCGCCATTAGGCGCGTACTTGTTAAAATCCTTTCGGAAGAAAATGATACTTACCAAGTTGAAGAAGCAGAAGATGGCCTTATTGGTTTGGAAAAAATAAAGCAAGATGATTTCGATTTGGTGCTTTGCGATATAAAAATGCCTAAAATGGATGGCGTTGAAGTGTTGGAAGCTACAAAAAAACTGAAACACGATATACCGGTTGTGATGATTTCGGGTCATGGCGATTTAGATACCGCCGTAAATACCATGCGTTTGGGCGCTTTCGATTACATTTCCAAGCCACCCGATTTAAACCGACTGCTCAATACCGTTCGCAATGCGCTCGATAGGAAAGAACTGGTGGTTGAAAACAAACTGCTTAAGAAGAAAGTAAGCAAGAATTTTGAAATGATAGGCAACAGCAATGCCATAACACACATAAAAGATATTATTGAAAAAGTAGCGAAAACCGATGCCCGTGTGCTCATTACCGGTGCCAATGGTACTGGAAAAGAGCTGGTTGCCCATTGGTTGCATGAAAAAAGCGAGCGCGCCAATAACCCGTTAATTGAGGTTAATTGCGCCGCCATACCCAGTGAACTTATTGAAAGTGAATTGTTTGGGCATGTAAAAGGTGCGTTTACAAGTGCGGTAAAAGATAGGGCAGGTAAATTTGAAGCGGCCAACGAAGGCACTATCTTTTTAGATGAAATTGGCGATATGAGCCTATCGGCGCAGGCCAAGGTGCTCAGGGCGTTGCAGGAAAGCCGTATCCAGCGCGTAGGAAGCGATAAGGACATAAAAGTAAATGTGCGCGTGGTGGCCGCCACCAATAAGGATTTAAAAAAAGAGATTGCCGAAGGAAGGTTTCGCGAAGATTTGTACCACCGTTTGGCTGTGATTTTAATTCAAGTACCTTCCTTAAACGAAAGACGCGACGATATTCCATTGTTGGTAAATCATTTTGCCGAAAAAATAGCGATGGAACAGGGCAATGCCAAAAAAGTATTTACAGATAAAGCCATAAAATTGCTTCAAGAATACGATTGGACCGGCAATATTCGAGAACTTAGGAACGTGGTGGAACGTTTGATTATTCTGGGTGGCCAAGAGGTTAGCGAGCAGGATGTGAAACTTTTTGCCAGTAAATAGCGTTAGGAGGCAAAAAACAAGATTGATTATTTTTCCTTTTTTTGAATTTTCGCCGTATTTTCAAGTCTGTTTACAATAATTTTAGGGTTATTGTACAAATAAACACTGCTGTTTCCAGATGCTTCCATGGTAAGGGTATCCACAACCTCTAAATAGGCATCGCTAGACATTTCGTTTATGGATTGGCAGGTTTTTGCGGTAAAGTTTCTGCCGTTAAATAATGAATAATTATCGGTTCTTACATTCAATTCATTGGTTTCACCTTCAATAATGGCGATGGCACGTTGGTATAGATCGGCATGGGTTTTCAAACTGTAAATTAAGGCTTCCATTTTGCAGTTCTCGCTCAAGTTTAGTTTTGAGGTATCGCTCGTGATATTCAGTCTCACTTTCGATTTTCCGTTTCCTTGAAATTCAAATTTTCCTGTTTTCAATGTTAATCCCGCTCTTGCTGAACCTTCGGTAATTACTATGGTGTTTGCCAGTTCCATTGTTGTTAACGAGGTAATTTCGCCTTTATCGGCCACTTTTATATTGGCTAAACTGGCATCGTAGTTAACGGTAATATGCAATGCTTTTTTTGAGGTAATTCGTGCCGTTTTATGAAAGGTTAGCACGCCCGCATTCACATTAAAACTAATAAATTCGTGCAGGTTTTCATCGGTTTCAATGGTTACGGAAGGGGTTTGGTTGTAAATAATGTCAATTTCAAAATCGTCGTTTACAACAATGGTATGGAAGGCATCAATTTGGGTTTGTTGCACGGTTACCTTTTTATTGCCCCTTACCTTTTCTGGGGTTTGTGCTTGTAAAGTAACACAAAATAGTGTTGAGATTAATAGGGAGTTAATTAGCCTAATCATTGATTTAATGAAAGTTGTTGAAAAACAAATATAAGAAAAAACCATCCTAAAACTTATTGTTCTTTTAAGATGGTTTGCAAATTGTTTGGTAGTAGGTTTATTTCTGTTTGATGGTACCCGACGCGCTATCATTCATATCTACTTTTTCGGGGTTTCCATAGTATTTTATGTCGGCACCGCTGCTTGCTTTTGCTATAAGTTCTTTGGTGGCAGTAACGGTAACGTCTGCACCACTGCTGGCTTTAACGTTTCCTGCTTCGGCTGTTAAGTCGGCCGCTTTTATATCGCTTCCGCTGGAGGCTTTGGCAATAAGTTGGTTGGTTTTTCCTGATATGTTCAAGTCGCTGCCGCTCGGCGCTTTACAGGTAAGTGTATTCGTATTTACATGTAAAGTCAAATTGCTACCACTAGAGGTTTCAAGCTCAAGGTTTTGCGCAGTGATGGTTTTGGTTGATTGCACATGGCTACCGCTAGATGCTACAATGTTGGCGATGGCCTTAAAATGCACCATCACCTTTTTGGATTTACTATAGCCTATGTTTTCTTTGGTGTGAATTTTTAATACGCCATCAACAACTTCGGTAACAATGATGCTTTGTAAATTTTCGTCGGCTTCCACAGTAACGTGCTCTGTTTCACTAGGTGTTAAAAAAACATCCAAACCTTGCGAAGCTTTAATGGCCGAAAAAGGTTGGTCTAGGCTTCGGCTTTGTGTTGTTACAGTGCCATTTCCATTAACGCCAGGATTTATGTCCATGTTGAAATTACACGAAAACAAGCTTAAACTGATTAAGGTGGTTACAATAATTTTTACTAAGGTTGTCATAATTGTTCGTTTTTTGATTGATGGTTTTTATAGTTCAAATATCCTTTATTATGGTTTTGATGAGAAACATAAATACCTGAACTGTATTTTTTTAATGATGAATTGTTATTTTTCCGATTTTATGTTAATGCCATTGGCATCCATATTTACTTTTACTTTTTTTGATTCGGCTTTAATGCCGTTTTCATCAATTTTTAGGTTATTGTTGCCGCTTTTAATTTCAATACCGTTTTCGTTAATGTTTACGTTTGGCGTGTCAATATCCACTTCAAATTCATCTTCGGTACAATCATCACATAACACGCTATCCTCGGCAATTTTTAGGTAGTGATTTGCGTGTCTTGAAGCTACAATGTTATCATCGTAGGTATCGAAATTTAAAAAATCCTTGGTGTTGTTGTTAAAATTAACCACACAGCCAATGGGCAAATAAAGGGTGATGTTTAGTTCCTGATCGATAAATTTGTTTTCAGGATTTGTAGTAAAATAAGAGTCCAGTACCAGCGTTTTGTTTTTAATCTCAAATTTATAATTGATGTTTTTGGCGCGTTCCCTAGCTTTTTCATAATCCCTTCCATCGGCACTTTTTTCTATGGCAATAGTGGCAATAGAATCGGTCGTGGGCTTTACGATTATTTCAATGTCCGATGCATAAATCACCTTTTTTCCTTGGTCATTATAGGCCAATTTAAAGTTGTTGCCTCTGTAATAGTCGTCACGGTAATTGTCGTTACCAAGCATTTTTATGTTTAACGTATCGGTTTTGGTAACGTTCAGGCCTGTTTTTTCAATGTAACTTTCGTTAAAGGCATGTTCGCTAGCTTCCCTAATACCAATAACGCTTAAACCTATAATGGCAAACAGCCATAAGCCCAATAAGGTAAATTTTGCAATGCTTCCTATTGATTTTAAGTTGTTTATAAGAATTTTCAGGCCCAAATAAAACAGAAAAAAGAACGGGATGCCAAACGCTAAAAACACCAGCAACGATGCAAACCAAATGGGGGTATTGCCTGCATTGGCAACATTTAAAAATTCTATGCCCGGGATGTGCAAAACATTGGCGATACCCACAGAAAACCAACCAATAATTAAAGCAATAAGGGCAGAAGCACCAACTATAATCAATATAATGCCTATAAACTTCGCAAATACTTTAAAGAAAAACATGATAATATCCGCGATGGTATCGAAAAAGTTCTTGGAGGTCGATTTTATGGAATTGCCTTGTTTTTTAAAATCGACGTTTTTTGCGGCATTTGATACCGATTCCGAAACGTTTTTTGCAACACCCGTTACGGTCTCAGAAACCGTTTCAAACCCGTCCTTTATTTTTTTTTCAATGTTGCTAATGGTAACCGGTTCGCCCGTCATCATTATCTTTTCGGCCGTTGTTTTGGCTTCGGGCACCAAAATCCAGAGTAGGATGTACAGTAAAATGCCCGTTCCCATACCAAAAATTAATAATATCCATACCAATCGTATCCAAATGGTATCGATGCCAAAATAATGGCCCAAGCCAGAGGCTACACCACCAATGTACGAGTTCTCGGTATCTCTAAACAGTTTTTTGGATGTGGTTGTTTTTCTTTGGAAAGTGGCGTGAGGCTCTTCATCCTCAAAAATCTCGTCATCAACCAAATAATCTTCCGGTTGCCCCATGATGGAAATCACATCGTCCACTTCCTTCAGCCTAATTACCTGTTTGTCGTTTTGTACACGCTCGTTAAAAAGTTCGGCAATACGCGCCTCAATATCGGCAAGTATTTCGGTTCTGCCCTGAGAGTCTGTAAACGAACGTTTTATGGCCTCAAGATAGCGTTGCAGTTTTAAATAGGCATCTTCGTCAATATGGAAAAAAGTGCCTGCTAAATTTATGTTGACTGTTTTATTCATTTTGATGGATTTTTTTGTTTGGTTACTATATTTACAGCATTTTGCAATTCGGTCCAGGTGGTGTCAAGTTCTTTTAAAAAAAGCTTTCCCGTTTCTGTTAAACCGTAATATTTTCGTGGCGGCCCCGAGGTCGATTCTTCCCAGCGGTAATTTAAAAGGCCCACGTTTTTTAATCGTGTTAGTAGCGGGTAAATAGTACCTTCTACTACAAGCAGTTTGGCGTCTTTTAAGGTGTCTAAAATTTCTGCAACATAGGCATCCTCGTCTTTTAGTACCGATAGAATGCAGAATTCCAAAACCCCTTTGCGCATTTGTGCTTTTGTGTTTTCTATCTTCATGTTCTTAAGCGTTTTAATAATGTGAAACTGTTCATTTTTTTGATTGATTTGATGATTGTATTGATGAAATTTTTATTTTTTTTGGCGTTACCTTTATCCTGAAACAAGTTCAGGAACTGGTCGGGCTTTACGCTGCAAGTCCTCGCGCCCCCTAAAACGTCGGGGTCGCTGTGGGCTTTCCGCTTCAATCCCTAACGCAGTGGTGCCTTCCATGTAAGTTTCGTGCCGGCCATAAGTTTATTTTAAAAAATTTATAGTAAAAGGATATTTATAATAGTTTCCGTCTCTTGCCTTTAAACTGGCATTAACTATTAAAATAAGTTCAATAATAAAGGCAACAACCGCCAATACACCCAAACCGCCACCAATATATAATAATGTTGAAGGCTTGCCAATGTTGATGTGCAAATCGTGAAACCCATTAAAATCGATAAAGTCCATACCGCTAAACAATTTGAAAATGAAAAACGGTACCGTAAGCATCCCAATAATGATGCTATAGAGCAAAATGCTTATTTGGAAATTGATTATTTGCTTGCCATGGGCATCTACAAACTCCGATTTGTCCTTGTTCGCCACCCATAAAATAATGGGGCCTAAAAAATTTCCAAACGGAATGATAAACCTGCTAAAGGTTGATAGATGAATAAATGTGGCGATGTTTTTTTGGTGTGTGTCTAGCATGATTTTAAAACATATAATAGTTTCTTATGCAAATATATGTCTTAAAACAGGTATTATGTTACGCATAGTACCATAATTTAACATAAAATTAACAATTACGGATGCTGATTATTTTCTTAACTTAGTGAAAATTTTAAAAGTTTATAATGACTTTAACTCCTGCAAAACTAAATACATTCACCATTTTTAAATTGCCTTCTGCATTTCTTTGTGGTGTGCGTACCAAATATATTGACGGCACTAAATGTGTAGTAACCGTAAAACACCGATGGATAAACCAAAACCCCTTTAACTCCATGTTTTGGGCGGTTCAAGGAATGGCTGCCGAGTTTTCAACAGGCGCCTTGATGATTGCAAAAATTAAGGATTCTGGCAAACGAGTGTCTATGTTGGTAACTTCCAATACGGCCACTTTTTCAAAAAAAGCAACCGGACGCATTACGTTTACATGCAACGATGGCCATTTAATTGATAAGGCACTTAAAAAAACCAACGAAACAGGCGAGGGGCAAACCGTACAAATGAAATCAATCGGCATTAATGAAGCAGGTGTTGAGGTTTCAACCTTTGTTTTTGAATGGAGCATTAAATTTAAGGGTTAAGTTGTATGTTGTTAAGTCGTTTAGCTGTTTTACAACGCAACAACAAACACCTTAACAACTAACAAAAAATGTAACAAATGCATAAACAATACTACAAATAAACAATTCAACGATTTAACAATTCAACGATTTAACAAATCAACAAATCAACAAAAAAATAAAAAAATGACAGCACACGAAATTGATTATAGAATTTACGGCGAAGAAATGCAATATGTAGAAATTGAACTCGACCCTCAAGAAGGCGTTGTGGCAGAAGCGGGCAGTTTTATGATGATGGACGATGGCATTAAAATGGAAACTATTTTTGGCGATGGCTCGCAAAACGATTCTGGTTTACTGGGAAAGATTTTGGGTGCTGGCAAACGCATTCTAACCGGAGAAAGTTTGTTTATGACCGCGTTTTACAATACGCTTTCCGGTAAGCGCAACGTATCGTTCGCATCGCCCTATCCCGGAAAAATAATCCCTGTCGATTTAACCGAGTTTGGCGGTAAATTTATTTGTCAAAAAGACGCTTTTTTGTGTGCCGCTAAAGGGTTAAGCGTTGGCATTGAGTTTTCAAGAAAACTGGGTCGCGGACTTTTTGGCGGCGAAGGATTCATTATGCAAAAGTTGGAGGGCGATGGTATGGCGTTTGTGCATGCAGGGGGCACTATGGCTAAAAAAATATTACAACGTGGTGAAACCTTGCGTGTTGATACCGGTTGTATTGTTGGCTTTACCCAAGAAATAGATTATGACATCGAGTTTGTGGGCGGTATTAAAAATACTGTTTTTGGTGGTGAAGGTCTGTTTTTTGCCAAATTGCAAGGTCCGGGAACCGTTTATATTCAATCATTACCTTTTAGCCGATTGGCAGGTCGCGTATTGGCATCGGCACCACAAGGCGGTGGCAAGCAAAAAGGGGAAGGCAGTATTTTAGGTGGACTTGGTAATATTTTAGATGGCGATAATCGGTTTTAGATTTTGGTAAAAATGGTGCTTTTTGTTAAAAAATATTTTAATTCACCACTATTAATCAAAGTTTATAAAATTTGAAACAGAAGATGTTCCCACCTTGGGAAATACTTTTTTTATAGATTCAAAAAAAATAATTGCAGGCTAGAGCTATTACCGTTTTTAGAGGGTAATAAATTTATTGTTGTTTTGTAGTTGTGGGCATGAGTAATAGACAAACCACTTAACAGGTCATAATTCTATTGGTGGATATAGCGATACTGTACGTGATATACTTATTCAAAATGCTCCAAATATCAATAGCTATGATGATGCTTTTAATTTCTTAAATGGTCTAACAAATCATATACGGCAACTTATAGAAGCAAATCAAAATATGAATATAGGGCAAATTTCAAATTTAATTAGTTATCCGTAAATAAATGAAATACTATAAGCTAACAACAATTGGTGCTAACAGAAATGAAATTGGAATCTCTCTCCAAAGTATAAGTGGTTACTTTGGAGATATTCAAAAAGATTTTATGCCCTTTGAAGGAAAAATAGATTTTGATTTCGAATTGCCAATACCAAAATTACAAGATAAAGCAAACTTAACAACTATGTTGGACGTAGTGATGATACCATCAAAATTTCTCGTGGTACAAAATCATTTTATAGAATTTTTTTAAAAATTTAATATAGGACACTATCAAAAATGGCCAATTAAAATAGAATATAAAAAGCTTTTATTCAAGACTACAGTTTGTTTTATTTAACCGAAACAAAACAAACAGACTACATTGATTTTGCTAAAAGTGAATTTTATATCGGTTCTCTAAAAGATTATACTTTAATAGGAAAGAATATAAAAATAACCGACTATGAAAATTATCTAAGTTGTTTTGAAATTTTAAAAGAAGATAATCTATGGCTTAAACACAAAAAAATTGTATTGATCCTAAATAATTCTAAAGACGACATGTTTAGAATTATTAATACTCCAGCGGGAGGCTACTATGCTTCGGAAAGATTAAAAAATGAAATTTTGAAGAAAAGATTTTCTGGAATGGTATTTAAAGAAATTACGACTGACAGAAAAGTAGAAGTGATTTATTAATAAAATACTGCCTACAACACGGTATATAAAAAATAGCAGTTAAAGGCTAAACCAAGAGTTTGCTTCTTTTATGCTATCTTTTTCCTAAACCGAAAATTGACACGTATAAATCTGCTCCATTTTCATATTCCAACAGGTTACCTTTAATGCTGAAAAGTCCGTTCCAAAACCAATGTTTCCGGTGAATTTTTAATTTGGGAAATCTAATTTTAGCCAATCTTTACGCTGTTTCATAGACTTCCATTAGCTTCCTGAAAGCAGATTTAAAACAACTGATTTTAATATGTATTACTGACAAAAAACTGACAGAAAAAAGCACTAAAAGCCAACACCGAATTAAAAAAATTGCTACTTTAGGCTTGTGCTTAGTTTGTTGCCCTGTTTGCCTGCTTCCAATTTTCCTACTGAAAATCGTCACATTCAAAAAAAGCAACTTTTTCCTAAAAATAAACACACTAACCGAACAAACATTTTTACCACACAAAAAGGTAAAAATGCGGGTTGTTAATATATTATAAACATGAAATCATTTAAACAAATTTTAATATTTTTTATCTATTTATTACTGTTAAATGGATGCTCTTCTATCAAGGAAGAATTAATTCCAACATATAATAAAGGTGGTTATAAAATGAAAATAGTAAAGTCCAATATCAAAGCTTCCTATTTAAAAATTTCAGGTAAAGTCTCTGATGTTATGAACAACAAACCTTTAGATAATGTTTACTTATCCATAGGGTGTAACAAAATAAAAAATTCACAAAATGGAGAATATTCCATATTAATAAAAAACGATTTTAAAGATAATTATTTATTTGTTGAAGTAGTTTCTATTGGTTATAAAACAATTCAAACAAAATTTATTAATATAACTAATGAAAGTGAAATTAAAATTGATTTTTATCTTACGGAAGATGATAGGCCCTTAATTAATTGTGAAGGAATTAATTAGCAAATACAAACCATACACATTCATAATATTTTTTACGAGTTTATCCAAAAGTTTGGTTTTTTCTGCTATCTATATTTAAAACCAAAAATTGGCACGTATAAATTTGCTGCTTTTCATATACCAGAACATTGGTTGGTATTGTGTAAGTACTTAAAATCAGATAGTCTTCATTCCAAAAAAACGCCTCCCCATATTTGGTATCCTATACACGATACCAAATCTTAGATAATCAAAAATTCATAACAGATTTATTAATAATTGAAAAATATATTTTGAATTAAATTATTTTTTTATTGTTTATCAATAAATTTTTTTTATTTTTGAAACATCAATTTGTAATTTATCAATTATGGCAAAAACAAACAACTTCGTATTTTGGGGCTTATATATTATTGCTTGGCTCATTTTTATTGGCTTGTCCATTGAAGCCGGTGGTTTAGTGGTAAATTTCTTTTTTAGTCTGTTCAAACCTGAATTTGTCCAAAATCTTTATCAAAAATTAGACTTATCTGAAATGTATAAATATAGCAAAATGGCTTTTTTAGGTATCTATAGCTTTATTCTGTTAATTTCAATTTTGAAAGCTGTGCTATTTTACATAGTTATCAGGTTAATGCACAAAATGGATTTAACAAAGCCGTTCAACACTTTTGTTTCTAACCAAATTTTGCAAATTAGCTATTACACAATTTCAATCGGGCTGTTAAGTTATGTTGCCAAACAGGTGGCCAAAAGTTTAATGTATTACGGTTTTGATACCAACAACTTGAACCAATTTTGGGCAGACAGTCAAGCCTTTATTGTAATGGGTGCTGTAATTTATATTATTGCGACTATTTTCAAAAAGGGAGTGGACATTCAAAATGAAAATGATTTAACGGTATAGGCTATGGCAATCATTGTAAATTTAGATGTAATGATGGCAAAGCGGAAAATGTCCCTGAACGAACTTTCTGAAAAAGTTGGATTGACCTTATCAAATCTTTCCATTTTAAAGACGGGAAAAGCAAAGGCCATTAGATTTAGCACATTGGAGACCATTTGTAACGTATTGGAGTGCCAACCAGGTGACATTTTAGAATATGCTAGCGACGTAGAAAAACCAACGACTAGCTAACAGGCATAACGTGTCTCGTAATACAGAAAAGAGTCAAGTTTTTCACACCCATCACCACTCCCGTAATTTGTTCAAGGCTTCCTGTGCCTCCAGTTCTTTTTGTGTAATAACTTTTAAAAACGATGGGTGCTGCTCAATGGCATATTCAATGCGTGTAACAATCTCATCGGTGGTTTCGTTATCGTAATCTATAACCAGCGGTTCTTTTATTTCAATGCTTTGAAGAATGTTTTTCTTTTTAATGCGCAGGCCTTTTTTGTCGAACGAACGCCTAAAACCATCAATAACAATAGGCACTACCACGGGTTTGTAGCGTTTTATAATGTGCGCCGTTCCTTTCCTGATAGGTTTAAAGGGCGTTGTGGTACCCTGCGGAAAGGTAATTACCCAACCATCATCCAACGCTTTTCCAATATTTGAAATATCGCTCATTTTCACCTGCCGGTTTACATCTTGTCCTTCGGCGCGCCACGTTCTTTCAATACTAATAGAACCCACGTAGGCCAATATTTTTGGCAATAGGCCCGCTTTCATGGTTTCCTTGGCTGCCACGTAATAGATGTTCAATTTGGGGTTCCAAAGGTAGCCCACATTTTTTATAGAATCGGTTCGCCCACTTAAACTGGCATTAAATACATGGAACATGGCCACCACATCGGCAAAATACGTTTGGTGGTTGGAAATAAAGAGCACATTCTTATCGGGAAGGTTTTTAATAAATTCCGAACCTTCAATATGTAGCTCGTTAAAACCACGAAAACGCCTGTGCGTAAGCACGCCCAAAATTCTGATGAGCCACTTTTTTATAAATAATATATGCCCGAATGGATTTCGTTTAAACAATCCCATAAATCAATCTTCAAATTAGTTGGTAGCTACAAATGTAATAAAACAAATAACTAGATAGCTTGTTTTAACAAGTCTTTAATCTCGCTTAGCATCATGGCCGTAGCGCCCCAAACCACAAAATTGTTTAAATGGAACGCAGGCACTTCAACTTCAACACTATACGAAGTGCGCACTTTTTGTGAGATAACGTTGGTATCGTCAAAAAAATGCGTTAGGGGCACTTCAATAATGGCTTCAACTTCATGGTCCTGTTTAATGAAATGGGGTGTTTGGGTTGTAATGGCCATGAAGGGCTGCACATAAAAATTGCTGGGTGGTATGTAAACTTCACTTAATTTCCGCACTACTTCCATGGCGTTTTTAGGTACACCAATCTCTTCAAAGGTTTCCCGAAGGGCAGTAGCTTCCAACGAGGCATCTTGTTCTTCAACTTTGCCACCTGGAAACCCAATTTGTGCCGAATGAACGCCATTGTAAGTATTCCGCAATATCAAAATAAAATGCGTTTTCCAATTTTTATCGGGGTAGAACAATGCCAGAACCCCTGCTTTTTTTGCCCGTTTTATGGCTTCTTCCTGTTTTTTTAACAATTCTTGCCGAAATGGGGGCACCATTTTAAATTGAGATGCTTGGGCTGGTAGCGGTATATTCTTTATTTTTGAAATTGAAATTAAAAATTCATCGAAATCCATTAGTTATGCGCGTAATGCTTCTTTTAATTGTTTGTTGTTTGTTTCTGAATTGTGAAGATAAGAAATCCAATACTAAAAATAAGGTTGAAACGTCTAAAGTGATTGTTGATTCTGTTGTGGATACGAATAAATTGACTGATGCCGATTCGGACAGTTTAACAAGGCCGTTTCCCAGGCTAAATTCAAAAAACGTCATGGAATTTTTTCTGGAATACGACAAGAAGCATAAAGAAAACAAGGTACGCATTACTACCGATTTTGGAACCATCGATATTTTACTTTTTAACGAAACCAAGTTCCACCGTTCAAACTTTATATTTTTAACCAAGCAAAAGTATTTTAATGGTACCCAGTTTTACCGCGTTATCAATAATTTTATGGTTCAGGCCGGAAGCGGCGACGATAAGGTAACGGCCAAAAAGCGAGGTTATATTGGTAAATATTTATTGCCACCAGACACAAAACGGGGCTTTAAACACGATAGGGGCGTTGTATCAATGCCCAGTAGCGATATTGATAACCCCCATAAACTAGCGTCGCCCTACGAGTTTTTTATAGTACAACAACGTGGTGGAGCGCATTTTTTAGATGGAGACTACACTATTTTTGGAAGGGTTACCAGCGGAATGGACGTGGTTGACAAGATTGCCGCCGTTAAAACCGATGATGCCGATTGGCCTTTGCAAAACATCTATATAAGAAACGTGGAGATTTTGGAATAGTTTAATGTCCCTAATTCGTATGGATTGTTTCTTCACTTCCGTAGATTTTGCAGGGTTTCGCATACAGGACGGTACACTTTTAAATCAAAATTAAAGTTCCAAAGTTTTATTTGTCCATAATTCAAAAAGCGTAAATCAAAAACTTTCTTCAATCTTTATACAAACTGGGTAGGCTAATTTTAAATTTAACAGCAATAAGGCGTATTATAATTACCACCGATCCTGAAATTATAAACACAACATTGTTGTCGATAGGCAGTTTCCGAAGTAAAAAATAGGTAATTCCTCCCACAATGCAGGCAGTTGCATACACTTCCTTTCTAAAAATAACAGGAATTTCATTGCAAAGAATATCGCGTATCACGCCCCCAAAACAGGCCGTTATGGTGCCTAAAGATATGCAAATAATGGGGTGCAAGCCTATGGCAACCCCCTTTTCAACCCCAACAACCGTATATAAACCGATGCCTATGGTGTCAAATAAAAATAAGGAGGTTCGCAAATAATCAATGCGCTTTCTAAATACAATGGCAAAAACGGTAGCTGCTAAAATAGCGTAAACGTATATCATATTTACCATCCACGTTACGGGGGTAAAACCGATAAGGATGTCTCTAACCGTTCCGCCACCAACCGAGGTAACAAAAGCAATAATGAGCACCCCAAAAACATCCATTCGTTTTTCTAGTGCTACCAACACGCCCGAAATGGCAAAGGCAAAGGTTCCTAATATCTCTACAATTTGAAAAAACATATTTTATTGTTCATTTAAAAAACCTAATGCCTTGCTTAGGATAAGCCATTTACATGCTTTGTGTATAATAATTGTAATCTTTTAATACGGCGTTGATAAACTCAACGTCATATAAGTTGGATTCTACGTTTAAAACACCGGCTACTTTGTTCCGTAGAAGCTTCAGCGTTTTGTAATCATTGTTTTTTTTTGAAATGGTATAGGTTTCTTTAATGATGCGCACATCTTTATCGGTAAGCAACGTTACGTTATTGAAAACAGGTTGGTAATCGGTTTCCACTTCCTCTAAAATGGTACTGGTTATTTTATTGGTGTTTTTAACACTAATAACCACCGTACCCGCCGCCGCATCGCCCACACGTTGCTTTTTATCGGACAACAAAATGCTTAAAACGCCAATTGAAGCAAAGAACAGCCAAATATCAACTATGCGCAACATCCATCGAACCAATAAATTATACCATTGCGTGGGTGCGCCATCCAAACGGACTACCTTTATATTAAAAAGCATTTTTCCTACAGTTTGTCCTCCAAAAATAATGTGGCATAGCAGCGAATAAAAAAATGCAGGAAGCAAGAACAACCCCAGAAAGCCTTGTCGTGTCCAATCGTCGGTGTCGAAAATGGTCGAGATATTCACCAAGTTTTCCATAATGGTCATATAGGTCAATAAAATAAGCCCATCAATTAAAAACGCCGCAAAACGCTCGCCTACGCCAATTAGTTTGTAATCTAAATTAACATTTTGTGCTGTGTTTATTGCTAAATTGCTCATTGAAATGTATATTCGTTGCTCATTAAAAAAGTTTTATGCGCGAAGCATCTTTCGTCAAGCAAAATAAGGAAAAATGGATGGTTTTTGAAAGTGCATTACACAATAATGCTAAAATAAATCCGGATGCCTTGGCTTCATACTACATCCATCTTACAAACGACTTGGCGTATGCGCAGACTTACTATCCAGAAAGTAAAACGTTGCTGTACTTAAACGCATTAGCATCCGAAGCGCATCAAAAAATTTATATAACCAAACGCGAATCGAAAAATAAAATCGTCTCTTTTTGGAAGTATGAGTTTCCGTTGTTTTTCCGAAGCTATCATAAAACATTGCTCTATACGTTTTTAATATTCATGGTGGCCGTTTTAATTGGGGTTATTTCAACCTTGAACGACGACTCTTTTGTTCGCCTCATCTTGGGCGATGGCTATGTAAACATGACCATTGAAAACATTGAAAAAGGTGAACCCATGGCGGTTTACAAAAGCGGCAGCAATATTGGCTCGTTTTTGGGCATCACTATCAATAACATTCGGGTTGCCATTATGGCTTTTGCGTTTGGGGTGTTTTTTAGCGTGGGCACTATTTATATTTTGTTCAGCAATGGCATTATGTTGGGAGCGTTCATTACCTTTTTTTATACTTATGGTATTTTAGAAAAAACAACTACCGTGTGGTTGCATGGTACCATTGAAATTTCGGTGATCGTTATTGCAGGATGTGCCGGTTTGGTTATGGGAAACAGCTTTTTGTTCCCAAAAACCTATTCGCGGCGCGTTGCATTTACAAAAGGTGCCAAAGACGGGCTTAAAATTGTGGTGAGCACCATCCCGTTTTTTATTATTGCCGGTTTTATTGAAGGGTTTATTACCCGTTATGGCGAACAAATGCCTTCATTCCTGACTTATGGTATCATTGCGTGCTCGCTATTTTTAATCGTATTTTATTATATTATTTACCCCATTCATTTGAATAAATTATACCAACCCGAACTTAAAAACACCCATAACAGTGGATAACAACTATATAGAACTACGCAACCGAAATTCGTTTGGCGACCTTATAAATACTTATTTCCTGTTTTTGAAATTCAACTTTAAAAACTACACGAGCCTGTATTTGCGATACAATACGGTAAGCATCATTTTACTTATCGTGTCGTCGTATTTATTGGTAACCGGTTTTATGGGGTTGGCCAGTAGGGATTTTAGGTTTGGTATGAATAACGATGGCGACGATACCCTGTATTTAATTATAGGTGCCATTGTTTTGGTGCTTATACTGTTTATTACAGCGCTTATAAATTACAGTTTTTCTAGTGCCTATATGAGTGAATATGTTCGTGCAAACGGTCAAGTTGCATCAAAAAATATTTGGCAGCAAATAATACAAAAACTTGGTGCCATAATTCTATTCATACTTTTGGGGATTGGTATTTATATAGGGTATTTAATTATGTCCATAATATTAGCCTTCATCCCGTTATTGGGTATGATGGTGCAATACGGGATGAGCTTTCTGTTCACTTCCTTTTTTGGCTTGTCGTTTATGGCCATTTTTGCCGCTAACAAAAGTGTTGGCGATGCACTTATGGAGGGTTGGTCGTTTACATTTTCTAACTTTGGAAAGGTGATTTTATTCGGGTTGGTAATAGGAATTTTAAACTTGATGCTAATAGGGCTTATCTTGTCCGTTCCCGGGTTTATTATTGGTATTTACGTTTATTTTTCATTGGAAAGCAATATCGATTTGGCAACAAGTGTGTTCGCCAATGTGGTTTTTACCTTGGGATTTGCCATGTTTTTGTTGGCGTTTATCTATTCGCAAGCATTAACGCAAGTCGCTTATTGTGTACTGTATTACAATATTTACGAAGATAAGTACAATGTGTTTTTAAGAAATAAAATCGATCAAATTGGGGTTAATGATTAATACTAGGCTTCAAGAAACGTTCTGTGCTTTCGGTTTGTTTCTGGGCCATGGCTACTGCTTTTCACAGGATCATGTTCAAAAAGATACATCAAACATACAGGTAACCTATTTTAAGGATGCCATTGGTGAACGTTACAAAGGTGCCGATTTCAATTATAACATAAACGATACGGGGGGCATCAACTTGTTACAACGCATCTTACAGAAATTTTTTGGATGGCTTAGCGATGTTTTTGGTTTCGACATCGATTTCATCAATTTTCAAACCCTGGAATATATCGTTTATGGCTTTTTAGGCATCGCCACCCTGTATTTGCTTATCAAGTTTTTAATGCATGCGCCCATAAATTCAGTATTCAAAACCGAGGTAAAGGATATCGATGGGTTTCAATATGTAGAGGCGCATTTAAACCAAGTTAATTTCGATACCTTAATTTCCGATGCGTTAAATAATAAAAATTACCGTTTGGCAACCCGTTATCTGTACTTGAAATCGCTAAAGCTGCTCACCAATAAAAATATTATCGAGTGGCATTACGATAAAACCAATAGCGATTATATTAATGAAATTAAGGATGAAAACACCAAATTGGTTTTCAAGCGCATTTCTTACATTTACGATTATGTTTGGTATGGTGAATTTCCCATTGATGAAGCCGATTTCAATAAAAACACCGTCCATTTCGAAACCATAAATACGCTTCCGCATGGATAAACGATCTAAAATAGCACTTTATGCCATAGGTGCGGTTATCGTATTGATGATGATTGCCGAAATTTCCAAGCCCAAAGCAATAAACTGGCGCGATTCTTATGCGGCTTCCGATAAAATTCCGTTGGGGGGTTACGTGCTTTTTAACGAACTAAAAACGTTTTCAAAAATGCCCGTTTCAGTTTCAACCAAAACAGCATTTGAAGCTTTAAAGGATTATAGAAACCGTTCTAAAACCGTTACCCTTTATATCAATAACGTATTATCGTTTAATAAACAGGATACTGATGCGCTGCTCCATTACGTTGAAAACGGCAATACGGTGTTTATGAGCGCCAACTATATGTACGGTGTTTTAATGGATACCTTAAACATAAGGACGGGAACGGACATGAACGGCCTTTTTAAAAAACCTGCCCATAATTATTTTACAAGCCCGGGCTTGAAAACCAACGCCCGCACGTTTAACGATGTGATTGAAACCAGTTTTTTCACCAAAATAGATACCCTAAACGCCATTGCTTTAGGAATGGTTAAGGTGAAAAAAGAAAAATTGGTGGTACATGATACCATTCCCGATACCAATATTAATTTTATTAAAGTGCCTTTTGGAAACAAACAAGGTGCGTTTTATGTGCATACCAATCCGTTTGCTTTTAGTAATTATCACATATTAAATGGCAACGATGCGTATGCGGCAACCGTACTTTCTTTTCTGCCCAAACACCCTATTATTTGGGATGCCTATTATAAAAGCGGCAGAAAGGTGGTTAGCAGTCCGTTGCGTTTTGTGCTTCAAAACCAAGCTTTAAAATGGGCGTTTTATACCGTATTGGTTGCACTTGCATTGTTTGTTATTTTTAAGGGAAAACGCACCCAACGCATCATTCCGGTAGTGGGGCCCTTAAAAAATGCCACGTTGGATTTTACAAAAACCATTGCCGACCTGTACTATCAACATGGCGATTTTACCAACATCATCCACCATAAAATCAACTATTTTTTTGAACAGATACGCTCTAAATATTATTTGGATACCAATGAATTGGGCGAAACCTTCATTTCTAAATTGGCCGTTAAATCATCAAACAAAAAGGAAGATACCAAGGCGTTAATAGATTATATGGTATATTTAAAATCGAAAACAGCGCATACTGAAACCGATTTAATACAACTTAACAAACTTATAGAAAC
The DNA here is from genome assembly GCF_009746565.1 of Mariniflexile maritimum. Taxonomy (GTDB): domain Bacteria; phylum Bacteroidota; class Bacteroidia; order Flavobacteriales; family Flavobacteriaceae; genus Mariniflexile; species Mariniflexile maritimum. The sequence continues at coordinate 239,154 of NZ_WRPN01000004.1, forward strand.
ATTCACGAAAAATAATATCTAATGGAAGAACAACCAATTGAAAACCAAGCTGTTAATTTTGAGAGCCGACTCAATTTAAAACCACTTCAAGACCACGTGGAAGCTATAAAAAAAGAGATAGGCAAAATTATTGTCGGCCAAAATGATATGATCGAACTGCTTATTATGTCGCTGCTTTCAAACGGGCACGCATTAATTGAAGGGGTTCCGGGAGTTGCAAAAACCATTACCGCAAAACTGTTGGCAAAAACACTGGATGTCGATTTTAGTAGAATTCAATTCACGCCCGATTTGATGCCAAGCGATATTTTGGGGACCTCTGTTTTTAACGTAAAGACCAATGAGTTTGAATATAAAAAAGGGCCCATTTTTTCAAATATCATCTTAATTGATGAAATAAACCGTGCGCCAGCAAAAACCCAAGCCGCTTTGTTTGAAGTTATGGCCGAACGCCAAATTACCATGGATGGTACTAAATACATCATGGACGCGCCATTTTTGGTATTTGCAACACAAAACCCCATCGAGCAAGAGGGCACTTACCGTTTGCCCGAAGCACAATTGGACCGTTTTCTGTTTAAAATTGATGTGGATTACCCAACGCTTGAAAACGAGATTCAAATTTTGCTCGACAACCACCAACGGCAGGATGCCATGGATTTTGATGCGGTTATTCCGGTGTTGAACGCCCAACAAATTGCGGGTTATCAAAATTTAATAAAGCAAATTATTGTCGAAAACCACCTCATTACCTACATCGCTTCCATTGTTAATAACACGCGTACCAATGCCAATCTGTATTTGGGTGCATCACCCAGGGCTTCAATAGCGATATTGAACGCTGCCAAATCGCACGCTGCCATTAACGGACGCGATTTTGTAACCCCCGATGATATAAAACGCTGCACCAAAGCCATTTTAAAACACCGCTTGGTGCTCACCCCCGAACGTGAAATGGAAGGTTTTACCGTTGAAAAAGTAATCGACCAGATTTTAGAAACGATTGAAATTCCTAGGTAATTAAAAAATATTAGCCACAAATACACGAATTATAAATTGAAAATCAATCGTGAATAAGTGGCAAACAAAACATGAAACGTTTTTTTAAACATATTTATTTAACGGGGCGCTTTTTTACAAGCGTAAGCATTCTTGTGCTTTTATTTATTGTCGCCTATATGTTTCCGGGGTTGTTGGTAATGGTGCAAATGCTGTTTTTTGTTTTTCTGGGTTTGGTCATGCTCGATTTTTTGCTATTATTTAAGCAAAAAGGCATTAGGGCATCCAGAGTTTTGCCAGAAAAATTAAGCAATGGCGATGATAATCCTATTGAAATATCCCTTCAAAACAACTATAATTTTACAAGCCACCTTCAAATTATCGACGAGTTGCCGTTTCAATACCAAAAGCGCGATTTTGGGATAAACACAGAACTGAAAAGACAAGCCTCAAAAAAAATAACCTACACCTTGCGCCCTCTGCAGCGCGGGGAATACCATTTTGGAAATTTAAACCTCTATGTTAAAAGCCCAATAAGTCTTGTTTCTAGGCGTTTTCAATTTGGAAAGGATGCCATGGTGCCTAATTATCCGTCGTTTTTGCAATTAAAAAAGTACATGCTTTTGGCTTTTTCAAACAAAATTTTTGAATATGGTCTTAAAAAAATACGTCGCATTGGGTATACCATGGAGTTTGAGCAAATAAAACACTATGTGCAAGGCGATGATTTACGGAATATTAACTGGAAAGCCACCGCCAAAAGCAACCAATTAATGGTGAACCAATACCAAGACGAACGTTCGCAACCTGTTTACAGCGTGATTGATAAGGGCAGGGTTATGAAAATGCCTTTTGAAGGGTTGAGCCTGTTGGATTATGCCATTAATGCATCGTTGGTAATTAGTAATGTGGCCCTAAAAAAACAGGATAAGGCGGGTATTTTTTCGTTTTCCAGAAAAGTTGAAAATAGGGTAGTGGCAGAACGCCGACCTTCGCAAATGAATATCATTTTGGAAACACTCTATAATTTGGACACCGACTTTGTGGAATCGGATTTTTCGCGTTTGTACGTTGATGTAAAACGTCATTTAAACCAACGTAGTTTGCTGTTATTGTACACCAATTTTGAAACCTTGGATGCTTTACACCGGCAATTGCCTTACTTAAAGGCCATCGCAAAAAACCATTTATTGGTGGTTATCTTTTTTGAAAACACCGAATTGCAAAAACTCACCAACAAAATGGCAAAAAACACCTATGCAATTTTCGAGAAAACCATAGCGGAAAAGTTTATTTACGAAAAAAAGTTAATTGTAAACGAACTACAAAAACACGGTATCCAAAGTATTTTAACGCCCCCCGAACATTTAACCATTAACACCATAAATAAATATTTGGAGATTAAGGCCCGCGGATTGTTGTAATAAAAAAAAAGACCCTCAAAAATGAAGGTCTTTCTCGCTATTAATCAATCCAGCTTATTAAACGGTTTCGCTCAACCAAGCTTTCATCATCCAAACTGTTTTTTCTTGTTCGGTAATAAAATCACTCATCATCGAATTGGTGCCTTCATCATTCGCATCGCCCGCTTTTTCTAAAATAGAACGTTCAATTTTCAATAGTTCAGCTAATGAATCTACAATCAATGCTACCGCTTTTTCATCTTGCGAAATGTTTTTACCAACAGGAACTTGCGCCGTTTCGGTGTAATCCTTAAAGGTATGCAGCGGTGTTTCACCCAATGTTAGCACGCGTTCGGCTATTAAATCTACTTTCATGTTGGCATCGGTGTATAACTCTTCAAACTTCACATGTAAGTCGAAAAATCGTTTGCCCTTTATATTCCAATGAATCCCGCGAAGGTTTTGGTAATAAATTTGAAAATTTGCTAAAAGATTATTCAAATCCTTAGCGATCTCTTTTGCTTTTACGGTGTTTAAACCAATACTGTTAACTGCCATAATATATATTTTTTCTTACTACAAATATACGCTATAATAAGGCATTATTTCCATAATTTTTATCGATAGTTTTTATATTTTTATAGTCTAAATTGATACGCATGACGATTACACAATTATACTACGTGTTGGCGGTTGCCGAAAACCAAAATTTTACAAAAGCAGCCGAAAAGTGCTTTGTAACGCAACCCACTTTAAGTATGCAAATACAAAAGCTGGAAGAAGAACTTGATATCTTGATTTTTGATAGAAGCAAAAAACCCATTGAACTTACCGAAGTGGGCAGGAAAATAGTAACCCAGGCCCGCAATATTGTAAACGAATCGTACCGTATTCAGGATATTGTGGACCAACAAAAAGGCTTTATTGGCGGCGAATTTAAACTGGGCATCATCCCAACCGTTATGCCAACCTTATTGCCCATGTTCTTGAAAAGTTTTATAAAGAAATATCCAAAAATTAAACTAAAAATTGAGGAAATGACCACCGATGATATTATTTCCAGTATTAAAGACGGTCATTTGGATGCTGCCATTGCCGCAACGCCCCTTGAGGATGAAGCCATTAAAGAGCGCGTGCTTTATTTTGAGCCTTTTGTAAGTTACATTCCAAAGAACCACCGGTTGCACAGCAACAAAAAAATAGATGTATCCGATTTAGATATTAGCGATATGTTGCTACTTGAAGATGGCCATTGTTTTAGGGATGGCGTTATCAATTTATGCAAAGCATTTAAGAACAACCCCGACGATGCCTTTCAATTGGAGAGCGGCAGCATTGAAACCTTGATAAAACTATCAAACGAAGGTTTGGGCATGACGCTTTTGCCCTATCTTCATACCTTAGATATTAAAGAACAGGAAAAAGAAAACCTGCATTATTTCAATGAGCCTTCACCAGCTCGGGAAGTGAGCCTTATTTACCATAAAAGCGAACTTAAAATGCAAATTATTGAAGCCCTACAGGACGTTATATCGGGGCTGGTGCGGGGAGCCATTGCATTTCAGGATGTAAAAATTATTAGTCCGTTGCCTTCTAAAAAGTAAATGTTTAAGGCATTACGAGGCACGAAGTAATCGGTTTATCCATAACCCTTTACAAACAGATTGCTTTGTCGTGCTTCATTACAATATATGAGATTTTAAACACTGTCCCTTAAAATGCGATATACCAGTTCCTTGGTGGGTTTTTGGCCGTTTATTTTGGCTCTAACAGTTTCAAACATTACTTTAAAATCGCACCCTTGTTTGTAGTGGCTGCATCCATAAGCGGTGTTTCCTTTAATTACGGTGCCTTTTTTACATTTTGGGCAAACCAATACATCTGCTATGGGTTTAACCACTGTTTTTTTTGGCTCTAAAACAATCTTAAAATCGGCATCAAAACGCAACAAGCCTTCCACAGTGCCGGTATCGGTTTTAAAGTCCTTTAAATTTACCGTCGAACCTTTTTGTAACAATCGAAGGTACTGGTTTTCTGATATTTTTTTATCGGCATAACTAAATGGCAATACAAAGTCGCAGCCCGCTTTGTAATTGCCACAACCAAACGCCGATTTTCCTTTTATGAGCCTTGCCTTTTTGCATTTGGGGCAAACCTGGGCCAAAATTCCGGCGGCTTTTTTTTGTTCTGCCTTAACTGCACGGTTTTTAACCTGTGATGCATGCGATATGTTGGCGCGCGTGGTTTCGCTGCGCACTTCATAAACCAAGGCATCAACCATACGCTTCATATTGTTTATAAATTCCGAAGCGGTAAACGTTCCTTTTTCTATGTCTTTTAATTGCTTTTCCCAACTGCCCGTAAGTTCGGCCGATTTCAGTAGTTCATTCTGGATTATCTCAATCAATTGTATGCCTGTTTGTGTTGGCAATACTTGCTTTTTATTTCGTACAATGTACCTGCGCTTAAACAAGGTTTCGATAATGTTTGCGCGGGTTGACGGGCGACCAATGCCGTTTTCCTTCATCAAGTCGCGCAATTCCTCATCATCTACCTGTTTTCCAGCGGTTTCCATGGCACGCAACAAGGTGGCTTCGGTAAATTGGTTGGGCGGTTTGGTTTCCTTTTCTAAAAATGAGGGTTGGTGTGGCCCTTTTTCACCTGTTATAAACGTTGGCAAAATATCAGGTTCTTTTTCTTTGGAATTAGGCGACTCAAAAACAACACGCCAACCTTTTTTAAGTATTTCTTTCCCCGTGGTTTTAAACAACACTTCGGCGGCTTTCCCGATTACGGTGGTGTTTGATACCAAACAATCGTCGTAAAAAACAGCGATAAAACGCTTAACAATAATATCGTAAACCTGCTGTTGGTTGTACTGTAAATTAATTTCAACCCCCGTTGGGATGATGGCGTGGTGGTCGGTAACTTTTTTGTCGTTGAAAACTTTTGGCGATTTTTTTATCTTTTTTCCTAGAACAACTTGTGTTAACGCTGCGTAATTGGTTAATTTTTGAAGGATACCGGACACTTTGGGATAAATATCATTAGGTAAAAACGTGGTATCCACCCTGGGGTAGGTTATTACTTTTTGTTCGTAAAGCGATTGGGCAATTTTTAGGGTATCTTCTGCCGAAAACCCAAATTTGGTATTGCAATATACCTGTAAGCCTGTTAAATCGAATAGTTTGGGCGCAAATTCATTGCCTTCCTTTTTTTCAATGGAAACTATTTCAAATTCACTTTCTTTTACTTTATTGGCTAAAACTTCGCCGTCTTCTTTCTTCAAAAAACGTCCTTCCTCGTAGCTAAAAAGCGTATCGCGGTATAGGGTTTGCAATTCCCAATAAGGTTGTGGCTTAAAATTTTCAATCTCTTTAAAACGGTTAACAACCATTGCCAATGTAGGGGTTTGCACGCGACCAATGGACAATACTTGTTTGTAACCACCATGTTTTACGGTGTACAACCTAGTGGCGTTCATGCCCAACAACCAGTCGCCAATGGCCCTGGAAAAGCCTGCGTAGTATAAATTATCGTAGTTGCCCGATGGTTTTAAATTATCGAAACCTTCCTTAATGGCTTCGGTGGTCAATGAGGAAATCCAGAGCCGTTTTACCTCGCCCTTGTAGTTTGCTTCATTCATAACCCATCGTTGAATGAGTTCTCCTTCCTGTCCTGCATCCCCGCAGTTAATGACTACCTCGGCCTTGTCAAATAAGTTTTTCACTATTTTGAACTGCTTTTGAATACCCGAATTTGCCACCACTTTGGTTTCAAACTTATCGGGCAACATGGGCAGGTTGTTTAAGTCCCAGCTTTTCCAATAGGCTTTATAATCATGGGGTTCTTTTAAGGTGCACAAATGCCCAAAGGTGTAGGTTACCGCATAGCCATTGCCCTCAAAATAGCCATCGTGCTTGTTGGTAGCACCTAAAACTGCGGCTATTTCGCGGGCAACACTTGGTTTTTCGGCAATACAAACTTTCATATTTTAGTATCAATAAGAGGCCGCAAAATAAGGATTTAAGTGTGGGTTTAAAAAAGGAATTGTTAGGAGTTATTAACGGGTTTTCATGGGAGGCAAATCGAATGCCTTGGCATCGTGCTCAAAATGGTTGCGGTGCGAGCCGTCGCAAAAAGGCTTGTTGGCCGAAAGTCCGCATCGGCAAATAGCCAACACATTTCTACCCTGAAGCCCGTAAACGTTGCCTTGGCTGTCAACTATTTCAAAATCGCCTTCTACTTTTACCGACCCGTTGCTGTTGATGGTAAGTTTTGTTTTGCCCATAATATTAAAGTTTTTTTAAGTGAACGTTGAGATATTTAATTTGATATTTTAGGGGAGGGTTGATTTATTTATGTTTGACAGCAAAAGTGGGTTGATGCGCCTGTTTTTTAAATTTCAATACCTCAAAAAAATAGCGTTTTAATCATTCATGGTAGCCTTTATTTACTTGTCGTTTAGAAATCCACCAATAATTTCCACAAGGGTCTATAATGCCAGATTGTTTGTCTTCATAGGGCATATCTGTAGGTTCAAATTCTACTTTTGCACCATGTTCTATGGCTCTTTTATGAATAATTTCCACATCATCAACATACAGATACATGGACGTTTTCATTCCTTCAAATTGTTCCCTTGCTTGACTTACCATAAAGCAAGTGTCGCCTATTTGCAAGATACAATTAGCAATATCGCCATTTGTTGGGTTTATTGTGCGACTGAGTTCAATTGCAAGAAAAGCATTTTTTAAAAAGTCGATGAAGCGTTGGGGGTTATTGACAAATAAATAAGGCGTAACGGTATGAAAGTTGTCGGGTTTGTATGTGTTGAATATGTTGTCCATTGTGTAGCTGCTTTTAAGTCATTTTACTTCAATTTTTATATGCGTTTATGGGTCATTGTATTATAACTTGAGGTTGGTTGCTTATTGTGGCAACGGCTGGTAATAGAGCATGATTGCGCCTGAACTAAATATTTTTGTCCTTAAAAGTTTAAAAAATGTCCTGCTTTTTATTTTGTCGAACAAATACAAACCTTTTCCTTCAACCAATGGGTGAATACAAATTTGAAACTCATCAATCAAATTAAGGTTTATTAGCTGAATTATTAAACTTCTACTGCCAATTAAAATATCGCTGCCCGATTGTTGCTTAAGTTCTAAAACTTCCTGTTCAATGTTTTTTGTTGCAAGTTTCGCAGAGTCCCATTCGGTGTTTTCCATGGTGTTTGAAAAAACAATTTTTGGTATCTTATCTATTGCCAAAGCAAAGTTATCCATTGATTTTTGGCCTGAAGGATTTTTAAGCAGCGTTTGCCAAAATTGCATGAGTTGGTAAGTTGTTCGGCCATATAACAGCACTCCAGCATTGGTTAAAAGTTCGGTGTAGTGTTGGTGTAAATCTTCATCGGGGATGCCTGCTGTGTGGTCGCAAATCGCGTCGAGCGTCATGTTTATTGCAGCGATTACTTTTCCCATTTTATAAAGTTTGTGTTATTCCTTAAAGTATGTGGACAGTTAGGAAGATGATGACGTATTTTACTTCTAACCACTAAAATAATTAAAAAAATACGCTATTTAATATTTAAGGCCAAATAAAATTTATCTATGCAACTAGATTGGTCCCAATAATTTCGGAATGATATTTTAAATTTCAAAAAAAACCTGATGTTTGTTCCATTTTCATTTTATTTCACATCCATCTCCACTACCCAAATACCTCTTAAATCGCCGGTACTATACTCCAGTGCCTGGTCGTGTGGATAAAGGCTTTTTATTTTGGTCAAGGTTTTAGGCAAAACCTCTGTTTGTGGTTTTCCATGGCACTGCAAACACATGTTGTCGGTTGTTATGGGGTAATACCCTATTTGTTTGTTGCCCAGGGTTGTTAATTGGGGTTTCGGGTTCTCATTTCGTGCAATGGCCAATTTTGCAGTTTCTATGTACGCCAGTTCTTCTGCGTTTGCTTTGTTATTGGGGTTTCTGTTTTTATCGGATACTCTTTTTATCTTTGCATTTAATGCTACCGACATGCTATCGGTTAAAGGAATGGCGCGGGTAGCACAAAATGACAGCGCATGTTCGGTGCCTTTTGAGTTTATGGCCCCAAGCAGGTTTTTGCCTAAAACACCCTTGGTTTTTAGGGCCAATTGCTGACCTGCCTCTATGGGCGATAAGGCTGTGGCTGCACTAAAACGTTTTCTTTCGGCTTCATAATGGTTGGCATACCATGTTGGTTTTTCCAATTCGGAATGGTAGATATACAATGCTATTTTAGAAATTTGCGCTTCAGTAAGGTTCATTTTTGGCATGATGTTATACAACTTTACCGCATCGGGAATTTTAGATTTTTCTTCAGTTGGGTTGTTTAAAAATGAAAATAAATCGGCCGTGAAACGTTCCTGCGTTGTTTTACTCGTTATGTAATGCGTTTTAATAGCCTGCATGGGCGGTGCTACCTTGTTTTCCAATAAAGGGTTTGGGCTATGGCATGTAAAACAGTTGTTTTCCATTAATTGAAACCCTTCGGCGAAGTCTTGTTCTGTGTGTTTCGGTGTTGCTTTCACTGTCGATGGGTTATCTTTTTGTGGGTTTTTACAAGCCACAAACAATAAAATAAAAAAGAAAAAGAATAGGGGGTTATTTTTCATGATGATGATTTTAATTAGGGTCAAAGTATCAGTATAGACCTCATAAAAAGCCGTGTAAAGGTTTTTTGGCCGTTTAAACATTAAATTTAATAAATATAAATTGAAATTACCCAGTAGAAATCGTACAAAAACTCACAACATTATAAACGGTTTCGCATCAATCCATATAAAAGTTGATGGTTTTAACCCATCAAACATTATATTATGAAACAGTTTTCATCACTTAATATTTAACGAACTTGATGCTTTTTACGTTTTTAATGGCTTTTGAATCGATTTTTAAGATGTAAACCCCATTTGCTATATTGGATAAATTGACACTAGTAGTTTTTGGCGCATTTACGGTTAATACCAACTGCCCCATTGTATTGTAAATATGAAACGCATCCATAGTGTTTACAGGTTGGGTAGCGAGCACTTTTAAGGTTTTTGTGCTAGGGTTATATCTGGCCCCTAAGTTATGAAGGTTTGATTGCGTAGTGGCAAGTGTGCCCTGTTCCTTAAATACAATAGAGAATTGATTACCGTTGGCTTGTTTGTTTAAAACCAATTGCGCATCACCGTTTCTTAAATTATAGTACGTGTTTGTGTCGTTATCGTGCAGATAAATGGGCAAATCGTCTGGAACGTTTTCCATGTTGCTAATGGCAAATTGATAAATACCTGCTTCGTCTATTGTAATGCCTAAGGGCAATTGGTCGTTGGTATTTATTTCCGGTAATGCTTGAATAACCAAAGGTTCTTCATCCATTAACCAAAATATGTCGTTTTTAAAGCTGTCGTATAATTTGGCATCATAGCCTTTATCATAGCCGTAGGTTGTGTTGGTATCGTAACCCAATCCTAAAAATTTAGTGTAGCCTTTTGGTTGGGTAAAGGAAAACCATATTTTGGGTCGGTTATCTTCATTTTCGGCATTCTTACCTTTGGAAGCGGTTTTGTAATAAACCGTTTGATTTAAGGATTCTCTAGCAAAAGCACGTTGCGAATTATCAAACGTTAAGGTGCCGGGGTTTGTAATGGTAGTGAAAAATCCTTGACCAACAGGCACGTATTGCGTAGGGATGGGACGCGATGTTGTACCATTACCACTTGTTAAATTAGAAGCATCGGCAATGGCGGGCATGGGCATCATTAAGTTGTAAATGGCATAACCGCCTTCATAAGCTGCTAAATAGTGGCTATTGTTGCTTGAGAAAGATTCCCAGAAATATAACGAACCGTCGATAACCGATAAATTATCGGTAATAAACTTGTTCGCATTTAATGCAGATGGATACGGATTTCCTACTAAAAACTCGGTGTTAGCGGCAACTGGAAACGTATAAGTACCATCATTGGGCCGGCCCCTAAAAATAAATTCTTGATCGGGCGTAGCTGCCCCCGAACCTTTTAGGGTATAGCCTACCCCTGGGGCAATATTGCTTGTTGGGGTTAAAGCGGCCCAAGCGTTGTAGTTGTTTTGTGCACCTTTAAAACCATAGAGCCATCGGGTACTTAGGGTAATGGTAGTTGGGGAAACGCTTCCGTTTAGCGCGCTGGTAAAGTTTACGGTTTTAGTGGCGTTCTCCAGATAGCCAATTTGCCAATTGCCACTTCTATTTACAGGAGCACTCCAATAATTATAATTATAGACGTTGGCAGTGCCCTGTTGCCTAATCTTTAAACTTCCGGCACCGGAGTTCAGTGATGTGCCGGTATGATTTTGGATGAGTTGCGCTTCGCCCAATAAATCAATTTCCCCATTGTTAAGGATGCCGTTTTCGGTTTGCAATAAAATGCCATTAGCAACATTTAGGGTCGCACCTGGTTCTACTTCAATATCCCGAACGTGGGCATTACTGGTTAGCGTTGTGGTAGTGCCTGCTTTAACCGTAAATTTTAAGCATGAATTGCTGTTGTTTGGTGCACTTCCTAACCCTGCACCGTTGAAAAAACCAGTACCGTTCCATACAATTTGGTCGGCATATCTTAAAGTAAAATAATTGTTATTGCCAAATATTACCCCTGTTGCCGTAGCTGTGTTGCCGACTATGGTTAAATCATAAACCCTTAAAGGCGATGCCATATTCGCTGTATCATCAATAACCAGTTGTAATGGCGCACAAGTTTGTTTACCTGTTAAATTTACAGTGCTAATATCAAATGATACATCAACAGAGCCTAAGTTTCCTTTGTGGTTAACCTGCCATTTGGAATTTAACTGTTCGGTATAATTTATTGTATTGGTAGAAAAATTATAAACAGGGTCCTTGGTTTCTTCGCCCCAAAATAAAAATTCATTGTTTGACAGGGCTGAAGGATTGTTTATACGAACAATGCCTGTACCTTGTGAATCGGTGTGGTTTGAACCGTCGGAAGCTTGCCCAATACCTGCTACATCGTGGTCGAAGTTGCCTTTTCCAGAATTATCTTGTTTATAGATGTCATCTGAAGTGAGTGGTGTGTCATATTTGGCGGACAAATAATTGTTGATTATGATTTGTTGTGCGGTATTTATTGTATTATCAAACATAATAACCTCACTTATCTTTCCTTGGAAATAATAATCGGGTGTTATTTCATTTCTTCCTGCACCAACTCGAAATGGTCTTGAAGAATTAGCAGTTAAACTGTGCGTATTTGTTAAGGGTGGATTATCATTTATGAATAATTTTTTTCCGTTGGTACTATTTTGATAAAATATACTCTGAATACCCCAAGAACCAGCTGTAGAAGTTGATGATCCCGTAATTTGCCACGAACCACTATTTATTCCATTCCAAAATTCCCAATAATTTGTATTTGGAACAGCATATAAAATAAAACCATGTGTTGGCGTACCCGCTGGATCATCACGATTTGAAATAACAGCTTTATAATTACTCGATGAAGTTACATTGCTAACCGTGAAAATACTGAACATAAGTGGGTTTAATGATGCTTCATACGATTTTTCAAAGTATTGATTCGCTCCATTAAAGCTGTAAGAATCATACCCGTTGGTGTCACCTAAATTCAAAGTTGCACCATTTCCGCCACTAAAGTCAAACCCTCTTCCTGAACTATCTTTCCATAAACTTCCCGTATTCCCTGCAACTTCCGGTTTTAACCAAAGCACTAAGTTAGTTGAAGGGCCAACAGTTCCAACACCTCCAGGGCCTAAATAACCACCAACAGGAATTGGGGTATAGCATAAGTTTATTGTAATACTATTAATAGTTCCACCATTCCAAAAGGAATCATCTGTAACACTTAAAGTCCAATTGCCATTAGAATTTTCTCCATTAAACCCAGCTAATGTTCCTTCGGGGCGATAGGTGCCCGACAGCGTTGTGTTGCCGGTTGGCAATGTATTGGTTGAGGCATCATCAAAAGTAACATTGTTGTAATGATTACCACTGCCACCATTATCGGTTGATAATTCAATGCTGGTGCCCGCTGGTGATATTAAATAAATATCTAAATCACTATTCTGTGTATGTGATATATTCACCGTAACATTCACATCTGTTATTACATAAGAATCAGATACGCTAATAACAGAGTTATAAACATTCCCTCCCCAAGTAGATATGCTTGTTCCGGGGGTTACCGTATAGTTGGTGCAAACATCCTGAGCGTAAAATTTTTCAGGATTTAAAAAATATATTGAAATAAAAATTAGTGAAAATAGTTTGAATGGCTTCATTTTTTTGAGAGACAGAAAGAATTGAATGTATTAATCGTTTATTATAACAACTTGTTAAGCAATAAATCGCGCAATTTACGATATGGCTTGATGGCACTTAAATACAATTATTCTATAAAATGGGTATTAGGTTGGTTCATAGCAATTTACTTCTTTAATGTGAGAGCACTAGTTTTCAAAAAGTAAAAATAGAAAAAAAATAGTTTTTAGAAAACTATTTTAAGGATTATACCCATTTCATTCATAGGGATTTACGTTTTTAAACGTTAATTTTAATAAAAAAAGCATCCGTTTTACCTATTTTTTATTAAATTTATAAAATGAATTAAACCAACAAAGCCTATAAAAAAATCTACTTTTATCAACCTAAACCTAAATAAAATCATGGCAAGAGCAATGCTTGAGTACACCAAAACGGTACTTAATAAAGTCAGTTTTGATGCATCGTTGTTTTGCAAAGAAGTACAAAAGGCAGTACAACGATTATTGCCCCACGAGATAGACGAGCTTAAATTATTTATTCTGTCTCTAGTACGGCAAAACCCAGAACTAAATCAATGTTTGATTTATTTAAAACCATAAAAAAAGCGACCAACAGGTCGCTTTTTTTATGTTGTTATGGAACGTGTTCTTAATATATTTGCTTCATTCCTGAATTACAGATTGCTTCGTGCCTCGTAATGAATGTGACTAATAAAATTAAAATGATTGAAGGACCCCCACCACACCACCATTACATTATATATAAACCCTATGGGTATCTAAGCCAGTTTGCGAGCAATGCCAACAAGCAGCAATCTAAAAAGTTTTTAGGGAGTTTGTATGCGTTTCCTGAGGGTGTTATGGCCATTGGGCGATTGGATGAAAAATCGGAGGGGTTGTTGCTTCTAACGACCGATGGCAAAATGAGCAATTTTATAAATAGCCAAAAAGTAGCGAAAGAATATTACGCCCAAGTGAACGGAAACATAACCCAAGAAGCCATTGAGCAGTTAAAAGCGGGTGTTGAAATTGGCTTTGAGGGCAAGAAATATACAACCAAACCCTGTGCTGTCTTTAAATTGGGGGAAGTGCCTAATTTGCCAACAAGGAGTAAAAAAATACGTGATGATAGGCATGGACCCACGTCGTGGATTTCGGTTACTTTAAACGAGGGCAAGTTTAGGCAGGTGCGCAAAATGACCTCGGCCGTGGGCCATCCTACCTTGCGATTGGTGCGCGTTAGGGTGGGCAATATCCATTTAAACACGATGCAGGTTGGCGAGGTAATTGCCATGGCCAATATTTGCGTTAGGGATTGTAGTGAAAATCCTTTTTAAAACCTTGGCAAACTAATTTCTGGTAAGTTACGGCGATTGGCTAATGGCTTTGACCTGCCTTTGTGCCGGGGCGTTTTAAAAAGATTGCAACGGAAAGCCCGACCAGTTCCTGAACTTGTTTCAGGATAAAGGTAACGCCCTAATAGTTAAACTTCTAGTTTTTTTAGTTCGTTGTAATTGCGGTTTAGGCGTTTTAAGAGCAGGCCGTAAAGTAGTCTGTAAAATAGCCAGATAATGAGCACAAAGGCGATGCTTACGCCCAAAACGATGGCGCACCCCAGCAGTTTTTGTTTGTCGCTGAAATGTGAGACGGTATTGGAGAGTTCGGGGTTTTGGTTGATGGCCACCAGTGTGCCCGCAACAATGGATATGCCTGCGATGATTAGATTGTAGAGTACATAATATTTGATTATTTTACGGGTTTTTAAGATGCTTTCCATGAGCTTTTTGGCATTATCGGTTACCGAAATGGCTTTGTGCGATTTGAAGAGCAGGTAGATGAACAGTAAAACTATGCCGTAGGTTAGGATGTTGAGCACGGTAAAAAACGTGTCGTTGGTATATATGGATTCCACACGTTTTCTGTAACTGTCGGAAGTGAAATAGGGGATGATGCTTACCAGGATCCAAAACACCAATTCGGCAATGCTGATGTAAAACAGCGTTTTTGCAATGGACGACGACTTTTTATGCAGCATGGGGTAAATATCGGTGGCAGCGAGTTTTTTATGCTCTGGCTTGTCCTTATTCCAGTCTTTTTTTAGTAGTTCAAGTTCTTCCATCACCTTAAGGATTTAGTATGGTTTTAAGTTTGGTTTTTATTCGGTTCATTTTCACTCTGGCATTCACTTCGCTTATACCCAAGGTTTCACTAATTTCGCTATAATCTTTATCTTCTAAATACAAAAAAACTAGGGCTTTTTCTATATCGTTCAATTGGTGAACGGCTTTGTAAAGCACTTTTAGTTGTTGTTCTTCGGTGTCATCATACGGTTCTGCCGATATTTTAAATGCGACGCCTTCAAAATCCTGTGTGGTTATGCTGCGTTTCGATTTTCGGTAAAGTGTGATGGCGGTATTCAACCCAACACGGTACATCCAGGTACTAAATTTGGCATCGCCACGAAATTTCGGGTATGCTTTCCAGAGTTGAATGGTTATTTCCTGAAACAAATCGTTGTGCGCATCATAGTTGTTGGTGTACAAACGGCACACCTTATGGATGATGTTTTGATGGGTTTCCAGCAGTTCAACAAAACTATGTTCAGTTTCTTTATTCACTATGTTGGTTTGGTTACTTGGTAAGTAGCTTTGAGGGGTTAAATGTTACAGGTTTGTAAAAATAATATTTTATATAGGGCATTTTAATATATGGGCATTATATCTTTGCGAAAAAAACAATGAATATTCCCGAAACTGGTGTGCCTAGAATCGTGATAATTGGTGGCGGTTTTGCCGGTATTAATTTAGCAAAAAAACTAGGTAACAAACACGTGCAAGTAGTGCTTATTGATAAACGCAACTACCATACCTTCCAGCCCTTATTATATCAAGTGTCATCGGCAGGATTGGAGCCCGATTCGATTGCCTACCCACTTAGGAAAGTGATAAAGCGTTATAGAAACTCCTATTTCCGAATGGCTAAAGTGTATGCTATTGATGCCGAAGTTAAAGAAATCTCAACCAATATTGGCAAACTAAAATACGATTATCTGGTAATTGCCACTGGAACCACCACCAATTATTTTGGAAACAAGGCGATTGAAGCCAACAGCATGCCCATGAAAAAGGTGCCACAGGCATTGAATATTCGCAGTTTGATCTTGCAAAATTTTGAACAAGCTGCCATAACAAACGATAAGGCCATGCGCAAGGCCCTTTTAAACTTCGTTATCGTGGGCGGTGGGCCAACAGGTGTCGAGCTTGCCGGCGCCATTGCCGAACTTAAAAACCATATTTTGCCCAAGGATTACCGCGACCTGATTCCTGCCGATATGCAAATTTATTTGTTGGAAGGCAGTCCGCGCGTGTTGCCAACCATGAGCGAGTTTGCCTCAAAAAAGGCAGCGAGGTTTTTAAGGGAATTGGGGGTGTTGGTGCATTGCAACACCTTTGTAAAAGATTATGATGGCAAAACGGTTAAAACTAATTTAAGTCTGGAATTGGAGTCTGAAACCTTAATTTGGGCTGCGGGTGTAACAGGTGATATTGTGAAAGGGCTGCGTGCCGATGCACAGGTGGAACGTGCAAATCGTTATAGGGTTAATGAGTATAATTTGGTGGAAGGCTATACCGATATTTTTGCGTTGGGCGACATCGCTTTGATGGTTACCGAAGACTACCCCAAAGGGCATCCGCAAGTGGCGCAACCGGCCATACAACAGGCGCAACTTTTGGGTAAAAATATCCTTAAATTAATTGATGGAAAACCACTAAAAAAATTCAAGTATATCGATAAAGGTTCGATGGCAACCGTAGGAAGAAACAAGGCGGTCGTGGATTTGAAACACTACCGATTTGGAGGTTTTTTTGCGTGGTTTATTTGGATGTTTGTACACCTAATGGCCATGGTTGGTTTTAGGAATAGAGTGCTGGTTTTTGTTAATTGGAGCTACAATTACATCAATTTTGATAAAGCGGCACGCCTTATTATTCGTCCGTTCAAGAAGTTAAATTAAATATTTAATTAAAATATATTAATTATTTGGTAATTATTATATTAAATAAAGTGTATAGATTTTGTCTATTGTGGTTATTTAAGGCTGAAACTGGTGTGATTTGGGTTTTTTAAGGAGGAAAGCCCATTGAAACTATAATTAAAAACCAGCACTTCCAAAATATAGAAATCAACAGAAAACGTATCGAAGTTATAAAAAAATTACGACCTAAAAAATTAAATTTTTAGGCTTGTTTTGGCATTGGTTTTTAGACTATGAATTTTCATCATCCGCAACAAAACACCACCACTTATAAGGTTAAAAAAAGATGGAAATAATCGCTAAAAAATTCCCAAAAAAAGAGTGCTGAAAAAGAAAAAAACAGCTGGTTAAAAACATATTTTTTAGGAAGATTTTTTATGCCCACCAACAACCAAAACAACGATGGTTTTTAAAAGAAAAAGTTGGTTAAAAGAGGTCCTTTTTTTTAGTTGATTTTCGAATTTAAAATTTAGAATAGGGCAATTGGCATTTGAAATTTTGAAGTTTTTTTCAGTTCATCCTGCTATTTTTACAGTTCGGTAAGTATTCGTTTTTCATGGGTTGGTTATGCTTCAACTTTGTGGCATCATAAAAAATAACCATTCATTTTAACATGAAACCATTTTTCTTCATTATCAGTTTTATACTTTCAAACGCCTCAATGGCACAGACCATACTTAACGGAACGGTAACCGATGTAAAAGGGCTTCCCATACCGGGTGCCAATATTTATTTAAGCGGCACCTATGATGGAAGTACGACCAATGAACAAGGTGCTTTTTTGTTTAAAACCACCGAAACGGGTACGCAAACTTTAGTAATCTCTTTCATGTCTTTTGAAACGTTTACAATGGCAGCCGATGTGATTCACATGAAAAACCTGAAAGTTATACTCCATGAAAATGTCAATACCCTAGATGCGGTGGTGCTTTCCGCAGGTACTTTTCAAGCGGGCGACCAAAGTAAGCTAAACGTTTTAAAACCCATGGACATCGTTACCACCGCTAGTGCTTTGGGCGATTTTGTGGGCGCTCTTCAAACCTTGCCCGGAACCACCACGGTGGCCGAAGACGGTAGGTTGTTTGTGCGGGGCGGCGATGCCGAGGAAACCCAAATTTTTATTGATGGCATCCGTGTTTTTGCACCATATACCCCAACAACCAATAATACGCCTACTCGCGGACGCTTTTCGCCATTTTTGTTTGATGGTATTACTTTTTCAACAGGGGGGTATTCGGCTGAATTCGGGCAAGCCTTATCAAGTGTGTTGTTGTTGAATACAGTTGATGAACCCGACCAAAACAAAACCGATATTGGCATGATGAGCCTGGGTGCTAGTGTTGGCAATACCCAAAAATGGTACAAAAGTTCGTTGAGCGTGAACGCATCTTATGTTAATTT
Organism: Mariniflexile maritimum; assembly: GCF_009746565.1. Taxonomy (GTDB): domain Bacteria; phylum Bacteroidota; class Bacteroidia; order Flavobacteriales; family Flavobacteriaceae; genus Mariniflexile; species Mariniflexile maritimum. The sequence goes on from NZ_WRPN01000004.1 coordinate 257,300, forward strand.
AGCACCGTATAATGCTGTTTTTTCAAGTAGAAATAAGTGGGAAAAACCTTTTGAAACTGTGTCGGGTGAAGCGGTATTCCGGAAAAAAACAGATTCAGGATTGTTTAAATTATATGGGGCGTTTGATGCGACCCAATTTGAATTAACGCAGGAAGATATTAATTACAGCAACGGTGTCCACTTTAAGCTGAACAATAAAAACTTTTATTTGAATGGTTCTTATGAAGCGGAATTAAATGCTACTTGGTCGTATTTTGCAGGTACCAGTTTCACTTATGCAACTAACAATTTGGATATTATTGATAGTGCCATTGCAAGTGTTGAAAAATCAATGCATACCAAACTTAAATTCAAAAACCGTATAAGCAATCATTTTAAACTTTATTTTGGAGCTGAGTATTTCTCTACCAAATTCACGGAAAACTACAAGAATCGCTCTTTAAACGCTGTTGATTACGGGCATAATGATGATTTAGCGGCAACATTTGCGGAAGCCGATATATTCCTTTCAAAAAAAATAGCTTTTAAAACGGGTTTGCGAACGGAATATAGCCCGTTGTTTAACGATTTTACCGTGGCACCCCGACTTGCCTTAGCCTACAAAACCACTGGCCATAGTCAGTTGTCACTAGCTTATGGCCATTTTTACCAAAACCCGGGCAACAATGTTTTAAAGTTTAATCAAAAATTAAAGTCCCAACATGCAGCACATTACATTTTGAACTACCAATATAACTGCAACAAAACACTTTTTAGGGCAGAAGCTTATTATAAAGATTATGCTCAATTAGTAAAGTATGATACAGATGTTGCCAGCTTCAACAGTGTATTTAATAACGGCGGTTTCGGATTTGCAAAAGGTATCGATTTTTTTTGGCGCGATAATAAAAGTTTTAAAAACCTCGATTATTGGATCAGTTATTCGCTTTTAGATACAGAACGCGATTACCAAAATTATCCCAAAGCGGCTCAACCCAATTATGCAAACACCCATAATTTATCGGTAGTTGGTAAGTATTGGATTAACAATTGGCGCAGTCAAGTTGGCTTTAGTTATGCGATGGCCTCTGGTAGAACCTTTACAAACCCCAATAAACCTGGTTTTTTAAACGATAAAACCAAAATTTATAATAACCTAAGTGTCAATTGGGCCTATTTGATAAGTCCGCAAAAAATACTGTATGCCTCTGTAAACAATGTGCTGGGGCTAAAGAACACACATGGTTATCACTATGCCAATACGCCTGATGCACAAGGCCATTTTAACCGGCGCGCCTTGCAACCTGCTGCCGATCAGTTCTTTTTTGTGGGCTTCTTCTGGACCATTAGTGCCGATAAAAAAAGCAATCAGTTGGATAATTTGTAGAGTATCTTGATTTGTGAACTTGAAGGGTTTTTCATGGCAAAACATCTTTTTCATTGTTAAAAAAACGTTTTATTTAGGTGTTAATCGTTTTCTTAAGCATATCTTATTCACTGATAAGTTTTTAGGTCTAAATTCGAGAATTACAAAATTAGTGGCACTTTTTTTATTAATATGATAATTATCATACTTGTTTACTGATAATCCTTGTATTTTTGATAGTATAAAAATGAGCAGTTATGTCAATCAGGAAAAATCCACAAATGGATATAGGCAGAAATAGCAGTATTTATTTTGCTATTGGCCTTAATTTAATGTTGCTGTTAACGTGGCGGCTTTTAGAGTATAAAAGCTACGATAAGGCAAACATTTCTTTGGACGTTTTAAACATGGAAGCCGAGGTTGAAACGGATATTCCAGTAGTTAACGTTAATACGCCACCACCGCCACCGCCGCCAGCAGCGCTTAGCGAAAACATCCAGATTGTTGACGATGTTAAGGAAGTAGAGGAAACGGTGATTGAAAGTAGCGAAACCAACCAAACTGAGGCTATTGCAGAACGTGTTGTAAAAGTGGCCGAGGTTAAGGTTGCACAAGTTGAAGAAGAAGTTGAGGTCGCTTTTGCGGTTATTGAAGATGTGCCCGTTTTTCCGGGATGCGAAGGCTTATCAAAAAGTGAAACCAAGGATTGCTTTCAACGAAAAGTACAAGAACATGTTGTTAAAAATTTCCGATACCCCGAAACAGCCCTGGAGATGGGCATACAAGGGCGGGTTTCAGTAATTTTTATGATAGACTCTAAAGGCTATACCACCAATGTACGCTCTAGGGGTCCGGACAAAATTTTAGAAGCAGAAGCAGAACGCATTATCAGTTTGTTGCCCAAAATGCAACCGGGCAAACAACGCGGAAAACCTGTAAAGGTATCGTATGCAGTGCCCATCTTCTTCAAATTTCAAGAAGGATAATATTTGAATTGTTATATAATTATTATTAGTCAAAAAAAAATCAAGCGGCCTAGTCAACCCTTGATTTTTTTTGTTTATGCCTCTTTGCTACTCGTGCTCCTGTTCAATGAAAATGCAATGCCTGCAATAAGCGATAGGGCAATAAAGGCCAGTGATACCCATTCAGGAAAATGAAGGTGGTGCGCCAGTATAAGCTTTATGCCAACAAAAATAAGTATTGCAACCAAGCTGTATTTTAGATAGCTAAATTTGGTAAGCATATTGGCCAAAAAGAAATACATGGATCGTAACCCTAAAATGGCGAAAATATTAGAGCTAAACACTAAAAAAGGATCTGAGGTAATGGCCAATATGGCCGGCACACTATCAAGGGCAAATAAAATATCTGTAAATTCAATTATTATCAAAGCAATAAATAAGGGGGTTGCCGCCGTTATATGTCGCATTTTCACAAAAAATTTCTCACCTTCCATCTGTGCCGTTATGGGCATCACTTTCCGTAAGTTTCTATAAACAAATGATTTTTTCGGATTGAAATGCGCTTCCTTAGAAAACAGCATCTTTAAAGCGGTAAAAATTAAAAACGCTCCAAAAACGTAGGTTGTAAAACTGAATTTTTTTATCAGTACCACCCCAAAAAATATCATCAACGCCCTAAAAACAATGGCACCCAAAATGCCCCAAAACAAAACCCTGTGCTGGTATTTTTGAGGAATTCGAAAGGAGGAAAAGATTACGGCAATTACAAAAATATTATCAATACTTAGGGAAAGCTCTATTAAATAACCAGTTATGTATTTAATAGTGGCATCCATCGGTTTTAGTCCATCCACATTGTCGATATTGCCGGTGCTGTACAACCAGTAGATAACGCCCGAAAACAGGAGGGATAGCGACACCCATATTCCAGTCCATATTGAAGCTTCCTTAACGCTAATAACGTGTGGAGTTCGGTTAAAAACGCCTAAATCCAAAGCCAAAAAAATAAGTACCCCTACAATAAATAAGCCCCAAACAAGCATAATAACATCATTTTAGGGTTCAAAAATACCTATTGGGTTTATACAAAAAAAGAAATATGGGTTAAATTTTTTCCGATTTAACCATTGAGAATATGAATTGGGGTTGGTGGCTCGATATGTTCGTTGCAACAGTGGTTTTTCGGTACAACGGTTTTTAAACCATCGCGGTTTGGCTTTTATACATTTCATCAATAAAAAACAACAATTCGGCAATTAGTATTTTAAAAAGCTTAATTTGTGTTGGATATTTGTCATGTTATTAAAAAAACCAGTATGCGACTAGAATTTAAACTATTGAGTTTGTTTTTAATGGGAATGATTTCCTTAAATGCACAACAAAAGAACGAAACCTTCGATGTTACCGTAAACATTTCCAATTTTAAAAACAATAAAGGGTTGGCGCTGGTATCACTTTGTAACACCAAGGAAACTTTTTTGGTTGGTGGCATAAAATCTGCCAAATTGAAAATAACGAATAAGTCTTGCAGTATTACCTTTAAGGATTTACCCAAGGGCACTTATGCTATTTCCATGTTTCACGATGAAAATGAAAACAATAAATTGAACACCAATTTTTTGGGGATACCAAAAGAATCGTACGGGTGTTCAAATAATGCCAGAGGGCATTTTGGGCCTCCAAAATGGGAAGACGCCAAGTTTGAAATAAACCACAGCAACATCATCCAAAACATTAAACTTTAAAAGAACAAAGCAGATGAAAAAATTGAGCATAGTTATATTGGTGTTAATTTCAACCCTTGCAAAAGCACAAACCAATTACGAGCAGGGTATGCAAAAAGCCTTTCAGCTTTGGGGAACCAACCCAACCGAGGCCTCAAATATGTTCGAGCGCATTGCCAGCGCAGAACCCGATAACTGGTTGCCGTTTTATTATGCGGCGCAAGTGAATATAGTGAGCAGTTTTGGTGAAAAAAATGAAGAAAAACTAGCGGCATTACTTAAAAAGGCGCAAGATTTAATAAACGATGCCACGGCCATTTCAAAAAACAATCCAGAAATTTTGGTATTGCAGGCTTTGTTGCACACTGCTTGGATCGCTTTTGATGGCGCCACGTATGGCATGACCTTGTCTGGCAAAATAGTGGATTTATATGCTAAAGCCGAAGTGCTAGCGCCCGAAAATCCGCGTGTCGTGTATTGTAAGGCTGAATGGAATATGGGAAGTGCCCGCTATTTTGGGCAGGACACCGCAGCGTTTTGTAAGGACTTAGAACGTGCCGTGCAACTTTTTGCTACCTTTAAACCAGAAACGCCTTTTGGCCCAAATTGGGGAAAAGACCGTGCAGAAACCTTGTTGCAATCTTGTAAATAATCATTGGTATTTAAGAGGGTCATGGTGAAATTAAAAAAATCAATCGTTTTAAGTTTTATAATTGGTTGTGCCGTTTTTGTATTAGGAAACGCACTTTCAACAAACAGTTTCGATTTTAAAAACCTAAACGAGTTTTTAATTGATTTTTCTATGTACCAGCTTTATAGCTTCGTTCTTGGAATGGGAAATATGTACTTTTTCGGTTACTTGGAGCAAATACCATGGAAAAATGAGGATAGGATAAAACGCATCGTTCTAGGAATTGTAGGTTCAACGGTATTGACCTTAATGGGTTTGTTCTTCATTAGGGGCTTTATTTCGGTAGCTTTTTATGGCAAGTCGGTTGAAGGTTTTTTGGCCAACGAGAAATTTGCATACTACCAGTTTGGATTGTGGATAACCCTAACCATCGTTATCATTTTCCACGTTGTTTATTTTTACAATCGCTACCAACAAAGCAAAATAAAGGAACAAAAGGTTATCGCGGGTACGGCAAGTGCAAAGTTCGACGCGCTAAAAAATCAATTGGACCCCCACTTTCTGTTCAACAGTTTAAATGTGCTTACCAGTTTAATTGAAGAAAACCCCGAAAATGCCCAAAAATTTACTACTTCGTTATCCAAAGTATATCGGTATGTATTGGAACAGAAAAACAAGGAACTGGTTTCGGTTGATGAGGAATTGGAATTTGCCAAAACCTATATGTCGCTTTTAAAAATGCGTTTCGAGGACAGCATCATTTTCGACATTCCCGAAAAAGCCATCAACCCCGAAAGTAAAGTGGTGCCACTTTCGCTGCAACTACTTTTGGAAAACGCCGTAAAACATAACATTGTTACCACTACCAAACCATTGCACATAAAAATTTATGAGGCTAATGATGCTTTGGTGGTAGAAAACAATTTACAGTCCAAACAAATAGTAAAAAAGAGTAGCGGTGTAGGGTTAAGCAATATCATGCAGCGTTACGACCTATTAACCAATAGAAAAATTAATATTAACAAAGAAGCAAACCGGTTTGCAGTTGCCATTCCCATGCTTACAAAACAAATTTACACTATGGAAACCAAACAACCATTTAGCGAGCAGGACGCATACATGAAAGCAAAAAAACGCGTTGAAGAAATCAAGAATTTTTACTCCAATCTATTATCCTATTGCTTAGTCATTCCATTTTTAATATTTATAAATTACAAAACCTTCTGGGGGTTCCAGTGGTTTTGGTTCCCCATGTTGGGCTGGGGCATGGGCTTAACTTTTCACGGATTTAGTGTCTTTGGCTACGGAAAATCATGGGAAGAGCGTAAAATTCAGGAAATACTCGATAAAGAAGCATCATCAAACAACAAAACATGGAACTAATGGCACCAAATTTTATAGAAAACGACCGTTACGAACGCGCTGCAAAACGTGTAAAGCGCATCCGTGGCTTTTACTCGCATGCCGTTGTGTATGTGGTTATCAATATCATGATTGTTATCATCAACATTCAAAATTTAGGAGCGGGCGAGACCTATTTTCAATGGCACAATTTTATAACCTTGATCTTTTGGGGCATTGGTTTGATGGCGCACGGACTTTCTGTTTTTATGCCGAATATCATCTTGGGAAAAGATTGGGAAGAGCGTAAAATAAAGGAACTTATGGAAAAGGACAAAAAGCCTTGGAAGTGATTTCAGTAGCGCGCCCGGGTTCCAGTAAAAACTCTGTGAATCTCTGATGAACCACCTCAAATAAACAACCAAAAAACCATGAAAGTAATCATTATTGAAGACGAAAAGCCATCAGCACGCCGGTTACAGCGTATGTTGGCAACTTTAAACCTGCAGGCAGAAACCATGCTACACTCCGTTGAAGAATCCATCCAATGGTTTGAAAACAACCCGCATCCAGATTTGATTTTTTTGGACATTCAGTTAAGCGACGGACTTTCCTTCGAGATTTTTGAGGCTGTTGAAATTAATTCGGCCGTTATTTTTACCACAGCTTATGATGCGTATGCGCTTCAAGCTTTCAAACTAAATAGCATCGATTACTTGTTAAAGCCCATTGATGACAACGAGTTGGCCAAAGCCGTAAAAAAATACCAAGAGCGTTTGCCACAAAAACAGGCCGTTACTTTAGATTTTAACGATATTAAAAAATTGCTCATCAACCCGATTGACCGCGAATATAAAAAACGTTTTTCGGTAAAAGTGGGCCAACATTTAAAACTGATTAACATTGATGAGATTGAGTGTTTTTACAGCGAAAACAAAGGCACTTATTTGCACACTTCCGATGGCAGGAATTATTTATTGGACACTACTTTAGAACTTTTGGAAAACGAACTGGAACCGCAAACCTTTTTCCGCATTAACCGAAAGTTTTTTGTAAACATACATGCCATCAAAGATATGGTAAGTTATACCAATTCGCGCCTGCAAATAAAGCTAAACTCGTATAAAGATGATGAGGTGGTGGTTGCGCGCGAACGCGTAAAAGATTTTAAGGCTTGGTTGGAATAGGGCTTCTATTGAATAACGTTTTTCAGGAAAAATTTAGTTTCTTAAAATCTTTTCCATTTTTTTGCCTTTGGCCAATTCGTCAACCAGTTTGTCTAAGTACCTTACTTGTTTGGTTAATGTGTTTTCAATGTCCTCTATTCGGTAACCACAAATAACGCCCTTAATTAAATGGGCCTTTGGGTTTAAATGGGCTTCCTCAAAAAAGGTTTTAAAAGTTGCCTTTTCGTCTATAAAGGTTTGTATCTTGATTTTGTTAAAGCCTGTTAGCCATTCTATTACCTGTTGTAATTCCTCTACAGTCCTCCCTTTTTTTTCAACTTTTGTAACATAATGTGGATATACCGAAGCGAATAACATGGAAGCAATTCGGTTGTTATGTTCGGTTGTTGGTTTCATGTTTCTTTTGAATTTAAAAAAAATGATAGTGGGTTTGTTAGACATTATATAAAATCGTTCAATACAATTCTAGCCCTAAACGAAATTAGTAGAAACTTTTTACAAAATCACGAGGTCAATTTTAAAATTAAGCTATTTCTTCCGCAGTTCAAACAAATCTTTTCGGCGGTCGCGTAAATTTCTAACGCTACCAAATTGGTTAAGCTCGCGCAGTAAATCAATGTCAACATCGGCAATTAATATCATTTCGGTATTGGTGGTTGCCTCGGCCTTAATGCCATTGGCTGGAAAGGCAAAATCGCAGGGTGTAAATACCATCGATTGTGCAAACTGTATATCCATATTGTGCACTTTTGGTAGGTTGCCAACGCTACCGGCTATGGCAACATAACATTCGTTTTCTATGGCGCGGGCTTGTGCACAGTGGCGCACGCGGGAGTAGCCATTTTGTGTATCGGTTAAAAAGGGCACGAATAATATGTCCATGCCTTCATCGGCCAGAATACGGCTTAGTTCCGGGAACTCCGAATCGTAACATATTAAAATGCCTATCTTTCCGCAGTCGGTATCAAAAGTTCTTAATTCATTGCCGCCTTGCATGCCCCAAACCTTGGCTTCATCGGGGGTAACATGTAGTTTTTCGTAGCGTTCGGTACTGCCATCGCGTTTGCATAAATAGCCCACGTTATATAACAGGTCGCCTCGTAATTCTGGCATGCTGCCCGTAATGATATTGATGTTGTACGAAATGGCAAATTCCGAAAACTTTTTCACAATGGAGGGGGTGTGTGTTGCCAATTCCCTTATGGCTTCACTTTCGCTCATGTGATTGTGATCGGCCATTAATGGGGCGTTAAAAAACTCTGGAAATAAGGCGAAATCGGAGCGATATGCCGATACGGAATCGATAAAGAATTCGGCTTGCTGCATCAATTCTTCCATCCCTTTATATAAGCGCATTTGCCATTGTATCAGGCCCAAGCGTACTATTTTCTTTTTGGTTATGGCCTTGTTGGTTTTCTTTTCGTAATAAATATTGTCCCATTCCAAAAGTACCGCAAACTCATTGGAGGCTATGTCGCCCTGCAAATAACCTTTTAATATCTTGGAAGGATGGAAATCGTTGGAGATTTGAAAGTTTAAAACAGGATCGTGTATTTCTTTCCTACGCACTTTTTCTATATATTCCTTGGGCGATAGTTGATTGGCATATTTGTGGTAATTTGGTATGCGTCCACCAAAGGCAATACCCCGCAGGTTTAGGCGTTCGGTTAGTTCTTTTCTGTAATCGTACAAACGTCTGCCAAGGCGCAAACCGCGGTATTCCTTTTTTATGAACACATCAATTCCATACAAGACATCGCCTCGGTTGGTATGGGTACTAAAGGTGAAATTTCCTGTAATATCTTCGTAAGTATGGTGGTCGTCAAATTGGTTGTAATCTAAAATTATCGATAAAGCACAACCCGCCAACTGTCCATTTACTTTTATAACCACCTGACCCTCAGGAAATTTTTCAATTAAAGATTTTATATGGTATTTTCTCCAGTAAGATCCTGGCATGTTGGCATAGGCCTCTATCATTACATCTTTAAGCTCTTGGTAGTCTTCTAAAGTTAGGTACTTTAGTTCTATGTTTTCAATGTCATGTATCATCTGCGAATTTTTTAAAAAGTAAATTTTGAACCAAATACAAGCAATTACTTATATGGTAACAAGCTGTTATTTAGTAGGTTTAGGTTTTGAAAAGTTTTTGCTGAAAAAATCAGCAGCAACAATATCAAGTAAATTTAATGAAAATTTAGAGTATGGGGTTATTGTTTTTTCATAAACTGCCTAATGGCCACCCATTGTTTAAGCATGTCCCTAGCATCTTGTGCGGGGTAGCCCAAAACGGTTTTTCCCGCTTCTACATCGCCCATAACGCCCGATCCCGCACCTACGGTAGCACCCGAATGGATGGTGGTATGGTCTTTTATAGAAGCACTGCCACCAATAATAACGCCATCGCCCAAGGTTACCGAACCAGCGAGTCCGCTGTGTCCGGCCATGATGCAGAACCGCCCCATTACACTGTTGTGGGCTATTTGTACGAGGTTGTCGATTTTGCAGCCATCTCCAATAATGGTGGAACTGAATTTCGCCCGATCTACGCACGAATTGGCGCCAATTTCAACATAATGCCCAATAATAACATTGCCAATTTGCGGTATTTTTACCAAACCTCGGCCATCATCACTGGGCCTGTAACCAAAACCATCGGCGCCAATACTTACGTTGGTATGAAAAATACAGTTGCTGCCAATGATACAACGCTCGCGAATAACCGTTCCCGACCAAACTACGGTATTATCGCCAATGGTGGTTTCGTCAAAAACGCACACATTGGGGTATAGAATCACGTTTTTTCCTAATTCAACATCTTTACCAATATAGCAATTTGCGCCAATTTTGCAACCACTGCCAATAGTTGCTGTGGTGTGTACGACCGCTGTTGGGTGTATATCGGTATCGAATACGAGTGCTGGCGGATTGAACAATTCCAAGACTTTTGCCATGGCTAAATCGGCATTTTTTACTTTTATCAACGCTTGTCCCTCACCGGGTTCTAGGGCTAAGGTATCATTTACAATAACGGCACAGGCTTTTGAGGCGGCCCATAGTTTTGCGTGTTTTGCACTTCCTATATAGGTAATATGGAAACTTTCAGCATTTTGTAATTGTTCAGGGCCCGTTATTTTTTGCGTGGTGTTGCCAATAAGTTCACCCTTTAAAATGGCGTTAATTTCTGATACCGTATAAGTTGTCATTCGTTTTTTGGTTGGTTTGTTTTTGTGAAGGTAATAGAAAAAGTTGCAATTAATTAATATTCTTTAGAATAAAACGGAATTTGCCCCTGTTTTATGAACAAAACCAACAACCTAATGCGCTATGGCACATTTAATTTTCTTGATTGTATAGGGATACAAAAAGTTTGGTTATCCGTTCTTACAGCTTTCGGTAAAAAAGAGAATCAGTCTTCAATTCTGTTATCATCAAAGGCAGATGGCAGCAATTTAGGGATGAATTTTACAACCAAAGGGAGTAATAAGGCGCCACCGGGCAATAAAAATATAGCCAAACTAGGGATTGATTTAAAAATGTCGAGCAACTGTTCCTGGACTTTTTTTTGTTCCTTGGGCGTTAAATCGCGTTTGGTCGATTGGGTAAGCAAAACCATCAGTTCTTTACTGTCCTTTAACTCTTGGTATAAACGTTTGCTGTTTCTAACAATCAATTTTTTCACCATTTTGCTGGAGTTGTTGTAAAAACTTTTCGCTAGGTTATTGGTGTTTAAAAGCGCAATCTCATCTTTATGTAGCATATAAAAACGGTTTACGGTTTTAATGGATTGTTTAATGTAAATGGTATCAATTTGCAAATCGGTGCTCAAATCGATTAAAAATAATTCCTCCTTTTTTTCAATGGTCTTATCGGTCCAACTGGCCATACATGCTAAGTCCAAAACATAGTATTTTTCTAATTGGGTCTTCATGTTTTTTATGGCGTCGGTATATGCCATGGGCTTACTGTTGCGGTACCTTAATGAAGATTCAAACAATTTGATTAAGCTTTCATCATATTGGTTTTTCGATGTTTTGGCGTGCAATGCGCTTAGTGCAATGGTTTCAATGGCCGCTTCCAAATTCTTAATATATTCAATGGAAAGGGTTTCGTTCTTTAAATATTCCTGATAGGCCAATACATCAACATAAAGCAACACGTTTATTAAGAAGTAGTTGAAGTTTTTTGTGATGAAGTTATCATCAATTTGAATGCGTTTTTGAATGATTTTCTCTAGTTGCTCACTCGATTTTTTTTCACCCAACAAATCATTGAAAAAGGATGTTTTAAGTTCGTTTATTTCGGTGTAAAAATTAATGACACTTTCAATAAAGGGTTTTTCGGTATGGGCGTTTGCGTGGGTATAAAGAAGCGCTAAGCATAAATTTGTTTTTGAAAGCTCTTCGTCGGTAAAATCCTTGTTCAAAACAACATGGCACACCACGTCAAAATTACTTCCATAAATAAAGCCGCAATCTCTTAGCGCATTGTAAAACGTTTCGCTTTCAACGTTCAAAAAAGAGTTGTTTTTAGCAGCTTCTTTTAGTAATTTCTTAATCCAGCCATTACCCGATGGGTTCATAGTTTTAGTGTATTTACAGGTACAAAAGTAATGTATTAACACTGGTATTTGCAATTATTTTATATAGCAAAATTATTAACAAACCCAGTATCAAAATTTGGGCATGGGTCTGTTTTTGGGAACAAGCTAGTCAATAAAAAACCAACATTTTAAAAAAAAGAAGACAAAAAGGGTTGTTGGGGCAACAACGTTAAAGGTTTTATTGCTACCGTAAACCAGAAAGGGTTTAAAAACATGGTGCAAATGCACTAAATAAATTTTGTTTGAATGGCAAAAAAAAAGCAACTCGTTAAAGTTGCTTTTTTGCTAGTTGTTCTACTCAATAATACCGCCACAACTTATGCGGCCACCGGCATCGCCCGTGGGTTGTGTTGTAAAATCATCTTTGCCAGTATGTACAATTATACCTTTGCCAATAATGTTTTTGGTTTCATCGGCACAACCTATGCACCATTCGTTGGTTGACATAGAGATGCTGCCATTGCCTTGTTCATCAGCGGTAAAATTACCAATATCGCCTTTGTGGTAGCCGGTTTCTGCACCCCATTTTCCATGCGGTTGTTTGGTAGGGTTCCAATGGCCACCTGCTGAACTGCCATCAGGCGATGAACAATCAGACGATTCATGGATGTGTATGGCATGTTCACCAGGTTCTAAACCGCTTAGCGTTGCCTTCATATTTACAACGCCATTTTCTTCAGTAAAAACAACGGTTCCACTTACATTGCTTTCGCTTTTTGCCATCAGGTTTACCACAACTTCTTTTAGTGTTTGTACTTGGGTTTCAACTGGTTTTGCTTCCGTAGTTTCCGCTGTTTTTTTCTCGTTTTTGCACGATACGATGCTTAACAACGATAGGCTAATTACAAAAATACTTGCTTTCTTCATTTTTATTATTTTTTTATTTACCCGAAAGTTACTATATTAAAGAACCATTTGCAAGTTATTTATATGACATTTGTCATGTTTTTAGATTTCGCATTGCGATACTTTTGAATATAAATGTTAGGTATGTCAAGTTTTTTAGTAAATAAATATAATGTGGCGGGTCCCCGCTATACCAGTTATCCAACGGTGCCCTATTGGGATGATGATACGTTTTCATTGAACAATTGGAAAACAACATTAATAAAATCCTTTAATCAAAGCAACTCAAAAGAAGGAATAAGCGTGTATATTCACCTTCCTTTTTGCGAAAGTTTGTGTACGTTTTGCGGATGCAATAAGCGCATCACCAAGCAGCACCATGTAGAGTCGCCCTATATAACCGCCATTTTAAAGGAATGGGCCTTATATTTGGCACTTTTTGATGAAAAACCAATTATTAAGGAAATGCATTTGGGCGGTGGAACCCCCACGTTTTTTAGTCCGGAAAATTTAAAACGGTTGATACAGGGCATTTTAATGGATGCTAATTTGGCCGATGACTATGAGTTTAGTTTTGAGGGCCACCCAAACAACACCACGCGCGAACACTTGCAGGCCCTTTTTGATGTGGGCTTTAGGCGTGTAAGCTATGGGGTGCAAGACTATAATGAAACCGTGCAAAAGGCCATTCATAGAATTCAACCTTTTGAAAACGTTAAACGTGCCACAGATTTGGCCAGGGAAATAGGTTATGAGTCGGTTGGCCATGATATTATTTTCGGGTTGCCCTTCCAAACCATCGACCATATAAAGGAAACTATTTTAAAAACAAAAGCACTCCTGCCCGATAGGTTGGCGTTTTACAGTTATGCCCACGTACCCTGGATTAAAGGAAACGGCCAACGCGGGTTTAATGAAGGCGACTTGCCCTCGCCCGAACTAAAACGTGCACAATACCAGTTAGGAAAACAATTACTAACCGAAGTAGGCTATCATGAAATAGGGATGGACCATTTTGCGTTGCCCACCGATACGCTTTATAAATCGATGTTAAACGGTAAGTTACACCGTAACTTTATGGGCTATACCGCCTCAAAAACCCAAGCCATGATTGGTTTGGGCGTTTCGTCCATTAGCGATAGTTGGTATGGGTTTTCGCAAAACGAAAAAAGCATCGAGGCTTATTATGATGCACTGAATGTTAACAAAATTCCCGTGTACCGTGGCCATATTTTAAGTAAGGAAGATTTAATTATACGCAAGCACATACTCAACCTCATGTGCCGGTTTAAAACAAGCTGGACAAGCGATGCTTCTTATTTTGAAGAGCTTCCAGAAGTGCTGGCACGGTTGAAGGAAATGGAAACCGACGGCCTGCTAACCATCCATCCAAACAGTATCGCGGTTACCCAAAAAGGGCAGCCCTTTGTACGGAATATTTGTATGGCCTTCGATTTGTTGTTACAACGAAAACAGCCCGATACCCAGTTGTTTTCTATGACAGTTTAACCTAAAAATTAATATGGAATAAGCCTTAATCAAACACTAAAAACAGCTACTTATGAAAAAAATTATTGTACCTATCGATTTTTCTGAACATTCAGAATACGCCTTGAAAACGGCTGCAAAACTTGCAAAAAAAAATAATGCGGAAGTACTGGCACTGCACATGCTGGAAATGTCTGATATTATGTTAACGGCTTCCGACGGACTTCAATACGAAAAAGCAGTTTATTTTTATAAGCTCTCCGAACAAAAATTTGAAAAATTTCTTGATAAAGACTATTTAAAGGGCGTAAAAGTAACCCCTATAATTAAACATTTTAAAGTGTTTAGTGAAGTAAACGAGGTTGCTAAAATACATGATGCCGATATTATTGTTATGGGCTCGCAGGGTACTAGTGGTGCCAAAGAGTTTTTTATTGGCTCCAACACCGAGCGCGTGGTGCGAAACTCTGAAATACCGGTTCTTGTTGTAAAAAATCAAGTGAAAGACGTGAATTTTGAAGTGGTTGTTTTTGCCTGCGATTTCTCGGAAGAAACCATCAAACCTTATATTAATTCCGTTAACATGTTTAACAAAATTGGAAGCAAAATGTATATGGTGTATGTTAATTTACCTAATGAACGGTTTTTAACTTCAGCCGAAATGGAAAGAAACGTGGTTAACTTTTTCACGAAGGCACTAGGTAATTTAGATAAGATGGAAACGGTTCATTACGTGGCCGATTACACTGCGGAAGAAGGCATCATCAATTTTTCAAACAAAATAGGCGCCGATCTTATTGCGGTACCAACCCATGGAAAAAAAGGATTGGCACACTTTTTTGAAGGTAGCGTAGGTGAAGATGTGGCCAACCATGCCGCTTTACCGGTTATGACCTTTAAAATTTAGAAAATTAATAGCAAGTGACTAATTTTCAAAAAAGGGATGGCAAAAGTATGGGCTGTCCCTTTTTTTATACCCAATTTTTTTGGTAAAGCAGTTACCTCAATATTTAGGTTTATTATTTGTATTGTCATTCTTTTTAAAGTTTTGATTTCATAATAATGATTTTTTTTATCAATTCTAATGGTAATGGTTTATCAAGCATAAAATGTAAACTGTCTTTTGTTTTTTTTGCCCTGTATTTTGAGATTTCTTCTTCAATTTCTGTAAGTCCGTAAACGGGATAAAGCCCAATATGCTTTTTATAAGCAGCAAAGTATAGACGGTTTTTTCCGACTCTGTACGCTGGCATTTTGTAACGAATACTTTCTTCTGTGTTGGGTAAAACTTTAAAAAATAGTTGCCGTAATTCATTCAATTTTTTTTGAATGTCAGGTTCAAATTGTTTTATGTACTTTTCTACTTCGTTCATTTTTTTTTTTTACATAATGTTTAAAATTATGTAGCTTTTATTTAGGACGGGGTAAAATTACCGCAAACAGAGCAACGCCCTTAGTGCTAGCCTAAAGTAGCAATTTTTTTGATGTTTTCATCTAACAAAAAAAGTTTATTGAAACTGGTTTCAATAAACTTTAACTTAGCCCTTTGTTTATATAGCCTTCAAAGGGTTTCACCAACTATTTTTGACCATTAACTTTTTACAAAAAAAAGCTTCCGAAGAAGCCTTTAAAATAATTTAAACAGGTTACTTAATTTAGGCATTTTTTGATGCCAAATTCCAAACCTCTAAGTTCTGCCAATCCACGCAACCTTCCTATGCCTGAATAGCCCGGGTTGGTTTTTTTGTGTAAATCGTCAAGCATTTGGTGGCCATGGTCTGGACGCATCGGGATGATGGCATCTTTCATGCCTGTGGCCTTGCGTCTTTTTTCCTCAATAATCACTTCCTTTACAACATTGAACATGTCCACATCGCCTTCTAAATGGTTGGCTTCATAAAAGTTGCCTTTTTCGTCGCGTTGGGTACTTCTTAGGTGTAAAAAGTGAACCCTATCAGCAAAACGCTTAAATATTTGAACCAAATCATTATCGGCTCGTACCCCTAATGATCCTGTACAGAACGTAATCCCATTCGATCTGTTGGGAACTTCGGTGAACAAATGGGCATAATCGGCTTCGGTGCTTACTACACGCGGTAAGCCTAAAATGGGATATGGCGGGTCGTCTGGGTGAATACACATTAATACCTCATTTTTTGATGCAACCGGGATGATTTCCTTTAGGAACAAAACCAGGTTTTCCCTTAACTTATCGGCATCTATGCCAGAATACGTGTCCAGGATGGTTTGAAATTGTTCAAGCGTATAGCCTTCTTCGGCACCGGGCAATCCTGCGATAATGTTTTTTACCAATTGTTGTTTTTCGCTATCCGATAGTTTTTCTACATAGGCTTTGGCTTCGGCCCTAACTTCATCAGGATAACTTGTTTCTGCACCAGGGCGTTTTAATAAATACAGTTCAAAGGCTGCAAAAGCAGTTCTATCAAACCGAAGCGCTTTGGAGCCATCTTCAACAACAAAACCCAAATCGGTTCGGGTCCAATCCAAAACGGGCATAAAATTATAACAAACAATGTGGATGACACATGTTGCTAGGTTTTCGATGCTTTTTTTGTAGTTTTCAATGTAGGTTTTAAAATTTCCAGAGCGTGTTTTTATGTTTTCGTGCACAGGAATGCTTTCCACAACACTCCAGGTTAGTCCAACGCGCTCTATGGCTGCTTTTCGTTCGTTAATTTCATCTATGGTCCACACATTACCATTGGGTATGTGGTGCAATGCCGAAACCACTCCTGTTGCTCCGGCTTGTTTTATGTCTGATAACGATACAGGGTCTTTAGGGCCGTACCATCTCCAAGTTTGTTCCATTTTTATTGATTTTATAAGTTGTTAAACACCGCTAAAGGCACTGAAACCGCCATCGATAGGGATTACAATACCGGTTACAAAGGAAGAAGCGTCATCGCATAAGTACAAGGTTGTGCTTATTAAATCTTCCGGTTCACCAAAACGTCCCATAGGGGTTTGGCCAATAATGGTATTGCCCCGTTCGGTTAAATTGCCGTTTTCGGTTGTAAGAAGTGCTCTGTTCTGGTCGGTAAGAAAAAAACCGGGCGCCAAAGCATTAACCCGAATGCCCACTTTTGAAAAATGCACCGCCAACCATTGGGTAAAGTTTGAAACGGCTGCTTTTGCACCACTGTAAGCAGGTATTTTAGTTAAAGGCGTGAAAGCGTTCATGGATGAAATGTTTAAAATGCTGCATCCTTTTTTTCCAACCATATCTTTAGCAAAAACTTGGGTGGGGAGTAACGTGCCAATAAAGTTCAAGTTAAAAACAAATTCAATGCCTTTAGAGTCTAAATCAAAAAAGGTTTTAAAACCTTCGGTACCATTTAGCAAATCTTTTTCCAATAAATAAGGGTTTGTGGTGGTTCCTAGCGGGTGGTTGCCACCAGCGCCATTTATTAAAATATCACAACTACCCAACTTTGCATTAATAATGGTTTTGGCATCAACTAACGATTGTTTTTCCAAAACGTTTGCGGCAACACCTATGGCTATTCCGCCTTCACTTATAATGTCGTTTGCTACTTTTTCGGCTGCTTCCAAACGCAAATCCAAAACAGCTATTTTATGCCCTTTTTTTGCCAGTGCTTTTGCAAGTGTACTGCATAATACGCCACCTGCACCCGTTAATACTACTACTTTGCCCATATTTTTATTGAGTTTTATAATTAATGCGATCCTGAACTTTAGTTTTCGTGTTCGCACACGCAAATATAACAAAAATTAGTGTGCGCACACGAAAGTTCCAATAATCTTCTTAAATTGCCCAAATAATTAGGGTTTTTAATTTTTTATTATAGGTTAGTGGCTTCAAAATATAAAAGCGGATGGTAAGAATTAAGGATATAGCCAAGGAAGCAAACGTATCGGAGGGTACGGTGGACAGGGTGTTGCATAATAGGGGCGGGGTTTCAAAGAAAACCGAAGCTAAAGTTAAAAAAATTCTTGAGAGCACCAACTTTAGCATCAACCCCATTGCTAGTGCCCTTGCCATGAAGAACAAACACCATATTGCAGTGCTCATGCCCGAATATGCCGATGCCGATGCTTTTTGGAAAGCCCCACACTTAGGCGTATTAAAAGCCAGTGAAGAACTTAAGAATATTGGAATAAACATTGTGAATTTCAAATTTGACCAATATGATAAGCAGTCGTATATAGAATCCTTTCAACGGTCATTAAAAAGCAAACCATCGGCAGTTATTTTTGTGCCCATGTTTATTGAAGAGACCAAACAAATGGTTGAGCAAATGGAAAACGAAACTATCGATTACTTGTTTTTGAATGTTGATGTGGATGGCTTTAGAAACAAAGCATTTGTAGGGCAAAATTCGTACACCGCAGGCTATATCGCTGGCAAGTTAATGTATTTATGCGCGCCTAAAAGTCTTGCTTTTCTAACAATTCAGTCTAGGGATAGCGTGAGGGGCAATAATGCTATTTCAAATAGAATAACAGGCTTTTGTAACTATTTTAACTCCAATAATATTAAAGTTGAACTGTTGAACTTGAAAATTGAAGATTTGGTAGCAACCACCAAGATGCAGCAAACCATCCAATCATTTTTAACCGAGCATGCTGGTGTTGGAGGTGTTTTTGTTCCATCAAGTAGAATTTCAACAATCGTAAATTCGTTAAATGAACAGGTGGTAAGTAGCCTACAATGGGTGGGTTTTGATAATACGCCACAAAATATGGAATGTCTTAAAAATGGGAGCGTTTCTTTTTTAATATCCCAAAAACCTTTTGATCAGGGTTATGAGTCGGTTCGCATTATGGTCGATTTTTTGTTAAAAAACAAAATGCCCGAAAGCAAAATATATCTTCCTATTGATATACTCACAAAAGAAAATGTAATGTATAACGATATTAACCAAAAGCTATTTGAGAAGGAATTTGAGAAATAAGTTTATAAAAAAAACCAACTTAAAAAGTAGGAAATATAAACATAAATAAATGATAAAACCCTGATAATAATTTGATTATCAGGGTTTTTTTTAAGGATTTTATCCTTCTTGGTGACCGGGCTGGGATTCGAACCCAGGACCCTTTCATTAAAAGTGAAATGCTCTACCGGCTGAGCTACCAGGTCGTGTTTTTGTTTCTCTGTAACGAGGGTGCAAATATAAAACCTATTTTCAATAAAACAAGACTTTTTTAAAAGAATTTTTTGTTTTTTTGCACTACTAAAACGTATGTTTTTAATAATCAAATTATAGCAGAATAATGATTGTAGTTTTAATTGGATATATGGCTTCTGGAAAGTCCACAATAGGAAGAATTTTAGCAAAAAAACTAAATTATGGCTTTCTGGATTTGGATGATTACATCGAGGAGAAAGAAAACGCGCCCATTAGTACCATTTTCCAATTGCATGGAGAAATAGCCTTTAGAAAGCTGGAAACCCATTGTTTAAACGAGCTTTTATCCCATACAAGCAACATCGTGCTATCGGTAGGAGGTGGCACGCCCTGTTATGGAAATAACATGAACGTAATTTTAAATACAGCAAATGCTAAAAGTTTTTATTTAAAAGCGTCTGTACCTACGTTGGTTTCCAGACTGAAAAACGAAAAAAGCAAGCGGCCTTTAATAGCCCATATTGAAACGGAGGCGATGCTTACCGAATTTATTGCTAAGCATCTGTTTGAACGCTCCCAATTTTACGGTTTAGCGGAATTTACGGTTACAACAGACCATAAATCTGAGATGGATATTGTTGAAGAATTGATTTTAAAACTATTCTAATAGCACTTCAAATTTTTTGCCTTCAAGCACAACGCTTACATGCTCGTGTAGAGATGTTGAAAGTGAAATGCCTTTAAAATCGGCCTTAACAGGATATTTTTTATGGTTTCTATTAACCAAAACCGCGGTTTTAAATTGTTTTAAAGGGACATTTAAAAAATGCTTAACACCATATATTAGGGTGGTGCCCGAGTTTAACACATCATCAACAAGCACCAACGATTTGTTTTCGTAATCTTCCGAAGCAATTGAGGTTTTAACAGGCTGCCCCGGATTTTTTTTATCAATAGTAACCTTGCAAAGTATTGGGTTTATATCCGATATTTTTTCAAGAACCGCTTTCAGCTTTTTAGCAAAAATATAACCATTCGTGGCGATTCCGGCTAATATAACTTCGGTTTCGTTCACGTTATTTTCATAAATTTGAAAGGCAATGCGTCTTATTTTATGGTTGATTTCTTCGTGGTTTAGTATCACGTTATTGGTAACATTCATGGTTTTTTGCTGTTTTTAAGTATAAAATTAATCATTTTCATCTGGAAACATCGTTTTTTTCTGTTTGATATGTCCAAAACGCAATCAGCTCATTCTTCCGAGTCGTCATCATTCTGGGTCAAGATGGCATCATCTGTATAATCGGCAATGTCGCGTCGGTCTTTTTTGGTAGGCCTGCCAACGCCTTTTTTTCTATAATAGTCCTTTGAGTATTTTAAAAGTGCTTGTGCTTCAAATTGTTCTTTGGGCGTGGTATCGGTTCTATAAATATCAACCAATTTAGCGCCAATCCTACTTTCGGGAATAGCGTTTACTTTAAGGCGATAATTAATTTGGTCCTTTTTTAGGTCAATAATATCCTGCGGAAACACTTCCCTACTGGGTTTAACGGGTTCTTGGTTAATCCGTACATGCCCTTTTCTGCAGGCCGTAGTAGCCAGCGTTCGGGTTTTAAAATACCTCACACACCATAAATACTTGTCTATGCGCATATATTTATTCTAAAAACTACGTTAATGTTGTTATGCAAAATTATATTAAAATTGTATCTTGCGCCTCAAAAATAAGGAATATTACAACGTTTATTAAGGTTAAAATAAATCTAAAAATAAGTTTGCTCCTAAATAATTAAAACACCTAATGAATTTAAGAAAAATTAGTTTGTGCGTTATTGGCTTAACCATTGGTTTTATATCGTGTAAAAAAGATGATACCCCAACTATTGAACCTATTGAAATACGGGATAGAACCGAACAACAAGTAGTTGACATGGATTCTTTAAACAACTATTTAGAGACCCATTATTACAACGCGAGCGACTTTGTATCCAATCCCAACCCAAGCATATCGGATATAATTATTAAAAAAGTGAAAGCCAATGAAACGCCCCCTGTTGGCTATGTTAAACTTAAGGATGCTGTGGGCGAATCAAAAAAAACGGTGTATG
Source organism: Mariniflexile maritimum (assembly GCF_009746565.1). Classification (GTDB taxonomy): domain Bacteria; phylum Bacteroidota; class Bacteroidia; order Flavobacteriales; family Flavobacteriaceae; genus Mariniflexile; species Mariniflexile maritimum. The sequence continues at coordinate 278,649 of NZ_WRPN01000004.1, forward strand.
CCGAAACAAATTATGAGTACTTTGTTCTTAAATTGAACCAAGGAGGGGGAAATGCTTCACCTACATTTGCCGATAATGTACGGGTGGTTTATGAAGGTTTTTCATTGCAGAACGTTATTTTCGATAGTTCAGTAATACCGGTATTGTTCGATTTAACCGGCTTAATACCCGGTTGGAATAGGGTTTTGCCAGATTTTAATACCGCCGAAAGTTTTGTTGAAAATGCAGATGGTACCGTTACATATTCTAACAAAGGGTTGGGTGTTATGTTTTTACCTTCAGGTTTAGGCTACTTCTCGCAATCGAGTGGAGCAATTCCTGCTTACTCACCTATTATCTTTAAGTTTGAATTGTTACAGGCCTATCAAAATGACCACGATAAGGATGGCGTGCCTTCATACCTCGAGGATATTAATGGCGATGGTGAATTATTCGATAATACCGATGGCGATTTCAACCCCAGTAACGGTTTCCCCATATACGATTATTTGGACACCGATGATGATGGCGACGGTATTTTAACCATTGATGAAGATATTAATAAAGACGGCAACCCAAGAAACGATGATTCCAATGGCAACGGCATACCTAATTATTTAGATAAAACCGATGTTATAAAAAAACAATAAACAACATAGCTTTAAACAAAAAAACCTCGCAAGCGCGAGGTTTTTTTGTTATTATTGGGCTCCTACAACTACAAAAGCAACGATACGCTTAAAATAAGTTGGTCGGGTCGGGTATCCAACCTATCTGGTATATTGATGTTGTTGTTTATAAATTCAGCTTCATTATCGCTAAATCCGCGTTCGTACCTTAAATCGATACCTACTTTTTTAAAGTTAATGCCAATGCCAAAATTCAATCCTACCGAAAAGTCGTTTTCAACATCATTAATGGAAATACCATCAAATTCGGTATCTAAAATGTATTGCAATGCAGGACCGCCAAAAACGCTTACAGGGCCTAATACTTTTATGCCCACCAATAATGGGGCATCTAGTTTTTGCATTTTAAAATCAGCATCTTTGTAATCGCTTTTGGTGCTTGTATAAACCACTTCGGGCTTAAAATAAACCTTAGTTCCAATTTTTCCGAACAAACCAACATGGTAACCCACGTTTCTATCGGGGTGTTGGGCATTTGTACTAACCGATTCAAAATAATCGCCATTGCCATTGTAGTTTAAACCGGCTTTGAGTCCGATTCCAGTACCAGTTTGCGCTAGAATTGCCATAGGGGCCATGAGCGCAAGCGCCAATGAAAATAATAACTGTTTACTAATAGCCTTTGCGCTATTAAAGGAGGCATAAATTTTTTTTAAATGTTTCATATAGGGTCTTTTTTTTGATTTTTAAATCTAATATAAAAACGTTTACAAACAGAAATTATTTTCTTTCATAACAATCAATATCATTTTTCAGTTATTTATCTTTGCCCACTGAATACTGTTTTTTAAAATGGTATCGTTCAAAAATATGATAAAACGGATTAAAAATAGAGGCTCATGCTCCCTATACCGTTATGAAATAAGATATAAATGAAATTTGAATTACTCGCCCAAGATAAACAAAGCAAAGCCAGAGCAGGTAAAATAACCACCCACCACGGCGTTATTGAAACGCCCATTTTTATGCCGGTGGGCACTGTGGGAACGGTAAAAGGCGTACACCAACGCGAGCTAAAAAACGATATAGACCCCGATATTATCCTTGGGAACACCTATCATCTCTATTTACGCCCGCAAACAACGATTCTTGAAAAAGCGGGCGGTCTTCATAAATTTATGAATTGGGACCGGAACATCTTGACCGATTCTGGTGGTTACCAGGTATATTCACTGTCATCCAACAGAAAAATCAAGGAAGAAGGTGTTAAATTTAAATCGCATATTGATGGTAGTTACCACATTTTTACGCCCGAAAACGTGATGGAAATACAACGTGCCATAGGTGCCGATATTATCATGGCTTTTGATGAGTGCACACCCTACCCATGCGATTATAATTATGCAAAACGCTCGATGCACATGACGCACCGTTGGTTGGATAGGTGTATAAGCCATTTGGATAAAACACCTTTAAAATATGCCCATAACCAAGCTTTTTTCCCAATTGTTCAAGGGAGTACTTATAAAGATTTGAGGCAGCAATCGGCCGAATATATTGCCAATGCAGGTGCTTTTGGAAATGCCATTGGCGGCCTTTCGGTAGGCGAACCCGCTGAAGATATGTATGCCATGACCGAAGTGGTTTGCGCTGTTTTACCCGAAGATAAGCCACGTTATTTAATGGGCGTTGGCACACCAATCAATATTTTGGAAAATATTGCGTTGGGTATTGATATGTTCGATTGCGTGATGCCCACAAGAAATGCTAGAAACGGCATGCTTTTTACGGCACATGGTACCATCAACATAAAAAATTTAAAATGGGCCGAAGATTTTTCACCTATCGACGACATGGGAATTACCTTTGTGGATACCGAATATACTAAAGCCTATTTACGCCATTTATTCTCTGTTAATGAACTTTTAGGAAAACAAATTGCCACCATTCATAATCTTGGTTTTTATTTATGGTTGGTTCGTGAAGCAAGAAAACATATCTTAGCAGGCGATTTTAGAACTTGGAAAGACCAAATGGTAAAACAAATGGATAATAGATTGTAAAAAAGTTAAAAGTTAAAAGTTAAAAGTTAAAAGTTATTTCAACTTAACAGCTTAACAGCTTAACAACTTAACAACAAACAACTTAACAACCAACAACAAACACCAAACAACTCATTGAAAATACTAGACTGGTACATATTAAAGCGTTATCTCTTCACATTTTTTATGATGCTGTTGCTGTTTATTCCTATTGGGATAACCGTGCATCTTGCCGAAAAAATTGGAAGGATCCTTGAAAACGAGGTGCCATTGGGAGAAGTGCTTATCTATTTTTACAATTTCACCATCTATTTTGCTCATTTACTGTTCCCGCTATTTTTATTCTTGTCCGTTATTTGGTTCACTTCAAAATTGGCAAACAATACCGAGGTTATCGCCTTTTTAAGTTCGGGCGTATCGTTCACAAGGTTTCTAAGGCCCTATTTAATTGGGGCTACCATAGTTGCCATACTGTCCATATTATTGGGGCTTTATTTAGCGCCAAAAGCCAGTGAGGGTTTTAATGATTTTACTTATAAATATTTGAAAAAGGGAAAAACAGCTTTTGAAGATACCAATGTGAACGTTTTTAGGCAAATTAACGATAACGAAATTATATATGTAAGCAGTTTTGATGTTGCCAACAAAATTGGGCGCGATTTTACCCTGGAACACTTTGAAGGCAATAAACTGAAATACAAAATTACCGCCAATAACATTCACTACATTGAGGAAGATACCATTTACCGATTATCAAATTATGTAAAGCGCACTGTGGGCGAAGATAAAGACGCACTAGAAATAGAAGCCAGCAAGGACACCTTGTTCTCATTCGATGCCGATGATTTAATTCCTGTTATTTATGCTGCCGAAACCAAAATGTATGGCGATTTAAAACAATTCATTGCCAAGGAAGAGGCTAGGGGCTCCTCAAATGTGGGGCGTTTTAAATTGGTTTTGTACCGAAAATGGAGCTTGCCCGTTTCTGTTTTTATTTTAACCATTATTGCCGTGGCGGTTTCTTCCATAAAAAGGCGTGGTGGTATGGGCGTAAATCTGGCCGTGGGCATTTGTATTGCCATGGTTTTTGTGTTTTTCGATAAAATATTTGGGGTTATGGCCGAACAATCCGATTTCTCGCCATTAGTGGCCGTTTGGTTCCCAAATGTTATTTTTGGGCTTTTGGCCATCTATCTGTTGCAGCATGCTAAGCGTTAAGTTAAAAAATCACCTGCATCTTCATTTTTTGGTTTTTATTGCTGGTTTTACGGCCATATTGGGCGAAGCAATTACCATTACGGCCATTCCCTTGGTGTGGTTTCGAATGGTTATGGCTTCTATTTTAATGTTTGTTTACATAAAAATAGCTAGGGTCAACATCACAATTCAACCAAAATCAATTATCAGGCTTTCAATAGCGGGTATCATCATCGCTTTGCATTGGATTACTTTTTTTGGTGCCATCGACGCCTCAAACATTTCTATCACCCTTGCCATGTTTTCTTGTGGTGCTTTTTTTGCATCGTTGATAGAGCCCATTATTTACAAACGGCGTATCATCTGGTATGAAATCTTATTTGGTATCGTGGTGATAATAGGGGTTTTAATTATTACACAAAGTGAAATAAAATACATAACGGGTATTGTTTTAGGAATCTTATCGGCTTTTTTATCGTCCTTGTTTGCGGTTTTAAATGGAAGCTTTTTAAAACGGCATACGCCAATCGTCATTTCATTTTACGAATTTTTAAGCGGCGTGTTTTTTATTTCCATTTATATTTTACTTTTTGGCGGCGGTTTTTCTAAATCGTTTTTTAATTTAAGTGCTTCCGATTTTGGCTATCTCTTCATTTTAGCATCGGTTTGTACGGCCTATGCCTTTATTGCGGCAGTGCACATAATGAAAGTTATTAGTCCCTACACAGTGGTTTTAAGCTATAACCTAGAACCCGTTTACGGCATTATATTGGCCGTTATCCTGTTTCCAGAGAAGGAACAGATGAGTTCTTATTTTTATTATGGCGCTATTTTAATCATTACCACGGTGTTGCTCAATGCCATTCTTAAAAACATAAGATTCATAAAAAGAAAACGTTCTTAGCTTTTTATAAAAATTAAAGTTTTTATATTTGTACATTAACCACTGATTAATAGCAAAACAAAATTCTTATGGAATATTTAGAATTTGAACTCCCCATAAAAGAACTTGAAGATCAATTGCAGAAATGCCGACTCATTGGCACCGAAAGCGATGTTGATGTTACAGATACTTGTTCTAATATTGAAAAAAAGTTAATTGCAACCCAAAAGGAAATCTATAAAAACCTAACCGCATGGCAACGCGTGCAACTATCGCGCCACCCCAATAGGCCTTACACGCTTGACCATATTAGGGCCATTTGCGGCGACACGTTCTTGGAACTACATGGCGATAGAGGTTTTAAAGACGATAAAGCCATGATTGGCGGTTTGGGAAAAATAGGCGACCAAAGTTTTATGTTTATTGGCCAACAAAAAGGGTACAATACCAAAACGCGCCAATACCGAAATTTTGGAATGGCAAACCCAGAAGGATATAGAAAAGCCTTACGCTTAATGAAATCTGCCGAAAAATTCGGGATTCCCGTTGTTACGCTTCTCGATACTCCCGGTGCATATCCTGGTTTGGAAGCTGAAGAACGGGGCCAAGGTGAAGCCATTGCCCGAAATATTCTGGAAATGACACGTTTAAAAGTGCCCATCATCACCATTATTGTAGGCGAAGGCGCATCGGGCGGTGCACTGGGCATTGGCGTGGGCGATGTGGTTTTAATGCTTGAAAACACGTGGTACTCCGTTATTTCCCCAGAATCTTGCTCGTCTATTTTATGGCGTAGTTGGGAATTTAAGGAACAAGCCGCCGAAGCTTTAAAACTTACCGCCAGCGATATGAAAAAACAAAAACTTGTTGACGAAATTATTAAGGAACCACTTGGTGGCGCACATCGCGATCGTGAAAAAACCTTTCAATCGGTTAGCAATGCCATTGTAAAATCTTACGAAGCCTTAAAAAACTTATCACCAAAAGAATTGGTTGCAAAACGCATGGATAAATATAGCCAAATGGGCGTATTTAAAGATTAATGCCGCAATACCAACTGTATTTTTAAATCTGGAGAGTTTCGCTCCGGATTTTTTTTGTGTTATTGACAATAATTTAAAGTTATCAACAGTTAAATTGTTGATGGACTGTGAACAATCACAAGGCCATTTTTTATTAAAAACACCTTCTTTTTAGTTACTTTCGCTGTTATGAAACAACCCGACCAAATTAAAGGATACAAAGTAGATAAAAGTACGCTTATAAGTCTTGAAAAAGGAAAAATACCGCCACAAGCTCTTGATTTAGAGGAGGTTGTGTTGGGCGCTATGATGATTGACAAAAAAGGCGTAGATGAGGTTATCGATATTTTAAGTTCTGAAGCTTTTTACAAAGAAGCCCATCAGCACATATTTGAAGCTATTTTCCAGTTGTTTGAAAATAGCGAGCCGGTTGACTTATTAACAGTTTCAACACAGCTCAAAAAAAACTCAAAATTAGAGTTGGCCGGGGGCGATTTTTACCTTATTTCCCTAACCCAAAAAGTATCATCCTCGGCGCATATCGAGTTTCATGCACGCATCATTTTACAGAAATTCATTCAACGTAGCTTGATCAAGATTTCAAGTGAAATCATCGAGGATTCGTATGATGAAACCAAAGATGTTTTCGATTTATTGGATAAAGCAGAATCAAAATTATACGAAGTTACCCAAGGCAATATAAAAAAATCGAGCGAAACGGCCCAAGAGTTGGTTATTCAAGCAAAAAAGAAAATTGAGGAAATTTCAAATAAAGAAGGTTTGAGCGGGATTCCTACCGGTTTCCACAAACTCGATAAATTAACGTCTGGTTGGCAACCTTCCGATTTAATTATTGTGGCTGCACGCCCCGGTATGGGTAAAACGGCTTTAACGCTGTCTATGGCCAGAAATATTGCAGTCGATCAAAATATTCCTGTGGCATTTTTCTCTTTAGAAATGGCGTCGGTTCAATTAATAACCCGTTTAATTTCTAGTGAAACACAATTATCATCCGAAAAATTGCGTACCGGAAAGCTAGAAAAGCACGAGTGGGAACAACTGAACGTAAAGGTAAAAGGCTTGGAAAAAGCACCCTTGTTTATTGACGATACCCCGTCACTATCCATTTTCGACCTGCGTGCCAAAGCGCGCCGGTTATCATCGCAACATGGCATAAAATTGATTATCATCGATTATTTGCAGTTAATGACCGGTGGAAATAGCCACGGCGGTAACCGTGAACAGGAAATTTCGATGATTTCAAGAAACCTAAAAGCCTTGGCAAAAGAGTTGAATGTACCAGTTATTGCCCTGTCGCAATTATCGCGTGCCGTGGAGACCCGTGGCGGTAGCAAACGCCCCTTGCTTTCAGATTTAAGGGAATCGGGCGCTATTGAGCAAGATGCTGATATTGTGAGCTTTATATACAGACCCGAATATTATAAAATTGATGAATGGGATGACGAGGAACGCTCTCCAACCGAAGGGCAAGCCGAATTTATTGTGGCAAAGCACCGTAATGGTGGTTTGGAGAACATCCGATTAAAGTTTATTGGGCATTTAGGAAAGTTCGATAATTTGGACGTTTATGATTCGCCTTTCGAGTACCATTCCAAAATGAATGCCGCCGCCAACGACGATACTTACAAAACCGATTCCTTTAAAGCCAGCCCCGACCAAGCCTTTGGCAGTTCGTTTAACGATGATGAAGATAATGATGTGCCGTTTTAAGGATTAATCTTCTGTTAAAGACGTTCAATTAAGAAGAAAATTTAAGTATCTTTCAGCATAAATTTTGAATAATTAGTCATTTCGAAGAAGAAACGACCGTGAAATCTCATTAAGTTTTATTTCATTTTGAAAAAACGCATCCTTATTTTTTCATTTTTCATTATTACCTCAAGTGCTTTCGCATCGTATATCCTCATTCCTATGGATGCCGAAGGCCAAAAAAACCATTTAAAGGCCTATGGCATAACCTATTGGACGCTTTCTAAGGAACTGAAAGTGAAATGGTTGCTAAACTATCGGGGTGGTTCTTTCTTATTGCCCGATACACAAGAGATCCAACGCGAATGTCAAATTCGTGGAGTGTCGTTTGAAGTGCTTTCCAACGCAAAAACCGAAAGTATTCTGGATGAAATAAGCAGCCCAAGCCAAAACATGGAGGCCGTTATTTTAGAGAAAGCCCCTAAAATTGCAGTTTATACGCCCCATGGCAAAAAACCTTGGGATGATGCCGTAACCATGGTTTTGCAATATGCTGAGATTCCTTATGAAACCATTTACGATGAAGAAGTGCTGAATGATGGCCTGTTGGCGTTTGATTGGTTGCACCTGCACCACGAAGATTTTACGGGTCAATATGGCAAATTTTATGGTGCCTACAAAGCGGCATCGTGGTACATACAAGATAAAAAGGATGCTGAGGCTTTGGCAACAAAGTTGGGGTATGATAAGGTTTCTGAAGAAAAGTTGGCCGTTGCTTTAAAAATTCGCGATTATGTTATTGGCGGCGGCTTTATGTTCGCTATGTGCAGTGCTACCGATAGTTTTGATATTGCGTTGGCGGCTGAAGGTGTTGATATTTGCGAACCCATGTTTGATGGCGATGGCAGCGATTCTGGCTACCAAAACAAAATAGATTATAATAAAACCTTTGCCTTTACCGATTTTATCTTGGAAAGAAACCCGATGGTTTACGAGTTTTCTTCCATTGACATGACCCAAAAGCGCATGATTCCAAAAACGGCCGATTATTTTTCGCTAATGGAATTTTCGGCAAAATGGGACCCAATTCCAACCATGTTGTGCCAAAACCATACGGCTTTGGTTAAAGGATTTATGGGGCAAACCACGGCATTTACCCGTGAGGAAATAAAATCGAACGTGTTGGTTTTAGGTGAAAACAAAGCCAATGGCGAAGCTAAATATATTCACGGTATTAAAGGAAAGGGCTTTTTTACTTTTTACGGCGGTCACGATCCGGAAGATTATGAACATAAAGTGGGCGACTCCAAAACCGAACTGGACTTGCATCCAACATCGCCCGGTTACCGATTGATTTTAAATAATATTTTGTTTCCCGCAGCCAAAAAGAAGAAGCAGAAAACGTAAATTATTTGCTCAACAAGGCCATTTTTTCATTCACTTTATCCATAAAGCTGTGCAAGTAGGCGGGAACATCGTTTTTGTTGGTGTCTATACGCCAACTTTTAACAACGCCGTTTTTTGATATTTGAATGAAAACACCGCCTTGGTCGTAGCAATCTGGACAGCCCAAAACGGTTTCTTTTTCATTCAATAATTTTGATGGGAAAAAATCCATGAGGTCATTTACTTGCCCAAATTTATCAGCATCCAACGCCACAAAATTAAATGCGGTATGCGAATAATCATTGTTGGTGTCTGCAAATAGGGTGCTGTTGGTTAATTTATAGTTGGTGACACAGCTTTTTCCAATACACATACCATAAAACCGACCAAAAATAAGATAATCTATTTTGCTTGTTTCACCGGTATCGTTGGTGGTACAACTAAGTAAACTAATGCATACAAGTAAAAAACCTAAAATATATTTCATGTTTACAGTATGAAAAATGGAATGAACTTTTAAATAGGTTGATTTTCAATAACAACCACTCTTTTAAAGGTATAGATAAAGCCATCGGCTCCAGTACCATTTGAAATTTTATTTTGGTTGATTACTAATTGTGTCTCTGTAAACGTGAAGCCGCCAAATTCATTGGAATTTATCACAAGGTATTTTTCACTGCCAACTTCGGTAACCGAAAAGTTGTATGAACCTGTATCAAAACCATCTTCAATGGTGTTGTCGGTATTGGTATTTTTAACGGTTAATTTTCCGGTAGCATCATTAAAGTTCCAAACAATCTTATCCATGGGGAAATCTTTATCAACACCGGCAACTCCACCACTTACGTTTATTAAATGCCAGTAGGTAACATATACTTGTGGGGTTTCGTTATTATTGTCTATGGAACAATTGGTAAATGCGAGTAGGCTAAAAAATGCAAAAATTAGGGTACGTTTCATGTTTTTTCAATTTGAGTTAATATTGTTTAGATGTTAAAAAACCTAAATGGTTGCGTGATAAAAATAATAAATTGCAATGGAAGCTATTTTATAATTAAATTTAGGCTATGAAATTAATTAAATGAAATTATCCGTTCTCAACGCATATAAAATTATGAAATGCTTTCAAAAACAACTAAAATTGAAACCTTATGCTAGGGGCTTTCATCTTATAACCGATACTATTTTAAACGCTATTCCTGAAATTGGCCAAATACAAATGGGACAATTGCAGGTTTTTATAAAGCATACCTCGGCAAGCTTGACCATTAATGAAAATGCCGATTTTACGGTGAGAGAAGATTTTGAAGCCCATTTCAATAAAATGGTGCCAGAAAATGCGCCATATTATAAACATAATTACGAAGGTGCCGATGATATGCCGGCACATATTAAATCATCTCTATTGGGTGCTTCCGTACAAATACCAATTACGCAAGGAAAATTGAATTTAGGGATTTGGCAAGGTATTTATTTGTGTGAGCACCGGAACCATGGCGGTTCAAGGGAATTGGTGATGACGGCCTTTGGGGTATGATATAAAAAAAAATCCGACTCAAAAGAACCGGATTTCTCATATATTAAGCGAATATAATATGTTTTACAATAGGCGAAAACGCCTTATTTTACTTTCTCTATTACGGCTTTAAAGGCCTCTGGGTTGTTCATAGCTAAATCGGCCAAAACCTTACGGTTTAGCTCAATATCGTTCGCTTTTAATTTTCCCATAAATTGAGAATAAGAAAGTCCATGAATTCTGGCGCCTGCGTTTATACGGGCAATCCATAAGGCACGGAATGTTCTCTTTTTTGCTCTACGGTCTCTATACGAATATTGCATCGCTTTTTCAACCGCATTTTTTGCTACTGTCCAAACGTTTTTACGACGTCCGAAAAAGCCTTTTGCTTGTTTTAGAACCTTTTTTCTTCGGGCTCTTTTTGCTACAGAATTTACTGATCTTGGCATAATTTTAATTGTTTTTTTGTAGTAGGCGGTTTTTAGTTGCTAGTCGTTAGTCATTAGTTTTTTAACTTTTAACTTTTAACTTTTAACTTTTAACTTTTAACTTTTAACTCTTTTTATGGCCTAACTCCAGGGTTTATAATTTATTTTAACCGGTTAAATTTGCTGTTACTTTAAGCGCAACATCAATTTAACATTGTTCTCATCCGCCTTATCTACTATTGTATCATGCGTCAAAGCGAGCTTACGTTTTTTAGACTTCTTTGTTAAGATGTGACTTTTAAAAGCGTGCTTTCTTTTAATCTTACCAGTACCAGTTAGCTTAAAGCGTTTTTTGGCACTCGATTTTGTTTTCATTTTAGGCATTTTCTTTTCCTAGGTTTTAATTAATTCGCTTAATTACGGTGTGCTGAATGTATTTTCAGCATCTTATTTTACATAAGATATACTTTTATTTCTTTGGAGCAATAAACATGGTCATACGTTTACCTTCCAGTTGTGGCATTTGTTCTACTTTTCCAAATTCCTCAAGGTCTTGGGCTAGGCGTAGCAATAAAATTTGCCCTTGTTCTTTAAAGATGATGGAACGCCCTTTAAAAAACACGAACGCTTTTAGTTTGGCGCCTTCTTTCAAGAATTTTTCGGCATGCTTCTTCTTAAAATCGTAATCATGGTCATCGGTTTGTGGTCCAAATCGAATTTCTTTAATCACAACTTTTGTGGCTTTCGCTTTTATAACTTTATCACGTTTCTTTTGTTCGTAAAGAAACTTTTTATAATCCATAACCTTACAAACAGGAGGGTCTGCATTTGGTGAAATCTCTACCAGGTCAAATCCTTGCTCTTCTGCTATTTTTAAAGCATCTCTGGTAGAATACACACCTATTTCAACATTCTCTCCTACAAGCCGAACGTTTGGTGCACTAATCTTAGAGTTAATTCTATGTTTATCCTCTTGTGAAACCCTTTTGGCGGGTTGCGATTTTCTTCTAATTGCTATGGCGTTATATTTTTAAGTTAAACTTATTTAAAACGGTTTTAACGTTTTGCTTATTTCTGTTTTTATGATTTTCGAGAAGTCTGCAATGGTAATCATTCCCAGATCTTCCCCACCGTGTTGTCGTACGGTTATTTTGTTTTCTTTCTCTTCTTGTTCCCCAATAATAATCATATAAGGGTGTTTTTGCATTTCGGCTTCCCTTATTTTCCTGCCAATGGTTTCATTCCTATGGTCAACAAGGGCGCGAATTTCGTCATTTTCCAGCAAATTTAAAACTTTTTCGGCGTATTTTTCATATTTCTCGCTAATTGACAGTATAATAGCCTGTGTGGGCATCAACCAAAGTGGGAAATTACCAGCGGTATGTTCCAGCAAAATAGCAATAAAACGCTCCATGCTTCCAAAGGGGGCACGGTGTATCATTACCGGTCTGTGCAATTCGTTGTCGCTTCCTTTATAGGTTAAGTTAAAACGCTCGGGTAAGTTGTAATCAACTTGAATGGTGCCTAATTGCCATTGTCTGCCCAACGCATCCTTTACCATAAAATCCAGTTTTGGGCCGTAAAAAGCGGCTTCCCCGGTTTTAACCGTATAGGTTAAGCCTTTGTCGATAGTAGCGCTCATAATGGCATTTTCGGCCTTTTCCCAATTTTCTAGGCTACCTATGTATTTATCTGGGTTTTCAGGATCTCTCAATGATACTTGTGCGGTAAAATTTTCAAACCCTAAAGAACCAAATACATAAAGCACCAAATCAATTACGTTTTTAAACTCGGCATCCAACTGTTCTGGTGTACAAAACAAATGGGCATCGTCTTGGGTAAAGCCTCTTACGCGGGTTAAACCATGCAGTTCGCCACTTTGCTCGTATCGATATACGGTGCCAAACTCGGCATAGCGTATGGGTAAATCTTTATACGACCATTGGCTGTTGTTATAAATTTCGCAGTGATGTGGGCAATTCATGGGTTTCAACAAAAATTCCTCACCTTCTTTGGGTGTGCTAATTGGTTGAAAGCTATCAGCGCCATATTTGGCATAATGTCCAGAAGTGACATAGAGTTCTTTCTGCCCAATATGGGGCGTTACAACCATCTCATAGCCCGCTTTCTTTTGAGCCGCTTTTAAAAAGTTTTCTAAACGCTCGCGCAATGCGGCACCTTTGGGTAGCCATAAAGGCAAACCTTGGCCCACTTTCTGTGAAAACGTAAACAATTCCAATTCTTTGCCTAGTTTTCTGTGGTCACGTTTTTTCGCTTCTTCCAGTAATTCTAAGTATTCGGTAAGGTCTTTTTGTTTTGGAAATGAAATACCATACACTCGCGTTAATTGCGGATTGTTTTCATTGCCTCTCCAATACGCCCCCGCAACACTCAACACTTTTACTGCTTTTATTATGCCCGTATTGGGTATGTGGCCACCACGGCATAAATCGGTAAACGTAGCATGGTCACAAAATGTAATGGTGCCGTCCTCTAAGTTTTCTATCAATTCCGTTTTAAATGGATTGCCTTTATATAAAGCCAATGCTTCCGCCTTGGTTGCCGAACGCATTTTAAAATCATGCTTCCCACGTGCAATCTCCAACATTTTGTCCTCAATGGTTTTAAAATCTTTTTCAGAAATACTGTGTTCGCCAAAATCAACATCGTAATAAAACCCATTTTCAATTGCAGGCCCAATGGTAAGCTTCACACCAGGGTAAAGTTCCTCAATGGCTTGTGCCAAAACGTGTGCCGACGAATGCCAAAATGCCGTTTTGCCCTCGTTGTCGTTCCAAGTATATAAAACCAACGAACCGTCCGTTGTTAAAGCCGTTTCCGTTTCCACAGTCGTATCATTAAATTTAGCCGAAATCACGTTTCGGGCAAATCCTTCACTTATGCTCTTAGCAACTTCCATAGGTGTAACGTTCGCTTCAAACGTTTTCACACTTCCATCGGGCAATGTAATATGTATCATTAATATAATTTTAATTCAGTGTGCAAAGATAACAGTATAAACAAATACACACAATATATATATAGGTATAATTTTTAGTAATTGTTTTACGGCGTTCCCCTCGGGTTTCGGGCTTTGCGCTCCGAGTCCCCGCGCCCGTTGGGGCGTTGCCCGTGCCATCGATGGCACGGGCAAAGGGCGGAGCGTGGGTGCCAAAAGCGCGCCGAC
>NZ_WRPN01000005.1 GCF_009746565.1 Mariniflexile maritimum
GCTCTGGTGCCCGAGAATATGGCCACTATAGAGCCCTTCTTGCCCTTTGCTTGTTTGTTGGTGATTATGGTATAAAGCTCTCCTTTGGAGAGTGCTGTTTCATCAATAGATAAATATGGGCCTGTATTTTCAGGAAAGACAAGCCATTGTTTAGCATGCTTGTTTTGTTCCCAATTTTTAAAATCACTTAGATAATCTCTGTACTGCCGCCGTAGGTTCTTGCCATTAACGCCATAGAATTGGCCTATGGTATGGCAATCAGTAGCTTTAGCATCGACCAATCTCTTTTAAAAAAGCAGCGAACTCGGTGGTCATCCGTGTTCCCTGTGCTACCAAACTCCAGTCCCTCTGAACGATTTCCTTAGTTGCTTTATCCAGCCATCTACGCCGTTTTACATGTAAATACACCGTGTTCCCGCGCAAAGGAAAGTCCTGAATGGTTACTTCTTTATGAAAACCATGGGCTATCAGTATCCTAGGGGTTTGCTCTTTTGGAGGTGTGTTTTGCTCTTCGAAATACAGGTGCATTACTTCACCGTTTTTGGTGCTCTTTATAAGGTCGAAGTGGTTAATTAAAAATTCTGGCAGAATGAGTTTTAGTAGGTCTAGATAATGGTCCAAGATTATATTTTTTTTACAAAAATCGTAATCTTATTTTAATTCACACACAACTTTTGAGATTGATCCGTCTTTTCTATTAACATCAAATTTATGGATGTGTATTTGTACACTAAATCCGAACTACTTCTTTATTGATTTAAGTTTAGTTTCCCAAGAGAATTATAATCTTAAATAAATAAGGGGTTTTAAGTTTTTAAGAATGTAAAGCTGTTATAAAACTTAAAAAGGTAACACGACTGTGGAATATTACTTTAATTGTTATATATTTATTTCATAAAAAAGCTGTAATATGGCTATGCGATGAAAATAAATGAACTCTACTGAACTTGCATTAAATGAACGAATTAAGGAATTAACCTGTCTTTATGATATTTCAACGATTATCGTAAATTCGGATGTTGAGACGCTTGAGGATACCATAAAGGCCATTGCTTTCAGTTTAAAAAAAGCATTTCGTTTTCCAATAGATACCCATATTGTTATTGCCACAAGCACCATTAAAGTAGAAACTTTCAATACAAAAGAATCGCCCATAAAACTGGTTGAAAACATTGTTGTTTTTAATAAGTTTGAAGGATCTATTGCGGCCTATTTGGATGCTTCAAAATTTGATATGGACCATTTTTTGAAAGAAGAACGGCGTCTCCTTAATAACGTAGCGCTAAAACTGGGCTCGTTATTGGAACGTGTGGAAATACAAAAAGGGGAAACATCCTTAAAACGCCAGATGGAACGTGCCGATCGTCTTAATATTTTAGGTGAACTTACCGCAGGAATAGCCCACGAACTCAACACGCCCTTGGCCAATATTTTAGGATTTGCAGAATTGCTCAAGGACAGCCTAAAGCATGATAAAGTAAATTTGGCCGATTTAGATAAAATCATACAAAATGCTATTTTTTCAAGAGAGGTTGTAAAAAAATTGATGTTTTTTGCCTGCGAAATGCCCCAGGAAATGACAAAAGTAAATATTGTTCCTAGCATTAAAGACGCGATTAATTTGCTGGATGCCACTTTTAGAAAACAGGAAGTAAAGTATGTTGTTAAAATAGAGGAAGAAGAACTATGGCTTCGTGCCGATACCGTTCAACTCACGCAAATTATTTTTAACCTTATTATGAATGCCATTTATTTTTCGCCCAAAAACGGCTTGGTCGTTATCAGTGCCTTTCAAACGGATAAGGATATTGTACTTAAAATTTCCGATGAGGGCCCGGGTCTTTCCGAACAGGCACACGAAAAAATTTTTCAGCCATTTTTCACTACAAAACCAGCAGGCGAAGGCTCTGGTTTAGGCTTAAGTGTTGTTCAAGGTATTGTTTCAAGCCATAAAGGCAGTATTTTGGCAACCAATAATTCACCCAAAGGTACTACCTTTACGGTATCCTTGCCAAAATAGTTATGATGCAGTTGCGTAAAGAGAACATATTGATTGTTGATGATGATGTTAACATTCTTGAACTGTTACAGCGCCATTTACAATCGTGGAACTATCATGTTTTTAAAGCCATTTCTGTAAAGGAAGCAGTATCCATTTTAAGGGATGCTTCAATAGATTTGTTGATTACCGACCTCAAAATGCCTGAAATTGATGGTTTTGAACTCATAAAGTTCGTATCCGAACATTATCCCAAACTTCCAAAACTTGTAGTTACAGGGTATCCATCCGTTCAAGACTCATTGGCAGCCATCAAATCGGGCGTGGTTGCCTATCTAACAAAACCCTTCACAAAGGATGAATTGAATACGGCCATCCAAAACGCATTAACGAAATCGGGTTCTGGAGAACCAACTGAAACACAAGGTCGTACAAAAGGTTCCTATGCTGAAATTATTGGCACTTCGGAAAATATAGACAAGGTTATCCAAATTATTGAACGCGTTAAAAACAATAAGGCCACCATTTTTATTAAAGGTGAAAGTGGAACAGGCAAGGAACTGGTTGCGCGTGCCATCCATTATCAAGGAAAATTTTCGAGGGCCCCATTTATTGCCGTAAATTGTGGTGGCATACCCGAGAACCTTTTGGAAGCAGAACTTTTTGGGTATGTGAAAGGTGCCTTTACGGGTGCAGATTCCAATAGGGATGGTTATTTTTTGGCAGCCAATGGTGGTACTATTTTTTTAGACGAAATTGGCAACGCCCCACTCGCGGTACAATCGCGTTTACTGCGTGTGCTTCAAGAGAAAGAAGTTGTTAAGGTTGGTGCCCAAAAAGCCGAAAAAGTAGATGTACGCATTATTGCCGCAACAAACAGCGATTTAAAGGATTTGATTGCAAAACAACATTTCAGGGAAGATTTATATTACAGGCTTACCGTTGTTGAAATTAACATGCCACCATTGCGCGAACGTAAGGAAGATATTCCGTTGTTGGTGGATAAATTTCTTTTTAAATACGGTGTGGAGTATAAAGACCGATTTATTGAAATTACACCCGAAGTTCGAGCAGTGCTGCAACGCTACGATTGGCCCGGTAATATTAGGGAGCTAGAAAATGTTGTTCAACGTGCCGTTATCATGAGCGATAAGATTGTTGACATGGAGCATTTGCCCAATGGGATCAAGTTTAATATCGATTTTCCAGATGAAGAACTGGTGCCATTAAAGGAAATGGAAAAAAAATATATCCAAAAAGTTTTAAACGTTACCAACAACAACAAATCAAAAGCAGCTGAAATTCTTGGAATAGACCGTAAAACCATCCGCGAAAAACTTTCAGAATAAGTCTATAATTTTTGGTACTTTTTATCCCAGATGGGTAAATTTGTACCACTTTCTTTGTGTTGTTTTATTTTATTTTAAATACAACACATTGTTTTATAGTGTTTTATGTATTTGTTGCTCTTTTTGGTATGATATGGCACAGCAATTGCCTTTAAGGTAGCAAAGCATAGTGCATGAAACCCAATCCGTTTAATATTTGCCCAACGTGTAAACACAGGTTAACCTGTGTTTTAACCAATCAGAAGAGTCAGGTTTGGTCGTGCAGTGAATATGAAGCAGTACATACGAAATCGACAGTTTTTCCGTCCATGAAAATTCGTTCGCCTAAGAAAACTAAATTTCTTATTTCAAAAATTTAACAACTAAAATTAAAAATCTTATTGTCAATTATTTAAAATCTATTCGTTATATAAATAACACGGAAGTATCAAAAACACACACAAATACACTTAAATGAATTACTAAAAAAATAATTAAAAGCCATTCTAAACAAATAAACCAAATGACAACAATAACAAAAGTAATGAATAACAAAACAGCCATTGTACCCGTAAGAGGTATGATGGAGAATGTAATGGAGCAATTCAATAAAGCTTCCAATCAAATAAATTTGAACCCAGACATCCGCAAAATATTAAGTATTACCAATAATGAGATAATCATCCATTTTCCGGTAAAAATGGATGATGGCTCCATTGAGGTTTTCACGGGGTATCGGGTACAGCATAACAATGCGCTTGGGCCATATAAAGGCGGTTTGCGCTACCATCCAACGGTTGACATAGATGCCGCAAGAGCTTTAGCCATGTGGATGACCTGGAAAACTTCGCTTGCGGGCTTACCTTATGGTGGTGGCAAAGGAGGTATTCAAATAGACCCTACAAAATATTCAAAAGGCGAACTGGAGCGTATTACCCGAAGGTTTACGTTTGCTTTAGCCGATAATATTGGGCCAGAACACGATATTCCTGCGCCCGATGTTAACACAAACAGTCAAACCATGGCGTGGATAGCCGATACCTATATGAGTACAAGGCCACCCGCAGAACGTTCAGCAAATCAGCATATCGTTACCGGTAAACCAGCGGGAAGTGGCGGTTTGGAAGGACGCGACAGGGCAACAGGTTATGGCGTGTATTTGACCATAAAATATTGGTCAACTAACAACAACCAGATTCTTAAAGGAAAACGTTTTATTGTGCAAGGCTTTGGTAATGTTGGCTATTGGGCCGCCCATTTTTTAGAAAAAGAAGGTGCCAAATTAGTGGCAGTACAAGATGCTTTTGGTTCTTTACAAAACCCCAAAGGTATTGATGTAGAAGCCCTTTTTAATTACGCCAATAACAACAAGGGCAGTATTGTCGATTTTCCAGAAGCTGCTGTACTAGACAAAAACGATTTTTTTGCAGTTGATTGTGATATCTGCATCCCAGCAGCCTTGGGCAACCAAATAACCAAGGAAACCGCACCCAAAATCAAGGCAAAACTAGTTGCTGAAGGTGCCAACGGGCCCACCAATGTAGAGGGTGAACAGGTGCTTTTGCAAAGAGGCGTAACCATTATTCCCGATATTCTATGTAATTCGGGAGGTGTTATTGCCAGCTATTTTGAGTGGCTTCAAAATAGAAATGGCGAATTATGGCACATGGAAGAAGTTATCGATAAATTAGAAAGAAAATTAAAAAACTCTTTTGATAGGGTTTCAGAATACGCCCAAAAAGAAGGTGTCGATATGCGAACAGCGGCCTATTGTTTGGCCATTGAAAGAATTGAACAAGCTTATGTACAACGAGGGATTTTCCCATAAATGATTTAATAAAATGAAATACGGAAGTTTAATATTGGAAAAAAAGGAATATGTGTACATCAAGCGGATTCTTAACATCTCAGGTTATGTTGGCGATCATGAAATTCAGAAGTCATTATCAAAATTCACTGAAGAACTCAAAACAGCCCACATTCTTGATGAGGAAGAAATGCCTAATGATGTAGTACGTTTGAATACCATTGTTACCGTTACATCGGATAATGATTGGGAAAAAACACTCCAAATCGTGCAACCCTCAGAAAAGGACATTAAGAGTAATAGAATTTCCATTCTTACGCCCATGGGAGCGGCGCTTTTTGGTTACTCGGTAAATGATGTTGTGCGATGGGATTTCCCTACGGGGGCTAAAGAACTTAAAATTATAGAGGTAACACAACAGCCCCAAAATAAAACTTTCGACGTGCTTATATAGTTGCTTCAACAATTGAAAACCACTGTATAGGTAACTATTCATCAAAAATAAAAAGGCAAGTAGCGCATAATACTATGGGTTACTTGCCTTTTTTATATTAAAACCGTAAGAAAAATTTAATCTATAAAGTAGTTAATTTTCATTTGAAGGCTTGCCTATGGTTGCTAAAATGCCCCCATCGACATACAAAATATGACCATTAACAAAATCACTGGCTTTTGAGGCCAAAAATATGGTGGCACCTTGTAAATCGTTTGGATCTCCCCAACGTCCTGCCGGGGTTCTACTTATAATAAATTCGTTAAATGGATGTCCATCTACGCGAATGGGCGCTGTTTGGCTCGTTGCAAAATAACCAGGTCCAATACCGTTTGTTTGAATGTTGAATTTTGCCCATTCGGTTGCCATACTGCGGGTTAACATTTTTAATCCGCCTTTTGCTGCGGCATAGGCACTAACCGAATCTCTGCCCAATTCGCTCATCATGGAGCAAATGTTTATAATTTTTCCGCCCCCACGTTTTATCATGTTTTTTGCAACATATTTTGATACAATGAAAGGCCCAACGAGGTCAACCTTTATTACCAATTCAAAATCGGGTATTTCCATGTCAACAATAGGTGTTCTTTTAATAATACCGGCGTTGTTTACCAAAATATCAATGGGCCCTACTTCAGTTTCAATTTTTGCAATGGCTTGCTCAACGGCTTTATCATTGGTAACATCAAATACATAGCCAAAAGCCTTCAATCCACAAGCTTTGTATTCTGCTATGGCTTCCTCTAAAGCTTCACTTGAATTGTTATTTACAACAATGGTTGCGCCTGCATTGCCCAATCCTTTTGCCATAGACATTCCCAAACCGTGTACGGCACCGGTAACTAAAGCTACTTTTCCTGTTAAATCGAATAAGTTAATTGACATAATTGTTTTTTTAAGGTAGTTTATTTTTAAAATAGTTATGAGATTGCAATTTTAAGCCCTTTAAATAATTGTTTATCAGTATTATAGATGCCTATTTTTAGGGCTATATTTTAGGAACCAAAACCTATTATGCTGCGAAAGTAGCTATTTTTTTGTAAAAAATAGGCAAATTATAAAATAATGTGTTCGAGCACACTATAATTTAATTTAAAAAATTATATTTGTTTACAATAAAAATGGAAATTGAGCCAATCAAATTTTTTAACTTTTCTTGAGTAGTTTCTTTTTTGTTTTTTACTTGTTTAAAAGGTGTTTTATAGCCATCAATGTCAATAATTCTGCTTAAATTTGGGTTAAGTAAACACAAGGTTGGTAACCACTCAAATATGCTGAAAAATGTGTGTTCAAAACTAATTTTTAATAGTTATTTTATTGTTTTCAAACAAAGCATCCAAACCTAAACTAAAACAGTTCTGGCTATTTTTGTTAAAGAAATATCCTTTAAAGACTTACATTATAAGTTATTATGAATTTGATCAGGTTTTTAATTTTGAAATACACGCAATACACGACACTGTTTTTTCTGATGGCGGTTATTACGGTTTCTAATGGGCAAAACGAAGTAAAGGAACATAAGAATTTAAAATTTAAACATTTTTCTTTAACCGAAGGGTTATCGCAAAGTTCGGTATTGTGTATTCTACAAGATAAAAAGGGCTTTTTTTGGTTTGGAACACGGGATGGGTTGAATAAATATGATGGACATACCTTTACAACCTATAGGCATAACTCGCAAGACCCTAGTAGCATAAGCAACAGTTTTATAAAATCTTTATTTGAAGATGAAACTGGCACTTTGTGGGTTGGAACCATGAATGGGTTGAACAAATACCTGCCAGATACCGATGGCTTCGAACGCTTTAAATATGCCAGCGCCAAAACCTATTTTAATAATAAATCGAATAACGAAATTTGGAGCATCGTTTCAAAAGAGAAAGGTTATTTATGGTTGGGCACCAATTACGGTCTGGAAAAATTTAGTATAAAATCAAACGATATTACACGTTTTTTAGTGCAAAATGAAACCACTAATACTGTTTCAAATAACAACATACGTTCCTTATTAATTACAAAAGACAAAAATTTATGGATTTGCAACAGCAAGTCTATCGACGTCTATAACCCAAACACAAAAACGTTTAAACATTACGAATATCCTCAAACAACGCTTAAAGTAATTAATCTCAATTATATTCCGGTGCTTTATCAAGATAAAGATGCTAATTTGTGGCTGGGTTATAAAGACGGACTTATGGTGTTCAACAAAAAAAGCAATGTTTTTCAACCTTATCGTATAAATTCCAACGGAATAAACCAAATTACAGATGAAGTAAGAAGCATTCGTCAAGATTCTTTAGGAAATTTATGGGTTGGAACTTATGAAGGTTTGTATATAATTAATAGCGATAAAAGCAGCATCTCCCATTATGTACATGATGAAAACGAACCAAATAGTTTAAGTCAAAATTCCGTTTATCAAATATTTGAAGACACCAAAGGCGATATTTGGATTGGCACTTACCTAGGAGGCATAAATTATTACGACCGTAGTTTCGATTTATTCAAGCATTTTTCGGCAGGCACCAATAAATCAAAGTTAAGCTATAAAGTTGTAAGTGCCATTATTGAAGACCCCGAGCGCAACTTATGGATTGGTACTGAAGGTGGCGGTATCAATTTTTACGATAGAAAAACGGGCCTTTTTGAATATTACCAACATAACGACAACCCCAATAGCCTGAGCACAAACAATGTGAAATCCATGATACGCACCCGAAGCGGAAATTTCTGGATTGGAACGCACGATGGCGGCCTTAATTTTTTAAACCCTAAAATAAAACCTTTCAAGTTTGAAAAATATAAATATATATTTGGAAACACTAATAGCTTAAGTAATAATCGGGTCATAGCCTTGTATGAAGATTACCAAAATAATATTTGGATAGGAACTTCTGGCGGTGGTTTAAACGTTATGGATGTTTCAACAAAAACCATAATCCGTATTCCCGATCCTTCGAACGCTTTAAGCAATTTGGTGTATAGTATTTCAAAAACCTCAAGCAAGGATACCCTTTTGATAGCTGGAGATAAGGGATTGGCTAAGTTTAATTTAAAGACATATAAATTCGTTCCTTTAGATTATAAAAACAATCAGAGCGTCTATGATTTTAACGCAACACTCTATGCTTACGAAGATCCTTCAAAAAACCTCTGGATCGCCACCGAAGGGGATGGTTTGTACTTTTATAATACCAATTCTAAAAAAAGCATAAAATATGGTATTTCCAATGGGTTGCCAAACGAGGTTATATATGGTATTTTACCTTCCGATAACAATACGCTATGGTTAAGTACCAACCATGGGTTAAGCAGGTTGAACCTAAAAACGCAACAATTTAAAAACTTTGATGTTTCCGACGGACTTATAGGCGATGAATTTAATTTTGGTGCTTTTATAAAATTACGAAATGGTAACCTTATGTTTGGCGGTACCATTGGCATCGATTATTTCAACCCTCAAGATATTATGGAAAATGCCTTTGTGCCACCCGTATCCATAACGTCTATATTAGTAAACAACAAACCGTTTTTGGACAAAAACCATGCTAAAAATGAAATAACGCTTACACACAACCAAAATGTATTCAGCTTTAATTTTGTGGCCTTGAGTTATTCGCAACCCAAAAAAAACCAATATGCCTATAAATTAGAAGGTTTTGATGAAGACTGGAATTATATTGGAAACAAAAAATCGGCTACCTATACAAACCTTGATGCAGGCGAGTACGTTTTCAAGGTCAAAGCGTCCAATAGTGATGGGGTATGGAATGAAACGGGCGCATCTATAAACGTGAACATCCAACCAGCACCCTGGAAAACCTGGTGGGCCTATGTTTTATATGCCATGGCGATATTGGGCGTTCTGTTAATAATTAGAAAGTACAGTCTTATACGAATCCATGAAAAAAACCAACTAAAGCAAGAACGTCTTGAAAAGGAACGTATTGAAGAAATCAACCAAATGAAATTGCGCTTGTTTACCAATATTTCCCATGATTTTAGAACCCCGTTAACTTTAATTATCGGCCCATTGGAGCGCATGTTGAGTCAAAAAATAGGCAATGATTTTATACAAAAACAACATGAAATCATGCACAGAAATGCCAGTGTGCTCTTGCAGCTCATTAATCAGCTATTGGATTTCAGAAAAAGTGAAGCAGGCAAACTTCAGTTAAATGCCTCAAATAGCAACATAGTTCCTTTTATTGAAAACATTAAACTGTCTTTTGAGGAATTGGCAAGGGTACGGCAAATAACTTACACCTTCAATGCGCCAACTGAGCCTATTTTTATGTGGTTCGACAAAATAAACCTTAAAAAGGTAGTGTTCAATTTATTGTCCAATGCCTTCAAATTCACGCCCGATGCTGGTGAAATTTCAATAACATTAAGCACTACAACCAAAAAAATAAAAAAAGGGAAACCTAAAGATTATTTAAAATTGGTAGTAAACGATAGCGGTAGGGGCATTCCAGAAAAAAGTCTAAAAGCGGTATTTGAAAGGTATTACCAAGTTGGGCAGGACGACAATACCCGGTCTGGAACAGGTATCGGTTTGGCGTTAACTAAAAATTTGGTGGCACTACACCATGGCATTATCAAGGCAAAAAGTATTGAGGGCAGTGGCACTACCTTTACGGTACTGTTGCCTTTGGGCGACCAGCATTTAAAGGAAAATGAAAAGATTAGTGAAGGGGCCGAAGCGCAAAACGATACGGCATTTTATTCTGAAACACCCAATTTTTTGGTCAAATCGGTTATTTCAAATGAAGTACAGGAAGAAGCAACAAAAGTTGACACGTCCAAACCTACCCTTTTAGTGGTTGAAGATAATGCCGAGGTACGAACGTTTATAAAGAATATCTTCAGCAACGATAAAAATGTATTAGAGGCTGAAAACGGTGAAATTGCCATAGAAATAGCCAAAAACAACAGCATCGATTTAATTATAAGCGACGTTATGATGCCCATAATGGATGGAATGGAACTATGCGAAACCATAAAATCCAATATACTAACCAGTCATATTCCAGTATTGCTTTTAACTGCCAAAACATCTGAAGAAGCTCAAAAAGAAGGGTTTGCACATGGGGCCGATGCGTACATTACAAAGCCTTTTAATACCGATTTGTTAGTGTTACGGGTTAACAATATATTGCGCTCCAGAAAAAAACTCATTGAAAAATTTAAAAAAGAGCGTATCCTAGAGCCTTCGGAACTCACCGCCACATCAACCGATGAGCTGTTTTTGCAAAAAGCCATCGACCTGATAGAAAAAAACATGTCCAGCGCCGAGTTTTCCATCAACGATTTCATCAAGGAAATGGGCATGAGCCGTTCGGTTTTGTACCGCAAGTTAAAAGCCCTTACCGATCAATCCATCACCGAATTCATTAGAACCATCAAACTTAAAAGGGCCGGACAACTTATTTTGCAATCGCAATTAAGCATTTCTGAAATTGCCTTCGATTTGGGCTTCAACGATTTGAAACATTTCAGGAAATCGTTCCAAAAACTATTCAACGAGCTCCCTTCCGAGTACCGACAAAAGCATACTTCAAAAGAAACGGACAACGGGGCATAAGCCATCATTTCTTAAAGTTTAAAAAAATGACTCTTACAAACAAAAAAATAAGGAATTTGTTTTAATAGGGCTTAACCTTCTGTAAATCAAGCATCATAAAAATAAACTGAACAGATACCCCCAGTTCAAAGAACGTTGCAGCCCCCTAAGATTGTAGTTGATATTTTTAATTTTACATAAAATTTATTACTGTAATCAAACTAAACAACAAAAATGAAAAAACATTTTAAACTATTGTTAACCCAACCAAAAAACAAAAAGCTCATTGTGTTCATGCTTTTGTGTATGGCATTAAGCAGTGTGCGAACTCATGCGCAAGTAAAAACCGTTACAGGCGTTATTACAGATGAAGTAGGGCTTCCATTACCGGGCGCCAACGTGCTTGAAAAAGGTACCCAAAATGGTGCTATAACCGATTTCGATGGTAGATATTCAATAAAAGCGATGCCAAATTCAAAATTGGTCATTAGCTATATCGGGTACAAAACAATTGAAGTAGCTGTGGGCGGTCAAACTACCATAAACGCAAGTTTAGCGCCCGACATGCAACAACTCGATGATGTTGTGGTTGTTGGCTACGGAACTGTGCGCAAAAAAGACTTAACAGGTTCGGTGGCATCGGTAAAAATGGAGAAATTAATTGAGGCTCCCGTAGCGAACTTCGACCAAGCTTTGGCAGGTCGTGTGGCAGGTGTTCAAGTAAATTCTACCAGCGGCGAACCTGGTTCGGGCATGGAAATTACCATACGTGGTGGCAATACCGTAAATGGCGATAATTCACCACTATATGTATTGGACGGATTTATTATTGAAAATTTTAACCCCGGTATTTTAAACCCTTCGGACATTCAAAGCATCGATATATTAAAAGATGCTTCGGCAACGGCCATTTATGGTGCACGCGGTGCCAACGGTGTGGTGCTTATCACAACCAAACAAGCAAAGTCTGGAAAAACAAAAATTTCTTATGAAACCCGCTTGGATGTTAAGAACATTGCTAAAAAACTAGACGTACTTAGTGCATACGAGTTTGTGAAGCTCGCCAACGAAATCAACCCAACAAATACGGTTTCTAAATTTTTTGTAGATGATAACGGTGCTGTTGTAGGCGGTGTTGAAGATTATAGAAATTCGCCATCGGTTAATTGGCAGGACGATGCTTTTAGAGTGGCATTTTCAAAATCACATACCGTTAAAATAGCAAGTGGCAACGATGTAACAAAGTTTGATGCTTCGGTTAACGTGGTCAATGATGAAGGCACCTTACTAAGATCTGATTATAATAAGATTAACGGCAGGTTGAATTTAAGGCACAAAATTAATGATAAATTCGATTTAACACTTGCTACCATATATGCCAATACCGAGCTTAACGGACTTGATACCGAAGGAACCGCAACGTATTCGTTTATGCGCAACGTGATTACTTACACCCCAGTAGTGAATAAATTTAAGGACTATGGCGATGCCAACCCTTTGTATGGAATCAATGTGGCTGAGTTTGACATCAATAATATTTTTAACTGGCATCCCATCGTATCGTTGAACAACGAATATAGAAAAAGGGAAACCAACCAGTTTATATCCAACCTCTCGTTGCGTTATAAAATTTTACCAAGCTTGGTGCTTGAAGTAAAGGGCGCATACAACGGAGATTTTAGGCAAACGGGCATCTTCAACAACAGCAATACCGTTTACGGTCGTTTAATCAATCCTATAAACGGTATTAATGGTACCATGGATCACCAAAATTATAAAACCCTTTCCAATACCAATACCTTAACCTATACCAAAGGGTTTGGTAAACACGATTTAAGTGTTTTGGTAGGAACCTCATTCAATTCCCGAAAAATAACCAGAACCTTTATTAGGTCGATACAGATTCCGCAATATGCTGAAAGCCAAGGCATCAATTCTTTGGATGAAGGCACGCAATCTAGTACAGATGATATAATAGGAAGTGATACTTCCAGAATCCAATCGCTTTTAGGAAGATTGAACTATTCATATAACGATCGCTATTTATTAACAGCCTCGATACGAAGGGATGGATCTTCAAAATTTGGGCCCGGGCATAACATTGGGTATTTCCCTTCTTTAGCGGTTTCATGGAAAGCAGAAGAGGAACAATTTATAAAAAACCTAGACTTTATTTCACAATTGAAATTTAAGGCAGGGTATGGTAAAACAGGAAACGATAGAATTCCCGGAGATGCAAGGTTTGACCTGTTCAATTCAAATTTGGCCTCTTATTTTATAAATGGTATTGAAATATTGGGACAACGCCCATCTTCAAGCGGCGCCAATCCAGAAGTAGAATGGGAAACCACTTCGCAATACAATGCAGGTGTCGATTTGGGGTTGTTTAAAGGCCGCATTTCGTTAGCTGCCGAGGTTTATGAAAAAACAACCAACGATTTGCTTATCAATGCAGATACGCCCCCATCTCTCGGTGTTAGTTCCGTATGGAAAAATAGCGGTTCGGTAAGGAATAGAGGACTGGAATTCTCGTTAAATACCATCAATGTAAATTCAAAAAACTTTAAATGGACCACCGATTTTAATATTTCATTCAACAAAAACGAAATCATGTCGCTTCCAGATGGTAAGCCTATTTATGGCAACCCAAGATATTACCAACGCTATTCTTCCAATCAATTTATTGTTGAAGAGGGCAAACCTTTGGGCAATATGTTCGGGTATGTTTCTGATGGCGTGTATCAACCAGACGATTTTGTTAATTACGATCCAAATTCATCAACTCACACTTTAAAACCGGGACAACCTAGTTATAAATTGGCACACCAACCAGGAGACGAAAAATATAAGGATTTAACAGGTGATGGAAAAATTACGGCTAATGATAAAACCATTATTGGTAACGGGCTCGCTAAACATTTTGGTGGCTTAGGAAACACGTTTTCTTATAAAGGTTTCCAATTAAGCGCCTTTTTTCAATGGTCGTACGGAAACGATATTATGAATGCCAATAGATTGGTTTTTGAAGAATTGGCCTATGAAGGTCAAAACCAATACGCTACTGTAACCAACAGATGGACGCCAGATAACCAAAACACTACCATGTTTAGGGCTAAAGGAAGAGGTTTTGAAGATTTATCATCAAGGGTTATTGAAGATGGTTCTTATATCCGTTTAAAAACCGTAAACCTGTCTTACGATTTTGCAAAGGATGTGGTTAAAAAATTAAATTTAAGCACCTTGTCTTTATACATATCGGCACAAAACTTAATTACTTGGACCAATTACAGTGGTTTCGACCCAGATGTTTCGGTAAATAGTTCGGCAATTATGCCGGGGGTAGATTATTCTTCCTACCCAATCAACAAAACCTTTAGTCTTGGTTTAAACGTATCATTTTAAAAACAAATAACACAGAAACAAGAAACTTCCATAACCAAATTTCAATACTTAAGTAATGATTATGTGGAAGAACCTTGTGAACGTTAAAAAACAAATAATATAAACACATGAAAACGAAATTTTTAATAATAACAATCGTTGGTTTGTTGTTCGTTCAGAGTTGCGACAACAAACTGGACATATTGCCAGAAGACGGTATTGGCTCGTCAACACTATATCAAAATGAAGCAGGTGCACTTGCGGGCCTTATGGGTGTTTACAGTCGCGTGGTGTGGGCTTATCGCGAGTCGGTTATTAATGCCATGTACCCTTCGGCAGCAACCGATGAAGCGTTTGAAAACCGAACAGGTTTAAGGTTTTATGTTGAAAATAATGGCACCAGTAGCAGCCAGGATATTCTAGCTTCGTGGGCCATATTATACGAAGGGGTAAATGCAGCAAACATTATGTTGGTTGAGGTTGCCAATTCTACGGGGCTCACAGAGGCCCAAAAAGTGGCATTTAGTGCAGAAGCTCGTTTTATAAGAGCCTTTCTGTACCTTGATTTACAGAAGAATTTTGGAGGTATTGATGGTATTCCTTTACCCACCGAAGCAACATTAAAGCAATTATTGCCCCGTACCAAAGGCGTGGAAGTATATAACCAAATTTTTGCCGATTTAGAATATGCCGAACAAAATTTAAAAAGCATCCAAGAGGTTACCCCGGGTAGAGCAAGTAAAGAAGCGGCACAAGGGCTATTGGCAAGAGCGTGTTTGTACAGGGCAGGAAAACCATTTACCAACGATGGCGATTACTACACAAAAGCAAGAGATTGGGCTAAAAAAATAACCGATAACCCATATTTTAAATTAAACCCGAGTTATGAAGATGTTTTTAACAAACTCGCAAAAGAACAATACGACACCAAGGAAGTACTCTTTCAAATAGGCTTTTTCTTTGGTAATCAAGACCAAAACCAATCTAGTAAAATTGGTTCTACAATAGGTCTGCGAGTAGATGATGGTTCATGCCATAATAGAGGCTATGGTTTGTTTTCGGCTACCATTACCTTAACTAATGCTTATAGAAGCGACCCAACCGATGAGCGAGGTTTATGGAACGTATCGCCATTTTATATTGCCAATAACAATAACTGCGGCTTTAAAACCGAAGTCAATCAGTTTAAATATCCAGCATCAAAATACCGTCGTTTGTTAGAAAGTGGGGGTACGGGTAGTTACGGCCCACACCATTGGCCCGTGTTGCGTTTTTCAGATGTCTTGTTGATGTATGCTGAAGCTGAAAACCAATTAACCCCCGGGTCGTCCTTGGCATTGGCAGCTGTTAACAAAGTACGCAACCGAGCAAAGGCAACCCCGTTTTTAACCATAAACGAAGCCAAAATTCAAGAAGAAAGACGATTGGAATTGTGTTTTGAAGGATTGCGCCGATACGATTTGGTACGTTGGGGCATCTTCCAGCAAAAAGTAACCGAAACGGTAAACGCAATGCGCGCTGCCGATGGTTCGACAAATACCGATTGGCCACTTTACGGTACAGGATCGCCTGCTACAAGAAAAAACACCTTAACCGGTTTGGATTATTATTTTGAAGGTTACCTAAATTATGATGATAGCAAACACCAATTGCTCCCCATACCAGAGCAAGAAATGGGCGCTAATGATTTGATACAAAACCAAAACCCTAATTGGTAGAATTTTATTGAAAAAAAATAAAATCCCCAAGCCGTTACTGAAAATATGTATTGGTATTGGGGATTTTTTTGATAAAATAAAAACACAATTTTAAAACGTTAATTATGAAAATAATGTTACATAATTTTTTAAAAACGCTTACCAGACACATTATCTTGGTATTGTTTATTGGGTTGTGTTTTAATCTATCTGCCCAAGACGAATCGTTTGAAACGGCATTGCCACCAGCCCATTGGGCAACTACCAATGGCACACTGTCCACGTCTGCCGACCATTATAAATTGGGAACCCAATCGTTAAAGTGGGATTGGTCCAGTAACGCCGTAATTACCGTTAGTAACTTACAGAGCCAAGGCTTAGTGCCATCGCAAGTAACCAACTATAATTATAACATGTTTAGGATGTGGGTTTATAACACCGCTGCCATAAGTCCCCAATCCTTAAAAGTAGAGTTTTATGATGGCTCAGGAACTTTACAATACTTTTACAATGTGCAGTTAAATTTTACGGGATGGCGCGCAGCTTCGGCCAGTTATCTGTATGAGATGTCCGGAACTAAAAATACCACCAACATTACAACCATGAAAATTAAGGCACCTTCTTCTGGAAATGGAACGTTCTTTTTTGATTTCATCGATTATACCATGGCCAGGAATGATTCGAGAAGCGCCGACTACCAGCTCCCGTTTATCACCTTGGATAACGATGAACATTGGGGCGACGTCATGTATTTTCAATCCTTGCCAAAAACCGTTCCGTTGGTAACGCCCACAGCACAAGAGCTATCCGATGTAGCAGCCATCAAACAAGCCTATGATAACGCAATTATAGGAAGTGCGCCCAGTGCCAGTGCGGTTTCCAATGCTATAACAAAATATAACGCACTAAATATTTCCTATGTAGGGGGGCTTGTAAAAGGCAATCCCATTTATGGAAAAGACTATCCAAATGCCCAAAATGTTCAAGCGGTAGAAGATTATTTGCTAACCTTCGCCAGAGATTATAAATTTACTTCAAGCACCACCAGTAAAAACTATTTCATCAATACCGTTAGGTACTTGCTCGATCAGGGTTATGCTGATGGAAGTGCCATGGAAACCATCCATCATATAGGGTATTCTTTTAGAAACATCCCATCTGCCATCCATTTGATGAAAACCGAATTGGAAGCTGAAGGGTTATGGGTTGAGGCCCAAAAAATGGTTGAATGGTACACGGCACTCGATGGTATTTGGGAACCTACCGCCTCTAGCAGCAATATGGACGATGCCAATACACGGGCATTATACAGATTGGGTGCCTGTTTGTACAAATCAACCGATGCCGAAAAAGTGCAATATTTAAAAGGCTACAAACAGTATGTAGAAACTTTTTTTACATTGGTCCCTAAAGAAGGGCAAGGCATGAAAATTGACTTTACCGGGTTTCACCACAATACCTATTATCCGGGGTATGCGTTTCCGGGATATAATAATTTGGCCGAAACGGTTAAGTACCTATCCGAAGGGCAATTTGCCGTTTCAACAGTTAAAAGAGATGTTTTTAAAAAATCAGTATTACTGGCAAGAGTTGTGGGTGCGAGTGGCGATATTCCCAACGCTTTATCGGGCAGAAACCCTTTTGCTGCCGTACCTATTAAAAACGCATTGAAGAATTTAGGACTTGCAAATCCTGTGGATACCGATTTGGTTAAAGCATACAACTATGTTTATGGTGCCGATTCGCAAACGGTTTCCTATGGAAATGAAACCTCACCAAATGGCTTTTGGCAAGTCAATTTTGCCAATTTGGGAGTTTACCGACAAGATAATTGGGTGGCCGACATCAAAGGGTTCAATAAGTATTTTTATGGTTCTGAGATTTATGCAACCGAAAACAGATACGGTAGGTACCAAAGCTATGGTGCTATTGAAGTTTTGTACAAAGGCGGTTATGGCAATTCCAGATTAAATATTAATGGTTGGGACTGGAATAAAACGCCCGGAGCTACCACCAAACAATTATCATGGAACGACTTAAAGGCAGCGACCAGCAGACAGGACGAACTAACCGATTCCAATTTTGCGGCAAGTTTGCGTTTCGGTACAAAAAATAACTATTATATAGACGAGAAAATAGAAGGCACTTTCGGTGTTTTTGGGATGGATTTTGCACAGAAAAAGAACTCCCCAACGCACGATACCAGTTTCAAATTTAAAAAATCGGTATTCTGTTTTGATGGAAAACTGATTTGTTTAGGAAGCAATATCCAAAGTGCCACGGGCTTGATAACCACTAACTTATTTCAAAATTATTTAACCAGTACGTCGTTGCCAACTACCGAAAACAATGTAGCTGTTACTGCGTTTCCGTATAACAACACACTAAGTGGCGTTTCCAACAATTGGTTGCTGGATGCTGCAGGTACCGGTTATTTTGTGAAAAATGGCAATTCCATAGTGGTTGATAGAAAAAATCAAGATTCCCCTTCAGAAACTGGAAATGGCACGCTAACCAACGGCAACTTTGCATCGGCATACATCAGCCATGGTACAGCACCAAGTAACGATGGTTACGAATATGTAATCATTCCACAAACCACCGCAACCGATATGGTGGCCTTTAGTGCGAATATGGATACTAACGCGACTGCTTTTTATGAAGTCATTCAAAAAAACCAGAACGCTCACATTGTAAAATATAACGATATGTATGGCTTTGTGCTTTTTAGTGCAGGAAGCTATGGCACAACCACACCACTTAAAAACAATGACAAACCGTGTTTGGTTATGGCGCAACAAACTGCGGGTAATTTAAACCTATCGCTGGTGAGCCCCGATTTAAAATTTGGTGGCAGCAATGGTAACAGTCAAGTGGTTGCTATCGATATGACCCTAAATGGCGAATGGAACGTAGCCGCAAGTAGTGGTGGCAATGTAACCGTTACCAAAAATGCAGGGGAAACCATATTGACCATTGAAGCAAAAAACGGATTGCCAGTAGATATTTCGTTAACTTCTGGATTTGTAAACCCCCATTACCCCATCGTTTTTTATGAAGATTTTAGGTACGATGCAGGTTCAAATGGGTTTACCAGACATGTATTAAACGACGGTGGCCATCCCACCCCTACAAGCATTGTAAATAGGGTAAGTGATGTGCCCGATTCGGCCGATACGAACAACCTATTTGATGCTGCTGTTGACAGACCTTTAAATAGAATACCACAAGGAAGCGCCAATGCCCAACGCGCCATTGCAACAAATGGCAGCGATACCACTACCAATTTTCCCATAGATGCCTATGCGGTTTTTACAACCTTGGATTTAACCGAGGCAAACCCACTTATAAACGCTTCAGATACTTATAAATACGCATCCTTTTGGACGGAAAGGCGCAATGGCGATGGCGATATTGCCACCATAACCTTATTGGTTTCCACAAATTACACCGGTAATCCTGTAACGACTTCATGGACAGTACTTCCGCTGCTTTCTGGGAAATTGGCCGAAACTGCCGATGGCCTAACCTATGTAAAAGGCGTGATAGACTTAACGGCTTATGCCAATGGAGCAAATGGGAACACGGTAACATTGGCACTGCGTTACCAAGGGAGTGCAAGTGCTTATAGTCCATCGAATAGAAATGGCACATTTTATTTCTCCGACCTACAATTTTTTGTGCAATCGGCACCTTTGTCGATTTCAAAAAATAACGTGGAAGAGGATGGCGTTTCAGTATATCCAAACCCTACCAATAATCTTTTCAATATAAAGATTTCAAATCCGAATGTTCAAATTAAAAAAGTTGTATTAACAGATGTTTCAGGTAAAATTATATATTCAAAAAACACCAAAACCATTAACGTAACCGGCTTTTCAAAAGGATTTTATTTTTTAAGTATTGAAACCAATTCTGGCAAATCTATCACTAAAAAGGTGCTTGTGAAATAATTTTAACCCATCTCAAATTATAAATCTTAAAGCTGTTTTTGTTATAGAAACCGGCTTTAAGGTTTTTTTATTTAGAACAATATCACCGCTTTTTTGAACGCCTACCCCCGTATGGTTATTGTAGCGTATTATTAATTTTATCTACGAATTATACTAACTTTTTAAATTTTAATTATTATGAAAAAAATTACCCAAAAATTATTCTTTTTAATGCTAACGATTTTAGGTGTCTCAGCATTTGCTCAAACTACAGTTTATTACGAAGATTTTTTAAATGCTACAGGAAGAGGTTTTGAAGCCTTTGCAGTAGCCGATGGCGGTCAAGCAACAAATCAAATAATGAAGCGTGTAAATGATGTTACCGATGCAACCGATAGTGACGGATTGTTTAATCCTGCAACCGATAGGCCTGCCAATAGAATACCTGTTGGTACAACTAGAGACCAAAGAGCCATTGCTACGGTAGGGAATAGTTCTGATACCAATTATCCAATTGATGCTTATGCGGTTTTTACAACTTTAGACCTAACAGATACTGGAAATGCACTTATTGGGCCAACAGATATTTATAGATATGCTTCTTTTTGGACTGAAAGACGTTACGGAGATGGGGATATTGCTACCATAACCATGTTAGTGTCTACGGCATATACCGGAAATCCAGCAACCACAACGTGGACAACCCTTTCATTACATTCTGGAAAAATTGCCCAAACCGCTGATGGCCTTAAATATGTTAAAGGAATTGTAGATCTATCGGCCTATGATAATGCTACGGTTACACTTGCTTTACGTTATAAAGGTTCTGGTAGTGCTTGGGGAGCTACTAATAGAAATGGTACATTCTATTTCTCAGATTTAAAGTTCTTTGTGCAGTCTTCAGCATTATCAACAAAAGATAATGTATTAAGCCAAGGCATCTCTATTTATCCAAACCCAACAAATGGTGTTTTGAATATTAGTTCCGAAGCCAATATCGCTATCAAAAACGTAAGTCTTATTAATGTTATCGGCAAAACGGTTTATTCAAACACAACTGCTAAAGCCATTCCTGTAAGCGGTTTTTCAAAAGGATTATACATTCTTAAAATTGAAGCGAAAGATGGTGGTGTGGCCACTAAAAAAGTAATAGTGAACTAAAAATAACAACCTATTTTTCTTAAAACACTTTAAAGATATAAAAACCTTTAAGGTGTTTTTTTTTGCTCATAAGTGTAACCTGATTAACCATTTTAATCAAAAACCAACACCCAACACCCAAAAAAACAGATTGCTTCGCGCGTGCTTCCCGAGCAATAACGGGCGTAACAATTTAAAACACAATTTTCACATCTTCTTTGTAATTCTGTAATGTGCCGTTCAAACTCGCTGTCCAACCGTCAATGAATACTTTGCCGTTTTTAATGGCGTTTGAAAAATCATCGCTTGTTATGTTCTCGCTGTTGGTTATGTAGTAATGGTTGCCGATTTTGTAAATGCAATCTTTCACTACTTCTTCGGGAACTTGTGTTGGCTCGTCTAAACCAACCGTAAAAATCATATTGTAAATACGACTTAAAGCGTCTGTGTGGTTTTCAGTAAATGAAATTTGCCCTTTGTCGTCAACTTTCAGTTTTGGCGCTTCTACACTGTCAAACACTTTGAAACCAATGTCTAAACTATGATTGTTTTGATTGTTGTCTGAACTATGATTGTTTTGATTAGTTTGATTGCCTTGATTATCCGAAAACAAATCATTTGAATCACGGGAATCAGGTAAATCACGGTTCAGACTATTTTTGATTTTTTCTCCTGCTCGTTTCAGGCGTTCAATGGTAATGCTTGAAATTACGGGCGGTAGCTTGTTATCTATACAAAATTTGTATGCTGGCTTTTTCTTGTCAATAGGTTCATCTATTTGGCATAAAATAAATTTACGGTTGCCACCATCTTCGGCATTAAGTTGCATTACTGCATGACCTGTCGTTCCTGAACCTGCAAAGAAGTCAAGAACAATTTCATTTTCTTTTGAAGCTAAATGAATAATTCTTTTTATCAATCTAATAGGTTTGGGAGTTTCAAAATATAATTCACCTTCAAACAATTTTCTTAGTTCTTGAGCAGCTTCTTGATTATGAGCGACATCTTTGTGATACCATATTGTTAAAGGTGTTATACCTTCTTTTACCTCATTAAGAAATCTCTTTAATCTTGGAACATTATCACCATTTGCTCCAAACCAAACTCTATTCTCTAAAATTAATTCTGCAACTTTTTCCTTTGAAAATCTCCAGCATATTCCTTTTGGGGGTGATACTTTTCTACCAGAAGGAGTAGTTATTTCAAAATCATAATTTGAATTGTATGTTTTAACTGTCATATCACCAGAAACCCATGCACCACGAGAATCATTGTCGGGGTTTTTATATCTATTCAAAGCTTCTTCATTTCTTTCAAGAAGATTAGGTCTGAATAATTCTTTACTTTTTGAATAGATTAGTATGTGGTCGTGGTTATCTGAAAACCATTTAGCATCATTTGAAGGTGCAAATTTCTTCTCCCAGATAATATTCGCAACAAAATTCTCCTCTCCAAAAACATCATCACAAAGTAGTTTTAAGTTGGCTTGCTCATTATCATCAATGCTAATAAATATAACGCCGTCTTTACTCAATAAATCTCTTGCCAACAAAAGGCGTGGATACATAAAAGCCAACCAACCATTATGGCTCTTTTTGGATTTGAAACTGAAATCCATTCTTGCAAAATCACCTTCGCTCAAATTAGCCAAACCCAAAACTTCTGCTTCTTCTTTATCAAACTTATCGGGATAAACAAATTCATCTTTGTCAGTATTATACGGAGGGTCTATGTAAATGCATTTGATTTTCCCGCTGTAATGGTTTTTCAGGATTTTTAAGCTGTCGAGGTTGTCGCCTTTTAGCACCAAATTTTCTGTTGTGTCAATATTCTTGCTCAACGTGTTATTTAGGCGTAATTCCTTTTCTGTTTTTTGAGCATATTTAGCCCGGGCAAAGTTTCTGCCTACAAAGTTTAAACCGTAACCGTTTACCTTTTCGTCAATGGGCAAACCCAAAACGGTTTTTAGTTCTTCTAAATTTATCTCGGTATCACTGATTACGTTAGGGTAGTTCTCTTTCAGAAAACTCAACAATTTGTTTTCGTTGTTTTCTGTGCCAACAACGGTATATCCTGCGTTTATAAATTCTTGTTCTGCCATAATATTGTTTGAACCTTGATTTTCGTAAGATTTTAACGATTATCTAGAAATAGGTTTGTATTTATTATTGAATATTCTTTTGTATTGCAGGCTATTTGATCCAAAATTGATAAGTAGGCCTGTTTCTAAATTATATGCTTCTAAATAATTTTTAGCTTGTGCCAAATGCACATCATCTAAATTGATTAGGGCTTTGATTTCTACTGAAATTTCAGCCATTACCAAAAAGTCAACTCTTCTCCCTCCGATATTAAAGCCTTTATAAGACAAAGGCATTTCAAATTCTCGTTGGTGTTCTATGTTTCGTAAATTCATTTCAATAGACAATGCACGCTGATAAACAACCTCCTGAAAGCCATTTCCTAAAGTGCGATGCACTTCCATAGCACTTCCTATAATATTGTGTGTAACTTTATCATGCTCTTCTTTTGTCATAATTAATCTTGTTAAATCTATTAATCTTGATAAAATCATGGTTCAGACTTTATCAATGCCGCTAATTGCGTTTTATTGATACGTTCTTTAAATGAAATTTTAATGTTTTGGTCTTTGTAGTGTTCGCCTAATGCCTCAAAATACTTTTTGGCAAAATCAATCTTGCCTTTTTCATCTACTGGAATTGCGGTTGACGATTTGTAACCTTTGGCTTCCACTACAAGAAATATTTTGTTGCCTTCGGTGCTTTTGATAGCATAGCAAAAATCGGGGTTGTAATCGCCCAATGGTGTTTTAATTTTCAGGCGTGGCAGTTTACCGAAAATTTCAATACTGTCAATGTCGGGGTCTTGCTCCACAATTTCCAATTCAAAATCACTGTCATATTCAATTACTTCTTCAAATACCCATTTAGTTTTCAAAGAAAAATCGCCTGCAATTTCCTTTTGGAATTTGCCAA
Organism: Mariniflexile maritimum; assembly: GCF_009746565.1. GTDB lineage: Bacteria > Bacteroidota > Bacteroidia > Flavobacteriales > Flavobacteriaceae > Mariniflexile > Mariniflexile maritimum. Next base: position 24,343 of record NZ_WRPN01000005.1, read on the forward strand.
TGCTTCCTGTATCTAAGTATGTTTTTCCTTTTTCGGTTTTGAATACGTTTGGCAAGCCTGTTCCGTTAATTCCGTCATACTTAATGTTTGCTTTAAGCATAGCAATTAAGTTCTTGTTGATTATTTCGGAAATTTCTCTTTGTGCCTGTTCAGGATTGTTGCAGAGCATTTTGGTTTTGAAATCATCACTCAACGCATTGAAAACCTTAACCACAAATGAAATAGGGGTTTTGGTGTTGTTGGACAAAGTGCGAACCAATTCCAAATAATCAACTTTGCTTTTATATGAAACGGTGTCGGTTAGCTTTTCTGAAATTGCTCCCTGTTCGCCAATCTTGTTCACGTTTAATTCTGCACGAATGGTCTGCAATAGAATTTTCTCAATATTTACGGCTTCTATTTGCGTTTTTATGTTTTGTATCAGTTGGCTTTCTTGTTCTTCGGTCAAAGTATCCAAAACATAAAAAGCATTTTTGTTGATTGCGTTCCATAGATTTTGAAACTCTTGCAAATGGGTTCCTTTTATAAAAACTTTCTTTTTCTTTGTAGGTTTATTACCGTCTTGTACATATGTTTTTGTATCAGTTGCAAACAAGCTTTCTATGGCTTTTACTTGTTCTTCGGGCAAATTTTGAACTTTGAGAATGGCAGAGAAGTCAGGTGATTTTTCGTAAACATCAATGCCATCTACCGTAGCCTTAAAAACAATTATTTCTTTGTTATCAAGTGTTTTGAAAATATTTCGAACAGTTACATCATCAAACCCCGATTTTTCTTTGAGTATTTTTTTAAGTTCTTGTTCCGTAAAGGTTTCAGAAATTAAGAATGAGTTGTTTAAAATCTCGTTTTGAATGGCTTCTACAAAGCCTTGTTCTTTGCTGGAAACAACCACGTCAAGGTTATTAATTTTCCAAAAAGCTTCTTGGTCGTAATTCAAATTTTTTAGTGTATATCGTTGCAAGTTTTGGTTTACGCAAATGCGCAAACCACGCCCAATTTGTTGCAGTTTTGATATGTCGCTTCCTTGATTGGATAGTTTGCAAATAGTAAATACATTCGGATTGTCCCAACCTTCTTGCAAAGCCCAAATGGAGAAAATGAAACGTGAAGGACTTTCAAATGAGAGTAGTTTCTTTTTGTCTCTTAAAATTTCATCAACGCCTGCTTTTACTTTTTCGTCTGCATTCCCTTTATCGCCCGAAAAATAACCCTTGTGAACCTGCAAGGTGTTGTTGCTGTCAAAATCGTTTTGCAAAAATTTATAATAATCGTTTGTTTGGTCAAGTTTGCTTACAACTTCGTTATATTGCTTTTTGTATTCTTCTTCAAATATGTTTTTGACTTTCGGATTTTCGCCACGAAACAAACTGGTGTCAGCTTCCATAAAAAACAAAGTGAGTGCTTTTACGCCTTGCTCAAACAATGTTTTTTCTTTTTCAAAATGTATTTTGATGGTTTCTTTAATCATTGTCCGAAATGATTCGTCTGACAGAGAATAATCAACCTTTTCAATGGTGTCATCCGCTAAAACAATGGTGTCTTTGTTTATTTTCTTAATGTTTTTACCGTTGAAAACAGCTCCAATACCTAATTCTCGTCTTGCAATAATTCCGTTTGTTAATGTGCTTACGTGAGCTATATTTTTAGAGCCAACTTTTTCTATGCCAATGAGTGTATCCGTATTTTCAATGACATCCTGCGTATAAACTACAATTTTCTTAACTAAGTTTTGGCGGAAAGAAGAAATGCTGTCTAAAACGTAAGCCACATTTGAAAGAACTAAACTGTCTTTCTTTTTTGGAAATGTTGCTCCAAAACGCAAAAAGTAATTTTCAAATCCCTCAAAATAAGTTTTAAAGGCATTGCCTTCAAAACGGTGCGGTTCGTCCATGATCACAATCGGACGTAAGCGTTTCAAACATTCCAAATACGATTTTGGCGGTTCTTGATTAACTACAAATAATTCAGGTGCGTTCATCTCGCGTTCTAACGGACGGTTCAAAATATTGTCCTTACTATTAAATGAGCTTGGTGTCATAACCAAAACCGACAAATGGGAAGTGCCGATAAATTGTTTTACCGCAGAAAGATTGCCACCTTCGTAAACAAAAGTTTCAATTTCCTTTTCTTTTTCGTTGGCGTAAAAGCTCTTAAAGTAATTTTTGGTGTCTTCTAAGTTTGTTTTTGTACCCTCACGAATAGGGACAGTAGGTATAAGAACAATAAATTTTTTGTAGCCGAAGTTTTTACTGAGTTCAAAAATGGTTTTGATAAACGTAAAGGTTTTTCCCGTTCCCGTTTCCATCATGATATCAATGTTATTGTTGTTTTGAACTGGGAATTTGTATTTGTTATTTTTTTGGTGTGCAATAAGCACATCACAAAAATTTTGTTTTTGGCGAAGGCTTTCAAAAAGATTGATAATGTTATTTACGCAGTCCTCTTGGTATGCTTGGATTTCATATTGAAACTGTTTTGTTTCTGTTTTTGTAGTCATTTAATATCTCAAAAATTTGAATCGCTAAAATACCAATTTATCTTCGTTAATCTTTTTTTTTAATTCAATTCTTGTCAACCTGTAAAATAGGTAGCTTCGTGGTTTTAGATGGCTTCCCTTGCGCCTCACTCCCTATTACATATTGCGTAGCCAAAACCTAGTACCCAAAACCAACACCCAAAAAACAGATTGCTTTGGTCATGTTTACAGCGCAATGACGTTTCAACCCAAAACCCAAAACCAAACACCAAAAAATACGATAAAACGTATAATTTTTAACATAAAAAAAGCGTAAATCACGGGGCTATTGTGTAAGTTTACACCAATTAATAACGTTTTAATACATTTTAAATGCGTTTTAATTACGATTTGAGTGGGTGAGACCGCTCAAGACCTTATTAAATTTAGCTCAAAAAACGGGGTTCTAGCTGTTGTTTTTGAGCTTTTTTTATGCAAAACTGTTTCTAAAAAGTTGTAAAAGTTGTAAAAAACGTTGAATAAGGCGTGTTAAAACACCCTCGGCATCAGGTTTTCATGTCATCAGCATCAAAGAAATGGTTCATCAGCATCAAACAATTGCTTCGTCCGCATGAAATTTATTCATTTTAGGGCATAAAAAAAAGGCCCTGAGTGGTGAGAACACTCAAGACCTTATTAAACCTAGTAAATAACGGGGTTCTAGCTCGCTTTTCTAAAAATTAATTCGTTTAGCAAATTGCGTAAACGTTTACCAGGCCTAAACAAAATACGGGTTTTGGTAATCGCGTTGGCATCAACAGCCAGTTCGGTATCTCTACCTTCTGAGCTTAAGCCCACTTGAAAATTACCCAAACGCCCTAATTTAACAATGCGCCCTTGTTTTAAGGCATCAATAATGTTGCGCTCCAACGAGAGCAGTACCGCATAACAATCGGACTCGGTTACGGTACATTGATACGAAATTTGCTCTGCGAGCGTATCCATATCTACTTCACCATCTGCAATGGCAGCGGCATAGTACTTCTCAGGTAGGTTAACATCCTGAGGATTCTTTCTGGCTTGCGCCTTAAATTTAATAGCCATTGGCTTAAAAAATTAAAAAATTAATATAATAATTTTGTCTTAGTATGCGCGTATAATGCATCTAACTGACCTTACTAAGTTTGTAAATTTTTTATACATATTAAAACAAACTTATAAACAAATCTTGCTAGTTTTTAACACTGTTTTAGTTAATAAAATTTGATAAAATTGTGCTTAATAATAGTGTTATTTTCAAATAATTTCAAACTATTATTGCAGTTATTAAATTGTTGATAACGTACTATTTTCAAATATGGCGGTGAATTTATGGTAAAATAAACAGCTATAAATATACAGACCTCTAAATTCTTTTCTTAATCTAACTATTTATAAGTACCGTTTGAGGAGAAGTTCTATTTAAAAAATGAACCCTACAAAAAAAAAGGTTTATTAGTAAAAAACACCCCTAAGATTGGATAGAATACTCCCCCTCACCAATAACTGATTTAACATAATATTGGCGTTTAAATTATATTCTATTTTTCAACTAAAACTTTAACTAAATCAAGAACAAATGGTAAAAAAATTAAATTTTTTGTCGCGTAAATTGAAAACTGCTGTGAGGTTTTTAATTTTACTGTTAGCTATGTGCCTTAGTACAGGGTCTCTAAATGCACAATCATCAATTACAGTAAATGGAATTGTCACAGATGCCGAAGGCATAGGATTACCAGGTGCTACTATTTTGGAAAAGGGAACATCTAACGGATCTACAACAGATTTTGATGGTAATTTTAATATGTCTGTTGCAGGAAAATCTACTTTGGTAGTATCTTATGTAGGTTATAAGACCCAAGAAGTTGCAGTTAACAACAGAACTTCTATTGCTATTAAATTAGTAGAAGATGCTGCAGCCTTGGATGAAGTTGTGGTTGTGGGTTATGGCGCAAGGCGTAAAAGCGACCTTACAGGTTCTATTTCAAGCGTAAGTGCTAAAGATTTTGAAAATCAACCATTGGTAAGAGCTGAAGATGCGTTGCAATCGCGTACTGCGGGTGTAAATGTATCTAAAAATTCGGGAGCACCAGGGGGTGATATTAAAATCCGTATCCGTGGTTCTAATTCCATTACAGGAAACAACCAACCTTTAGTCGTTATTGATGGTATTATTGGTGGCGATCTTGCAAGTTTAAACACAAACGACATTCAAAGTATCGATGTGTTAAAGGATGCTTCTGCGACTGCTATTTATGGCTCAAGAGGATCTAATGGCGTTATCATGGTAACAACTAAAAGGGGAAAGTCTGGAATGCCCCAAGTAAATGTTAATTATTTTTTATCGTCGTCCGTAGTTCCTAAAAAATATGATCTATTATCTCCATCAGAATTTGTAGCCTTTGCTGGAGGTGCGGCCACCATAGTGAATGGCGGTGCCGATTATCAAGATGAATATTTTAGACCTGCCATAACCAATAATGTACAAGTTACAGCAAGTGGTAAAGAGGGGCGCTTAAATTATTTTATTTCTGGAAATATGGTAAACCAAGAAGGTATTATTATTAACACCGATTACCAACGTTATTCCTTGCGTAGTAATTTAAGTGTGGATATAACCGATAAGTTTACTGTGGGTTTAAATATTTATGGATCTAAAGAAGATTCTCACAACTTAATTGCTGGTGGAACGCGAGGCGCCCAGGATGTTCGTGGTGGAGTACAAGCTATTTTAGGATGGAATCCAGCGGTAAACTATATAAACCCTGACGGTACCTATAATTTACAAAATAGTTATGGTTCTATTTTAGTGAATCCAATTGCGGTTCAAAAAGAAAGAGATGGCAATGATGTTACTAACAATTTGAATACAAATTTAACTTTGGGGTATAATTTTAATGATAATTTTAATTTTACCTTGTTAGCAGGGTCCTCTCAGAAAATCCTTAATAGCGAAGTGTTTAACGGTATTCCTGATGGTTCTATAATATTGCCGGCATCCGCTAATTTCGGCTCTCGAAGAACGGAAGATTACCAATTAAGTAATATTTTAACTTGGAATAAGGACTTTGGAACTACGAATATAAAATTAACTGGAATTTACGAATTGCAATCCTCCACTTTCAAATCTGCGGGTTTTAACTCTACAAATTATATTTTTTCAGGATTGAAAGATGCGTTTTATTTAGCTGAATTGGGTTCAAATCAAACCGTAAACGCTAATAAAAATAAAAGCGCTATCGATTCTTATGTTGTGAGAGCAGAAGTTAATTTTGCAGATAATTTATTTGCAACAGCAACCATGCGTGTTGATGAATCGTCAAGATTTCGAAAAGGAAACAGAACGGGTTATTTCCCATCAGTATCTGCTGGTTACAACATTGGGAATTTGTTTTTAAAAGACGATTCGTTTTTAAACAGCCTAAAGTTTAGGGCAGGTTATGGGGAAACAGGAAATCAAAATATTGCACCATATTCAACCTACCAAGAACTAGAAACAGGTATGAATTTTCCATTTAACGGAAGTGCGCTCAATATAGGTTTGGGCTTTGGTGGTCTAGTTGATGAAAATTTGACTTGGGAAACTACGAAGCAATTTAATGCTGGTTTAGATTTTAGAATGGCTAATGGTCGCATAAATTTAAGCTTGGATTGGTATAAGAAAAACACGGTCGATTTATTGTTAGAAAAACCTGTTTTAGCATCCAATGGCGGTGGTACTATTTTAACAAACATTGGAGAAGTTGAAAATACGGGTGTAGATGTTACTTTATCAGCAACGGTAATTAATTCAGAAAACTTTAAATGGAACTCTGACCTAACCATGTCTTTTGTTAAAAATAACGTTGTTGATCTTGGAGGTCCCGATCAAATAGTAACACCAGCACCTTTTAATCCAGCTGGAGGATCATCCAACTGGTTTTTACTTAAAGTAGGAGAGCCATTAGGTAATTTTTACGGGTATCAATATTTAGGGGCCGATGCCAATGGTGCTGCACAATACAGTACCGACCAAGGTATTATAGGTAATGGTACACCAAACTTTACTTGGGGTTTAAACAATACATTAAGTTATAAAAACTGGGATTTAAACCTTTTGTTTAGAGGTGTTCATGGTTATGATGTACTTAATTCTACTTTGGGAATTATTAGATTGGCAACTGGTAACATTACAGTTCCTACAAGTGCAGAAGTATTGGACCCAGCTAGTCCAAAAACAGGAAATAATAATTTGAATTCCACCAGAAATATTGAAGATGGAAGTTTTATAAGATTAAGCAATCTATCATTAGGATATACACTTCCTAGTGTTAAAGGTTTTGCAAATTCGGTAAAAATATATGTAAGTGGACAAAACCTGTTCACTATTACCGACTATAAAGGGTATGATCCCGAAGTTTCTTCAGTAGGCGTAACGAGTTCTGATGTCACAGCTTCATTTGATGCAGGTGCATTACCAAACCCAAGAACAGTCACTTTTGGAGTTAACATAGGTTTTTAATAAAAAAAAATAGATAAAGATGATACGAAATATTTTAAAAATAAATTTTTGGACCAAACTAAGCATCATGGTACTTTCGGTAGTCATGATGACATCCTGTTCAAATCTTGATGAAAATCCAGGTGAAGTACAATTAGCACCAACGGCTCTAACTTCCGATGATGCTTTAGAAGCTGTTTTAACAGGCATGTATAGAAATCTTATGGAAGGAGGCGCGCAATGGGCACAATTTCAACTAGCGGCTTTTGGAGGTGATGACCTTACTTCACATAGTGGACTTAATAAAATTGCTTTTAGAGAATCTGATTGGAGACGACAAACTTCGGGTACACAAAATATACAAATGGCCTATAACACGTGTTACAATGTTATAACGCTTGCCAATATAGCAATAGATGCTAAAGCTAATATTATTAGCACCGATCAGGCAAAAGTAGATCGACTTATTGGAGAGGCTTATTTTATGCGTGCATTTTCTTATATGCATTTAACGAAAACGTATGGTAGAGTACCATTACAATTAGTTTCAAACTCAAATGAGTTACTGCCAAGAGCATCATTTCTTGATATTTACACTCAAATTGAGTCCGATTTAAAACAAGCAGAAACATTACTGCCTAACGTATTTCCTGGTATTCCAGTAGTAGGCGCAAGACCTAATAAAGGAACCGCAAAAGCTTTTATGTCTAGATTGTATTTAAGTTGGGGAGGGTACCCAATTAAGGATGCTTCTAAATATGCGTTAGCGGCTAGTAAAGCCAAAGAGGTTATAGATAATGAAAGTACTTACGGATTTGGATTGGTTAGTAATTTTAGAGCGTTATGGACAGAGAAAAATCGTTTTAATCAGAATGAAAGTGTATTTACTTTGGTAAGTTGTACACCTTGTGGCGTGCGTAATAGAACCATGGGTCGTTTAGGAATGCCTGCTGAAGCTGGAGGATGGAACGAGATTTTCAGTGAAATAACATTCTTTAAGGATATGCAGTTAGATGCCACTGCGAACGGCACAGAAAAGCGATTTAACGATACCTACGTTCTAGAACAAATACCAAGAAAACCAAGTTTTCCTATTGGAGCAAATTGGGAAACATGGTCTGATCCACACCCTTTATTTCGTAAAGTCTTGGGAGGTGATTTAACGGAGCCAGGATCAAACAACACGATAGCCGATTTTAATATATATTTTATGCGTTATGCAGAAGTATTGCTAAATTATGCTGAAGCTACAGGGCGATCTGGAGGTAATGATCCAGCCGCTTGGAATGCACTAAACAGAGTAAGAAACCGTGCGGGTGCTACCACAACTTTAACAGCTGCTAATGGCACGTTAACAGATTTGGCGTTTGCAGAAAGAAAATGGGAATTTGCAGGTGAATATTTAAGAATGCACGATTTGGTAAGAACTGAAACGCTTTCAGCTTCTTTCGCTCGTAGATCGCCCGTGGAGACTGTGGATATAAAAAATAATATTCTACCGATAACGAGTGGTGGAGAAGAATTTTATTTTTCGCCGCTACCTCAAGCTGAATTGGATATATTACCAAGTTTGGGTAATTAATATACCCGTTTACTTGCTAAATAAAAGCCGTCTCAAAAATTAGAATTGAGACGGTTTTCTTATTTATAATTTTTTGTATTGTTAGGAAAAATATTAAAAAAACCGCTATACTATTAATACAAAAAAAGTGGTTGTAGCTATTTGGTTATCGTATATTTTTGAAATTCAGCTTACTCAAAATTTCAAATTCCCAAAGTGAATTTAATAGCTTGAAAGTGGAGTTTTCAAATTTAAATTAGCTGAGAATTTTTAATACTAATATTAAAAAATTGAAACAACCTTTTTTAATTGAATACATTATGTTGATGCATATTAAAATCAAATGGAATATCAGATTATAATGGAAGTTACCATGGCAAATGAATTAGTTGTTAATACAACAAGTTGTGTTCTATAAGTCATGGTTGAATTACTGAAAAACAATCAAATTAATATTTTATTAAGATAAAAAACCCACAATAGGTCAATTACCCCCTTACCATAGAACGCCTACACCGCCTCAACTTGCGTTTTATTTCATTGTTTTGTAGTGAACAATACTAATTATTGAATAAAAAATATCAACATTAACAACTATTATGATGCGTAACGATTTGAATCCATACCCCAAGCAACCATTTATTTTTAAAAGTCTTTTTTTAGTAGGTCTTTTAATGTTCACAACAAGTTGCAAAAACTCAAAAGAAAAGGAAGTTGCTAAGGTTGTTCCAGAAGCTGCAGCAAGCATTGATTTGAACAAGCAAATAAACGATTGTGAAAAACAACTGGAAATTTCGGTGCCTAAATTAACCGATCTTACCAAGCATCCCCGACTCATAGAAACCAATGAAACCGAATGGCAAGAAGTTACCAACCACAAGCTTATCTGGACCTCTGGTTTTTACCCAGGCATCTTATGGTATGCCTTTGATGTTACCGGAAATGAGCGCTGGAAAGACGAAGCCATTAAGCGCACCGAGGTTTTTGAGGATTTTAAAAATATTACAGAACATCACGACATCGGTTTTATGATGTTTCCCGCTTACGGATTGGGCTATGAAATTGGTGGCAAAAAAGAGTATAAAGATGTGCTTTTAACTTCAGCAAATTCACTGGCATCACGTTTTAACCCAAAAGTAGGTACCATACGCTCGTGGTCCAATAAAATGCATCCCCGCTGGAAACAACACATTACCATCATCGATAATATGTTAAATTTAGAGTTGTTGTTTTGGGCAGCCAAACATGGTGGCGATAAAAAATTATACGACATTGCTGTAACACATGCCGAAACAACCATGAAAAACCATTTCAGGCCCGACTATACCTCGTGGCACGTTTTAGAGTACGACTCCATTACGGGAGCTGTTTTAAACAGAAACACCAAACAGGGCTTTGCCGATGATAGCCGTTGGTCCAGAGGTCAAGCTTGGGGGGTTTACGGTTATACCATGGTTTATAAAGAAACAAAAGACAAAAAGTTTTTGGATTTTGCACAGAAAATAACCGATAAATATCTGTCGCTTTTGCCAGAAGATATGGTACCTTGTTGGGATTTTGACGTGGCCAACGACCCTAAGGAAGAAAAAGATGCCTCTGCCGCAGCCATTGTAGCTTCTGCATTATTGGATTTAAGTATTTTGGTGGAAGATAGGGCAGACCAAGAACGCTATTACAACGCCGCCATAAAAATGCTGAAATCTTTAGGTTCCGAAAAGTATTCGGCCGTAGGGAAGGCAGATTCCTTCTTGCTACATTCTACGGGCGCAAAATCGTTAGGGCATGAAATTGATGTGGCTTTAATTTATGCCGATTATTATTATATTGAAGCCCTAGATCGATTGAAAAAAATGGAAGAAAAAAATAAAATAAACTTATAATTAGTTGTGAATTATCTCTTTAAATATCCCGCTGGCATTTTTGTACTGATGCTTTTCTTAGGTTGTGTAAGTACCGCCCAAAAAGTAGCTCAGGAACAGCCTGAACAGGAAAAACCTAATTTATTGTTTATTTTCCCCGATCAGTTAAGAAATGCTGCCATAGGCATTAACAACCAAGACCCGGTTATTACACCAAATCTAGATGCATTGGTAAACGAGGGCATGCTTATTTCAAACGCCATAAGCAGCTTTCCTTTATGCAGTCCGTACCGCGGTATGCTCATGACGGGAAAATTACCGTACCATAATAAGGTTTTATCCAATGCGAATTCATTGCGCTACCCATACAATAATTCGTGGCAAAAAAGCGATGTGAGTTTTTCCGATGTGCTGGTTGAAAACGGGTACGATGCTGGATATGTTGGGAAATTGCATTTAACATCGCCACCACCCATTGCTGGAAAAGATTCTGTTATTTGGGATGCTTACACCCCTAAGGAACAGCGTCACGGTTTTAATTTTTGGTATTCTTATGGCGCATTTGATGATCATAATGCACCACATTATTGGACAAACGATGCGGAAGAAGATCAACTAACCTATGTTAATGAATGGTCGCCAAAACATGAAGCCGACGTTATTATCGATTACATAAAAAACCCTTCGGAAAAAACGAGAAGCAAAAATAAACCATTTGCGCTTTTCTGGTCGGTAAACCCGCCACATCCACCATATCAATACGTTCCAGAAAACTATTTAGAACCTTATAAGGATAAATCTTTGGATGAATTATTGGTGCGTCCGAATGTTAATTTAGAAACCGATGCTAACGATTTGGCGTTTCATGCAGGTGCAAGCAGAAAACTTACCCATTTAGCAAAAGAACATGTGCGTAATTATTTTGCGATGGTCACGGGGGTCGATTTTGAAATTGGTCGTGTATTAAATACTTTAAAAGAAGAAGGACTTGATAAAAACACCATTGTTGTTATTACCTCCGATCATGGCGACATGATGGGAAGCCACGGCTTAATGTCGAAAAACATTTGGTATGAGGAAGCCATAAATATACCTTTCATCATTCGTTGGCCAGAAAAAATCAAAGCAGGCCAAAAAAGTGATTTATTGGTAAGTCCTGTGGATGTTATGCCCACTATTTTAAACATGTTAGGTGCAAAAAAAGGCATGCCATCGCAGTTGGATGGAGCCGATTTATCATCCCTCATCCTTAAAAACAAAGGCGATAAGCCAACTTCTGTATTGTATTATTTTATTGAAGCTGGCCAACCGGCATCGGGGCATCGTGGGATACGAACAGCCCGTTATACTTATGTGGTTACCTTAGATGCTAAAAATGTAGAGCGTATTATGATGTACGATAATCAGGAAGACCCTTATCAAATGCATAATATGGTAGGTGAAAATGCATCATTGCAAAAAACATTGCACAACCAACTTTTGGAAAAGTTAAAAGAAAAAAAAGATCCTTGGGTGGAACGCTATTTGGAGTTGAAAAAATAACATTTAATGCATTTTTACACCTCGCAGGTTTTTAAAAGCTGTGAGGTGTATGAGGAAAAAACCATGTAATAATTTGAAAACAAGAATAGGGTGTTTTCCATTTTAATTGTAACATCTACTAAAACATTATGAGATATTCATATTTACTTATAAAAAAATCATCAGCATGTTTAGTGCTGCTTTTTTTAATTTCCGCATTAGGTTTTTCACAAGAAAACAACAAACCCGCTGTAGAATCTTTTGAATTCCCGTCGGTTTTGGAGGTCTATAAAGCAGAAAATGGTAAATTATCGTTAAGTGAAGCCCACAGAAGGTATGGTAAATCTTCATTGCAATGGGAATGGACGGGCGCAAGTACCATAGGCACCCCGCATTTTAAAATTTTAACGCAAAAAGAAAGTCCGTTGGCTTATGGCGAACACTTTCCGGCAAGTCCAACCTTGCAAATGTCCCTTTATAATGAAACGCCCCAAGAAGGTGTCATTCGCATTTCATTTGAAAAAAACAAGGTTAAACAAGTGTGGTTTGATGTGCCTTTAAGTTTTACCGGATGGCGACGCATTTGGGTACCTTTTTACGAAATGCAAGGAAATGCACCAAAAAAAGGCACACAAATAGATTACGATTATTTTAAGATAAGCACCACATTGCCAAGTGGCAAACTGTTTTTTGATGATATTACTTATTCACAATATCAAGATGATAGGCACCAATATCCTGATGAACTTGTACCGTTTATAAAATCCAGCACAAATTTGGGCGATGATCATTGGATGCCCTTAATATCAAATTACGAGCGCATCAAAAAATTGGAGCCAAAACCGGTTTCCATGGCCATTCGCATGGATTTAAAAAAGTTTGAAGCTCAAATTGACCAAGATTTAACCATCGATAAGAAATATAAAGTCTATATAAATTCGTTAAAGGAAGGTTTTCAGAAATTAAACATCCAAGATAACGGTAAAACAGTGGTTGGGCCGCCTTTAACCTTTAGGGAAGAACAGGAGTATTTTAATGAAAAACAGCAAGGGCCAAAAACGTCCAATGATATCCAGGATTTAGGAAAGTTTTTAAAAAAGATTGCCAACTTATACGACAGGGGCACTCCTGTTGAAAAACAGGAAATGGCCACAATGTTTTTAACCGGCACAAAATATTTTCTCGATCAAGGTTGGCAAGCGGGATCCAATGGTGGTACGCGCCATCATATAGGTTACAACGTTAGGGAAATTACCGAAGCATTTTTTACCATGCGTCAATTACTGTACGACAATGGTTTGCTAAACCAAGTTGGTTCAAGTTTGCATTGGTTGTTCAATCTAGGCATGCTTTTAGAAGATGAAAGCCAATTTCACGTTAACATCGATTATTTAAACACCCAGTCGTATTACCATTTAATGCTTATTTTTTTGCTTGAAAAACAAGAAATGCAGGCCGAACTATTACGGGCGTACTCAAAATACATGTCCGTTACCTTGGCACAACAAAACGAGGAATGGGGCTTTAAGGTAGATGGTACGGCATGGCACCATAACGGGCATTATCCTGCGTATGGTTTGGGAGCCTTCCAAACGGTGCCCAAAGTGATACATATCTTAGCCGGTACACGTTTTCGAATTGATACGGCTGGTCACCAAAATTTTAAAAATGCTTTTTTGGCAACAAGGGCTTACAGCCAATTATACAACTGGGGTTTTGGTAACTCTGGTCGTCATCCGTTGGAAGATGGTGGTATAGAACCTTTGAAAAACGAATTTTTACTAATGGCCAATGCAGGAAACCCCGAAGGGACCTCGAAAATAGACCAAGATGTGGCCGCTGCCTATTTAAGGCTTTGGGGTAAGGATGATTTGCTTAATTCCACCCTTTTTACCCAAATGAATGGCATACAAAAGGAACGGTTATCGGGGTACAAAACATTTCCCTATGCGGCAACTTCCGTGCATAGGCGCGATAATTGGGCTGCCCTTATAAAAGGTTACAGCAAATATGTTTGGGCTTCTGAGATTTATGTGAATGAAAACAGGTATGGCAGGTATCCGGCAAATGGCACCATACAGTTATTAAACGACAAAAGTGAAGCGGGCAGTGGCTTTAAACAAGAAGGATGGGACTGGAACCGCTATCCTGGGGCAACCATTATTTATTTGCCCTTCAAGGAATTGGAACCTAAAATGCCGTTAATTATGTTTCGCTCCAACGAAAGTTTCGCAGGAAGCACATCATTGGGCGAGAACGGTATCTTCGGAATGGTTCTAAACGAGGGTAAGGGTTCTAATGCTGAAGGCAATGAGGTAAATGTAGGGTTTCCCGGAAAATTGAAAGCCAAAAAATCGGTGTTTTCATTTGGAAACAAGCTCATCTGCATAGGTACAGAAATTTCAAGTATCGACGAAAAAAATCCAACTGAAACAGCTATTTTTCAATCGTTTCTAACCGATACCAAGGCTCCTTTATACACGTCTTCTGAAACCATAAAAAAATTCCCTTATCAAACGGAATTACAACCCAATACGGCAACTGGAAGTTGGTTGATAGATCCTTATGGCAACGGCTACCATATCCTTTCAAACACGCCCGTTCAAGTTAAAAAGGAAAAGCAACAGTCGTATCACAATAAATATTCCATCAATACAGGTTCCATGAACCCTAAAGGAAAAGGCGCCAAAGAAACCGAGGGCGACTATGCCACCGCCTGGATTAATCATGGGTTGGCACCTAAAAATGCATCATATCAATATGTTATCTACCCGTTTTTAGATGAAGAAAACCAAAAGAATTTCAGTTCAAAAATTAAAAAAGAGGACTCGTTTAAAATTGAAAGAGCCGATAACATAGCACACATTGTATCTGATAAAGAATCAAGTACAACAGGTTATGTGGTTTTTGAAGCTAATACAAATTTAGATAGCGGAATTTTAAAAGAAGTATCGCAACCAGCTTTAATAATGGTGAAGAAAGATGGTGCAAATGCCATAACCGTGAGTGCGGTACAACCCGATTTGAATTTTCCTGAATATGCAAAAGGAAAGTTTAGAAATTATAGCCAACAAGTAACGCTTACACTAACGTTGGAAGGTAAATGGAGCGCGTTTCCGGCCGATTTTATAACTAAAACGGATAATTCTGGAAACAATACCGTTATTACATTAAACTGCATAAATGGGTTACCGAGGGAATTCAAATTGAATAAGTTATAACTATTGGAGTCATTGCAAGAAGGAACCACGAAGTAATTTGTTGAATAGGAGTACTTCCATCCCAAGATTGCTTCATGACTCGCAATTGCGGTTTAAAAATAAATTATAACAGCATGAAGTGTCTATTTTATCTTTTTTTTAGCTCTATTTTTAGCATATCCTTCTGTAATGCCCAAGAAGCCATTATTTGGAAAAAATTCACGGGCGAAATTAACAACCCGGAAGTCCCGATGCTTTTTGATTATTCGTACGCGGGCTATAAACTAGGTGAAACAGGCATTCCCGATAGGTTCAAACATTTAAAGGTTTATAATGTGGTCGATTTTGGAGCCGTTCCAAATGATTCGGTATCCGATCAGGAAGCCATTCAAAAAGCCATTCACGCTGCCGAAAAACAAGAGGGCGGCATCGTGTTTTTTCCATCAGGTACTTTTTTAGTGAATGTAAACCCAACCAAAACAAACCCTATAACTATAAATAATTCCAATATCATTTTAAAAGGCAGCGGTTTGGGCACCGGTGGTACCACAATTCAAATGAAAAGCCACATGCTTCAAAGGTATCCAGACGAACCGGAGTGGAAGGTGAGTTATATGTTTGTGTTTTCGGCAAAAAAAAGTAAAGGGGCATCAACGCACATCACAAAAAATGCTCAAGAAGGCCATGTAGTTATTGAGGTGGAGCATCCTAATTTATTTCAAAACTCCAAATACATTCAGTTGGAAATGCCTTATAATTTGGACGCCGTTTCAGTAGCTTTGGATGGAAAAACGCCTCGTCCACATTGGGAAAATGTTATTAAAAAGGGTGTGTCTTTTATCGAAAACCATGAAATTGAAAGCATCAACGGAAATCAAATAACCATAAAAGACCCGTTGATTAATAACATATCAACTTCTGAAAACTGGCAAGCCCATCCCTATATTCCTCTAGAAAATGTAGGTGTGGAAGATATTTATTTTAAAGCCAATTTTAACGACAATTATGTGCACCACAAAGATTATATTCACGACAATGCCTGGTCTATAATAGCCATGAATACCGTAGCCATGTCTTGGGTTCGCCGATGCCGCTTTAGCAATATAACGGGTGCCGTTTCCTTAAATAATAGCTATGCATCGTCCATACTCATGTTGCTTGTAGATGGTAATGGCGGCCATAAACTTACCAATGTAACCCAATCTACACGGGTTTTAACAGGATTGATTAGCGATGCTACCAACAACGGCCAATTTCACGGTGCTGCCATGTCGCATAAAACCTCAGGTTCTGTTATTTGGCGTGTAAAAACACCAAAACAAGGCTGGGATTCTCATGCGGATATTCCTAAAAATAATTTGGTCGATCTTTATGAAGGTTCAAAAATGACCAATCACGGTGGTAATTACATAAATGAACCGCACCATTTAGGCGGTTTAACCTTATGGAATTACAAACGTGTTGGCGAAGCTGAGATTAACTACGATTTTTGGAGTTTATCAGGCAAAGGGATATATTGGGGTTTTTCAGCAGTAAATCCTATTGTTGTGGGTTTGCATGGTTCTGAAACCAGCTTTGAAAAGTCGAATGTTGGGTATTTGGAAAGTTTGGGAGCCCCGGTGTTTCCAGAATCGCTTTACGAAGCGCAATTAAAACACCGGTTGGGTAACTTGCCCGAATGGGTTGGTGAAAGTTTGAAAGTTTGGGAGGAAATGGAAAAAAAATGATCTCAAAATAAGTTATAGCATGCAATCATCTCATTTTAAAAAGCTAAAAAATAATCATTATGAAAAATAAATTTATATTATTAATGCTTGCAAACTTTATAGTTTACGCAGTATCATTTGCTCAAAGTACCTATTATATTCCAGGTACTGGAACCTTGGTAAAAGAATTAAATTTTGAAAGCACGTCACTTTTAAGTCAAACTTTTGATTACAGTTCCGGTTGGGCAGGTGCAGGATTTGGTTTATCTGGAACACAAAGGGGTGCTCCTGAAGTTATTTCTGTTGTTGCAAACCCTAAAAAGGTGACATCATCTGGAAATCAAGTTCTTGCTTTTTATTCACAAGATAGAGATGCAGCATGGTATGCAGCAAATCCTTCTGCTGTTGGAACCACGTATTATAGTGGACAAGATCCAGAATCGCAGGATGACTTTTTTATGTATGGCGCATCATGGGTTTCTGCAGATACACCTTCTGTGATGATGCATGTTTTTTTGCCAGGTTCACTTGACCAAAATGGCGTTACCTCGTTAAGAATGCCCGTAAAATATAATTCAGGAACTAGTTCATGGCCTGGGATTTGGTGTTATGGTAATATTCTTCTCTTGAGAGGCCCGGGAAGAGACGATATTCAAATTACAACAAATGCGCCCAATAGCGGTAAAGATACGTGGTGGACTTTAGGTGTTTCTGTAGCACCAGATGGCGATATTCAATATTATGCAACGCCCAATTACGTTACCACATTAACTACTGCGCATTGTATAGGTTTTAATAGCGTTTTAAGTCCTGCAAATGGATTAGCTTATAAAACTGTAGATGAAAATAGTGATGCCATTATTATGTCGTCCAATAGAAATTTAACAACAACGCCAACATTAATTGATCGCTTATATTATACAAAAGGAGCAACACAAGTTTTAGGTGTTTCAAAAAATGAAGTCGTATCCACAACAATATATCCCAATCCAACATCCGATTATCTTATCGTAAATGGATTAAAAAATAGGACTCTCTATACGATTTCTGATAATTTAGGACGAGTTATTAAAACAGGAGAGTCAACAGCAGCTTCCAATAAGATTGATGTTAACTTTTTATCAAAAGGAATTTACTTTTTGGTTTTAAACGGATACAAAACGAATAAATTTATCAAAGAGTGATTATTTTATATAAAGCACTCATATATATCATTCAAACAAAATCTTATGAAGAGCATATTTTTAAATTACAATTTTCGGATGCTAATTGCTTCATTTTGTTTATTTAGCTTTTTCTGTTCAGCTCAACAAAATAACACATTTTTAAAAGATAATAGACCCAATATTGTGTTAATCATGACCGACCAGCATCAAGCTGAAGCCTTGAGTATTGCAGGAAACCTAAACCTTCATACGCCTAATTTAGATAGGTTGGCAAAAACCGGCATCCGTTTTGAAAATGCGTATGTTACCTTTCCGCTTTGCACCCCGTCGCGTTCCAGTATTTTTACAGGTAAAATGCCGCATAGCCTTGGTGTGAATTCCAATGCCGACAGCGATAATAAAATGAAAGATACTGATAAACAATTGGGTTTAGGGCATCTGTTAACCCAATCGGGATATGATGCAGCGTATGCTGGAAAGTGGCATGCCCATGAAGAGGCAATGGCAGATGGAAATGGGTTTGCCACCATTGCCGATTTTGGCGATATGCCTTTGGCCGAAAAATGTATCGATTATTTAGAATTGAAACAAAAAAGCACCCAGCCTTTCTTTTTGGTGGCTTCTTTTGATAATCCTCATAATATCTGTGAATGGGCACGGAATGAACCTTTGCCTTATGGAAATATTGCGCCAGTTCCATTAAATGAAACACCCAATTTACCTGTCAATTTCAAGAAATCAGCAACCTTTCCTGAAGCATTGCAATTAGAGCAAAATGTAGAGGTTAAAATTTATCCTACCCAAAATTATACGGAAGCCGATTGGCGACAGTATCGTTATACCTATTATCGTTTGGTTGAAAAAGTAGATGCCGAAATTGGCAAAATCATAAATGCTATCGATGCTTTAGGATTGCGGGAAAATACCATCATTATTTTTACCAGCGATCATGGCGATGGGAATGCATCACATGGTTGGAATCAAAAAACAGCTCTCTTTCAGGAAAGTGTCAAAGTACCTTTAATTATCAATTATAAAGCAATCACTAATGCCAATGAAAGACTAAATAAATCTCTGGTTTCTAATGGATTGGACTTATATCCAACAATATGTGATTATGCTGGAATTGATTTTTCAGAAAATTTATTAGGAAAAAGCATCAAGAAAATCATTGAAAAAGATATTACTCCGCACGATTTTGTAGTAGTTGAAACAAAGTTTGAAGGTAAAAATGCCTATGGTACCTTAGGAAGGGCCTTGATAACCCAAAAGTATAAATATATTTTATACAGTTGGGGGAAAAACAGGGAACAGTTTTTTGATATTGAAAACGACCCTTATGAAATGCATAATTTAATAAATTCTAAAGCTGAATTAACGCATATTGATGATTGTCGGCAAAAATTATTGAACTGGTGCAAACAGACAAACGATACAAAATTTCTAAAAAAAATCGTTTTACCAACCACAAGTATTTTAACATCCGATACCTTATTTGATAAACCTTATTAATTTTTTTTACA
The DNA here is from genome assembly GCF_009746565.1 of Mariniflexile maritimum. GTDB lineage: Bacteria > Bacteroidota > Bacteroidia > Flavobacteriales > Flavobacteriaceae > Mariniflexile > Mariniflexile maritimum. The sequence continues at coordinate 43,853 of NZ_WRPN01000005.1, forward strand.
TGATTAATTTTAAACCCCACAATATGTTTTTAAAAAATTATTTTTTACCTGTTTGTGTTCTTTTTGTTTTGTTTACAATGAGTTGTAAGCATAAAAGTGAAGAAACTAAAGCGGTTACCAATACTTCGGAAGAACATCGGTTAAAGCCCAATATTGTTTTTATTTATACCGACGATTTGGGTTATGGCGACATAAGCAGCTATGGTGCTACGGCCATTGAAACGCCCAATATTGATGCTTTGGCTAACCAGGGCATTGCTTTTCACAACGCGTATGCTACGGCAGCTACCTGCACACCGTCCAGATATTCGTTGTTAACGGGCGATTATGCATGGCGAAAAAAAGGGACGGGTGTAGCGAAAGGCGATCAAGGTCTGTTAATCGACACAGCTAGAACAACCTTGCCCAAGATGTTGAAAACTGCTGGGTACAAAACGGGCATTGTTGGTAAATGGCATTTAGGGTTGGGTGGCGCAGAAGGTCCAGATTGGAACGGCAAAATAGCTCCAGGCCCTTTGGAAATAGGGTTTGATTACGCATACCTTATTCCTGCAACCGGCGATAGGGTACCTTGCGTTTTTGTTGAAAATCACCATATCGTCAATCTCGACCCTAACGACCCGATTCGGGTCAATTACAAAGAAAAAATAGGCAATTGGCCAACGGGCAAGGAAAACCCGGAGCTGTTAACGCTCAAGCCATCACAAGGCCATAACAATACCATTGTAAACGGCATTAGCAGAATTGGCTATATGGAAGGTGGAAAAGCGGCTTTATGGAACGATGAAACCATCCCCATGGAATTGGTTGATAAATCTAAAAAATTCATCGCTGCCAATAACGGCCAACCCTTTTTCTTAATGGTTTCTACACACGATATCCATGTGCCACGAATCGCTAACAAAATGTTTCAAGGGAAGAGTAAAATGGGAGCTAGGGGCGATGTTATTTTACAGTTGGACTGGACGGTAAAACAAATCATGGAAACACTTAAAGCGCAAAATTTATTGGAAAATACCATCGTTGTTTTTTCAAGCGATAATGGGCCGGTGGTGGATGATGGTTACCATGACCGTGCCAGAGAGCTACTTGGTAATCACAAACCAACAGGCGGCATGCGCGGAGGCAAGTATAGTGCTTATGATGGGGGCAGTAAAATCCCTTTAATTGTACGTTGGCACGATGGTAAAAATAAAGGGACCATTTCCAACGCCTTGTTTAGTCAAGTAGATTTTTTACGTTCGTTTGCACAACTTATTGGCGTTAAAAAAGTAGGGGCCGATGTTATAGACAGCCAAAACCAATTAAATGTTTTATTGGGAAATGATACCGTTGGAAGAGCCTCTTTAATACAAGAAAGTTATATGGGTCCCTTATCGTATGTTGAGAATTCATGGAAATATATAGAACCGTTGGATGGTCCTAAATTAGTGCCTTGGGGGCCCGTCATTGAAACCGGTTTTCAGCTTAAACCACAACTTTATGAATTAAAAAACGACCCGAACGAACAAAAAAATCTGGCAACTGAATATCCAGAAAAAGTAAAGGATTTCAGGGAAAAATTAATGAAATTAAAAAAAGACGGATTTGCGAATAAGCACGAAGTGGAGCTAAATTGATTTTTAACAGATACATAATCAGAAGCATGTTCAAAAAGTTTCTTATAGTTGGTTTGGTTGTATCCCAACTTTCATGCAAAACAGCCAAAAAACAAAATTTTGTTTTCATATTGGTCGATGACATGGGGTGGGCCGATTTAGGATATACGGGCAGTACTTTTTATGAAACACCAAACATAGATGCCTTAAGTAAATCGAGCATCCAGTTTAGTAATGCCTATGCTTCCGCATCCATCTGTTCGCCAACCAGAGCCTCTATTTTAACGGGCAAGCATCCGGCAAGATTACAAATTACAGATTGGATTCCCGGTGATGATAATCAAGATAGAAAATTAATAGGCCCAAAAGATTTGGATGCCCTTCCACTAGAAGAAGTTACCCTAGCCGAAATATTAAAACAACAGGGCTATAACACCTTTTTTGCTGGAAAATGGCATCTTGGGGATGAAGGCTTGCTACCTCAAAATCAAGGTTTTGATGTGAATTTAGGTGGGTTTCATAAAGGACAACCCCCAGGGGGTTATTATGTGCCTTATAAAAACCCGTATTTACCCGATGGTCCCGAAGGTGAACATTTAACCGATAGATTAACCACTGAATCAATCAAGTTTTTAGATACGATTAAGGACAAACCCTTCCTGTTGTATTTAAGTTATTACACAGTGCACACGCCTATTCAAGCCAATACAAAGTATATTGATAAGTTTAAACATAAACTTAAAACCATGGATACTTTGATGCCTTCCGATAGAAACGAAGGGTCGGCTATTACAAAAATAGTTCAAAGAAATCCGGAATATGCTTCGATGGTTTATGCGCTTGATGAAAACGTAGGTCGCCTCATTAAAAAGTTAAAGGATGAAGGACTTTATGAAAATACAACCATCATATTCACCTCTGATAATGGCGGTTTAACCACTATTGAAGCAGGCTTGAATTATGAAAGACCAACGGCGGTGGTGCCTTTAAGAGGTGGGAAAGGCTGGTTGTATGAGGGCGGTATTCGTGTACCTTTATTAATAAAACCAGCACATTATAATAGTGTTGCGCATGTTGTTTCAGAACCCGTAATAAGTCATGATTTTTTTCCAACCATGTTATCTTTAGCGAATATCACTTCAGAAAAAAATATGGAGATAGATGGAGTAAACCTTGTGCCATTACTTATTGGTAATAAAATAGATAGAAAAGAAATTTTTTGGCATTACCCACATTACCATGCCAGTGGTTGGACGCCAGGAGCCGCTATCCGACAAGGCGATTGGAAGTTAATTGAGTTTTATGAAACCGGTGTTGTGGAGTTGCATAATCTAACTGAAGACATTTCGGAAAAAAACAACCTCGCTTCAAAATATCCAGAACGCGCGGCTGCACTTAAACAGCGACTTCATGAACTTCAAGAATCTATGAATGCGAGTAAAGCAACATTAAATAGTAATTTCAAAAAATGAGACGTTCTATAAAATTTACCTTTTGTTTTGAAATTTTGTTTTTTTGTGTTTTACTGTTTCTGAATAGTTGCAAAGCACAAGATGAAATTAGTTATAAAAATGTTCTAAACGATGCTTCTAATTGGATTATAGAACAACAACCTAACGGGGAAGTACATGTTGATAACGGTAAAATGGAAATCATTGATGCCAAAGGCTGCACCGTTTGGTTTAAAAATAAATTAGAAGGGAATCTAAAAATAGAGTACGATATTACCATCATTGACAATAAAGGACCATACGATAGAGTATCCGATATGAATTGTTTTTGGATGGCAAACGACCCTAACCATCCCAATGATTTTTTTAAGGAATCCAAGCAAAGGGCCGGTCATTTTCCAAATTACCATCATTTAAAGCTTTACTATGTAGGCTATGGCGGTCACAACAATTCAAAAACCCGATTTAGACGATACGATGGTAATATTGATAGACCATTATTGCCAGAACACGATTTAACAGATAAAAAATTTATGATTGTAGCCAATAAAAAAATGCACATCGAAATTTTAATAAAGGATAATTACACGAGTTACAAAAGAGATGGTGACGTTATTTATGAAATTAACGATGCTAATCCTTACACGAGTGGTTATTTCGGATTTAGAACGGTAGAAAATCACATGATAATTGAAGATTTTAAGATAACAAGATTGGAGTAAATTGAATTGAAAATGAAAGCAAATATATTTTTTTTGTTTTTTATTATTGGTATTTCAACACTGGCACAAAATAATGCAATTTTTGAAAAACTTGATTTTAATAAACCACAACTAGAAATTGTTAAGAAATTGCACGTATCAGGTAACGAACAGCAAGCCTTAAAAGCCTTATTTGAATTATATCAAAAAAAAGAAAATTTATATTTAAAGGTTTCTGAAACCGATGCGAAATATATAAACAGTACCTATCCAAAAGAAGTCACTAAAACATTAAAAACAGCTAACGATGTTTTAAACCAGTATTTTTTATTTCGTGATGATTGGGACATGGAGAAAACCAACATTCCTTATCAGTTCAAAAATGAAATCGATTGGAAAGCCATGCCAAATGGCGATGAGGAGTGGTGTTATATGCTGAACAGGCATAAATATTGGATTGATTTAGGAAAAGCCTATTTGCTAACTGGGAACGAAAAATATGCCAAAGGGTTTGTTAAACAGGTTACCCACTGGATTGCTAATAATCCTTTAGATGATAGTTTGAAAAATTATTCATGGCGTCGTATTGAAGCTGGCATCCGATGTGAAAATTGGATTAAATCGTTTGAATATGTAAAAAAATCAAAAAGCATAACGCCCGCATTTTTGTCTAAATTTTTAGAATCACTTTATCAACAGGGAGTCTATATTAATAGTGCCTTTAGTGGTTTTTCACAAACCAGTAATTGGGGTGTTTTAGAATATCAAGGTTTGTTTAATTTGTCGTTGTTTCTAGATGATTTTAAGATTGCACCACAATGGCAGACGGATGCGATTGATAAATTAACGACTTGTATCAACCTGCAAATATTAGAAGATGGCACCCAATGGGAGCAATCGCCCATGTACCATAATGAAGTGTTTCACTGCTACATGAATGTGAATTTATTGTCACAACAGAAAGGGATTAAGTTGCCTGAAGTTCTTGTTCAAAAAACAAAAGAGATGGCGTATGCCAATGTAAAATGGCAAAAACCTAATTATCACCAACCACTTTTAGGCGATAGTGATGATACCGATTTAAGAGGTTTGCTTACATTGGCAGCGTCTATATTCAACGACCCTGTATTAAAATCCAGAGCGTTTAATACGTTAGATTATGAAACGTTATTCATTACAGGTATGGAAAACAATAAGATATATGAAAATATACCTTCTAAATTTCCCGATTTTTTATCGGCATATCAACAAAGTTCAGGCGATTTTTATATGCGTAGTTCTTGGGAAGCAGATGCCACTTATACTAGTTTTCATTTAAAAAAGTTGGGCTGCGGTCATGGGCATGATAATCTATTGCATTTTACCATTTTCGCTAATGGTAGAGATTATTTAATTGATGGCGGGCGCTTTTCGTATGTGGATAATGAATGGCGGGAGTTTTTCAAAAACAATAAAAGTCACAATACCTTAGGAGTAGACGATTTGACTAATAGTATTTATAAAGATTCGTGGTTAAATACGTTTGAAGCACGCTCACAAGGTGTTTACACTAAAATAACGACTGATTTTGATTATGCTGAAGCTGAAAATACGGCATACAAACGGTTAGCGGATCCTGTTTTTATCAAACGGCGGATGCTCTATTTAAAACCAGATGTTTGGTTGGTATTTGATAGTTTTTCCGCTAATGGCAATCACGCGTATGCGCAATATTTTAATTTTCCGAATAAAAATATTCAAATTGAAAATGAGGGATTAACCACAACTTATGCCGATTCCAATTTAAGAATCCAACCCATTAAAGCTTCAGAAATTAAATTATCAGACGCTTGGTGGTCTTCGGAATATAATTTAAAAGAAGAAACTAAGCGAGCAGAAATTTTTAAGCAATCAGAAGGTTTTACATCGTTTATTACCTTGTTATATTTCCCTGATAAAACAAACTTGAAGTACGAGAAAACACCTGTTTATGATAGAGCAGATGTTTTGCTTAAAGATGCGGATGTGGAAGCGGTAAATTTATATATAGATGATAAAACCTATACACTATTGGTTGTTCATAATTCGCCCGCACCAGCAGCACATTTTTTTAAAGTAAACGGACAAATTGTAAATGGAGAAGTGGTTTTAATTGAAAAAAGTGAAAACCAAAACAGCATTCATATCATTAAAGATTAAATAATGAGTGATTTTAAAAACAAATAAGAAATTGGAATCTAAATTAAAAGCATACAACGTCGTAAAAATTGATAAAAACCAATTAGAAATTAATGGGAAGGGTAATCATTCACTCTGGAAAAAGGCTAATGAATTAACCAATTTTTCTTCACCATGGGATGATGCTTCGGTAAATGAAATAACTTTTAAAGCGCTGTGGGATGCAGTAAATTTATATTGTTATTTCAAAGTCCAAGATTCTGAAATCCATATTGATACAACTGATAATACAAAAAGCAGTATTAACAATTCAGATAGGGTAGAGCTTTTTTTTAGAACAAATAGCAAACTTAACCCTTATTATTGTTTAGAAATAGATCCGTCTCCACGTTTAATGGATTTTAAAGCAAAACCGAATAAAGAATTTGATTTTAATTGGAATTGGCCAACAGATGATATTTTGATTAAATCGGATTTTCAAAAGGATTATTTCACCGTTGAAATAGCTATCAATTTAGTATCATTGATACAATTAAATTTGTTGAATAATGGTAAAATAGAAACAGGCATTTATCGTGCAAAATACATTCTACAAGAAAATGGTACTTACGAGCCCATATGGATTACTTGGATAGATCCAAAAACTGAAACACCAAATTTCCACACACCAGCTTCTTTTGGAACATTAAACTTGGTAGATGCTTAATCTCTTGCAGAAAGCGTAATGTTTTCAGAATTTATAATATCAATAGGTAATAGTAATTGAGTTGGTATTTCTTTCTCAAAAATAAAATGTTCCACTAAAAGTTTCAGTCCCAAATAAGCTTGTTGTTTTGGGTGTTGATGGATTAAGAAATCAATCGTGCCCTTTTTTAAATAGGCAATGTTCTCTGTTAATAAATCGTAACCTACCAAGGCAATCTTTTTAGGGGTTAATTTTTGAATGATGGTTGCAACCTGATGCGTTTTGGAAGTTGTTACAAAAATTCCCTTTAGATGGGGGTGTTCGGCTATGAAGTTTTTTAGTGAAGTTTCAAAATCCAAATCCTTTAGTTTGTGCTTTAAAAGGTTGTAATTAGGCGAGTCCAGATCGTTAAAAAAACTTATAAATCCTTTTTCCTTTTCTTGCATGAACACCGCGTTTTTATACTTCTCGCTTACGTGCAGTATGGCAATATCGCCTTCATTAACAAGGCTTTGCAGTAATTTTGCGCCCACGCGTCCGCTTTGGAATAAATCTTGGCCAATAAAGCTTTTTGCAGCTTCTGAGGCGATGCGGTTATTAAACGTCGAAACTTTTATGCCTAAGGCTTCATAGGTTTCCATAACTATAAGTGCTTCCTTAAAAAATAAGGGCACCAACAAAACGGCATCGGGCATGCTGCGCTGGATCTGTGCATTGGCGTCTAAAAACGATTTGGTTTGCGTTGGGTTAAATAATACGGTTTCAATATTTACTCCAAAGGCCCCCAACTCAGAAATAACGGTGTTTATACCACTAATGCAGGGTTCCCAATACACATCTTTTTTGGGGTCTGGCAGCAAAACGCAAATGCGATATACCTTATTGTTTTTAAGGTTTTTGGCTATAAGATTGGGCTTAAAATCAATTTTGTCCAGTATATCGTTCACTTTTTTTAGGGCAGTTTCCGATACTTTCCCCCTATGGTGTAGCACCCTATCGACGGTGCCTTTGGATACGCCTGCCAAATTGGCTATATCTCGAATGGTGTATTTTTTTAACATATTACAAATGTATGAAAGCTTCGTTAATATTCTATAATGTTATCGAACACATTTTTTTGTGTGTTCGAGCACATTTTATCTGTTTTTTCTTTTTTTATCAATGGGCTTTCGTTACTTTTGTGGTAAACGAGGTGAAGAATCGTGTCTTTTTAACCGCAGTACTCGTTTGAAATTAAGTGTATTACGGTTTAAAGGGAACTAAAAAATATATTAAAATGGAAAAACCGACCTTAGTGGTTTTAGCGGCAGGAATGGGGAGCCGGTATGGCGGACTCAAACAAATGGATGCTTTTACGCCAGAAGGCGATACGATTATTGATTTTTCAATTTACGATGCGCTTCGTGCGGGCTTTGGCAAATTCGTGTTCATCATAAGAAAAAGTTTTGAAAGCGAGTTCAAGGAAATTTTCAACAAAAAATTGGAAGGAAAAGCCGAAGTTGCCTATGTGTTTCAAGAGTTGGACAGTGTGCCCGAAAACTACGTGAACCCAGAGCGCACCAAGCCATGGGGCACTGGCCATGCACTTTTAATGGCCAAAAATGCGGTCAATGAAAATTTTGCCATCATCAATGCCGACGATTTTTATGGCGCTGAGGCGTTTCAGGTCATGGCAGAGGCTTTAAGGACAACCAATAAAGATTCGTACCATTTTAATACCATGGCCTATTTGCTTAAAAATACCGTTTCCGATCATGGTTTTGTGTCAAGGGGCGAGTGCAGGGTAAACGAAAAGGGCTATCTGGTTGATGTTACCGAACGCACCCATATTGAAAAAATGAACGGCGTTTTGATGCGGAAGGATGATGCCGGTACTTTTGTTCCCATTGATGAAAATACCATTGTTTCCATGAATTTCTGGGGCTTCACGCCAAAATGTTTTGAGTTTGGTGGGGCTTTGTTCAACACGTTTTTAGAAGAAAACAAAGCAAACCCCAAAGCTGAATTTTATCTGCCTTCCATAGTAAACGAGATATTGAAATCCGGAAAAGCCACCGTAAAGGTATTGCAATCGGATGCAAAATGGTTTGGGGTTACTTACAAAGAAGATAAGGAAATAGTAGAAAAAGCAATAGGTAAATTAAAAGAACAAGGTATTTACCCAACAAAACTTTGGTAATATGAATACGGAAAAATTACAATACATCTTCAATCAGTTTCAGCATAACAGCGCATTTCAAGAATTTAAGGAATTGGCTTCGGGCCATATTAACGACACGTATTTGGTGGTTACCAAAACAAAGCCCTACTTTGTATTACAGCGCATCAACCATGGTGTTTTTAAAGATGTTGTGGGCTTAATCAATAACAAAGTCGCGATCAGTCTGCACATACAAAACAAACTAAAGCATTTGCCAAAGGAAGAATTGGATAGAAAAGTGCTTCAATTTGCCCAAACAAAAAATAACAATTCCTATTACCAAGATGAAACCGGTAATTATTGGAACCTTATGTATTTTATTGACGACAGTGTCACGTATGAAACGGTAAAGGATGAAGAAGTGGCCTATGAAGGTGGGAAATTATTCGGTGAATTTTTGAATTTAACCAGCGATTTTGATGTAACCAAATTAACAGAAGTCATCCCGAAATTCCACGACATGTCTTTTAGGTTCGCACAGTTTAGTTCGGCGTTGCAATCGGCACCAAAAAACCGACTTTTTAATGCTAAAAATGAAATAGACTCTGTTTTTGAGTTAAAGGAAGAAATGCATATTCTTGAAAATTTAAAAGAATCGGGCCATATCAAAGTACGCGTTACGCACAACGACACCAAAATATCGAATGCGTTGTTTACTAAAGACAATAAAGGCTTGTGCGTTATTGATACCGATACCGTAATGCCCGGAATTGTGCATTATGATTTTGGCGATGCCATTCGAACTATTTGCAATTCCGCTGCCGAAGATGAAGCCAATTTGGATTTGGTTACTTTTAATGCCGAATATTACAACGCCTATACCAAAGGATTTTTAGAAAAGGTGCAGGATTCGTTAAGTCCTTTGGAAATAAACTATTTGCCATTAGGCGCAAAATCCATTATATTTCAGCAGGCTTTGCGTTTTTTAACCGATTACCTAAATAATGATGTGTATTACAAAACCAAATACCCAACGCATAATTTTGATCGTGCCAAAAACCAATTCAAATTATTGCAAAGTTTGAATGAAAAATATAGTGAAATCAATAAAAACCAATTAACCCTAAACTAATTAATATGTCGCATCCACAACAGTCTGTTGCCAAAAACAACACGTTAGTACCTATTATCATTATAGCTGGACTCTTTTTTATTTTCGGATTCGTTACCTGGATAAATGGTGCGTTAATACCTTTTATGAAAACCATTAATGAGCTTACCGACGCACAATCCTATTTAGTGGCTTCCGCATCCTATATATCATTTGTGGTTATGGCATTGCCTGCTTCCTATATCTTAAATAAAATAGGATATAGAAAAGGGATGTCTTTAGGCTTGGTTATCATGGCAATTGGTGCCTTGGTGTTTATTCCGGCGGCAGAAGCCAGAACGTACTGGGTTTTTTTAACAGGCATATTCATCCAAGGTATTGGTATGACTTTATTGCAAACGGCATCAAACCCCTATATCACTATTTTAGGGCCTATTGAAAGTGGTGCCAAACGTATTGCTATCATGGGAATTGCCAATAAAACCGCGGGTGCTTTAGGCTCGTTGATTTTTGGGGCCTTATTGCTTTCAGGAATTGATGAAGTAAAAGAAAAATTAGGCACTGCCACGGTAGCAGAAAAAGGCGTGCTTCTGGATACCATGGCCGATAGTGTTTTTATGCCTTATTTAATCATGGCCATTGTATTGTTTATTTTAGGGATTTTAATAAGAAAAGCGCCATTGCCACATGTTGAAGCAATAGAGCCCGAAGAGGCAGTAGCGGGTAAAAGCGTAAAAACCAGTATTTTCCAATTTCCGCATTTATGGTTTGGTGTAGTGGCATTGTTTGTTTATGTAGGTGCCGAAGTAATTGCTGGAGATTCAATAATTTCATACGGCATATCGTTAGGCTTTACTGGTGAAGAGTCCAAACATTTCACGGCCTATACGTTAATGGCCATGGTGGCAACCTATGCCCTAGGCGTTATTTTAATACCTAAATATTTAAAGCAAAAAACGGCACTCATAGGAAGTGCTCTTTTGGGTATTATATTCAGTGTCTGCATTTTGTACACCACTGGAATTACATCAATTATGTTTGTGGCGGCATTAGGTATCGCCAATGCCTTGGTTTGGCCAGCTATTTGGCCCTTAACCTTGGAAGGATTGGGCAAGTTTACCAAAACAGCGTCTGCTTTACTTATTATGGCAATTTCAGGAGGGGCAATCATACCGCCTTTATACGGAAGAATGGTCGATGCCAACAAACACGAACTCATTACTGGTGGTTTAGAGAAAGCCGATGCTATGGCAACAGCCGCAACAAGTAGCTACTGGATTTTAATTCCTTGCTATGCGATTATTTTGCTATTTGCAATCTGGGGGCATAAAATTAAAAGTTGGTCAAAAACCGCATGGTAAAACTGAAACACGAAAATAGGTTTAAAAATGAATAATATTTACAGGTGGGGCATAATTGGTTGTGGCAATGTTACCGAACTTAAAAGTGGTCCCGCCTACCAAAAAGTGGAAGGATTCGAACTGCATGCCGTTATGCGTCGCGATGTTGAAAAAGCAAAAGACTATGCATCGCGGCATAACGTTCCTAAATTTTATGGCAATGCAGATGAATTGATAAACGACCCAGAAATTGATGCCGTCTATATTGCCACACCTCCCGATACCCACGCTTTTTACGCATTAAAAGTTGCAGCGGCAGGAAAAACTTGTTGCATAGAAAAACCCATGGCACCTACTTTCCAGGAGAGCGTTTTAGTGAATAACGCTTTCTTGGAAAAAAACATCCCATTGTTTGTGGCCTATTACCGGCGTTCGCTCCCTAGGTTTGAACAAATTAAAAGTTGGCTGGAAGCAGGCAAAATAGGCGAGGTAAGGCACATCAGTTGGCATTTAAGCAAACCGGCCAATGCCATCGACCTGTCAAAAGCATATAATTGGCGTACCGATATAAAAATTGCATACGGTGGTTATTTTGATGATCTGGCATCACATGGTATCGATTTATTTATTCACTTTTTAGGTGACATTGAAAATGCAAATGGAACAGCCGTCAATCAACAAGGTTTATATACGGCCATGGATGCCGTTACGGGCTATTGGGTTCATAAATCGGGCGTTACAGGTTCTGGAAGTTGGAATTTTGGAAGCGAAAAAAGAGAGGATACCGTTCAAATTTATGGTAGCAAAGGCAAAATAACGTTTTCGGTTTTTGATGAAAACCCCCTTGTTTTGGAATCTGGAAATCAAGAGGAGCGCCTTACCATCGAACATCCCGAAAATGTGCAATTCTATCATGTACAAAACATGAAGAAGCATTTATTAAATAATGCTATTCATCCATCAACAGGAAGTACCGCAACACATACCGGTTGGGTTCTGGATAAAATTTTGGGCAAAAACAAATAAAGTGAAATTCATATAAAAAAAGCATAAATATGTTAAAGAGCAGTATAGACAAAGCAACAGGATTCGAGAAACGTTTTGAAAAAATAGGAACCGTAGTTTTTGAGAATTCAACCGTGGCATCCAAGGCCGTAGCAAGGGAGATCGCTGATCTTATTAGAGTCAAACAAGCACAAAAACAACCCTGTATTTTAGGTTTGGCAACCGGGTCTTCTCCTAAAGGCCTGTATGCCGAATTGGTGCGTTTGCACAAAGAGGAAGGCTTGAGCTTTAAAAACGTCGTGTCCTTCAATTTAGATGAATATTACCCCATGGAACCCGATTCGGTAAATAGTTACGTGCGTTTTATGAAAGAGCAATTGTTCAACCATGTTGATATTTTGCCTGAAAATTACCATGTTCCAGATGGACTGCTTTCTAAAGAGGACATTGCCGATTACTGCGACCAGTACGAAGCAAAAATTGATGCCTTGGGCGGTATCGATTTGCAAATTTTAGGCATAGGTGGCAATGGCCATATTGGTTTTAACGAATCGGGGTCGCTACAAAATTCAAAAACGCGTTTGGTGGCGCTGGACCATATTACAAGGGTAGCGGCGAGTGGCGATTTTGGCAGTTTGGATAAAACCCCAAGAACCGCGATTACCTTGGGCGTTAAAAAAATTATGGAAGCCAAAAGAGTCATTCTCCTGGCTTGGGGCGAAAGAAAATCGAACATTATTAATGCGTCAACAGAGGGTGAGGTAACCAGTCGGGTGCCGGCATCTTACTTGCAAGAGCATAACAATGCTACTTTTGTGCTGGATAGGGAAGCAGCTTCAAAATTAACACGTATCAACTCACCATGGTTGGTTGAAAAAATTGTTTGGACAGATAAATTAATCCGAAAAGCGGTTTTAAACTTAGCTCTCGATTTAAAGAAACCCATTTTAATGCTTACCGATGCCGATTACATCGAGAACGGTATGAGTGATTTGTTGGCCGATTCTGGACCCGCATACGATATTAACATCCATATTTTCAATAAGTTACAAAACACCATCACGGGTTGGCCGGGAGGTAAACCAAATGCCGACGACAGCAAACGTCCGGAACGCGCTGAACCTGCCAAAAAACGGGTGCTTATTTTTAGTCCGCATCCCGACGATGATATTATTAGCATGGGAGGTACTTTTAAACGTTTGCAAGAACAGGGCCATGAAGTGCACGTAGGCTACCAAACATCAGGAAATATTGCCGTTGCCGATGATGAGGCACTCCGTTTTGCAAGTTTTGTGTGCGATTATAATAATAAATTCGGAATTGAAAATAAAGCGGCCGACACCATTTATAAACGTGCAGCCGAATTTTTGAAAAATAAAAAATCAAGTGAAATTGATACGGAAGAGGTTCGTTACATCAAAGGACTCATTAGAAAAGGTGAAGCCCGCGCTACCTGCCATTTTGTTGGTGTTCCCGACGAGCAAATCCATTTTATGGAACTGCCATTTTATGAAACCGGTGAAATAACTAAAAAGCCTTTAAGTGAAACCGATATTCAAATAACGATGGATTTAATCGAAAAAATTAAACCCCACCAAATATATGCTGCGGGCGATTTGGCCGATCCACACGGAACCCATAAAGTATGTTTAGATGCTGTTTTTGCTGCGGTTAAAGAACTGAAACCTAAAAAATTCATGAAAGATTGCTGGTTGTGGCTATATAGAGGCGCATGGCAAGAGTGGGGTATTGACGAAATTGAAATGGCAGTACCCATGGGCCCAGACCAAGTTTTGGAAAAACGAAAAGGCATCTTTAAGCACCAATCACAAAAAGATGGGGTGGTATTCCAAGGAGCCGATAGTAGGGAGTTTTGGCAACGTGCCGAAGATAGAAATAGCGAAACCGCGGCACTTTACAACCAATTAGGGCTCGCACATTATGCCGCTATGGAAGCTTTTGTAAGATGGCACTACTAGGTATAAGCAATTAAAAGTAATTCAAACCCAAAAAAAGAATGTAGGGTCCAACCCGTAATTGAACTCTACATTCCTATAAAATTTATAAAAACTCCATGGTGCCGGAATTTAAAAATTCAAGTTATAGCTATATATGGCGCGAACATTTAGGTTCCCTCGATGATTATAAAAAATTGCTCAATTGGATGAGCGATGAATTTACGCTGTACCAACAAGATTATGACGATGGTTTAAAGGTTAATTTTCCCAATGGGTACTTCTTCATATATCTAATCCAGACCACTACTGCCGAATTTGAAATTAATATTCATAGCAAGTGTAACAAATCGTTGGTTAAAACTTACAATAACATCTGTACTGTTGTAAACCATTTTAAAAACTACAAAGAATGTAAATTCAAGGAAGGTGTCGTCTGTAAATAACCACGGCTATATATACAAGATTAAAGGGTTTCCATCTAAAAAATAGTATTTAAAAACAGAAAAGCTCCCCGATATTTGAACGGGAAGCTCTTCAAACAATTAGCCACAAAAAAATCAATTCAATTTTATAATTTTTAAAGTGTTTTCTTCTTTTGCATCGTTGGTAATTTTAACAATGTATAAGCTTGCCGGTAAATTCGAGATGCTAAATTCATGGTTCTCGCCAAAGTTTCCTTTAAATGATTTTACCACTTTTCCGGTTATGTCGTGAATGGTTAACGCTTCTATTTTTTTATTAACAGAGAAGGTGTCTTTAACAGGATTTGGGTATAAAATCAATTCCGTAGTTGTTTTTATGGTATTGGTGCTTAAGGTTGCTGGTTTATTGCCAAATATCCTAAACTGGCCTGCGCCTAAAGGAATGACATCTGAAGTGTTTGCAACATTAAACGTGGAGTTATCCATTAAATTGTACCAAGTGCCAGTATATGGAAAATTAGGATTTACGTTTTGGCTCGATACTGAAAAATTAGCAATGATGATGACATTTTTTAAGTCGGACCCAGGCGTGGTTTCAGACCCTGTATAAATGCTGATGCGCGGTGTTTGAGAACCTGAGTTAATCACATAGTTGCCTTCAAACACAGCTTCGTTTATTTTTAGATGGTTAAGTCGCGACCAATCGTTATATATTTTATTTCTATTGGCATTTCCCAACCAATTGTTTGCCCACTGCAGTTGTGGTTTGGTTGATAATTTACAATCGCCATCGTTATTGCCATCATAATCTGAATTAACCACGCCATTGGTACAGGTCCAGATGGAGTTGTTCATACCTAAATCGGCAAAGTGCCAAATCATTTTAGGCCCGGGAATAGGAATGGTTACAGCACCAAGTGCAGACATTCTTAATAAGGCGGTGTTCAAGTCCCGAACGTTGTGCGATGGGTTGCTGGTAACACCAAACTGGGTCATTTCATACATGATGCGGTCTTTGTCATGGCTTTCAGGATAGCCTAACGCGCGTTTGCCGGTAAACCCATGGGCCGTATGTCCCATTCTATCAAAATTAATATCGCCTGCTTGTCCTTGGGCTAGGTTTTTATAGGAATTCCATATTTCGCTCCACATCATAATACCTTTTGGTATGGCATCGCCCAACCTGTAATTGGCCCATTCTTGTTCTTCGGAATCGCCACCCAAATGCTCAAAGATTACATAATGGGTTTGGTCCAAGCTCCACGAGTAATCGGCATACGCTTTTAACACATTTACGCGGTCTAGTTGGTAAGAATTGGTGCAGTTTTGATCGCCACTGGTGCAATTTTGGGTAAAACCTTTGGTTAAGTCCCAACGGAAACCATCAATTTTAAAGTCTTCAATCCAATGTTTTACAACCCGTTTCACATAGTTTTGGGTGTAAATACTTTGATGGTTAAAATCTTCGCCCACGCTGTAACTGTGTTTTGCAGTGGTATTGAAATAGGGGTTTTCAAACGAAGGGCCACCCCAACCATCGCCATCGGGGTCGTTCATCCACATTCTTATCATGGGGTTTCTTCCAAAGGCATGGTTTAAGGCCACATCCAAAATTACCGCTATACCGTTTTGGTGGCACACATCAACAAGTTCCCTCAATTTATCCTCGGTACCATAAAATTTGTCCAGAGCCATGTGAAAGGTGGTATTGTAGCCCCAGCTTTCATTGCCTTCAAATTCCATGATGGGCATCAATTCAATGGCGTTGATGTTTAGGTTTTTGAAGTAATCTATTTTGTCAATCACATCCTGAAAGTTCCTATCGGCATCAAAATCCCTGATAAGCACTTCATAAATAATTAAATCTTCTTTTTTAGGTTTTGAAAAATTAGTGACCTGCCACGGGTAGTTTGCCTTTCCTGTTTGAAGTACCGTAACCTCACGTTCATGTCCCGTTGGGTAAGCAGGCAAGTTTGGATAGGTAGCATTGGGAATTCCGGGGTCGTCAAAAGGCGATAAAACAAGCGTCGAGAAAGGGTCGGCTGTTTTAACCAATATAGGTGAATTTGGAACAGGACTTTGTTTTACCACCCAATATTGGTAAGTTTCAATGTTGCCGGGAGTTAACCCAGTAAGTTCCAACCAAAACTTGCTGCTAGAAGGGTCTTTTTTCATGGCATACGTTGCGTTGGGTTGCCAATTGTTGAAACTGCCCGCTACATATACAAAATCTTTATATGGAGCATCTAATACCAAGGTTGCTTTGGTGGCATCGTTGGGGTTGTAATTAATGCCTTCAACCAAACCTGCGGGAAGTGCTTGATTTGGCACATTTGGGTTTACAATTACTGAAAACTTTTTTATGATGGTTGTGGCTGCCTGCGTAATTTCCAGTTGATAGTTTTGGTTAGAAGTGATATTTGTATGGTTGAAGGCATAACTAGATGTTGCGGGGTTTGTATTGATGCTCACACCATTAGCCTTTAAGTTGTAACTGGCGTTGCCATTGGTATTGGTTGCGGTAATGTTTAAACTGCTTCCTGAGGTTAATAAGTTAACGCTGTTTTCGAGTGGATTTGTTAAGCTTGCTTGAAAGGAGCCTACTTCTGATAAAATATCCTGACTTTGGCCATTGCCAGTTTTAGTTTTTATTAAAAAACCTATTCGACCAATATTTGTTCTAGCATAAAATGTTGTAGGTGTAAAGGAGATGGTATAGGTATCGGAACCAGCATTGTAAGTAAGTTTATTGGCTTCATTGGAATTGTTCCAAGTGCCATTAGTTGGGCAATCTTGCGAGTTGCTATCATTCAAATCATAAGACCATGCCCATAGATAGAGCGCATTGTTTGATACGCCCCAAGTGGCTTCGTTAATGCTAGAGCCATTAAAAGTGATGGTAATGGCATCGCCTTCATTGAAAGGGGAAGGAGAGATGCTGTAAGTAACCGTTTGTTGTTGTGAAAATGCAGATAACGAGAAAATTAGTAATAAAAGAATTGTAATTTTTTTCATAATCTAGTTGTTTTAGAAAAAAAGAGGCAGTATAAAAAGTATAGTCTGATGAAAGCACTTTTTATACCACCGCTTTTTAATGATTAATTTAAGCCTAATTTACACTATAGGTGCCTTTATTGAAATCGACGGTTATGGTGTATGTTCCAGTGCCTGGAGACTTCACATTGTCTTCATCATCCCTTACAAGCATACCAGCATATTTTTTACTGGCGCCCCAATCGTTGTTCCAAGAACCTTGAACGGGTAGGAATTTGAATTCATCGGACGCTGTTAACGCTTGATTGATAGTGAACAGCCCTTCAGAAACCTTTGTAAAAGCAGGTGCGGTGGCATTGTTCCAACCATTGGGTGAACCAACTAAATATAGGTTCTGTGGCACTTCGGTTAATGAATAGGACAAGGTATTAAAATCGATGGTGACCATAAAAGTTCCAGCTGCAGTAACTTTAATGTTTTGTTCATCGTCTTGCTCGAGCATGTTGGGTGTTGTTTTACTTTCCGCCCAATCGCCATCCCATGAACCTGAAGTGGGTACCATTTTAAATTCGTCGCCGGCAGCAAAGGTTTGTATTCTTGTAAATACGCCATTTCCGGTAGTGTTAAACTTTTGTGTAGCATCGCCATTGTTCCAACCATTATGGGCACCAACCATGTAGAGGTTGTCAATTTTCGACATTTTAAAGCTTAGGGTATTAAAGTTAACAATCACCACATAGTTACCGGCACTGGCTACCTTAATGTTGCTTTCACCATCTTGAAGAATTTTTCCGGCATTTGCAGGGTCTTCGCCATAATCACCATCCCAAGATCCAGAGTTTGGAATCATTTTAAACTCATCATTGGCACTAAATGCCTGTACTTTTACAAACACGCCTTTACCGTTATTATAAAATTTTTGGGTTGCATCATTATTGTTCCAACCGTTATGTGCACCAACCATAAATAAATTATCGGGAATGGGCACTTTATATGCTTTAAGCGAAACCGTTGTTTTATTGGAAATCCTACTTAATTCCCCTGAAGCTGATTTTACTTTCGCCTTGATCCTGAAGTCAAAATTGGAAGCAATATCAGGTATGCCACCACTAGCAATTACCAAATCGTTAAGCGCTTTGTGTTTAATGGAAAACGTGGTGCTGTTGGTGGTGCCAATTACGGTGGCTGCCGCAAAATTTGTTCCGGCAAGTGCCATTTCTACGTCGTAATCAATGGTAATGTTACTGTTTTGCCCAATTTCGGGATCATTCCAAGTAACGGTTAACGCTGTTTCATCGGCTTTTTCATTCAAAAGAACCACACTAAAACCGTTGTTAGGGCTTGTAATACTTGGTGCGGTTACTGGGAATTTTGAAACTTGAAACAAAACAACATTCGAGCTCGTGTTGCCTGCCAATACCCGCATATAGATGCCGGTGCTGGCATAAGATTGTATGTTAATCGAACTTAACGACTGGTTGAAACTTGTAACCGACATCGTGAAGTTTTTGGTCTCCGTAGTGCCCAATAATACGGGTGCTGTAAAATCGGCATCGGTAGCCATTTCCACTTTATAGGAGGCGCTTCCGGTTACTTCATCGTTCCAAGTAATGGTAAAAGCTGGGTTATTTGGCAATGCAAAATTTAAAAATACATTGCTAATGCCAGGTTCTTGCAAAACAAATGCAGGGTCTGGTTTGGTTATGGAGATGCTTTCCTCGGTTTCACAAGCTGTAAAAACAAGTGCCAGTGAAAGGAAAAGGAAACTTAATTTTTTTATATATAAATTCATATCGATTTTTTTTAATGATTATAAATTCAAGGGAATCATGATATAACTGCCATCAAGGTCGTTAAACCAAATTTCGTAATCGTCTTCAACAACAACGGGAATATTTCCGCCGTTAACTTTAGCTATACCCGAAAATTGGGTAATTCCAGCCCAAACAGCGCCCGTATTGGTTTTAAACTGTAAGTTTCCGGGCACCAAGCGCACACTTTTTAAATTCCAGATATGACCGTCAAAAGCAGATTTCGTCATTGCTTTGGTAGTAGTGGCCGAACCTTGTATTTCCATGCCCGTAAAATTGGGGGCAGCAGAAGCATCATAAGCAGCCATGGTATATTTTTTTGTGGAAAAGTTAAAAGTGAACTTATAATAGCCGCTAGCGGTAACACCAAAACGTCCGGGGTCGCCAGATTGTGTTCCAGGATTTCCCGCCATTTCGCCGGCAGGTTTTACGGTGTCGCTTCCTTCGTTTTCAGTAACGCCCCATTGTGGTTGCCATAAGCCTCTGGATTCTAAAATTTTGAATCTGCCTTCGTTAAAATCGGCACTTGCCTTTTTAAAATAGCCTATGTAGTAATATTGATTGCTGTTGCCGCTTTCCCTGAATAGCGCAGGGTTGTTATCGTTGTTGTTCCATCCGGGTGCGGTACCATTTCCTACTAAATAATAGTCTTTAAATTTATAGTTAAAATAGGGGTACACCTTAAAATTAACACTATTGGATGCCACTGGCAAACCGTTTTGTGTTCCTATGGACGACACTACCCTGGCGTAAATGGTACTCCAAACGAATGGGGATAAGCCCACGCTGCCTGCTGCGGCATTTAATTCGCTTACAGAAAGTGTAACGGTATTGTTTCCATTTACGGTAGCTACCGTAGCAGCATTGGTAAACGCTTGGTCACTTGCCATTTGTACACTATAATTAATGGATGCCTGCTGACCGTAATCGGCAGTTGTCCAGCTTAATGTTAAGGCAGGATTGTTGATGTTTACGGCATCTAGCTCAATTTTATTGATGGCTAAATCGGATAAAACAACGGGCTCGGTACTCGAAACTTCAAAAGTATCGGTGGTATCCGTACATGAACTAAACAGCGATATTGCTAGAGCTGATAGTATAAAAGTTGATATTTTTTTCAAATTCTTCATTTCAAATTCTTTTAGTGTTAGTACCCTGGATTTTGAGTAAGATTAGGATTTGCAGCCATACTAGCTGTTGGTATGGGGTAAAGTTTGAAATAAGCAGGAAGCGCGATACCGTTGCTACCGTTGCCTTTCCAGGCCCAATTGTAATTTCCGCCCGTAAATTTGCCAAATCTAATTAAATCTTGTCTTCGGTGGGCTTCCCAATGGAGTTCCCTGGCGCGTTCATCCAATATGAGATCCAAGGTTAATTCTCCCGAACCAATAGTATTGGTGTTTTTGGCCCTGGTTCTTAACGCATTTATGTAGCCTACCGCGGTTGTTAAGCTACCACCGCCACCTCTTAAATGGGCTTCAGCATACATTAAATATACGTCGGCCAATCTGAATAAAGGGAAATCGGTATCTACAAATGTTTGGTCGCTACCAAAGCCGCCGGCAGATTTCGCATTGGAATATTTTTGTAAAATATAACCAGAATCCTTATCGGAAATATCCGTAATATCAATAGAACGCCCATTTGAAATGATGGTATTTCTATCGTCGTTTGCAAAAGCGGGCCCGAACACGTTGGCTAATTGTTTTCTAACTCTTAGTGCACCGCCCCATCCGCCGGCAGAAACGCCAACTTCAGAGCCATTCACTTCCAAGCTACCAACAGAGCCATTAATCATAACCGTTGTTGGCCCATAGTTTTGTGTGGTTAAACCATCGGAAATGATAGGGAAAATAATTTCGGTCGTTGCAGAATTGGTATTGTTATCTGCCTTAAAATTGTCCAGATATTTAGTAGCCAAACTATAGCCGCCGCCAATTATTTTCTCGCAATAGGTAATGCAATCGGTATATTTGTTCTCGTTAATATATACTTGGGCGTTTAGATACATTTTGGCCAAAATCATATAGGCTACCGCTTTATCGGCCCTACCGTATTGGTTTTGTCTTGGTGCTACCAAATCGGCATCAATATCTTTTAATTCGGTTTCTATAAAAGTGAATAATTGTGCTCTATCGTAAACGGGGGGTTGCGAGTTTAGCGCATCGTCTTCCGTTGTAAAATTAGCCTTTCCAAAAATATCCATCATGTAATAATAAGCCATGGCACGCATTAAACGAGCTTCGGCACGGTAGGTAACAATTTCAGTTCGTGTTGCTGCCGATACGTTTCTACTGTCTAATTTAGCATCGGTAGTTTCTCTTAAAAAGTTATTTGCCAAGGCTATCGATAGATGCGCTCTACTGAACATTCCCAACAATAATGGGTTTTGTGCAGTCCAGATATTGCGTTGTATTTCACGTGCTCCAGGGTCGTTTTCATAGGACCAGATCATTTCATCGGCCGAAAGCGATTGTACATATAGCAGCACGCGCCCAAATTGGCTGGTACCGGGATCGATATTTTTTAGGTTTGAACTGCCTGCACCATCGGTTCCGGTTAGTGCTAAATTGGCGTAGATACCTGCCAACACTTGTTTGTAAGCGGTTTCGTTTTTAAACAGCTCTTCGCTCAATGTGGTTTGGTCGTCTTTAGGCGTAATGTCCAGATCGCCGGTACATGAGTAAAGTACCGCGGCAAAAATGCCAATAATACCTAATGTTTTGTGTATTTTAAATCTTGTTTTCATAATCATTTTTTTTAAAATTTAAAATTAGCGCCAGTTAAAATGGTTCTTGGCCTTGGGTAAATAGAATTATCGATACCACCAAAAACCTCTGGGTCTAATCCGCTATAATTGGTTATAGTGAACACGTTTTGAACACCGGCCCATAAACGGATGCTTTTAAGGGTTTTTGATATGTTTCCAAAGGTGTAACCTAAACTGATGTTGTCCATTTTTAGGAAGGAAGCATCTTCCACATAAATATCTGATATGATAACATCGGATGTTCTTTGGAAGCTGGTATTCAGTACCGATTTTGGTAAATTGGCCAATACCGAGTTATCCAATAAGCGTTCGTATTGAGCTTTCGAGGAATTTACGTTGTTGTAGGCATAATTTCCAAGGTTGGCCCGTAAGTTGAACGATAAATCGAAGTTTTTGTAATTGATGTTCGATTGGAAACCTAAAATAACATCGGCATTTGGGTTTTCCTTTAAGTAACGGTCGTTGTCGTTAATAACGTTATCGCCATTCAAATCAACATAGGCACCTTCAACAGGGTTGCCAGCAGTATCATATAATTGTTTGAAAACGCTAAATGAGTTGGGTGCTTCACCCTCTCTTAATAATTGGATGTTGTTTCCGGTTCCACCAGAAATGCCTCCGGTTCTAACGTCTTGCCCTAGTGCCAATTTTGTGATTTCCCTGTTCAATAGGGTTGCATTAAAGTTGAAGTTCACGTTTACATCGTCGGTTTTAACAACATCGGCATTCATTGAAAATTCTATACCTTGAATTTGAAGCTCGCCAATATTTTGGATGATGCTGTTGGAGAAGTTGGCCCCATCGGCAACTGAAGCTGTGAACAATAAATCGGTTGAGTTTTTTTGGAAGAAGTTTAACGAGCCCGAAACCTTATTGCTAAACAAGCCGTAATCTAAACCAAACTCAAGGGTTGTTGTTTCTTCCCATTTTAAATCTGGGTTTATTTCTGAAGCAATAAGCGATTCAATAACGCTATTTCCAAATTGGTATTGCGAGTTTTGGTCGCCACCCCTGTAACGGTTCAAGAAAATATCGTTATTACCACTTATGTCTTGTTGGCCGGTAATACCATAGCCAACTCTCAATTTTAAGTTGGAAAGGGTCTTTGAGTTTTTTAGAAAGTCTTCATCACTTATGTTCCAAGCTAAAGCCGCAGCAGGGAAATTGCCCCAACGGTTGTTTTCGCTAAAACGTGAGGTACCATCTCTTCTATAGGTTACGGTAAGTAAATATTTGTCCAATAAGGTAACATTGGCTCTACCAAAAAAGCCTATTAAAACAACGTCTGGGTCGGCAAAAGTACTAGGGAAACTAGCAGAATCTCGTTTGTTTCCGGTATTGCCGCCAGAGTTTGTGAATTTTTGGTAGGAGTAGCCCGTCATAAATTCGGTGCGTACATTTCCAAATTCTTTGCTATAATTCAAATACCCATCAAGCGATTTGTTGGTTCGTTTTTGATAACCACGTGAATCGTTTCCTTTAACAGGGTCGTTGGTGGCAAGAAGAAACGAATTGGAATCTAAAGTTACCGATTCGGTTTCATCATAACCAATATTCAATACGGCACGCAATTCGGGCAGAAAGTGAAACTTATAATCAAAATTCAAATTGCCATAGGTTCTGTTGGCATCACCATAATTGTAGCGTTGCAATAAAGAGGCCACAGGGTTGGTGGTACCATTTGAAATTAATGTGCCAACGCGGTGTTGATAAAAACCGCCAAAAGGTGAAGTTTCATCGTAAACGGGTTGCGAAGGGTCGTATTGTAAAGCAGCGCCTATTTGGCCGGTATCTGCAAAACGGTTGTCTTCAAACGATAGGTTGGCGTTTAGGTTTATTTTAAGGTGGTCATCCAACATTGATGGGTTTAAGGCCAAACCTAAGCTTCTGCGTTCAAAATCGGAGGTTATTAACGCACCTTCTTGGTTGGTAACGCCAAATGAGAATCGGGTAGGTATGGCTTTAAAAAGCGACCCCTGCATGGAGATATTATGTTGTGATGATACGGTGTTTTTAAAAATTTCGTCTTGCCAATTGGTGCTAGCGGTACCCAATAAGTTTTCGTTTAAAGTGGTGCCGTTTACGGGTTGCGAGGTTATTAATTGCCTGAACTCATCACCCGAAAACACGCCTATTCTTTTGGTTAATTCACCAAAACTGTATTGGGCATCATAGGTCGCGCTAAAAGTGGACTTCCCTTTTTTGGTTACAATGATGATAACCCCGTTTGATGCGCGCGAACCGTAGATGGCTGTTGCCGAAGCGTCCTTTAAAACCGAGAACGAATCAATATCATTAGGGTTTATGGTCGCCAAAATACCGTTGGAGCCGTTTACACCATTATTATCGATAGGCAATCCATCAATAATGATAAGTGGGTTGTTGGAAGCATTGATTGACGAACCGCCACGAATCCTGATTTCAGAACCCGAACCCGGCGAACCGCTGGTATTGATGCTTACACCGGCAACACGACCGCTTAATAAGTTTTCGGGCGTTACAATGTTACCTCTGGTAAAATCTTCCGAAGTTACCGACTCAACCGAACCGGTAGCATCCTTTTTGGTGGTAGAACCATACCCAATTACCACAATTTCATCCAATTGCGCAGCATCCTCTTTTAATTGAACGTTTAAAGTGGGTTGCCCTGTATAGGTTACTTCCATGGGCAAATAGCCAACATAAGAAAACTGGATAACGTCTCCTTTTTTAACGTCGATTTGGTATTTCCCGTCAAAATCCGTTGCCGTTCCTGTTGTGGTGTTTTTAATTACAACATTCACTCCCGGAAGCGGGCTCGAAGTTGCTTGTTCTGTTACTGTTCCCGTTAGTTTTGTTTGCCCAAACATAAGTATGGGGGCCAAAAGCATGTAAAACAGAAAACTAATAGTAGTTGTTTTCATATAATTTTGTTAAATTAATGTGTTAAATAGTTTAGTTATATTTTCACTTCTCGGGTTAAAACTATGTAAATTTAGTGTAAAGAAATAACATACAATTATCAAATTCTCAGCGAAAACGTTTTCGTGTTGACAACTTTTCATAATATGAAGCGTTTTCAGGGAATATGCATAAATTGTTTCGTTTAAAATAAAGTAATATCTTTAGAACATTGAATTTTGATACTTTAGAAAATTCAACCAACCCTTTGTATGAAACGAAAAGTAACCCTAAAACAAATAGCCCGCGAATTGGATGTATCCATCTCTACGGTTTCCAAAGCCCTAAGCAACAGTAAAGAAATAAGTGAAGACACCACCCAAAAAATTCAGGCGTTCGCAAAACTGTACAACTACCGCCCCAATAATATTGCTTTAAGTTTAAAAAACAGAAAAACAAAAACCATTGGCATCCTAATCCCTGAAATTGTGCACCATTTCTTTTCAACCGTTATCCGCGGTATCGAACTGGTTGCCAACCAACGCGGATATAACGTTATTGTTGGGCTTTCAAACGAATCGTTTACCAAGGAAATCATCAATATGGAAATGCTCGCCAACGGTAGTATTGATGGGTTTATTTTGTCCATTTCAAAAGAAACACTTTTAAAACAGGATTACCACCATTTTAACGCCACCATCAGCCAGGGCATGCCCATTGTAATGTTTGATCGGGTGGTAAGTGAGGTTGATTGTGATAAGGTGATTGTTGATGATTTCTCGGGTTCAATTAAAGCCGTAAAGAAGTTAATTTCAACAGGTTGCAAACACATTGCCTTAATAACCACCATGGACTATGTAAGCGTGGGCAAACTGCGCACACAGGGCTATTTGGAAGCGTTACAGGACAGTAAAATAACCCCCGATGCCAATTTAATCTTAAAGGTAGAAGACGCATTAAATGTGGAAGGGCATTTGGATATTTTAGAAAATGAAATCGAACAATTTTTTAAAAGCAATGCCAAAATTGATGGGGTTTTTGCCGTTAACGAACTGTATGCGGTAACGGCTATGAAGGTAGCTCGAAAATTGGGCTTAAGTATTCCGGAACACATACAGGTTATAGGTTTTACCGATGGTGTGCTATCAAAACACGCTACCCCAAGTTTAACGACCGTAAGTCAACACGGGCAAAAAATGGGCGAGCAAGCGGCACATTTATTAATTGATAGGCTCGAGCTTCAGGATGATAAAAACGACGATTTTATGCTCGACGAAGAACCAAATGAACAATTTAAGACCATTGTAATTGAAACCGATTTAATTGAAAGAGATTCTACTAGATAAACTTTTTATTAGGAATCAAGAAAATCTTTTATATCTTTGCTGCAAATCAAAACTTATATTTTCACTTCTCAAAATAAGTTTTGATAGGTACATGCTTATCAAAATAGTATTCATTTAATATACTATTTTAATGGAAAAGCGTAAATTAAGTTTCTGGGAAATTTGGAACATGAGTTTCGGTTTCTTAGGAATACAAATGGGTTTTGCCCTACAAAATGCCAACGCCAGTAGAATTCTTCAAATTTTCGGGGCCGATGTACACGAACTTTCGTGGTTTTGGATCATAGCACCTTTAATGGGGCTGATCGTGCAACCCATTATTGGACATTACAGCGATAAAACCTGGAACCGATTTGGCAGAAGAAAGCCTTATTTTTTAGTGGGCGCTATTTTAGCTTCCGTTGGGTTGATCTTAATGCCTCAAGCCGACATTTTTATTGCTTTTCTACCGGCCCTTTGGGTGGGTGCGGGCATGCTCATGATTATGGATGCGTCGTTTAACATTGCCATGGAACCTTTTCGGGCTTTGGTAGGCGATAACCTAAGAACAGACCAGCGTACCCTTGGCTTTAGCGTTCAAACCGCACTTATAGGTTTTGGGGCGGTAGTGGGGTCGTGGTTGCCTTATGTTTTAACCAATTGGTTTGGAGTTTCTAATACTGCTTCAGGTGCTGTAGTGCCCTTAAACTTAATCTTCTCGTTTATAATTGGGGCCATTATTTTAATTGCTTCCATTTTGGTAACGGTTTTAACAACCAAGGAATATACTCCCGAAGCATTGCAAAATTTCCAGAACGAGCATCCAGAACCTGAAAACGTAAATAGCGATGAAGACCTTAAGGAATCTAGCCTTATGGACATTTTTGACGATTTCAAAAAAATGCCTACCACCATGCGCCAATTAAGCTGGGTACAATTTTTTTCTTGGTTTGGTCTTTTTGGAATGTGGGTATTTGCAACCCCTGCCATAGCGCAACATATTTACGGTTTGCCCTACACAGATAGTCATAGCCCATTATACCAAAATGCAGGCGATTGGATTGGAATCCTTTTTGGGGTTTACAATCTGGTTTCGGCATTTTATGCTTTTGCATTGCCATACATCGCTAAAAAACTGGGTCGAAAAAAAACCCACGCCACCTCTTTGATTATTGGCGGGTTGGGGCTGCTTTCCATTTACATTATGCCAGATAAAAACTGGTTGCTAGTGTCTATGGTTGGGGTAGGTATTGCATGGGCCAGTATCTTGGCAATGCCTTATGCTATTTTGGCCGGTTCCATCTCTCCAAAAAAAATGGGGGTTTATATGGGCATTTTCAATTTCTTTATTGTTATTCCGCAAATAATCAATGCATTAATTGGTGGGCCACTGGTTAAATATGCCTATAACAATCAAGCAATTTTTGCTTTAATGCTAAGCGGCGTAAGCTTCCTTGTTGCAGCGGCCTTGGTGTATAAAGTGAAGGATGTAGATGACCTTGTTCAATAAAACACAACTAATAATAAATCCTTTACTTAAAAAGGTTTGGTAATACAAATGGATAAAATAGGAGTCATTTTCGATTTGGACGGTGTAATTGTAGATACCGCAAAATATCATTTCCTGGCATGGAAAAAATGCGCCGATGCATTGGGTTTCGAGTTTACGGAAGCCCACAACGAATTATTAAAAGGGGTGAGTCGCGTTCGGTCTTTGGAAATTTTGTTGGATATCGGGCAGATAACACTACCGGAAGCTGAAAAACAAAAAATACTTACCAGTAAAAATGAAGATTATTTAGCCTACATAACCAAAATGGGGGCCGATGAAATTCTTCCGGGTGTTGAAAAATTATTGGACCAATTAGATGCCCTCGGCATTAAGTACGTGTTGGGTTCGGCAAGTAAAAATGCCACATTGATTTTGAACCAAATTGGATTGTACCATCGTTTCTTCGGCATAGTTGACGGCAACGCGGTTTCAAAAGCAAAACCCGACCCAGAGGTTTTTTTAATAGGTGCCAAAAAATTAAAGCTTCCGCCAGAAAACTGTATTGTGTTTGAAGATGCCATCGCAGGTATTGAAGCAGCCAAAAACGCCCGAATGTTGTCCGTAGGGATTGGTAACAAAAAAACATTAAGTGCCGCCGATTATAATTTTAACGATTTAACAGAGCTACCCGCCAATTTTTTTAAGGAATTGGTTGTTGAACGTTGAAAATAAGCGCATTGAGTAGAGAAATAGAAAACAAAATATAGAGTAAGAACATAGAACATAGAAAAAGAGCATAGCCTTTGTCTTTTGGCGAAGCGGTCTATTATCTTTTGCTAATCTCTTTCATCTAATAAAAAGATATGAATCAAGATTATATAAAACCAGACAATTGGTCCATTATAGAAGAAGGCTTTGATGCCAGTCGCGTCGAGTCGTCCGAAAGTTTATTTAGTATCGGCAATGGTGCCATGGGGCAGCGCGCCAATTTTGAGGAACAGTATTCGGGCAAAAGCTTTCAAGGCAGTTATATAGCAGGTGTTTACTACCCCGATAAAACCCGTGTGGGTTGGTGGAAAAACGGTTATCCAGAATATTTCGCCAAAGTTTTAAACGCCCCAAACTGGATTGGGATCAACGTAACCGTAAATAACGAGGCACTCGATTTATTTACCTGTAAGGAAGTTGCCAATTTTAAGCGCGAACTCAACATGAAAGCAGGTTGGCTGTCCAGAAGCTTTACGGCAACCCTTCAAAATAACATCCAAATTGAAGTAAAAACAAAGCGTTTCTTAAGTTTGGATTTTGATGAGGTTGGCGCAATTCAATATGAAGTAAAGCCCTTAAATAATGATGCGACCATTAAGTTCAATCCGTATTTGGACAGCAGCATAACCAATAAGGACACCAATTGGGACGACAAATTTTGGGATACCCTAAGCATTGTCCATAAAAACCAGCAAGCCTTTATTGAGGCAAAAACCATGAAAACAGATTTTTATACCTGTACTTTTATGCAATCGCTGGTGTTTGTAAATGGAAACCATATCGCATTACAACCAAATGTTGAAACCGAAAATCAATACATTTCATTTGGTTATGAACAAACGATTAAAAAAAACGACATCTTTGCTATACATAAGTTTGGAGGTTATACCGTAGATAGAAACCATCCAAAAAACCAACTGGTAACCGCAGCTGCTGCTATTCTTCAAACAGTAACAAAACTAGGTTTTGAAGCTTTGTTGGAAAAACAGAGACAAGCTTGGGAAACCATTTGGAACATGGCAGATATTAACATTCAAGGCGATGTAAAGGCACAACAAGGCATCCGCTTTAATATTTTCCAGCTCAACCAAACCTATTTGGGGAAAGACTCCCGTTTAAATATTGGTCCGAAAGGATTTACGGGCGAAAAATATGGCGGTAGCACCTATTGGGATACCGAAGCGTATTGCATTCCGTTTTATATGGCTACCAAAAACCAAAACGTTGCCAGAAACCTCTTAGAATACCGTTATAATCATCTACAGAAAGCCATCGAAAACGCTGAAAAATTAGGTTTTAAAAATGGAGCAGCCTTATATCCTATGGTAACCATGAATGGTGAAGAATGTCATAACGAATGGGAAATAACCTTTGAAGAGATCCACAGAAATGGCGCCATTGCCTTCGCTATCTATAACTACCACCGCTACACGGGCGATTATAGTTACATTCCCGAAAAAGGGCTGGAGGTTTTAATAGCCATTGCCCGTTTTTGGCAACAACGCGCTACGTTTTCAACGGTTAAAAACAAGTATGTTATTTTAGGCGTAACGGGCCCTAATGAATATGAAAACAACGTAAACAATAACTTTTACACCAATTATTTGGCGCAGTGGTGTTTGCGCTATGCGTTGGAAAATATTAAGAAGGTTGAGAAGGAATTCAATTCGGATTATAACCGCATACTGAATAAAACAACGCTCTCGAAAACGGAGTTGTCCGATTGGGAAACCGTGGCAGATGGGATGTATTTGCCTTATTCTGAAGCACTTCAGGTCTATTTGCAACAAGATGGATTTCTGGATAAAGAACTCATCACGGTGAGCGATTTGCCAAAATCTCAACGGCCTATTAACCAAAAATGGAGTTGGGACCGTATTTTACGGTCGCCCTACATCAAACAGGCCGATACCTTACAGGGGTTCTACTTTTTTGAGGACCATTTTACCCAGGAAGAACTGGAACGCCATTTCGATTTTTACGAACCCTTTACGGTGCACGAAAGTTCGTTATCACCTTGCGTACATAGCATTCAAGCGGCAAAATTAAATAGAATGGAGCAGGCATACACCTTTTATTTAAGAACCTCGCGCTTGGATTTGGACGATTACAACCACGAAGTACACGAAGGCCTGCACATTACCTCCATGGCAGGTACCTGGATGAGTATTGTGGAAGGTTTTGGCGGTTTGCGCGCTAAAAACAACCAATTATCGTTCACGCCAAAAATACCCAAACAGTGGGAGAGCTATTCGTTCAAGATTAATTACAGGAACCATATTTTAAAAGTGAACGTAAGCCAAAAACAAACCACTTTCGAGATGCAAAATGGTACTGAAATGGAAATTTTTGTTAATAATAAATCTGTTTTGCTTCAAAATAAAGTATTGCAAACCTTAAATTAACTGTTTGTTTGGAGTCTATAATTTAAAATCAAAAATAATGAAATCATTTATCTTAACCTTAGCGGTTTTTTGTTCCGTATTAAATCTAGCCATGGCGCAGGAGTTACAATCGCCCAATGGCGAATTAACCATGCGGTTTGCATTAAAAACCGATGGCACGCCCACGTATCAACTTTCCTATAAAAACCAAGAGGTAATTAAAACCAGCAATTTGGGTTTGGAACTGAAGAACGATAAAAAATCCTTATTGAACGATTTTAAAATTTCAGATACAAAAACAGCAACCTTCGACGACACTTGGCAACCAGTTTGGGGTGAAGTGAATAACATTCGCAATCATTATAATGAATTGGCGGTTAGCTTAACCCAGCAGGAAACCGATAGAACCATCATTATTCGCTTTAGGTTGTTTGACGAAGGTTTGGGGTTTCGGTATGAGTTTCCCACCCAAAAAAACCTTGTTTATTTCGTCATTAAAGAAGAAAGAACCCAATTTGCCATGACGGGCGACCATACAGCGTTTTGGATTCCGGGCGATTACGACACGCAGGAATATGATTATACCGAATCCAAATTATCGGAAATACGCTCAAAATTCGATGCGGCCGTAACAAGTAATGCCTCACAGCAACAATTCTCTAAAACAGGTGTGCAAACGGCATTGATGATGAAAACCGCCAATGGATTATATATCAATCTACACGAAGCAGCTTTAATCGATTACGCGTGCATGCATCTTAATTTAGACGATACGAATATGGTTTTTGAATCGTGGTTAACACCCGATGCCATGGGCGATAAGGGCAATATGCAGGCACCCTGTACTTCGCCTTGGCGAACCATTATGGTAAGCGATGATGCAAGGGAAATTCTGACTTCAAAAATAACCCTAAACTTAAACGATCCTTGTAAAATTGAAGACACTTCATGGATAAAACCGGTAAAATATATGGGTGTTTGGTGGGAAATGATTACAGGAAAAAGCTCTTGGGCCTATACCGATGAGTTGCCTTCGGTGCAATTGGGCATTACCGATTATTCAAAAGTGAAGCCCAATGCCACCCATGCAGCAAACAACGATAAAGTAAAGCGGTATATCGATTTTGCCTCTACTCACGGATTTGATGCGCTTTTGGTTGAAGGCTGGAACGAAGGTTGGGAAGACTGGTTTGGCAAGTCAAAGGACTATGTGTTCGATTTTGTAACGCCCTATCCTGATTTTGATGTGGAAGCCATTCATGCTTATGCCAAATCTAAAGGCATTAAAATGATAATGCACCATGAAACCTCTGGTTCCGTTCGCAATTATGAACGCCATATCGACACGGCCTATCAGTTCATGAAAAAATATGGTTATGACGCCGTGAAAAGTGGGTATGTGGGCAATATTTTGCCAAATGGCGAGCATCATTACAACCAATGGGTCAATAATCATTACCAATATGCCATTGAAAAAGCGGCCGATTACAAAATTATGGTCAACGCCCATGAAGCGGTGCGGCCTACGGGCATTTGTAGAACCTACCCAAATTTAATAGGAAACGAGTCGGCAAGGGGCACCGAATTCCAAGCATTTGGAGGTTCCAAACCCAACCATGTTACCATTTTGCCATTCACCCGTTTAATTGGCGGCCCTATGGATTATACGCCCGGGATTTTTGAAATGGATATTAGTAAGTTCAGCCCTAACAACAAATCGCATGTAAACAGCACTTTAGCAAACCAATTGGCACTCTATGTTACCATGTACAGCCCATTGCAAATGGCGGCCGATTTACCAGAACATTACGAACAATTTATGGATGCCTTCCAGTTTATAAAGGATGTGGCTATTGATTGGGATGAAAGCAGGTATTTAGAAGCAGAACCGGGGCATTATATAACCGTGGCACGGAAAGAGAAAGGCAAAAACAATTGGTTTGTTGGCAATGTAAACGGAAATGAGGCGCGAACCTCGAACATAAGTTTCCATTTCTTGGAAAAAGGGAAAAAATACATGGCTACCCTATATGCCGATGCCAAAGATGCCCATTATAAAACCAAGCCGCAGGCCTATACCATTACCCAAATGAAGGTAACCAACAAATCAAAACTCACCCAACGTTCTGCTCCGGGGGGAGGGTATGCAATCAGTATCATAGAAATCAAATAGAAAACGATTTTTGGATGTTTTCTTCCAATCGGTTATGTAATAATTAAAAAAATAAGCTTTATGGAGTTTCAATTAAAAACATCAAAAAACACTAAATCACTATATTTGATTGGCTGTTTATTTATCTTAATTTCTATGACTTTAAATGCCCAAATAGCGCGCATTGAGCCACCAAATTGGTGGGTCGGTTTTAAAAATGCCCAGTTGCAACTTTTGGTAAACCATCCAAATATTTCTTCAGCAACGCCTTATCTCTCTTACGCCGGGGTTTCCATCAAAAAAGTCCATAAAGCAGATAGTCCCAATTATTTGTTTATTGATTTGGAAATAGAAAAATCTGCAAAAGCTGGAAAATTTGATTTGGTATTTAAGTTTGATAATGGTGAGGAAATAACCCAAACGTACGAACTTAAATCCAGAAATAAGCCAGCAAGCGATTATGTGGGCTTTAACAGTTCGGATGTTATTTATTTAATAACGCCCGATAGGTTTTCAAATGGCGATCCAACCAACGACACAAATCCTAATCTTCTTGAAAAAACAATCGATAGAACCAATGATTATGCACGGCACGGAGGCGATATCAAAGGCATCACCAACCATTTGGATTATATTGAAAATATGGGTTTTACGGCCCTTTGGCCCTGTCCGTTATTAACCAACGATATGCCCGGTGGGTCGTACCATGGTTATGCCATGACCAATTTTTATGAAATCGATCCGCGTTTTGGAACATTGAACGATTATTTGGAATTATCGCAAAAAGCACATAGAAAAAACATAAAACTTATTATGGACCAGGTGGCAAACCATTGCGGTTTGGAACATTGGTGGATGAAGGATTTGCCCTTTAACGATTGGGTAAACTATCAAAAAAATTATGAAGACCATAAGGCAACATGGAGTGGAAAAACAACCATAACCTCCAACCACAGGCGCACGAGCAACCAAGATATTTATGCTTCAAAAAAAGACCACGATGAAATGAGCAATGGTTGGTTCGTTTCGGCCATGCCCGATTTAAACCAGCGCAATCCATATATGGCAACATACATCATCCAAAACAGTATTTGGTGGATTGAAACGGCGGCTCTGGGCGGCATCCGTCAAGATACATACCCTTATTCCGATAAGGATTTTATGAGCCATTGGGCAGGAAGTATAATGGACGAATATCCAAATTTCAGTATTGTTGGTGAAGAGTGGAGCACCAATCCGTTGCTTGTTGGCTATTGGCAAAAAGGGGCAAACAACAGAGACGGCTATGAATCAAATTTGAAATCGCCCATGGATTTTCCCATGCAGCACAACATCGTTACTGCTTTAAATGAAGAAGAAAATTGGGACCAAGGTTTGGTTAAGATGTATGAAGGTTTGGCCAACGATTTTTATTATGCATCGCCAAACGATTTGATGGTTTTCCCCGATAACCACGATATGAGCCGCATCTTTACGCAATTGCATGAAGATGTTACTAAAACAAAAATGGCTCTTGGTTATATTTTAACCTTGCCCAGAATTCCGCAACTATATTATGGTACCGAAATTTTAATGAACGATACGGCAAAACCGGGCGACCATGGGTTGATACGCACCGATTTTCCGGGTGGTTGGGATGGCGATCCTGTGAATGCTTTTTCGGGGGAAGGTTTAACCAACGCCCAAAAAGACATGCAAACCTTCGTTAAAAAATTATTGAATTACCGCAAAAGCAGCAACGCCGTTCACCGTGGCAAAACCATTCATTTTGCTCCGCAGCAAGGGGTTTATGTATTGTTTAGAACCATGAGTGATGAAACGGTTGTGGTTATCATCAACAAAAATGAGCAACCTATTAACATCGATTTAAAACGGTTTGATGAAATAGGACTGAAAGGAAAACCCTTGAAAAATATCATTACCGAGCAAGGAATTGTTTGGGATGATGCCTTTACTTTAAATTCAAAAGGAATCACCCTACTAACCACAAAAATAAACTGAAAATTAATTTAAAGAATAGATGGATGCAAAATCAAACAACACTTTTTTCGTGCATTATCATATTGTTGCTTAGTAGTTGTAATAATAAAAAAAATAGTGCGCCATTGGAAGTAACGGTTATAGAAACACCTAAAAAACAAGTTGTTTATCAAGTGTTTACAAGGCTTTTTGGTAACACCAACACAACCAATAAACCTTGGGGAACCCTCGAGGAAAATGGTGTTGGCAAGTTCAACGATTTTACCGATAAAGCATTAAGGGAAATTAAGGATTTGGGCGTAACCCACATTTGGTACACCGGCGTGCCGCATCACGATGTGATTACAGATTATACCAAATTTGGAATTCAAAACGACGACCCCGATGTGGTAAAAGGGCGTGCAGGTTCACCCTACGCCGTTAAGGATTATTACAATGTTAACCCCGATTTGGCCGTTAACCCCGCAAACAGGTTGCAGGAATTTAAGGCCCTTATAGAAAGAACCCATAAAGCTGGTCTTCAAGTAATTATAGATATTGTGCCCAATCATGTAGCCAGAAATTATAAGAGCTTAAGCAAGCCAAAATATATTCAGGATTTTGGCGAAACAGATAACACCACGGTTGTTTACGATGTTAACAATAATTTTTATTATAACCCCGGTGAGGCATTTCAAGTGCCAGAAGGGTTGAGCGTTCACAAACCCTTAGGCGGAGACGCTCATTTGTTAAGCGACGGTCTTTTTGATGAAAATCCGGCAAAATGGACAGGAAATGGCTCGCGGGCTTCCAGACCCGATCTAAACGATTGGTACGAAACCGTAAAGATTAATTACGGGATTTCACCCGATGGAAAAAAGGATTTTAACGAGTTGCCCGATGGTTTTGAAAATGAAGGATATAAGGTGCATTTTGAGTTTTGGAAAGACAAAACAGTTCCTAATTCATGGGAAAAGTTTAGGGATATTGCCCTGTATTGGATTGATTTTGGGGTGGATGGTTTTCGTTACGACATGGCTGAAATGGTGCCCGTTGAGTTTTGGAGTTATATGAATTCCAGTATCAAAATGAAAAAACCAGAAGCTTTTTTAATGGCAGAAGTTTACAACCCGAGTTTATATAGAGATTATATTAAAAAAGGAAA
Source organism: Mariniflexile maritimum (assembly GCF_009746565.1). Lineage (GTDB taxonomy): Bacteria > Bacteroidota > Bacteroidia > Flavobacteriales > Flavobacteriaceae > Mariniflexile > Mariniflexile maritimum. The sequence goes on from NZ_WRPN01000005.1 coordinate 80,121, forward strand.
AATGGACTATCTGTACGATAAAGTACAATTGTACGATACCATAAAGCACATCATGCAAGGTCATGGAAAAACCGATTATATCCCACCAATTCAAGATAATTTAAAAGATATCGAGCATCACATGTTGCATTTTTTGGAAAATCATGATGAGCAACGCATCGCTAGTCCGGAATTTGCAGGAAACGCCGAAAAAGGCAAACCGGCCATGGTGGTTTCGGCAACCATAAGCAGCTCGCCAACCATGATTTATTTTGGTCAGGAAGTGGGCGAACCGGGAGCTGAAGATGCGGGCTTTGGAAAACCCTCCAGAACCTCCATTTTCGATTATATTGGCGTGCCACATCTGCAACGGTGGGTTAATAATAAACAGTTTGATGGCGGACAATCTTCTGAATCTGAAAAATCACTTCGCGATTTTTATAAACGCTTATTAAATTTCACCATTAACAGTACTGCCTTAGCCCAGAACTATCAGGACATTCATTTATATAACAGGCAAAACACCGAAAATTATTCCGATAAAGTCCTGTCGTTTGTACGCTGGAGCGATGATGAAAAACTGATTATCGTTTCCAATTTTGATGCTTTAAATACCATGGAATTCAACTTGAAAATTCCCCAAGACCTAATTAAAACATGGAGTTTAACCGATGGAAATTATATAGCAAATGATGTTTTGTACCATCAATTTTCATCAAATCTCAACGTTGCAAATGCTTCGGGTGAATTGGCCATAACAATCAAACCCTTGGAATCGTTCATCTTAAAAATTCAATAAATGAGAAATGTTTTAATCCTTTTAGGGCTCGTATTATTTCTGTTCAATTGTAATGTTTCGCGGGTTTCAACTGCCAACAGCAATAAAAAAAAGCCATTCGTTTGGGAAGGTGCCAATCTTTATTTTTTATTGACCGACCGCTTTCATAATGGCGACCCTACCAACGATGTTAATTTTGGTAGAACTGCCGAAACAGGAAAACTCCGTGGGTTTGAAGGTGGCGACCTAAAAGGCATCACCCAAAAAATTGAGGCAGGCTATTTTACCAAACTAGGCATCAACGCCATTTGGATGACGCCCATTGTAGAGCAAATTCATGGAAGCATAGATGAAGGCACCGGTATAAGCTACGGTTTTCATGGCTATTGGACTAAAGACTGGACCGCTATCGACCCCAATTTTGGCACTAAGGACGATTTACACCAATTGGTTGAAGCAGCCCATAAAAAGGGCATTCGCATTCTTTTAGATGCAGTGGTAAACCACACTGGCCCCGTAACCGATAAAGACCCCGTTTGGCCAGAACGTTGGGTGCGCACAGGACCGCCATGCGACTATACCTCGTTTGCAAATACCACCGCATGTACCTTAATAAAAAACCTTCCGGATATTAAAACTGAAAGCAACGAAAACGTGGAATTACCGCCACAATTAATCGAAAAATGGAAAGCAGAAGGTCGCTATGAACAGGAAATTACCGAATTGGATGCCTTTTTTGCCAGAACAGGCTACCCACGTGCACCACGGTTTTACATTATAAAATGGTTAACCGATTATATAACCGAGTTTGGTATTGATGGCTATCGGGTAGATACGGTTAAACATACCGAGGCCTATGTGTGGCAGGAATTTAGAAAGGAATGTGATGTCGCTTTCGCGGAATATAAAAAAAACCATCCAGAAAAGGTTTTAGATGCCAACGGTTTTTATTTGGTGGGCGAGGTCTATAATTATGGCATTAGCACAGGACAGTATTTCGATTTTGGCGATATAAAAGTGAATTATTTTGACAAGGCGTTCAACAGTCTTATCAATTTTCAATTCAAATGGAATATGGCCCAGCAAGATGAAGAAACCGTGTTCAGGAATTATTCAAATTATCTGGCAACCGATTTAAAAGGTTTTGGAACACTCAATTACCTCTCATCGCATGATGATGGCGCTCCTTTTGACGCTGCCCGAAAGAAGCCTTATGAAACGGCCACCAAACTATTGCTCGCCCCCGGAACCTCGCAAATGTATTATGGCGATGAGTCGGCACGGTCATTAATTGTTGAAGGTACCGTAGGCGATGCAACCCTGCGCTCCAATATGAACTGGGAAGCCATTAAAAACAATCCAAAAACCAAAGCCATTTTAGCACATTGGCAAAAGCTGGGGCGGTTTCGGGCCAACCATCCTGCCGTGGGTGCGGGCATCCATAAAATGCTAACCCAAAACCCGTATGTGTTTTCAAGAAGTTTATCAACAGGAACTGAAACCGATTTGGTGCTTGTTGGTTTAAACCTTCCGAAAGGCGAGAAAACGCTTGAAGTTTCAAAAGTATTTAACGATGGCGACCTATTGCACGATGCCTATTCTAAAACTTCTGTGAAAGTAAAAAACGGCAAAATCACCTTGAATTCAGCTTTTGATATTGTACTTTTAGAGAGGAAATAAAAAAAGTACGCTCGATTAGTTTGTTTGCATGAATTTTGCGGCACAACAAAGTAGCAAATAGTTAAAAATTAACATCCTATCCTATGAAATTTTATAGCAATATCCTCTTTTTTGTCGCCCTAATTAATCTCTCGTCTTGCCAAAATGCCCCAGAGGCTCCAGACGAGCCCGAAAAGGAAATAGAAAAAGAAATTACATTCTATTATGGTGCAGACCTTTCGTATGTAAATGAAATGGAAGATTGTGGCGCAGTATATAAAAACAGTCAGGGCATTTCTGAAAATCCGTATAAAATAGTTGCCGATGCGGGTGCCAATTTGGTGCGCGTTCGGTTATGGAACAATCCTACGTGGACCAATTATTCAAACCTTTCAGATGTGAAAGAAACCATTTCCAAGGCAAAACAGCAAAAAATGAAAGTGCTTCTGGATTTTCACTATTCCGATACGTGGGCAGATCCATCAAACCAATTAATTCCGGCGGCATGGGAAAACCAAATAAACAACACGGAAGCATTAGGTGAATTACTGTACAACTACACTTTTAATACCCTTTCAGAATTAAAAAAAGAAGGTTTAACGCCTGATATTGTTCAAATTGGTAATGAAATAAACCCTATGATCTTACAGTCCAAAACCTTGGTTTGGCCTATAAATTGGACGCGGAACGCCTATTTAATTAACAAAGGTATTAGTGCGGTTAGAAATTTTTCAAATAAAGTAGCGGTGATGCTTCACATAGCCCAACCAGAAAACGGGTTGTGGTGGTTTGAACAGGCAACGGCAGCAGGTGTTACAGATTACGATTGGATTGGTTTATCATACTATCCCATTTGGTCGGAGTACAAGCTTAATAATGTGGCAACCCCTTTAAAAACCCTCATTACCACGTATAAAAAGCGCTTGATGATTGTTGAAACGGCGTACCCATTTACCCTTGAAAATGCCGATGCAGCCAATAATATTTTAGATGAAAAAGCCTTAATTTCTGGCTATCCGGCAACGCAACAGGGCCAATTGGATTATTTGAATGCATTAAAAACAAAGATTAAGGAAGCTGGTGGCGAAGGCTTGATTTATTGGGAGCCCGCTTGGGTTTCAACCCAATGCAGTACCTTGTGGGCACAGGGTTCGCACTGGGACAATGCCACTTTGTTCGACCATAATTACAAGCCTACCTTAGGCATGCAATTTTATAATGCCTCAAAAAACTAATTTTTTTTTTTTTTTTTTTTTTTTTGCTATTAATATGTTTAAAATGAAGTTATTGAATAAAATATTCTGCGTGTTTTTGGTGTTTTTCCAAACAACATTTTCACAAACCCGAACGGTTATGGAATTGGATAACCATTGGAAATTCCAAAAAGGAAATCCGGAACATGCTTTTGAGATGGATTTTAACGATTCTGCCTGGGAAACCGTTTCGGTACCCCATGATTGGGCCATATACGGCCCTTTTGATAAGGATATCGACAAACAAAGTGTTGCCATTGTACAAAATGGTGAAAAAGTAGCATCAGAAAAAACAGGACGTACCGGGGCGTTGCCCCATATAGGCACTGCTTGGTATCGAAATACGTTCTCGGTGCCTCAATTCTCAAGAGATAAAAAAATTATATTGCTTTTTGAAGGGGCCATGAGCGAACCTCAAGTGTATTTGAATGGCAATAAAGTAGGCGAGTGGGCTTATGGTTATAGCTATTTTTATTTTGATGTTACCGAATTTATTAAAAAGGGCGACAACATTTTGGCAGTGCAACTTACCAACAAACCCTTTGCGTCGCGTTGGTATCCTGGAGCTGGTTTGTATCGAAAAGTAAGCGTTATTGTTAAAAATCAGGAAAGTATCAACCAATGGGGTACCTTCATAACCACACCATTTATTAACCAGGAAGAAGCCAAAGTTAACATTAAAACCAGCGTTTCTGCTGAAAACGGTCGCTTGATAACCACTATTTTTGATGCTAGAGGTGTGCAAGTAAATTCAAACGAAACCACCATACAATTTGGCAATCAATTCGACCAAAACATAAAAGTTGCACATCCTAAACCCTGGAGTCCTGAAACGCCTTACCTATACAAAGCCGTTACTCAGTTATTCGTGGGCAATCAGTTAAAGGATGAGGTTACAACACGCTTTGGCATTCGGGATATAAAATACGAGCCCAATACAGGTTTTAGTTTAAATGGTACCATCACCAAGTTTAAGGGCGTTTGCCTACATCACGATTTAGGCCCTTTGGGAGCCGCCGTAAACAAGGCCGCCTTGCGCAGACAATTAACCATTTTAAAGGATATGGGCTGTAATGCCATTAGGAGCTCGCATAACATGCCTTCTTTAGAACAATTGGAGCTGTGTGACGAAATGGGATTTTTGTTTTTAGCTGAAAGTTTTGATGAATGGGCCAAACCAAAAGTTGAAAATGGCTATCATCGTTTTTTTGATGAATATGCCGAAAAAGACCTAGTGAATTTGGTTCATGCCACCAGAAACCATCCTTCAATTGTCATGTGGAGCTCTGGTAACGAAGTACCCGACCAATGGGGGGAAGCAGGCGTAAAGCGCGCCAAATGGTTGCAGGATATTTTTCATAGGGAAGACCCAACACGCCCTGTAACCGTTGGTATGGATCAAGTAAAGGCCACTATGGAATCTGGTTTTGGTGCCTTGTTGGATGTGCCCGGGTTAAATTACCGCGTGCATTTGTATGAAGAAGCTTTCAATAAATTTCCGCAAGGATTTATTTTAGGGTCTGAAACCGCTTCGACCGTAAGTTCGCGTGGTGTTTATAAATTTCCTGTGGTGCAGGAAAAAATGAAACAGTATGACGATTTGCAATGTTCATCCTACGATTTGGAAGCTTGCAGTTGGTCCAATGTTCCCGATGAGGATTTTGTGTTGCAAGATGACAAGCCTTGGGTAATGGGCGAATTTGTTTGGACGGGTTTCGATTATTTAGGCGAACCAACCCCGTATGACGAGCGTTGGCCCTCGCGAAGTTCGTATTTTGGTATTTCCGATTTGGCAGGACTTCCCAAAGACCGATTTTATTTGTACCGAAGCCGATGGAACACTACCTATGAAACCTTACACATCCTGCCCCATTGGAACTGGGAAGGGCGTGAAGGCAAAACAACACCCATTTTTGTTTACACCAACTATGAAAGTGCAGAACTTTTTGTAAATGGAAAAAGCATGGGCGTTCAAAAGAAAAATAATACCACACCACAAAACCGCTATCGATTGATGTGGATGGACGTAAAATACGAGCCTGGTACCGTAAAAGTTGTGGCGTTTAACAAAAACGGACAACCCGTTGCCGAAAAAGAACTGAAAACAGCGGGCAAGCCGTATAAAATTGTGTTAGCACCAGATAGGGAAGTAGTACAGGCCAATGGTGATGATTTAAGTTTTGTAACGGTTTCTGTGGTTGATAAAAACGGAATCCCGTGCCCAACGGCTACCAACCAATTAAAATTTAAAGTTACCGGAAATGGGAGTTTTAGGGCTGCTTGCAACGGTGATGCAACCTCGTTGGAACTTTTTCATAAACCAACCATGAAATTGTTTAGCGGAAAACTGGTGGTTTTAGTGCAATCATCAAATAATGCAGGTACGATTAATCTAGCCGTTTCAGGGGATGGATTAAAAACAGGAAAAGTTTCTTTAAAATCGGAATAGTTAGTTGTTGGTTTTAAGTACTTTATCTAAAAAATTTACGGTATCGTTTAACGTGGTTTCAAACCAAGGATGCACCAGCCAAAAGGAATGTGGGCTATTGGGTATGGTATGCACTTCATTATAAATATGGTGCTTATTTAAAATAGTCACCATGTCATCGCGTCCCGCATGAAAACGGGGTTGTGCACTATTTATAAATAGCGTAGGAGGGTTGTGCTCATCCACATATTCCAAAGGCGAGGCTTCTTTCCAGTTGTTCCAGTTTGTTTCTTTTGAACCATTTAGCCATATACTTGACATTTTGCCTTCTGAAGAAGCTTCCGGATGAATGAAGGATACGATGCCATCAATATTAACGATAGCTTGTACTGCATCAGATATTTTCGTATTGGGTTCGTATAATGGTGAATTGGGCGTAACACCAAGCAAGGTAGCTAATTGCGCACCCGCTGAGGCTCCCAAAACGGCTATTTTATCAGGATTTATGTGGTATTTTTTGGCATGTTTGCGCACCCATCTAACAGCATCCTTTAAATCGATAATCCCCGCAGGATAAGGTGCTTCAAGTCCTAATCGGTAAGCCACTGAAATACCTACATACCCATTTAACGCTAAATGTTGTGCCATAACACGTTGGTTTTCCTTGCTACCCACTAACCAACCACCTCCATGGATCAATAAAACGGCAGGATGGGTTGATTTAACTTCACTTTTTGGATAATACACATCCAATTTTAGTTTTGATGTTGTTGTTTTTTTGTAGATAATGTTTTCGATACCTTTAATTTTATCTGAAATTAAAGGTTGAATAGGTGAGATAAACGGATACTCTTTTTTTAGTTTTTGGTAAGTTAGTTCTATGGTATAGGGCGGAAATGTTGGTTTTTCTTGTGAAAAGAGGAGATTTCCAGAAAAGAACAATAGGGCGTAAAAACTTAGAAAAAACTTCATTTTCATCTTAATTTTTAATTTCGTTATTTAGTTCTTGCAATCCTTCAAATACCAGTTTTGCCACTTCAATAGCTCCTTTTGGTTGAAAATGGGTATTGTCTTTTTGCCCATTTGGGTAGGCTTCATATACATTTTCTGGGAGATTCATAAAATAATTTTCGGTAACAAATGGTTCGCCTTTTTTGGTAAAAAAGTCTCTCGATTTTTTGTTTAAGTCTATTAATAATACCTTTAATTCTTTTGCTACATCTTTGGGAGCCTGGTCATATTCGCCATGTACATCGTTTAAAACGCCTTCTTTCCATGGAAAATTTCTGGCAACGGGCGTTAAAATAATGGGAATAGCGCCTTTTTCCCGGGTTTGGCTCACAAAGAGCCTTAAAAATTCTTTGTAGCCTTCCACATCTACATACCGTTCTGTTTTTTCTTTTGCGGCATCGTTATGGCCAAATTGCATGATAACGATGTCGTTCTTTTTAAGGTTTTCATAAACCGAACGCCAACGTCCTTCCTGAAAAAACGTGCGGGTGCTGCGGCCGCCTCTTGCCCTATCATCTACCAAAGCGACATTGGTTTTTATAAGGTTTTTCACTTTGAACAAACTATCGGAAACCAAAAATTGCTGGAAAACTTGCCCCCAACCTGTAACTGGGTGTCTGGTTTTCATATAATCTTTTCCCTCTTCATAATTATTTGCATAATCGGCCATGGTAGAATCGCCAATTAAATAAACTGTGGTTGTTTTTTGCTGATTACTGAAAGCCATTATTACGATACAAACGAGTAGGCCAAATAACGGCATTGATTTTTTTAATAGTTTCATGTTATTTTAAATTTATGGTTTTATTTGAGACCTCTTTTCCGGTTTGGATTTGTTCCTTTTCATTTGCAACGTCCTTTTTATCAAATTGGATGTTGCTGCTTTTGGAGCCTAAAACCTTGATGGCAGATTGGCTTTCGTTAAATTTAAAGTTGCTTATTTTAATGTTTTTACTGTTATAAATGGTCAATGCAAAATCATTTGAAGCTTTTATGGTTACGTTCAATAGTGTCAACCCATCGGCATCAATGGCCGTTATGCCTTTTTTGGTTTCGAAAACCGAATTTTCCAACGATACATTGTGTAAATTCATTTCGGGCAAACCCATAAAGAATGCTGCCGTTTCAGAATCTGCCACGTTAATATTTTTCATAAATATGTTTTTAAACGAAGGCGTTTCTTCTGTAACTTCAACCATTTTTTCATCACGTTTTTCATCATTTGCATTTTGGTCTTCTTCTAAAACTGGCGCATTTCCTTCGTAAAACATATTGAAACGTATGGCTTCTGTTGGAATGTGTACCATATCGATATTGGAAATATAAATATTTTCCACAATGCCACCACGCCCTCTCGTGCTTTTAAACCTTAACCCAACATCGGTGCCTATAAAGGTGCAATTTGAAATATGCACGTTTTTAACACCGCCCGACATTTCGCTACCAATTACAAAACCGCCATGGGCATGATACACGGTGTTGTTTTTTACAATAACGTTTTCGGTAGGCATGCCGCGAACCCTACCATCTTTATCTTTGCCAGATTTGAAGCAAATGGCATCATCGCCCACATCGAAGGTATTGTTATATATTAAAGCATTTTTGCACGATTCCAAATCCAATCCATCGCCGTTTTGCGAATACCAAGGGTTTCTAACATGAATGTTTCTAATAATGATGTCTTCACTCATTAAAGGGTGGATGTTCCATGCGGGCGAATTTTGAAAGGTAGGGCCGTCTAAAAGGATGCGTTTGCTGTTTACGATGCTAACCATAACGGGGCGTAAAAAATCCTTGACCGATTGTAGTTCGTCTTCGGTTATTAAATCGGGTACGTTAAAATTGGTACTGCTCTCATAGCCTTTTTTTGAACCTTCGGAAGGAAACCATATTTTGCCGTCTTTTGAAAGCACACCGCCCGATTGAACAAGGGTTTTCCATTGGCCGTCGGTCATTTTGCTTTTCTTTACAGGTCGCCACGCATCACCACTGCCATCAATAATGCCGGTGCCCGTTATGGCAATGTTTTCTACGTTGTTGGCGTTGATGGGCGAGAGGCATCGTACGGTATTCAACCCTTCAAAGCTGGTTTTTATAAGCGGATAATCATTAAAATCATCACTAAAAATCAGTAAGGCGCCCGCTTCCAAATGAAGGTTTATATGGCTTTTGAAGGTTATTGGTCCCGTTAGCCAGATTCCACGAGGTACGGTAATTTGGCCGCCACCTTTTGCATTTACAGCAGTTATGGCTTTTGAAAAGGCATCGGTATTTTTTACCAAACCACCCTTTACTGCTCCAAAATCGACAATACTCACTTGGTAATCTGGGAAACTGGTTGTTTTAACTTTAGGCATTGCAAATTCGATGCTTTCGTAAATGCTTTCCTCTGTATATAATGCCACTTTTTGCGCACTTAAAATATTGAAAAACGAAAATACGAGTAGCGCTAATGTGACTTGAATTGTTGAATATTTTTCCATTTTATGTTGAAATTTTAAGTGATTTGATTTTGATATAACCCATAAACGCCCGTTCATTGTTAAAACGCTATAAGTTTTGTATTGCCTATAACCTTGATACGTTTGGAAATAAATTTGGTTGAATTTTTATGGTCTTTATTTGTTACATTAGGTTGTTCCCCTCCAACATACATGGTAAACCAACCAGGTTCTATTGCCAACTCATTTTTATTGTTAATGAGGGAAAGTTGTCTGGGTTGAATGGTAAACTGGATTTCCTTTTGTTCTCCTTTTTTAAAATGAACTCTTTTAAAACCAATTAATTGATGATTAGGTCTTGGAGTTGAAGCTTTTTCATCTTTAAGATAAAGTTCAATTACTTCATCGCCATCCCAATCGCCTATGTTAGAAACGGTTACAGAAACTGTAATGGGTTTGTTAATCGCTATTTTGGAAGGGATTTTGAAATTAGTATAACTAAATTTGGTGTAACTTAAACCGAAACCAAATGGGAATAAGGGCTCTTGATTAAAATAGCGATAGGTTCTGCCTTTCATGTTATAGTCTTCAAAAGGAGGTAACTGATCGATGGATTTGTAATATGTTATTGGTAATCTTCCGGCAGGATTATAATCACCAAACAAAACGTCGGCAACGGCATTTCCACCCTGTTGTCCGGGATACCCAGCAGATACTATTGCAGGCAAGTGACCTGCTGCCCAATTAATAGCCAAAGCGCCGCCATTAACCAACACCAACACCACGGGTTTGCCTGTGGCCGCTATGGCTTTCATGAGGTTTTCCTGTGTTTTTGGCAAATCTAATTTTGTACGATCCCCTCTTTCAAACCCTTCAACTTTAATACGCATTTCTTCACCTTCAAGACGCTCATTTAAGCCTAATGCCAAAATTACAATATCTGCTTTTTTGGCTAGTTCAAGAGCATGTTCTTCTTGGTTTTCTTTAGGGGTGCTCCACAACATTTTGGCGGTTGCATCACCATAGTTGTTGTTGTACTTTATTTCAATTTTATAGGGCTTACCAGCTTCTAATTCAATTTCTTTTGGGTTTATGGAGGCATGATGCGTGTGTTTTCCCCCTCCTTTTGTTTCTTCAATTGCAAATTCCATAAATGGTTTTCCCCAGTCGCTAAAGGCATAGGTACCCGTTTTAGGTGGAATTAAATACCCCGTCCATTTTATTGAATAATTGCCCATGGTTAAACGAGGATCGGGGGTGTTCATGTCCCATTGAAAATTAATATCATCGTCAATTCTTTCAAATAGCGGTGTTCCTTCCCAATTTGTATTATTATAGTATTGGCCAGTTAAACCTTGAAGATTGTTCATACTTCGCAGATATATGGAAGGAATAGTTTCCATGGTAGGAATCCCTTCAGCTATTAAACAACCTTCTGAATACAATACCTCAACTTTTGGACTTAATTTGTTTTTTATTCCTTGTAAAATAGTAACTGGATTACTAGGAATACCGCTATAATTGCCCCATAATGATTGTATATTATCAGCGTTTGGGCCAATAACCGCTATTGTTTTGATATCTTTTGAAAGTGGTAAAAGGTTATTTTCATTTTTTAACAACACCATGCTTTCTTGGGCAGCTTTTCTGGCCAAGTGGGAATGGGATGAATTATCATTAACCGAAAAAGGTATTTTTGCATAAGGTACTTTCTCTGGATTATCAAACATTCCTAATTTTATGCGGGCCAGAAAGAGTCGTTTTATTGCTATATTCAAATCATTTTCAGTTATTAAACCTTCTTTAATTGCTTCATTTAAAAACTGATATGAACTTCCGCAATTAAGGTCGCACCCTGTTTTTAAGGCTAGGGCCGAAGCAGACGGCGCGTTGCTGGTTAATTTGTGGGTTTTCCAGATATCCGCTATGGCTCCGCAATCGGAAACAACGTAACCGTCAAACCCCCATTTGTTCCTTAAAATATCATATAATTCATTGCTTGCACTGGCCGCTTTGCCATTAACACGATTGTAGGCAGTCATTACCGAATGTACTTTCCCTTCTTTAACCAACGTACGAAATGCGGGCAAGTAGGTTTCCCAAAGGTCTTGCTTGCTTATTGATGCGTTAAACTCGTGGCGTAAATATTCTGGTCCAGAATGTACCGCAAAATGTTTTGCTGTGGCCACGGTTTTTAAGTAAGTAGGGTCGTTTCCTTGTAAGCCCTTTACAAATTGCAGGCCTAATTGGCTGGTTAAAAAGGGATCTTCACCATAGGTTTCGTGTCCGCGACCCCATCGAGGATCCCGGGCAATATTAATGTTGGGCGACCATAATGTAAGCCCTTGATAGATATCATGTTGGCCCCGTTTTAGATACTCATGATGTTTGGCCCTTGCTTCATCTGAAATTACGGATGCGACTTGGTATAACAAATCGGTGTTCCAAGAAGCTGCAATAGTAATAGATTGGGGAAAAACGGTAGCATAACCAGATCTTGCTACACCATGTAATGCTTCATTCCACCAATTATATTTGGGAATATCCAAACGATCGATTGCTGGAGCATCAGACATGAGTTGCTCTATTTTTTCTTGTATTGTTAAACGTGAAATCAAATCGTTAACCCGCACTTCTGGAGATAACTCTGAATTTTTAAAAAGAAATACGTTTTGAGCGTTGATAATTGCAAAAGCAAATAAAAAAAATAAGAGAAAACGGCCTTTTTTCATTGGATTATTGTTGAGATTATTTGTTTTGAATATCAATTTTACTTTGAAATTTTAAAATATTCAACATCGGCATAACCGCCACGTTTGGCTTCTTGGGTGCTTACGCTGAAGAGGCCTACCTTGGCTCCAATCCATTTTCCGGGTTGCGCTTTAAAGGGTTTGCCTATTTTTTTGAAATTTTTACCGTTTTCAGAAAAACTAAATTGGCAAATGGCATCTGGTGCCGATACTTCAACCTTAAAATAAGCACTATTATTTTTTAAGCGGGTTTCTTCATTTACTTTTTCTTCAGCACCATCAATAGCTTTAATAGCTTCGGTTTGTTTGATGGAAAAGCCATTTTCATCATGCGATATGCATAACGTGGCATAGTCCATGCCCATAATAATTAAACCTGCCGTTTTGCCACTTTTGGCTTCTTCTGGAACTAATGTTATTTTGGTAGTTGCCGAAAAATGGGGTGCCGGAAATTTTTGAAGCAATAGGTTTGGAACCATCCAAAGGTTTTCGGTATCTGCAACCGATTTGATGGAGAACAATCGTAAATAATCATTTCCGGGCAATTTGGCGTGCCATACCACATTGTTGTTAGCGTTCCATTGCCATTGAAGCCCTATATTAAAACCATCGAAATTATCGGTTTCTGCAGGTGTTTCTATGGGGAATGTTTTGCCAACGTTTGGTTTTTTGTGTGCGTTTACAGGTTCGCCAATACCGTTTTTATCGAAATCTTGCCCCATAACCGGCCAGTCGTTTTTCCAATACATAGGTTGTAGGTGCACTATACGACCATAGGCTTCTACATCCTGAAAATGGTAAAACCACGATTCGCCACTTGGTGTTTCTACCCAAGCCCCTTGGTGTGGGCCGTTAATTTTTGTGCTACCTTGTTCTAAAACCACTTTTCTTTCATAAGGGCCATAAACATTTTTAGACCTTAAAACCACTTGCCAACCTGTTGCAACGCCACCAGCAGGCGCAAAAATATAGTAATAGCCATTGCGTTTGTAAAATTTTGAGCCTTCAATTGTGTCGTCTATGTTATGGCCATCATATACATGAATTCCTGGGTCTAAAACCTTGGTACCTTCAGTATTCATTTTATTAACGGACAATAAACTTTTTACGCCTGCGCGACTTCCTGCGTAGGCATGAACCAAATACACATCGCCATTATCATCAAAAAGCGGACAAGCATCAATGAGTCCTTTGCCTTCCATAACTAGTATGGGGTCTTCCCATGTTCCGAAAGGGTCTTTTGTTTTCACCATGTAAACGCCAAAATCGGGGTCGCCCCAATAAATATAGATTTCATTATTGTGATAGCGGATACTGGGTGCCCAAACACCATTGCCATGTTGCGGCACATTAAAGGTTTCAATGGGTATTTGAAGCGGTAAAGCATGGTTTATCAACTTCCAGTTTACCATATCTTTTGAATGGAGGATTGGTAAGCCGGGAGCTGCGTTAAAGCTAGAGGCCGTCATAAAATAATCGTCGCCTACGCGCACCACATCGGGATCTGAATAATCGGCGTAAATAATGGGGTTTTTGTAGGTGCCATCTCCGTTATCGGCAACCCAAACCTCTGAAAGATATGGTTTTTGTGCGCATAAAATAGACGCGTAAAACAATAAAACCGTAGCTGAAAATGTTCTCATATTTTTTGTTTTTTTTTGCGTTAGGGATAGTAGTGGAAAGCCCACAGCTACCCAGTTTTTTCAGGGTAGCAAGGACTTGCAACGTATAGCCCGACCCAGTTACTGAAACAAGTTCAGGATAAAGGTAACGCCCAAATTGATATTGTTTTATTTATTTAACTCCAGACTTGCCATAATGAACGGGCCGGTGCCTTTGGGGTCGTTGGAGCGAATGGTTTCGTTGATGTAATATTCATAGGATCCATCACGATAAGGATTTCCGCCCAAACCTGCCACGGCACAACATTTGTTGAGGTTTACAATGCCGTTTTCGTCAACAGTGATTAGGTTTTTTATTATACCATCATATCCTTTTTTAGCACTATCTAAATATTTTTTTGGCAAATAGCCTTTACGAACCCCTTTGGCAAAGGTATAAACAAACATAGCACTGCCAGTGGCTTCTAAATAGTTACCCTCTCTGTTGCCTTGGTCTAGCACTTGCCACCATAAACCAGAAGCGTCCTGTACTTTGGTAATGGCCTCGGCATATTGGTTTAGGTAGGTTATGATACGTTCGCGACCTGGGTGGTTTTCTGGTAAAAAATCCAATACATCTACCATGGCCATACCGTACCAACCCATGCCCCGCGACCAGAAATGCTGCGAATTGCCGGTTTTTTTATTGGCCCATTGTTGTTCTTTGCTTTCGTCCCATCCGTGGTACAGAAGTCCGGATTTTTCGTCGCGACTGTGTTTTTGGATTAGGTCGAATTGCAACACAACATCGTTGAATATTTTTTGTTTTGTGGCTTCATCTTTAATATATTCCTTTGCATAACGCGTGTGAAAAGGTTCTGCCATGTACAGGCCATCCAACCACATTTGCCATGGATATATTTTTTTATGCCAGTAGCCGCCATCGGATGTTTTGGGTTGTGTTTCCATTTGGTTATCCAAGGTTTCCATGGCCTTTAAAAAGCGTTCTTCTTTGGTTTTTGGATATAAGTACAGTAATACATCGCCCGATTTTATCATGTCGAGGTTATGGTTATCAAATTTGTAGGTTTTTATGCTGCCGCTACTATCTATTAATTCGTTGGCATAAGCATAGATATAGTCGTATATTTTTTGGTTGTTGGTTGCTTCAAAAACCCTTATAGCGGCCGATAATACCAACCCATTGGTGTAGCTCCAACGGGGTTTGTCAACAAAATCGAGTTTAGAGGCTTCAGGAAAACGTTCAATTTCAGAAAGCATCATGCGTTCCGACCATTTTAGGTTTTCAGGCACAATTTTTTGTGCGGTAGTGTTTTCTAAATTATTAATTTTTGAATTTTTACAGGCAGTAGCAAAAAGTACGATAGCAATGGCAAAAAGCGCCATAAGTGTGGTTGTTCTTTTCATTCTTATTTATTTAAAGTATCGGTTTGTTCCAGTATATCTAATTTTTTGTTCAAATCTTGTAAAAAAGCTTCCTTCGTTTTTATACCGTTCGGTTCCTGTTCCCAAGCGCCTAAAAAGTAATAGGTTAGGGATTTTGTTGTTGGTTTAAAAACCACCAAAAGGTCGTCAATGCCTGTTTTTTGTTCGGCTACTTCATCTAAATTATAAAAAAGGGCCATTCCCAGATTATCTGGAGGGCTTGCTAATGTTTGCGTACCATGAGTAGCGATATATGCCCATTTTTTACCTTCTTTTTTAATTAACGGTATTTCCTTGAACTTAACAATACCAGTACAAATTCCTTTAATTTCTTTGGAAGGCGTCAATACTGCTTTCGTAAAACGATCGTGTTGAAAGATGGTGAGTTTAGAGGTTAAATTGATGGTTTCGTTTCCTGTTTTCCAACCTTCATAAGAAATATTAACCGAAGCATTGGTTTTGGTGTTTTCAATTTTAACAAAGGTATTTTTTACACTTTGGAAATGCGCAACCGTATCATTTACAAGCCTTCCGTAACCACCAATACCCATTGATTTTCCTGCTTTTAGAATGTCCTGTCCCCAAGCGGCCGGTTCGTGGTACGAATCAAAACCATCTTGCCCAACGTAAGGCAATATCAACGAATCTACTTTTTTGCCGTAAATGTCGATGGCATTTCTCCAATCTAAATAAATGCGATAGCCAATTTGGTTGTTTTCCCAACCGGGGCCTTCATAGCGAATGTACCAAGAATGGTCGGTATGTTCCTTTGGAACCTGAAGCGCGCTTATGTTTTTAAAAGAAGTCCCAGCATTATATTCTTTATGCCCTCTGGGGCCATCCACCCATGTGCCACCTTGCGCAATGGAAAGTTCGGCATACGTTTTTAAATTGGTATCCAATTTTCCGCTAGCTTGATTTGATTTGCATGAAAACAAGCCTAAAAAGACCAGTGATAGAATTGCTATTTTTTTCATATTGAAAACTTTATAATTTTAATATTTTTTACCGTTAATGGTTGTGTTGTTGAAAATGATTGGTTCTGAATTTTCTACCGATAAATCCGTTTCAGCGTTTTTAATATGAACGTTTGTAAGCGTTACATTTTTTACAAAACTTTCTGGCCTTCCTTTTATGAGCACTCCGTACTTACCGCCGTTTTCAACCTTAATATTTTCCAAATGAATGTTTTTTACTACGGGCATAAAGTTGCCTTCCTGTGGGCCATAGATGGCGTAATACATGTTAATTCTTAAAACGGCTTCTTTAACTTGGCCTACTTCAATATTTCTTACATACACGTTTTCTACAAAACCGCCGCGTAAGGTATTGGTTTTTATGCGAATGGCGCGATCCAATTCTGGACTGTTCATTTTGCAATTTCTAACAAACACATTCCTTACGCCCGCCGAAATTTCACTGCCCATAACCACGCCACCATGGCCATCTTTCATGTTGCAATTTTCAACAACAATATTTTCACTGGGGATGTTAACGCGCCTTCCATCGTTATTTCTGCCCGATTTTATGGCAATACAATCATCACCGGTATCAAAAGTACAATTATTTATATGCACGTTTTTAGAATATTCGGGGTCGCAACCATCGTTATTGGGGCCATGGCTACTCACGGTAACGCCTTCAACTCTCACATAATTACATTTAATGGGGTGAATGACCCAAAACGGTGCGTTGTTAAACGTAACGCCTTCTATCAATACATTTTCACATTCAAAAGGTTGGATAAATAAGGGGCGCAATTGGTGCCCTTCACCAAAAATACGTTCAGAAACGGGCGTGTTGTTTTCTGCCATTTCCCATAATCGTGGTAAGTTATGCGCATCTTTTTGTTGGGGCATCTCTTTTAAATGTCCGTATCGTTCGGCACCGCACCATGGCCACCAATTGGTATTACTGGCTTGACCGTTAAAGGTGCCTTTGCCAGTTACAGCGATGTTGTTTTGCTTGTAGGCATAAATAAGCGGCGAGTAGTTCATTAATTCTTGTCCTTCATACGAGGTATGGACAACAGGTAAATAATCTTTACTGTTTTTTGAGAACAATACTTCAGCACCTTCCTCTAAATGAAGATTAATGTTGCTTTTTAAATGAATGGGGCCTGTTAAGAAGCGGCCAGAAGGAATTAGCACTTTTCCGCCACCCGCTTCACTACAAGTTGCAATGGCCTTTTTAATGGCTTCGCTATTGTTTGTTTCACCGTCTGCTATGGCGCCAAAATCTAAGATATTGAAGGTATTATCAGGAAATTCCAAAACCTTGATGCTATTGATGATTTTATCGGCTTCATTAAACACATCGGTTTTTGTTTTATCTTTTTCATTGATTTTACAAGAACTCAATATTATTGAAACAAGCCATACGCATACCAAGGCATACCAAGATGAAATTTTAGGGATATTCATGATTTTATAATTAAATGTAATCGATTGTATAAAAATAGTGAAGTAGAAATTGATGGCATAATTTATTGGGTGAATTGTGGGTAATTTAATAGAATTTAACACAAATAACGAATAGAAAAGTTTAGAAAGTTGGCACCCAATTATCAGAACCTTTTAAAACATTTTCAAGACTAAAGTTTTCGGTGTCTTTTTTTGATAATTTTTTAGCCCATTCCACTCTGTTTTTTGAAGCTCCTGGCCCCGATGAGTTATATTCTGCGTAAAATGTGGTTTGTTGTGCATGGGGCTTGTTCCAATTGTGCCACCCTTCCGGTTTTATATGTTGGTCCATGTAGCAATCTATCCATACTGTTTTTGCATAATCGCGCCAGGGCCTGCCAAGGTAAAAGGTGTTTTTTTCTGCGTTTCCTGTGAGTTTGCAGTTTTTAAAAACAAAACCGTAAGCGGCATCTTTATTTGTTGAAGCCGCAGTAATGTAACCTGCGTTTTTACAATATATCTCACAGTTTTCAAAAAAGGCGGTGGACCATCCAAAAATAAAATCGACCGTACCTTCAATGTAGCAATCTAAAAAATATTGCCTGCTTTTTTCACCGTGAAGGTAGAGCGTGTCTTGATTTCCCAAAAACCTACAATTTTGAAAAATAACCTTATCACCGTCAATCCTAACCGCTACGGCTTGCCCAATGGGACCTGCACTATTTTCGAACGTGATATTCTTTGCCTTAAAACCATCACCAAAAACAAAGAAGGATGTGGAGCCCGTTGTACCCATTTCTTCTCCAAAACGGTTGTGTTTTTGGGCAAAATCGTCATAGGTTAAAATGGTTTCTTTGGTGCTTTCGCCAATAAAGGTAACATTGGTTTTGGATGCAGGAAGCACCAATTTTTCTTTGTAAACACCTTTTTTTATATAGATTTTAGTTTCATTTTTTCTGAAATCGGGAATGGCATCAATGGCTTCTTGAACCGTAAGGAAATCGCCAGAACCTTTGCAATCGACAATAAAGTTGAAATCTTCACCATGAATCATTTTTTTATGGTTCACATTTGTAAGTGCGTTGGAATATACTTCAATGTTGGTGAAATTTTGGTCTAAGGAATTTTGGTTGGCATCATGTAGTTTAGGGTTTAATTTATTTTGAAGTTCCCAATCATCGGGCATGCCATCTTCGTCAGCATCGTCCTTAACTTTTTCCGATTTCAAACTAGGCCATCCACCTACGTTTTCTTGGGAGTCTATTATGCCATTTTTATAATTGGCGCTCCCTTCCCGTGTGTTGTGTACAATTCTGGCATCGACCGCATCCCTAAATATACTTGCGCCCGCTTGTTTTAAAACGGTTTCGTATGCTTCAATGGCACTTTCGGTTTTTACGGTTTCTGTTATGCTTATTTCATCGTTCAATTTTGTAATTTCTGGGTTTTCACATTGAACGCCTCCATCCCAGTTGTTATTGGTAATCTTTTCAAAACCATGTACATAATTTCCATTCACATAAAATTTCCCATAAGGTTCTGAAGGGCTTACAATACGGTTTAACTTCGATGAGGTTGTTGCAGGGCCTGCCTTAAAATAGTTGTTTACCATATTATAGCTGCCTTTTTCTCCACCATAGATACTGTTTTCGCCCCAGTTATAAACCACGTTGTTTCTAAAATCCACAAACTCGTTTTCTGAATTTTCGGTGGTTGAAGAACCGCTAAACCTGGGATTTCGGCTATTGTTGCTGGCTATTAAATTATGATGGAACGATGCATTAACGCCGCCCCAAATGCCCCCATAACCATGGGCACCTTTACTGTGCACCGAATTGTTCAGGGCTTCGGCGATGATGCACCATTGCAAGGTGAAATTCTTGTTGTTGTAAAACGAAGCGTTTTCATCGGTGGCCCAACTTATGGAGCAGTGGTCTATAATCACGTTATTGGTGTTCCGGCAACCCAACGCATCACCTTCAACCTTATGAACATCGCCCATTCTAAACCGTAGATAGCGCACAATAACATTATCGGCTTTTATGGTAAAAGGGTAGCCTTTTATGGTTATGCCCCCGCCAGGTGCCGTTTGGCCTAAAATGGTTAAATCGCCTTTATTTACATCGAGGTTTTTTTGAAGTTCGATGGTTCCAGAAACGGCAAATACAATGGTACGGGCGCCATTTTTTACAATGCCTTTTCTTAAACTGCCTTCGCCATCATCGTTCAAATTGGTTACCGTATAAACCGTTCCTCCTCGGCCACCACTTGCATATCTGCCAAAACCTTCGGCTTCGGGAAATGCCAATTGTTGCGTGTGGGCGGTGAGGGACAGAAATAATAAAAAGGCTTTTAAAAATGTGATTTTTTTTACCATAGTTTATTTTTGATTCTCGGTAATAGTATTAACCAAACTATTGATGTAAACTTCAATATTCTCGTAACCGGTACTTAAATCGTGGCCATTTGGATTTTTATCTGTTACTTTTAATTTTTTTTCTAGCTTCCAAGCATCGGGCATCCCATCACCAGAAGTGTCTGTTGGTGGGGTAACCGATTTTAGTTCAGGCCAACCACCCACATCGCTTTGTGTATCGATAATGCCGTTGGTGCTTCCGTTGGAACCCGTATGGGTGAAATTTTTGTTTTTGACTTCATTGACAATCCGTGTATCTATGGCATCTCTTACAAGTGAAGCTCCGCCATAA
Source organism: Mariniflexile maritimum (assembly GCF_009746565.1). GTDB lineage: Bacteria > Bacteroidota > Bacteroidia > Flavobacteriales > Flavobacteriaceae > Mariniflexile > Mariniflexile maritimum. The sequence continues at coordinate 100,577 of NZ_WRPN01000005.1, forward strand.
ATCAGTACTTTATCATAAGCGATTATTGCGGTATGTGTGTTTACGTTATTGTTTATGTTAAGTGGCGATGGCAGTTGCATGGCTGCTTTATCAGTCTCGGATACCGTACCATAGCTGCTATGGAATTGGTTATAGACCCCATAGGTCCAGTTATTGGTTGTAGCTTGTGTGCTACCTTCAACATAGTTGCCGTTAATATAAAATTTTCCCCATATATCATATACTTCAGTCCCAGCGATTTTATTCTTGTCTAAAGAAGCAATACGGTCGGTTTTTGAAGTAGCTGGCCCAGGTTTGTAATAGCAGTTAACAATATTGACGTTCATGGCCTCACCGCCATATAAACTGTTACCGCCCCAATTATAGATAACGTTATTTCTTAGATCAACCAAGTCTGTAAGCGCAAAAGCAGATCCAGCATATTCGCCTAAGCGCGGATTTCTGCTATCGTGGTGGGCCAATAAATTGTGGTGAAAAGATGCGTTTTTACCTCCCCAAATACCCCCGTAGCCATGAGCTCCTTTTCCATGAACCGAATTTCGTAAGCTTTCTGTTATGAAGCACCATTGAAGCGTTGTGTTTTCGTTGTTGTAAATTGATACGGTTTCATCGGTTGACCAACTCATGGAACAATGGTCGATGATGATGTTTTTATGAAACCGGCTTCCTAATGCATCGCCTTCTTGTTTGGCAGCATCGCCCATTCGGAACCTTAAAAATCTAATAATAACATTATCTGCATTTATGGTAACCGGATAATCCCTTAAACAAATACCATCACCCGGAGCCGTTTGTCCTGCAATGGTAACATCGCCAAAATTAATTTTCAGTTCAGATTTTAATTGAATGGTGCCAGAAACTTTAAATAAAATATAACGAGCACCGGCGGTATTGATGGCGGTTCTTAAACTACCAGGGCCACTGTCATCCAAATTGGTAACAAAAATGACCTTACCCCCGCGGCCACCAGTTGTGTTTTTGCCAAAACCTTCGGCACCGGGAAAAGCAAAAGCATTCTCAACTACGGCAATGGGCTTCGTGTCTTTTACTTCTTCTGAATCGTCTTTATCAGAATTATCATTTGGAGATGAACTGCTACATGAATAAAGTAGCAATAGCAATATGAAAATGGTTTGGGCTAGAGGTTTCATAATAATAGTTGATTGAAATGTGGATATTTTTAAATTTGAGGCTAACAAAAACAGGGCAGAATAATCTTTTAAATTAAACTACCCTGTTTCGCCATTTGTTATGTATTGAATAAGTTAAACCATATAAAGGTTTATAGTTTTAATCGCCATCTTGGGTCGCCACTATCATATCTTCCTGCAAAACCAGTATCTTTAAAATTAAAGTTATTAGTAGCGGTACTCACCCATAATTCTTCTTGCTTTTTAGAGTAATTACCTAACGGTAAGGCACTAATACCTTTGTTTAAAACCCAAGTAAGATCGGAAGTGGTGTAATTGTTCGCTACATCAAAGTTTGTATTGGCCAAACCACTGTCTATTCCGGTAACATCAAAGGTTGTTGCTGTACCTGTGGTATCCCATTTACGCCCAAATATGGAGTTTTTAATGGTAATGCCACCCGTAACCTCTGCACCTCTATAACGGAAAATAACATTGATGTTTGCAAACGTACAGCTTTCAAAAAGTATGGTTTCCGACGGGTTATAGGAGTTAAAGAGATATAGGGCTTTATTAAAAGTACTATTAACAAGTTTGATGTTCTTTACGGTCGCAGAAGTTGCCGGTGGTGTTGGAATTGCGGTATCTAAAGTAAGTAATCCGTAACCTCCAATGCTATCTACAACCGAGTTTCTAATTTCAAAATTGTTTATTGTGGCATTATTTCCCCTTAACCTCATAATACCACGGAAAGTGCCAATTTTACAATTATCAAAAAGAATTTCGTTTACGTTTGTGTTGCCGCTTGATGGGTTAAATACATAATTAGCATCATATTTTTGACCTCTTAACTCTAAATCGATAAACCGAATATGGTCTATGTTTGAACCTGAAGCAATGTTCCAGTTTCCGGTAGTATATAATTTTGCTTTTTGCTCGCCAAAACCATAGGCACCTCTAATGGTAATCGATTTGTTATTAAGTGCTGTTGAAGGTAAATCATAAGTTACGCCTCTCTTCACCAAAATAATGGCACCATCTGGGGCTGTTAAAACAGCGTTTTCAACTGCTGAAGGCGATTCATCGGCTCTAATATCGATAACTCCGGGCGCTGTAGGACTAATGTCGGCCACTTTTGTGTTGTAGTTAACCCATCCACGAAGTACGCCATCGCTATAAATGGCAATTTGATATTTGCTTTCTGGACTTAAGCCATAAATAAATGATTCACCATTTGAATTTTCTTGAGATGTTACAGGAGTTTCTGGGAATAACGGTGTTTTCAGCTTTAAATCGGTAGCGGCAAAAACCTTCATTGCAGTAACGGGCGCACCTAGTGGCGTCCATGTTACTCTTGCTGCAACATCGGTTACATCATATACAGCGGGAATATTTAGTATTGTAGGGAAACGTTGCGTTCTTACACTTCCTAAGTCGGAAGGTTTACTGTCATATTGTGGGTCTGCTGCATGAGCGGTTGCCCTAACTTGATACAGGGTGTTCCAAAACAGTTCTTCACCTAAGTTGTTTTCATTAAGTTCAATATAGCTCACATCCGATTCAACCGTATATTCAATGGTTGCAAATGTATCTCTACTTACCTCAACGGTGTAGCCGATAGCGTTTTTTAAGCTACCCATATTTACTATAATGGTGTTTCCTTCCGAATATAGATCGACGTTAAGAACAGGGCGGAACAAACGCGTTTTCTCATAGGTTTGTTCGTCATCTTTTGTACAAGCGTTAAACATGATAGCGCTCAAACATAAAAACAATACTGTTTTAATGTTAAATATGTTATTATTATTTTTCATATAGTATATTTTAATGTTTGTATTTTAGAATCCGTAACCCTCATTTTTAAGGGTTCCTTGACTATTTTCAATGGCAACCGTTGGTATTGGGAAAATATAGCGTACAACGCCCGGTGCTGGACCGTTTACATAATTTGCATAATCGCGGGTAATCCATTCTTTATATGTTAGGGCATCGTCATGTAGGGCTTTAAGGAACGAGGTCTGCGTCCATGTTTCATCTGGTGCTGCAGCAACATAGGAATCTGGATTTAAAATAACAAAGTCGCCGCTCTCATTCACTTTCCAGTACATGTACTCGGGTCCTGTTTGCGTGTTGTTGAAGGCGTCATCGGCCAGTTTTTTTAGGCCATCAATGGTTTCCTGCATTTTTTGTGAGTAGATGCCCCAACGGATCAGTTCGTATTTGCGTATCATTTCGCCGCCAAATTCCCAAGCACGTTCGTTAACAATTGCATTAAAGAAACTGCTTTTTGATGCAGATGCTTGTGCTACATAGGCATCTACTTTACTGCCCCAATCGGCAGCATTAAAGGCTCTTTGGCGTACCCGTTTTAGCATATTTTGCGCTTCGGCAGTAGGGCCGTTTATTTCGTTTTCAGCTTCAGCATACATTAATAGTACATCTGCGTAGCGCATCATGGGCCAATTGATACCAGTACCTTTGGCAGACTCCCTTCCCGGAGGTGTGGGTAAAAAATGTCGGCTCCACTTGCCTTGGGAAATATCGAGCCCGACATGCTCTTTTACGAAATTTGTAGTTATTTTATACAGGCCGCAAGTTACATCCCTGCGAATATCTTTAGTGTCGAAAGAAAGATAATAAGTAGGGGGTATTGCCATATAATTGTTTCCAGAACCATAATCGTGTTTTGCAGTAGAGCCGCCTTCAACTCTCATTCCTATATTCCAACCTACATCGCCGCCACCTTTAGCAAAGGGCACTTCAAAAAGAATCTCTTCATTTACGGGTGTGATAAATTTACACTGGTTCATGAATATTTGCCTAAAATCGGTAGGTAAGGGTCTGTCCTTTAAATCAATTAATTTTTTAGAGTATTGTTTGGCTATGGCATAATAATCTAAATAATCACTGTCCCGCGTCATTGTTAAATCTGGTTTTAAATAATAGCCCCCGCGTTGTAAAGCTAAGCGGGCAATCATTCCTAGAGTATATTCACGGTTAACCTGCTCTATGCCATAAGGTAAAGCATCGGCCCATTGCATATTTTCTTCAACAGCCTTTAAAGCGTCTATTTCTTTGGTAAGGATTTCATTTCTATTGCTTTTTGGGATGAAAAAGTTAGCTCCTGCAACGGGTGCATCGGTTACATAAGGGACATCTCCAAAATAATAAATAAGCATGCTGTACCAATAGGCCCTTAGGGTGTATGCTTCGCCTAACAACTGGTTAAAGGTGTTTTTTACGGAAGCATCGCTTGCATTTAGGTTACCGCTGTTTGTGATGCCCTCAATGGCAATATTGGCATCTCTAATGGCGGTGTAGGCATAGGTCCACACAATATCTAAATCCCTGTTGGATGTTGTGGCGTTCAAATCCCATATTTGGTATCTATCGCTGGTGCTGGTCCAACCCGATTGTCTTTCAATATCGGTATTTCCGGTCATGTTGTTTGATAACCTAGACCTGAAAGCATCTTGGTTAAAATAGGAATACACGGCATTTACACCATTTCTGGCATCGTCAACATTTGAATAAATATATTTAAGGTCAAATGATGATAGCGACTCTGGATCTAAAAAGTCCTTTTGGCATGAAGCTATTAGCATAAATGGGATAATAGCTAGTATATATTTTATTTTCATATCAATTAATGGTTTTTTCATATTAAAATGTTGCGTTAAGACCAACTGTGAATGAACGGCTCCTAGGGAAAGACGAGTTATCTACACCAGGTGTAAAGGCATTGCTGCTAGAGTTTACCTCAGGATCGTACCCTGAATATTTAGTCCATATAGCTAGGTTTCTACCAGTAGCAAATACTCTAAATTTGCTCAATCCCACTTTCGAGATTAATTTATCTGGTAAATTATAACCTAAAGTTACGTTATTTAGTCGAATAAATGAGCCATCTTCAATAGCCCAATCGCTTACTACCGCGCCGGCAACGCCAAAACTGGCATGCGACCACATGGTTTTACCGGTGTTCAACTGCTCTAATTGTGCAAGATCGGTTACGATACCTCCGGGAGTTCCGGTGTAGGAGCCATCAATATCAAGGTAGGTAAACCTGTTGTCCAATTTCATGGTGGTTAACAAGTTACCATTACTAACCCTTCTGTATTGGTTGAACTGGATTTTTCCAGTGTTGTAAACCTCGTTACCAACTTGGAAATTTGCAAATGCCGATAAATCAAATCCTTTATAGCGCATATTTATACCAATACCACCTTGAAAATCTGGTAAGGCATTGCCAATAACTTTACGGTCATCGTCATTTATAATACCATCGCCGGTTAGGTCTTTCAATTTCATAAAACCTGGTCGGATGTTTGTATTTCCAACAGTAGCCGAAGCATTGGGAACATCTGCTTTTAAGGTGTATTTGTCAGTTACTGCATTATAGCTTTCAAAATCGGACGGTAAATAATAGCCATCAGCTACGAAACCATAAAAATTACCAATTTTTTCACCAACTTTAAGTTGGAAGTCATTAATGTTTCTTAAATCGGTACTGGCCCAGTTCGAGCGGTCAAAACGTTCTAAAGTGCCATCTAGTTTTGTAATGGTTAACGAGTTTTTCCCAATATTGAAGTTTGCTGATAAGTTAAAGTCTTTAGTATCTATTAAATAACTGGTTAAGCCAAGTTCAATACCTTTGTTTGCAGTACTGCCCACATTTGCCCATTGCTCTTTAAAACCGGTATTGTTTGGTATCGCTTTGGTATAAAGTAAATCGCGGGTTTCGTTTTCGTAATAATCAAAACTACCGTTTAGGCGTTTTTTGAACATGGTAAAGTCAACACCGTAATTACTTGTTACTGTGGTTTCCCATTTTAAATCTGGGTTGTATAATTGACTGCTGCTAGGTTGGTAGTAGATATTATCTATGTTTCCAAAACCAGGGCCCCTGTTTGTAGTAGCATCAAAAAGGAATTGTGTTAAACCAGAACCTATGTTGTCGTTTCCAGTTTCACCGTAAGTAATCCTTAGCTTAAATTCGTTTATGAAATTGATATTTTTCATGAAGCTTTCTTCGTGCATTTTCCATCCAAACGCCAATGCGGGAAATATACCTAAGGTGTTTGCACCTCTAAATCTGCTCGATTCATCGGCTCTTGCGGTAAGTGTGAAAATGTATTTATCCTGCAAATTAAAATCGAACCTGCCAAATAAAGATTTTCTGTTAACTTTAATGCTTTCAGAACTTGAAATTCTATCGGCATCACCAAATTGGATGTTTGCAAACAACTCTTCAGGCGTAATGGATAACCTGAAATTTTCTGCTCTAACAAAATTTGATTTTCCGCCACTCGATGAAATTTCTTGCCCAATTAAAACATCTAGTTTTGATTCGCCCCAATCTTTTTTAAGGTTAAGGGTGTTTACCCATCTGTAACCAGAATCGTCGCTCTTTGTCATCTGGCCTAATGGTAGGCTACCACCATTGTTAAAGGACTCACTCGTTAATGGGCCATAAAAGCGTAATTCCTCATCAAATCCTTTTGATTGTGATAATGAGGATTTTAAGGTAATATCATCTGTTATGGTCCAGCCTAAGGCTGCGTTCAAAACATAATCGTTGCTTGTTCTTTTTCTCCAATCCTGTTTTACCAATTCTTTTGGGTTAACAAGGCTTAAAAGAAACTGTTGGAAATCGTCATCAGAACTAATTTGATTCAAATCAATATCCAGTTCATCTGCAATACCATTAACAGGTCTTGTTTGTACGGCATCTTGAATTTTTACTTGACCACTAGAAGTTCCTGCACCGTCTTTAATGGTGTTTGTTATTCTTGTGGCAATATCTAAAGTGAGTTTTTCAGATATTTTTTGATTTAGTTTGAAGTTTATGGCCGTTCTTTCGTAACCAGAACCCTGAAGCAAACCTTCGTCTTTATTATTCGATAAACTTAAATTCATTTTGGTTTGCTCGGTACCTCCGCCTATTCTTAGGTTATGGTATTGAGAAAGCCTTGAGCCTCCAAAAAGCTCGTCTTGCCAATCGGTAGGCCTTTTTTGTTTGTAAAGTTCCAAGTCATCATACTTGCCATAAAACCGTTCAAATTTGTTTAAAGCGGCAGTGCCTTGAATGGCTGCATATTCATAATTTGCCAAAACAAATTCATAAGGATTTAAAACATCGTATTTTCTATCTTGTGGTAATTCGTTGTATTGGAAATAGTTATCGTAAGAAATAGAGGTTTTTCCCGCTACTGGGTTTTTGGTAGTTACTACAATTACACCATTTGAAGCTTTAGCACCATAAATTGCCGTTGCCGCTGCATCTTTAAGAACATCAAGGGTAGCGATATCGTTTACAGGTATATCATCAAGACTTCCCACAATAAAACCATCAACTACAATAAGCGGGTTATTGCTTTGTGAAAGCGATGTGCCACCTCGCACCCTAATTCTGATGGAAGCCCCTGGTTCGCCATCGGCAGTTTGTATATTTACACCGGGCAATCTTCCAGAAAGCGCCTCGGCGACACTTGAAACAGGTATGGTAGCCAATTCCTTGCTACTTATGCTTGCAGTGGCACCTGTCATATCTGCTTTTTTAACCTTGCCATAGCCATAATCAACAATTACAATTTCATCCAGTTGGTTAACATCCTCATTCAATGTTACATTTATAACTGTTCGGTTGTTCACTGGCACTTCCAGTGTTTTATAGCCAATATATGAGAATACTAAAGTGGCATTTCCACTTACTCCATTCAAATTGAATTTACCGTCAAAATCAGTTGTAGCGCCATTAGTTGTTCCTTTAACAAGAATGGTTGCTCCAGGCAAGGACCCGCCAATTTCCCCATCGGATACTACACCACTAATGTTTAATTTACTTTGGGCGAATGAGCCAACAGAACAAAGTAAAAATACACCAATTAACAGGCCTAAATAGGCTTTGTTATTGTTTGTTATTTTTTTTCTTACAATTTGCAAGAAAAAATAATAACCAAAAAAGGATTTGTTTGTCATAAAAAAAGAGTTTAGTTGTTAATTTGCTTAGGTTTCATCGTTAAAGCGATAGAGTTAAGCTGAATTCTTTGTAATCGATTGCACAAATATATGTAATTTTTTATGCAATACAAATTTATTTGATGTGATTTTGATAAAAATAGGGTGTTAAATTTTGGAATTTGCTCCCTAAAATGCAAAAATTATAGTTTTTTCCATAAAAGATGGAAATTTATAGACTTTATATTTGTTTTACTAAAGGAACTGTATTTTTTAGGTATGGCGCTATTCACCCCTTGGTAAATAACATGCAAGAGGCAGGAAATGCCATTTCATCTTCAAAAAACCAATTAAAGCATTACAACCTGTTTGCTTTTGTTTAAAGATTCGTTTTTGCAATCAAGACCTTTATTAGAGATGCGTGCGCGATTAATGATTTTGTGTAATCGTTTTTATGACGCAGGTCATATTTTAAAAATTATTTTAAAAGGGCCAGTATGAGCAAAATTATAAGTGGGCATTTCACTATAATAGAACTTTGTGCCATAATTAAAACTTAGTATCATGAGCAATCTAAAAAAAACAAATAGCAGCGTTATAGCATTAATAACTTTCATTGCCTTAACATTTAATTTTAGTCAAGCACAAACTTTCAATCTGTCAAGCCAAGAATCTACCTTAAAGGTATTAGGGACATCTAGTTTGCACGATTGGCATATTACCGCTGAAAACCAAGGTGGAAAAATTTCCTTCAAAAACCTTGATGAGGGCTTATTGGAAACTTGTTCTTTGGTGGTAACCTCTGAAAGCTTAAAAAGTGGAAAATCGGCGATGGACAAAAATACCTATAAATCTTTAAAAACGAATGAGCACAAAAACATCACCTTTCAATTGGCCGAAGTTAAAGAGGTAACAAGCAAAGGAAATGGCAAGTTTTATGTGAAAACTTTAGGCGACCTAACCATTGTGGGTGTTAAAAAACGCATTTCTCTAGATTTTAATATGGATACTGCTGGCGGAAGAGTGAGTTTGACAGGTGAAAAGAATATTAAAATGACCGATTTTAAAATAGACCCTCCAAAAGCACTGTTAGGAACCATAACCACAGGAGATGCCATAACCATTAAATTTTCAACCATTTACAAATAATTCAAACAATTAAAAACCAAAAACCAAAAATCATGAAATCAATTTTTAAAAAACCTATAGTACTGTTTGCAGCGGCCTTTAGCTTAGCTATCGTTGCAAATGCCCAAAAAACATTCGGACAGATACAAAACCAAATACCAAGTAACAAATCGGGTATTAATCAGTTCGATGTAAAAAAGGACAGTGTTGAATTTAAAGGCATAAGCATTGATTTAGGTGCCGCCTTCGCACTTCAATTCCAAGCAATCGACCAATTTAACGATCAACCTGCAACCCAACCTGCTCCTATTGCTAATTACAGATTGAACAATTTATCAAACAATCTTAACTTACCTACTGCAAACATGACTGTAGGCGCACAATTGGCCGATGGTGTACGTGTTAATTTAGATCTTTACCTAGCATCAAGACATCATCACGAAACATGGGTAAAAGGGGGCTATTTGCAAATAGATAAGTTAGATTTCATTAAAGAAGGCCTTTTAGCCAATTTTATGAAATATGCTACTTTCAAAATCGGTCAAATGGAAAACAACTATGGCGATGCGCATTTTAGAAGATCGGACAATGGCAATGCTTTAATGAACCCTTTTGTTGGTAACAATATTATGGACGCCTTTATTACCGAACCAGGTATTGAGGTTTATTACAACCGAAGCGGCTTTGTTAGCATGTTAGGTGTTACCAACTCTAAATTGAATCAAAATGTTGCTGATGTTATTGCAACTGCACCAGGACAAAACACAACCATTAGTCCGACTATTTTGGCTAAATTAGGATTTGACAAACAAATGAACAACGATTTACGATTAAGGCTTACAGGTTCTTATTATCACGTAGCCAATATGAGCAGTAACCTATACTCATCCGATAGAGCAGGAGGGCGTTTTTATAGTGTAATGACGCACCAAGCTTATACAGGTGCAGCAGGTGCCGTAGCTAGTAATTTTGATGCGGAAGCCAATAAAGACACCGGTCGTTTTAATCCAGGGTTTGGTAACTGGGCAACTTCTATCATGATCAACCCATTTGTAAAATACCAAGGGTTGGAAGTGTTTGGTACCTTTGAGTTTGCTTCTGGTGGCGATAAAAAAGGTAGTGATGATAAACGTACAGTAAACCAATTTGCAGGCGATGTGTTGTACAGATTTGGAAACAATGAAAACTTTTACATAGGTGCTAAATACAATACTGTAAGCGGAAAACTTTCAAATGCTGCGGCCAATTCGGTAAGCGTTGATCGCGTTGAGGCAAGTTTAGGCTGGTTCATGACTAAAAATATCTTAGCGAAATTAGGATATGTAAACCAAAATTATAACGATTATAGCCAATATGCCGGTGGAAATCCTGTTGATTTTTACGGTGGAAACTTTAAAGGGTTAATGTTTGAGGCCGTAATTAGCTTCTAATAAAAAAGTAAAGTTTAATTTTTGCAGGTCCCAAGGTATCGCTACATTGTTTAAAAACAATTGTTTAAATTGCATGCTTTGGGATTTGTTTATATAATAAAACATAAAAATATCTGTTTTAATACCATGATTGTTAAAAAGCTCATACTGTTCGTTATTGTTGCCATGGCATTGGCATTTGCAAGCAGGGATTCTGCTATTAAAAACACGTCGGTTATCATAACACCAGAAAGTTCTTTGTTGGTTAAAGGCACTACCAATGTAAACAACTTCACCTGTATATTTAATGTTGAAAAACTGAAAAACCCAATTCCTGTTACCTATCATAAGGTAAATGATAAACTACAGTTTAACAAAACAGCGTTGGTTTTGGATAGTAATTGTTTTGATTGTGGCGGAAAGTCGATAAACAACGATTTCAAAACAATTTTAAAAGCTGATAAATACCCTCAAATAATTTTGTTGTTGAAAGAAATCAGCAATTTTGAAAACAATGCAGATATGTTTGCCGCCATTGATATTCAAATAGCAGGCGTTACAAAGGCATACAAAATACCTGTTAAAATTAAGAATGGCTATAAATTACTCATTACCGGCGATTTAGCCATAAATTTATCCGATTACAGCATCGTTCCACCAAAAAAGTTCTTAGGCCTTGTTACTGTAAATGACACCATTGAAATCTTTTTCCAATTGGCAGTTCGCGAAAATTGAGTTTTATCAAACAGCTTCGTTTTTTAACGGCCAACAGTTCTAAATAGTTCATTTACCGCACAAACGAAGCACTTGTGTATATTTTGTGGCCAACATTTCAAGGTTAAGCAAATAATATTTTTTTATATCCTCTATGGTTTTACTGGTAACCGTAGCTGGGTTTTCGGTATATTCCAAGGGCGTGTTCGCACAGTTGCACATATTTAATGTTTCGTTGTACGTTTTTAAATTGGTTGCAATGGCATTTTTATAGGAAAGCATAAGCTGTTCTTTTTCCAGTTCCAACGTTTTATCTTTTTCTTCAGCCATTCTAGCTTTTAGTTGGGCTTCCTTAAGTTTTAAAGCCTCTTGTTGCTGCTGCAATTTTAATTGTTCTTTTTCTAAATCACTAAGTGTTTGGGTGTTTGAAGCGTTAACAGTTTTATTAGGTGCTGCACATTTATCAATTTCTATAACGCTTTGTTTGCTCAATTCACGGCCTTGTTTTACAAAAAACCGACCATCTTCGTATGTTTCAGCGGCATCTACTTTCAGTAAAAGGTCTATGGCTTTGTTTGCCAATTCCAAAGCCATTTCACAACCGCAACTGCTCAGGTTTTTTTTTGAAAGCTTTAGCGATTCTACCGAGCGGTTGGCAAAATATTTTAAATGGCTTATATTATTGGCATCATAAGACGATTTTACATGCGAATAGGCACTAACAAGATAGTAGTTGGCATTGTCGCAAGGGGTTTGTGCTTTGCTAATAAGGGAGGTAATTAAAAATAAAAAAAGGTAAAAATGTTTCATGTTATTTGGGGTTAAGGCATAAATAGGTAAGGCGAATGTACCAAAAAACATTAAAACTGCCGTGTAGTTAATCGAAAAGTAACATATTTGCTATATTTATAAAATTATTAATACCCAAAACCTTAAATTAATGAAGGATATAACCTCAGATTCGTATAAAGTAACCTCAAAAATCAATTTAAAGGATTTAAACACCAAAGTTGTTATCAAAAAAGCGGATAAAAAACTAGAAGATGTTCGTGAAAAATTGGGCAAGCTTCAAGATACCATGTATGCCCACAATAAATACGCGGTTTTGGTGTGCCTACAAGGGATGGATACTTCTGGAAAAGACAGTTTAATACGCGAGGTCTTTAAGGAATTTAACGCTAGGGGCGTGGTTGTGCATAGCTTTAAAGTGCCCACCGAATTGGAACTGGGTCACGATTACCTATGGCGCCATTACATAGCGCTTCCCGAGCGGGGAAAATTTGGTGTTTTTAATAGAACGCATTACGAAAATGTGCTGGTTACCCGTGTGCATCCCGGTTATATTCTGGGTGAAAATATCCCTACGGTAAATACCCTTGAAGCAATTGATGAGGCGTTTTGGGACACACGTTTTGAGCAGATAAACAATTTTGAAAAGCATATAGCCGAAAATGGCACCATCATCTTCAAATTCTTTTTAAATCTTTCAAAAAAGGAGCAAAAGGACCGCTTGCTGCGTCGTTTGGAAAAACAGGAAAAAAACTGGAAATTTTCCCCGGGCGATTTAAAGGAACGTAAACTTTGGGACGCTTACCAAACCTGTTATGAAGATGCCATAAACCGAACCTCGAAACCTCATGCGCCTTGGTACGCCATTCCTGCCGATGATAAAGATTCGGCACGCTACATTGTTGCGAAAATTATGTACGATACGCTAAAAAAATACACCGATATTCAAGAACCTGAATTGGACGATGCCATTAAGGAAAACCTCGCGCTCTATAAAAAGGAATTGGAAAGCGAATAATTTTTTGTGATTTTCTTTAGATTTCCTTCAAATTATTTCCTTTACTTTTAAACTTTCAATCTGGTTACATGCCAAAAATTGATAGGGTGTTTATGTTGGTCTGGTCGATCACTTTGCAGTTGGTTTCATAATTCTTGTCATGTACTAAAATGTCAAATTTAAAGCTATGTTAAGAACTGTTTCCATAATTTGTCTTATTGCGATTTCCGTGGGTGCATATTCACAAACCGATGCGGAAATCTTTAAAAAAATATATCAAACATCCTTGGCAAATGGCAAAAGTTACGATTGGTTAAACCATTTGTCCAATCAAATAGGCAGTAGGTTATCGGGGTCTTTGGGTGCTGAAAGGGCCGTAACTTACACCAAGGAAGAACTCGATAAATTGGGTTTGGACAAGGTTTGGCTACAGCCTGTTATGGTGCCCAAATGGGTGCGTGGTGCTAAAGAGTATGCCTATATAGAAACCGTTCCGGGGAAAACAAATACCATAAACATCTGTGCATTGGGCGGTTCGGTGCCAACACCATCTTTGGGCCTAAAAGCAAAAGTGGTTGAGGTAAGTTCTTTTGAAGCGTTAAAAGCTCTTGGTAAAGAAAAAATTGCCGGTAATATTGTGTTTTTCAATAGGCCGATGCAACCCGATTTAATCAACACGTTTGAAGCTTACAGTGGTGCAGTCAACCAACGTTCCCAAGGCGCTTTTGAAGCCTCAAAATATGGCGCGATTGGGGTGATAGTTCGGTCGTTAACCCTGCGAATGGACGATTTTCCGCATACAGGAAATATAACCTACAATGATTTGCCCATCGATAAGCGTATTCCCGCTGCCGCCATTAGCACCAATGATGCCGAAGTACTGAGCACCATGTTGCGGCTTGATAGTAACATAAAGCTATATTTTAAATTAAATTGCAAACAATTAAGCGATGTGCAATCGTATAATGTTATTGGCGAAATCACCGGCAGTCAGTTTCCCAACGAATATATGGTAGTAGGCGGTCATTTGGATTCGTGGGATCTGGGCGATGGCTCGCATGATGATGGTGCCGGCGTGGTTCAGTCCATGGAAGTATTGCGATTGCTAAAAACCCTTGGCATCAAGCCCAAACGCAGTATTCGGGTCGTACTTTTTATGAACGAGGAAAACGGGGTTCGGGGCGGTATCAAATATGCCGATGAAGCCAAACAAAACAATGAAAACCACGTTTTTGCCCTTGAAAGCGATTCGGGAGGGTTTACACCCCGTGGTTTTAATTTTGAATGTAACGAGGCCAATTTTAATCAGGTATTAAGTTGGCAATCGCTATTTAAACCCTATTTAATTCATTTTTTTGAAAAAGGTCATACAGGTACAGATATTGGTCCTTTAAAAAGCAGCACCCCTGTTTTGGCAGGTTTGGTGCCCGACTCCCAGCGTTATTTCGATTACCACCATGCCAGCAACGATACCTTCGATGCCATAAACAAACGCGAGTTGGAAATAGGTGCCGCTACCATGACCGCATTGGTATATATGTTTGATAAATATGGGGTTAAATAATGAATAATTAAAAATGAATAGTTAAGAATTTTTTAATGAAGAACGTAATCCTTGGACTTATTTTTTTAAACGCAATACTAACGATGGCTCAAACAGATGAAAAATTACCGTATCACGAAATTCCCGAATATTCCGAAGCATATACGGCTAATTTGGTAGTTGCCAGAATGGTTGATGGTTTGGGCTTTCGATATTATTGGGCAAGGGAAGGGTTGCGTGATGAAGATTTGAATTACAAACCCAGTGAAACGGGACGGGCAACTTCAGAAACCATTGAGCATATCTACGGCTTGACTAAGGTTATTAGAAACAGTATTTTAAGTGATGATAAGGACACTATTAAACAGGAACTTTCTTTTGAGGATAAACGCAAACAAACATTGGTAAATTTAAAAGCAGTATCCGATGTTTTAAGAAACAACGAAACGCCTTTTCAATTAGAAACCTCTGAAATCCCTTTTTGGAACCTAATTAGCGGGCCTATTTCCGATGCGCTTTGGCATTGCGGCCAAGTGGTATTACTGCGTCGTGCATCTGGAAATCCATTCAGTTCAAAAGTGAATTTATTTACAGGTAAAGTGAGGCAGTAACATTTAAAATCTGCCTTTGCTTTTCTTGAACCTACATTTACTATATGGTAACCCCGATACCATAAACCAAAAGCTACACCTAAATTATTCAAGGTTATATACAGTAAATTGTGTGGCTAATGGTTTTTTCCATGAAATTTTTATGGCTTACACTGGTCGGTTTTCGGCTTGCCCGTAATCATTGATGGTTTTATTGATACAACCGACTTTAGATTGCGTTATTTTTTTTCGGTGTCGGCCAATTTTTTGGTGTCCACGTATTGTTGAAACGCTACAATTTTTCCATCTTTCAACGTCCATAAGTGTGCTGCTTGAGCATTGTAGGCGTTACCACTTTCTTTGTTTTTTGCATCATATCTTAAGGTTGCCAACACTTGGTTGTTGCTCATTTCGTGAAGTTCGATGTTGGTCAATTTAAAATACTCGTGTTCCGCTCCAAGGCGTGCAAACACCCCGTTTACTACGGCATCGGGCCCTATGTAAGAGTTGCCATCTGCGAGTTTGTTGCCTTCGGCTTCGTTCCATTCAATTTTGGTGTCCATATAAGTTAAAACTGTAGGAATATCGCCTTTGGAAAACGCTTTGTAGAGTTCATCGATTGTGGTTAGGTTATTTGGGTCGGATACCAGTCCTAACTGCTGCATAAATTGGGTGTTATCCATAAAATCCTGTTCTTGTGAAATCCGCCCATTTTTCATCAGTACCAATGTAACGCCTTCTATGTCAACCAGTTTTCCGGTGGGTGGAATCCCAAAAAAATTGCCGGTATGCGTTCCTTTAAAATTCCAATGTTTTACAATTTTGTTGCCTTGACCGAACACATCTTTTACAGTAAATTTAACATCAGAAAAGCCCGTTAGGAAATTTTGGTAGTAGGCTTTAAAATCTGCAATGCCCACAATATTTCCGGTATTGTTGATTTGTACCACATTGGGGTCGAAGTTTTTATCGCTAATGAGGTCGATTTGCCGTTTGTTAACAATGTTGTCCCAAACTTGCTCATACATTTTAAGGTCTTTTTCGATGTTGCTTTTTTGGGCAAACGCTGTGGTGAGGCTTAAAAAAGCGATGGTTAATATTATGGGTGTTTTCATTTTGATTATTTTTTAATGGTGAAGCTAAATAGTTATAAACAATAGCG
Source organism: Mariniflexile maritimum (assembly GCF_009746565.1). Taxonomy (GTDB): domain Bacteria; phylum Bacteroidota; class Bacteroidia; order Flavobacteriales; family Flavobacteriaceae; genus Mariniflexile; species Mariniflexile maritimum. Next base: position 116,999 of record NZ_WRPN01000005.1, read on the forward strand.
CACGAGATGTAGTCCTAAGTTTCTATCGCTGATTACTCTGAATCCAAGAAGTGCAGCTATGATGGGCGATTTTGAGTTATTAGAAAACAAAAGACCGTTTTACCTAAAAACCTCAGACATTTGTTTTTTTAACTTTACAAATGAAACAGCCTTTCAGTAAGTTTAAAATTGTGGTTTTCCAGTTTATACGGTAGTCTATTCATGAACAGGCACCGGCGCATTGGCACTCCACATGCCATAAATTGAAATCCATTTTCCGTTGGCATCTCTTTCCAGTATTTCGGTATATTTCCCAATATCGGTTACAATGCTACCGTCTTCAGCTTTGAATTTTAGTTCGAAAGTACCAATTTCATACCCTAAATTACCATCGTTTTTGGCATCGATGGTTTTTACGGATGCCGCTATTAAACCGGCATCAATAGCACCTTGCCAATAATTTTTAATGTTTTCTCTACCTGTTATTATGGCTTCGTTAGGAGGTAGGAGCGATGCGGTTTCGGTGTAAAGGTTGGCTGCCGCTGTGGCATCTTTAGCCATTAACGCTTTTGCAAAATTCCTGTTCATTTCACCGAGTTCTTCCACCGTTGCCACTTTTGGTGTTTCGGCATTAATGATTTCTTTGTTGTTTTGTTTGCAGTTGGTAATGCTTATAAAAGCCATTAAAACAACAAAACTTGTAATGGTTATCCTTAAATTTTTCATTCTTAAACTGGTTTACAGTTATTAATGTAGGGTTGCAATTAAAAAGCAGCCAAATACCCATAAGTGGAATTCGTTTTTGGCGATTGGTTTTTTGCAAGAATTTGGCTGCTTTAAAATGCAAATAGCTTATTTAGCGCTTAATAAAGCTGGACTGTAATAGGCCATTTCAGCTACTATTTTTCCATCGGCATCAAAGCTATTGCTGAAATGCATGGGTAGCGAAATTGCTTTTTTATCCGATTTTCTGATTAAATGATAGTTCCACCACGACAGTACTTCACGGCCATTGTTCATTTCATATTCCAAATAATCGGGATAGCCAATCATTTCGATGCTTACAATTTCATAATCTTTTAAAAATTTAGCCCAATCTTCCTTAATTTCGGTTTTGGTAAGCGATTTGCCAAATTCTATATTGATATCCATAAATTTAGCATCGTCGCTATAATAGCTCATGGTTTTGTCAAGATCGCCATTTTCATAAGCATAGGTTAATTTTCTAACGGTATTGATGTTGTCGTGGTGGTTGTAAATAGTGCCATTGGTTCTAACGCTGGTGCTTGAGCCTATTTCATCAAAAATACTTTCGTTGCTATAACTAATTGCGGTTTGTATTTTATTGTCCTTGTTTACAACATACAATCGGTGTACTGGCATATTTATTTTTACACCTGTTGTTTTGTGCATGCCTTTTAAATCTTCCCAGGTTTGTACCCAAACCACGTCTTTGTCATTGTCTTTTTTATATTCAATAGCATCGGGATATGCGCCATTTGTGCGTGTTATAGAAAAATAATCGAGTGCATCCTGCCACCCTTTAACACTTTTTATAAAAGATTCTTTATCTTGACCTTTATCAGTTCTGTTGGTTTTTACGCCATTATAAGCTTTAAAATCATCGGCTAGATAACTGGCTACTTTATCGGCATCTCCAGCTACAAACGCTTTGGTCATGGCTTCAACGGTAGTAATGGCAGGATGATCGATGTAAACGGTGCCATTTGTTTTTTTCTGTGAAAAAACGGCTGTCATGCTTAAAAAAGCGATTACGAAACATAATTTTGTTGCTCTTTTCATAATTTTAGTGTCGGAGTTTATCGTGCTGACGCTGCACTTTTTGTTGTTGGTTTATAATAGGGTTATTAAGTTGTTGAAATTTTTTCTTTTGAATTTTTGGAAGCTTCTGCATGTTGCCACCAATTTCTTTATTTCGAGTATTCGTTTAAAGTTGATTCTATGGGCTGAAAATGCATTCCCAACTCCCGTTCTGCCAATTGGTTTTCATAAATTAGCTTTCCTTGATTTTTTGGTGGTTGGTTATTCAGCATCAACGAAATATCCGAAACGGCATAGCTTTCACTACTCAACAAATAGTTTTTTCCGTGCAATCCAAAAAGTGTTGCGGCTTTATAAACGGCCTCTGCAACATCCTTCACATCTACAAGTGCCATTTCCGCATTGGTGTCGTATAGCATTTGCACAAACGGGTTGGGTGCCATTTTGTTTTTAAATAGATATTGCAACCCTGTTGAAGTGGAATCTTCCCTTTTTGATAACGATTTTCCCATAACGCCCACTGGCGAAACGGAGGTGATTTCAAAGGAAAGGTCTGGATTGTTTTCAATAAATTTTTCAACCGTTTGGTTGGCCATAAACTTTGCCTGCGCATACGGATGGCTTCCCTCGCTTATAAAGGGCGTATCGGTTTCGCTGAAGGTATCGGTGCTGGTTTTACCTCCTGCGGGCAAAGGGAAATTGGTGTTATAGGCGGCAACCGAAGCTACCAATACCACTTTTTCGATGCTCGGGGTGCTGTTAACTACTTCCAAAAAATTAATGGTACCTTTAATGGTTGGGTCGAACAATTGGGTTTGTGGGTCTTGAACATCCAATATAAACGGTGTGCCACAGTGGATAACAACATCGCAATCGCCCACAAATTCTTTTAGGGTTGCTTTATCGGTTACATCCAATTCGCTGATGTATAAATTATCGGCATGGGCCAGCACCATCAAATGCTCGTATTTGTCTTCACGGGAAATATTGGTTGCCGATACTTTTACCTGATACCCATGGTTTAAAAATGTTTTGGTGATGTAGCTACCTATGAAGCCCGAACCACCTATTATGCCAGCTTTTTTCATTTGAAACTAATTTTTTTTCTGAAACAGAAACGTGTTAATAGTTATTTAGAGAAAACAGACAGCGGAACAATTAAAGAGTGACTAATTCCTTGTAATTACAAAATGAAATAAGTGTTTTACAACATGATGCTTGTGTTAAACTGCCTGTTTAGGGTTTGGTTTTTAATTTTCTATAGCTGCTTTTTCGGCTTCAATGGCTTGAAGCTCCAGAACAATTGCAGAGGCGTCCCACATACCTATTTCCCTAACAATTTTACCATCAACAAAACGATAGGTTAAATGGATGGGAATGTCAAATTCCTTGTTGTTGGCGGCCAAAGTGCCTTTCCAGTTTAACCAGCAGTTTACCCAGGTTTCGCCATCATCGGTCAATACCATTTCGTATTCTGGGTCTTCATTTGTAAAACCTCTATTAGAATAAATAACATCGTTAGCTTTGTGATATGCAATGGTTTCTGATGGCGACATAAATGCTTTTGAAGAGTTAAATAATGTTTTTGATGTATCTGCATATATGCTAACATCATAATTTTGATTATTGTAATTCTCAATTGCTTTTTTTACGATTTCAATCTCTGCTGATTGTTGTGTATAGCGTTGTTGTTGCTTGTTGCAAGCTGTGAACAGCACTATTGCAAGTCCTACTAAAATTAGTTTTTTCATTGTTTTTGTGTTTGGTTAAAACCTCAAAAACTATCGTGGTAGGTGAGGTATATTGACTGGTTGGTGGTTTATTTGTTAGCGATGTATCCCAAATCTGGACGCATTTCGCCGGCATGCACCTCGTACCTGGCAATAGAACTAAAAAGTTCGTCAAACAGTTTTTTGCCTTCATCGCCATATTGTGCTTCTGCTTCATCGCTTGTTTTTAAGTAATCTTGCGCATCTTTGGCGGCAATTACGGCCACAAAGTATTCCTCTGGCGAACCAAAACCGCTATGAAATATCCTGAATTGTTCTTTCAGTCCTTTTTTTGCGTAAAAGTCTTTAATGGCCTTTATTTTTTCTGAAACCACTTTGGAAGTTGAAGGCGTTACATAAAAGAAGTGGTACTTTCTATAATCGTGTTCGGGAGTTGTAGCGGTTAAGCCATTGGGCATGTATGAAAGCGCACCGTTTAAATAAATTACGTTGTCGGTATGTTTGTCATAACAGGCGTTAAAGCGATCAAACAGTGCGTAAAAGCTGTCCTTTCCCATTTTTTCCATAAGTGGCGCCAATGGGTTTTCATCAAAATCGGCCATGTTTTTTATTGGGGCGATAGTTAAATACCTCCCATCATCCATTCTTGCAGAGGTCCAATCGGCATTTTTTAGGTCGTGTTTTTTGCAGGCTTCCACAAAATCTTTGGCGACTTTTTCATACGATGCTTGCAATGCAGGTTTTACATAATCGGTATGAATCCAATAGGCCTGGTTTTGAGCGTTTACAAACAGTGTTGCCATTACCATAATGAATATGGTCAATAACTTGTTTTTCTGAATTTTAATGGGTTTACGTTTGTTTTTTAAAACGGTGAGAAGCGTTGTTTTTGTTTTCATGATTAATAGCGTTTTATGGATTAATTGTTTCTAAGTAACGCTTAATAATCAGTAATGAAAAGTGGGTTAGGACGAAAGAGGTATAATAATGTCCGAAGCCTATGTTTTAATTATCGGATTTGTAAATTATTGAAAATGAATATGAAAGACGAAAAAGCATTGGGTTATACAGATGGTTTTAGCTGAAAATCGAAAATAAAGGTGGTGCCATTTTGGTTTGCTTCCTGCATTGTGCCATTAAGTTGGCGTGTAAGTAGGGCAATAAGTTGCGAACCAAAACCGGTACCTTGGGTTATTTGTGATTTTCCAATACCGTTATCGGCGACTTCCAGGTGGAGCATGTTATTATCTTGTTTTTCAAGTTTGATGGTAATGGTGCCCGTATCGGTTTCAGGAAAGGCGTATTTAATGGTGTTTGTAAGTAATTCGTTGATAATCAACCCTAAAGGAACAGCAGTGTCGATATCCAAATCGAGGGTTTTCATGGCTAGATTTAAACGCACTCTGTTCTCGGCACCAAAACTGTCCAATATATTTTCGCTTAAATTTAAAACATAATCTTTCATTTCAATTGCGCCCAAATTTGTGCCCTGATATAGTTTTTGGTGCACAATGCCTATGGAATTTACGCGATTCTGGCCTTCAAGCATCGCTTCCTTCGTGTTTGGGTCGTTAATTTGTGCCGATTGTAATGCCAATAAACTAGAAACCACTTCCAAGTTATTTTTCACCCTGTGGTGCACTTCTTTCAGTAACAGTTCAATTTCGGCATTTTTGGTTGCCAGTAGTTTATTGGTTCTGGTTCGGTTACGGTAACTTATCAAACCAAAAATCAATAATCCTATTAACAATGCTACCAAACCAAAACTTAGTATTTGTATATTTCGTTGATGTGAAATTCTATCTTCTTGATTTGCAATGGTTTCTTCTTTCTTTTTGGTTTCGTATTGTGTTAATAGCTCCGACATTTTTGCATCACTTTCAACCGAAGCAATGCTATCTTTTAGCGAATATGCTTTTTGTTTAAAGTTTAAAGCCGCTTTATAATCGCCCAATTTGTTGTAAATGGTACTTACATGGTTGTAGTTTTCAACCAAATTGGAAACATCGTTATTGGCCTCTTGTAATTTTACGGTTTCTAATTGGTAGGTTAAGGCGTCGTTATAGTTGCCCAAAAGCAGGTTGACCTCGCCCAAATTTGCTGTTACGGTGCTAATGGCATTTTGGTAGTTGGCCGCTTTAGCCAAAGCCAAACATTTCTCATAATTTTCTAGGGCTTTTGGGTAGTTTCCTATTCGTTTAAATGCATTGCCTAAGCCGTTTGTTACATCGGCTTCTGTGGCTAAACCCATTTTTTGTTCTTGACATATTGTTAAGGCCTTTTGGTAGTAATCGCGTGATTTTTCAAATTGGTTCATGGCCATTGCTACATTTGCAGCATTAAAATTAACATAGAATTTCTCTGAAGTCAACTTGTACTTTTCGGCTATGGCAATGGCTTTTTCGGCATATTCCAATGCTTCTGTTAATCGGTTTTGTCGGGTTAAATCTTCTGAAACCCGGGTTAAGGCATCACAAATACCCGGTTTGTCATTTAAGGCTTCCATAATTTTTAATCCCGAAAGGTCTTTTTGAAGGGCTTGTTCTAAATCGCCATTTTTTTTATCGACCCATGCCAGTTTAAAAAGGGTGGTTGCTTTACCCCGTTCATTTTTAATGGCTTCGTAGCCTTTTATGGCTTTGTTGAAATATATGCTTGCCGAATCCAGTTGCAATAAGTTGGCATGCATCCTGCCTTGCATTTCGTAAAATTTTGGCTGCCAGTTTTTATCGCCTGTTTTTTCAGATAATTGCACCCCCTGTTTCGCGAATTTTAAAGCTTCTGAAATATCTTGAATGAATGAAGCTGCAACCAAATCGTTTAAAATAGCCAATTGTTTGTTCGTGTCTTTTTCTGAAAGTAATTTGTTTTGAAGTGCTTCTTTTGCTGTTTCCTGACAGAAACCTATTTGGCAACAAACAACGAATAAAAACAAAATTTTTTTCATAAAGACCCTCGAATACTGTTTAAACTTTTTGGATGTACTGAAGCAACTGCTTTTTGGATTCGGTACTTATTGGAATGGCCTTTTTTGAAATAACAATGTGGCTGGTTGCAATTTCGTCTATTTGGCACAGGTTTACGATAAACGAACGATGTACGCGTATAAAATGGTGGTTGGGTAGTTTGTCGTCCATGTCCTTTAGCGTGGTTGCCAATAAATATTCGCGGGTATGGCAATGGATGCGGCAGTAGTTGCGTTCTGCCTCAATGTAAAGAATGTCCTTAATGTTCACTTTTACCATTTTTTCGTGGTGGCGAACAAAAATACAATCGCTTAAGATATAAGGAAAGGTTTTATCTTTTTCGGTTGAAGCTTCAAGCTCTTTTTCCAATTGAAATCTGTTAACTGTCAGTTCGATAGCCCGTTGTAAATCCAGTTTTTTGAAGGGTTTAGAAATAAACGCATAAGGGTTGGTGGTTTTTGCTTCGTTAAAATGGGCTTCGTCTGCATTTGCCGTTACATATATTATAGGAATGTTGGCATCCTGTTGTATAATGTGTGCCGTTTCAATGCCCGTAAGTTCGCCTTTTAAATGAATATCCAACAAAATAATATCGGGTTCGTTCTGTTTAATGTGTTCCAGTGCATCTTCACCCTTTAGCATGATGCCGGTAACTTCGTATCCCAGCGCAGTAAGTTGTAATGACATGTTGGCGGCAATAATCATTTCATCCTCTACAATCAGTATTTTAATAGGTTGGTCCATTATTTTTGATGTATTTTAAAATGAATACATAGAAAGCCAGCACACAAAACCTGTGCGCTACGTGATGTAAAACCAACACTTGAAAATGCATTGAACATGTGAGTCTTTTTTCTTTTAACTGCTATTGACAAAAAGACTTAGGGGAAAAATATATGTAATATTAAAGAAAATAATGAGTATTAACAAATTTATCGTTAAAAATTCATAAAAAAATTCGTTTTATAAAAAAATGCTCACCAAATGAGGAGCATTTCAAAAAATAATATAATTCATGTTTTTATTTCACCAAATCCTTTTCTTTTTTGGTTGAAAAATCGATGGCTATTTGGTTGTTCAAAATATCGTCAAAGGTTTCCCTTTTTCTAATTAAATGGGCTTGGTTGTTGTGCCATAAAACTTCGGCAGGACGAAACCGGGAGTTGTAATTGCTCGCCATTGAGAAGCAATACGCGCCCGCATTTTTAAAGCATAACACGTCGCCTTCGTTTATTTCGTTGATCCTGCGGTTGTTACCAAAGGTATCGGTTTCGCAAATATAGCCTACCACGGTATAAAAACGCTCGCGCCCTTTTGGATTTGAAATGTTACTTATTTCGTGGTGCGACCCATAAAACATGGGGCGTATTAAATGGTTAAATCCAGAATCGACCTGTGCAAAAACCGTTGAGGTGGTTTGCTTTACGGCATTCACCTTGGTTAAAAAATAGCCCGATTCGCTTACCAAAAACTTTCCGGGTTCAAAGGCCAAGGTTAGGTCCTTGCCGTATTCCTTACAAAAATCGTTGAATTTGGTGGACAATTTTTTGCCCAATTCCTCGATATTGGTTTCAATATCACCTGGTTTATAGGGTACTTTAAAACCGGAACCAAAATCGATAAAATCTAAATCTTTGAATTGTTTTGCGGTTTCAAACAAAATTTCACTGGCATACAAAAACACTTCAATATCCAAAATATCGCTGCCCGTGTGCATGTGAATACCGTTTATGGTCATTTTGGTATTCTCAACAATGCGTAAAATATGGGGAATTTGGTGAATGGAAATGCCAAATTTCGAATCGATATGTCCCACGGAAATATTCGCATTTCCACCGGCCATCACGTGCGGATTGATACGGATACATACCGGAATTTTTGGGTGTTTCGTGCCAAATTGCTCTAAAATGGAAAGGTTGTCGATGTTTATTTCAACCCCTAATTTAGCGGCTTCCTCAATTTCTGACAGCGACACACCGTTGGGGGTAAATATTATTTGACTGGGTAAAAAGCCCGCTGCCAACCCCAACTGCACTTCTTGGATGGAAACCGTATCGATGCCGGCTCCTAGGTTGTTAAAAAGTTTTAATATGGAGATGTTCGATAGGGCCTTAACCGCATAATTTATCTTTAGTTTTTTTACGCTCTTAAAGGCGTTGGTAAGCCTTTTGTACTGACTTTCAATTTTTTCGGCATCGTAAACATAAACCGGACTCCCAAAATCCTGTGCTATTTTCAGCAATTGATTTTCCAACATAATTTTCAAATTTTTGCCAAAGATATTTCTTTACAATAAATAAAAAAGAAATAACTTAAAAATTATACACATTAAACAAAATGTTAATTATATAACATTTTAATTAGTCGTTTTTCAAATATATCGTTTTCGTAATGAAATATTAGGGTAAGTTACCACGATTATTTACATTTGTCCATCTTAAACTATTTAGCAAATTATGAATTTACACGAATATCAAGGTAAAGAAATATTAAGCAGCTTTGGCGTGCGTATCCAACGCGGTATTGTTGCTCAAAGTGCACAAGAAGCAGTAACAGCTGCAAAACAATTAACTGCCGAAACTGGTACTAGTTGGTATGTTATTAAGGCTCAAGTTCATGCAGGTGGCCGAGGAAAAGGTGGCGGAGTAAAACTTGCTAAAAACCTTAAGGAAGTAGAAGATATTGCAGGAAAAATTATTGGTATGAACCTCATTACTCCGCAAACTTCCGCAGATGGAAAAAAAGTGCACCAAGTGTTGGTAGCCGAAGATGTGTATTATCCAGGTGAAAGCGAAACCAGCGAATTTTATGTTTCTGTATTACTGAATAGGGGTACAGGTCGTAATATGATTATGTATTCAACCGAAGGCGGCATGGATATTGAAACCGTTGCCGAGGAAACACCCCACTTAATTTTTACCGAGGAAATTGACCCAACTGTGGGTATTTTGCCATTTCAGGCAAGACGTGTAGCTTTCAATTTAGGGTTATCAGGAACAGCTTTTAAAGAAATGACGAAGTTCGTTACGAATCTTTATACAGCTTATGTAAAATCGGATGCCTCGTTGTTTGAAATCAACCCGGTTTTAAAAACAAGCGATAACAAAATATTAGCCGTTGATGCCAAAGTAACTATTGATGACAATGCACTTTACAGACATAAAGATTACGTTAATTTACGCGATATACGTGAAGAAAGCGCTATTGAAGTAGAAGCTGGCGCCCTAGGCTTAAATTATGTAGATTTAGATGGAAACGTGGGCTGTATGGTAAACGGCGCCGGTTTAGCCATGGCCACCATGGATTTAATAAAACAAGCAGGTGGCGAGCCAGCAAACTTTTTGGATGTTGGCGGTACTGCCGATGCAGCGCGCGTAGAAGCCGCATTTAAAATCATATTAAAAGATCCCGCTGTAAAAGCCATTTTAATCAATATTTTTGGAGGTATTGTACGCTGCGACCGTGTGGCGCAAGGGGTTATTGATGCTTATAAAAACATGGGAACCATCAACGTACCCATTATTGTGCGTTTACAAGGCACCAATGCCGATATAGCAAAAGAGCTTATCGATAATTCCGGTTTGGCCGTTTTAAGTGCCACCGAATTTCAGGAAGCTGCCGATAAAGTACAACAGGTATTGGCTTAATTCCTGTGGATACCGATAGCTATCGGGAAGGCATCTGATAAACAAAAAGAGCAACCTTAACCGTTGCTCTTTTTGTTTGTTTTAGAGTGTAGTAAGCTTTTCTTTTTTATAAACTTCTTTTGTGGCGCTTTCGCGGAAGCTTCGCCTTGTTTGCCTACCGTTTTGGAGTTTGAAATTGCTTCTTTATTGAAATTTGTTTTTTCTTCCCTTTTGGAATTGGAACCTTTTGGTGGCATGGGCCCACGCAAATGAATAACCAGGCCATTTAAGAAATTCCGCAAAATCTGGTCGCCACATTCCATATATTTTGGGTGGTCCTCGCTCCTAAAAAAGGCACCAAGTTCACTTTTTGAAATCCTGAAATCAACCAGTTCTAAAATCTTAACAATATCATCGTCCCTAAGCTTTAGGGCAACCCGTAATTTTTTTAATATATCGTTGTTTGTCATACCTAATGTTATGTCCTTATTTTAACCTTACCGTTTATCGATACCGTACTCCAGACAATGCTTTTCTAGCGTTTTTCAAATTTTTTGTAAAGATACTTTAAAAAAAGGTAAATATTTTGATAAGGTTGTATATTTTTAGGTATTTTAAAACACTATTAATCAATTAGTTATGCAATTATTTTTATGTTTTTGTATTTTTCAAATTCATTAAAAACCAACCAATTATAAGCACGATTTATTTTTTTTTGAGATGAAATAAATAAAATTCACGACCAACTGCGTGCGTGTTTTCGATAAGTTACCAAATATGCACGATTATCAAATTAAGGTTGTGCGTATCTTTATGTTATAATAAATTAATCCCTTGAGCCATGATTAATAGAGTTGAAAAATTAAGTCTTTTGTCGGAAATGATAGCTTTCGCGAAGTACGACAAAGATATAAAGCATATAGAATATAACTTTTTGTTGGGTGTTGCAAAACAGCTTGAAATTTCGCGTGAAGATTTTGATTATCTTATTGAGCATCCCATAAATTATATCCATTTAAAATCGCATAGTGAGCGCATTGTGCAGTTTCACCGTTTGGTGCTGTTGATGAATATTGAAAATCAAGCAGATAACAACTCAAAAGGTGTTATAAAACTGTATAATTTTGGTTTGCGCATGGGGTTGAGCCATGAGTCCATTACGAAGGTTTTATATTTAATGGAAAGCTTCCCAAATAAAATAGTGCCACCCGATGTGTTGATCGATATTTTTAAAACACAATATAATTAGGGTTTATTGCTAAGATTCCTAATGGTGTTCTAATAGTTAACCTATTGGTTTTAGAAAAGCTAAATGTTTATGCGTTTAGCTTTTCTAGTTTTTCTTGAAACTCTTTTATCTCATCACGCAATTTGGCCGCTACAATAAAGTCCAATGCTTTGGCGGCTTCTTCCATAAGTTTGCGTTTTTCACGGATTTTCTTCTCAATGTCAGGCTTGCTTAAATAGGCACTTTCAGGTTCGGCCGCTTTTCTGGCTTCCAATTCATAGCTATACGTGCTTATGGAGTTTTTTGTTAAGGCGTTGTCCAAACTTTTGTTCAATGCTTTTGGTGTTATGTTGTGCTTGGTATTGTATGCAATTTGTTTTTCGCGCCGGTAGTTGGTCTCGTCAATGGTTTTTTGCATGCTGTTGGTTATTTTATCGGCATACATAATGGCTTTACCGTTTAGGTTTCTGGCTGCCCTACCAACGGTTTGGGTCAATGAACGTGCCGAACGTAAAAAACCTTCTTTATCGGCATCTAAAATGGCAACTAGCGATACTTCTGGTAAATCTAAACCTTCACGCAGTAAATTCACGCCAACCAATACATCAAATAAGCCTTTGCGCAAATCTTGCATAATTTCCACGCGTTCTAAAGTGTCAACATCACTGTGGATGTACCGACAGCGAATTTGGATGCGTTCCAAATATTTGGTTAATTCTTCGGCCATTCGTTTGGTAAGCGTGGTTACCAATGTGCGTTCATCCTTTTCAACCCGTTGCTGGATTTCCTCAATTAAATCGTCAATTTGGTTTAAGCTGGGGCGAATTTCAATTTCAGGATCCAACAACCCCGTAGGTCGAATTACCTGCTCTACATATACGCCATCGGTTTTTTTCAATTCGTAATCGGCTGGGGTGGCACTAACAAAAATAACCTGGTTCTGTATGGCTTCAAATTCATCAAATTTTAAAGGGCGGTTGTCCATGGCAGCGGGCAATCGAAACCCATATTCTACCAAATTTTCCTTTCGGCTTCTGTCGCCACCGTACATGGCGTGCACCTGCGAAATGGTAACGTGGCTTTCGTCGATTACCATCAAATAATCCTCTGGGAAATAATCCAATAGGCAGAACGGTCGTGTTCCGGGTAAGCGCCCGTCCAAATAGCGCGAATAGTTTTCAATGCCCGAACAGTAGCCCAATTCCCGTATCATTTCCAAATCAAATTCCGTGCGTTCCTTTAAGCGCTTTGCTTCCAAATGTTTGCCAATTTCCTTAAAATAATCGTATTGTTTTACCAAATCGTCTTGAATGTCGCGTATGGCTCCTTGCAGTGTTTCGGGCGACGTAACAAACATATTGGCGGGGTAAATGGTCAATAAATCGTATTTTTCAATAACGGCATTGGTTTCAATATTAAACGATTCCATGTCTTCAATTTCATCGCCAAAAAAGTGTATTCTAAAAGCATCATCGGCATAACTTGGGAAAATATCAACAGTATCCCCTTTTATTCTGAAGGTACCATGGTTGAAGTCGCCTTCGGTACGCGAATACAGACTTTGTACCAATTGGTGCAATAGCTTGGTTCTGGATATTATTTGGTCTTTTTTTAGGGTGATGACGTTTTTTTGAAATTCTACAGGATTTCCAATGCCATAAATGCAAGAAACCGAAGCCACTACCAACACATCGCGACGGCCAGAAAGTAGGGAAGATGTGGCACTTAACCGCATTTTCTCAATTTCTTCGTTAATGGATAAATCTTTTTCTATAAAAACACCCGATACTGGAATATACGCTTCGGGTTGGTAATAATCATAATACGAAACAAAATATTCTACGGCATTGTTAGGGAAAAATTGCTTAAACTCAGAGTACAATTGTGCCGCCAAGGTTTTGTTGTGCGCTAAAACCAAGGTTGGCTTTTGCACTTCCTGTATAACATTGGCTACGGTAAATGTTTTTCCCGAACCCGTTACGCCCAACAAGGTTTGGTACTTTTCATGGGCTTTTAAGCCGTCAACAAGTTGTTTGATGGCTTGCGGCTGGTCGCCCGTGGGCTTAAATTCCGATTCGATTTTAAACTGCATAATGCAAAATTACGGAAAAAATACGTGCTAGCGTTTTAAGGAAAAATGGCCTTTAAAAATACGGCCATCTGTTAGGGTAACCACATACCAATAATCGTCGTTTGGAAGCAATTTACCCCTAAAAGTACCATTCCAACCCGCATCGGAAGGTGTAATTTGCTTAATGAATTTTCCGTAGCGATTAAAAATCTTAATATCAATATCATTATTAAATTGGGCGCTAACACCTAAAGGCTTCCAAGTATCATTAAAACCATCGTTGTTTGGCGTGAAATATTTCGGAAACCCTAAAACAGCAACACCTTCTTGGATGGTTCCGCAGCCATTTAGGTCGTAAACATAAACCGTATGAAAACCTGCGGGCATATTGGTAAACGTATTTTCGTTTTGAAAAATGGGCGTATCCAAAGCAAATTGGTAATCGCCTTCACCAGAAACTGTTATGGTAACCGTATTGTTTGATGAAACTTGACTAACTAAAATGGCATCAATGGTCGCTGTGTTTGAGGGAACTACGGTAATAGTTCTACTTGCAGAACAGGTATTGGCAAACGTAACCAAAACGGTGTATGTGCCAGCTTCGTTAATTTGTATAGAAGGTGAAACACCGGAAAGCAAAACCGAATTTAAAAACCATTGATAGGTTGGGTTATTGCCCGAACCATTTAGCAAACCGGCACTTAAGGTTATGGTGCTGGGATAGGAGTTTAAGCAATAGGTTGCTGTTTCGTCTGGAAGAAGTTGTGGTGCTGTTTTGGCTGTTAATGTTACTGTGCTTAACGCATAACAGGAAGTGCCATTTTTTATTTTCACATAAAGCGTTTCAGAAAAGGGCCTGGTATTTTGGTAATTTCCAGTAAGTGCATTGGTTTCATCAAAAAAATCATTTAAGGTTTTATAGAATGAAATGGATGCATTGGCGGGTATGTTGGGCTGAATGATGGTTGTTAAATCGTTTAAATTGAAAGTGGCGAAACCATCATTATTGGCATCACAAGCTTCAAAAGGCAAAATGCTTACATTATTGGCAGCAACATCCAAGGTTATTTCCGTAATAGCGAAACAGCCATTTTGGTTTTCAACACGTGCATAAATTATCTGTTGGATACTGGTATTGTTAAAAGAGGCCGGATTTGTAATGGTATTGCTAGCCTGTTGCGCATCTGCTAAAGTTATAAAAAATCCTGTAAGCGAAAGTGCCGGATCATTATTGGTAAGGGTTTGTGTGGCATCGTTTAGATTGTAGGTGGTCAATCCATCTTGGTTGGCATCGCATGCCATAAGCGTGGTAGGATGCACTATGGGGTTTTGTGCATATTCAATTTTAATTTCACCATAAGACGTACAGGTGTTTAGCAATGTAATTTCAACCGTGTAAATTCCGGCATCCATAACGTTGAAGGTTGCCATGGTTTCACCCAAAATTTCGCTCCCATTTTTAAACCATTTGTAGGAAGTGGCGTTGGGGTGGCTCGCATCAAGCAGCAAATTTTCATTTTCGCAAAGCGGATTGTTGGTGGAAATCAATCGGTCGTTGCCCAAATCGGTACTCAATTGAAAACTGCCAGCTTCCAGAAATACCGCCGAATCATAGCGGTAGTTTTTTTCATCGGCAATAACCAGTTTTACATGGTACCTTTCATTGGGAATTGTATTTGCAGTAGCTGTAAGAACAGTGGTTTGACCGTTAAAGTTAATAGGGGCCGTAGCATCGTTCCAACTGCCAAAATAGCTTTCGTTTTGTGCGGCACAACCATTGGGAATGTTGGGGTGTACCGCGGTAACCTTTACAGGCGTTTGGGTGTTGGGGATTAAGGCGATGTTGGTATAGAAAGGATCATTGACGTTTTTTATCAAGAACCCGAACAAATCGGAATATTGGCACGTAATGGCGTTGTTTATTTGGTACTCTTCGGAAGCAAACAAATACCGAAAACTAATTTGTGATGCTTCGGAAGTGAATTCAAACTCGATACTGGTAGCGTTTATGGTGCTGTTTTCGTTTAAAGCATTTTCCAAATCCCTATCACCTAGCCAGTTTGGGGCGTCGTCATCGCTCAAAAAAGTATTGGGGCCTTCAACATTAGCCAACCTTCCAGTGCTTAAAACCACGCCACTTTGAAATGGAAAAGTGCTTCCGTTGGCATTAAAATAACCATAGCTCTGTTCAGAACCGTTAAAATTGCCACCGCTTACGTTGGTAACCCTTACGTTACTGATGCAGCTGCTGTTGATTAAAATGTTCTCTATAAGCTGTTGTGGCGTATAGGTTTGACTGTCCACTCGAACGTTCTGGGAAAACAGGTTCAAACAAAACAGAAACCCTAGTATTTGCAAAAAGTATTTCACTTATGGCCTATTAAATTGCAAATATAAGCGACTTGGGGTTAAAACGGGGTAAACGGTCTATCGTTTTAAGGTGAAATGTCCTGAATATTGCCTGCCATCTTCTAAAAAGAGCTTGAACCAATAATCATCGGTGGGCATTTTGGCGCCATTAAATGTGCCGTCCCATCCTTCCGATTTAACCGATAATTGTTTTAATAGCTTACCATAGCGGTCAAAAATATAAATGGTACTATTGGGTTGGAAGGAGGCATTTATGCCTTTTATTTGCCAAAAATCGTTATAACCATCTCCATTGGGCGTAAAAAATTTTGCGTGCCCAATTACCGATATATCCAATGTGGCTACCCCGCAAATGGCATCTTGAACGTAAATGGTATAAAACCCGGGCTTCACGTTTGTAAATAGGGGCTCGGTTTGGTAATTAATAAATGCAGATCCTGCTTCCCTTAGTGCAAATTCGTAATTTCCCTTTCCTAAATTGGTGGTATTTATGGTTACGCTGTTGTTTTCGGAGAGGTCAACTATGGTAACATCATTTTGTGTAATGGTTGCTTTTTCCGAAGCTTTTACATCCATTTCTCGGGTTCTTGAACAGCCTGTTCCATCGGTTTTTGTTAAACTAACGGCATATTTTCCAGGCGTTGATACAGAAAGTGTTTTGTTGTGCGATGGAAGCGGTGAGCCCTCAAAATACCAATTATAAATAAACGATTCTGATGCATTTGCCTCAAAAGGGTCTAGTTCTACGGTAAATGTTGGGTCGGAGGTGCATACTATTTGAGGCGATGCCACCGTAAAGTTGGGTAACGGATTTACGGTAAGGTTTATGGTTGTTGATGCCGTACAGGTTGTGTTTAACGGATTTACAACGGTGGCATCAATGGTTTGTGTTGCAGTATGTAGCGGATTGGGCAACGTGGTGCTGTTGGTTATGAAATTTCCTTGTTCATCTATATAATTAAAATAAACGGCCATACCGGTTTGCGAACCCAATATGGTGCTTTTAAAGGTGGAAGTATCAAACGGAAAGCGTCCGTCATCATCCACATCTCCCAAATCGCCATCGCATACGGTTTGGGGCATTACAGGATTTGCGATGGGCTGTTGGTCAATTTTAAAGGTTACCGTGGTTTCGTCATAACAAGCCCCATCAGGATCGAATGTGCTGTTATTGGTAACCCGCACGGTCATAATTTGGTTTGTTGTAAGCAGCGGGTTTGGTAAACTGGCGGTATTGATAACAGTGGTGCCATCGGTATCTAAATAGGTGTAAAGCATGTTAACATTGGCGAGCGACTGACCGTTAAGAATGGTCGTTTCAATGGCTGAAGTATCGAACGCATAAAAACCATCGTTGATAACCGAATCGTTATCGCAGGCTATTTGAACAGGAACAGGATTTGCTATGGGCAACGCTTCAACAATTAACAGGTTTTGGAATTCTTGTAAACCCAAACAGGTGTTGCCCAAATCGCTTTTAACGCGTACCCAAACACTTTGGGCATGGGGTGAATTCGTGTTTTGGTGATGAGCAATATCTGCGATTGCGTTGGTTTCCAATTGGGCATCCAACGCGCTTTCATAAAAACTTGCAGTAACTGTAAAGGTTGAGAATATGGTTGTTTCAATATAATTTTTGAGATTGGTAAGATTGAAGGTAGAAACGCCATCACGAACGTTGGCACCATCATCACATTGATGAAGCGCTGTTGGGTTATAGGTGCTAAGTGCCGCACTTGAGGGGGAAACTACAAGTGTTAACGGTACCACCCTAAAACAGCCATAGGGGTTTTCAGCACGAATCCAAACGGTTTCCGGCACAAAGCCCAAACCATCTTGATAATTTGAAGGATTTGGTATGGGCGTTCCTAAATTTTCAGCATCAAATTGTGTTAAGAAGTATGAGAATGTTAGATTTTCAACGATGTAATTTGGGTTGATTTCTGCTTTAATGCTATCCAATTCTAAGTTGAAAAACGCTTGTCCGTCGTTTGAAGCATCGTCGCATTGCGAATAGTTTCCGGGAACATTGGCAGAAGGCAACGCATGAACCGTGAGCGTGATTGCATTGGTATAGTGCCCACAACTGTTGCCCATAGCATTTAAAAACGCTCTGTATTTATTGGTATTATACGCTAAAGGTGTGTTTGTAATAGTTAAAAGGGCCGTTTGCGAACCACTGTAAATAGCATTGTCTAATATGGTATTCCAGTTAATGCCATCGGTACTTACTTCCCATTGCACGGTATCAAAACTGGGCGACACCATTGTAATTGTGGTGGTTGATAGTTCACAGATTTCGGTATCAATAGGTTGGTTGGTTATTGAAATAGGTGCAGAAATCAGGTAATTGGCATTGGGGATGCTGTACCCATCAAGAGCATTTGTTACCTTCCCAGCTATGTTGGTGGCTACCGCGTTATCGCCCAATAGGCCGTCGGCATTGGCATCAGAGAAACCGGCCTCAACCACATCGCTACATCCATCGCCATCACTGTCTAAATCGATATAACTAAATTGGGTATCGGTATCTAAATCGTTAAGCGTGTAACCCATTACATTGCTATCGGGTGCAGTTTCGGCGTTGTCATCCCATCCGTTTGTGCCTATTTTGGTGTTTATATTATCGATAATGCCATCAAAATTGGTGTCGGGTAAACCGCTTCCCGATTCTTCCAAATCGTAAATGCCATCATTATCGCTATCTAAATCATAAAAATCGTACACACCATCGTTGTCCGAATCTCGTGGAACCGTTATGTTGTAAATATCATCCCATCCGTTTAAATCGGCATCTGTTCCCGATAAGGGTACTAATTTCCCTTGATTTTCAACAAAATCGGGAATGCCATCGTTATCGCTATCCAAATCGAGCGCATCTTCAATACCATCGTTATCGGTATCCAAATTAAAACAGTTTAGTGAAATGTTGCCCGTAAATGTGGAAGAATTTGTAATGCTGGACGATCTATGAATAAAGGAAAAACCTTCTACCTGGTTTGCCAAAAACTGAAAAGGCCTAGGGCCGTTTGGGGTTGGGTTTAATTTGAAATGAATCTCGGAGCCGGAAATTTGTGTGATACCTGTTTCAAAAACGCCATCAAAATTGGAATCTACCAACAGACGATTGTCCGGGTCTATCAATGTGATGTTTTTGTTGGCAGGTGCAATTTTAGCAATGAAATAAGCATCAGCATTGATGCTGTTGGTAACGCCCGAAGCTTCGGTAAACGTTACATGTACGGGTTGTGTAAACACTAGGCTGTAATTGCTCTCTGCACTGGCATCTGGTTGTACGGTACTGGTAAAATTGCCTTGGGAAGTTCCTGTGAAGGTGTTGGTGGCATTGCCCGAACTATTATTCTGGACAAAAGTTGCCGATGGTATGGTGGTGTTTATGGAAGCATCTTGAAAAACCAATTGTGGTGAAGCAACGTTGTCCATAGCAATAGTAACATCGCCTTTTGATTCGGTGCAATTTAAAATGCCATCGTTATCATTGTCCACATCCAAATTATCAATAATGCCGTCGTTGTCAATATCATCCGGACAAATACTGATGGGTACTTCAACCGATTCTAATTTTTCGCCCGTACAGGCAATAACACCGATAAGTTTGTATTTACCCGGAAGTGTTGGCGATATGTTATCGGCTGAAATCATTAAATCAACATAACCGCTTCCATCATCAAACAACCATTGAAAACTATCAAAATTTTGGGCGTTGGCAGCTTCCAGTTTAAGGTTGTTGCCTATGCAGTTTCCTTTGGCGGTAAATTGTGCATTAAAATTAATTTCTGGTGCCGTAGGGAATCCGGAATAGAAACTTCCGGAGGTGGCAGCACCGTTAAAATTGAAATAGGCACAATACAGCTCGTCGGTACTTTGTACGGAAACGTTTCCTGTTAAATTCAATACTTTATAGGTTACATAATCGGGTTTGCCGCTCACGGTATTGGGACCACTTGTTGAAAAATTTGAGAGCGGTAAATTATTGATGGTAATGGTGGCAGTAGCTTTTGTAACAATGGAAATGCCTCCTGTATAAACCAAATTGCCAATGTTGGTAATGTTGGCAATATTGTCCAGATTTCCACGGGTTTCGCAGCTTAAGGGCGGTACAAAAAACATGCCTTGGTTGGCTTCGCTGTTTGTTGCGCCAACCCCTTGATACGCAAATACAGGTTGCGAGGTTTGTACATACATATTGCCGGCACTGGTATATTGGTTTCCTTCTATTAAATAATACTTGCCCGCATTGATGGTGCTAATTACAGGGCCTCCATTAATGCGAATGGTGGTGTTGTCGGTATGGGCCACAAGCAACACGTTTTCCCAGCCATCATTACCGCCACCCCTTACAAAAATATATTCTGTTCCAACTTTTGATGCATCTACAATTTGGTCGATACCGTAATCACGTGCTGTACCATTATGGAAACTTCCATTGGCAGAGCCACAGTTTACCACGATGGGCTTATCGGATGTTACCAAACAACCAATAAGTCCGTCGCGGTTGGCAATGCTTTTTAAACTGTTGGTGGCCAATACATAGGTTTCTCCTTTGTTCAAAGTGGTAACCACAGGAATGGGACCCCCATAGTTTTCAATGATAAGACCGGTTGGCAAATTGGAAAAGGTAACTCGGGTATTGTCTTCACTGGCCATTACCGAAACAAAATTCAAATAATTATCCTGCGGATTTTCATTGGTGTAACTACCCACCCTAAAGGTTGTGCCCAAAGCGGCCACTCCTTTACTAACCAACGCGCCTGCCTGCGAACCGGCATTGATGCGCACCGAAACATATACCACATCTTGCGCCTCAATGATGAATCCTTTGTTGTTGAAAATGGCACTGCTTACGTTGGCATTAACGAACAACTGCGAGTTTCTGTCGTCACCAATTTTATAAACAAAGGGCGTGTTTTTTGAAACAGTGCCCAAAATATAACCGGCTGCAGAGACACCAATAGGTTTTATGGTGAAATTGACGTTTGCATTATTGGGTGTTGAAATATAAATATAATGATCTTGTGGTGCCGATGACCCCGTTCCCGATTCGGTTAATGGTGGAATGTAATGGGTTTTACTCAGTTGGCAAAAACCTAAACAGGTTGAAAAAAGGATTGCTATTAATAAAACCCTTTTGTAAAGATTTGGAGTGCCCATGTATTGTTTAAGGTTGATTCGTTAGTTGGCCTGTTTTAGCGTGAATGATACACTAAATTAAAGCATTTAATTAATCTTAGACAGAAAAAATATAAGAAGGTTTATTCTTTTAGATAAAAAGAACAAAAAAACCAATGAAGAGTATCACAGCCAAACGAATAAGGGAAATACACTCGTTAACCATCATTATCTTTTTAAGGCAAAGTGTCCTTTTACATCAAAAGATTGGTTGTTTTGTTTTACTTTGGCAACAAACCAGTAATCATCAGCGGGCATGTTTTCACCATTAAAAGTGCCGTCCCAACCTAAAATGGTATCGGGTAAAGCTTTTAGTAATTTTCCATAACGATTATAAATATAGACTACCGTTCCGGGAAGTTTTTCTATGCCTACAATGTGCCAGGTATCGTTAAAACTATCATTGTTTGGAGTGAAAAATTTGGGAATATCAATAACCACAACTTCGGTGGCAACATCCGTACAACCATTTAAGTCCCTTACGGTTACGGTATGCACGCCGTAGGTCACATTTTCAAACACATTGGAGGTTTGTGGCGCGCCATCATCTAAAATAAAAACGTAATTACCTATACCGCTAATGTTCACCGTAATGCTATTGGGGTCGGCAAAATCTACGGTGCTCGTTAGGTTTATGGTGGCTTCTTCCGACTCAATTACTGAAAATGTTTTGGTGAATTGGCAATTGTTGGGGGTTGTTACGGTAACCGAATACATGCCCAAATCGGTGGGGCCTAATTGAATTTCAGAAGCGGTTGAATTATTTACCGCGGCATTTACCGTAGTTGACCATACATAGGTGTCGCCAGCATTTCCAGTAGAAGCATCGATAATTAAGGGCAAATCGTTTAAACAAAGTGGCACAACATCGTTTATAGGAATAATAGGAAGCGGGTTAACGATGGTTTTAAATTGCGTAATATCATAACATTGGGTACTATTGTTTGTTAACCGCGCATAAATAATTTCATTGTTAATGGCGGCATGCAAATTGCCTAACGGGTTCGTGCCTGTTTCGGCATTTGTGGCATCGTTATAATAGCTAACCGTAAATAAATTAGGGTTTTGTGTGCCTAAAATGGCACTTGTAGATCCAGACAGGTTAAATTCAAAAAAGCCATCAAAATCATCATCACAGGATACCAAATCGGGTGGGGTATTGGCAATAGGGGTTGGGTTTATCTGCAAATTGAAAGCACCAACCATATAACATCCAGTTGTTGGGTTGCTTACCCTAGCATAAATTGTATGGTTGCTAGCGGTGTAATTATATGTTGTGTTTAATGGTGCCGTATTGGTGCTGGCATCGCTCAAGCTGTTGTGGTACGAGATGTTTACCGCTGTTGGATTGGTAACAAGCATCGGGTTTACTAACAATAAATTGTAAGTATTGGTACTGTTGTCGCATATTGCTACGGTACCAACGGTATTGATAGCTGGTGGTAAATTTACAATAAGCTCTAACGGAATAACGCTATAACAGCCCGTAAGCGTGTTGGCCACTTTTATATAAACGGTTTTTGAACGTGACGCATAAGTTGTGGGCGTTGTTATGGCTTTTGAATTGTCCAACCCATCGTTTGGGTTAATATCGCTTTGGTTTTCAAAATAATGGGTTGTAAAAATTCGTGGATTTCTTTCTTGAATGTCAAAATCGGCCAATTCTAAATTAAATGGTGCAATGCCATCATAATCAACATCACAAACCGTTAAAGGTGCTTTTACTGGTGTTATTATAGGAGCTGCAAAAATATTAATATTTATTTCTTCAATCACCGAACAGAACGAATCGCCGCTTTCAATCCTAATATAAAGCGTTTGCGGATTTCGTATATTGGTATATTGATTTGGTATAGCGCCCGTATTGTTTTCGGCCTGTGTACGGGTTTCATGAAAGGATATGTTTAAATTATCGGTGGAACCTTGCTTGATTTCGTTTCTTTTGTCGTCTAAATTGAATGTGCTCTTTCCATCATTACTGGCATCATCACACGCTGAAAAATCGGTATAATTTCTGTTATAAACAGGATCGGGCGACACTTGTAGGATGAACGACGAGGTGCCAAAGCAACTAGGGTCGGTGCTGTTTTCAACCTTAACATAAATGGTTTCCCGCGGCAAGGTGTTGTTGTAAATAGCATTTTTGTTGATGGGTTGGGTAAGTGCAGCATCCTTAAAATAATACACAACCTTTCCTGTTTGGCCATTCAATATTTCGGCATCTTTATCCGACAATAAAAAATCGGCCCTGGTACCGCCATTATTTACGCATATTTGAAAATTGCTAATTGCAGTAAAAACCGGTAGGGTGTTAACCACCACTTCCAAAGGTTCGATGGCAAAACAACCCGTGGGCGATAGCGCGTCCTGCACCCGTATGTAAAGGGTTTGGGTATTTGAATTGTAGTTTGCCAAATCGGTTGTGGGAATCGGGTTGGCTCCTGAATTGGCATCGTTTAAATTGGTATGGACACTTAGGTTCAAATTGGCCCTATTGGCTACGGTTTCATCCATTTTGTTGTTAAGGTTGATTATGGAAAAACCATCGGGATTGCCATCAAAATCATCGCAAATAGTTATGGGCGTGGGCGTTGTTGTGGTTGGCGCTACCAACACTTCAATTTGAAATGAATTGATGGTGTAACAGCCAGAAGCGGTATTTTGGATGCGCGCAAAAAATGTTTGTGTACCCGACGATGGGTAAAATGGCGGATATTCGTTGGTGCCATCTTCCGCGTCTTGTGCGGATGGAAAGTATGAGACTATAAAATCGGTGTTGCCATTGGTAAGATCATCATCCAGTGAATGTAAATCGATAGCCATAGTGCCATCATCGTCTGTATCGCAATAGGGTAGCGGGCTTGTGGCTTTAAATACAATAATAGGGTTTACCAAAAGCGTAATCTCTTCAAATTCTGAACAGCCTGTTGCGGTATTTTCTATGTTTATATACAATGTTTTCGGACTTACCGCAACGTATGGCACATTTTTGGGAATGGGGGCTGTATTGGTGTTCCGGTCGTTTTCGGTTTCATAAAAAGTAACGTTAATAGGAAAAGGCAAATTATTAACAATATGGCCTTCAACCGTATTCAAATTAAAATTTTCGGTATCGGTATCATCATCATTGGTATCACATAACGCAAAATCGCCTGTATCTGTACCTGTTAATAAAATGTTGGTATGAATTTCTAACGGTACAATAGAAGCGCACAGGGTGGTGTTATCCTGAACCCTTACATACAGTGTTTGTTCTTCAATGGTTGTGTTTTGATAGTTTGCCGGATTAGTGATGGGGTTTGTTCCTGTTTGGGCATCGGCATAACTTTCATGGAACGTAGTGGTAACGTTTGTTAAGCCGTTTTCAATATCTGTGATAACTTGCCGTAAATCAAAATTGGCAAACCCATCGTGGTCTGGATCGCAGGCATCCAAGTAGCGGGTGTCCCTAACTACAATGGGGCTTATTGTAATGTTAACGGCCAAAGTGGTTGTATTCACGCAACCTGTTTGCGAATTTACCACCCGCGCATAAACGGTACTGGTTGGTGTTGCCGCATTGATATAGGGCGATGTTATGGGATTGATGCCCGCATCGGCATCGATTGCCGTATAATGATATGAAACCACTAAATTAGACTGTCCGTTTGTTATTTCAGTATCTTTTTCTGTTAAATCCACAACAGCAAAACCATCTGGCGAGTCGTCGGTATCGCAAATCTCCAACGGACTTGGATTCGCGATATTTGGAAGTGGGTTTACAATAAGGTTAAAGATTGTATAGGCAAAACAATTGCTATCGGCGTCATCTATCCGCACGTATATGGGTTGCGGACTACCGGTATTTGGGATTGGAGCGGTTATCTCGTTGGAATTGTTACGGGCTTCAGCTTCAGAATAATGGTAGCTAAAGGTAAAATTGGAAAACGGAATATTGGCAACAAGTTCTGCATTTTTTGTTGAAAGGTCAAACACTTGAATTCCAGTACCATTAACATCGCATAATTCATAATTTGTAATAGGTGCAATGGGTTCTTCGGTGTTAAGGGTAACAACAATTTCGTCCTCTTCCACACAACTGGCACTGTTTAGTGGCACAGTAACCTCTACGCGATAGGTGCCGTTTTGAATGACATTGAGGGTTGCATTGTTTTGACCGGGAATGGGGGTGGTACTGTTGTTAAAAAACCACTGATAAATGGCCAAAGGGTTTTGTATATCGGCGTTTAAAAGAGCACTACTGGCACAGGTTGTTATGTCGTCGCCCAAATCTAAAATCTTAAAACTGTTGCCTTCAATAAACACAGCAGAATCCGATTGAAAATCACTTTGGTCGGCAATAATCAATTTAATATGGTAGGTGGTATAGGGCACAATGGTTGCCGAGGCGGTTAAAACGGTGGTTCTACCATTATAATTGGTGTCGCCCATATTGTAGCCATCAAAGTATTGGGCATTTTGTGCGAGACACGCTGGGTAAATGGCATCATGTATGGTATTGGTGTTTACGGGTGTTGAGGTTCCGGGCACTAATGCAATATTTTGATAGGGGTTTGAAGAACCGGCTTCTTTAATAAGCAAAGCAAAACCGTCGGAATATTGGCAAGGATTGGTGCCAAAATACTCTTCGGAAGCCAATAAGTAATTAAACTGAAGCCTATTGGAAATAGACACGATATCAAATTCTATGGAAGTTGCGTTTAAGGTATTGCTGATGCCCAAAGCGGTTTCCAAATCAGGGTCGGTGCCCCAAACCGATGCACCTTCACTTAACGTGGTGGCAATTGGGTTGTTGCCACCCGAAGCGGCATTTCCGGTACTAAGCATGATGCCATTTTGAAACGGAAAGTTGGAACTGCCTTTTTCAAAATAGGCATAACTGGGCAAGCCTTGGGAATTTCCATTTACCGATGAGGTAATATTGCTAATTTCCACACAACTATTTTGCACCAAGTTATCTTCAATCAATTGTTGTAAACCCACCGAACTGTTAACCGTTATCTGTTGCGAAAACATGTAGTTGCCACCCCAAACAAGTAGTGCTGAAACAAGGGCGTTATGCAGGTATCTTTTCACTTGGAGGTTTTTGGGTATAAAATGGGTCTGTCGTTAAACTTGATTTGAGCCGAAAAGTAGATAATTTTTAGATGAAATGCAAAATTAATAGGATGAAACGCACTTTTAAGTCGTTTTTAAGCAACGGGTTAACGTATCAAACTAAAATGGTTCTTAAAAATGCGTCCGTCCTGAAGCTTTACCGTAAACCAATAATCATCTGCAGGTACTACTTCACCGTTAATTTGCCCGTTCCAACCTTCGCTCAACGGACTAATTTCTTTCATTAGTTTTCCAAACCTATTAAAAATCAAGATTTTTGTATTGGGTTGAAACATGCTGGAAACCCCAAAAATTTGCCAAGTATCATTAAAACCATCACCATTGGGCGTAAAAAATTTAGGATAACCAATAACGGATACTTTTTCGGATATTTCTCCACAGTTGTTTTTTATATCTTTTACAAATACATTGTAAATTCCCGGTTTTACGTTCTCAAAAGTGTTGCTTTCTTGATACGGGTGTATTAAAACGCCCGTATCATTATATAACGCGAAGGTGTAATTGCCTTCACCCGATACGATGGCTGTAATGGTGTTGTTTGTGGTTGTAACATCTTCAACCTTAATGGTTTCTATGGTTGCGGTGTTTGAGGGCTTTATTGTAATGCTTCTCAATTTTGAGCACCCATTTGCATTGGTTACGGTTACGGTAAAAAGCCCCGGTTGGTTTATTTGAATGGTATTGGTAGTTTCGCCGGTGGACCATAAATAGGTATAATCATTGGGTAATCCGTTTTTTATACCTGCGTTAAGTGTTATGGTTTCAGGAAATGTATTTAAGCAATAATAGCCATTGGCCTCGGTTTCTATATTTGGTAATTTATGCACTATTAGTGTTACTTTGCTAATGCCGTAACAACTATTATTGTTTTCTACGCGCGCAAAAAGTGTTTGTAAATACGGATGATTGGTATTTGTATATAGGCGTCCCAACCCATTTTTTTCCAACAAGGCCTCCTCGTATGTTTCAAAATAGGTAATGGGGTAATTGAATCCATTTGTGGTTTGAATTTGGCCTGTAATGGCATCTAAATTAAAGGTGTTTATCCCGTCTTCAGAATCAAGCTCGTCGCATAAAGGGGTGGCGGTAAAATCTGGGATTTGGGTAATGCTCACATCTAAGGTCAATTCTGAAAAGTCGAAACAGCCCGTGTTGGTATTTGTAACTTTTACATAAATGGGTTGCGGGTTGTTGGCATCAAACGCATATATGGCAGGGTTTGATATGGCAGATGCCCGAGCAACATCGGTAAAGAACGTAGCGCGTAGCTCGGACCGGTTGCCGGTTAAATAATTTGCAGCTTCGCTTAGGTTCACTCTTGTAATACCACCAGCAATCCCATCTTCATCGCATTGGGTCAATGTATAATCGTAGGCAATGGGGTTGGGGTTGTAGGTTATATTGGCTACACCTTCAAGCGTTTTGTCGCAATCGCCCGTATTGGGGTCTATAAAAACTTCGTAAAGCCCATTTTGGGCAACTTCCAATTCAAAAGTGTTATGGATAAGGGGGATGCCATTACGTTTCCACGCATAAGTTGCGCCCGCAATATTAGGGGTTTTTAAGGTATAGGTGGCACCATCGCATAAAAAAAGTTCCGTAGATGTTGCGTTATTACCAATGATGTCAATTTTTTCAGAAAAGAACGATGTAATAAATGGCGGTAATCCTTGACGGGAATTGGTGCTCAAGGGCATGCTATTGTGCACGTAATTACAAGCCAAACCACTTGCGTTCGGCGCGTTTATAACCGATAGATAGGGCGAACCTTGGTTATAGGTGGAATTCATGGCTCTATAAATTTTGCCATTAGGCCCTAATTGCAGACCACCTCGGTAGGTTTGGCGGTGGTCTATAACAACTTCACTGGAACTGATGTTTGCTGAACCTAGGTTGTACTGCAGTAAGGCGCCATATTGCGAAGCCGGATTATTACCTTCATTTTGGGGCGTTTCAAAATAGCTTGAAACGTACAAAAACTGGTTGTTTTGTGAAAATTCTACACCATAGGGGACTTGCGGTTTACGGCCATCAAGAGAAAAGTTAATGATAATGGCTCTTTCGTTGGTTACTTTACCGGTGGTTTTTTCAAAATCGTACATAAAAAGGCCGGACGATGTGTTGGCACTTACCAATTTGGTGCCATCGGGCGATAGTTTTAAGTAACCTCTGCCATCATCAATATTCGTTACAAATTGAGAAACCACGGGTGTGGGGTTGAGCCCCAAATTGCTCACTTCATAAGCAAAAAACGTATCGAAATAATTTGATAAGGGATTATTTGGGGCAAAGGTAATGACCCAAATGGACTGACTCACACAATCTTTTACCACAGCGGTTACTTTTTCTGAGCTAACGGGAAGCAGGTTACTGTTTTTTGTGGTTACATTGCCCAAACCGCCATTTAAAGTCATGTCAACAACCGAATAGTTAAAACCGTAGTTTGGGTCGTTTTGGTTAACAGAAGTGTCAACAGTAAAAATATAATATAAATTGGGATTGTTTGGTTGTGGCACCACAATAGCCGATTGGGTACTTGAAGGATCGCCAAAAAGTCCAAACCCGTTGGGCATAGCGTTATGGTTTCTGTTCCAAACGGTAACGCCATCGGTATAAAACAATAAATTGCCGTTAGCGTCGGAAATGGTTGTGCAGCCTTCAATGGTGCTTAATTTTCCGTTGGTAAGTTCTGTAACGGTACCATCGTTATTAAACCGAATACCTGCACGATCGCCAAAATACCAGTTAGAGGCTTCTTTTTGGCCAAAGCATGCAATTTCGTATAAAAAAATAAGTATTAAAGATAGTTTTTTCATCCATGGACAGCAATACTTCCAAAGATATTATAAATCCCGTCTTTTCAACAATCTGTACGATAAAAAGATAAATAAAGCAGTCCAACCCAAAACGATGGCTATTTCGTAACCATGTACGCTGTAATCGTACGTTAAATTTGCCTTATCGGGAAATTTGGTCATGGCAATGCGCTGAAATGGCTGGTCGATTAATTTGTACATCGATTTTAATGGAAAGAAATTCTGTATTTTTTCGGCTGTTGCCATGTCCAGTTTCCAAACCATTAAACCAAAAGCAATCCATTCCAAGATATATAAAACGAATAAAAACGCTAAAGCAAAGGCCGATCGTTTTATGAGCATGCCCAAAAACAGGCACAAACTAAAAAAGCCCACAAGTTTTACAAAATAGGCGATTATAAAATTGGTTTCCCTAATGATGATGCTAAGTTCTGTATAACTAGAATAATACAGACCAATACAAAGTGATATAAGCGTAATCAAAACGGTTGAAACCAACGAAAAGAACACAATGGCATAAAATTTTGAGAGTATAAATTCCTGCTTGCTCAAGCCGTCAATTAGGTTTTGCTTAATGGTTTTGTTGCTGTATTCGTTGCCTATCATGCTTACCACCACAATAGCAAAGAAAAATTTGAACTGCGATGCAAAAAAAGTGGTTAAATGCCAGATTATGGGGAAGTTAAAGATGCCCAATTCGCCCAGTTCCAAAGTAAAAAAACCAAATACATTGATTTTTAATGACGATAAGATGATGACAAAAAATGGCAGAATAAAGGAGATAAAAATAAGTACTTTGCTGGTTCTGTTAAGCAATAGTTTTTGTAGCTCTAAATTTAAAAGTCGTAACATCTGGTTGGTTTTGTAATTAATTTTTGTCGGTAAGCTGTAAAAATTGTTCTTCCAAACTTTCTTTGCGCTGCACCAAATGGGTAAGGATGATGCCTTTTTCAAACAAGAGTTTATTAAAATCGTCCGATTTCATAGGTTCGTTTAAAAAGGCGGTTACCAACGTATCGGTTACTTTTATTTTTCCGAAGGCGGGATGGTTTTCAACAAAATTTAAAAGGGCTTCTTGGTTATGGCTTTTAAGTTCGAAGAAACCATGACTTGAAATCATTTCGTCCACACGGCCAGCGTATAGTTTCACGCCTTTACGAAGAACCACCACGTGCGAACACACTTTTTCAACTTCATCCAGTAAATGTGAAGCCAATAAAATGGTGGTGCCTTTTGCTGCAATTTGCTTGATGATTTCCCGAATTTGGTGAATGCCTTGGGGGTCCAGGCCGTTGGTGGGCTCATCTAAAATTAAAATTTCGGGGTCGTTCAAAAGGGCCGAAGCTATGGCCAACCGTTGTTTCATGCCCAACGAATAGGTGCTGAACTTGCTGTCTTTTCGTTCTAAAAGACCAACAATTTCAAGCTTTTCTTCAATTTTGGCCATAGAAACACCTTTTATCTTGCATACCAGTTTTAAGTTTTGTGTTGCCGACATGTATGGATAGAAATTTGGGCGCTCGATAATGGCGCCTACTTTTTTTAAGGCATTGTGGGTGGTGGTGTTGCCATCAAACCATTTAAAATGGCCACTGGTTTTGTTCACTACGTTTAAAACAATGCCCAAGGTGGTCGATTTTCCGCTGCCGTTAGGCCCTAAAATACCATACACATTGCCTTTGTTGATGGTAAATGATAGGTCTTTTACAGCGGTAAGATATCCAAATTTTTTGGTCAGGTTTTCAATGGTTAGTATTGGTTCCAAATTGAATGGTTTTAATGTAGAAATAGATTCCGGTTTTGGTTGGTTGCTAAAGTATGACGATTGCTCGTTTATTTTGTTACAAATCCATTTTTATTTTTGTTTAAAATAGGTTCCTAATAGCAACAATCAATTGTAAATTAACAATAAAACCTTAAATTTGGGCAACTTTATACCTATGCAAGATTTAAAAATTTCTAAACGAAAACCTTCGTACCCTATTTCTGCCAATTTGAATGTCTATTTATCCAAATATAACAGAAATATAAAATTGCCCATTTTTTATGATGATTTGCTGCGGTTTCAAGGTTCGATCGTGGTGTACGATAAAGATGATAACGATACCCTCTGGATTCGGGTTTATTACAATGAGTACGAACGCGAAGAAATTGAATTGTCCTTAAAAAAAGTCTATACCATTTTACATTCCGATGGTAATGAGAACACCTTACCGTTTTTAAGCGTTGATGCGATTGACTATTGTACCTTTGGAAACTCAAAACCCTTCCGCATAAAAATAAGGAATATTTTAAACGACAATTTTACCTATTTCTACATAAAAACGGCCGATGCATCGCGTATTTACGGATTGGAACTTGAGCATATTTTATCGCCCTATAACCTGAATTTCTTGGTTTATAAGGACACCTTGATTGAAGAGCATATTGCCGGAATACCCGGCGATGAGTTTATAAAAAACTTTTTGCACAAGTGCGATAGGTTTGAAAAATCGCAAATAGCCAAAGAGTTTGTAAAGTTTAACGAGCGTTGCATGATCAGGCTTTTGGGCGACATGCGCTCCTATAATTACGTGATTGTGCCAACGCACGATTTTGACCATGTGGTGTATAAAATAAGGGCCATCGATTTCGACCAGCAATCCTACGAAGGTAAGTTTAACATTTACAGGCCCCAGTTTTTTAAGGAAAACTTAAAAATGGTAGAACTGGTATCGGAAACGTTTCAAAAACTGTCCATCGACCAATATAAAATTGAAGAACGCTCCATTTTGGTAAAACGGTTGAAAAGTTACCATAATAGAATTGAGGAATTGTTGGTTTGCATGAGCAACGATACCATTTCAAAAGACGATTATGTTGTGATGTTGAAAACAACTATTTTCGATTACACGCGCGATGAAAGATTTAAAGCTTGCGATAATATGGGCGACATACTAAGAAGATCCTTTGATTTTTTAACTAGAAATTACGAAAACGTGAACCCGTTAAATTTGGAATAAGCTTGTTAGTTCCAGTTTTCGTCAAAATCTAAGTTGTCGTAATCCTCAATGTCCAGATCGTCTTCAAACTCATCAAAAGCATCATCAAAATCGTCATCCACATCAAAGTCTTTTTCGGGTGCCGTATCTGGAATTTGACCGTGCACGAACATTAAATTGGGGTAAACAACATCTGGCGATGCTTCAACAATTTCGGCCAATTCCACAAAAAAGGTCCACATGCTTAAAAAATCGTAAACGTAAATAAGTTTGGTTTGCATCTCGTGCACCACTTCATTAATAGCAGTTTCACTCATTAAGCGCGCCGATGCATCTTCACTTAAATCGAACAATGAAATTTCCTCACCTTGGTTCCATTGCTTATCGCTAATATAAAACGAGGCCATTTCGTTGCCGTCAAACCCAAACGATTGGGTAATGATGTTGTGCAAATCTTCTAGGGTGTCGGTTTCTTGAATTTCTAAATCGCGAAACACATCGTTGTCAATATCGTTATCGAGTATCACTCTAAATCTGTAAATCATGCTATGAAAATTTTTGCAAATGTATATTATTTTAAACTATTTTGTAAAGCGGTGCAAGGTAAAAGTCATGGCGCTCAACAATAAAAATGCCCCAACTTGGTGCGCAATGCCCAACCACAGTGGTACTTTTAAAATAATGGTAAAAACACCCAATATAAATTGTACAATTACCAGTATAACCAACCAGTTTATGGCCATTTTTTGATGCATTGTTAGCGTTAGCGTTCTGGATTTTTTCCAAATTAAAAATATACAGAACACCACCAAATAAGCGGTAGTACGGTGTATAAACTGGATGCCACTGGGGTTTTCAATAAGATTTTTATAAAAGGGCTGCTGGATGAATGCGGAAAAATGAATAAACTGCCCATCGTTCATCATGGGCCAGTGGTTGTGCAATAATCCGGCCTTTAAACCGGCAACAAAAGCGCCATATACAATTTGAAAAATTAAAACGCCATAACTTATAATTATTAAGTTTCTAATAGGTTTGATGGCAGGTTTTCGGGTTGGGAATATTAAATCGAGTGCCACCCAAAGCGTAGCCGCAAAAGTTAAAAAGGCAGTTGTTAAGTGTGCGGCCAACCGGAAATGGCTCACATCGGGCATATCAACCAACCCGCTTTTTACCATATACCAACCTAAAAACCCTTGAAATCCGCCCAAACCAAGTAAAACCAAGCACTTTAAAATGGTTTTTTTGGTGAGTTGCCTTGTTACTAAAAAATAAATAAACGGAAAGATAAAAACCAAGCCTATTACGCGCCCAATAACACGGTGGAACCATTCCCAGAAATAGATGCTTTTAAAATCCTCTAAATTATAATGGCTGTTGAGTTTTTGGTATTCGGGGTATTGCTTATACAAATCAAACGCTTCCTGCCATTCTTTTTCGCTTATGGGCGGAATGGTGCCGGAAATTAATTTATAATTTGTAATTGATAGCCCAGAGTCTGTTAATCGCGTAATGCCACCAACGATGACCATAATAAAAATTAATAGGCATCCTGTTAATAACCAGTAAATTACCTTTTTGTTGTCTTTTTTCATGTTAGCCACAAATTCACGAATTTGTTAATTGTTAATTGTTAATTGTTAATCCAAGTTGTTCGCCTTCTTTCAGCATCAATTGGTAAGCAGCTTGATATTCATTTGGAATTACGCCTTCTAAAATAGCTTCCTTAATGGCATCTTTTATCAGACCAATTTCGCGTGAAGGTTGTATGTTGAAGGTTTTCATTATTTCTTCACCAGAAATAGGTGGTTGAAAGTTGCGCACATGGTCGCGTGCTTCTACTTCAATTATTTTTTCACGAACAATTCTAAAATTGTCATGGTACTTACTGAATTTTTTAGGGTTTTTGGTGGTAATGTCGGCCTCACAAAGCGTCATTAAATCATCAACATAATCACCGGCATCAAATACGAGGCGGCGCACCGCCGAATCGGTTGCTTCCTCATTGGCCAACACTATGGGGCGCGAGCTCATAAATACCATTTTTTGAACAAACTTCATTTTATCGTTCAAGGGCATTTTTAGGCGCTTAAACAAGCGATACGCCATTTTGGAGCCTTCAAGTTCATGCCCGTGAAAGGTCCAGCCAACTTTTTTATTGAATTTTTTGGTGCGTGCCTTTCCAATATCGTGCAACAACGCCGCCCAACGCAGCCAGAGGTTTTCGGTGTTTTTGGCAATGTTGTCAACCACTTCTAGGGTATGGTAAAAATTGTCTTTATGGCGCTGGCCTTCCACTTCATCAATACCTTTTAAAGCGATAAGTTCTGGTAAAATATGGTTTAAAAGTCCTGTTTTTTCAAGTAGCAAAAAGCCAATGGAAGGTTGCTTGCTTTCCAGAATTTTATTCAGCTCAACCACAATGCGTTCGTTGGTAATTATTTTGATACGTTCATTATTACGCGTAATGGCATCTAAAGATTCTTTTTCGATGGTAAAATGAAGTTGCGATGCAAACCGTATGGCCCGCATCATGCGCAATGGGTCGTCGCTATAAGTAATATCTGGGTTTAACGGCGTGCGGATGATTTTGTTTTTTAAGTCTTGGATGCCATCAAATGGATCCAATAAATTACCAAAATTAGTTTCGCTTAAATCTAAGGCCAAAGCGTTTATGGTAAAATCGCGTCGGTTTTGGTCGTCTTCTAAAGTGCCGTTTTCAACCTCAGGATTTCGGCTGTTTTCGTTATACGATTCTTTTCTGGCGCCCACAAATTCAATTTCAATAGCATCAAACCGAAGCATTGCGGTACCGTATGTTTTAAAAATTTGTACCTTGGGTTGGGTTGGTAGGTTTTTAGCGACTTGTTTGGCAAGTTTAATACCATCGCCAACGGCCACCACATCAATATCTTTTGCGGTACCGCGTTTTAAAATATAATCGCGCACAAAGCCGCCAATAACGTAGCTGTCTATACCTAATTCCTGGGCAGATTTTGTTATTGTTTTAAAAATGGGATATTGTAATGCTTGTTTGTAATTCATGGTTATCGCAAATTCGCAAATTTTTTTATTAGTTTTCTTTAAATGTTTAATCTTAATCTGTTTTAGTAAATGCCAATTTGTGCATTTGCGGTTATTTTTATTTTACGGCTTACCGCAAATTCGCAAATTATTTTCTCTTTGAATCTATAATGCGTTTGTGTTCTAAAAAAATTGAGTTAAAATTGGCTAAAAGTGCCAGTTTATAAGCTGATATATTCATACAATAGTCATCCATTTAATAAATGCCAATTTGCGAATTTGCGGTTATTTTATTCCCGAATAACCTTTACAACACCATTGTTGCTCAATTTGATAATGGACGATGGTTTAGCGCAAATTTTTTCGTGATGCAAATTTACAACATAGTCCACACCTTTTAAAATGGCAGGCACTATTTCTTTAAATGATTTTGGTGTTGCTTCACCACTAATGTTTGCTGAGGTAGAAACAATTGCACCAGGAAAGCGTCTAGAAAGTTGGTAACAAAATTCATCATCAGGAATTCTAATGGCAATTGTGCCATCATCAGCCACTAAATTTGAAGCTAGATTTTGGGCGTCATCATAAATAATAGTTGTTGGTTTATTGGTTACTTCAATAATGTTCAAAGCGACTTCGGGTACACTTTTAACATATTTTTTTAGCATGCGATCATCAGCTACTAAGCATATAAGTGCTTTGTTATCAATACGTTGTTTTAATTTGTAAATCTTGCTAACAGCTTCGGCGTTGGTGGCATCACAGCCTATTCCCCAAACGGTATCAGTTGGGTAGAGGATGAGTCCGCCATTTTTTAAAGTTTGTAATGCGTTATTTATTTCTTCATTCATTTTATGAGCCTTATATTTGCGATGCTGCAAATTTACAACAGAAAATTAACATGAATTGTTTTAAATTGAAGTAGATTGCAGTTGCGTATTTTTTGTAAGTTTATATAGAAGATGAAAGAAATTAAGGTTTTTAATAAGGACTTAAAAGATGATTTTAAAAAGGAGTTAACTAACCTAATCCATAATTTTGATACGTTTGAAGGTGGCGTTGGTAAACGAAATATTATAAAGATAATTCCTATTGAGGGTTTAAGCTTAAACATAAAAGCCTTCAAGATTCCAAATGTTGTAAATAAAATAGTCTATAATTTTTTTAGAAAAAGTAAAGCTCAGCGTTCGTTTGAATATGCTAATAAACTAATGGATTTAGGTGTTGGAACTCCCAAACCTATTGCTTATATCGAGTTTAAATCATCATTTTTTTTCAATAAAAGTTTTTATGTTAGTGAACAATTGGATTGTGATATGACTTACAGAGAATTAACCAAAGATTTTAATATACCCGATTACGATGCTATTTTAAGAGCTTTTACCCGTTTTACTTATGGTTTGCACGAAAAAGGCATTCATTTTTTAGATCATTCACCCGGAAATACGTTAATAAAAAAAATAGGTAATAGTTATCAATTTTATTTGGTCGATTTAAACAGAATGGAATTTGGACCTTTAGATTTTGAAACCCGAATTAAAAATTTTGCACGCTTAACCACCCATAAATCGATGGTTGAAACCATGAGCGATGAATACGCAAAATGTTCGGGTAAGGCATACAACACTATTTTTAATTTAATGTGGCAGGAAACCCAAGCATTTCAGGAGAAATTCCACCGGAAAAAACGACTCAAGCAAAAGCTTTTAAAAAAATAGTGTATTATTTTTCTTGCCAAAGTTTATAAAGTTTCGCATACTTTAAAAACGTAACATTGTAGGTTTGAACACAAATAACCAATCCGTTTAAACCATCTAAAAACCCCAATCTTAAAAAATACGCTTTAAAGAACGCCCAAGTAGGTCTATAAATAATTTTCCAGATAGACGATTTTTTGCCCAATTTAAAATATGCTTCCGAAGCAATTGTCGAGAAACGTTCTACTTTTTTATTGTGATCGGAATAATCGCGATATATCCAATGCAGTAAATCACCTTGTAGTTTACCTGATTTAACACCTTTATTTAAGGTATAACAATCGTGGGGGTTGATCCCTTTCCATTCACCACTTCCTTTTTTGAAAAGTCGTAATTTTTTATCAGGATACCAATCGGAATGTCTAATCCATTGCCCACAATAGTTATTCAAACGGTTGCAATAATACCCATCAAATTGCCAGTTTTGTTTAACCTTTAAAATGCTGGTTTTTAGCGCTTCAGAAAGGGCTTCATCGCCATCAAGCGACAAAATGTAATCGTTATTTGCAAGTGAAATCGCGTAGTTTTTTTGTTCAATATAACCTTCAAACGCATGTTGAATAAACGTAACATGGAACGCTTTACAGATTTCGGGGGTTCTATCGGTTGAAAACGAATCGACCACAATAATTTCATCTGCAATACCAATCAATGAACTTAAACATTTTTCTAAATGCTCTTCTTCATTATAAGTTACAATAACGGCTGAAATTTTAATCATTATAAGTAGGTTTTTTTGCGAATAGTCTAAAATTTATTGGCTTTTTATGGTGTAATGATTATTGTAGCTTTTAAGTGTAAAATACCCCAATCGTTTTCTTATTTTATATTTACGGAGTAAGTTAAGTGGTTTGTTTTTAAGATAGCTTTTGTCTTTGTGTAAAAATGAAATACACGCATCTACAACGCGTTTACTTGATTTTCCATCAAAATAAGGGTGTAAGTTATTGATATAGGCCTCTATTTTTTCCATCAATTCTTTTGAAGGATTTAAGGCAGTTTTGAAAGCAGGTTCAATGTTGTTAGCATCATCAATATTTATTAAAAAATCTTCATGTACTTTATGTTTGAAGGTTACTACGGGCTTTTTTTGAAGTACAAATTCTTGAATGGCGGAAGTGGTATCGGCAAAAAGAATATCGGCTTTAAAAAACAAAGGCGTTAAATCGGTCGTGTCATAAAAGGTGAAATTTTCATTTGTTAACGACTGCCATTTTTTAATAATATCGATAGGTAATTTAGGATGCAAAACCATGATGAATTTATAAGTATTTGCTTTTGAAAGTCTTTTAATTTCATCAAAAACAGCATTGTTGTATGCCAAACTTAAGCGCTCGGTAAAAGTAGACGCAATCATTATGGTAGGATGTTGTAATATATCCGTGTTATTTTCTAAAGGAAACATAGGATCTACTTTACTCCATCCAGTTTCAATTACCTCAAAATAATTTAATTCTTTTGAAAGTCGGGTAAATTCACTTGTCGTACTTGGTCCTTGTGTACAGTACAAATCAAAAAATCCACGAATTCTAAAATGATAAAACCCACCATGTTTTAAAGGTCTTTTTTTAGCAAAAAAACCATGGAATATTTGCACTTTTAAACCCGTTATAAAATCGGGAACATCATCAGTAGCTACCAAAACTATATCAGGTTTATAAATAACCACCTCTTGAATGGTATTGAGTAAGTTGGTTTTGTTTTTTAAAGCTTTTTTACCGTTATCCAAGTCGCTAAACCATTTTACACTATCGCCACGACTTATAATTTCCTGCTCCAATGGGTTTCCAATGGGCACTGCATAACTGTATGAAATGTATATTAAAAACTTGTACGGCATTGGCTTATTCTATTTTTTTGTTTAACCAATTTAAAATATAGGCTTGGGTTTTCGTATTCGCCATTTCTAAACTTTGAAACGTTAAAAACAATTTATTTTCATTTATATCGTACAAAAATAATTTCAGTTTAACGATAAAATGATTTTTATAAGATCTAAAATACGTTAATTTGGCTTTTTGTTGGTAATGATATGTGTTGTTTTTTATTTCTAGATGGTTAGCAAGTGTTTCTGTAATAAATTGATGGTTGTTATCTCTAAATTTATAGGAGATGTTGTTTTTTAGAAGCTCATCTTTATCATTAAAAAAATCAATTAAGATAGATTTTCTCATTGAAACGGGTGTGTGAAATCTTTTTAAAAATCTTTCTTTGCCATCATTTGCCAATTTAGCACCAATTTGCATAGATTTTCTTAAGGTACCTTTTTTCCATCTTTTTTTATCTTTTTCCGAACTAAAAAAACGATAATATAGCGCTTTTAGTTTTAAATCTTCATAATATTTTTCCCATCTGCCTCTTAAAACTGGAAGTCCGTTTATAAAGAAATCTTCAATCTTGGCATCTTTCATAATGAAAAAATCGTCATTAAAAAGCACATAATGCTCTGAAAGATTTGGAATGCGATGCAAAAGCGATATGATGGATGTGGAATTGAAGCACGGAAGAAATTCCTCATACTCACGAAATAATACGGTGTGGTCAATAATCTCCAAATTTACACCAGATGATTTACCCAATGCTTTTAAGCTCTCAAAAGCATCGGGTATTTGATTATCGGTTACTAAGTAAATATTTTTAAAAAATGGCGCGTATTTTATAATGGATTTAATGGCAAAATCTATTTCGCCAATGGAATTAAACCTAACGCTTTCTTTCTTTTTGCTGAAATCTATTTTAACTTCTAAATGTTGATTTAGTTTTTCCTGCCATTTTGCATCGTTGCCATTAACCCACGGAATAACGGCATCAAGTTGAATATTATGATTATTTTCT
This sequence comes from Mariniflexile maritimum, assembly GCF_009746565.1. Taxonomy (GTDB): domain Bacteria; phylum Bacteroidota; class Bacteroidia; order Flavobacteriales; family Flavobacteriaceae; genus Mariniflexile; species Mariniflexile maritimum. The sequence continues at coordinate 156,472 of NZ_WRPN01000005.1, forward strand.
CTCATCGATTCCTGCATTTTGACGGGTCATTCATCTTTTAAAACCTTATGGGCAGCACTAAAATACTAAAATTTGAAAACTTTGATTTGTCGTGATATCTATCGCGACAGAAAACTTTTTTAAACCGCCACATCGTTTTCACGAAGCGCATTGTTTAATGAGGTTTTTTTATCGGTGCTTTCTTTGCGTTTTCCAATAATTAAGGCACAGGGCACTTGGTACTCACCAGCAGCGAATTTTTTTGTATAGCTTCCCGGAATCACTACCGAACGTGCCGGTACAATTCCCTTCATTTCAATGGGTGTATCGCCCGTAACATCAATAATTTTGGTACTCATGGTCAACACCACGTTGGCACCCAAAACAGCTTCGGTTTCAACGCGAACGCCTTCAACCACAATACAGCGCGAACCAACAAATACGTTGTCTTCTATAATAACCGGAGCCGCTTGCAAGGGTTCCAAAACGCCACCAATGCCAACGCCACCCGATAAGTGTACGTTTTTACCAATTTGTGCACAACTGCCCACGGTTGCCCACGTATCAACCATGGTGCCTTCATCAACATACGCTCCAATATTTACATAACTGGGCATTAAAATTGTGCCGGCTGAAATATAAGCGCCATGTCTTGCAACGGCGTGGGGCACTACCCGAATTCCTTTTTCGGCATACCCTCGTTTTAACGGAATTTTATCGTGGTACTCAAAAATGCCCACTTCAAAAGTTTCCATTTTTTGGATAGGAAAATATAAAACAACGGCTTTTTTTACCCATTCGTTTACTTGCCAGCCACCTTCAATGGGTTCGGCAACGCGCAGTTTGCCTTTATCCAATAAATCGATAACGTTTCGAATGGCTAAAGTTGATTTTTCCTCTTTTAAAAGGTCTCTATTATCCCAAGCTTGTTCTATGGTTTGTCTTAATTCGGTCATTTGTATTATAATTTTTGGCAAATATAACAGGTATCGGTTAAAAAAATGGAATGAAACGGGTTTAATGTGCGCTTTTAAAAACTTTAAAGGAAGGTCGTTTAACGGTCTATTTTTAAAAAAGGCGGGATGGTTTTATCTTTCAACTAAAAAAAATATCAGACAAACGGTAATTTTAATGTATTTAATCGGTCAAAAAAAGCTTTTTATCTGTTTATCGATAAAAATTAGTCGCTCCACTACTAATCGAAAATACAAGTGGTATAACTAATTTTTTGTGTACAAACTTTTAGGTGCCTATATATTTGCTTTATCAAACACTGATAAACAGATGAAACCTACTTTCTACATCGTATTAACTTTCATGTTAGCTTTCTCCTTCGGAAACGCCCAAAGCAGCACCGAACCGGTAAACGCCCATGCAAATACTACTGTTACAGTTTCTGAAAGCAACAAACAACAAACTGTTGAAACTACTACTAATGCGGTTATTTTAATCGATGCTTCCGAAGTTAAAGAAACCATTGCCCGCAGTACGAGCGATATTAAATTGTATTTCAACCGTTTACGAAATGTCGATAATTTAGATTTGTTATTCCCTAAAATTAATAAAGCTGTAAAGGCATAATTAAATAACAAGTTCACATTCAAATATTAAATTAAGGTTAATCAATTTAAAAAGGCTGTCTGAAAAGAGGGTCTTTTTTAGTTTATTGCCCTATTTTTGCATAAAAGAAACGTATGGCCCGCATTTTAGCAATCGATTATGGAATGAAACGTACAGGTTTGGCGGTAACCGATACCCTCCAAATTATCGCATCTGGACTAACCACGGTTACTACCCAAGCGTTATTGCCCTTTTTAAAAGCGTATGTTGCGAAGGAAACGGTGGAATTATTTATCGTTGGCGAACCCAAGCAATTGAACAATACCCCATCGGAAAGTGAAGCGTTCATTGTACCGTTTTTAAAGAAGTTGGAAGCTGAATTTCCTCATATTCCCATAAAACGTGTTGATGAACGGTTTACATCAAAAATGGCTTTTCAAACAATGATTGACAGTGGTTTAAAAAAGAACCAACGAAAAAACAAAGCATTAGTTGATGAAATTAGTGCCACCCTTATTTTGCAAAGTTATTTGTATTCAAAATGATTCACGAATTGAATACCAATTCATAATTCCGAATTTTTAAACTTTATTGAAGTGCCTCTTTATAAACCCGTAAACAGCGTTCTCTGGCAAGCGAGTGATCAACCATGGGCGCTGGGTAGGTAAGTTCTTGAAAATCGGGTACCCATTGGTTGATGTACCGTAAGTTTTTATCAAACTTTTCTATTTGTGTGGTGGGATTAAAAATCCTGAAATAGGGTGCTGCATCAACACCGCAACCTGCAACCCATTGCCAATTGCCCACATTACTTGCCATATCGTAATCGTGCAGTTTTTCGGCAAAATAGGCTTCGCCCCAACGCCAGTCGATAAGCAAATGTTTACATAAAAAACTGCCAACCAACATGCGCACCCGATTGTGCATAAAACCTGTTTGGTTTAGTTGGCGCATGCCCGCATCGACTAGCGGATAGCCCGTTTTGCCTTCACACCACCGTTTGAATTCCGTTTCATTGTTTCGCCAATCAATCCGGTCGTATTTTGGTTTGAAACTTTGGGTTGCCGTTTGCGGAAAGTGCCATAAGATGTGCATAAAAAATTCACGCCAAATAAGCTCTTGCCAAAAGGTTTCATTTTTTTCGGCCACAGCTTTTTGTATCATTTTCCGAATACTTACCGTGCCAAAGCGTAAATGGGGGCCAAGTTTTGAGGTGCTATCCTGTGCTGGAAAATTACGCGTGGTTTCGTAGTTTTGGATGAGCGATGCATCTACTTTATAGTCTTTAATAGGTTGATTGGAACGTGAAAAACCAATGTCCGATAGTGTTAAATTTGGTAAATGTGTGTTTTTAACCAGCGTGCTTAAACAAGCCGAAACGTTATAATGTTGTAAAGAAATTGTTTTAAAACGGGCTTTCCAAGCTTTCATGTAGGGTGTATAAACCACATAGGGCGTGGCATCGGACTTTAAAATGTCGTCTTTTTCAAAAATTACTTGGTCTTTAAAGGTGTTAAAGTTGATTTGATGTGTTTGTAATAAAGATGCAATTTGTGCATCGCGGTTTTTCGCGTACGGTTCATAATCGTGGTTTGTGTAAACCGTGTTTATGGTGTGGCTTTCTACAAGTTTTTTGAATATATCTAACGGTTTACCTTGATAGAGTGCGATACTACTGCCATGTTCCTCTTCTAGTATATGGCGCATGTTTTGCAAGGTTTCAAAAATAAACGTTACGCGCGCATCGTTTTTTGGAAGTTTATCCAGAATGTCTGTATCAAAAATAAAAATGGGCATTACGGGATACTTGCCTATTAGTGCTTCATAAAAACCATGGTTGTCGTCCAATCTTAAATCGCGCCGAAACCAAAATATGTTAATAGTTTCCTTCATTTAGTATTTGCCAAAGAGTTGCTCCAGTTTTTGGGTTCGGTAATTGAAAATTTCCTCCAGTTTTGGCTTTACTAACATAGGGTGAACCAACTGGCCCAAAATGCCGAAAGGTAATTTGTAATCGATAATGTCTTCCATTTCAATGCCGCCATCAATTTCTTTTATAAAATGTTTGTGATGCCAAAGTGCATAAGGGCCAAAACGTTGTTCGTCAACAAAATACTGTTTATCGACCACGTGAGTAATTTCGGTAACCCATTTGGTTTTTATACCCAAAACCGGCGTTACGATATATTGAATAATTTGTCCTGCAAACATGGGTCTTTCAGCACCCGAAAGGATGTGGAACCCCATATATTCTGGCGTGATGGTTTTTAGGTTTTTCGGGTCTGATAGAAAATCCCAGGCCTGTTGTTGCGTTATTGGTAAATTCTGCTTTTTGTGTAAGGTATAGAGTCTCATTTAATTATAAAGTAAAACGTAAAGATTGAGCGATGTAGCAATGCACAACCATAAAAAATAAGGAATAATTAAAAGTGACTTTAATCCTTGTTGCCTTCTGTAATCGTATAAAAAGATGGTTACGACGCTAGTTAACGCAAGAATTACAATAAGTCCTAAACCCACTAAGTGTTGGTTGAAAAAAATAAAGTTCCAAATAACATTTAAGATAAATTGTATGGTAAATAGAATTTTTACCCTTGTGTTTGGCAATGCTAAATACAAATAGGCCATGTAGAATGAAAAACACAGCATGATGGTGTTCCAAGCAGCTCCAAAGACCCAACCCGGTGGCGTCCATGGGGCTTTATTGAGGTTTAAGTACCAATTTGATTGTGGCCCGTTATTCATTAACAAATAGCCCAAGCCCAAAGCACCAAAATTGATGATTAAAAAGAGTAGGAGTGTTTTTGTAAACTTCATTTTTTAAGATTTTCAATTCTCACTAAAACGGCTTCAGCTTCAGCATAAATTTTATCACTTTCACTTCTGTTAATGCTTGAAAGTTTATGCCATTTTTCCATTAACGACTTGTATTTTGCGTGCAATTTATCAGTTTCCGAGGTTTTTTTAAATAATTTGAACATATCGTTTTATTTTATGTGGTTTGTAATTTGATCGCTTAGCGGATTGGTTATGGAATAGTAATAATCCACCAAATGCCCTTGACCATCTACCAAATATTTTTGAAAGTTCCATTTTACGGTCGAACTGGAACTGCCGTTTTTTTCTTTTTGGGTTAACCATTGATACAGAGGGTGTTGGTTGTTGCCCTTTACATCAATTTTCTCGGTCATTAAAAACGTAACGCCATAGTTTTGCTGACAAAAAGTTTGTATTTCCTTAACCGTTCCGGGTTCTTGGCCACCAAATTGGTTACAGGGCAATCCTATCACCATAAGTTTGTCCTTGTGGGTATCGTACAGGTTTTGTAAATCTTCGTATTGTTTTGTAAAACCGCATTTTGATGCCGTGTTTACAAATAGAATATGTTTTCCTTTTAAGGTGGACAAATCGATGGGTTTTCCTTCTAAACTATTAATTTTTATGGCGTAAATAGATTCGGAAGGGTTTGTTTGCGCCACCGATTTTGAGAATATTGAGAACATAATACTTAATATTAGTAGTTTTTTCATGGGTTAATGTGAATTGTTTCTTAATAGGTTATATGTTGTTTGCATAGCTTCATGTTTATTGAACGCAATTTGAGGTTCTGCTCATTTCCCAATCGGTCATCGTTTATATTTTAAATGAAGTGATGCCACAATCCATTTGAAAAATTTGACCCGACATGGATGCTGCGTTGCCAGATATTAAAAATACGGCCATTTCTGCAACTTCCTCCGGATTTAAGAATTTTTTAAGAGGATGCCTTTCGGAAATGGCCTCAACCATTTTATCATTTCTTAACAATTTTGAAGCAAGTTCGGTATGGGTTACCGTTGGTGCAATGGCATTGACCCGAACGGTTGGCGCCAATTCTGCACCTAACGATTTAACCAAACCTTCAACACCTGATTTTGCACTTGCTATGCTTGCGTGAAAGGGCATCCCTAATTTTGTGGCCACGGTACTAAAAAGTAAAATAGATGGATTTTCACCTTTTTTAAGGGCATCCACATATTTTTTGATGGCTTTTACCGCACCTAGTACGTTAATTTCAAAATCTTCCCTAAAATCGTCTAAGCTCAATCGGGATATAGGTTTAAGGTTGATGCTTCCCGGGCAATAAATCAAACTGTCCATACTTTCAATTTCGGGTAGTTCATCCGTTAAAATATCACAATTATAATGCGTTAAATTAGCATGTGCCCTAGTGGGTGCAGACCTGCTAATGTTTATAACCTTGTGCGTGTTCAATACGCTGTTAACAATAGCATTGCCAATACCTTTGCTGCCACCAATAATTACTATTGTTCTCATTGTTTTAAAGATTTGCAATTAGGTGTTTGCCGTTTAGTCGTTTTTCAACCTTGCGTTTAATGGCTGTTAAACGTTTCATTATATCCATGAGTTGTTCGTCTTTTTTTCGTTTGTATAGTTCATTTAAACCTAAAATCAACGATTTTGCTTTTCTTGAAATTTCAATGCGATCGCTTGTAGAGAGCGATTTCAGTTTTTGTTGTTCAAAAGCGAGGGCTTCGTCTATAATATCCATGGAATTAGTCTTTTAGATAATTTTGTAATTCTGCAATTTTTTCGGGAGTGTTGAATTTCCCGCCGTAATAACACGTAACGGTTGCCGATGTTTCATCTTTAATGCCTCTTGATGACACGCATAAATGTTTGGCATCAATAATAACCGCTACATCTTCCGTACCTAAAATATGTTTTAAGTCTTCAGCTATTTGATTGGTTAAACGTTCCTGTACTTGCGGACGCTTGGCATAGTATTGAACGATTCGGTTTAATTTTGATAAGCCAATAACTTTTCCAGAAGAAATATACGCCACATGCGCCTTACCGATAATGGGCACAAAATGATGCTCGCAATTGGAGTAGAAAGCAATGTTTTTTTCAACCAACATTTGATTGTATTGATATTTATTGTCGAACAATGCGATTTTTGGTTTGTTGGCTGGGTTTAGGCCAGAAAAAATTTCGTCAATGTACATTTTGGCAACGCGTTCGGGCGTGCCTTTTAAGGAATCATCGGTTAGGTCCAAACCCATAACGTCCATAATTTCCTCAAATAAAAGTGCGATGCGTTGTTTTTTCTCGGTATCCGAAAGTTTAAAGGCATCTTTCTTCATGGGTGTTTCCAGCCCGGTATAGAGGTGGTCGTCGCCAATATCTTCATGTGAAAATCCGTTTAGGATGTGTCCGTTTTTTTTCTTCGTTGCAATGAAAGTTTCTGTGTTCATAGTGTCTTTTTTAAGTGCTGTTTTCGTGTATTCATCCCACGAATCAAAGCAAGGTTAACGTTTTGATATTGTGTTGTGCGTAATGTGTTTTTGTCGCGAACATTTAAAACGGCCATTTTCAAATGTTCGTAATTTTTGGTGTTTTGTAGTGCGCCCTTTTACCCGCTTGCGCCACATTTTAAAGCTGTTAGGCCTCATTTCGCGGCGCATGAATTGAATGATTTGCGGTTCATTCAAACCAAATTGAAACGTTAGGGCTTCAAACGGGGTTCTGTCTTCCCAAGCCATTTCAATAATTCGGTCCTTATCTTGGTCTGTAAAATTTACCATGTGGGATGAAATTGAAATTGTGCGTCGTATTTAATTTTTTCGTCTAGCATTTTATTGAAGAACGCTTTGTTTTCCTTAAAGTTTCTGTCGTTTTTAAATTGAATAAAGCGTCCTTGTGCATGGATGCTGCTACCGTTTGATTTATAAATAACCAACTGGTAGTAAGGAATGATCCATGTAAAATTCCTGAGTCCTTTATTTATTCGTATTAGGATGCCAATAGGTCGCAATTCTATGTTGGCAAACGTTGTGTCTGCTAGGGTATTTACAAAGTTTTTCATGTTCATGCTTACGTTTTCAATGTCCAATCGTTTTGAGCCGATACCTTTCATTTTGATGGCCTGAAACAATCCAAATCGTTTCCCTACCAAATCGTCTATGAGCTCGTCGTATTTTTTTTCTTTGTATGTTGTTTCTAAAACCATAGGCTAAAGATAATAAAAATTTCAAATTGTTTAACTATTTTTGCAAAAGATTAAACAAAAATTAACAAAGCAAATTTTTTAACCTGATGTTGCTAACCTATTAATCATGCCCCTAAAAATAAAGCCATGAAACGGTAGCACGCTGTACCAATAGAACCTTCCTGCGAGTCCGCGGGGTCTAAAGGTGGCCGTTTGTTTTAATATGCCATCTTCAATTTTAAATTCCAACCATGCTTCACCGGGTAATTTCATTTCGGCATACAACAAAAGTTTTTTTTCACTTTTATCACTAAAAATAACCCGCCAAAAATCCAGGGCATCACCGGTATTAAGTTCTGAAACGTGCGTTCGGCCACGTCTTAACCCTATACCGCCTACCATTTTATCTAAAAGGCCTCGAATGTTCCATAAAAAGGTGCCGTAATACCAGCCGGTTTTGCCACCAATGGACCAGATTTTGTTAAGGGTTTTTGCCTCGTCATCAATTTTTTGCTCTTTGTAATCTTTAAAACAACCATATTTTGGAACGTTCACATATTTATGAAGGCTATTTTGCAGCACACCACTACTTACCATAGAATCTTTCCAACTGGAAACAATGCTGTTTTGCTCAATTTTTTCAAAAGCCAAATGCACCGCTTCGGCATAGGTAATAGGGTTTATATTTAATGTTTTATTGATGTTGCTTGGTTTTCCTATAATTTCAACACCCATGCTATCTACTAATGAAGACGCTAGTTTATAAGAGGTTGAAGTAACAAAGTACAGCCAATAGGACGATAATTTGGGGGTCATAACCGGCACTGTAAGGATATAGCGTTTTAATTTTCTAATGTTGGCAAACTTTAATAGCATCTGTTTGTAGGTCAGTATTTCGGGTCCGAAAACATCATACGATTTATTGAACAGCGCCGTATGGCCTTTTGCCCGTGATAGAAACAGTAAAACATCGCGAACCGCAATGGGCTGTGTTTTGGTGTTTAGCCATTTTGGGGCTATCATTACCGGTAGCTTTTCAACCAAATCGCGAATAATCTCAAACGATGAACTGCCCGAGCCCACAATAATACCTGCCTTAAAAACGGTAAGCGCGTATATTTTCGACTCTAAAAGCTGCTCAACGTTTTTTCTTGATTGTAAATGTTTTGAAAGTTCGGTCTCATTAGTGATGCCACTTAAATAGATGACCTGTTTTACAGCAGTAGTTTCTAGGTAGTTTTTGAAGTTTTTTGCGCACGAAGCTTCCAAAATCTCGAAATCCTTAGAGGTATTCGACATGGAATGTATTAAATAGTACGCCACATCAATATCTTTGGGAATGTTATTTAAGGTTTCGGGTTTTAAAAAATCGGCCTCGACAATGGTAACATGCGCGTCTTCAAAATAATTTTTATCTGCTCTCAGGGCATCACGTACGGCACAAACCACATGGTGGCCTTCGTTAATTAAAACCGGGATTAAACGTTTGCCAATATAACCTGTGGCACCAGTAATAAGGATTTTCATTTTTTCTGGAGCGTTTCTTCCATTTTTTTTGGACGTTGGTAACCTAACCGGGTTTTTAGTTGTGGTAGTGCATAGCCATCCAACCCATTAATGGCTGCAATGTTGGCTTTTGAAAGGTTTACAAAACCATCGGTTTCCAACAACGTGTCCTCAAGGTATAAATCTTTAATTTCTCCAACAAGCAGTATGGTGCCGTTGGCTTTAATGGGGTATTCCTCTACATATTCCATGGCCATTTGAATGGGCGAGCCGTTTACAAAAGGTGCCCAAAAATTATTTTTGTAGGTTTCCTGTAAATTTGTCACGTCAAATTCTGAAACGTTGTACTTATATTTAGCCGACGTATGGTGTGCGTCTTCAATAATGGCTTCATGAATATGGTTGATGGTAAATAACTTGGTAGCCTTTATGTTATTGTAAGTATTTCTAATAGCGGTGGTTGGTCTTAAAAAAAAGCCAAGTAGGGCAGGGTCGGAGCCCAAGTGCGTTACCGAACTAAATACAGCCACATTTGTAATGCCCTGTGCCGATTTAGTACCAATTAAATTGGCCGATTTATACCCCGAGCAACTATTTATTAAGTTGATTTTGTACAAATGCTCTAGCGCGTTAATCTGTTTTTGGGTAAAATGTAGCATTACAAATCTTTGAAGTTATTGATTTTTATATCCTTAGCCTTTAAATCGAACATTAAATTGTAGAGCCCAAAAAAAGTACGGTTAATGTAAATGAAATGTTTTGAACCACGGTTGCCATTCATTTTTCGCAATTCGGTGTTTTTAGAATAGCGTTGTCCCAATTCGGCAATCTTTCCGAAGAATTCACTATTGGAAAAATCAAATGTTTCAACATGGAAAGGTTGTGTAAACAAGCTCAACAGCTCGTGAAACATCTCGGTAAAAAAGACGATTTCTTCCTCAGTATCATCTTCACGCAAAATTTCCAGTTCGTATAATTTCGCAACAAAGTAGCGGTGGTTTGAGATGTTTTCAGGTTTTGCCAATTCAAAATACGGCACATAAAATTCGTTTGGAATGGTTTTCATACAGCCAAAATCGAGCGCTATTAATTGGCCGTTTCCAGATACTAAAAAATTTCCGGGATGCGGATCGGCATGCACTTTTTTTAGTTTATGAATTTGAAACATGTAAAAATCCCATAATGCCTGCCCCAAGATATTGGCCGTTTCTTGGTTGTTGTTTAATGCGGTAAATTCTGAAAGGTGCTTGCCTTCCATAAAATCCATGGTGATTATTTTTTCAGAAGATAAATCTTCATAATATTGAGGAAACAAGAGGTTAGGAATGTGTTTGCAGGCGTTGGCAATTTCCTTACTTTGTTGAACTTCCAAGATATAATTGGTTTCCTCAATCAATTTTCCTTCAACTTCCTTAAAATATTTATCTGAGTTTTCACCTTTTATATTGAACATTTTCATGGCAATTGGCTTAACCAGAGCCAAATCGGATGCAATGCTTTGGGCAACACCGGGATATTGGATTTTTACGGCCAATTTTTTGCCATTTTTTGTGGCAAGGTGCACTTGACCAATGCTTGCGGCATTCACAGAGGTTGTGTTGAAGGTATCGTACAGCTCATTTGGCAGTTTTCCAAAATAGTTTTTGAAGGTTTTTAAAACCAAAGCGGGCGATAGTGGTGGCACCGAAAATTGCGCCAACGAAAACTTTTCAACATAAGCTTGTGGCATGATGCTTTTTTCCATGCTTAGCATTTGCGCCACTTTTAGGGCACTACCTTTAAGTTGTTTTAAACCATCGTAAATGTCTTCCGCATTGTTTTCGTTTAGTGTCGCTCTGGCCTCATGCTCTGTTTTTGTAAGTTTATCGCCATAATATTTTAAATAGTTTACGCCTACTTTTGCACCTGTTGATACGAGTTTAGAAGCACGGTGTATTTTGGAAACAGGAATGGAATCAATGGTTTTCATAAGTATGGTTTAGTTCATGTGCATTTTTTCCTTGAAAATGAATTTCCCAAGATCGATCACACTTTTTAGCGGGGCAATGTGCAACACATCAAAACTGGTATTAACCGATTTTTCGATAAAAATATCCGTTTTTTCAAAGGACGCCGATGTATCGTCCATCCAAAATTTTAGGGTTAAAAGCAATTGTACCCAAGCCGATTCTTGAATTGCTTTATTTTGAAATTTGTTGAGCTGTTCCTGTTTTAAATCTAGGGTTTCAATGTTTAAACTACTGATATACTGCGTGAAACTTTTTTTGAGTCCGGAAAGCAAGGTAAATCCTTTAAGGCTGTTTTTATAAGGGGCAAGTGCAAATAAAACATAGCTTCTGTTGGCCGTTACGTTTTCGAAAAAGGTAAAGTAAAAGCTTAACAATTTGTTTCTGGCATCAAAAGTATGGTAGTCTTCGCTGGCCTCTAAGGCTGTTAACGTGTTGTTGAAAAATGCTTTGAAAATGTGGGTTTCAACCGCTTCAAACGAACCAAAGTGCGCATAGAAGGTGGCTTCATCAAAATGGTTCGATTTTGCAAATAGATATACCGATTTAGGCTGTTCGTTGTTTTCTAGAACATAATCCATGTAATAGGTAATGATGTCGTTTTCTGAAATAGTTTTCTTTTTTGCCATGATATTGCGTTATATGGCAAAGATACAAAATGTTTAATGTTTTTTAAAATATATTAAACAAACATTAACGTTATCTATGAAAATAATTCCAAAACAATGTTAGGGATGCCTTGGCTAAATAGTTTTGTTTTGAATTTTTTGGTAATAAATATATGATACCGAAAGAATTCCTAAAAAAACCAATGGCATAATCATATAGCCAATGTTCTTATCTACGCAACTATGGCTTATAAAAGCAAAAATTAGATTAAAAGTTAAACCAGCATACGCCCATTCTTTAAGTTTCGGTGGCATTTTAGGCAACGCAATGGCAATAACACCGAGAACTTTAGCTATTACCAACGAGTATGCGAAATAATCGGGATAGCCCAATGCTTTTGTTCCAACGGTCATAAACTCTGGTGCAAAAATCCAAGTGGTAATGGGCATAACCGCCTCCATCAATGCTATGATGGTTGTTGCGGTCCAAAATATGATTTTATTTTTTTTCATTGTTTTATTTTTTTATAGAATTCAACAATTCTGCTAAATAGTTCAATGTCATTGTAAAGCCTTCTTTGAAGCCCATTTGTATATGCATTTCAAGGTCTTCAAGTTTTTCGTGCTTTATGGAAATTTTTACCGATGTAATTCCATGGTTCTCGCTAAAATCTAAGTTCCATTTGGCCGATGGCATTTGTTCATTTATGTTTTCGTCCTTGTCTGCAAAAGCGTCAATAAATTGGAAATTGTCTTTGGGTGAAATTGAAGTAAAGTCTTGGATAGACCAATGTTCCTCGCCTTCGGGACCGACCATGGCGTAAAACCGTCGTCCGCCTTGTTCAAAATTCATATATTTTGTTCTTGATTTCCAAGGTTGTGGTGCCCACCATTGGTCAAGTATTTCCTTTTTTGTAAAGGCATCCCAAACTGTTGGTTGATCTGCGTTAAATTCTCTGTTAACGAAAACGGTACTTGTTTTCTTATCGACCGTAAAGTCAAATTGCAAATTACGTTTCATTTTTTTTCATTTTTAAGGGTTGATAATATAGTGTCCAATTGACTGAAACGGCTCTCCCAAATCTTTCTGAATTGTTCCAACCATCTATCAATTTCCTTCATTTTATCGATTTTTATTTGATAGTAAATCTCACGTCCTTGTTGATTTGATTCTATAAGTTCGCACTCGTTTAAAATTTGAATATGTTTGGAAATAGTTGGTCTTGCCGTATCAAAATTTTCGGCAATTGCTCCTGCAGTCATAGCTTGTGATGTTAGCAATACTAAAATCGCTCGTCTTGTTGGGTCGGAAATCGCTTGAAATATGTCTCGTCTCAATTTCATCATGAAGTTATTTAACTACAAATTTATATGAAGTCATTTAACTACGCAAGTTTTTTTAATTTTTTTTTTGAAGAAGTTTAAAATTCAGTCGGAATTTCTGTTTTTTCAGGTTGTTTTTTTAATAGATGTTGACTATTGTGTAATTTTTGCTTGGTAAAGCTTTTTATTGAAAACAACCTTATTTAGGAATACAAAGGCTTGGTACAAATCGTCATTTGGTAAATTAAATATGTTGTGGCCTTTGTTTTGATAGCTGTAAAGCAAAAAGCTGGTTGCATATTTTTCAATTTTATTCGCTATGGTTTCCGATCCGCTAAGCATCAAAAACCCTTTTGCGGTAGGCAAGCACGATTGGTGGGCGCTAGTATCATAAGGCACTACTTTATCGTTTACGCCATGGTACAAAACCGTAGGAACGGCATTTTCCTTGGTAATCAGGTCTGCTTTAAGTATCGCTCCAGAAATGGAAATAACCGCAGCAGGTTTAATATGTTTATAACTTTCGGGGTTTTTTATTACAAGTTCCCTGTTGTAAACAATGTTAAGTGCGGTTTCGCCACCGGCACTGGCACCAAATAAAATTATTTTTGTCTCGTCTATCCCAAAAGAGGTTTTATAATTTAGCAAATATTGTAGTGCGCTCAATAGGTCTTCGGCAGCATTGGCATAAACTTTTAACTTGCTTTTCGCGGGCAAACTGCAATTAAAATCGCGATTTTTCAACAAACGGTAATCGATGGAAGCGACCACATAGCCTTTTTTTGCAACATTTTCAGCTAAATAAATTAAAGAATTATTGTTGCGTTCGCCCGAGGTAAACCCCCCAGCATGTATAATAACAAAAAGTGGTCGTGCCGTTAAACTATCATTTTCAGGCTCATACACATCAAGTTTTAAAGTATCTTTATCGCGCAAGGCATAATTATAGGTTTTTGCTGAAACGCTATCAAAAACAGCATCCAAATATCTGGTTTGGGATATTCCAACAAAAGATGAAATTAATAAAATAAAGGATACTATCTTGGTATTCATAGAAAGCACTAGTTAAGTTGCTTAAATTTTTAGCAAAAGTAAGCGTTAAATAACAACAAACAATACATTATAAACAATGAAAACATTTGTAAGCAGTATTTCCCAAAACGAATTTCAGGAAAGCGAAAAGGTACATGCGAAAGCGATACGAAAATCCATTTTTGATTTAATAAAGAAAGATCACCCCCAATTCAATTCCAAAAGCCTGATTGCAGTTGTGGAGCTGAACCAATATCGGGAAAAATACATTGCCGATTATTTAATTAAGGAAGTGGGCGAACTGAACGATTTGGAAACCGATGTTTTAAAAACATTGCAAAACCATGAAACCATTACGAGTAAAGTCAACTTACAATGGGATCGTACGAGCCTTACTTACGGTCAAAGGCTCGCCGATAAAATTGCTGCGTTTGGAGGAAGCTGGAGGTTCATCATCATTTTTGGCATTTTTATTTTTGTTTGGATGGTTATCAATTTGGTGTTTTTATTGAACAAGGGTTTTGATCCCTATCCATTTATCCTCTTGAACTTAATTCTTTCGTGTTTAGCAGCTTTGCAAGCACCCGTAATTATGATGAGCCAAAACAGACAAGAAGAAAAAGACAGGGAACGTGCCAAACAGGATTATATGGTGAACTTGAAATCGGAATTAGAAATTAGGATGTTACACGAAAAAATAGACCACCTAATTGTGCACCAACAACAAGAATTGTTAACCATTCAGCAAGTACAAATTGACATGATGGACGACATTATGAAACAACTTAAAAAAAAGTAGGTTATATGCAGAACTTTTAATTTAGGTTTTCATTAACACAGAAGAAGTGAAGATTGTTTAACTTAGTAAGTTCATTAACTAAAAAATAAAAACACGCTAAAATGAAAAAACTACTAGTATTAATGTTGTCAATATCGGCAACCTATTTTGTACATGCTCAAATAGCAACACCACAACCCAGTCCTTTTAGTAAAATAGAACAAAAAGTGGGATTGACCGATGTTACGTTGGAATATTCAAGACCTTCTATGAGAGACCGTGTGGTTTTTGGAAACTTGGTGCCTTACGGAAAAATTTGGAGAACAGGCGCCAATGCCAGAACAAAAATAACCTTTAGCACCGATGTTACCGTTGAAGGCCAACCGCTAAAAGCAGGTAGTTACGCCATTTTTACAAAGCCGGAGTCAACCAGTTGGGAAGTTTATTTTTATACAGAATCAAACGGAGGTGGAACGCCACAAACCTGGGACGATGCTAAAGTGGCCGCCAAAGTAAGCGCAAAGGTTTACCCAATGCCCATGAAAGTTGAAACCTTTACCATGACTTTTGACGATTTAACCAATAACGGCGCCACATTGGGAATACTTTGGGAAAATGTTTACGTGGGCATTCCCTTTGAAGTGCCTACCGATGATATGGTACTTACTAATATAAATAATGCCATGAACGGTACGCCCACTGCCAACGATTATTATGCCGCCGCCGTTTACTATTTACAGGCCAATAAAGACATTAAACAAGCAAAAACTTGGATAGACAAGGCCATTGCCATGGCTGGCGATAAGGTCGCTTTTTGGCAATTAAGGCAGCAATCCTTAATTTATGCCAAAGCTGGCGATAAAATGGGCGCCATCGCAACCGCAAAAAAATCGTTGGCAGCCGCAGAAAAAGCTGGTAACGACGATTATGTAAAAATGAATACCGATTCGATTGCCGAATGGGAGAAAATGTAAAACTGGGAATTATTTAGAAGTTGAATATTAGATATTAGAAGTGATATATTTGAAATAAATTAAAAAAACGCGACTTAAAAAATCGCGTTTTTTTAATTCATACAGAATTAGTGAAAATCCGTGAAATTCGTGTCTTATTTTTAATCGGAATGGTTAACGTTTTCTTTTAATAATCTAGTTTGATAAGTGCCCTAACTGCATCAAGCGTTTTGATAAGGTTTCTACTAAACTCAAACGTCATAATATCGCTTTCGGTTTTACCGTCGCGAAGTAGTTGGTTAAAATGGATGGCCTCATAATGATAGCCAATGGTTTGGTAGCCAAAATCCTTAATGTCTTCTTTACCATCCACAATTATGGAAACGGTAGTGGGCATGTGAAACATGGTATTGATCTTTATAATGGCTTTTTCACAGTAAAAAATGGCTTGGGTTGGTAAAACTTCTACAAGCGAACTTTTTAAATATGCCTTTACATTATTTTCATAAGTAAAAGTCATGTTACATGTTGCGTCCGTGCCATTTTCAAAAAAAGTAGCGGCAGCATCAATATTTTTTGGCAAACCCAGCGTTGAGAGTGCCGCAAAAATGGGGTAAATGCCAATATCCAGCAAGCTGCCGCCACCCATGGCCTTGTTGAATAGGCGTGTGTTGGTATCGTAATCCCGCTGAAACCCAAAATCGCCTTCCATTTTTAAAATGTTGCCGTATGTTTTATGGTTCAGTTCCTTCAACACAAATTGATAATGGGGTAAAAAGTAGGTCCATAACGCTTCCATTAAAAGCATGTTGTGCTGTTTGGCGCAGGCAATCATTGCCTCAACCTCTTCAGCATTCATGGCAAAGGGCTTTTCGCACAAAACGGCTATCCCCTTTTTAAGGCACATAATGGCATTTTCCTTATGCAGGGCATGGGGCGTTGCAATGTAAACCGCCTCAAGGGTGGGGTCGTTCGCCAAGGCTTCATAACTTCCGTAAGCCTTTTTTGCCCCAAATTTTTCAGCAAAAACATGGGCCTTTTCTTGGTTTCTGGAGGCGACTGCGTACAATTCGGCATCGTGGATTGTTAATAAATCGGTAGCGAATTTATGGGCGATGGCACCCAAGCCAATAATGCCCCATTTGATTTTTTTAAGCGGTTGTTGTGTCATTTTTAATAATCAGTTGAAGGAGGCAAGCAAGCATGATAACAATCGCACAGCCAACAAAATTCAGCCATAAAAACGGCAGGTTGATATGGTCGTATAAATTTAAAAAATAAAGTCCGATAACTATAACCTGCGTTATAATTGCGGCACTAAAAACAGCATGCCCCTTCACAAATTTAAAGAAAAATGCCAGTAAAAAGATGCCCAAAACATTGCCGTAAAAAATGGACCCGATTATGTTTACCAGCTGTATCAAGTTTTCGGCAAGGTTCGCAATACAGGCCACCCCAATAGCGATAAGGCCCCAAAGCAAGGTGAACCACTTGGAAACCTTCACCATCTGTTCCTCAGTTTTTTCGCCCGTATTCCGTTTGTACAGATCCATAGTGGTGGTGGAGCCCAAGGCGTTCAATTCACTGGATGTGCTGGACATGGCAGCGCTTAAAATAACCGCCAAGAGCAAGCCAATCAATCCGCGGGGTAAGTTGTTCAAAATGAAATGGATAAACACATAATCCTTGTCATTGCTTTCTACTTTAATATTTCGGTTTTCAGCAACTTTATCAATCAATATTTTTGCTTTATGCCTAAGAATATCACTGTTCTTGTTGGCTGTTGCAATGGCATCTGAAGATTGAGAGGTTCCAGAATTTAAAAATGATTTTATTAGCGCTTGTTTTTCATAAAAAATAGTTTCCTGTTCTTTTTGAATATTTTTATAGGCTTCGGAAAATTCAGAATTCATCACCAGTTCCGTCGCTGTTGGATTGAAATTGATGGGTGCTTCGTTGAATTGGTAAAACACAAAAACCATGACGCCCACCAACAGTATAAAAAACTGCATGGGTACTTTTAGCAGGCCGTTGAAGAGCAGGCCCAACTGCATTTCCTTAACCGATTTCCCGGAAAGGTAGCGCTGCACCTGACTTTGGTCGGTGCCAAAATACGAGAGCATTAAAAACGTGCCGCCAATGATACCGCTCCAAAACGTATAGCGATTGTTCAAGTTGAAGGAAAAATCCAGAATTTCCATTTTTCCGTTGGCACCCGCAATATCCAAGGCTTTTTTAAAGGTAATGTCCTGCGGAAGTTTATCAACAATTAAAAAGAAGGCCACCAGCATCCCAATAAAAATCACCACCATTTGATGCTTTTGCGTTACGTTTACGGCACGCGTTCCGCCGGAAACCGTGTAAATAATGACCAATAGCCCAATGATGATGTTTAGCGTTAACAAATCCCAACCCAAAACCACCGATAGAATGATGGCAGGCGCAAAAATGGTAATGCCCGCCGCCAAGCCCCGTTGGATTAAAAATAAGATGGCCGTTAGGATCCTTGTTTTTAAATCGAAGCGGTTTTCCAAAAACTCGTAAGCGGTATAGACTTTTAAGCGGTGGTACAAGGGGATAAACACCATGCAAATAATAATCATGGCTATGGGCAGGCCAAAGTAAAATTGTACAAAGCCCATACCGTCGTTAAACGCTTGCCCCGGCGTTGATAAAAAGGTGATGGCACTGGCTTGGGTGGCCATAACCGAAAGACCGATGGTCCACCATTTTGAGGTATTACCGCCCTTTAGATAGTCCTGCACATTTTTGCTGCCACGCGTTTGCCAAGTGCCATAGACCACAATAGCGAGCAGCGTGCTGCATAAAACCACCCAGTCTATCCAGTTTAATTGCATATTAAAAAGCTTGCATGATGAGGTAAAACACAATGATATAAACCGCATTGGCAATCAAAACGACGGAATAAAGCTTTAGCCAGGGCTGTTTGGTTTGTTTTTCTTCGGTCATTATTAATCTTTTAGTTTTGTGGTTTGGGTTATATCCGTTTTTCCAATCGATAACATATTGGCAAACAGCCTGTAAGCACCCGAAACACCTTCGGGGAATTGCCTAAAAAAACTTAGGCCCGTATAAATATAGTACCCTTTTCCGTATTTTGCCACCAATAAACTGCCGTCTTTTTCATTTTCGTTTTTATCGTTCATGGATAAAATTGGGGTGAAATCGTTGCTCCATTCGTTGGGGAAATACAAACCGCGCTCCTGGGTCCAACCCTCAAAATCGTTTTGGGTAATTTTATTGGGAATATTTAAAAGGGGATGATGGGGGTTTAAAAACCGAACCTCTGCATTTTCGTCCGTTACACGGTCGCTCGATAATTTTAAGTCGTAGGGCGCTAATTTATTGGTAATTAAGCCTCTGCTGGTGTTGTATTGCACAATCATATTGCCACCGTTGGCAACAAAATCGAACAAGAGTTGTTGTTTGTATTCTAAATTCTCGACCGTGTTGTAGGCCCGTATTCCAACCACTACGGCATCACATTTACTTAAAGTTTCGGCGGTAATATCATCTGGTTTTATAGTTAAAACTTTATATCCAATTTGTTGCAAACTTTCTGGCACTACATCGCCGGCACCCGCAATATAGCCAATGTTTTCGCCTCTCTTTTTTATGTCCAAACGCACTATTTTGCTCTCGCTGGGCAGTAAAACCGTTTGGAAGGGAATGTGCTCATAGTTAATTTCTATAAGTTCCTTGGCATAATCGGTCCCGTTAATATGAACAATTGGTTTTATAAATCCTTCGCTTTGGTTTTTTGGAGGGATTACCGTAAAGGTTAGCGTTTGTTCTTCGCCTTGGTGCGCAATGCTTACTTTTTGTTTTTCGGGAAAGATGTTCCATTCCTTTGGGTGCTGAATTTCAACAAAACCATCCAAGTTATCGCGTCCTGCGGAAACCATCACGCTGATATCGCGCTGTTGGTCGTTTTCAAAAATGATGACTTTTTCATGAATTTTTACCGAAGCTTCCGGAATTACCTCAAAAGGGCGGTACAGTTCGCCTTTATCGGGCTTTGAATAGCGATACACAACGGCTTTACTGATGGTGAAAGGAACTTCATTTATCTTTAAATGGAAGTTAATAACCACACTTTTAGGGGTTTCGGGCAATCCTATATAAGCTTTATTTTCAACTTCATACATGCCCAAGCTGCCTTTTTTGTTGAGCCAATAGGGTGAAGTAAACTTTTCTTCGGTTGAAATATAATAGTTGGTATCAAATTTTTCGGAAACGTTATTTTTTAATTCCAAATGTTTTGGAATATTTTTGCCGTCGCCTTGCGAAATGCTTTCCAAAACGATGTGTTGGGGGCTTCTATTCACAGCTTCCACCGTAACTTTAACCGATTGGTTTAAGGTGGCAGAAGGCGCTTCCGCGTATGCTTCCAAAAATAAACCGGCACACATTTCGATAATGGCCGTTAGTTCCTTGGTTTTTTGGATTTTCCAATGTAAATCGTCAATATTTTGAAGCAATTTATACGCTTCCAACAATTTTGGGATATGTACCGAAGGATCCTTAAAATTGAAATTGGTTTCCACCGCATTTAAAATCACACCGATGGCATTGCCGCCTTTTACGCGGTTCCACGAGGTGTCTATGCCTTCAAAAATATTGTTGTTATTCGTTAGCGGCTCGCCCTTTAAAAACTCTAAATAGTCGTTTTGTGCGCCCCGTTGCGATAAACGGCCAAAACCCTGACTTAAATGTTGGCTGCTCGCCATGGAGGCCATTTCGTTGTTTGATATGCCTTTTAAAGGGTAATAAGTGCCAATATCAAAACTCAGTCGGTTGTTCTTATTGGCTTCGTCAAATGCTTTTTGGCTGCTGTAAAACCACGAATTGGTATTGAAAAACAAGCGTTTAGATTTCCAGAGGCCAGTGTTTTTTAGCATTTCTGGATAAGCCGATGGATCATTTGCCAAATCAAACGCCTCAAAACTTAACAGGGCAGAAGCGGTATGGTGGCCGTGGGTAGAACCCGAAGTTCTATGGTCGAAACGGTTGATGATGACATCGGGTTTAAGTTTTCTAATTGCTAAAACCATATCGCTTAAAACTTGGTCTTTATCCCAAATTTCAAGAGTTTCCTCAGCATCTTTGGAGTAACCGAAATCATTGGCTCTTGTAAACAACTGCTCGCCACCATCAATGCGTCGTGCTGCCAAAAGCTCCTCGGTTCGTATCACGCCCAAAAGTTCGCGCAATTCTGGTCCAATCAGGTTTTGGCCGCCATCGCCACGGGTAAGCGATAAGTAGGCGGTGCGTGCCTTTAGCTGATTGGAAAGATAGGCTATCAAACGCGTGTTCTCATCATCGGGGTGTGCTGCAATATAAAGCACTGAGCCCAAAAAGTTGAGTTTTTGAACGGATTCATAAATTTGGGAAGCCGAAGGCGTAACAGGTTTTTGGGCCGGTAAAAATGTAAACGTAAATAGGGATAGTATAAAAAAAAGTAAATTTCTGTGCATGGGTGTTTCGTTAGCTAAAAACCAAATATAGGAAAGTAATGTAGCGCAATGATTGCTTTTAGTGTTTATTTAACTATGCAGTGGGTTATGGGTTTTGGGTTAGTTTTTAAAATTTGTTTAATTTTTTCAACACAAGTAATTTGAAATTAAAACCCAACAATCGCATTACAGCCATTTCTTCCGCTTAAAATAATAGAGCATGCCTAAAAATATAAATACCATTACGCCCCACAAAATGGGGTAGGCGTATTTGTAATGAAGTTCGGGGATGTAATCGAAATTCATGCCATAAATACCTGCAATAAAGGTTAGTGGGATGAAAATGGATGCCATAATGGTAAGCACTTTCATTACTTCGTTCATTTTATTGCTAATGGTGGTCATGTACATATCCATTAAGCTCCAAATCATTTCACGGTAAATATCGATGTTTTCGGATACTTGAATTAAATGGTCGTAAATATCGCGGTAAAAGGTTTTTGTTTTTTTGAGGATGAGCGTGCTTTCGTGTTTTTCGATACGGCTAACCACTTCGCGAAGCGGGTAAATAGCACGACGCACTTTAAGGATTTCCCTTTTTAAATCCTGGATGTCCTTATTGATGGATTGGTTAACGTTTCCTGAGAAAATAGCGGTTTCAAAATCCTCGATCTTATCACCTAAAGTTTCAATAATCACAAAATAATGGTCCACAATGGCATCCATCAATATATAGAGCAAATAATCGGCCTGCATGGTGCGTACTCTGCCTTTTCCTTGCCTGATGCGCTCGCGTACTGTATCGAAAACATCGCCTTCCGATTCTTGAAACGACAAAACATACCCTTTACCCAATACAAAACTCACCTGTTCGGAAACGATGCTATCATCTGCATCGGTATGAAGCATTTTGAGCACCACAAATAAATAATCTTCGTGCTCATCGATTTTGGGGCGTTGGGAAATGCTAACTATATCCTCTAAAACCAGCGGGTGCAGATCGTAATGGTTTCCTAATTTTTCAATTTCTTCAACATGGTTCAACCCGTTAACGTTTATCCAGGTAACCGAATCTGAACCAATAAAACTAAAAGCTTCTTCAACATTGCTCAATTCTTTGTCTATACATTGTTCGCTCGTATAATCAAAGGCCTCAATAAATAGTTTTTTAGTAGGTTTATTGCCCGTATAAATAACGCTACCGGGCGATTTTCCCAGTTTTTTGTGAAACTTTTTTGGTCTTGTTTTGCTCATGTTATAAATATAGTTCAAATACTGGCAATGTCATCATCTGAAATAGCATCTTTTTCAATGAGTGTAACCGCTTTTTGAAGCATTAAATTGTTTGGGTAGGTTACTAAATCGCCATTTTCTAGGCGCAAATGCAGTTGAAAGGCCCTAATATCTTCAATAATGCCTTCAAGAGGAAAATCTTTATCGTGAATTTGTATTTTGTCGCCAACTTTATATGGAAAGGAAAAAAACATGATAATGCCAGAAGTAATGTTGCTTAAAATGGACCAAATGGCGAATAAACCAATGCCTATAACAGCGAAAACGGAAGAAAAAAGAACGATTAAATCACTTGCTTTTGTGCCATAAATAAAAGGGATGATAATAAGGGCAATTAAAAACAAAGTAACCGATACATACCTGTTAATTAAGTGAATACGGGCTAGATTGATGCCCTGTTTTCGCGATATTTTTGTAATAAGGGTGGTTAAAATAAACCGGATAATAAGTAAAACAAGAAGCAAAATGCCGGTTGCGATTAATTCGCTTTTATAGTTTTCAAAAAACATGTTAAATTTTATTTGTGTTGCGTAATAGACAAAGATACATTAGAAAATAGCATTATTTTACCTCATTCGGCGTTTTCACAATTCATTAACAATAACATTTAAGGTTTTGTAAAGCAGGTGCGTTGGCAAGCCCATAACATTAAAATAAGAACCTTCAATTTTGGTAACGCCAATAAGCCCAATCCATTCCTGTATGCCGTAAGCACCTGCTTTATCGAAGGGTTTACAGGTTTTTATGTAGAAGTTTATTTCTTCGTCCGTTAAATTTTTAAAAGTAACCTTGGTAACGGCATTTAGGGTTTTTTCAAAAGTTTTGGTAGTAAAACAAACCGAAGTAATAACCTCATGGGTGGTATTGCTTAACGATTTTATCATTTGAAATGCATCGGCTTCATTTTTTGGTTTTCCTAAAGCTTGGTTGTTATGCCACACAATGGTATCGCTGGTAATAAGGATGTCGTTGGCGTTTAGCTCCTTTTTATAGGGCAACGCTTTTAGTTGCGCCAAATAATCGCTTATTTCAAAATGTTTGAGTCGAATGGGATAATCTTCTATTACGGGTTTCAACCTAATTTCAAAGTCTAGTCCCAAGGTTTTAAAAAATTCCTGTCTTCTAGGGGAACCCGAAGCTAAAATGATATGGTAGTTTTTTAGTTTTTCATTGTGCATTTTTAGGAAGGTTTTAAGTTCAAATATCAAATATCAAATATCAAAAATTGTTTTATTACCCACAAATTTTCAGATTTCGGCGAAAACTTCCAAGATATTTAAAATTTCTTGATTCAAAATGTAGGTTGTATGTTTCAGTTCAAACTTAAAACCCTTCAAAAACACCCAGTCCGAATAGCGCAAAATCATACTTAACGGGGTCGTTTGCATCCAATTTTCTTAATGCTGTATCCAATTCCAATAGTGCTTTCCCGTCATTTTGTTTTCGGTTCAACAATCCTAACTTTCTGGCCACATTTCCTGAATGTACGTCTAACGGACACGATAATTGTGCAGGTGATACTTGGTTCCAGATACCAAAATCAACGCCTGCAAGGTCGTTCCTTACCATCCAACGCAAAAACATGTTGATGCGTTTCGCCGCCGAATTCTTTAACGGATCGCTTACGTGTTTTTGGGTTCTGGTAGGGTGCTCAATTTCAAAAAAAGTAGTTTTGAATTGCGAAATGGTGCTTTGGAGCCTTTTGCCTTTAGCATATTTGGCAAAAACCGCTTCCAATCCATTATGGGTTTTATAGATATGTTGTAACGACTTTACAAATTGTAACGCATCATCGCCATTAAAGGTGCGGTGCACAAAGGAGTGTAGTTTTTCTAAGTCTGTTTCTTGATGGTTCATTATAAAATCAAAAGGCGAATCATCCAATAAGTTCATTAAATGTTTTGCATTTTTAATGATGCTTTTGCGGTTTCCCCAAGCAATGGTAGCAGTTAGAAAGCCTGCGATTTCGATATCTTCCTTTACAGTAAATTGATGCGGAATTTGAATGGGGTCGCTTTCAATAAAGGCAGGGTTGTTGTATTGAAGGACTTTACTATCAAGAAAATCTTTGAGTTCGGTTTTTGTCAATTTAACAGTTGTTAATTTATGAAACAAAAGTACCATTTAAAACGGCATTTTGCTATGAATTTTTATGAGATTATTGGATGGTTAATGGTTGAAAAAAAATATTTTTATCGACAAAATACTCAAAAACACTTTAAACCGTAAGTTTTATGGGTGAAAATAAAATAAAATCTAAATTTTTGCCGTTATTTAGTCCATAAAACAATGTGTTAATACCTTCAAAAAAGAAAGATAATTTTATTTTTAACTATTAATAAAAACGAATACCTATGAGAAAATTTATTGCCCCCCTGTTAGCCATTTTGGTTATGGCCTGTGAAGAAAGCGATCCAAAAACCGAGGTTAATTCTGCCGAAGCCATAGAAGCCTTAACCGAATATGTAACCATAAATAAAGTGTTTCAAGATGTAGGCAACAACAGTGGCGATGCCGTATTAAGTGCCGAAACCTCTGCCGCATCTTCCAAAGCATCCAACACCAAAGTGGTTGGCCCTGTAATTACGGTTACCCCGCTAGATCTTACTACTTTCCCTAAAACCATCACTATCAATTATCAATCGGGTGTATTGTGTAAAGACGGCATTACACGTAAAGGCATTGTAACCATTGTTTCAACAGATTGGTACGGAAAAAAAGACAGCAAGCATACCACTACCTTTGATAATTATTATGAAGGCGACTTTAAAATTGAAGGTACGCACCTGGCAAAGAATTTGGGAAAAAATGAAGACGGCAAATTAGTGTACAGCGTTACGATTGAAAACGGAAAAATAACCACCAAAACGGGTGCGACCATAAACTATACTGAAAACTCTACCAGAACCTGGGTTGCAGGTGCCAACACGCCCTTGAACATTTGGGACGATGCATATTTGTTAAATGGTACGCAATCGGGTACCAGCTCAAAAAATATTGATTATACGCTAACAATTGATGAACCCTTGCATTTTGTGCTTTTGCCTAGAAGCATAACTTCGGGAATTCTCAATATAGATGTGGCTAATATAAAAGACATAAAATTAAATTACACCAATGCTACCATCACTATATTTGGGGTTACCTATCCGTTATATAAGTAGTATGGCATTTTTTATGTAGAAAAAGGGTTTATTGAATTTGATTTTTACAATTCAATAAACCCTTTGGTTTTTTTGGCACGAAGTGATTAATTGTTGGTTATTTTCCCATCAACCATCACCAGTTTTCTGTCGGCTAAATTGGCAAGCTCTTCGTTATGGGTTACAATCACAAAGGTTTGTCCAAATTCATTACGCAACTTAAAAAACAGGCTGTGTAAATTTTCAGCCGATTCGCTATCCAGGTTTCCCGAAGGTTCATCGGCAAAGATTAAATCGGGGTTGTTAATTAAAGCCCTGGCTACCGCAACGCGCTGTTGTTCGCCGCCAGATAGCTCATTTGGTTTGTGGTTGTAGCGTTGGGTTAAACCTAAAAAATCCAGAAGTTCTTTCGCCCGTTTTTCGGCATCGGCCTTTTTGGTGCCTTTTATAAATGCTGGCAAGCACACGTTTTCTAGGGCCGTAAATTCGGGCAATAATTGATGGAATTGGAAAATAAAACCAATATGTTCATTTCTAAACTTGGCCAACGCTTTGTCGTTAAGGGATTGGATGTTTATATTGTTTATTGTAAGATCGTATTTTTCTTTGTCGGAAGCCTTATCTAAAGTGCCCAAAATTTGCAGCAAAGTAGTTTTTCCTGCACCCGACGCTCCTACAATCGATACCACTTCGCCTTTTTTAATATGAATATCAACGCCTTTTAAAACTTGCAGATTGCCGTAATATTTATGAATGTTTGTTGCTTGGATCATAGCTATAAAATATTGCCGTGAAAATACTACTTTAAGCCGTTCTGTACAATTAAGAAGGGTTTTTATTGTAAAATAGGTTTTAAACTTTATATTTAGGCATTTGAAAGTTTAATTAACAATCGTGGTTCGATTTAAAAAAAATCAAGCCAATTCCATCAAGGTTTTCATTTCTGATTGCTTCCGGAATTTTCAATATTGCCTTCATGGTTACATTTTCAATTATCCATAAGTCGGATTATGGTTAACCGAAAATTAATTTTGGTATGTTTCTTGTTATTATGGGTTTTAAAAATTAATTAATGAACAAATACACAAAACTTTTTTTAGGAATTTTATTTGATGCCCTAGGCTACGTGTCATTTATAATTCCCGGTATCGGTGAGTTTTCCGATATCGTTTGGGCACCACTATCAGGCTGGTTAATGACCAGGCTTTATAAAGGGAAAATGGGCAAAATAGCTGGTGTTTTTACTTTTATTGAAGAAGCCCTTCCCGGATTTGACTTCATTCCTTCTTTTACGCTTATGTGGATTTACACCTATGTTTTTAGTAAAGAAGAGCGCGTTGTGAACATCAAAAAATAACGTTATAAAAGTGCTTTTTCTTAAAAGCGCAGTCGGGAACTCAAATTGCGCCCAACTGCGTTTGTGTTTTTATAATGCTTGCAAATAATTACAAGGAATAGGTAAGCCCTAACATCACATTGGTACCCATGTTAAAAATACCGTCGGGTTTTAAGCGCGATAAATGGCTGATGTAGGTTTTATTGGTTAGGTTCGTGCCCGATAGCGTAAAAGTTGCCTCATTTTTAAACAATGAAAAGCTGCCACCCAACCCAGCGCTCCACAAACTATAACCGGCAGTATGGGTTTCAAAAGCGCTTACCTTGGTTTGATTAAACGTACTGGTTAACTTTATAAACGAATAGCCTTTTTTAAGCCAAGGTTTTTCAAATTCAATTCTTAAAATATTGGTTAAAGAATTGGCAGGAATTAAAGGCAAATAACCGGCATTGGCTTGTTTTCCGGTAACGGTTTCAAAACTACTTTCAATATGCAACAAATCCAGCGGGTGGGGGTGTAAGTGAAAACCAACTTCGCCACCATATAAATTGGCATCATCTTGTAGATAAACAAATACAGGATTATCATCTATGGTGTTGCCGTTTGGCGATAAAAAAATATAATTGTTGATGGCGTTGTAAAACCCGTTTGCAAAAAATTCGATATGTTTGTTTTTATACTCCAAGGCGATGTCGGTTTGAAAATTCTGCTCGCTTTTTAAATCAATATTTCCAATTTCGTAACGATTGGTGCCTTCATGCGACCCATCAGAGGTTAATTCAGATAAATTTGGTGCCCTAAAACCGCTTGCTAAATTGATGCGTGCGGTTACATTTTTGGCAATATCGGTTTTTAGTCCTAAAGCACCATTAAAACTGTTGAAGCTTTTGCGCAGGCCAGACGCAATATCGATGGTTCGGTTGTCAAAACGGGCCCCTAGTTGTATATCGGCATTATCAAAATGGATGTGCGAGGTTGCCAGCATGCCCCAATCGTTGGTGGTTGCATTTGGTATTAATGCTTCTTCGCCGTAATTGCTGTTTACTTGGTTCATGCCTTGAACGCCCACAATGGTTTCAAATTTCCCAAAGGTTGGTAAATTATATTTCACATCGTAATTGGCCGTTTTCAGTTTCATGTGCAATGCTGCTTCTAAAACTTCATCATCTTCATGTTCGATTTCATCGTCATGGTGGTGCTCTTCAAATTCTTTTCTATCATTATAGATGTAGCCTAAATTGATATCTAAACGCGACTTTTCAAAAAACAGGCTCGATTTTGAGCTAAATATATGATTTGTAATGTTTTGGTAGGGTAGTAATGGCGCTTTGTTGGTTGATTGTTCGCCAATTTCTTCTGGAATACCTAATTTGGAACTGTTCACATTATACCGAAACTCTGTTTTGAAACCTTCTTTTTGGTAACCGATGCCTGCCTTAAAATCCTGTTCGCTAAAACGTGTATTGGTAACGCGGTAGCTGTTCGTTTTATAGTCGGCGTGTTCAGCTAAACTTACTCTGAAGAGAAATTTAAAATGGTCGCCAGAGGTTTTATAGCCCACATTGGTATTGAACCCTTGGGTGTTGCTGAAATAATTTCCGCCAAAATCGGTATGGGAGCTGTTGTTTAGGGCGAACTTTTCTGGATTCAAATATAAAACACCACCCAGCGCATCACTACCGTAAAGAAGGGAAGCCGGCCCTTTGATAACCTCTATGCTTTCAATGCCAGAGTCGCTAATGCCTAAGCCATGTTCGTCGCCAAATTGTTGGTTTTCTAAACGGATGCCTTGTGTGTAAACCAAAACACGGTTGGAGCTTAAACCGCGAATTACGGGTTTTCCTATACTTAAACCTGTGGTAACACTTTCAACACCAGCAATATTGGTTATGCCATCGGCCAAATTTACCGCACCACTGACTTTCATGTTGGCAACGGTTTCTTGCTCCACTTTCATCACATTTTCACTTTGAAGTTTATGGAACGGCGTCGATACTATAACGGCTTCCATTTCAATGGCCGATGCGGTTAAATAAATAGTAAGTTTTGTTGAAGTAGGAAGCGTAATATTTACAGATTTTGTTTCATAACCTAACAAGGAAACGAGTATTTTATGGTTTCCTGATGGTAAATTTTCAATTGAAAAATGACCGCTTTCATTGGTAAACGTTCCTTTTTCAATTTCAGAAAAATAGATGTTTGCGTAAGGTAGGTGTTGATTGGTGTTGGCATCGATAACGGTGCCCGCTACCTTGTTTTGTGAAAATAGATTTGTAAATGCTAGTAATAGCAACGTATTTAATACTATGCGCATGTTATTTTTTTTTAGTTTAAAACTGTTTTGATACTGAATTTTTCAGTGTATGTAAAGTATTTAAACTAAATGCGGAGGTCCACGAAGAAGCGTTTGTAACTGTTGGAACTCGCTTAAAAATTGGTATTTGGAAACCGTAGCAGTATGGTTTTCCTTAACCGAAAACAACTCAAAATTAAAAAGCGTAAAGGTGTAAACCTGAGCTAGTTTGAACTTGTAAAAATCACAATCGGGATTAATTTCGTGCAAGTGCGTCGTCTTTTCACCTTTACAAATATCGTGTTTGTGGTGTGCAAAAATATGTGAAAACTTTACGGCCGTAGGCACCAATAGCACCATGGCCAGAACCAACGCCAGTATTTTGTAAAAAATATGTTCTTTTAGTTTTTTCACGAATCCATTAACTTATTAAAGCCCATGCGGCGCAACATTTTTTTTTCAAAATTCCAAAAAAAACGAAACTGTCCTAAAAGCCATCCTATGCATACCAAAAGTATTTGATAGAAAATGAAGCCAATAATAATATATAAAATCCAATATAGCGCAGGGTTTAGGTTTTCTTTAGTAATTCCCAAAAGTTTTATAATAGGTTTTCCTACAAATACGGAAGCGGTACCCGTAATTGCAAATACTAAAAAAACGCGTATCATTTCCCATTTATAGGTTAGTTTCCATTTATTTTCAAGTCTTTTAAAAAGAAATAGTACAAATTTTAAAAGTATGGTAAAAAAAAGAAAAGTTAAAAGCACCACAAAAAGGGTTGGTTGGTCTTTTAGAAGTAAAAAAGCTAATTTAAAAGAAGAATACAGCAAAACAACTACACCAAAAAAGGGAAATATAAGTTGCCAGTTATGTTGAATGTCCCAATGGGTCTTGAATTTTTCCACTTAAATAATTTGAAGTGCAAAAATAGTAATTTAGGTTTAAATTCTGGGAACAAATCCGGCTAAACGTTGTTTGTAGGTTAGCTGAAAATAAATAAAATAATTGTATAGTTTATAGTTTACCTCGTAGCCATAATCGATATTGGGTTGGTAATCTATTTGCATTTCGTATAAATTGGGGTTGTAACGTTGTGGTTGCATAACACGACTGTTCCATTCATTTACATAAATCAAGTTTCTGCTTTCCAAGAATTGCTGTGAATAATAGCCTTCGGGTTTTGCTGTACTTGCTAGCCAGAAATTAAAACCCGGTTCAATGATAATGATTTCGTATTCTAAAGCATCATTTGAAATGCTTACGGTATCGTTTAGTTTTAGGCTTTCTAGTGCTTCATCGTTATTGGAGGTGCTGTTTTTAACGGTGTTGCAGCTTATTGCAAATATGCTAAGTAGTAAAATGGATAGAATTGTTTTCATTAGTTCTAATTTTTTGTAAATGTAGGTTGCAACGGTGTGTCAATAAAAGCGACTTCGATGAAACCAAGCGTTTAATTGCGTAACGTAGCTTTTTCACAGAGTTTTAAGTGAACTTAAATTTACAAAAAATCATCCATATTTACGTGGTTTTGAACTTGTTTAAAAAAAAACGCCAAACTAATGCGTTTGACGTTTGCTATTTTTAATAAGATAATTCGATTATCTTTTTCCGAAGAGTCCGCCCAACAAACCTCCAAGACCTCCTTGTTTTTTGTTGCCACCCAAAACCATACCTGCCACATCGTCGATAACGCTGCCATCGCCGTCGGCATCCAGAATGGATTCTAAAAAGCTCTGTTCGTTTTTAGCGGAACTGCCTCCAAGCAACCCTCCTAAAAGACCTTCTAAGCCACTAGGGTTGCTTACATTTTGCTGTTTTGCCTGATTGCCCAATACACCCATTAAAATAGGCGCCGCCACTTTAAGGATCTGGGCTACCGAATTGGCATCTAAACCTGCTTTTGCACCCAAAGTGCTTTCAACGGCCTGTTGTTTGTTTCCTAAAACGTGACCCAAAATTTTGCTACCATCTTCAAGAACGCTGGCATCTACACCACCACTGAATAACCCGCCCAAGTTTTCCAATAGGCTGCCGTCGTGTTTGTTGTTTAATGCATTTAATAAGCCTTCGGCGCCTTGCGGTGTTGCGGCGTTACGTTTCATGGCTTGCATTAAAACGGGCAACGCCATTGTTAAAACATCTTGGGTTTTACTTTGAGGTTGTTTGGTTTGTCCGGCAACACCATTAATGATGGTTTTTCCAAGATCACTGTTTAATAAGTCTAAAATTCCTGACATGATTGGTTATGTTTAAGATTTAATAATTACAATGTTATAAGGCCTTTGTTTGAACACAGAACCTTGATAGTTACAGTTTTGCGGTTCAATGTACAAAAAAAGTCCTAACCATTTAAGTTAGGACTCCATTTTGTCGTTTAGGTCACAAGTTTTAGTGCCTTATTTTAAGAGGCTTATAATTTGAGCTGCCAATTCGGTGCCAATTCTATCCTGGGCCTCTTCGGTGGCGGCACCAATATGGGGAGTTAACGATAAACCGGCGTTCATTAATAATTGGATTTCTGGTTTTGGTTCGTTTTCAAAAACATCCAATGCTGCGCCTGCAACTTTTCCGCTTTGTATGGCAGCCACTA
This sequence comes from Mariniflexile maritimum, assembly GCF_009746565.1. Taxonomy (GTDB): domain Bacteria; phylum Bacteroidota; class Bacteroidia; order Flavobacteriales; family Flavobacteriaceae; genus Mariniflexile; species Mariniflexile maritimum. Next base: position 188,344 of record NZ_WRPN01000005.1, read on the forward strand.
AAGCCGCCTCGTCAACCACACCACCTCGCGCCGCATTAGCTATAAACACGCCATTTTTCATGATTTCAAATTCTGGGGCACCAATTACATAGTCTTTTTGTGCAGGTACGTGCAAGGTGATAAAATCGGCTTGTTTTAAAACGTCTTCCTTGGAAATGGTTTTAATATCAAAGCTTACTTTCTGGCCGTCAAAAAAGTCTAATTCCAAGTTGGCTTTTTCAATAAATGGGTCAAATGCAATTACTTTCATACCAGCACCTAGGGCTACTTTTGCAGTTGCTTGTCCAATTCTACCAAATCCTAAAACACCTAAGGTTTTGCCTTTAAGTTCTACACCTTTGGCATAAGCTTTTTTTAGTTTTCCAAAGTTAGCGTCACCTTCTAAAGGCATGTCTCTGTTTGAATTGTGTAAAAATCGAGCCAATCCGTAAAAATGGCCAAACACTAATTCTGCAACAGAATGTGATGAAGATGCGGGTGTATTGATAACGTGAATGCCTTTTGCTTTTGCATAATCGACATCAATATTATCCATGCCAACGCCGCCACGACCCACAATCTTGATGCTTGGGCATGCATCAATAAGGTCTTTACGAACGGTGGTTGCGCTTCGAACCAATAAAACGTCAATTTGTTTTTCGTTGATATAATTTGCCAACTGCTCTTGGGCAACAGTGGTTGTGATTACCTCAAATCCTCCATTTTCGAGTGCCTCTTTTCCGCTTTTTGAAATACCGTCGTTTGCTAATATTTTCATTTTTTAAGTTAAAGGTTAAAGGTTAAAAGTTGAAAGTTTCAAGAAACGTCATCTTTTTTACTTTAGATTAATTTTATTTTTTTATTTCCGCGAAAGCGAAAAAATGATAATGCTTTGTAAGCACTGAAAACTGTTTTGGCTTACTGCTATTTTTATGCTTTGCTTTCCAGTTCACTCATTACTTCTACCAGTGCCTTTACACTTTCAATGGGTAAGGCATTGTACATGGATGCCCTATAACCCCCAACACTTCTATGGCCACCTAAACCGCTAATGCCCGCTTCTTTAAGCATTGTTTCGAAGGTTTCTTTTAAATTTTCATTTTCTAGGGTGAAGGTTGCATTCATGATAGAGCGATCTTCTTTACTGGCAAAACCGTTGAATAATGGGTTTAAATCTATTTCAGAATACATCACACTTGCTTTTTTGTTGTTTAGTTCCTCAAGTGCTTTGATGCCGCCTAATTTTTTAATCCATTCTAGGGTTAGCATGGAGGTATAAACGGCAAATACGGGCGGTGTGTTGTACATGCTGCCATTCTCGATATGCAATTTATAATCCATGATGGATGGGATTTTTCGGGATACTTTTCCTAAAATAGCTTCCTTAACCACCACAAGCGTTGTGCCTGCTGGCCCCATGTTTTTTTGTGCGCCGGCGTAAATTAAATCGAATTTCGAGAAATCCAATACTCGTGAGAATATATCGCTACTCATATCGCAAACCATGGGAATGGGCGAGTCTGGGAATGTTTTTATTTGGGTTCCAAAAATGGTATTGTTTGATGTGCAATGGAAATAATCATAATCCTCTGGAATTTCATAACCCTTTGGAATGTAGTTGAAGTTGGCAGCTTCAGAAGAAGCTACTTCATAAATATCGTCAAGCATTTTGGCCTCCTTGATGGCTTTTTTGCTCCAGGTGCCCGTGTTTAAATAGCCAGCTCTTTTTTCTAAAAGATTTAATGCCACCATTAAAAACTGTGTACTGGCACCACCTTGTAAAAACAAGGCTTTGTAGCCTTTGCCCTCTAAACCTAGAAGCTCTAAAACCAGTGCCCTGGCTTTTTCCATAACATCAATAAACGATTTGCTTCTATGTGAAATCTCTAATATGGATAGGCCTTCATTATTAAAATCTATTACGGCATGAGATGATTTAAGTAGTACTTCTTGTGGTAAAATACTGGGTCCTGCACTAAAGTTGTGTTTCTTCATTTTTGTTGTAGAATTTTAAGGTGCAAAGTTGCTAATTAATTAGAAATTTTATAGTAAAAATTCAATAATAATTTTGTCAAATTGCTAATAAAAATTCAATAGAATCGACACTATCCGCATAATCCCAAAGATATGGTTTTTGAGTGGCACCGAATGGGATTTCATTTTTTGTAAAACCTTTGGAGACGATGCATTGGATGAAGTTTCTATCGGCTTCTAATTTTTGCTGAAGTTGTGTTGGGTCATCATAATATTCATAAAACACGGTGGCAATGGGCGATGCGTAACTGGGGTCTTCTTTAATCATCAAAAACCCGTTTTCGAGCATATCGAACTCACTCATTAAATAAACGGCCTTGTTGTAATCGTAATTATTTGCATATTTGGCCTTTTCAATAATAGGATGCCAGTGGTACATGGCCTTAAAAAACGCATCAAAATTGTAGTTTTTTGGTACGAACAGTTTGGAAACATTTCTACACCCTAGGCCGTAATATCTAAAAATATCTTCTGATAGGTTTACGAGTTCCGCATCGGTTTCATGGCCCGTTAAAACGGCTACCGAGTTTCGGTTTTTTCTAATAATGGAGGGTTTGTCTTTAAAATAATATTCAAAATAACGCGCTGTATTGTTGCTTCCTGTGGCGATAACGGCATCAAACGTGCTTACTTTTTCTTCGGTAAACGCTATTTTTCCTTTAAATTCGGGTTCAACATACTCTAAATATTTGGCTAAATAGGGCAGTAGTTGCTTGTCGTTGGACGACTGTTTTACCAATACCTTATGGCCGCAAATGAGCACTGCCAAAAAATCGTGGAAACCCACAAGCGGAATGTTTCCAGCCATAATAATCACAACTTGTTTTGGTATTGGAATAGCAATGTTATAGGGCTTTAACCATGTTCTTAAATTAGGTTCTGTTAACGATTCGGCCCAACCTGAAATAGCAAACTGCATGTTTTCTGGGGTAAACCATCCGTTGTGTTCTTCGGCCAACTTTAATTGGTGCTTGAAGCCTTCAAAAAAAATGGCGTTGTGTTCAACTTGGTCATTTTTTTGGATTTCCTCATTGGTAAATTGACTTAAAAAGGCCCCTAATTTTACAAAAGCGTTAATTCTTTGCTCTAATTGCATGCGCGATTTGGATATGAATAGTTTTGGCGTTATTTTTGCGATTACAAATTTAGAAAGAAAAAACGCTATGGCAATAATTATAACAGATGAATGTATAAATTGTGGTGCTTGCGAACCTGAGTGCCCCAACACAGCAATATACGAAGGGGCCGATGATTGGCGCTACAAGGATGGCACTAGTTTAAAAGGCAAAGTGGTGCTAACCAATGGAAACGAAGTGGATGCCGACGAAGCCCAAGAGCCTATAAGTGACGAATATTATTATATTGTTCCCGATAAATGTACCGAATGTAAAGGGTTTCACGACGAGCCCCAATGTGCTGCGGTTTGCCCAGTAGATTGTTGTGTGCCAGATGATAACCATGTGGAAACAGAGGAAGAACTGTTGGCCAAACAACGTTTTATGCACCCAGAGGGGTAATTAATAATGAATAGTTAACAATGAATAATTAATAATGAAAAATTAAAAATTATAGATTGTTTTGAACGAACCGTAATCCCGGGCTTTGTCCTGGGATTTTTTTTGTCGTTATTATTGTGGGTTTCAGTTTTAAGTAAAAAAGCACTTAAAATAAAAAACCTTAGGTTGTAACGCAAACCGTTTTATGGTATTGACATTATAACTTAAGGTTTTGCTCCTTCTTGATTTGAATCCGTATAATTTCAGAAAACTCAAATAAGCTCTTGCAATCGTTTTGCGGCAATTTCGGCAGTTATATCACGCTGTGGCGAACCGAACATTTCATAGCCAACCATAAACTTTTTAACGGTTGCACTTCGCAATAACGGTGGATAGAAACTCATGTGCCAATGCCAGTGTTTATTTTCATTACCATCAGTTGGTGCTTGGTGGATACCGCTCGAATACGGAAACGACGTGTTGAATAATTTATCGTAAGCCTTTGTTATGGCTGCAATGGCCTCGGCGAATTGCAGGGTTTCGTTTGGAAGCATGTCCAAAATACTTGCTTGCGTCCTTTTGGGAACGATCATGGTTTCAAAAGGCCATACCGCCCAAAAAGGTACCAAAACCACAAACGATCCGTTTTCAAAAACAATACGTTCTTGCTTTTCAAGTTCCTGTGAAAGATAGTCGCCTAATAGACTTTTTTTGTTTTTGGAATAATAGGCAAGTTGTTGCTTGTCTTTTTTGTCCACTTCATTGGGAAGGGTCGATTGGCTCCAAATTTGTCCGTGCGGATGCGGATTGCTACAACCCATTACGGCGCCTTTGTTTTCAAAAATTTGAACATAATTGATGGTGTCGATATCGCCAAGTTCTTTGTATTCCTTTTGCCATGCGAAAACCACTTTTTCAATCTCTGCCGGAGTCATGTCCGCTAGACTTTTAGAGTGGTCGGGGCTAAAGCAAATCACCTTACAAATGCCGGTTTCACTTTGCGCTTTCAATAAACCATCCTCCACCTTAAAGGCTTTGGAATCGTTTTGAAGGGCGGCAAAATCGTTTGTAAACACAAACACATCTTTATAATCGGGGTTTGTTTCACCGTTAATGCGTTTATTTCCAGCACATAAATAACAGCTTGGGTCATGCGACGGTCTTTTTTCCGTGGAAATATCCTCATTTTGACCCTGCCATGGGCGTTTTGCACGATGGGGTGAAACTAAAATCCATTCGCCTGTTAGGATATTGTAACGTTTATGTGAAAAATCTTGTAAATCGGTATTCATTTTCTTCGATGATTAATTAATTGATAACATGCGTTCCGTTGGAAAGTTCTACCGCATAAATAGAACAATCTTTGTTGAATTTCTCTTTATAGGCTTTGGAAGCGCTTGCTTTGAATGATTCGGCTTCATTTTTGGCCACTAAGTTAATGGTACAACCGCCAAAACCGCCACCCATCATGCGGGCGCCCAAAACATGACCGTTCAATCTGGCTTGTTCTACTAGAAAATCCAGTTCCTCGCAACTTACTTTGTATTGGTTTTGCAAACCATCATGCGATGCATAAATCAATTTCCCGAGCGTTTCCAAATCATCTGCTTTCATTGCCTGTGAAGCGCGAACCGCACGGTTGTTTTCCTGAATTACGAATAGGGCTTTTTGGTAATTCTCGGGTGTAATTTTATCCTTTATGCCTTGTAAATCAAATTCGGTGGCGTCGCGCAATGCCTTCACTTTCAGCATTTCAGAAATGGATTCGCAAACCGAACGTCTATCGTTATACGCGCTATCCGATAAACTGTGCTTTACGTTGGTATTGATTAAAATAAGTTCGTGGTCTTTAAAATTTATTTCAAAAGGAGTCGATGTTACAGTACGGCAATCCAGCAATAACGCATGGTTTTCGATACCGAACATGCTAGCATATTGGTCCATGATGCCACATTTCACGCCCACGTAATTATGTTCGGCCTTTTGTGAAATTAAAATCATGTCGTGTTTCGATAAATCCAACTTGAAGAGTTCATTTAACCCATACACCACGCTGTTTTCCAGAGCTGCGGAAGATGACATGCCCGCACCCCCCGGAATATCGCCCCCAAAAGCGATGTTGAAATTTCCAATGGTTTTGCTCCGGTTCTGGATTTCAGCAATAACGCCCAAAATATAATTTTGCCAACTGCCTTGTGCCATGGGTTTTAGGTTGTTTAGGTTAAACTCAACCACCTCTTGTTTGTCCACCGCAAAGGCCTTTGAGGTGTTGGAATCGCTTTTTTGTATAGCGGCAATGATGCCTTTATTTACGGCGGCTGGGAACACGAAACCATCGTTATAATCGGTATGTTCGCCTATAATATTGATTCTTCCCGGAGAAAAAATCAGCATCGGTTCAGTTTGGAATTTGTTAATGAAACTTTCTTTTACAGTGTTGATTAATGCTACATTCATGGTTGTTTTTTTAATTGTTTTATAGCGAATTCCGCAAAATGAGCGCGTTGCTATTTTCTATTTTTACTTGTTCTTTAGTGTTTATCATGTTTGCTAATTGTTCGCCCATTTTATTGAAATCGGTTGAAATGGTAGTGATTCCGCCTTCAACGAGTTCCTTGAGCAAGGTGTCGTTGTATGAAATGATGCCTATATCTTGTGAAAGTACTAAATTTTTCTCTTTAATTTTTTTGATAATCCTTAACAGGTTTTTATCATCTGGAATTATAAATACGTCGCCTTTTGCAAGCGGTAGGTTTTCTAAGGAAGCTATTACAGCATGTTCCAAAACGTTCGATATACAAAATTTTTCAAAACCAATGCGCATGCCTTCAGGCTGTCTGCTCTCATCAAAAAGCAATATGATCCTATTGTATTTTTTTATTAGCGGGAGCGCTTTGTTAAGGTTGGAAATAATATCCTTCTCGAAATTTTGATAAACGGCGGGATATTTTAATAATTCGCTGTGCATTTGGTCTAGTATGTAAACCCTTTCCTTGGGCAAACTGTCTATTGCAACGTGCGTGTTCTTTAAGTTGGCAGGCATGATGATGTACTGGTTGTAAGCCCCTCTGTTTTCATGGATTAGCTTACTAAACATATCATAATTAAAATGATGGAAAAAAGTATCGACCCGTATGTTTTTATCTAAATGTTTTAAAAATGAACTGTATAAATCTTCCTTAAATGAATTGAGTTCATCAAACAACAAGAAAATTTTTTGCGTTACATCAACCTGGTCATTCAAAACATAATAACCCTTACCAACTATCGATTGAACGATACCCCTGGTTTTTAACTCGTTGAAGGCCATTAATACAGTATCCCTTGAAAGTTTGTGGGCCATACTTACACTATTTATAGAAGGTAGCGCATCGCCTTTTTTTAAAGTTCCCGAAACAATAGCATTTTCAATAGAAGCAATAATTTGCTTGTATTTAGGGGTGCCTGTCTTTTGCTGAATACTAATCATAATGCATGCAAATATAATAAAAAAAACAACTAGTAGGTACTGGTAGGTAATTATATTATTAAGACTAGGTAAAAATAGGCAGTTTTGGATAGGCTTGAATAAACATTATCTACTGAAAATGTTTACATTTACTAAGGAAAATAGTATAAAAAAGTGATTATTTTGGAATTAGAAGGACATTACATACATAGAAGCGGTTGGTTAAGAGCGGCCATATTAGGTGCCAACGATGGTATTTTGTCAACAGCAAGTGTTATAATTGGTGTTGCGGCTGCTAGCCATACACGCGAGCCCATTGTGCTCGCGGGCGTTGCAGGTTTGGTGGCCGGTGCATTATCCATGGCGGCTGGGGAATATGTTTCGGTTAGTTCGCAATCGGATGTCGAGCATGCCGATCTTCAAAGGGAAATAAAGGAACTAAAAGATTCACCTGAACATGAGTTAACCGAATTGGCAGAAATTTATGAACAACGCGGTTTGGATAGAGTATTGTCTCTTAAAGTTGCCGAACAACTAACAGCCCATGATGCTTTAGGTGCTCATGCCCGCGACGAACTTGGCATAAATGAAATTACGCAAGCAAAACCATTACAAGCTGCTTTAGCTTCTGGCGGAGCATTTTTGTTTGGTGGCATTTTGCCTGTTATCGTTGCGTTGGTTGCGCCCGTTAAGCAAATGGTTTATATACAGTACATTTTTGCAACACTTTTTTTAGTTGTTTTAGGCGTTACGGCTGCAAAAGCAGGTGGTTCCAATATTAAAAAAGCCATATTGCGCATTACGTTTTGGGGTACCATTGCAATGGGCATTACGGCTTTAATAGGCTACTTGTTTGGAGTGAATATGGCGTAGCTTGGTAGTAAATTAAAGATTTAACACGGATTTTTATTGCTATGCCATGATTTTTTATGAAAAACCACTCAAAGTATTATGTGCAACATTCCCAAAAAAATCCGTGTGCGTTCGTTTAATCCTTAACCCCCAATTTTGCTAAAATAGTATCCATTAAGCACCATTTGGTGATGGACGATTGTAATAAATTGGCACCCACAAAAGCGGTAAACCAAAGCCAATTAATGTTTACATAAATAGCAAGTAGCAAGCTTATAAGTATAAATGTGCCTGCAACTGCGCGTACAATTCTGTTTTTCATGGTTATTTATTTTAGTTTGATTTTTCAATGTTCATTACCGCAATATGGATGTGCGATAGGGTTTTTTGTTTTTTGTTGAAATCGTTTATTTCATTAAACAAGGCATCAACAGTTTCATTTTTCACAAAGGCATAAAATAGAATGGATTCCGTTTGGTTCATTTCACTTGAAAACCAGTTCGATTCTACGGCATCTTCGGTACTATCCCTATATCCGGTAACTTCTCGAAATGAAAATGTTTTTACTTCGGCTTTTTTTAGATGTAATTTGATGTCCTTTTCAAATTCTTTTATGGCAGTAATAATGACTAATTTCATAGTATTGTATTATAGTTTAGTGGTTTCATCTTCCTCTTCTTTGGAAGGGGTCGTGGTGGTTTCCCATTTTTTGCGTTCGGTGATGTAATAAATCAATGGCACCACAATAAGCGTTAATAAGGTTGAAACGATGGCACCTGCCACCAGCGAAATGGCCAATCCTTGGAAAATGGGATCGAACAAAATGATGGATGCTCCAATAACAACGGCACCCGTAGTTAATAAAATGGGGGTTGTTCGAACCGCTCCCGCATCAATAATGGCTTGTTTTAATGGAATGCCGTCATTTAAACGTATTTCAATAAAGTCTATTAAAAGCACCGAATTTCTTACCATCACGCCCGCTAGGGCAATCATGCCAATAAAGGAGGTGGCGGTAAAAAATGCGCCCAACATCCAGTGTCCCAGTACAATACCAACGAGTGATAGTGGTATGGCAACCATCATAACCAACGGGGTTTTGAAGTTTTGGAACCAGCCAACAATAAGCATATAGATAATAACGATAACCACTAAAAAGGCCGTTCCCAAATCGCGGAACACTTCCAAGGTTATTTGCCATTCGCCATCCCATTTTACGGTAAAATCGGTTTCTTCACTTGGTGAACCAATGTATAGTTCATTTATTTTGTAGCCTTTTGGAAGTTCTATTTTTTGGAGTTTTTCGTTCATTCCTAAAATGGCATACACCGGACTTTCAAGTTCGCCAGCCATATCTGCCAACACATATACCACCCGTTTTTGGTCTTTTCTGTATATATTATGATCGAGTGTTTCTTTTTTAACCGAAACTAAATCGTTTACAGGAATCACGTTGCCCCGGCTTCCCTTAATTTTTAAATTTTGAATGTCTTGAAGCGATGTTTTATCCTTATCGTCTAGCGACAGCACGATGCTTACATTATCGTTTGAAGTTTCATCGTATAAATTGGCAATGGGATATTCTTGCAACAAATAGGTTAAATTCCCCACTATTTGTTGTGGGGCAATGCCGTTAAGCATCGCTTTTTCTTTATCAACTTCCAAACGGTATTCCACCTGGTCTGCTTCAACCATCCAATCGGCATCAACCACATCCACCGTGTTTTCCAAAATGTGCTTCACTTGGTTGGCAACCTTAATTTGCTCGTCGTAGTTTGGGCCATAAACTTCGGCCACAAGGGTAGAAAGTACAGGTGGCCCTGGTGGTACTTCAACAATTTTTACATTAGCGTTGAATTTTTTGGCTATTTTTTGAATGTTAGGACGCACTATTTTGGCAATATCATGGCTCTGTAAGTCCCTGTTTTCTTTGTGAAGCAAGTTTACTTGAATATCGGCCATATTGCTGCCACCGCGCATATCATAATGCCTTACCAAACCATTAAACGTAATGGGGGCAGAGGCACCAATGTAGTTTTGGTAATCGACCACTTCGGGAACCGTTTTTAAATATTGGGCAATCTCTTGGGTTACCATGGCAGTTCTTTCCAGCGTGGTGCCTTCGGGCATATCTATTACCACTTGAAATTCATTTTTATTATCAAATGGCAACATTTTTACGGCCACCGATTTGGTAAAAAACATCACGACCGACCCTAAAAGCAATAGGATGGTAACAACAAACATGAGGTTTCGTTTTTTAGGGTTATCCAAAAACGGTTGCTCCACTTTTTTGTATATTTTGTAAATACGGCTCGTTTCTAAACCGGCTTCTTCTTTATGTGCCTGTTCATCTTTTTCCTGTAATAAATGATAGCCTAAATAGGGCGTAACCGTTAATGCCACAAATAGCGATAAAATCATGGCAATGGAAGCGCCAATGGGCATTGGGCTCATATAAGGCCCCATCATGCCCGATACAAACGCCATGGGCAAAATGGCGGCAATTACCGTAAATGTTGCTAATATGGTGGGGTTGCCTACTTCGTTTATGGCATAAATGGCGGCTTGTTTAAATGGTAAACGCTTCATTTTAAAATGGCGGTGCATGTTTTCGGCAATGATAATACTGTCGTCAACCACTATACCTACCACAAATACCAATGCAAAAAGGGTAATCCTGTTCAATGTATAACCTAGCATGTAATAGGCAAATAAGGTTAATGCAAAGGTTAATGGCACCGAGAAGAATACCACCAAACCACCGCGCCAACCCATGGCCAACATAACCAATATGGTAACGGCTAAAATGGCCACTCCTAAATGCAATAAAAGTTCGCCCACCTTATCGGAAGCGGTTTCACCATAATTCCTGGTTACTTCCACATGCACATCGTTGGGTATTAAGGTCGATTTTAGTTTGTCGATATGGGTAATTATCTTTTCGGAAATTTTCATCGCGTCGGCCCCTTTTACCTTTGAAACAGAAATGGTAACCGCTGGGTATTCCGATTTAAAATCTTTATACGCCTCATGGGTTTGTCCGAATCCAAACGCTACATAACTTTTTGCCGATGCGGGCCCGTCCTCGATGTTTGCCACTTGTTTTAAATAAACGGGCATATTTTTATTAACGCCTACCACCAAATTTTCAACATCCTCTTTGGTTTCTAAAAAGCGTCCGGTGGTAATTAAATATTCGGTATCGTTATTCACAAAACTTCCCGATTGCGAACTGCTGTTGTTGGCCTGTACCATTTGCATAATGCCAAGGGCATCTACATTGTTCCCAGCCATTTTGTCTTTGTCCAAAACCACTTTAAGCTCGCGGTTTCTGCCACCAATTACTTTGGTAATCGACACATCCTTAACCTTTTCAATTTCAGAGGTAAGTTCTTCGGCCATTTGGCGTAATTGGAAATCGTCATAATGCTCGCTCCAAAGGGTAAGCCCCAACATGGGTACATCATCAATAGAGCGTGTTTTTACAATAGGTTTATAAACCCCCTGCGGAAACATGTTTTCATGTTTCATTAGCTCATCGTACAGTTTTACATACGAACGCTCAGTATCTTCGCCCACATAAAACTGAACGATAATGACCGCTTGACCGTTCATGGCCATACTATGTACGTGCTCAACGCCTTTAATGTTGCTTATAATTTTTTCCAAAGGCTTCACCACACGGTTTTCAACCTCGCTTGGGTTAGCCCCAGGGTAGCCCACCATCACATCGGCCATGGGCACGTTAATTTGCGGTTCTTCCTCACGCGGAATGAGAAACGAACTGTATGTTCCAATAATCATCAAACCAATCATCAATAAAATGGTCAGTTTTGAATTGATGAAAAAATGAGCGATTTTACCCGAAATTCCTTCTTGCATGTTTTTATGTTTTTGGGCGTTTTAACAGGCTATCCGTTACAATCTTTTTTTTTATTTTCGTCATTCCAAAGTAATTTACATTGTGCCGTGGCCGTTTGTCCAACTATTTGGATATGGCAATTTAATTTCAAAAAAAAGGATTTTCACTGCTATCCTTAACGCGTTATTTATTATTGAATAGTTACTTTAACCCCGTTGTACAACTTGCCATCGGCCCAGGTAATATATGGCTCGTTTGCTGCCAATCCAGATAAAACCTCTACTTGATCGCCAAAGGTTCTGCCCAAGCGCAACCAACGCAATAGGGCTGTTTTGCTCTCGCTTACGGTATATACACCCGAAAGCTGCCCTTTCGTTACAAGCGCACTTTTGGGTATTAAAACCATTTCAACTTTTTCCTGGGTTTTTATAGGAAATTGAACCGTTACAAACATGCCCGATAAAATGGAAGCATCTGTTTTGTCTAAAGCAACTTTCACTATATATTGTCCGCCCGTATTGGCTGCCGAGGTGCTTACTTCGGTAACTTTACCAGTTAGTGTAGTGTTCATGGATTTAACAAGTACGTTAACACTTGTTCCCGAGGTGATTTTTGAGATTTCACTTTCAGGTACCAAAGCGGTTACTTCAAAAGTTCCGGGAGTTTCAACCGAAATAAGGGGCATGCCGGGGTTGGCCATATCGCCTTCATCAATACTTTTACTGGTAACAACCCCGCTAAACGGTGCCGTAATATTGGAATAGGCAAATTGTGCACTAACTTCGTTTTTCATTTGGTTGGCACCTTCCAAACGGGCTTTTGCCATATTGTAATGTGCTGCCATATCGTCAAATTCCTTTTGCGATACGCTGTTGTCGGCCAATAGGTTTTTAAAGCGGTTGTAATCTTTACTGGCATTGTTAAACGCTGCGGTGGCTTCGGTGATGCTCGCATTTACTTGTGCTTTTTTGGCCTGTAAATCGGTATTGTTTATAGAAACCAATAATTGTCCTTTGCTCACTTTATCGCCCACCTTCACATGTACTTTGGTAACATAGCCCATCATGCGGGTACTTAAATTGGCGCTGTTTACGGCTTCAATGGTGCCACTTGCCGTTAAAAAAGGGCTACTGCCACTTTCTGATACGGCGTTTACTTTAACGGAAACAGGTTGGCCACTATCTGTCGCTTCGTTTTTCTTGTCGCTACCACAACTTGTTATAAAAAGTGAGGCTGTTATTAAAGCTAGTAGAAATGTATATCTTTTCATTTTTTTAATTGTTTATTGATTTTTTGTCGATTAAAGCCGCGGAATGTTGTAAACTGCGACTGTTCACTTTTTTATTCTTTAGTTAAAAATGCTAAATAAGCTTGTGTATAATTGTACTCAAAAACCGTTTGGTAGTATTCCAGTTGTTTTTGGGCGTATTGGGTTTCGGCCATTAACAAATCGGAGGTTTTTTCCAAACCTTCCTTAAATCTATTTGTCCTAATTCGTAAGGATTCTTTGGATTGGTTTAATGCCAGATTGGTTAGGTTCAATCGGTTTTCCGCATCGGTTAGGGCGCGTTTTGTTTTGTTCAATTCCAAATTGCTTTGCGAAACATAGTGTTCGTATTGTAGTTTCGATTTTTCAAATTCCGATTTGCTTTTTTGGGTTTTCCCCAATCGCTTCGAACCTTGAAATAAATCCCAGCTTAATTGTGCACCAAATAAATAACCGTTCGCATCACCTTGAAAAATTTGGTCGTCGTACAGTTCATAACTTCCAAAGGCATTTAATCGAGGTAAAAACGCCATTTTATCGGCCTTGTTCATGGCATCATAAGCGTTTGAAACGGATGCCATGGCTTTAATGTCGGCACGGTTTTCTGAAACTATCGAGGCTTCTTTTAAGTCGATTTTGCTAACCGTTAAACTATCACTTGGTTGATACACTACATACGATGCGTCGTTCATTAAAAAAGACAGATAATTAGAAGCATTTTGCACATTGCTTTGTGCCGTTTGCAATTGGTTTTGTACTTCGGTAACATGCACTTCCACATTTAAAACATCGGCACGTTGTAAATAGCCTTGTTTGAAGCTGTTTTCTGCCAATTTTTTGTTTGATAGGGCTGCTTCCAATGCTTTCTCTAAAACGGCAACGCCTTTGTATGCCAATTGTAATTGCATATAGGCTTTTTCAACTTCTAAGGCCAAATACTCTTTGGTACGTTGCGATTGCAACGACATGGCATCCATTTTAGATTTTGCCGCTTTGCGTTGGTAAATACCATCTAAATTTAGCAAGGGTTGTTGTACCTCAAATTTTGTGGCGAAATTTTGGGTATGGCTTGGGTTGTTTAACAGCGCAGGATTAAAATCGTTTTGGGTTAAAATTTCCTGATTCAATTTCGAGCCAAAAGCCATTAAGGGATTGGTGGTTGATATACCGGTATGCGATGCCGTAATGTTTGGTAAAAATATAGCATTGGTTTGTCGGTAATCGGCACGGGCTTGTTTGAAGTCTTCATCTGAAATTTTCAAGGTTTGGTTGCCCTCTGAAACTTTCAACAAGACATCAAGCTTACTAATGGGCACCAGCTCTTGGGCCTCCATTGTGGCAAAAAATCCGAAAAAACAAAGTGAAATAATTAAAAGGTTGTTTTTCATTTTTAGTATTATTTATGCCACAAAAGTAAGTGAGACAAACGTTTTGCTCGGTAACCTATGTTACCAACTAAAAGAAGGGAATGTTAACTTATTGTAATTGTTAACAAACCATGGCTTATTTTTGCAAAAAAAAAATAAACTATGGATTCTCTTACCCAAATTGTATTAGGTGCCGCGGTTGGTGAGGCTGTTTTAGGTAAAAAAGTAGGGAACAAGGCCATGCTTTATGGCGCTATTGCTGGAACCATACCCGATCTTGATGTATTTGCTTCCTATTTTACCGATACGGTTACCGCTATTTCCATACATCGGGGTTTTACCCATTCCATTGTTTTTTCTGTGCTTTTTGCGCCTGTTTTTGGTTGGCTGGTTTCTAGTTATGAAGCTTATAAAAACGTTAAGGATTGGTCGTGGTTATTCTTTTGGGCATTTTTAACACACCCTATTTTGGATGCCCATACTACCTGGGGCACCCAATTGTTTTGGCCGTTCGACCTAAGACTGGCTTTTCATACCATTTTTGTTATCGACCCCCTATATACATTGCCCTTTTTGGTGTTTTTAATTCTTGCCATGATGCAAAAGCGCAGTTCAAGAAAGCGTTCGTTTTATAACAAAATGGGGTTGTTGCTAAGCTCTTCCTATTTACTACTTACCTTTTTATTAAAATGGCTGGCCCTAAACCAATTTAAAGCCGCTTTAAAAAGTGAAAATATTGAATACCGAGCCATTGATACCCGACCAGCCCCATTGAACACCATACTTTGGAACGCGAATGTAGAAACGGACACGGCCTATTTGTTGGGCAATTATTCGTTTTTTGACACACAACCCATTAGTTTTGAGATCTATCCAAAAAACCATCAGTTATTGGGAAGTTTGGCAGAAGACGCAAATGTAAAACGTATGATGGCCATTTCAGAAGGTTGGTTTACCATCACCAAAAAAGATGAAACCCTTTATTTTAACGATTTGCGATTTGGACTGCTAAGTCTTGAACCTAAATCGCAAAACTTTGTTTTTCAATATAAAATGGATGTTGATGCTTTTGGTAATGTACAGTTTACCGAAATGCCCAAAAATAATCGTGATGGCAAAAAATTGCTATCAGATTTATGGCTGCGTATTAAAGGGAATTAATGGCTTGGTTTTAAAAAAGTTTTAGTTGCTGAAAACGCTTTACTGCGGAATTTGCTGACTCAAGCAATGCAGGGTGCCAAAGCCCCAAATAAAATCGGTGGCGGCGATACCTATTATTTCTCTATCAGGAAAACAATTGGCAATAATGTTCAATGCTTCACGGTCGTTGGCATCATTAAATGTGGGCACTAAAACCGTTTTGTTCAAAATTAAAAAATTGGCATAACTTGCAGGAATCCTAATCCCATCAAAATCCAAACGTTTTGGCATTGGCAAGGTTACAATAGTTGGTTGTTTGCTGTTTTCTAAAGTTGACGCTTGCAAGCGTTTTAAATTATCTTGTAGTGGTTTGTAATTAGCATCTTTTGTGTCCGTTTCAACTACGGTAATAATGGTGTTTTCGTTTACAAAGCGCGCCAAATCGTCGATATGGCCGTGGGTATCATCGCCTTCAATGCCATTTCCTAGCCAAATCACATTGGTAACGCCCAAATATGTTTTAAAAACCGTTTCATAATCGGCTTTTTTAAAACCTACATTCCGAACTTGGATGCTGGGGTGCAGTAAACATTCTTCCGACGTTAACAATGTGCCTTTTCCGTTTACATCAATAGCGCCGCCTTCCAAAACAACAGGTTTGCCTTTGTAAACAGCTTGTTCTAATGGGATGTTTAAAAACTCGGCAACTTTAGCCGGCACGTGTTTGTCTAATTTGTAATTGGTATATTTTGCCCAACCGTTAAAATTGAAGTTGATGGCTTTTCTGTTTTTTCCATTTTTGACGATGATAGGGCCCGAATCGCGCATCCAACTGCGATTGGTTTTTTGAATGATGAACGACACATGTTTTAAGTTTACATGTGCCTTTTCCAACATGCCTGAGACCTTGGTTTTTAGCTTATTATCAGCAACCAAAAGCATGACCTCTTCCACCGAAGCTACTTTTTTAATAAACTCTACAAAGGCCCATTGTACCGCTTCATATTTCCCCGGCCAATCGTTGCCGTTATGCGGAAAACATAATAAAATACCTTGTTGTTTTTCCCATTCCGCTGGAAATATCCAATTGTTCTTCATTTTAATATATTTTGACACGAATTGCACGAATTTTCATAAATATATTTTTATTCCAAATATACTGTCAAACGAGTGTGCTTATAAATTTCACTAATTTACAGACTTTCAGCCTGATTTAGCATTTTATTGAAATTTGGATTTTTAATCAATAGCCCTTTTAGTGATCTCACCATAGGTATCAATGCGTCTATCGCGCAAAAAAGGCCAATTTTGACGCACATTTTCCTGTAAGTCTAGATCGACTTCGGCTATTAAAATTTCTTCTTTATCGGTTGAAGCTTGGGCCAAAATCTCGCCCTGTGGGCCAGCAATAAACGACGAGCCCCAAAACTCGATACCATGGGTATCTGGCACATATTTTTCCAGACCTATTCTATTGGCGGCCGCTACATAAACGCCGTTTGCTACGGCATGTCCGCGCATCACGTTCATCCACGCGCCTTGTTGGTTGTCGCCATATTGCGCTTTTTCTTGCGGGTGCCAACCAATGGCGGTAGGGTAAAACAATACTTCGGCACCTTGCAAGGCGGTTAATCTGGCCGCTTCGGGATACCATTGGTCCCAACAAATAAGGGTGCCAATATTTCCTTTTTTGGTTGGGAATGATTTAAAGCCTATATCGCCGGGTGTGAAATAGAATTTTTCGTAAAAATGCGGGTCGTCTGGAATGTGCATTTTTCGGTACAAACCAGCTTCGGTGCCATCGGTATCGATAATATAGGCACTGTTGTGGTAAATTCCTGCCATGCGTTTTTCAAAAAAAGGCACGATAATAACCACGCCCAGTGCTTTGGCCAAGTCGCTAAACGCAGTAAACGAAGTGCTATAAAGTGGTTCGGCATATTTAAAATTAGCAACATCTTCACTTTGGCAGAAATAATGACTGCTATAAAGTTCGGGCAATAAAATAATTTCGGCGCCTTTTTTGGCAGCATCCTTTACCCATTGCATGCATTTTTTGAGATTATTTTCAGGTATATCATTCAAATTTAATTGAAGGACAGCTATATTATACGTGTTTTTTGGCATTACAAATTGTTGAAAAATTTATTGCAAATATAGCTAAAATTTATATTTCGATTTTAAAGTGAATTGTGTAGGTTTTTTTTTATTTTTATAAAAAAATTGACATTAATATTGGGTTCAAAAATGAAAAGATTGATTATTATTTTAACAGTACTTTTAAATGTTACAGCACATTCGCAAACAGAGTTTCAAAAATTTGAATCTAAATATGATGAGTTTGATTTTTATGCGAAACCTTCACCCAAAAACGAACTTTCCCGCTTTTTCAGAAACCACATAAATACCAGTTTATTGGATGCGGTTAAATTTCGGGATACAATTGAAGCCAATAAACGTATCTTTTTGGTTTTTCATTTAAACAGTAAAAACGAATTGACCGGTCTGTCTGCTAATTCTGCTTATGCAGAGTTGAACAAAAGTATCACGGATGCTTTTAGAAAATATGATATTGAAAAATTGAACATTCCCAATAAAAATCGTTTAGACACCTATGTGCTGCAAATAATTTCCAGTGAAAACGGAAAGGCTATTTTGAATTGCAGTACTGAAATTGTTTATGATAAATTGCCAATTCTTGAGGGTTGCGAATCAATTAAAACCCATAATGAACTGAAGAAATGTAATAACAAATCTATTGAAAAACATATAGTTAATACAATTTCATTTGCAAAAATACAAAGCGAAAAGATTTTAGGCGAATTGAAGTTAAGTGTGAAATTTTTGGTGGATTACGACGGAGGTATAAAAAATATTGAGTGTAAAGCACCTACCGAAGCGTTAACAGAAGAATTGAATAGGGTGATGGAAACTTTTCCAAAAGCGAAAGTAGCTCCCACAAGAAATGGTAACCCAACTTTTTGGGAAATAAAGGAGCATATTTTTTTGATTATTGAGCCAAAAACAGAAAGCTACAAAGATGAGGTGCAAAAAAGTAAAGATACGTTGCTTGACGAAAACAGTGATTTAGCACTACACTTTAAAAAATATATTACCGATACTGAATTACAAAATATTAAACTGCAAGCTAGACAACATAGTGTTATTATATCTTTTAGCATCGATAAGAATGGGCGCTATATTGATGTTTCAAATAACATAAAAGACGTGTTGTTTAACGAAAAATTGAATTCGATATTAAGAACATACCCTATTGAAAAGCATGGTATTGGTCAAGTTGATTTATTAGCTAAATATTCATATTCTGTAATTACAAAAGGTTACGATAATTATACAATTCAAACACAACAAGAACCCATGGTTATGTTATCGCCCATTTTTAAAGGTTGTGAAAAGGAAAAAAGTTTTAATGATATAAAAAAATGCAATAGTGTAAAGGTTGGCTATCAAATAAATAAGGAGTTTGATAAAAACCTGCGTAGCAAAACTGATTTAAAAGGCGATATTAGGATATTTTGCGTTTTTAAAGTGGATACCGATGGGAAAATTGTGGATGTAAAAGTGCAGGCTCCCAATCCGTTTCTGGCAAACGAAGTTGAATCGATTATAAAAAGTTTGCCACCAGTAATTAAACCAGGTATTCAAAATGGAAAACCGGTAAAAGTGCCTTTTTCGCTTCCTGTTGTTTTTAGGGTAGGCGAAAACAGACCCGAAGACCTTTTTAAAAGTTCAATAAGAAAACAGTAAGGTTATTTATCCTTCTTATAAATCGGAATACGGTACGAAAGCGTGTAGCTATACCCAACACCAATGCCGCTACTGTCGAAGGTTTTGTTAAAACCCGGTATATAAACGTTCTCGAAATTGTTAGGTTCGGTTTCGCTTGCCGAAATTTTAAACTGCACATTAAGCGACAGATACAGGTTGTTAAGCAATTGGGCTTTAATGCCCAACATCAGTTCTGGCCAAATGGCCGTTAAACCTTTGAACTCCTGCACTTCGGATGATGTGAGCTGTGGCGACCAATAGGGGTCTGTGGTGTAAATGGTATAGCTGTTCAATTTTTGGCTAAAAGTACTCGCACATACCCTAAAACCCGCATAGATCATGTTGTCCATATCCAACCAATTTTGGTACATGTTGTAATCAATCCCGGCCTTAATATAGCTGCCGTTGGTGGTAATGTTCAAATAATCGTTCACCGTATTTTTTTTGTCGATACCTATTTCGCCCGCAATGTAGAGTCGTTTTTTTAGGCGGTAATCTGCCGAAATCTCAAAACCCGAATAATCGTCATCCACAAAAGAGCGTATCAGTTTCCCAATATCGCCACCCACCCGAAGTCCATATTTCTCTTTTATTTTTATGGAATCGTTAGCAGTAGGTGCAATGCTATCGTTTTGGGCGTTTGCCCCAAAAGAAAGCAAAAGCATGAACAGGCAACTAATGATATATGTTAAAATGTGTTTCAGTTTCATCTTCTACGGTTTGGTTTTCGTTTACAGGTATTACCGATTTAATCCAGTTGTCGGCATCGGGTTCGATGGTAACGGTAACGTTTTTATAAATGGTTTTGTAGCCACAAGCGCGCGACACATATACTTCTTCGCGGGTGTAATTGATGGTTACAATATCTTCATTGCCCGTAATGAAATCATCGCTGGTATCATCGGGCGTGCCATTATTATTTATTTTAGCATCTTTTACAAAAACATATTGGGTTGAGTTGGCATCGGTTTTTAAGGGAAGCACAATTTCGGAAGTTGATACAATACCATATTTTGGCAATACAAAATCGTTATCAACACCTGCAACCAGCAAATTGGGTATGTTTTTTTTGTTTTCGGTGTTGGTCGTATCGTAAGCTTCTATAATTAAACTTGGGGTTGTGGGGGTGCTTTCCGGACAAATATCATCGGCTTCACAACTTAAATTTATAACAACACCTATGAAGGTCATTAAAATTAAAAGTAAACTTATTTTTTTCATCAATCTTTTTTATTGCGTTTAGTTGTTTGGCTGTTTGTTGTTTGGTCGTTTCAACTTAAAGACTCTGTAACAAACAACGCGCTATTTTCTTTCCAAAAGCACCACATTTTCAACGTGAAAAGTTTGTGGAAACATGTCAACCGCTTGTGTTTTTGTTACTTTGTAAGTAGCATTTAAAAGTTCTAAATCCCGTGCCTGTGTGGCACTGTTGCAACTTACATACACAATTTTTTTTGGGGCAATGTTTATTAGTTGCTGTACCACATCCTTGTGCATGCCGTCGCGTGGCGGGTCGGTAATAACCACATCGGGTTGCCCGTGTTCCTTAATAAAGGCATCGTTAAACACCACTTTCATGTCGCCTACAAAGAAATGAACGTTTTTAATGCCATTTAATTGTGCGTTTTCCTTGGCAGCGGCAATCGCATCGGGAACCGACTCAACGCCCACCACTTTTTTGGCTTGTTTTGCCACAAATTGCGCAATGGTGCCGGTGCCCGTATATAAATCGAACACCAGTTCGTTGCCCTTCAACCCAGCAAAATCGCGGGTTATTTTATAAAGTTCAAACGCTTGTTGCGAGTTGGTTTGGTAAAACGATTTGGCATTTATTTTAAACTTCAAACCTTCCATTTCTTCAAAAATATGGTCTTCACCTTTATAGCAAATCACATCTTGGTCGTAAATGGTGTCGTTTGCTTTGCCGTTGATGATGTATTGCAACGAACTTATCTGCGGAAAGTTTTCAGCAAGAAAATCCAATAACATCGTACGTTTGGCTTTGTCTTCCTTAAAAAACTGAATTACCACCATCACATCGCCCGTACTGGAGGTTCGAATCATCATGGTGCGTAACAATCCTGTTTGGTTGCGGGTGTTGAAGAATTCAAGATTGTTATCAAGTGCAAATTGCTTCACGGCATTGCGGATAGCGTTTGAAGGATCTTCCTGTAAATGGCATTTTTTAATATCCAAAATTTTGTCCCACATCCCGGGAATATGAAATCCCAACGCGTTTCTATCGCCCAAATCGGCACCCGATTGCACTTCTTCCTGTGTTAACCAACGGCTATCGCTAAATGAAAATTCCATTTTATTCCGGTAGAAATACTGATGGGCCGAACCCAAAATAGGCGTAACCTCGGGCAATTGAATATGGCCAATACGGGTTAAATTATTGGTAACTTCCTTTTGTTTATAGTACAGTTGGTGCTCATAGGCCATATCTTGCCATTTGCAACCGCCGCAAACCCCAAAATGCTCACAAACAGGCGTGGTACGCTTACTAGAAAGCGTATGGAATGTGGTTGCTTTTCCTTCGTAATAGGCTTTTCTGGCCTTAAAGGTTTGCACATCTACCACATCGCCCGGTACGGTATTGGATAGGAAAATAACTTTGCCATCGGGGGCTTTGGCTATGGTTTTGCCTTTAGCACCGGCATCTAATACTTCTATATGGGTAAAGACTTGTTTTTTCGTTCGTTTCGACATGCCGCAAAAGTAATGAAACCAATTCTGAATTCTGAATTCTGAATTACGAATTTTTAACCCATTGGCATTTCTTTGGAAATCTTCGGAAGAAAAGGATTAACGAATAACGAATAACGATTTTTGAAACTTTGAAACTTCCAACAATATTCACTAAATTGCAAGTTCTAGGGATGATTTCTCTCCCACGCTGAATTTTCGTCCCGATGCTTATCGGGATCTCGGAAGGAAAAAGGTACAGAAGGAATGGTTATTTTATCAATTTAAAAACATTAAAATGGCTATTTTAGAACACATCACGTCGCAACAAGCCATCGATTTAGAAAACAATTATGGGGCACACAATTACCATCCTTTACCCGTAGTATTGTGTAAGGGCGAAGGTGTTTTTGTTTGGGATGTGGAAGGCAAACGGTATTACGATTTTTTATCGGCGTATTCGGCTGTAAACCAAGGGCATTGCCATCCTAAAATAATAAATGCCCTGGTGCAACAGGCACAAACATTAACCTTAACATCGCGTGCCTTTTACAACAATGTTTTGGGTAGCTATGAGAAATTTGCCTGCGCGTTTTTTGGTTTCGACAAATTATTGCCCATGAACACTGGCGCAGAAGCGGTTGAAACAGCTTTAAAACTTTGCAGAAAATGGGCTTATGAAGTGAAGGGCATTGACGAAAATGAAGCTGAAATTTTGGTTTGCGATAATAATTTCCATGGAAGGACCACAACCATTATCTCGTTTTCCAACGACCCAGTTGCCAGAAAAAATTTCGGCCCGTTTACCAAAGGTTTTATAAAAATTGAATACGACAATTTAGAAGATTTGGAAACCGCATTACAAAACAACCCCAATATAGCCGGTTTTTTAGTGGAACCTATACAAGGGGAAGCTGGGGTTTACGTGCCAACAGAAGGGTATTTGGCTAAGGCTAAAGTGTTATGCGAACAGTACAATGTGCTGTTCATTGCCGATGAAGTTCAAACAGGTATTGCACGAACGGGTAAATTATTGGCAGTGGACCATGAAAACGTAAAACCCGATATCTTGGTTTTGGGCAAAGCTTTAAGTGGCGGCGTTTATCCTGTTTCGGCGGTTTTGGCAAACAACGCAATTATGAACGTGATGAAGCCCGGGAACCATGGCAGTACGTTTGGTGGTAATCCTGTGGCTGCAGCAGTTGGTATTGCTGCCTTGGAAGTTGTTAGAGACGAACAACTTGCTGAAAACGCCGAAGCGCTTGGTAATTTATTTAGAATTGAGTTAAACAATTATATTTCAACTAGCAATATTGTAAAATTGACAAGAGGTAAAGGTTTGCTGAATGCCATTGTAATTAATGATACCGAAACGAGTAAAACCGCATGGAACATTTGTTTAGCTTTACGCGATAACGGTTTGTTGGCCAAACCAACACACGGTAATATCATCCGTTTTGCACCGCCTTTGGTGATGACAAAAGCACAATTATTGGACTGTGTGCAGATTATTATTAAAACACTCAAGCAATTTGAAAGGTAGAAAGCGATATTTTTCTCAACAAAAAAAGCGACCAAACGGTCGCTTTTTATTTTAGGAATTTAAAAGATTATCTATTTTGGTATTGCTCCATAATTTGTCTGGATTGTTCCCAAAGCTCATCCCAACCAATCGTAGAAATTCTATAAATGGTCAAAACTAAGTAAGCAATGTTTATTAATAAGATTACTAATGCTACAATTTTAGCGGTATTCATTGCTTTTACACTCGCTTGGTCATAATTTTCAGGGTTTGATTTTACAGCACCTAGTTTACTGTTGGCCATTAAAAAAGCGATGCCTGCTAGAATAAATCCGAGACCGCCAAAACAGCAGCATAATAAGCCTAAAATAGCTAAAACATAAACAAGCGTTGGGTTGAGTTTTTGGTTTTCCATAGTGATTTTAATTAGTTAGTTTTATAACATAGCTTGTAATAATTATAGCTATTGTTGCCACAGAAAGTATCGTAATGATCTTATCTGAGTTTTTAAATTTAAAGAAAAAATTCATTCCGATAAATAAAATTAAAGGAATAAGCGTATAAATAGCCGGATACATTTTAAAGGCGGCCATAAATTCACCGTGAAAAAGAAGGCTAACCGACCGTTGCATGCCACAGCCCATACATTCAAAACCAAAAAGTTTTTTGTTTAGGCAAGGTAACATGTAATCGTCCAACGTCTGCATTTTTAATATTGGTTTTTCAAATTTAAAAATTTTTGCGAACTTCGGTTATTTTATGTTCTTTTTCTTATATTAATAAAACCAGATTTTCATCATGCTGCACATTGCAGGTTGTATGGAGTACAGTTTAAATGCCTAAAAAATAAGGATTCAAACAATCTAACCAATCAAAAAAACAATCTGCCCACAATCAGTTTCTAAAATTATCGGCATAACTCTAATTTTTAATGTAATTTTATCGTCTTAAAAATTTACTTTTTTCAGCAAATGAAGTATATCAATTATCTATGTATCATTATCGGTGCTTTTGTGGCGATGTACGCAAAAACCGGAACCGCGCAAAACCAATATGTTTTAATTGCGGGCATTGCACTGTTAATGGTTGGTGTTTATAATGTTGCAAAAACAATACCGAGTAAAAATGGGGATGAAACCGATGAAGAACACAGAAACTAACAAAACAACGTTTAAAGTGGGCGATACCGTTTTGGTTTTAGATGAAGCCATGTCGGGTAAAATTAAAAAAATGGTTGGAAATACCATCACCATTGAAACCTCCGATGGGTTTTTGCTTGATTTTGAAAGCAATGAATTGGTAAAAAAAACAACCGATGTTAGTATAAAAAAAGAATTGTTCTCGCATGAAAGTTTAGATGAGGCCCTACATACAAAAGAAGCTTCAATCAAAAAAAAGCAGCCCCAAACACGCCCGAAAGAACGTTTTGAGCCTACCATGGAAATTGATCTGCACATCCACCAGCTTACAAATTCTTTTAAGGGGATGAGCAACCATGATATGTTAACGCTTCAGTTGGAAACCGCTAAACGCCAACTGGAGTTCGCCATTTCCAAACGCATCCAAAAAGTGGTATTTATTCATGGCGTGGGCGAAGGCGTGCTAAAAGTTGAATTGGAATACTTGTTTGGAAGGTACAACAACGTTAAATTTTACGATGCCAATTACCAAAAATATGGCGTGGGTGCTACCGAGGTTTACATTTTTCAAAATGCGCCAAACAACTAATTCGAAAAGGAAGAATATTAAGCCACGAATTACAAGAATTATAAACGACGTTCATTCATTTATTCGTGCAATGAGTAAAAGTCGTGACTAAAAAAAAAGCATTTACGCTAATCGCCTATTTGAAATCGGGCGTTTTTTTACGGGTTTTTGATAGGGCACCATCTTCCAAAACCCCAAAATTGAACACGTCCAGAG
Organism: Mariniflexile maritimum; assembly: GCF_009746565.1. Lineage (GTDB taxonomy): Bacteria > Bacteroidota > Bacteroidia > Flavobacteriales > Flavobacteriaceae > Mariniflexile > Mariniflexile maritimum. The sequence goes on from NZ_WRPN01000005.1 coordinate 213,714, forward strand.
TTATTATCTGTAAATCAAAATTTGATACGGTAAGCGTAACCACATAGGTTTGGTAAATGCTGTGTTCCCTAAATTTTGTTGCTGGATGGTTGTTTTCAACTACTTGCGGGTTTAGGTAATCGGCTATCTTTCCATCGGACAGATCGTTTGTTGGGTTTTGGTCTTGGGTAATGTTTTCTTCGTTGCGGGTTAAAATGTTATCGCCATCATCATCCGTATCCAAATAATTGGGTATGCCATCGCCATCGGTATCCAAGGCATCGCTTAAGTTGCCGTCGTTATTGGGGTCTGGTTTTTCTAATTTTGTGGGCACATTATCGCCATCATCGTCATCATCCAAATAATTGGGAATGCCATCTTTGTCGGTATCATCATCGTCATAATTACCATTTCCGTTTATATCTTCTAATTTAGCGGGAATCCCATCGTTATCATCCTCGGTTAAAACCGTTTTAATGTGTACTTTGCCACTGGTACTTTCAATATCTTTTTTTATTTTAACTTCCGATAGGGGCAAGTCGTTACAGAACAAATCCGTAGGCAAGGTTTTATTGAAATAGGTGATATAATTGAAGGTGTTGGTGCTACTTAACTCAAAATCTTTTTCATAAGAATTCGTAACAGGATCGATCACTAAAATATCTTCAAGTTTTAATGAACTGATTTTTATCGATAAAGATTCCGACGGGTCGTTTTTTGTTTTGTAAAAAACCAATCCGTTGCTGCCACAGGCTTTAAATGTTTCGTCAAAATCAAATTCAACCGTTATAATATCACCATCATCACAGGTGTAAAAACTGAAGGCACAAAGACTGAAAACAAAAAATAACTTACGCATTAGGTTTGGGTTTTAACGACAAAAATAAACCAATTGTTAATTATAACGTAGCATATTAATAATAATTTTATTCTAAGTATTTTTGTGCCATAAGAAAACTTGTATGCAACACGTCTATTTTGATAATGCCGCCACCACACAAATTAGGGATGAAGTGATAACGGCCATGGCCGAAGTGATGCGCACCAATTATGGCAATGCATCATCATCCCACAGTTTTGGTAGGTCGGCTAAAGTGTTGATTGAAAGCGCGCGGAAAACCATTGCGGGGTATTTAAATGTAACGGCAGGTGAACTTATTTTCACTTCGGGAGGTACCGAAGCCGATAATTTAATTTTAAGAAGTGCCGTTAAGGATTTGAAGGTAATGCACATTATTACCTCAAAAATTGAACACCATGCGGTGCTGCACACCATCGAACAGTTGGTAAAGGACTATAAGATAACGGTGAGTTATGTAGATTTAAAACCTAACGGAAACCCCGATTTGCTTCATTTGGAAACCCTATTGAAACATGAAAGCAAAACCCTGGTAAGTTTGATGCACATTAACAATGAAATTGGCAACATCATAAATATTAAAAAAGTAGCCGATTTGTGCAAAGCGCATGAAGCCTTGTTCCATAGCGATACGGTGCAATCGGTGGGGCATTACAAACTGGACTTACAAACTATTTCAGCCGATTTTATAACGGCTGCTGCGCATAAATTTCATGGGCCCAAAGGGGTTGGTTTTGCGTTTATTAGAAAGAACTCACTTTTAAAACCCTTGATTTTGGGGGGCGAACAGGAACGCGGACTCCGTGCGGGCACCGAAAGTGTGCACAATATTGTTGGCATGGAAACCGCTTTAAAAATGGCCTATGATAATTTGGAAAAAGAAACAGCTTACCTTAAAGGTTTAAAAAGTTATTTTATTGATACGCTTAAAAGCCAGATTCCTAACGCAACGTTTAACGGCCATTCCGGAAACTTAGAAAAAAGCACCTATACTTTAGTGAATGTGTGTTTGCCCATTGCGCCAAAAAAAGCCGCTATGTTGTTGTTCCAGCTCGATTTAAAAGGTATTGCCTGTTCCAAAGGAAGCGCCTGCCAAAGCGGAAGCAACCAAACATCGCATGTATTGGCCGAAATATTGAGCGATAGCGATTTGCAAAAACCATCCATCCGCTTTTCGTTCAGTAGTTACAACACAAAGGAAGAAATTGATTATGTGATTGCCGTTTTAAAGGAATTTGTAGCTTAGTTTTTTTAGTATATGGCTAAAATTTAGAACGCAAAATGCACGTATTTAGTATTTTAACGTATGTTCTTTGTCAAGACCTTACAGGTTTTTAAAACCTGTGAGGTCTTCTTTATTTATAGAATTTGGAATTTATCTTTTTTTGGAATTTCAACGGCTCACAAACGCTATTTTGAGATAACTTATTCGTTATTTTTCCAAAGCCGTAAGTTCTGCAATTTTGCAAATAACCTCGGTGGCTTTCAGCATGCTTTCAACGGGCACATATTCATAGCGGCCATGAAAGTTATGGCCACCGGCAAAAATATTGGGGCAGGGTAAGCCCATATAACTTAGTTGCGACCCATCGGTACCCCCACGAATGGCTTTAATCAAGGGTTCAATGCCTACTTGTTTCATGGCTTCTTCGGCAATATCAACAATATGCATTACGGGTTCTACCTTTTCTTTCATATTAAAATACTGATCGGTAATTTCAGTATGAATCACTTCCCAACCATATTGTTGGTTAAGCTCGTTGGTTAATTTAACCATCACTTCTTTACGGGCTTCAAAATGGTTTTTGTCGTGGTCGCGAATAATGTAGTGCAAAACGGTTTCCTCAACAACGCCCTTTATGGACGTTAAATGAAAAAAACCTTGATACCCTTCGGTATGTTCTGGGGTTTCCAAGCGCGGTAACGAGTTTATAAACTCTTGCGCGATGTACATGGAATTTATCATTTTGCCTTTTGCCGTGCCCGGGTGTACACTTTTGCCTTTTACCTTTACTACGGCAGCGGCGGCGTTAAAATTTTCGTATTCCAGTTCGCCTATTTGGCTACCGTCCATGGTATAGGCCCAATCGGCTGCAAATTTTTTAACGTCAAATTTGTGCGCGCCCCGGCCAATTTCTTCATCGGGGGTGAAACCAACGCGAATGGTACCGTGTTTAATTTCTGGATGGTTGATTAAATATTCCATGGCCGAAACTATTTCGGTAATACCTGCTTTATCATCGGCTCCTAAAAGTGTTGTGCCATCGGTAGTAATCAAGGTTTGATGTTTGTAAAGGTGCAAATCCTCAAAATAATCGGGCGATAATATAATGTTTTCGGCTTCGTTCAACACAATATCCTTGCCGTTGTAATTTTCAATAATTTGTGGTTTCACATGGGCACCCGTAAAATCGGGCGAGGTATCAAAATGCGAAATAAACCCAATAGTGGGCACCTGGTAAGGTACGTTACTGGGCAAGGTTGCCATAATATAGGCGTTTTCATCAATCGTAACATCGTGCATGCCAATGGCTTTTAGTTCTTCAACCAGTTTGTTTGCCAATACCCATTGTTTTTCCGTACTGGGCGTTGTGTTTGAGGTAGGGTCCGATTCGGTGTCAATGGTAGCGTAACTTATAAAACGGTTTATGATGTGTTCTTTTGAAATCATTTTTCAGTGAATTTAAAATCCCAAAATAACTTGGGAATGTGATAAAATGGAATGAAGTTATGAGTTCAAAAATACGATTATTAATTTTGATGCTTTTAAATTTCCTTATTTTTTATTTTGAATATTTAAGATTACTTTTGCACAAATACTGCAGATGTACAAACTCATACTTCGTCCGTTATTTTTCTTGTTCGATCCTGAAAAGATTCATCATTTTACGTTTTCATTAATAAAAACAACCTCCAAAATCCCTGGTTTTCAAGCTGTTTTTCGACATTTATTTGTTGTAGAAGATGAACGACTCCATCGCAAGGTATTCGGACTTACCTTTAAAAACCCCGTAGGATTGGCGGCAGGTTTTGATAAAAATGCGGTTTTATATAATGAGTTGGCCAATTTCGGATTCGGTTTTATTGAAATTGGTACCGTAACGCCCAAGGCACAGGCGGGAAACCCTAAAAAACGACTGTTTCGGTTACAGGCAGACCACGGCATTATTAACCGAATGGGGTTCAATAACGAAGGACTAGAAGCTGCCATTTCACAATTAAAGAAGAATCAAGGCAAACTGATTATTGGTGGAAATATTGGAAAAAATACCAATACAGCACCTGAAGATTATACCAAAGATTATTTGGAATGTTTTAACGCCTTGCATCCGTATGTTGATTATTTTGTACTGAATGTGAGTTGCCCCAACGTAGGAAGCCACGCGAAACTAAACGATAAGGATTATTTGGAAGAATTGATTGGTGCGGTGCAAAATGCCAATAAAACGTTTGCCAAACAAAAACCGATACTTTTAAAAATTGCGCCCGATTTGAATACCAATCAGTTGGATGAAATTATCGAACTGGTTGCAACCACCCAATTGGATGGCGTGATAGCCAGCAACACATCAACCGATAGAACGGGTTTGAAAGCCACTAAAGCACAGTTGTATGCTATTGGTAACGGTGGTTTAAGCGGACAACCCATTAAGGATAAAAGCACGCAGGTTATTAAATATTTAGCCAAAAAAAGCAACAAAGCGTTTCCTATTATTGGGGTTGGAGGTATTCATTCTGCCGAAGATGCCTTGGAAAAAATGCATGCGGGCGCCGATTTGGTTCAGGTTTACACAGGTTTTATTTATGAAGGGCCCAGTTTGGTGAAATCCATCAACAAAGCGTTACTTAAAACGTTTTAAATTATCTGATAATTTTTTTGGTTACTTTGGAATTCGGACTGTTTATGGTCAATAAGTACATGCCCGAAGTTAATGGTGCGACATTAATTTGCCGACTGGTTAACATGCCATATTTTAAAACTTTACCCGCCAAATTTGAGATCTCATAAGTTCTGTTTTCGGTTGAAGCCATTCCGCTTAAATACAGAATATCACCAGAAATAGGGTTGGGAAACACCTTAACCGCGGCATCGGAAATGGGAACATCAATTGTTTTGAGAAGCACGTTATCAATCGCAATATCGCCATCCCAGTCTAAGCCCCTAACAGCCCTAAAACGTAGATTGATGGTTTGAAACGCATAATCTGAAACATCGATGGATGTTTCTAAAAAAGCATCTTCTTGATTTTTTTGTTGGCCACCAATAAGTGCTGGAATGATATCGTTAATATAGCCAGCATCGGTTTTGAGGTCTATGTGCAATGCGCCCACATGGTTTCCAAACATGTGGTATGAAAATGTTATTTCAGAGTTTGGGTTTTCAATAGTTATGCACGGAGACAGAAGTTCGGCCACATTACCGGGTTTTGCGCCTGTTGCCTCAGCATACATATAATTTTTTGCATTGTTTTTTAAGGTAGGCCCTGTACCATCGGATGGTGTTTTGCCGGCATTTAAAAGCCAGTTATAGCCGTTTTCTGTAACATCTTTAGTCGTCCAGTTCAAATCGTTTTGGGTTTCAACGGTGTCAAAATCCTCATCGAAAAGCGACATGGCGTTGCCCACTTTAATAAGCTTTGAATAGGTTTTTTTTAAGCTTTTGGTTTTGTTTGATACCGTTAAGGAAACATCGTACATACCGCTTTTAAAGATGTGCGTTGGGTTTTGTGTGGTATAATCGATGATGCCATCACTATCAATATCCCATTCCCATTTGGTGATGTTTTTGCAGGAACTTTGAAAATGTACGGTTAGTTCACTTTCACAGGTTTGGTTAACATCAACGGTAAAATTGGCATTGAACGTCGGGCAAGCCAAATAGCTTTTTGCGGTTTGGTAAAAAGCATACATGCGTGCCAATTGCTGTTGCGAAAAATGCGAGCGGCACCCTTTCATGGCATACGACATAATGTTGCCAGTATCTGGTTTGTAGGTGTCACCATGGGCATCGGTCGCGGTTCCTGTATATTCACAAAAATTATTTACGTTTTTGGCGGTCAATTTGGGGTCTGCGGGCGTATCGCAAATACCATCGCCATCGGTATCGCAGTTGCTGCCGTCCACCCATTCGGTTGTCATGGCATCATCAGGCCCGTGCGTGTGAAGTAACGAGAAAAAATGCCCCATTTCGTGCGCTAAAGAGGTGCCGTTTGAAACACAACTGTTCTTCATTACAATCAGGTCGTTTCTGCCCTCGTTATTGGCATATCCGCAAATACTTTCATCAGGGTTCGTTTCAATATAATCGGTAAAATAAATATTGATAACCCCAGAAACATTGTTGTTTTCCATCAGGTTTTTTTCATTTCCTTTTTTAAGATGGAACAACGCACTTTCGTCGATATAGTTGATGCCATCACATAAAAAGAATTCCATAAAAGCATCGGCATACAGGTTGTTTAATGTTGAAATAGCACTGTTTAGGTCTGAAATGCACAACCCTCCAACACCGTTTGATTGTCGGATAATGTGGGCTTTAATGGGTATGGCATTGATGGTTTTTACCTGCGATTTTTTACCAAGCGATGTCATTTTGTTAAATGATTGCTCGTACTTTTTCAGTTGGGGTCCAATTTTTTTATAAGAGTTTAAAGTTTCCGAAGTAATAACAGTGCCGCAGGTTTCTGTGCCGTTTTGACTGGGTACGGGATATGAAAACGATAGAAATACCGCAGTAAACAATAAGTAAATTGTAGGTTTAAAAATATGCATTTGGGAACAACATTTTTTCAAATGTATCGGTATTTTCACCTTGGCAATAATAAAAACGTTAAACCGATTGTTTTTATCGGTTAGCCTTCGTTTTCTTATACTTTATTGTATATTTCTTTATTAAATTTGTAATCGGTGCTTTAAAAAATTATAGTATTTTTAGCCTCGAAATTTAAAATCACATGTCCAGTCCTATAAAGATTATTGAATGCCCTCGCGATGCCATGCAAGGTATTAAGGACTTTATCCCTACCGAAAAAAAGGTACAGTATATCCAGTCGTTGCTGCGCGTTGGGTTTGATACCATTGATTTTGGCAGTTTCGTTTCTGCAAAGGCCATACCCCAAATGATTGATACGGCCGAGGTTTTATCCAGATTGGATTTAAGCCATACAACAAGCAAACTCCTTGCCATCATTGCGAATACCCGCGGCGCGGAAGATGCCAGTATGCATGCTGAAATTGACTATTTAGGGTATCCGTTTTCTATTTCCGAGAATTTTCAAATGCGAAACACCCATAAAACCATAGCGCAATCAATAATTACACTTTCTGAAATTTTAGAGATTGCCGATAAGTTTAACAAAGAAGTGGTTGTTTATATTTCCATGGGCTTTGGAAACCCTTACGGCGATCCGTGGAATGTGGATATTGTAGCCGATTGGACCGAACGATTAAGTGCCATGGGCGTGAAGATATTGTCGTTAAGCGATACTATTGGAAGTTCAAATGCTGAAAATATTCGTTATTTGTTTTCAAATTTAATTCCGCAATACACACAAATTGAGTTCGGTGCCCATTTACATACCACACCTTCAACATGGTTCGAAAAAATTGATGCCGCTTTTAAGGCCGGATGCCACCGTTTTGATGGTGCTATCCAAGGCTATGGCGGTTGCCCCATGGCGAAGGATGAGTTGACCGGAAATATGCCAACCGAAAAGTTATTATCCTACTTTACTTCCCAAAAAAACAATCCGTTAAACGCGTTAAGTTTTGAAAGCGCACACAACGAAGCTACCAAAATTTTTAAAAACTACCATTAATTATTATTTCAAATAACTGTAATTGAGCTAATTAATTATTTGGTTAAAATATTATTTAAAATTAATCTAAATAAACTTAGTGTTTTTCATTTTGTATTTTTTTTGCCGACGTCTTATTATTTGTAATGAGTCTAAATAAAAACAAAAAACAATCAACAAAATGAAAAGAATACCTTTATTATTAGCAATTTTCACTACTGCTTTTACATTTTCACAAACAGTTCCAGAGGAAACAAGTTCAAATCCAAACAGCCAATTAAATGGTGCACAGCGTATTATGTCTGGAAACATCACAAATGGCGTAACCATTGGCGGTTACGGTGAAATTAATTATAACCAACCCGAAGGCGGTAATGGAACGTTGGACGTGCAGCGTTTGGTTATGCTGTTTGGTTATAAATTTAACGACCGTGTACAGTTTGTAACGGAAATTGAATTTGAGCACGTAAAAGAAGTATTTGTAGAGCAAGCATTTTTGCAATACAGTTTAAACAATAATGTGAACCTACGCGGTGGTTTAATGCTTGTACCTATGGGCATTGTAAACGAATACCACGAACCGACCACGTTTAACGGGGTTGACAGGCCCAGTGTCGATAAGAGCATTGTACCAACCACATGGCGGGAAATTGGCGTAGGTGTTCAAGGGAGGTTTAATGAAATTTCGTTAGGCTACCAAGCCTATCTTTTCAATGGCTTTAAGTCCGTAAATGCTGGAAAAGTATTGGGAGGTTCCAACGGTTTGCGAAATGGTCGCCAAAAAGGGGCCGAATCTACTATTAACACACCAAATGTGTCTGGTAAATTGGATTATTATGGAATCCCTGGATTGCGAATGGGCTTATCTGGCTATTTTGGTCGAACTCAGGCCGAAGATGCTGTGGACATGCTCGAGGGTGCCGATGTGGGCATTTCCATGGTAGGCATGGATGCGCGCTATGCATACCAACGTTTTACGGCTCGTGGGCAATTTATACATGCAAGCATTTCGGATACAGAAGCCTACAATACCTTAAATACGACCGATTTGGGCAGTGCATTACAAGGTTGGTATTTGGAAGGTGCTTACAATTTGTTGCCACTTACCAAACAGCAACAGTTATTTGCCTTTGCTAGGTATGAAGATTATGATACCCATGCCTCAGTAGAAGGTGGATTAATAAGAAACGATAGTTACAACAGAAACGAATGGACTTTTGGATTGAGCTATAAAGTAGCACCAGGAGCGGTTGTGAAAGCAGATTATCAAGTAAAGGAAAATGCCGCTGCCACAAGTGCAAAAAACCAATTGAATGTGGGCATTGGGGTTTGGTTTTAAGCGAATGGCATTGTTAAGAAACTATTAAATTATAAAAGTTGCCACAAATACACGAATAAATTTTTGTGTGTTTGTGGCAAATACCAATAAATCAATACTTTTGCTAGATGGATATGAAACGGTTTTCACTTTTATTCATTACTTTAATTTTGATGTCTTTTGCCATTCAAAAAGACCTGAACAAAAAAGTTGACAAGGAAATTAAGGAAGTGTTTAAGGTAAGCAATTACACGTATAGTGCTATTTTGTTGTCTTCAGAGATTAAAAAACAATTGCCTTCAAAATTTGAAACGGATAATTTTATAGCCCTAAAAGCCAATAATGCGTTAATTGGATATGCATACATGGGGAAAGCCCCAAGTAAAACCGATGCGTTTGACTATTTGGTGCTGCTTGATAAAAACCAAGTGATATTAAAAACCAAGGTAATTGCCTATCGCGAAGATTATGGCGGTGAAATAGGCAGTAAGCGGTGGTTGCAGCAATTTATTGGTAAAAAACCATCGGATCAATTAAGATATGGCGATACTGTTGTGGCCATTTCTGGCGCCACTATTTCGGTGCGTTCCATGACCGATGCCATGAATAATTTATTGGAATCCTTAAAAATCCTTCAATCAAAAAAAATATTGTAAATGCAACTAAACGGATTGATAACAACGCTTCCCAAAGAATTAAAATTATTAATCGGGATTTTTTTAGTGGTTCTAAGCATGGGTTTTTTTACCGGATTATTGTTTGTGGGCGAAACATCATCTGCAAATCCGAATGGTATTGAAGCGCATTATTTGGGTAATGAAAATGATGAAAACGCCACAGTGATGCACTTTAAAAAAAGTGAACGCGAAATGCTTACCTTGGTGCATAACCATATTTTGTCCATGTCCATTATTTTTTTCTTATTGGGTAGTTTAGTGTCCATAACCAAGCTCAACAAAAAACTGAAACTTTTTTTAATGTTAGAGCCCTTTCTATCGGTAGTCCTCACCTTTGGAGGCTTATATCTGCTTTGGTGCGGATGGCTTTGGATGACCTATATCGTGATGTTTTCTGGGGTGTTAATGACCGCCACGTTTACCGCTTCCGTAGTAATTGTGCTTAAACAACTGCTTCAAAAAAAATAGTAGCCAACTTCGTAAAGACATTAAGTTTTTTTTAACATTTAAGACATTAAACCTTTCGTGGTGTGGGAAGTCAAACTCCAAACTTATTAAGCCATTAAATTGAAAAGGTTATTTTTACTTCTAGTCCTGTTTTCCTCATCCATATTGTTCGCTCAAAAATTTACTTTAGAAGGCGTTGTTAAAGACCACAGTGCCACCCTTTTGGAAGGCGCCACCGTATATGTGCAAAGCATAAAGGATAGTGTTCCCATAGCGTATGGCATTACCAACAAAAACGGTGCATTCTCATTGCAGGTGAATACCGAAACCGATTCTAATGCTATCTTTAAGATTGCGTATTTGGGCTACAAGCCTTATAAACAAGATATTAATGTGCCCGAAGGCAAACAGTTGCATTTGGGAACGATTGTGCTAGAAGACCAAATAGAACAATTAAATGTGGTATCCATAATTGGGAAGGCGCCTCCAATTTTGATAAAACGCGATACTATCGAGTATCATGCCGATAGCTTTAAGACCCTACCCAACGATAAGGCCGAAGACTTATTGAAAAAACTGCCCGGGGTTGAAATAGATCTAGATGGCAACATTACCGTAAATGGGGTGGAGGTAGAAGCCATAAATGTAGATGGTATGCGGTTTTTTGGTGAAAAAAAGGGCGATATCGCATTAAAAAACTTGCCCAGTAACGTTATTAGCAAGGTACAGGTTACCGATTATAAAAGCAACATGCAAAAGTTTACGGGCGAAGAATCCGATTCGGGCACCAAGGAAATAAACCTCACCATAAAAAAAGGAAAAAACAGGGCTACTTTTGGCGATGTTAAAGTGGGCTATGGTACCGATGAAAAATACCAAGCCAATGCCAATGTGTTCCAATTGATTGATGGTAAGCAATTAGGTTTGATTACGGGCACCAACAATATTAACATGTCGAAAGGCTTTAATGCACTGCCCGATACCGATACCAGTAATGGCTATATAGAATCGGATTTTGTGGGTGCCAATTTTTCAAAGGGAAAATGGAACGAAACGCGTACCAATGGAAATTACAGGTTTAGTTCCCAAAATACCGATAACGCCCAAATTAGCCACACCGAGAATTTTCTGCCCAATTTGAATTACGTTACAGATTCTGAAAGCAGTAGTTTTAACGATTCCGAAAGCCATCAAGGAGGAGCCGATTTAAAGTTCATCATAGAACCCAAAAATAAAGCGTCAAGAAACAAGGTGCAATTATCCAATGAAACCGATTTTAATGTTGAAAATTCAGATTCTGGGTCCTTATCCAATCGGTTTTCACAAGAAACCAATGGCGACTTGGTAAGTGCCTATAAAGCATCAAACCAAACAACTTCTTCAAATTATCAAATTACAAACAACTTCAGCATTACTCCCATTACGGGCAAAGGAAGGGATTATTTGAATGTGGAACTGGGGACCGATTTTAAAAAGGGCCATTCCGATACCCAAAAGTATTCTGAAAACATTCGCTTCAAAAAGAACGATACTATTGTACAAAATCAAATAAACGACGCAAAAAACGCAAACAACAACATCAGTTTGAATGCAATGTGGAGCAAAGAGCTGTTTACTAATTTCAGGCTCATTCCCAGATACCATGTTAGTATCAATACTCAAGATAATGAAAAATACATTTATGATTATAACAAAACCACCAACGACTATGATGATTTTAATGAAGTTCTAAGTTCAGACAGTCGATATTCTACCACAACCATTAGGCCTGCTTTAAGGTTGCGGTATGACTATAAGGATTTTCGTTTTGAAGTGGAAGGCGCCTTAACGAATACTTATAGAAATTACGAAGATGAACTTGTGGAAGCTCGGAACTTTAAAAAAGATTTTGAATATGTAACCTATTCGGCAAGGGTGCGCTATCGCGATAAAAATGGCTATAAAAACATCAACTTAAACTATAACCAAAGGGTCGATTTGCCCTCGGTAAGCCAATTGCAACCGGTTGAGGATGTTAGCAATATTACCCATATACGGGTGGGAAACCCCTTTTTAAAACCAGAAATAGACCATAATATTAATTTCGAGTACCAAAACAATGTGGCATTTCACAACATCAATATTACGGGAAATGCCAAGGCGCAATTTGTTCAGGATAAAATCATTAACGCGACCATTACCGACGACGATTTGAATAAATATACCACATACGCCAACATAAATGGCGATTATTCGTTTTCCGGCAATGCAGCCATTTCAAAATCATTTTACAACAAAAAAACAAACATCAATATAAACGCGCGAATAAATGGGTCGTACGGCAACACGTTGTCCATCCAAAATGCCATAAAGTTTACCGCAAAAACCACAAATATAAAACCGTCTGTCTCGTTTAAGTATTCCTATGATAATAAATTGGATTTTAGCGGTACTTATAGTTATTCAACAAACACCAGTGTTTACGATACCGATACTTTTAACGATAACAACTATTTTGTTCAAAATGTAGATTTTGATGCCTCGGTCTTTTTCTTAAAAAATGTGTTCTTGTCCAATAAAATTTCCTATCGTTATAACAGTCGTGTAGGCGATGCTTATGATGGGGATGCCATTTTCTGGAATGTGGGACTTGGTGCTGAGTTATGGGACAATAAAGCAACCCTAACATTGATTGGCTACGATATGCTTGGTAAAAACAATGGTTACAGACGGCTGGTAACAGAAACATCCATCCAAGATGTAGAGAATAAAATTCTAGAGCAGTATTTTATGCTCAACTTTACCTATAAATTTGGGCGTTTTGCTGGACAGAAAATGAACATGGGCGGTGACCGCGATTCAAGACGTGGCAGGGGAGAAGGTGGTGGTATGCGACGATGGTAAATTTTGAATACCCATCATATTACAGATTATGAGAAGGTTGATGCAGCCTACTGTCCAATAAACAACCCACGTTAGATGGATTATTTTATTACTAGGAATTTCCACGAGCAAACAGAAAAATGTGTATATTTGCACGCAATTATAACAGTAATTGCAACATGATTTCACATACCAATAAAATAGTAGGAGAAGGTTTAGCCTACGACGATGTTCTACTAGTTCCCGCATATTCTGAAATTCTTCCGCGCGAAGTCAACATTCAATCAAAATTTACCCGAAACATTACCATCAACGTACCTATCGTTTCGGCAGCCATGGATACCGTAACCGAAAGTAAAATGGCCATTGCCATGGCACAAGAAGGCGGTATTGGCGTACTCCATAAAAACATGACCATTGAAGCGCAGGCCATTAAGGTAAGAAAGGTGAAACGTGCCGAAAGCGGCATGATTATAGACCCCGTTACATTACCGCTTACCGCGAGGGTTAAAGATGCCAAACAGTGTATGGCCGAATATGGTATAGGCGGAATTCCCATTGTTGATGAGGAAGGCACTTTAAAAGGCATTGTTACCAACAGGGACTTGCGTTTTGAACACGATAAAAAACGTCCTATCGTTGAAGTGATGACGAGCAAAAACCTAGTAACCGCTTCGGTAGGGACCTCGTTAAAGGATGCTGAAATCATACTTCAAAAGCACAAAATAGAAAAACTCCTTATTGTTGATGAGCACTATAAACTTTCAGGGTTGATTACCTTTAGGGACATCACCAAATTAAGCCAAAAACCCATGGCAAACAAAGATGCTTTTGGACGTTTGCGCGTTGCCGCGGCCATAGGCGTTACTGCCGATGCCGTTGATAGGGCCGAAGCCTTGGTGAACGCCGGGGTAGATGCCGTAGTAATTGACACAGCCCATGGGCACACCAAGGGCGTTGTAAGTGTTCTAAAGGAAATTAAAGCCAAATTTCCAACCTTAGAAGTTATTGTTGGCAATATAGCAACAGGTGCCGCAGCAAAATATTTAGTTGAAGCAGGTGCCGATGCCGTAAAAGTGGGCATTGGTCCCGGTTCTATATGCACAACCCGTGTGGTTGCAGGCGTTGGTTTTCCACAGTTTTCGGCTGTTTTGGAAGTGGCGGCAGCCATTAAGGGCAGTGGTGTTCCCGTTATTGCCGATGGTGGGATTCGTTACACCGGCGATATTCCCAAGGCCATTGCAGCAGGTGCAGATACGGTCATGTTGGGTTCTCTTTTGGCTGGAACAAAAGAATCTCCTGGGGAAACCATTATTTACGAAGGGCGAAAATTCAAATCGTACCGTGGTATGGGCTCTGTTGAAGCGATGAAAGAAGGCAGTAAAGACCGTTATTTTCAAGATGTTGAAGATGATATTAAAAAGTTGGTGCCAGAAGGTATCGTAGGGCGCGTGCCCTATAAAGGCGATTTATACGAAAGTATCCATCAGTTTGTTGGTGGGTTGCGCGCAGGTATGGGATATTGCGGTGCTAAAGATATTGCGTCCTTGCAAAATACTGGCCAGTTTGTAAAAATTACAGCCAGTGGTATCAATGAAAGCCATCCGCACGATGTAACCATTACCAACGAATCGCCAAATTATTCAAGATAAATTTCGTGAAATTACAATACGAAAGGCTTTGGTAGAAACTATCGAAGCCTTTTTTTTTACCCTATTTATAACTTTCTGAAATCAAGGATAGGAAGGCATCATTCAATTTCTAAAAATTAATGTTGTTTAGCAAGTTTGGACGCCAAAATGCTGATGATGAATATTTGAACAAAATGAAACAGCATAAGTGGCAACAAGATAACGCCCACCGATGCCGTGTTGTGAAAAAGTATTTTGGAGAATACCGTGCCGTGGACCAACGATTTTTTTGTACCACAAAATTGGGCTGTAATACGGTCTTCTATAGTGAAGTTTAAAAAAACAGCACTTTGTTTAATGGCAAAAAAAACAACCGTGAACAAGCCCAAAACCGCCAATAAAATTAGCGCCAAATCGACTAGGTTTACAGCACTAAAAACCTTTTCATCAAACGATTGTGCAAAACTTTTATAAATAATCAAAAGAATGACGGATTTGTCGAATAGCGTTAGTTGTAAGCTGTATTTTCTAACAAAATCTCCTAAATAACGTTGCAATGCCATACCAATAATTACGGGCAATAAAATTTCGGTAATCAATTTTATATAAATAGTCCCTAAATTAAAATCGGTTGCGGTTTTCTGCAAAAACAAACCCATCCAAAGCGGTGTAACCACAATACCGATAAGTCCAGAAATGCTTGCATTAAAAATAGCTGCGGGAATATTGCCCTTCGCCATGGCAACCATGACTACCGATGACGAAACGGTTGATGGCAATGCCGCCAAAAACATAAAACCCAGCCAAATAGTTTGGTTGCTCTCGGTTTTTATAAATGGGTAAACGGCCAATAGGATGATAGGAAATAAAACAAAACTGGATGCCTGTACCAATAGGTGCAATTGCCAGTTTTTTAAGCCTGTTTTTAGCTTTGCAGGACTTAGTTTCAACCCATAAAAAAAGAAAATTAGCGATACACCCATACTTCCAATAAGGTTTAAGGGTACGGGACTATTTTTGCTGCCCAAATAAGGAAAAAAGTATGCCAAAAAAACAACGGTTATAATGGCAAGTACAAACCCATCAATTTTAGGTTTCATAATTGATTTTAGGGTTTAAGTGTTTTTTTGTCCATTTGAGAACTTATAAAAGGGATTCTTGGTGCTAAAAAATATCCTGTTAAACTGGCAAACAAAATAGGAATGAAATATGAAAAACCTGTAAGTGTTGCCAGTAAAATGGTGGTACTCATGGGGGTTCGTGTTACACAAGCATTAATGGCCGCCATGCAACTTATTATGGCCAACGTAAGATTTGTTGATGGAAAAAAGTAATGTATGATAAGCCCTAGGGTTGCACCAACAAAAAAAAGAGGAATAATGAACCCGCCCCTCCAACCTGAGGTAACTGTTATGGAAATTGCGATTATTTTAAATATTAAAATTAAAAACAAGAATTTTATTGAGTAGGTGTGGTTTAGTAACGTGTTGATTTCGTTATGTCCAAAATATCGGGTTATTGGTAAATAATAGGAAATAATACCTAATAGCAGCCCACCTACTAATGTTTTTATGTAAATAGGAATAGGGCGCTTTTCAAATAAAGATTTAAAAAATTTAGTGCAATAAATAAATAGCCAACCTATGGTGGTTGCCGTAATGCCAAAAATAACGGCCAGGGCAAAATCGAAAATACCCGAGTACTCATAAATTGGTACTTTCCAAACCGCACCAAGTCCAAGTTGTACGATACATGCGAAAACTATGTAACTAAAACTGCTTGCCACTAATGCGGGAATAATTGCTTTATAATATTCCACGGCATGTTTGTGATGTAATATTTCCAGTGAAAATAAACTGCCACCCAAGGGTGCTCCAAACAATGCGGTAAAACCAGATGCCATACCTGCAATGCTCATAGATCTTAATTCCTCACCTTTAAGCCTAAAAATTTTGCCAAACCAAGTGCCGGTGGAACCAGTTACCTGTACCAAAGGTGCTTCTGGACCCAAACTTCCTCCGGATGCCACACAAAGTAATGATGATAAAATCATGGAGGGGTTATTTTTAGGATCTAATTTTCCGTTATTGAATCGAATATTGTTTACGATTAAATGTATTTCTCCGGGATCACCAATTAAATGGATTACCAATCCTGCCAAAAATCCGCAAATAGCCATAATGGGAATAACAAGCAAGCCTTCAAAAAGTGCAATTTTATGGGTTAAAAATTCTAAAACTATCCAATAAATACCTGCTATGAGGCCGCCCAATAAACCGAGTATTGCCCATAATAAAAACGTACGGCTAAATACGAATGGGTTAAATCGCATGGGACGATCTAATATGTTTAGATAGGTTACTAATTTTCTTCTTCGTTTTAGTTTCACAATTGTAAAATTTTAAAGTGAAATAGAACTTTTTGTTTGAAATTGGATTTTACCAATAATATTTAAGGTCAATAATTATAAACCTATAAATTTTCTATTGCTACTTTTCGAAAATCGATGGGATAACCTTCATATTGCAATAAAATTCGGCCTTTTAAAATGGTCGCATCGTTACCTTCATTCACCAATTTTCCGTTAAGCTTTTGGGTTATGGTACCATTTGCATGAGTAATTTCCAAAGTGTTCCAAGTTCCATAAGGCTTTTCGGCATCAGCAAAACGGGTGGCCACCACACTTTTTCCGGCCTCGGTTTTGCTGCCTTTAATAACCAAAGTTACCTCTTGAAGCATTATAAAATCGCCGGTAGCATCTTCTTTTAGTTGAAATTGATACCCTTTTGGCCATAGCATGTCGGGCGTATCTTGGGGCACTAAATACATAACGCCACTATTCTTTTTATCGTTTTTTCTGGCAAAGGCTTCATGGGTATTCCATCTAAACTTCACCGTTAATTTAAAATTCCCAAAACTTTGGTCGCTCATCAAATACCCCGCTTTGTTGCCATAAAATCGAATGAGATGTTTTTCAACCTTAAATAATTTTGAAGCGTCCTCTTGTTTACCGTCCTCGGCACTAAAAGCATACCAACCCTCCAGATTTTTTCCGTTAAAAAGATTGGTTTTTTTTTGGGCGGAATTAAACTGTGATAATGTTAAAAATATGATTATCAGTATTTTGTGTTTTAAATTCATGTTTTTTTATAAGTTAAATAAGCTTTAAGGCGTGTAAACTTGCCCCCTGTGTGGTTTTAGGGCATCCCTTATTGGTATCATGTCTGTTTCAGCAACTACTATAAAGGCTATGGCATGAACCTCGTTTATATTTTCAAACCCCGTAATGGTAACGTTCAGTTTTTTTAATTGGATGTATTCTTTTAAATGGATTTCGTGGTGTTGCGCCGTTAGGTGTGCGTCAAGGCCCCGAAAATCCCATATCAATTTTAATGTTCGCATGGTAAAAAAATAATAGGGTCGAAAGGTAAAAATTCTATTTTAATAATCGCAATTATTTATCTTTTTAAACGTTTGTTAAAGCAACTTGCATAAAAGGTTTATATTAGTATTTTTGTGGCAACCTATAATTTTTTTCTAATGAAGTTAAAGTATTTGTTTGTATTGGTGTTCTCGGTATTCATTGTAAATGCCCAGGCACAATCTTCTAAAAAAGACGTTCTTTTTACTGTCGATAACGACCCCTTTTATGTTTCAGAATTTTTAAGGGTCTATAATAAAAATCTGGATTTGGTCCAGGACGAATCGCAAAAAGATGTGGATGAATATTTAACGCTTTTTACTAACTATAAATTAAAATTAAAGGAAGCCAAAGCGTTGCAGCTTCAGGAAAAACCGTCATATATTCGAGAATTGGCAACCTACAAGCAACAACTTGCAAAAAGTTTTGTAACCGACGCCAAAGTAAGCGATGCCTTGGTGCAGGAAGCTTATGAAAGGGTTTCAAATGATGTAAAGGCTTCCCATATTTTAATCAAAATCCCCGAAAATGCGAGTCCGGAAGATACCTTGGTAGCCTATAACAACATCCTAAAACTACGGGAAAGGGCATTAACCGAAGGTTTTGAAACGGTTAGGAAAGAAGTGCACAACGGAAAAACGGTTTTTGGTGAAGATTTAGGATGGTTTTCTGGTTTTAGGATGGTTTATCCTTTTGAAAATGCCGCCTATCAAACCAAAGTTGGCGAAATCTCGCAACCGTTCAGGACGCAATTTGGGTACCACCTTGTTAATGTGGTTGATAAGCGAAAATCAAGGGGCGAGCGTACCGTGGCACACATCATGGTGGTAGAAAAAGCGGGCGATTCCTTAGCTGAAAAACCTCAGGACAGAATTCAGGATATTTATAAAAAACTGCAACAGGGTGAAGATTTTGAAGCCTTGGCAAAACAATTTTCCGATGATGGGAATTCGGCACCAAATGGGGGCAAATTGGCACCTTTTTCTATGGGCCAACTAAACGCTAAAGAGTTTGAGGATGTGGCATTTGGTTTGCAACAAATTGGCGATGTATCGCAACCTTTTAAAACCGCCTATGGATGGCACATTGTAAAGTTATATGCCATAAAGCCCATTGTTTCGTTTGAAGACATGAAGCCCGAGTTGGAAGAAAAAGTAAAACGCGACGAGCGTTCAAAATTAATTGATGCAGCATTGTACAAAAAACTGAAGGAAAAATATAAAGTTCCATCAAAACAGCCTGATTTAGAGTATTTCACTTCTATTTTAAATGACGATTATTTTAAAAGAACTTGGCAATTGCCCGAAAATTTTCAAGCAGATAGACCGCTGTTGAAAATTGGTAACAAGGCATTTACCTATAAAGATTTTGGCGATTATTTGCTGTCATCACAGTCCAATGGCGACGGTGCAACAGATTTAAAAACCTTGGTCTCAAAAAAATATGATACTTTTTTAAACACCAGTTTGGTAAAGTACCAAGAAGATAATTTGGAAAGTGAAAATGAGGACTTTGCAAATGTTGTAGCCGAATATAGAGACGGTTTGTTGTTGTTCGATTTAATGGAAACTACCATTTGGAACACCGCCACATCCGATTCATTGGCCATTAACGATTTTTACAATACGCACAAACAACAGTACATGTTTCCAAAACGCGTTGATGCTGTGGTGGCCGCTTCAAAAGACCAAAAAACACTAAAAAAAGTAGCAAAGCTTTTAGAGGAAGGCATGGCCATCGATCAAATAAAATCATTAATAAACAGCAATGATAAAATTGATGTTATTTTTACAACAGATGTTATGGACAGCACCCACCAAGCCCTGCCACCCAATTTTGATTTTAAAAAAGGAATCTCACCTGTTTATAACCATAACGATGGCTTTGTGGTCGTGCAGGTGAAGGAACTATTGCCCGAAACGCAAAAAACACTTGAGGAAGCCAAAGGGTTGGTTATAAGCGATTACCAAGCTTTTAAGGAAGAAAAATGGCTCAAGGAACTTGCCGAAAAATATAAAATTGTTGTAAACCAAAAAGCTTTGAAACACGTTAAGTCCCAACTAAAAAAATAAACAAGTGCGCAATAAAACCATCATATATGTTATACTTTTAATAGGCATGTCATCTTGCGATTTTTTTAAAAAAACCGACGATAGAGTTCCAGTAGCGCGCGTAAACGACACTTATTTGTATTATGATGATATAAAAGATTTGGTTTCTGAAGGCACCCCTGAAGAAGACAGTATTTCGGTGGTTCAAAACTTTATCAACCGTTGGGCAACCCAACAGCTATTTGTTGATGGCGCCAAACGTAATTTGAACGAAGCCAAACAAGACGAATTTGATAAATTGGTCGATCAGTACAAAAATGATTTATATACAAAAGCCTATCTTGAAGCGTTGGTAAACAGAGACATGAATACCACGGTAACAAGCGATGAAGCGCAAACCTATTACAAGGCCAATAAGGATGTTTTTAAATTAAATGAAGAGCTGTTAAAGTTTAGGTACATTCATCTGGACGGTAACATGAACAATTATAGCACCATCGAACAAAAATTTAAACGCTTTAATGCCAAGGACAAAAAAGATTTGGAGGCCATGTCCATTCAGTTTAAATCCTATTCATTAAACGATACCATTTGGATAAAAGCGAGTCAGGTTGTCAATAAAATTTCCGCCATTACCCCCGAAAACAAAAGCCAATTGTTAAAAAAATCTAATTTTGTACAGCTCAAAGATTCATTAGGAGTATATTTGATGCAAATTAATGATGTTTTACTTCGAAATGACACAGCGCCTTTAGAATATGTAAAACCTGTAATAGACCAGATCGTTATTAATAAAAGAAAACTTGAACGGATTAGAGAATTAGAAAAAGACATAACTAAAGATGCTATTAAAAATAAACAATTTGAAATTTATAAATAACCTAAAATCGGTCCTTGTAATTGGCACATTTTTGTTCTTAGGAAACCTTATCCCAGCACAAGAAATACTAAACGACCAGGCAACAAAAACAGCACCCGCCAAAAAAGATTCCATCCCTAACCAAAACGCCAAAAAGGTTGATGGCGTTGCTGCCGTAGTGGGCGATTATATTATTTTAGATTCTGATATTCCTAAAAACAGGTTGCAACTGGAAGCAGGTGGTTACGACTCAAAAGACATTACCGATTGCGAATTGTTTGGGAAATTGCTAGAGGACAAGCTATATGCCCATTGGGCCATACAAGACAGTATTCAAGTTTCCGATGCCGAAATTAGAAGAAATGTCGATTATCAAATTGAGCAATTTTTAGCGCAATCCGGTAAATCCATGCCGGAACTATTGGCATTTTACAAAAAAGATGATGAAAAATCATTTAGGGACGAAATGTTCGAAATCAACAAAAGCAATGAACTGGCAAAAAAAATGCAAGCTAAAATCATTGAAAACGTTGAGGTAACGCCCGAAGAGGTTCGTGCTTTTTTTGACAAAATACCCAAAGAAGAACGTCCCACATTTGGTACCGAACTTAAAGTAGCACAAATAGTAGCCGAACCAAAAGTTACCGAAGAAGAGAAACAACGTGTTATCAACAGGTTAAAGGAATTTAAGGCCGACATACTTGAGAATGGTGCCAGCTTCCGCTCTAAGGCAATCCTGTATTCGGAAGATCCGGGGTCGGCCAGCAAAGGTGGAAAATATACCCTAAACAGAAAGCAGCCCCGAATGGTTAAGGAATTTAGGCAAGTGGCTTTTTCACTTCAAGAAGGTGAAATATCCGAACCTTTTGAAACCGAATTTGGCTATCACATCATTCAATGTGATAAAATTAGGGGTCAAGAATACGATATTGCGCACATATTATTATCGCCAAAAGTTTCGGTTGAAGCCATAAAGGAAGCCAAAGAACGCCTTGAAAAAGTTCGCCAGCGTATCATAAATGGTGAAATATCTTTTGCCGATGCCGCAAGGGAAGCCAGTGATGAAAAGGAAACCCGAAATGATGGGGGCCAATTGATAAACCCAACCACGCAAGATTATAATTTTGAATTAACCAGAATGGACCCCGAATTATATGCCCAAATACAAAATTTAAAAGATAAGGAAGTCAGTCTTGTTTTAAAAGAGGAGGACAGAACGGGAAAAACCAAGTTTAAAATTTTAATGGTTACAGATAGAATCGACCAGCACGAAGCCGATTATGCACGCGATTATTTGAAAATCAAACAGTTGGCTTTAGATGAAAAAAAGATAAATACCATCGCAAAATGGCAGGAAGATAAAATTTTTGATACCTATATAAAAGTAAGTGGCTCTTTTAGGGATTGCAAATTTTCTAGCAACTGGTTAAAAAAATAAGAATATGTCGGATGTAGCTGCCATTGAACAATTTGTAAAACGATATAAAGATTTAAGAACCGAAATTGCCAAAGTCATCGTTGGTCAGGACGAGGTTGTCAATCAAGTGCTAATCTCAATATTTTCTGGTGGCCATTCCTTGCTTATTGGAGTGCCCGGTTTAGCAAAAACCCTAATGGTTAACACCATAGCGCAGGCCTTAGGTCTCGATTTTAAGCGCATTCAATTCACGCCCGATTTAATGCCAAGCGATATTTTGGGCAGTGAGATTTTAGACGAAGACCGCCACTTTAAATTTATAAAAGGGCCCATTTTTGCCAATATCATTTTAGCCGACGAAATTAACCGAACCCCACCTAAAACACAGGCAGCCTTATTGGAAGCCATGCAAGAACGCGCCGTAACCGTTGCGGGCCAGCATTATAAACTGGAATTGCCCTATTTTGTTCTCGCTACCCAAAACCCCATTGAGCAGGAAGGTACCTATCCGTTGCCTGAAGCCCAATTGGACCGTTTTATGTTTGCCATCAATTTAGAGTATCCCTCCTTTAACGAGGAAGTTCAGGTGGTTAAGGCTACAACATCCGATACAAAAACCACAATAAACGCCCTTTTTTCCGCTAAGGAAATTTTAGGGTTCCAGCATCTTATCCGTCGTATCCCGGTAGCCGACAATGTTATAGAATATGCCGTAACCATGGTTGGAAAAACCCGACCTAATGGCGATTCTGCAAATACCTTGGTTAAAAATTATATCGATTGGGGCGCAGGCCCAAGAGCCTCGCAAAACCTAATCTTAGCAGCAAAAACCCATGCGGCCATCCACGGTAAGTTTTCACCGGATATTGAAAACGTGAAGGCCGTAGCACATAGTATTCTGCGCCATCGCATCATTAAAAACTACAAAGCAGATGCCGAGGGTGTTTCCGAAGAACAAATTATCAATAGCCTGCTCTAATACTTCATATATTTCATTGTTAAATCATCATTTTTCATATATAATTCATAAAAAAAAATAGAATTATATGAATTAAAAATGTGACTATAATAAATTACTATCCTTAATTATTGCATTGCAGGGTTTATTTTTAGACCTTTGGATTAATTTCGTAATTTGCGAAACTTTTAAACAAAAATTAAAATAGAAGCTATGGCATTTGACATTGACATGATTAAAGGTGTGTACACCAAAATGGCTGAACGCGTTGATAAAGCACGTGAAATTGTAGGGCGACCATTAACCCTTTCTGAAAAAATATTATACAATCATCTGTGGGACGGCATGCCTACCAAGGCTTTTGAAAGGGGTAAGGATTATGTTGATTTTGCGCCCGATAGGATAGCCTGTCAAGATGCAACGGCACAAATGGCCTTATTGCAATTTATGCAAGCTGGAAAAAGCAAAGTGGCAGTACCTACAACCGTACATTGCGACCACTTAATTCAAGCTAAAGACGGCGCTGTTGCCGATTTAAGACATGCCAATAGCGTAAGCAGCGAAGTGTTCAATTTCTTGGAATCTGTTTCAAACAAATATGGTATTGGTTTTTGGAAACCCGGTGCCGGTATTATTCACCAAGTGGTTCTGGAAAATTACGCATTCCCCGGTGGTATGATGATAGGTACCGATTCGCATACCGTAAACGCAGGCGGTTTAGGCATGGTAGCTATTGGTGTGGGTGGTGCCGATGCTGTTGATGTAATGGCTGGTATGGCTTGGGAGCTGAAATTCCCTAAATTGATAGGGGTACGGTTAACCGGTAAATTATCGGGTTGGACCGCTCCAAAAGACGTGATTTTAAAGGTTGCCGAAATTTTAACCGTAAAAGGAGGAACTGGCGCTATTGTTGAATATTTTGGATCAGGGGCACTATCCATGTCTTGTACCGGAAAAGGCACTATTTGTAACATGGGTGCTGAAATTGGCGCTACTACATCAACCTTTGGGTATGATGATTCCATGGAGCGTTATTTGCGTTCTACCGATAGGGCCGATGTTGCCGATGCAGCAAATAAAGTAAAATCATATTTAACCGCCGATGCTGAAGTGTATGCCAACCCAGAACTATATTTCGACCAGGTAATTGATATCAACTTATCAGAATTAGGCCCCTTATTAAATGGCCCTTTTACGCCCGATCTATCTTCAACTGTTGGAACGGATATTAAAGAAAAAGCTTTGGCAAATGATTGGCCCATGACGGTTGAATGGGGCTTGATTGGATCGTGTACCAATTCATCGTATGAAGATTTATCGCGCGCTTCATCCATTGCCCAACAAGCATTGGACAAAGGCCTTAAAATGAAAGCCGAATTGGGCATCAACCCAGGGTCTGAGCAAGTTCGCTATACTGCCGAACGTGACGGTATCCTGCAAGTTTTTGAAAAATTGGATGCCAAAATTTTCACCAATGCTTGTGGCCCCTGTATTGGGCAATGGGCGCGTTATAGCGACCCAAAAAACGCCCCGAAAAACAGCATTGTTCATTCATTTAACAGAAACTTTGCAAAACGCGCCGATGGAAACCCCAATACGCATGCATTTGTAGCATCTCCCGAAATTACTGCGGCAATCGCTATTGCAGGGCGTTTGGATTTTAATCCAATGACCGATAAACTTATAAATGAAAAAGGGGAAGAAGTGATGTTTGACGAACCAACAGGATGGGAATTGCCACCGAAAGGTTTTGAGGTAAAAGATAACGGCTATCTAGCTCCTGAAGAAGATGGGTACCATGTACAGGTTAAAGTGGATAAAGATTCTGAAAGATTGCAATTGCTCGAACCTTTTGAACCCATTGGAAACACAATAAACGGAGCCAAATTATTAATTAAAGCCTTTGGAAAATGTACTACCGACCATATTAGTATGGCAGGGCCTTGGTTGCGTTTTAGAGGCCATCTGGATAACATTGCTAACAATACCTTAATTGGTGCCGTAAACGCTTTTAACAAGAAAACAAATTTTGTAAAAAACCAGCTTACAGGCGAATATGGTGGTGTGCCAGATGTGCAACGCGAATACAAGAAAAACCATATTTTATCCGTTGTGGTGGGCGATCATAATTACGGAGAAGGCTCTTCACGCGAGCATGCAGCTATGCAACCTCGCTTTTTGGGCGTTGCTGCGGTAATCGTAAAATCATTTGCCCGTATCCACGAAACAAACCTTAAAAAGCAAGGTCTTTTAGGATTAACGTTTGCAAACGAAGCCGATTACGATTTAATACAGGAAGATGATACTTTCAACTTCATCGATTTAAAGGACTTTGCTCCCGATAAGCCCTTAACTTTGGAAGCTGTTCATGCCGATGGCAGTAAAGATCTAATCAAATTGAACCATACCTATAACGCAGCACAAATTGCTTGGTATAACGAGGGTTCTGCCCTAAACCTTATAAAAAAGCAAAACGCTTAACAACTTTAAAAATCTTTTCAAGGTTTGCTAAAAATCCAGCTTTTTTGCTGGATTTTTTGTTTTGTGCCCATCAGTAAAAACCATTAATAATCGTATTTTTACAAAAACAATTTGTATGAATTCCAGAGCCGACCAACTAAAAGCATTTGATAGATTACTAACCATTATGGATGAGTTACGGGCAGGTTGCCCATGGGATAAAAAACAGACCATGGAAAGTTTACGCCATTTAACCATTGAGGAAACCTACGAACTTGGTGATGCCATTTTAGAAAATGATTTGCAGGAAATTAAAAAGGAATTGGGCGACGTGCTGTTGCATATTGTATTTTATTCGAAGATAGGAAGCGAGACCAACGCTTTTGATATTGCCGATGTTTGCAATGGCATTTCTGAGAAACTAATAAGCCGACACCCCCACATTTATAGCGATGTTAAGGTTGATAACGAAGAAGATGTTAAGCGAAATTGGGAAAATTTAAAACTTAAGGAAGGCAATAAAAGTGTTTTGGAAGGTGTGCCAAAAAGTTTGCCAGCCTTGGTAAAAGCCAATAGGATACAGGAAAAAGTAGCGGGTGTGGGTTTTGATTGGGAAAACCCAAACCAAGTTTGGGAAAAAGTAACCGAAGAGCTTCAAGAGTTTAGGGATGAAGTGGAAAAAGGACAGTATGATGCCATGGAAAGCGAGTTTGGCGATGTATTGTTTTCCATGGTGAACTATGCCCGATTTTTAAATATAAATCCAGAAAACGCCTTGGAACGTACCAATAAAAAGTTCGTAAAACGGTTTCAATATCTTGAGGAAAAAGCCAAAAGCCTTAATAAACCATTGAAAGATATGACCTTGTCTGAAATGGATGTGTTTTGGGAAGAAGCCAAATTTTTGCAGTAACATTTCTCCATTTATTAAAGTATAACTAACTAATTGCTTGTTGATATTCATATTTAACGTTTCAATCGGAATTTTTGGGAATATTAAATTGAAACTAACAATTTAGAATTATCAATGCTAGTCTTTTGTAATCTTTAGATAGTACGGTTTTATTTATAGCTACGTTAAAAAACATATTTGGAAAGTACACTGTATGCGCACCATGAAGAAAAATAATCTAATTGAAATAGTAACAAACCCTTACCTTATTTTAGTTATTTTATCTATAATTTTTGTTTTTAACTCACTTAATCCTGTAGTTAGTTATGACGAAAACCTTTGGTCTTACATGGGAAACTTATGGGCCAAACATGGCATTCCGCCTTATACTGGAGCAGTAGAAAATAAAACACCAGCTATATTTTTTCTATATGCCACGGCCAATTTTTTAACGGCCGAAAGCATCTTTGTTATTAGAATTTTAGGAGTTTTTGCCACCTTATTGTCCGCTTTTATACTTTATTGTATTTGCGAAAAGCTGCATAGTAAACGAGCAGGCATATTTTGCATGCTTATTTTTGGTTTAAGTATGAGTTGGCGACTGGTCGATGGCTCCTATTTTGCGCATACCGAGGTGTTTATGGTTTTGTTTTCTGTTTTGGCTTTTTACTTTATAATAAAGGCCAAGGGTAGTTCTAAAATGAAGTACGATCTTTTTTTGGCAGGTATATTTATTGGTATCGCTATTAGTTTTAAACAGATAGCGGTTACCACATTGGTGGCTGTTGTTTTGTTTTTTTTGGTGTTTTCAGCAAACCACCTATCCATAAAAAAGAAAATCTTAGGAATTTCTTTATTTTTCCTAGGGGTTATCCTTTCCATTTCGTTATCTATCTTAATTCTATTTATTTATGGCGTTTCTTTTCTCGATTATATAGAGGGCGCTTGGTTGATCTTGTTTAATTCGGGATCGAAAGTGTCTAGCTTTGGCATTCAAATCGCCCATTTTTTTGATAAGTTAATAGGTTCTCGATTTGTATTTTTTTATTTTTTTGTGTTTTTGTTTTTCTATCAAAAAAAATTGGTCAACAAGCCATTGTTTTACGGTATTTTACTGTGGTTCGTTTTTGATTTTATAGGCGTAAACGCATCAGGATACTATTACGGACACCAAATTAAACAGGTTATTCCTTCTTTATCCCTAATGGGTGGTATGGTAATGGGTAATTTAATGGCTCCTCATTTTTATTTAAAAAGAAAGAATTTAAACCTGTTATGGTATTTTATTATACTTGCTTTTTTGTTTTTTCCTTATAAACAATGTTATAGAACCCTCAACTTGTTGTTAAATCCACCAGACTCCTTTTCTAAAAACATGGGATATTGGGTAAAAGAGCATACTTTCAAAAACGATTATATTTATATTTTAGGTGATGATGATAAACTTATTTCTGCTTTGGCCGCCTCAAGTAGGGTGTCATCCAGCAATTATTTTAATTTAATTTTTATTAAAGAAGATATACATAGACATAAAGTGTATTCAGATTTAATGAACAACACCCCTAAAATCATTTTAAAGATTGAAAACGACTCACTTCAAATAAAAGAAGCGTATGGGGAAAAGGTTGATGAGTTTTTTAAAAGTAACTATACGCTTTTTACGGTAAAAGAAGGTTTTGAGGTTTATAAATACCATTAAAATCAATGGTAATAAAACCAAATCTGTTTAAGTTTTTTATAAAACGAAAAGCATAAGCTATGTCCATACTGGTTTTAAGATGTAGCAATCGGCATTTAGTCGTATTAATGCCGTTTTTTATCTTAATTGGCAAAATGTTTTCAAATAATTAGAAAAAAATCATTTTATTTATATACAAAACTAAACGTAGTGCTCAAAAATATAAGCCTCTTTAAATGTAGTGTTGTTTTTTTATTGTTATCAGTATCAATGGGGTGGTCGCAAAATTTAACGGCAACTGGAAATCAGCTCTATTGCCCAAAAAGTGACATTCATATAGTAACCGATTTTACAATTACCAACCCCGATAATACGGCCATTGATGCTGTTTATATTCAAGTGTCTTTGGGATATGTTCAAGGGGAAGATGTTTTAACTTTAGATGGCATCCATCCCAATGTTACAGCACAATGGGTTCCTTCAGAAGGTAAGTTAACTTTAAATCGAAACACATCAACGGTTCCATATACCGATTTGGTGACCGCCGTAAAAAACGTACTTTTTAACAGTACCAGCAATAATCCCATAAACAAAGAATTTTCAATAACCATAGGCGATGCAAATTATTTGCCTTCAACGGGGCACTATTATCAATACATCCCAGATTTAGCAATTACTTGGTCAAATGCAAGAATAGCCGCAGCTGCCAAAACGTACTTTGGTTTACAGGGGTATTTGGCAACCTTAACGTCTGCGGAAGAAGCACAACTGTGCGGAAAACAGGCCGCAGGCGCAGGCTGGATAGGAGGTTCGGATGAAGAGGTCGAGGGCACATGGAAATGGGTTACCGGACCCGAAAGTGGCACTGTTTTTTGGTATGGCAATGGCAATGGTTATTCTCCAAATTTTGCATTTTGGAACACTTCAGAACCCAACCAATCAGGAAATGAAGATTATGCGCATATTACAGCGCCCGGAGTGGGCATTCCAGGTTCTTGGAACGATTTAAGCAATACCGGAAGCTTAATTAATGGCAATAATTATCAGCCAAAAGGCTATATTGTTGAATATGGTGGCTTGCCGGGAGATCCAATTTTGAATATCGCAACAAGCTCAAAAATCTATACAGCTTCTATTATAAACACTACTGCCGATGCTATTTGTGATGGCGGTATGGTTACTCTGGAAGCGACCGTTTCTCAGGGCGTTACAGCGGCATGGTTTCATGTTTCAACAGGAGGCTCGATATTGTATGAAGGTGCTGTTTTTCAGCCAAATGTTATGGGAACCACGACTTATTATGTTGGAATTAAAGAATGTGCGAATATAGAACGAAAGGCAGTGGTAGCCACAGTTACGACAACTCCCACCATAGTGGATGTAACCGATGGTGTGGCTTGCGGTTCAGGCCCGGGAACTTTGTTCGCTTCGGCATCACAGGGCACTATTAATTGGTATGATGCTCCCACGGGTGGCGTTTCTTTGCATACAGGAGCCTCTTTTACGGTCTCTGGTTTAAGCGCAACCAAAACCTATTATGTGGATGCTACACTTAACAATTGTACATCACCCAATAGAACCCCTGTGGCGCTTACGGTAAATAGCGCCCCAGAATTTGAAGTAACTGGAACAACCGTTTATTGCACGGGAACGGCTCCCATTGTTTTACAGGTTATTAACCCAAAAGATCATTATTCTTATGAGTGGAAAAACAGCAAGGGAGAAATTATAGGTAGTGCCATGAGTGTTGAAGTTAGTGGTGGGGATACTTATTCGGTGGTAGCCACTTCAAACCAACTTTGTAGTTCGGCCCCTAAAACTGTTTTGGTACAAGAATCTGATAAAGCCAGAATTAGTTTAGAAGATGTTACAATTATTGAAAACAGCGATAACAACACCATTATAATCAACAACCAAAACAATAATCTGGGTCCGGGCAATTATGAGTTTGCTTTGGATGCTTTTGATGGCCCTTATAAGGACGAACCTATATTTAACAACGTTGTTGCAGGGTTGCATGTTGTTTATGTAAAGGATAAAAATGGCTGTGGGGTGTCTCAATTGAACGTATTTGTTCTTGGGTTTCCTAGGTTTTTCACGCCAAATAACGATGGCGTAAACGATACGTGGCAGGTTAAAGGTGTTGATGTTAATTTTTCCAACGCTTCCAACGTAACGATTTATGATCGCTATGGAAAATTAATCAAGCAAATAAATGCCAAAAACGGGGTTTGGGATGGTACTTTTAACGGACAGCCACTTGGGGGAGCCGATTATTGGTTTGTAGCGCAGTTGAAGGATGCTGCTGGAGCCATTAAAACATATAGAGGCCACTTTAGTTTGGTTCGATAATGGCTTTCTACCCAAAATATTAGTTACAAAAAAACGGCTTAAATTTTATTTAAACCGTTTTTTTATATCCTGTTAAAGCGTTTTAATATAGTTCCTTGATTTTGCTTAGTTTGCTCTTCCAAAGTTTTAATTCGTCTTTATGTGCTTTAATGTTTTTGTGCACGTCTTTTACAAGCGGATTATCGGCATTGACATTGGTAAAAAACTGCAGATTATTTTCCAATTGGTTTATTTGGGCTTTTAGTTCGTCAATCTTTTTTCTGATAAAATTGCGTTCATTATCCAAATCCCTATTGTCATCGGAAGCGTTCATGGTATCCAATTTGTTCTCAAACTTGATCATTTCAACCTCGTTCTTGTCCATTTTCAAACTAGAAAGAAATTCTTCAATGGCTTTGTTGAATTTGCCTTCTATGTAGCGTTTATCGTTTGGTACCCTGCCAAGTTCTTTCCATTTGTTTATAAAATCCTTTACGGTTTCAACATCTTTGTCTTTGTCGTTTGAAGGTTTTAATTCTTTAACGGCATCTAAAAGTTGTAGTTTGTTGTTAAATGCGTCCGAGCTTTCCTTGTTTGCGGCATTTTTTGTGGCATGCAATCGGTCAAAATAGGCATTGCAAGCGTTTTTGAAGCGTTTCCAAATTTTATCGCTGTCTTTACGTGGTACGTGTCCTATTTTTTTCCAATCGTTCTGGATTTTTTTCATCAACGCACTGGTAACCTCAAAATCGTCGCTGTCCTTGTTGTCTTCAGCTATTTTAATTAAGTCCAATTTTTTTTGTAGGTTGTCGTATTGGTCTTTTTTTAGGCCTTTGTAAAACGAATTCTTTTTTCGGTTAAAATTTCTAACGGCTTCTTTAAATTTTGCCCAAGTTTTTTCATTCACATTGCTGGGCACTTTACCAATACTGAAAAAGGTTTCGCGCAAGGCCTCAATGTCCTTTATTTTTTTCTGCCAACCATTGTGTGAATTGATGTCTTCTGCATTTAACGCTTGTATGGCGTTAATAACCTCTAGTTTTTTTTCCAGGTTATTTTCGTAAACCTTATCAATTTCTTGATAATATAGTTGCCGTTTGTCGTTAATTATTTTGGTTGCAGCTTTAAACTTTTCCCATATAGCTTCGCGATGTTCTTTATCAACAGGGCCAAGTTCTTCTTTCCACATTTTATGGAGTTCTTGCAATTCCCTAAAGGCGCGCATAATGTTGTCGTCTTTGGCCAATTCTTCAGCGCGTTCAATAATAAGAAGTTTACGTTCTAAATTATGTTTAAAATCTAAATCGCGTAAATCTCTGTTTAGGTGTAAAAAATCGTAGAACATTTCCACATGGTGGTGGTAGCTGTTCCATGCATTGTTGTATTTGTCGCGCGGAATGGGGCCGGTTTGTCGCCAGCGTTCTTGCAACTCCTTGAAGTGTTTGTAAGTGGTGTTTATGTTTTCTTCAACATTAATTAGGCCTTTTAATTCTTCAATAATTTCAAGTTTATCGGCTAAATTCTGTTTTAGGTTTTGTTCTAGGTTTTGGTAATGTTCGTTTAACTTTTTTCTATAATTGTGATAAACCTCTTTATAGCGTTTCTGTATGGGCGAGGCATAGTAAAAGTCTATTTCGTTGCCGCCATCGTTTAAAAATTCTTCTTTTTTCTCATCCAATAAGGCTTGGAATTTTTCTTTGAACTCGCTGTTTATGGCGTCAACATGCGATTTTATTGCCTGAATTTTCTCGTTCTTAACCAGTTTTTCAAGTTCTTGAACAAGGGCCTCTAACGACATTTTATCATACTCCTTTACCTCAATGGTGTGCCGTTCCTTATTGCCCTCATCTTCGGCATCTTCAGCGTTGGAGTCTTCAATTTCATTTAAAACCGTGTCGTCATCTTCGTGCGTATTCTTGGTTGAAGTGCCTTCTTCCGTAGTTTCGGGCTTGTCAGTTTCATCAGAAACGGATTGGTTTACTGGGGTTTCAGCATCCATGGTTTCTAATTGCGTGGGTTCTTCAACAAGGGGTGCAGCATCACTTACGGGCTTGTTTTCTTCTTCTTCTCCTTTGGGCAAATGGTTTATTTCAGACATTTTAAAAAATGTTAAGGTTCATTTATAACTTTAAGGTTTAAAGATACTAACAAGTCTATTATTAACAAAGGACTTCATGTGGTTTTAATGATTTAGTGGGTTTTTTTAGTGCAGTTTCCAGATGGCCCAGGCTTTTTCTGCCTGAAGTGTAAGCATTTTTAGTCCGTTTACGGTTGTTGCATGCTGCTGTTTGCCTAATTTTAGGAATTTTGTTTCTTCCGGATTGTAAATTAAATCGAACAGAATATGGTTTTCGGTGATGGCTTGATAGGGGATATTTGGACAATCTTCAGTGTTTGGAAACGTGCCCAACGGAGAGCAGTTTACAATAATTAGATGCTGTTTAATGATGGCCTCGGATAGCGTGTTGTAGGTGAATTTTATGTTTTCTGATTGGTTTCTTGAAACATATTCGAAAGCGATGCCCAGTTCTTTAAATGTAAATGCCACTGCTTTGCTTGCGCCACCCGTTCCTAAAATAAGGGCCGTTGTATGCTGTGGTTTTAAATGGGGTTTTAACGATTTTTTAAAGCCATAACAATCGGTGTTAAAACCAATTAACTTGCCTTTTTTTGTAATTTTAATGGTGTTTACCGCGCCAATTGTTTTTGCTTTTTTGTTAATCTTGTCCAAATAGGGCATTACGGCTTCTTTATAGGGAATGGTTACGTTTAAGCCCTTTAAATTTGCGGTGTTTTTTATTATGGAAGGAAACAAATCGATGGTTTCTATATCGAAATTTTCGTAAGTTGTATCGGTAATATGTTCGCTTTCAAACTTTTTCTTAAAATATGCTTTTGAAAATGAGTAGGAAATGTTTCTGCCCAGTAATCCTAATTTATTCATTGATTTTTCTTGTTTTTTGTCCGTAATACTCTAATGCCAAAACAATCGCAATTCCTAGGAAAATAAAAGCGATGGCGTAATAGGTTTCGGTGTTAAGCTGCGGAATGTAGCGTTCGTAATTCATTACCACTTTTGTGCCGGTAGAATCAAAAAGGTGGGTACCGTCATCTGCCAACTTATAAATGGTTTTTTTCCAGGGCCAAACAACCCCAAGTGAGCCAACTATAAATCCAATGATAACAGACAGTGTCATGCTTTTGTAATGTTTTAAAATATAACTTAGAATGTGCGAAAACGTTACCAATCCCGTCACCGAACCTAAAGTAAATACCACTAAAACCTTGAGCATTCTTAGTCTTTGCGCATTATGGATAAAACTAAAGTCGCCACTAAAAATATCAATAAACGTATCCGATAGTGCATTTACCGAATCGACCAGAAGGAGCACGTAATTTCCTAAAAGGATGAGTATAAACGACCCCGAAAACCCGGGAAGCGTCATGCCCGAAACACTAATAATGCCACAAAAAAACACAAACCATAAATTGTCGTTTTCTTTGGCAGGATTTAAAAAACTGATGCTCAGGCCCCCAATAATGCCTAAAGCCAAGGCCGTATAGGTTTTATAGTTCCAATCCTTAAAATCTTTGTTGATGTAGTAGATGGAACCTATGATCATTCCAAAAAACACGCTCCAAACGTACAGTTCGTAGTGCTTAATTAAGTAGTCCAATACTTTTGAAACGCTAAAGTAGCTCACAATCATCCCAAAAAACAACAATCCTAAAAAGCGTCCGTTTATGTAATTGTAAAAACTTTTATAGCGCCCATTAATAAGTAGTTTAAAGGCTTTTTGGTTAACTTTTTTTAATGAATAAATAAATTCCTCATAAAAACCAGCAACAAATGCAACCACACCACCAGAAACTCCGGGTACTTTATTGGCAGCACCCATGCCCAATCCTTTTAAGACTAGAAAAACTTTATCCTTAAATGTTCTGGTGCTTTCCATTACTGTTTCTTTGAACCTGCTTTTTCAAGAATAAAAATAGTGAAAAAACCTAAAACCATTAAAGCAATGGCGAACGGAAGTTGATTATCGCCTGCAAATGAAAATGGCGAAATGCTTTTTTGCAACAATGGTATTTTTATCCCTTTTGAATCGACAAGCCATGTTAGGGTTTCTTTCCAGGGCCACACTTTATCCAACGATCCAAAAATAAAACCGGTAAGCAATGCCAAGGTAATATTATGATAGTGCTTAAATAGCCATTTTAATACATGACTGAAACTAAGCAGGCCAATAACCGCGCCCGCTACAAAAAGCGCAATTTTTTTAATATCCAAATCGTGAATGGCATCACTTAACGTTTTATAGGCACCCAAAATTATTAATATAAACGAACCCGATATACCAGGAAGTATCATGGCACAAATGGCGAGGGCACCCGCAAAAAACAAGAAAATAGCACTGTTGTTTGTTGCCATGGTAGGAAGTGAACTTATATAATAGGCTATGCCCGTACCAACCAATAAGGCCAAAACAACAGGGAGGTTCCACGTGTTTATTTGTTTGCCTACAAAGTAAATACTGGCTATGATGAGTCCGAAAAAAAACGACCAGATTAAAACAGGTTCGTTTTCCAGTAAATACTTGGCAAGCCGCATAAATGACACATAGCTGATTAGGATGCCACTTAAAAGCGCCACAACAAAATAGCCGTTTGCCTGTTTCCAGAAGGCCTTAAAGCCTGAGTTGAAAAGCGTTTTGAATAAATTTGCGTTAACGTTGCTTATGGTTGAGACCAGTTCTTCATAAATCCCGGAAATAAAGGCGATGGTGCCTCCAGAAACCCCCGGAACTGCATCGGCAGCACCCATGGCCAGACCTTTTAATGTGATGGTGGCATAATCTTTTAAACGTCGCTGCATTGATTTGTTGTTAAGCTTAAACCAAAGGTATGGATTTTTTTACCCAGACGGTTGCCTATTGATTTGTTTTTAGTAGATTTTTAACGAGCATTTTTTTTGAAACTTCCGGAAAAAGCTCATCAATAATAAAGGCATATTCCTCGTTATTGCGAAGGGCGTTTTTTAAATGGAATGTGCCTTTTTCAATATCCTGTAAAGTAAAGAACAAACCTGCCAAACGGTATTGCACCTCGGCGTTTTCTGGATAGGATTCTAGGGCCTGTTCAAAATTGTATATGGCCGCCTCGGGTTCGCCCAATTTAATTAATAAGTCGCCACGGCTCAACCAGGTATTTAATTCGTTGTTTCCTAGTTCGAGGGTTTTCTTAAAACCGCGTTCGGCTTCTTCAAATTGGTTTAAGCGTTGGTTTATTTGTGAATAGAGCTTCCAATAAATAACATTTTCAGAATCGATATTAATGGCTTTGTTAATGTAATATAATGCCTTTTGATAGTTGCGCTTGCGGTTGTAATAGCGTGTTATGGCAATCCAGCCTTTATCCAACATTGGGTCTTCATGGACTGTTTTGTAAAAATACTGTACTGCTAGGTCGTCATTTTTAAGTTTTTCATAACAAAAACCTATGCGCAACAAAGCAAAGGATGAAGGTTCGTCGAGCTCTAGGGTGATGCTGTAGTTTTCAATGGCTTCCTCAAAACGTTTTAGTTTCTCCAGAACTTTTCCGCGTTCAAGATAGGCGCCTACAAATGTATCGTCGGAAATAATGGCAAAATCGAAAGCGGCCAAGGCTTTTTTGTAATTTCTAAGCGTGTAATATTGTTTTCCCAATTGGTGCCATGCCACTTCGCAATAGGGGTTTTTGTCTAAAAAGGCATTGAGGTAGTCTATGGCGCCTTCAACTTCATTTAAAAACTCGAAGCAATAGATAACGTTGTAAAGTGCCGAATAATCTTCAACATCTTCTTCCAAACATTTTATAAAGAAGGTTTTGGCTTCTTCAAATTGGTCTAAAAACAAATATTCCATACCAATTAAGGAATATAGATCTACAACATCATCGGTAAGCTCCAATGCTTTTTTTAAAACTTCAATAGCTTGTTCGTGTTCGTCTTTTTTTGAGAAGATATTGGCTTTCTGGATATATATTTCCTCATTTGTGGGGTCCAGCCTGTAAAGCTCGTTCAATAGCGTATCGGCTTCAACCAGTTTGTCTTCAAACACATAAATCTCTACTTTAAAAAGTCTTAGATTGATGGATGAAGGGTGTTGGTCCAAACCTAACTTTATGGCTTTTTTTGCTAGGGCTATTTTTCCTTGGTTTAGGTAGTGGTGGATGATATTTTCAAATTCCTCTGAATCGAAAAATAAAACATGGTTTGTTTTAAGCATCGATTCGAACTTTGTTAATGGTAAATCATCGTTGTCGTCATGACTAAGTTCCATAAGCAAATTGGTGAGGTTCTTTTTGATTAAATGTAAGCTACTATTCTTTTTTTTTAGTCGAAATTATCAAATGTTTTTAACAAAATAATGAACATTTGTAGTTTTAGTGGAAATTACCATTTATAATTATCTGGTTATTAAATGGTTGTATGTTTATGTTTTTTGTTGAATTTTATTTAAAACATCAATAATGATGCCACAACCTTTAATAATTTCGTCGTTTGAGATGGTTAATGGCGGGGTAATGCGCACCGCTTTGGGCTCGAAAAGTAACCAAAAAAGCACCAAGCCTTCATTATGGCATCCCAAAATAACCGAATTTGTGATGTCTGCCGAAGGTGTCATGAGTGCCAACATCAGTCCTTTTCCACGAACTTCTTCTATTAATGGATGCACCAAAAGTTTACGGAAAAGTTGCTCTTTTTCTAGGGCTTGCGCCATTAATTGGCTTTCGGTCACTTCCTTTAAAGTAGCCAAGGCCGCCGCTGCAATAACGGGATGCCCGCCAAAAGTTGTAATATGGCCCAATTTTGGGTTGGTTTGCAGTAAATCCATAAGCTTTGTTGAAGCGGTAAACGCCCCAATGGGCATGCCGCCACCCAAGCCTTTGCCCATTACCACAATATCGGGGGTGCAATTGTAGTTTTCAAATCCAAAAAGTTTACCGGTCCTGCCAATGCCCGGTTGTATTTCGTCTAAAATTAAAAGAGCCCCAACTTCCTCACAACGTTTTTTTACTTTTTCCAGATAGCCGTTTTCAGGCTGAATAAAACCGGCACCACCTTGTATGGTTTCTAAAATTACCCCTGCCGTTTTGGTGGTGATATGTTGTATGTCATTTTCATTATTAAAATGGATAAACCGTACATCTGGTAATAAAGGACGAAAGGCTTGTTTGCGGTCTTCATAGCCCATAACACTCATAGAGCCCATGGTATTGCCGTGGTAGGCATTAATTGCAGAAATAATCTCGCTTCTGCCCGTGGCACGTTTTGCTAATTTTAGCGCACCTTCAATGGCTTCGGTACCCGAGTTGGTTAAATAAGTTTTGCTTAGCGATGGAGGTAAATGTTTTGCCAATAATTTTGTAAGCTCTACGGGAGCTTTTTGGGCATATTCACCATATACCATAACGTGCATATACTGGTCAACTTGCTCTTTTATGGCATGGACCACTTTAGGGTGGCCATGGCCTAATGGCGTAGCAGAAACCCCTGCCACAAAATCGAGATAGGCTTTATTTTGAGTATCGTAAATGTAGCTACCGCTGGCATGCGAAACTTCCATGCCCAAGGGGTAGGGCGAGGTTTGTGCTTGGTATGTTAGGAAATCGGATTTCATGGTTGTATAATTCTAATTATCAGGGATTTCAATTAGTTCGGCTCCCCAAACATAGATTTCATCTGAAGGGCTTGTTTGGCTTAGATACACCCTGAAATTATTACCATCATTGTCTTTTAAAACCGATATGCTGTGTCTTTCCCAAGAATCTGTTAGGTTAATTGTCTCAATTTTATAGTTGGTATAGTCTTTTCCAACTTCTTGTAGATGCATGTAAACCTTACCTTTTCCTTTAAGAGATGCCGAAAACTTAAATTTCCCCGTTAAATTGGGTACTGCTTGGTATATATAACCACCATTTTTGGTTTTATTTGATAGTTTATCGGCTGTTTTTTGATCGTCAGGGCCTTTGGTTACATTGGGTGTAACGGTTAAGTTGCCCACCACCCAATCACTGGCATCCAATTCATTTGCAGATTTTAATATATTATTAAATGAACCCATCGAGTTGATTACATGATTTGCGGCCCTATTCACAATAAAACCTTGACCCGCTTGTTTCACACGTTCCAGTAATTCTTCATCAAAGAAACTGTCTTGTGGGATATAATCCTCTAGTCCTTTTATAACGGGCAATATCACCGGTTCATCGTCCTTGAACAAATCTTCAACACTTAAAGGGCGTTCATTTTCGCGCCAGTCGAAACCTTTTAAGCGTTTTTCTTTTTCGGGATATTTTGATTCTGGGTAAAGGCTGCCATCAATTTGGTTGAAACGGGTGTATTCTTCTATGTCGCCATCGGCAAAAAGAATGGAAATGCTTCCGGAGCGGGCTTTATCGATTCCCACAAGTTCCTGTTTATCGTTTCTGGCATAAAAAATGGATTCAGCATTTTTAACGATATCAACTTTACGCAGTTTGTTGTCGTCGTTAAATAAGCCTGTAAGCTTTATGCCAAAAATTTGATTGTATCCTTCTTTGCTGATGGTGTCCTTGCTAATGATGAATGCGTTATTGAAAACGAGCAGAGAGTCCAGTTTTTCTGTTTTTGTATTGGCTATGATGTGGATGGTATCACCCGTCATCTGGTTTTCTATGTTCCACAAAATGGGCCGTCGTTTGGTTGAAAACACATCTTGAGATGAAAATCGGGCCAGATTAATTAATTGTGTGATGCCCGTTTTTTGATTGGAATGAATGGAATCGGCTTTTCCGCTCATATCCGATTTATAAAATTTTGCGTTATAAAATGCCCTCACGATCCTGTTTTCGGGTTTGCCCGTTACCATTATTTTATCGGCGTGCATGTAAATGGAGTCGTTTTCTTGCTTGGTAACCACCAAGGCCCTTTTTGTAATAAACAGCGAGTCTTGTGCTTTAAATACTTCGGCATAATGGCCCTTGGCTACACTATGGTTTATGGTATCGGTTACTTTTATGTTGTTGGTTGCCGAGGCAAATTTTTTAGTATCGTCAAAATACAAGCTATCACCTTCTATGATACGGTTATCGTAGTGTATTTTAGATTTTTTTACCGCATAGCCATTTTTGTTCTTGGTATCGTAAAATCCCTTTTCGGTGTAGGTTTTGCTTTCGGTGGTTGTTATGGTTGAAGGGCCGTAAAGATAGGCGTAACCTGTATCGGAATAAAAATCGAAGTAATTGGAATTGATGGTGGCATCTTTGTTTACCAATTTCACATCATCAACAAACTGGTATTTTTTTTGTTCCATGTAATACCTTCCCACTTTGCTGGTTATGGTGCCCGAGGTGTCCTTAACAACGGTGCCGCCATCTTTATAAAATGCCTGCTGTTTAACACGGTCAAAATATAGGGTGTCTGATGAAATGGTTGAATTGGGGTCTGTTAAAACCACCTCGCCACTGGCAAAGGCTAGTTGGGTAAAGCCACTGTATTCAACGTACTTTGATGTCATGTTAATCGTATCGCCCTGTACTAAATGAACGTTTCCGTAGGCTTGGATGAAATTTTCATCGCCGTAATAAATGGCCTTGTCGCTCCACATGTGGATGCTCCCTTGAATGATATGTACCTGTTGCGACTCGTCTCGGGTTAAAATTTTAGCTCCTGGATAGTTTTCTTCATCAACGTTTAACCTTCCAGCATATTCAATCTCTATTTTCTTTTTTTCTTGGGAATGAATAAACCCCATTGAAAAAAAGGAAAGAAGCCATAGTATATATAACGCGTTTTTGTTCAAATTATAAAAAGTTTGTCGCAAAAATAACGATTATTATTGTGTATAATTGCTTTGGTACAAAAAACGCCCCAAAAATATTTTTGGGGCGTTAAAAAGCAATTAAGTTATTTTAATAAACAAAAAACCACGCTTGGTCTGATTTGATAAATAAGCTAAAGGATACTATTTTGTTATTAGTTTCGTTTAGAAGAAAATATTGTAGTATTTTTTTCTTTTCTGAATCCAATAAAACGTAAATGTTATCAATGTACTTAGTATAGAACTTTATTCCTAGTGTATCCAAATCTCCGTATTTTTTTAAAGAAAAAATTTGAGGTTTTTGTATGTTTTTTATTTCGTAGTTTGGTACAAGCCAACCGAGTTCCTTGCTTTCTCCATTTCTTGCTTTATCAATAATTCCTAATGCCCCTTTTTTTCTTTCGGAAATAGATAGGCTATTTTCATTATCAGGTTTAATTTCCAAGTAGCTAT
Organism: Mariniflexile maritimum; assembly: GCF_009746565.1. Lineage (GTDB taxonomy): Bacteria > Bacteroidota > Bacteroidia > Flavobacteriales > Flavobacteriaceae > Mariniflexile > Mariniflexile maritimum. The sequence continues at coordinate 254,646 of NZ_WRPN01000005.1, forward strand.
CAACTATTTTTTGAGGCTGTATCTCATCGTCAAACAAATCGATAACAAATTGTTCAATCATTTTTTCTGGTTGGGTTTTTTGGCATGAGGCTAGATTTGTGCCGAAAATTAAAATTATTATAGCATATTTTTTCATTTTATAAATTTTAAAAATTAATATATTTTTTGAAATATAGCTTACTAATTGCATGTGCCTTCTTTATTAGGTGAATTGTTTTTGATTTTATTGATAGTTTTTATACCATCTGAGTTCATTGCTCTTATTTCCTGACCTAATTGCCCAGGACTTCTGCCTTTGAAGGTTAATGAAGAAACAGAGGTCGATGGCAATCCCATTCCACCCATATTTCCTATTTTGATAGCGAAGTCAGTACAAGCAAAATTATTAACGTTGTATGTTTTTGGAAAATTTTTAATGTAATTTGATATTGAAGTTAATTGTGAACTTGTTATGTCTTTTGAAATGCTAACGTGGTATAAGTAGTTATTATTATCTCTTAATTCAGAATTATAGTCAATACCAACACCTACAAAAATTTCATTAGCAGATGATATGGGATAAAACCCTATTTGCCTTACAATACCATTTTGTTCCAGTCCAATAAATGCATGACCTGGACCATTTTGGCTACTATAAATTTCAGAAGTGTTTTCCTTTGGTTGTTGAACATAAACTGTTAGTTTAGCATTTTTTGTTAAATCAAAGCATTTTAATTCCTCTGTGGGATTTATTTTTGAAGTATTACTTAAGTCTAAGTATATATTTTCTTCTAAAACAACCTCATTTTCATGATTATTATAGCTGCCGCCGTGACTAGGACTAATATGATCGTGAAAATAAGTTTCTTGAAGACCACTATTATTTTCTTCGCCAACATATACATATTCATGTGATACATAATTTAATGTTGAGTGTGTATATATCCAAGATCCACCTGGACCAGACTTAAACCAATCTGTATAATGCTCGATAGTTACTAATGTAAGCTTCCCCAAAATTCGATCCATTCAAAAATAGAATTTTATTCATTTAATCGGTATTGAATTGGTGTTTTATTTTTAAGTGATTTGTGTGGTCTATTATAATTGTAATCGTGTATCCAT
>NZ_WRPN01000006.1 GCF_009746565.1 Mariniflexile maritimum
GTTTTGTCAATGGTATGTATGGGATAATTTCCAATTCTATCGTATCTTTGTCAAGTACTGTGTACATAATGGGTTGCTTTTGAATATTTTACGTGTGGTAACGCAAATATCGGCAACCCTTTTATTTTTTCTGTGAAAAGTTTAAATCACTTCTATTATTTATTTCGTTTAAAAATATATCGCGTTATAAAAATACCTTGTGCATCGTCTTTTCCGGCATCACTTTCTACCGCGCTGGAAACAAAGGCCAACTCCCAGCCTTCAGCAACCATGGTGTTTATTTTTGATGTAATAACAGCGTCGTTGGCAGCAATGTTCTGAAAACGAATACCGGCAATATTGTAAAAATTCAGCAGTTTGGTCTCGTCAAAATCCTTAACGCGAATCTCGCCCCGATCCGATTTGTTTCTACTGTTGTCATCATCGGTCTGTGTTGTTGTGTAATCCTTAAAGTTTTTCTCCTCATTGGCGCTAATAATCCGTGAACGCCCTAAGCCACTGGGTACAATCGATTCTACGCTGGTAATAACTTTGTATTCAACCTGTGCTTTTGCATCCATAAAGGCTAACGATACAAGAGCCATGCACACTACTAATTTTTTCATTTGGTATGGTTTTAAATTTATGTTACTAATATACTATTTTTCTTTAATTGAAAAGTTGTTAATTTGTAGTATAATAGTTAATTGATTAATGACAGGACTCGTTTATAAATCTACCGGAAGTTGGTACACCGTTAAAACCCCTTTGGGCGACACTTACGAGTGCCGTATAAAAGGGAAATTCCGTTTAAAAGGTATTAAAAGCACCAACCCCATTGCGGTAGGCGATTACGTGGATTTTGAGTTGGAAACCGATAACAATCAAGTGTCGGGAGTTATTCACAACATCCACGATAGAACCAATTATATTGTTCGTAAATCGGTTAATCTATCAAAACAAACCCATGTCATCGCCGCCAATATCGACCAGGTTTTTTTAATGATAACCATTAACAATCCACCTACGCTTACCAGTTTTATCGATCGGTTTTTGGTAACTTCCAATGCCTATTCCATAAATACCATTTTGTTGTTCAATAAAATGGATACCTACACTAAAGAAATGCTTAACGAGGTAAAGTATTTGGCACACGTTTACAGAAAAATTGGGTACGAATGTATTGGAGTTTCGGCCACTACGGGTAAAAATGTAGATAAGGTAAAAACATTGATGCACGATAAAGTGAGCATGTTTTCAGGACATTCGGGCGTGGGTAAATCAACACTTGTAAACGCTTTAGAGCCTACTTTAAACCTTAAAACCAAAGCCATTTCAACCCAACACATGCAAGGGCAGCACACCACAACCTTTGCAGAGATGTTCGATTTAAGTTTTGGCGGTAAAATTATTGACACCCCGGGCATTAAAGGTTTTGGTGTGGTTGATATGGGTAAAGAAGAAGTTGGCGATTATTTCCCTGAAATTTTTAAATTAAAACAAGATTGTAAGTTCAATAATTGTTTGCACATCCACGAGCCCAATTGCGCTGTTAAAAAAGCGTTGGATGCCGATGAACTGGCATTTTCGCGCTATCGAAGTTATGTGCAAATCGTGGAAGGTGATGATGAACATTACAGAACGGATGATTGGGAATAAATGCCCCATTGCACTGAGTATATTTCACCAAAGGAAAAAACTTACTAAAATGTAAGGTTGATTAATTACTTGAAAAGATAAAATAATAGTACAAAACAAAAAGTTCCACTCGTAGATTTAGGGGTTTATGAAAGTAGTCATACAAAGAGTTTTAAAAGCAAGCGTTACCATTGAAGGCGAAATGGTTGCATCTATTTCAAACGGATTGTTGGTGCTTTTGGGCGTTGTTGATGATGATTCGCAGGAAGATATAAGCTGGTTGTCAAGCAAAACGGTAAACCTTCGCATTTTTGAAGATGAAAATAATGTAATGAATAAATCGCTGTTGGAGGTAAATGGCGAAATTTTGGTGGTTAGCCAATTTACGCTGCATGCCGCCACCAAAAAAGGCAACCGCCCCAGTTATATAAAAGCAGCAAAACCAGAGGTTGCCATTCCGCTTTATGAAACATTTATAAAGCAACTTGAGACCGATTTGGGCAAACCCGTGCAAACCGGTCAATTTGGTACCGATATGAAAGTAGCATTAATAAATGATGGCCCGGTAACCATCATCATCGATTCAAAAAATAAGGAATGAGTAATATAATTTTCTAAATTAATCATTAATAATTTTATCCTTTTGCAAATATTGGATGACTTAATTTAAACTTGTAAACATGAACATACAAAACGCCCAACAAGAAGTCGATAACTGGATAAAAAACCACGGCGTTCGTTATTTTAACGAACTTACCAACATGGCGCAACTTACCGAAGAAGTTGGCGAGGTAGCCCGCATTATTGCCCGCAGGTATGGCGAACAAAGCGAAAAGGAAAGCGATAAAAATAAAGACCTGGGCGAAGAATTGGCCGATGTGCTATTTGTAGTGCTGTGTTTGGCAAACCAAACCGGCGTTGACTTGCAAAAAGCCTTCGATAAAAAATTGGATTTAAAAACCAAGCGCGACCACGATAGGCACCATAATAATGAGAAATTAAAATGATATTTAACCCTTTCAGGGTTTTAAACCCTGAAAGGGTTGTGGATAAAAAATCTCTGTGTATCTTTACGCCTTTCTGTGAATGTCCTTGAAATAAAATGAATCTACTTTTAAAAACCTCCACTTTAAATAGAAAGTCACAAATCACCATAACGGGTTCAAAATCTGAAACCAACAGGTTATTATTGTTGCAAGCACTTTACCCGTCAATTGCCTTGGAAAACGTTTCGGATTCTGATGACAGTGTGTTGATGACCAGTGCTTTAAATTCAAATTCTGATATTATTGACATCCACCACGCTGGTACCGCCATGCGATTCTTAACGGCCTATTTTTCAGTTCAAGAAGGGCGAGAAATTACGCTAACAGGTTCAAAACGGATGAAGGAACGCCCTATTCAAATTTTGGTTGAAGCGTTAAAACAATTAGGTGCAGATATTCGTTATGTTGAAAACGAAGGGTTTCCACCCATAAAAATAAAGGGCAAAAAACTCACCAACAATAAGGTGTCGCTACAAGCAAACGTAAGCAGCCAGTACATTTCTGCGTTGTTGCTTATTGCCCCAAAGCTTGAAAACGGACTGGAATTAACACTTGAAGGCGAAATAACTTCGGTGCCCTATATAAAAATGACCTTAAGTTTGTTAGAAGAAATTGGTGTTGAAACCTCCTTTATCGAAAATGCAATTACGGTAAAACCAAACAACAAAACCCTAAAAACCAACACCTTAACTGTGGAATCCGATTGGTCTTCGGCATCCTATTATTTCAGTATGGTGGCATTAAGTGATGCTGGAACGGAAATAACACTTTCGTCTTACAAAGAAAATTCCTTACAGGGCGATTCTGCATTAGTAGAAATATACAAACATTTTGGGGTTGAAACAACCTTTGAAAACCATTCGATAATTCTCAAAAAATCGCAATCCGTCAATCAAAAATCGTTAAATGCAAATCTTCAATCGTCTCCCGATATTGCCCAAACCATAGCCGTAACCTGTTTCGCTTTGGGAATAGCTTGCGATTTAACAGGACTTCACACCTTAAAAATTAAAGAAACCGACCGGTTAGTGGCGTTAAAAACCGAAATTGAAAAATTGGGCGGAAGCGTTGATATTACAGACAAATCGCTGCACTTAAAACCCAATACACTTTTTCAACCAGGTGCGGGCTCCCTTGCTTCTGGGTGCCCAAACGAGGCAATCGCTACCTACAACGACCATAGAATGGCCATGGCGTTTGCGCCCTTAGCACTTAAAACACCTATTGCTATTGAAGATGCCGAAGTGGTTTCAAAATCATATCCAACGTTTTGGAGCGACCTAGAACGCATCGGTTTTAAAATAAGTAAATAATAATCATCCATTTACTTGACAACCCCTATCTGCACATTGTATATTTGCAGCCGTTTATAATTTTAAGCATTGGTTTTAAACTCATAAACAATAAACCCATAAACTTATTTATACATGAAGTTATCACACTTTGGTTTTCACCTACCAGAAGAATTATTAGCAGAATATCCAGCAGAAAACAGAGACGAATCGCGTTTAATGGTTTTAGACAGAAAAAAGCAAACCATCGAACACAAAATGTTTAAGGATATTATCGATTATTTTAATGAAGATGATGTTTTAATATTGAACAACACCAAAGTATTTCCTGCCAGATTATACGGAAACAAAGAAAAAACGGGGGCGCGAATTGAAGTGTTTCTATTAAGGGAATTAAACGAAGAACAGCGCCTGTGGGACGTTCTGGTCGATCCGGCACGAAAAATACGAATAGGCAACAAACTGTACTTTGGCGACGATGATACCTTAGTTGCCGAGGTAATAGACAATACAACTTCCAGGGGGCGTACCCTACGTTTTTTATACGATGGGTCGTATAAGGAATTCCGCCGAAAACTAAACGAATTGGGCGAAACACCGCTTCCAAAATATATTAAGCGCGAAGTTCAACCTGAAGATGAAGAGCGATACCAAACCATTTACGCAAAAAATGAAGGGGCCGTAGCAGCACCAACCGCAGGTCTCCATTTTTCAAAACATTTATTGAAACGTTTGGAAATTAAGGGCGTAAAGTTTGCCGAAGTAACCTTGCACGTTGGTTTGGGCACTTTTAACCCCGTTGAGGTTGAAGATCTTTCAAAACACAAAATGGATAGCGAAGAGCTTAAAATTGACGAAAAAGCAGTAGCCATTGTAAACAAGGGCATCCAAAACAAAAAGCGCGTTTGCGCCGTTGGAACCACCGCAATGCGCGCTATTGAAAGTTCGGTATCTTCAAATGGGCAGTTAAACGAAATTGAAGGATGGACCAACAAATTTATTTTTCCTCCATACGATTTCAGTATCGCCAACTGCATGATTACCAATTTCCATACGCCAAAATCAACCTTGTTAATGATGGTTTCTGCGTTTGCGGGACATGATTTTATTAAAAAGGCCTACGAAGAAGCCGTAAAGGAAAAATACAAGTTTTACAGTTATGGCGATGCGATGCTTATTATTTAATTTGCCACCTTCATAAAAAATAAAATTTAAAGGCCTTGTTTTACAGGGCTTTTTTTATGGTGTTATTTTACAGTAATGTGAACAGCATTGTTAAAAAAAACGTCGGTTAAACCTATCCTAAAACGGCTTCCAACTTAAAATAAATTATTAAATTGAAAAACTTTTATAAGTTACTTTTTAACCTGTCAAAACTCACGTTTATGCGTATTTCAAATTTTGGTTTCCAAGGGCTTCTTAAGCAAAAAGCCTTTTACTTTTTTTCTTTTTTTATGTTGGTATCCTGCCTGGTATTTTCCCAAGGCAGTTTTATGTGGTCCAAAGATGGCAATGCTTATTACCGCATACAAAACGGTAATATTATGCTTTACACCTTGCCTGCAAACGATTCGAGAATTTTAATTTCAAAAGAACAATTAACGCCTTCAGGCAGTAGCGTACCATTGGATGTTAGCTATTTTAAGATTTCCGATGATGAAAAAAAGGTATTGCTCTTCACCAATACCCAAAAGGTGTGGCGATTAAATACCAGGGGCGATTACTGGGTTTTAAATTTAGGTACCGGCACATTGCAACAACTAGGAAAGTCGTTGCCCGAAGCGTCGCTTATGTTTGCCAAAATTTCGCCCGATAGCAACCAAGTTGCCTATGTGAGCGAAAATAATTTGTATGTTGAAGATTTAAAAACCGCAACAATTAAACCGCTTACATTTGATGGTTCTACTACGTTAATTAATGGTACGTTCGATTGGGTTTATGAGGAAGAATTTGCATGTCGCGACGGTTTTCGTTGGAGTCCGGATAGCAAATCGATTGCCTATTGGCAAATTAACGCCAGCGACATCAAAAAGTTTTACATGATCAATAATACCGATGCCATATATTCTGAAATTATACCCATAGAATATCCCAAAGTGGGCGAATCTCCTTCTGCTTGTAAAGTAGGAACCGTAACGATTGCCGATGCTAAAACTACATGGATGAACATTCCGGGTGATGCGCGCCAACATTATTTGGTGCGTATGGAGTTTATCCCATCAACCAAAAAATTATTGATTCAGCAGTTAAACCGAAAACAAAACGAGAGTAAATTATTTGTTGCTGAACCTAATACAGGAACTTCAAAAATGATATATGAAGAAATAGATGCTGCTTGGGTGGATGTTTATGATGAAGGTTATAAATACGATGTTTATTTTACCAATAAATACAACTGGCTAAATAACGGAAAAAGTATTTTATGGGCTACCGAAAAAGATGGTTGGCGCCATTTATATAATGTGTCTTTGGAGAATGGCAAGGAACAGCTTATTACAAAAGGCGACTATGATTTTACCGATTTAAAATTGGTTGATACCAAAGGAGGGGCTGTGTATTTTATGGCATCTCCCAGTAATGCAACGCAAAGTTACCTGTATAAAACCAGCCTCGACGGAAAAGGAACGTTAAAATTAATAAGCCCGAAAGCATTACAAGGCACACACGATTATAACGTATCGCCCACCGGAACTTACGCAATTCATAGTTTTTCAAATCATTTCACAAAAAACGCTTCAGAATTAATTTCGTTTTCAGACCATAAGCCTATTGACGAGGCGAAAGGGATACAAGCAAATATTTCCAAACTAGAAGAAAAACCTAAAGTAGAATTTTTTAAAGTGAAAACCGCCGATGGTATTGAAATGGATGGATGGATGGTAAAACCAACAAATTTTGATCCTTCAAAAAAATACCCCTTAGTGTTTTATGTGTATAGCGAACCTGCAACAGCAACCGTTACCGATACTTACGGCATTGGCAGCAACAGGCTTTATAGCGGTAACATGGCAGATGATGGGTATGTTTATGTTTCATTGGATAATCGTGGCACGCCGGCACCCAAAGGGCGCGCATGGCGCAAAAGTATTTATAGAAATATTGGCATCATCAATATTAAAGATCAAGCCATGGCAGCAAAAGAAATTTTGAAATGGGGGTTTATAGACCCTACCCGTGTTGCCGTTTGGGGCTGGAGCGGTGGCGGAGCAGCTACCTTAAATTTAATGTTTCAGTATCCAGAAATATACAAAACGGGCATTGCCATTGCCGCAGTTACCAATCAATTAACCTACGATAACATTTATCAAGAACGCTACATGGGTTTACCACAAGAAAACAGGGCCGATTTTGTAAACGGGTCGCCCATAACCTACGCCAAAAACCTTGAGGGAAACTTACTCTACATTCACGGAACGGGCGATGATAACGTACACTACCAAAACGCCGAATTGTTGGTTAATGAATTGGTAAAACACAACAAACAATTCCAGTTTATGCCCTATCCAAACCGCACGCATAGTATAAGGGAAGGCGAAGGCACTAACCAGCATTTGCGAACCTTATTTACCAATTATTTAAAAAAATATTGTCCGCCCGGAGCTAAATAAAAACGATGGGTAAAGGTTTGATGTTGCATTTATTACTTGAACTTCCATTTAAAAAAAATGCAAATAGGATATAATACAGAACATCAAACTAAAATTTTGGAGTACTATCTTTAGAATGATACATTAACAACAGAAAGAGCAATGGAAAATTAGAAAAGCCATAATTTTGAATAAAAACCACTAAAAGTTAATTGCAATAGCGCTGAGTTGTTTAATTTGAGTTTTTATATTTAACTGGGCTTATGCCAATACGTTGTGAAAACGTTGAATTGAAATGTTGTAATGATGAAAACCCGCAGGCATAAGCAATATCGGGCATTGTGAACTCATTTTTTTGCATCATCTCAATGGCTTTTTCTATTTTTAGATTTATTATAAAACTGTTGGGGGGATAGCCGGTAAGTTTTTTCACTTCGTAGGTAAATTTGGTTTTGCCCATTCCAAACATATAGGCCAAATCATCAATGATCCATTTTTTGTTCAGGTCGTTAGTCACTATTTGGGTTAATTTCCCAATAAAGTTGTCTTCTTCGTCATTTTTTTGGGCTCTTAGGGCAAGAGATCGGTACAGGTCAATAAATAAGTTTTCAATAATATTCCCAACCATAATTTCAAAACCTTCATCTTGGTTTAAGAGTTCTTTTTCCAATTCTGAAAAATATTTCTTAAATACTTTGGCTTTTTCAATAACTATATGCTGTTGTTGGGTTATCAAATAGCCTAATTTTTTTTGGAATTTTTTTGATAATTTGGTCCACGAGCCTAATTTGAGTTCCGAGTCCAATTCATAGGTCTCCGGTTTAATTACAATCCAGTTTATTTGTCCAATATCCATTTTCCCCATAGGGCTTCCGTTCAATTGCCAAGGTGCTGTAACCGATAAATTGTCTGGTAAAAGTTCAATTTCTTTTTCTTCAACAACCCAATTGTATTTGCCGCTAATTACAAAATGGATTTCAATACCGTCGTTCAAATGCGGGCGCATAGTATCGTCCATTCGTACTTTAGAGAATTTCATGCTTCCAAATTGCCTTATATATGGCAAGTTTTTTAAAGGGCCCAAATTATCTTTATGCCACCAAATGCCATGATTTCCGGTTTTGTTTTTTTTGGTGAACATATTTTTTTTAGTTGGATTTTCCATATTGAAGTTTTAAAAAGGGAATACAAATATAAATTATAGCTCACATTTTATTAAAGCAATAGTATTTATAAAATTGACCATCGTTTAAAAATAACATATTTATAGTATAAAAAAGTAAATATTAGCTACCAATTTAAAAAAGGTATTATTTGGACATATAGATTTATAGGAAAAATTATATGTTTTAAAAATTGGATTCACAATATGTTGAAATTAGCGATACTAGGTTTGGGAGAAGGGCGTAGCACCATGTCTGCAGCTTTACAAAGTAAAAAAATTCATTTGGTAAAAGTTTGCGATATCAATGAAGAACTCTGCAAACAAAGGGCCAAGGAATTTGATTTTTACCCATATACAACAAATTATGATGAATTGTTGAAAGATAATTCCATCGATATTATAGCCATTTATACGCCCGACCATTTACACGCCGAACATGTTAAACTGGCATTATTGCATGGAAAACACGTGGTTTGCACCAAACCTTTTATTGACGATTTAACAAAGGCCAAAGAACTGATAACCTTGTGCGAACAAACAGGAAAAAAGGTTTTTATAGGACAAAGCTCGCGGTTTTCCGAACCCATGAAAAAGCAAAGAAAGGAATTTGAGGAAGGCGTTATAGGTAATTTAATTACTATCGAAGCACATTACCACGCAGACAACCGTTGGTTTCTGGCCAAGGAATGGTCATTATTAAAATCTTTTAAGTGGCTTTATGGTGGTTTAAGTCATCCTGTAGATTTTATTAGATGGTATTTACCAGATATTGAAGAGGTTATGGGCTATGGAATGATAAGTACAAACGGCCAAGAGGCTGGTTTAAAGAACGAGGACACTATGCACTTTATTTTTAAGGCTAAAGATGGGCGCGTGGCTCGGGTAAGCGGTGTTTATTCATCACCAACACAACCTACCAAAAGAGATAGCACGTTAACTTGTGTGCTCCGCGGTATGCATGGGGCTAGTCAGGCAGATTATCATGAGTTGCGCTACTCGGTTACTAGCAAGGAAGGGGAAGAAAAAATAATATATTGGGGTGATGAAAAGCTTAAATACTACTACCGTTTTGAAGGGCAAAGCCATCATGCGGGCGAGTACCAGAATTATCTTGAATATTTTGTTGATAGCATTGAACAAAATTTCACAGCTTACCCAAACATGTTGGAAGGTATCGGCACGGTAGCTCTTCTTCAAGCAATGGATCGAGCACTAAAAACCGGAAAACCCGTTAAAATAGAAGCTATTAAATCGGAATACGGAATACAATCGTGCGTTTTTTAAAACGAAAAAAGCTGTCATGTACATTTCTTTTAGTTGGAAATCAATCCGCCTAAACGATATGCTTTGGGCTTAAAACATGGTTTGTGCGCTTCAAAAACCATTTATAAAATTGACCATCGCTTGAAAATACCATTGTTTTATTAATAAATTGTAAATATTAGCTATCTTTTAACAAGTGTTTTAAGGCTAATTGTTAAAAATCTATTGAAAACAAATTTAGTTTTACTTAATTTACTATTGAGGTTGGTTGCTTAGTTTTAACAAATCTCAAAAAAAAAGTGTTAAGGGTTAAATTGAATAAAGCAGAAACAAAAAAATGAAAGATACCAACAGTACAAAAATTGCACTATTTTTCATGGCTATTATTATGGCATTTTCATGTAATGCCACTGAAATTTGGGTTGGCAACCATGGGAACGATACCAATTTAGGAACAAAGGAAAGTCCGCTCGCAACACTAAATATGGCCATAAGAAAAGCTAGGGAACTGCGCCGACTAAACGATCCCTCAATAAAAGATGGCATCCATATTATATTGATGGACGGAATTTTTTATTTAGATGAGCCGGTTTTTATAAGGCCTGAAGATTCTGGAACTCCTGAAAGCCCAACAATTATTGAAGCAGAATTTAATGCAAAACCCATTTTAAATGGGGGCGTACAAATAAATGGATGGAAAAAATATGAAGGAAACATACATGGTTTAAAGGCAGGAACGGTTTGGGTTGCCGATGCACCTAAAAAGGCAGGAAAAATTATTGATTACAGGCAATTATGGGTAAACGGAAAAAAGGCCATTAGGGCAAAAAGCACTTCGGGCACTAAGATGGAACGAATTTTATCTTGGGATAAAAACTCTGAAACCTGTTGGATTCCATTTAAAGATAAATCCATCGTATTCCAACCCGGCATGGAAATGTTCATTGTGCAGTGGTGGGCCATTGCCAACCTTCGTATTAAGGATATTATGGTAAAAGGCGATAGTGCTAAGGTATCTTTTCTTCAACCAGAAAGTAGAATTCAAAGCGAGCATCCGTGGCCGGCACCTTGGATTTCAAAAAATAACGGAAATTCAGCGTTCTTTCTAAATAATGGCATGTCCATGCTGAACGAACCCGGGGAGTGGTATCTAAACCATGATAACGGAAAAATTTACTATTATCCACGTGCAGGTGAAGATATAAATTCGGTTAAAGTAATGGCACCTGTACTGGAAAATTTACTTGAAATTAAAGGCAATGCCGATTTTCCTGTGAAACACATATCCTTTAAAGGCATTTCCTTTGAATATGCCAATTGGCTTCGGCCCTCTCAAAATGGCCACGTGCCCTTGCAAACGGGCATGTATTTATTGGATGCCTATAAATTAAAAATACCAGGAACGCTCGACAAGGCCAGTTTGGAAAATCAGGCGTGGGTTGGACGTCCCAGAGCAGCTGTTGAGGTGAATTTTGCCAATAATTTAAAGTTTGAAGCATGTAATTTTCAACATTTAGCATCCACCGGATTAGACTTGAATAAGGGCACGAACCACAATACCATTATTGGTAATTTATTTAAGGATATTGGGGGAACTGCCATTAATGTAGGCGTGTTTTCCGATGAATCTTTTGAAGCCCATTTACCCTATAATCCTAAAGATGAACGCGATGTTTGCTCTAATGAAGTGATTACCGATAATTTAATAACCAATGTAGCAAATGAAGATTGGGGTACGGTTGGAATTGCTGCCGGATTTGTAAAAAACATAACCATTGCACACAATGAAATTTCCGATGTTTCATACACAGGTATTAGTTTAGGTTGGGGCTGGACGCCATCATCAAGCGTTATGCGCAACAATAAAATAACCGCGAATAAAATTCATCACTATGCAAAACATTTGCACGATGTAGCGGGCATTTACACATTGTCATCGCAACCCAACAGTAGCATTGAAGAGAACTATATCAATAACGTTTATCACAGTCCGTATGCACACGATCCGTATTTATGGCTTTATTTATATACCGATGAAGGGTCTTCGTTTTTTTCGGTAAAAAACAACTGGATTCCAGTAGAAAAAATATTGAAAAACAACAATGGCCCTGGCAATGTTTGGGAACATAACAGTCCGTATGTAGATGAAGCGATTAAAAAAAATGCGGGTATTAGAAATCCTTATAAATATTTAGAAAATGAGGTGGTAATCGATAAAAATTGGCAACTACAGGAACTGCCCGAAAATGCGGTTATTGAATTGGTAGGAACCGATTTTGATATGGCTGCAATTGCGAAATTGGTTAAAAGTTTCCGAATTATCAATCAAGGATTTTACCAATGGGAAAACCACTTGGTGATTTATGGAAAAATGAACAGTGTTGAAAAATTAAAAAACCGGTTGGCACTGCTTTGCCCACAGGCTGAAGTAAAAAGTTACCAAAACCCAGTTTATAATTTTACCAAATTTGAAAGATGTGAAAATTCAAAACCCGCACAAGAGTGGGATGATTTTATTTTAACGGCCAATTTGGTGGCAGATGAAAAACTTCAGCAAGCGTATTTAGACCATCACAAAACCCAGTTCCAGAAATGGCCAGAAGTTGCACAAGGTTTTTGCAATGCCAATTTTCAACAATTACAAGTGTTTAAAAATGGCCGCCAGTTAATGTTGGTAATAAGTGTTCCTAAAGGTGCCAGTTTGGATGAATTAAATCCGAAAACAACCGAAAACAATCCACGTGTTATTGAATGGAATGCATTGATGAAAAAATACCAAACAGGTATTGAAGGTACAAAACCAAACGAAACATGGGTGTTTTTTAATAAGCTAGACCCTAATTAACCTCACTTGTAGCAAGATTTATTAAACTGATGAAACAAACCAACCATCAATTTTTCGATTTCTTAGATTTTAATACCAACCTGCCTTTGGATGCAGAGGTTTCCAGACTTTGGAAAGCCTGCAAGCCAATCGATATTTTTGAAAATGGTCTTGGTGTTGCCTTAACGGTACCATTTCAATGCCAATTACCATCCAATGATATCGCGCCAGATATGGCAATTCCTCGAAAAAATTATTGTATTTCCCTGCGTGCTTTAGGTGAAAAAATAATGAGGATTAGCATTGGTTTTGATACTGAAATAGCTGAAACCTCTGCAATGTTGGAAATAGCTGATGATATTCAAGAAATAAAATTGAATATCCACAAATCATCTGAAAAATGGAAAGTTATAGACGTTAATGGCACTTTACGAGCCGTTTTCGATTTGTCAAATCCTGAAATTGACCATTGGAGCGATTTGTTACCGGCACCTCAAGAATCGATGCAAGCCATTTTTTATCCCGATGGAAAAAAAGCGGTAACGGTAAGTGCCTACGACCAGTTTTTTCCAGCCAGAATGGATGCCATGTGTTTGTCGTTTATTGAAAAAAACGATGTGCCAACCAAAGCATCTATTTCATTTCATGCCAAGCCGGACGAAAAATTTGTTGGTACAGGCGAACGATTTTCAAAAATGGATTTATCTGGGCATACGTTTCAACTAAAAAATCAAGATGGCCAAGGCGTAAACAACAAACGAACCTATAAAAACATTCCGTTTTATTTATCGAGCGAAATGTATGGGCTGTTTTTGCATACCTCAACTTATAGCAAGTTTTCAATGGCCGATTTTTCTACAAGATCCGTTCAATTATTGGTAGAAGAACCTGTTTTGGACATTTTTTTGATTGGTGAAGATTCGCCTGAAAAAATCATTCATCAATATAAAAATTTAACGGGTTTCCCAAGCGTGCCGCCATTATGGAGTTATGGTATCTGGATGAGCCGAATGACCTATTTTTCTGAAGACGAAGTAAATGAAATTTGTGATAGGTTACGAGTAGAAGATTTTCCGTGCGATGTCATTCATTTAGATACCGGATGGTTTAAAACCGATTGGCTATGTGAATGGAAATTCAACTCAGAACGTTTTCCATACCCCACACGATTTGTTTCAAACTTAAAAAAGAATGGGTACCGTGTAAGTTTATGGCAAATGCCCTATATTTCAGAACATGCTGAACAATATGAGGAAGCCAAAACGAACAATTATATAGGCGCCCTAAATGAACAGACGGTGCAAGGCGGCTCCAACTTTAGTAATTTGGATTATGCGGGCACTATTGATTTTACCTATCCGAAAGCAGTAAATTGGTACAAAAATTTGTTGCGTGAGCTATTGGATATGGGGGTTGCCTGTATTAAAACCGACTTTGGCGAGGAAATCCATTTAGACGCCAATTACCATACTATGACCTCAGAATCGCTGAATAATCTGTATGCGCTATTATACCAAAAAGCAGTTTTTGAAGTAACAAAAGAAGTAACGGGCGATGGTTTAATTTGGGCAAGGGCAGGTTGGGCAGGTTGCCAGCGCTATCCCATTCATTGGGGCGGCGATGCCGCAGCGTCTTGGGATGGAATGGCGGGTTCGCTAAAAGGAGGCCTCCATTTAGGATTGTCTGGTTTTGGTTTTTGGAGTCATGATGTGCCTGGGTTTCATGGTGTGCCAGATTTTATGAATTCGGTAATTCCAGACAATTTATATGTGCGTTGGACGCAATTCGGTGTTTTTACATCCCATATTCGTTACCATGGTACTTCAAAACGTGAACCGTATTACTATCCAAATATTGCTTCTACTATTAGAAAATGGTGGAAACTTCGCTATGCGCTGCTTCCGTACATTATCGCGCAAGGAGAAAAAACAACCTATACAGGATTTCCTGTACTGCGCGCATTGTTGATGCACCATCCAGAAGATAATATGTGTTGGCATTTAGACAATCAATATTATTTTGGAGACGATTTTTTAGTTGCTCCAATGATGAATTCTGAAAACAAAAGAGATGTGTACTTGCCAAAGGGAAACTGGATCCATTTTTTCACTGGTGAAGCATTTGAAGGCGAAAAATGGTTAAGAAACTTTGGGGCAACTATGGAAGATATGCCTGTTTGGGTTAAAGAAGGGGCTGAAATTCCTCTTTATCCAGAAGCTGTAAACTGTACCGATGATATGGATTTTAAAAAAACCAGCATCATTAAAATCGACGCTAGCTTTAAGGGTATCTGGAAACTTCTCCATTTCATTTAACAACAAAACCAAAACAACTTAAAACTTAATAACTATGAGTGCAGTTTTAACAAGCGAACAAATACATCAGTTTAAAGAAGATGGTTTTTGCATTGTAAAAAATGCGATACCGCAAGAGTTGATAGAGCGATTACGAGTTGAATGTCAACGATTTATAAAGGAAAAAGATGATGAGATGGATCGTAAAGGTGTGGAAGTTGATGAAATAAACCACAAAGGGAAACGCTATTTCATTGCGTTGCGCTATAAGGATAGTAAAACGATGCAAGACCTTATTTTTGGCAAGGAAATGGAACAAATTACACGCGACATTTTAGGTAATGATGTGTTTTTGTTCTTAGAGCAGTATGTAGTAAAAGCGGCCGATAAAGGCATGACGTTTTCATGGCACCAAGATTCTGGGTATTTGGATTTTGAACACAAACCATACCTGTCAATTTGGTGTCCGTTAGATGACGTAAATGAAGAGAACGGTACCGTTTATCTGTTGCCATACAAAGATGCCGGAACCAAAAAACGTATAAACCACGTATTGCAAGAAGGAACCAACGATAAAATTGGTTATTTCGGTAACAATCCGGGTATTCCAGCAATATTGAAAGCGGGCGATGTTGCTTTGTTTTCAAGTACCTGTTTTCATAGAAGCGGTTCAAATACCACCAATAAATCGCGTCGGGTATTGCTTATTCAATATTCGGCAGAACCTATTTTAAAAAGTAATGGAGCACCTCTTTATTGGGCAGAACCATTTATAAAAGAAGGTAAAAATGTGAATGTTTATGTATGATATTTTTGAAATTAATTTTCAATAAAACCAACGAGCCAAAATGATTCACCACTATTTAAACTAAAAAAATGAATATATACGACCAATTAAAACTTCTTGATTTTGCTGTTGTTGGAATCTATTTGGTGGGATTAATAGGCATTGGTGCGTGGATTAGTTTCAGGCAAAAACGTCCAGCCGATGAAAACTATTTTCTTGCGGGCAACTCCTTAAATTGGACCAGTATAGGTTTTAATATGTGGGGCACCAATGTAGGGCCTTCCATGTTAATTGCCTCGGCAAGTATTGGCTACACAACAGGTGTTGTTGCAGGAAATTTTTCATGGTATGCGTTTATATTCATTTTTTTATTGGCTGTTGTTTTTGCACCCAGATATTTAGGTGCCAAAGTGCAAACCCTACCTGAATTTATGGGGAAGCGTTTTGGGAATTCAACCCAAAATATTTTGGCTTGGTACACCATTGTAACCATTTTATTAAGTTGGTTGTCGTTAACCTTGTTTGCAGGTGGTGTGTTGATTCAGCAAATACTTAATTTACCAATGTGGGCTTCGGTAATTATATTGTTGCTTATTGCTGGTTTTTTTACCATGGCAGGTGGACTAAAAACGATTGCTTACACCAATGTAATACAAATGGTATTGTTAATAATTGTATCATTTGCCTTAGTATGGGTTGGGTTAAATAAAATAGGGGGCATTGGTGCCTTAACTGAAAAAACACCATCTCATTACTGGAACCTGTTTCTGCCAAGTGATGATGCCAATTACCCCTGGGTTGCCATATTGTTGGGGTATCCTATTATGGGTATTTGGTTTTGGTGCACAGATCAATCGATGGTGCAATCGGTGTTGGGTGCTAAGAGTATAAAA
The DNA here is from genome assembly GCF_009746565.1 of Mariniflexile maritimum. Classification (GTDB taxonomy): domain Bacteria; phylum Bacteroidota; class Bacteroidia; order Flavobacteriales; family Flavobacteriaceae; genus Mariniflexile; species Mariniflexile maritimum. The sequence goes on from NZ_WRPN01000006.1 coordinate 16,769, forward strand.
CAGGGCCAGTTAGGGGCCAATTTTACAGCCTGGTTGAAAATAATTGATGTGCCGTTATTTATACTTCCCGGTATTATGTGCTTTATTCTATTTCCCAACTTGGCTAATCCCGATGAAGCCTACATGACCATGGTTACAGAATTATTCCCAACAGGCATGAAAGGCTTGGTAATGGCGGTTCTTATTGCGGCATTGGTAAGTACTATCGATTCTGCTTTAAACGCATTAAGTACGGTATTTACCATGGATATTTTTGTGAAAAAATTTCAACCCGATGCGAGTCAGAAAAAAATTGTAAAAATCGGGCATTTGGTTACTGTTTCTGGGGCTGTTATTTCCATTTTCATCACTATGGCCATCGACAGTATTAAAGGATTGAATTTGTTCGATGTCTTTCAATCTGTTTTAGGCTTTATCGCGCCACCTATGTCGGTTGTTTTTTTATTTGGTGTTTTATGGAAAAAAACAACCACAAAAGCAGCCAATAGTATTTTAATTTTTGGTACGCTACTTAGCTTAACCATTGGTGTTTTGTATTTATGGATATTTCCAAACGACCCAACATTAGGGGTTAAAATCTGGCCTCATTTTTTACTGTTGTCTTTTTACATTTTCGTATTCTTATCTCTAATGATAATTGTTGTTTCGTATTTAGACAAGCAAAGTAATCCATACAAAAGCACCTTAAATTATACTCAAGCAAAACTTTCTCCAAAAGTAAAATTCCTTTGGGGGGCACTTATAATGGCGATGATTGGATTGTATTTGTTTTTTAATGGACATTGAAAATATTTATAAATTCAAAATTGAAAAACAGATTCAGGACGATAAAAAACACGAACGATGGAAGCAATAACCCACCATCAATGCATATTGATATAAATTAGGGCACTTCCGAAGATTTGCCTTCAATATTAAACTGGACAATAGTCAAGATGTACTATAAATATTAAAGAAATAAGAAATGGAACATAAAAAAGGAAGCTTAAAAAGCACAATAGCTGTATCGCTTACAAATTATTTGGATGCGGGTGCCATTGTAGCCGGCGCAAGCGGATTGACGCTTTGGCAAAATTATCTCGGGCTTACCGAAGGACATCTTGGTTGGCTTAACGCCATTAGTGCCAACTGTTTTGGTGCTGCCATTGGAGCGATTATCGGTGGTTTTCTTGCCGACAAATACGGTCGAAAAACCATTTACACCTACAATATGCTTGTATATATGTTGGGGGTTGCAATTATCATCTTCACGGTCAATTTCCCAATGTTGTTAATGGGCTTTCTAGTTACGGGCATTTCGGTAGGAGCCGGTGTTCCTGCGTCGTGGACTTATATTTCTGAAAATTCAGAAGTGAATAATCGCGGACGTAATATGGGAATTTCTCAGTTTGCCTGGGGAGTCGGTCCAACAATCATTTTGCTTTTGGGAATGTTACTTGCTCCCGGTAAAGCCGATGCTGCAGCCGGTGCTTTATTTGGCTATGTGGAAAAAATGGCGACATTATTTTTAGGAAACGACGCAAGCCTTGAAGCGGTCAATGTGTTCAGCAGTCGTCTTATTTTCGGTTCGTTGTTTATTGTAGCGTTTATAGCATGGACTTTGCAACGAAAACTAAATGAATCAAAAGATTGGGAAGATGCTCAGCAAGCTCAAGGCATAGAGAAGCAACCGAGTGTTTTTGCGTCGTTTGGATTACTTTTCAAAAACAAGGTAAATATGCGCACCATGCTTTTTCTTGCAGGTATTTACGTTTCTTGGAACATGGTTGCTTCCGTGATGGGTTTCTTTCAACAACATATTTATGAAAATGCTGGCGGCCTTTCCAACGGACAGGCTAATATGGTATCGGCCGTACAATGGATCGTGATTATAGCCGTAACTTATTTCGGTTTTGCCATGATAGTCGATAAAGTAAATCAGCGCCTGTTGTATTTTATCGGCACGTTTATAGGGGTCGTTGCATGGTGTATCCTCATTTTTATAGGAATAAAAAATTATGCTGCGTTATGGACGTTCACTATTCTTTGGGGTATTCACGCGGGTATCAGTGTACAGGCATTTTATGCGCTTTGGGCTTCGGAACTCTTTCCAGCCAAATATCGTGCGGGGGCGCAAGGGGTAATGTTCTTTGCCGTAAGAGCCATAGCGGCAATATGGGGATTGGTATTTGTTCATATTTACGGCGAAAATGGCGAGGGGTTTAATACGGCGGCCTACATGATGGTAGGTTTGCTTCTTGTTGCGTTAGTAATAGGAACTATTTGGACACCCAAAACCCGTGGTAAAACATTGCAACAAATAACAAAAGAAAGATACGGAGACACTGTTTAAAACCGTTTTTGTAGTATCATAAAAAATAAAACTGATGGATAAATCTTTTTTGCCAAATGCCGCTTCTGTTTCAACATGGATATGGTATCCGGGCGATTACGAAATATGGTTAAGCAATAAAATGCAAGTAAGGCGCACAGAGCGGGAAGCGGTTTTTCCGCCGCTTTGGCGTTATTACAGTCCATATCCTTTGGTAACCTTTCAAACTGAAGTAGATATTCCGGAAGCCGATGACGTAAAAATTTATTCAGAAGGTTCTTTTCAATTACTGGTGAATGATGTACAAATCTATGGGCAGCCAAAATCAATTAAAATACCAGCAGGCAAGCATAAAATAGCTTTAAAAGTTTACAACCAAGAAGTGTTACCCGCTATTTATATTGATGGTAAATATGTAAAATCAAATAGTTCTTGGATAGTAACCAATGAAGATAAATTGTGGATTGATGAAACGGGCAAAGCACAACAATCAGGAACGCCGTGGATGCCTGTTGGTTCTTGGAATTTTGATGCGCCTGAAAATAAACCTTCAGAATTTAAACTCACAACCGAACCTTGGAATGCTGTAAAAACAGAAAAAGTTGGTGCTGGAGAGTTGGTAGATTTTGGAAAAGAAACCTTTGGTTACATCCAAATACATGGTTTAAAAGGCAAAGGAAAGTTGGCATTATATTATGGTGAATCTCGTGAGGAAGCATTAGATACCGATAAATGTGAAACACTTGATTATCTTTATTTTGATGGCAGTCAGCAAGAAACATATATACATAACAAATCCAAAGCATTCCGATATGTGCAAGTACAAGCAGATGCAACAGTTCAGTACGATGCCATTTCCATGCTTTATGAATATTTACCATTAAACTATCGTGGAAAATTCAAGTCATCCGATGATTTATTGAACAATATTTGGGATGTTTCGGCATACACCATGCACTTAACCACGCGCGAGTTTTTTATCGATGGCATTAAACGCGACCGTTGGATATGGTCTGGTGATGCCTATCAAAGTTATTTGATGAACTATTATTTGTTTTTTGATTCGCCATCAGTAGAACGAACCCTATTGGCACTTCGCGGCAAAGAACCCGTAACGGCACACATCAATATCATCATGGATTATTCGTTGTATTGGTTTGTGGGTATTTACGATTACTATTTATATACGGGCGACACCAAGTTTATAAAGACGTTTTATCAACGAATGAAAACGCTTATGGAGTACTGTTTGGGCAGAAGAAATAAAAACGGATTTCTAGAACCATTGGAAGGAGATTGGGTGTTTATTGATTGGGCAGATGGTTTGCCAAAAACAGGCGAAGTAAGTTTTGAACAAATGCTTTTAGTGCGAAGTTTAGAAGCTATGGCTGTAAGTGCCGAAATAGCAAGTGAAACTGAAGACCAAAAACGCTATCAAAAATTAGCCAACGACTTAAAAACCAATTTGTTTGATGTATTTTGGGATGAAAAAGAAAACGTTATGAAGCATCAGCGTATTGATGGAAAAATACAAGACATGGTTACCAGATATGCCAATATGTTTGGTATCTTTTTCAATTATTTTGATGAGGAACAAAAACAAAGCGTAAAAAACAAGGTGTTGCTTAATGATGCTATTTTGCAAATCACCACACCATATATGCGATTTTACGAGTTAGAAGCCTTATGTGCTATGGGCGAACAAAAATTCGTGTTGGATGAAATTCGAGATTATTGGGGTGGTATGTTAGCAAATGATGCCACCTCATTTTGGGAAAAATACGACCCAAAGCAAAGTGGAAAAGACCATTTAGAAATGTACGGACGTCCTTATGGAAAAAGCCTGTGTCACGCTTGGGGTGCTAGCCCAATTTATCTTTTTGGAAAATATTATTTGGGTGTAAAACCAACAAAACCAGGGTATGCAGAATATGAAATTAAACCAAATTTAGGCGGTTTACAATGGATAGAAGGTAAAGTGCCAACACCAAACGGAAATGTTTCATTATATTGTAGTACAAACGAAATTAAAGTAAAAGCTTCAAAAGGCATGGGTACTTTAATCATTAACAGTAAAAGTAAACCAACTTCAAATTATGGTAACATAACTATTTTAGGAAAACACCAATACCAATTGGAAATTCAACCAAATACACCATATCATATTAATTACAAAGCATTATAAATACGATGATTAAAATGAGGTTTATATTTATTTTAGTAAGCACTTTAGGATGTCTTTTGGGGAATTCTCAAAACGCAATTCCGAGTTGGCAACCAGCTTCTTATAAAATGGTTGGCTCTCATTATCAAACCTTTACTGCATCACAATATGCACACGTTTTTTCTGGAAGCAAGCATAATGTTGTTCGTTTAGCACCCGAATTAAAAGGTTTAACAGGTATTAAATTACCTTATAAAACTGATAATCCATTAAAATTGAAATTTAATGAGCCAGTTAAAGTGATTGTTGGTGTTTTTAAAGATGAAAATTCAAACATCAAAGAAGATAAAAATGCGCAGCTTGTTTTACAAAATGGATTAACTATTTCTGGTTTGTCATTTGTAGATGTGTATGCTATGCCATATTCAAAGGGAACACATGTTATTAATACATCTGGTATATGCACCGTTTTGGGCGTTATAAAAGCAAATGAAACATTGAATTTTCGAAATGCAGAATGTCCAGATGGCAGGCTTTGGAATCCAACTTTTATAGTGGAAGGCTTTTCAGATGAAAAACCATTATTTGAAATTATTGGCGGTCAAAATTCACCAGTAGTTGATGAAGGCATGCCTGGAACCGAAGGCATTCAAGGTGGTTTTGAAGGTGGTCGTGTTGTAAAAGTTGGTGATAGGTATCATATGTTTCCAACAGAACGCGCTGGAGAAGTTGGGGTTGAAGCCTATTACGATCGTGTAAAAACTAAAATTGGGCATTGGACAAGTACAGACGCCATCAACTGGAAACGTGAATCTACCATTTTACAAGCGAGTGGAACGTATGCCATTACTGAAGATGATAACCCCATGAACGATAGGCGTGCAGCTATTTGGTCGTACATGCCTGTTTTTAATGAAGTGGCAAATAAATGGTATGGCTACTATTTGGCATATACCGTTCATAAAGAGATTGAGCCAAACCATTCTTTTGGGCGTATTTGGCGATGCGAATCTATTGTTGATGGTATAGAAGGCATTGGTGGCCCATATAAAGATATAGGCATTATTATTGAACCTGGTTTAAATTCAAAGCCATGGGAAGGCCGTCAAGGTGTCGCTTCTTTTTTTCCATATAAAGTGGGTGAAAATGAATGGTTAGGTTTTTATAGTGGTGCGTATCCGTTTAAAACTTGGGACGATTATCCTAAGAAATCAGGAAAAGGCTGGTTTGTAGGACTTGCTAAATCCAATAGCTTAGAAGGCCCTTGGAAACGTTTAGATGCAACAATAAACCCCATAACATCGATGCATCCTTTTTTTGTTGAAAATCCCATTGTCAGTCAGTTGCCCGATGGAACATACATCGCTGTTTTTGATGGCGGTCCTGATGGTTGGGGGCATCATTTACCTAATATGATGGCCTATAGTTTGTCTAAAGATGGTTTAAAATGGTCGGAAGCACGCTATTTACCAATTGAAACCAAAGTTGATAAATGGTGGGACATCATGCGAACACCTTTATGTTTAATTCCCGAAGGAAACGATATTTACACCATTGTATATGCTGCCATCGATTTGAAAAGAAGATTTCATCCTATGGGTATGGTAAAAGTTAAATTGAATAAAGAAGCACTGGCTGAAAGACTTCAAAAGTTATAGAATAAATGAGAAAATTAAAAAACGTAATCATTATTTCAATTTCAATAGTTTTTATTGGATGTGGAACTTCAAAATATAAAAAACGTGATATCACAAACGATGTCATGCTAGAGATTTACAACGAAATTAAAACACCTTATAAATACGGCTTGGTGATGGTGCCAACCGATAATTCCTATAAAATGGATTGTCCAAGTGTCTTCAAAAAAGATGGAAAATGGTATATGACCTATTTGATTTTTGAAGGTAGAGGTTATGAAACTTGGTTGGCAGAAAGTGATGATTTACTCCATTGGAAACATTTAGGGAAAGTGATGTCGTTTTCAAAAGATAGTACGGAATGGGATGTGAACCAAAAAGCTGGATACATTGCTTTGCAAGACCCCACGTGGGGCGGTTCTTATGAATGGAAGAAATATGATGATAAGTATTGGATGAGTTATTTTGGCGGCAATACCACTGGTTATGAAGCAGGTATTTTATCAATGGGCATGGCTTATTCTGAAAACTTACCAACCACGGCACACGAGTTTAAACGGCTGCCAGAACCCGTTTTGTCTCCGCATGATTCAAACGTTAAATGGTGGGACAATAGCACCATGTACAAAAGTTCGGTAATTCGCGATGTTGCTAAAGAAACGGGGCATGAATTTATCATGTATTACAATGCGCGGGGCGATAGTATCAATCCTGCTAAAGGTGCGGAACGTATTGCCATGGCAGTGTCCAACGATATGAAACAATGGGAGCGTTATGGCGATAAACCGTTGATTAATCATCATAAAGGTATTTCGGGCGATGCTTTTATCCAACGAATCAACAATACCTGGGTGATGTTTTATTTTGGTGCTTTTTGGACCGGTTGGGACCAAGGTGCTTTTAATCGTTTTGCAGTTTCAAACGATTTAATACATTGGAAAGATTGGGAAGGCGATGATTTGATCAATTCAACCGAAGATTATGATAACTTATTCGCACATAAATCCTTCGTCGTGAAAGATAATGGTATTGTGTATCATTTTTATTGTGCCGTAAACAAAAAACAACAGCGTGGTATCGCGGTAGCAACCTCTAAGGATATTGGTAAAAGTAATTTGCATTTTGTAAAGCTTGATGATGAAAAAAAGTAACATTCTTATATGTTTTTTGATTGGTGGTTTTTGGATGGCAACATCCCAAACCGTTAGTGGCGAACCTGCTGGCATTCCAGAAACGCCCAAAAAATACAGTTTTGCACCATGGGAAGATCCTTTGGTAACCAGCATTAACCGGCAGCCGGCAAGGGCAACGGCCTATTCATATAAAACCGTAGCCGATGCTTTGGAAGGTAACCGGGAGAAAAGTAGGTTATTGATGCTAAATGGTACATGGGATTTTAAATATGCGGTAAATCTTCAGCAAGCTCCTAAAGATTTTTACAAACAGGAAGTCAAGAATTGGGATACAATAGATGTGCCTTCCAATTGGGAATTAAAAGGTTATGATATTCCCATTTATAAAAGCGCAGTGTATCCGTTTCGCCCCGTAAACCCGCCGTTTGTACCTAAGGATACCAATGGTATCGGCTCCTATCAACGCAAATTTAAAGTGCCAAGTGACTGGAACAACATGACGGTAACCTTACATTTTGGTGGCGTAAGTTCAGCATTCCAAGTATGGTTAAATGGCGCATTTGTGGGTTATGGCGAAGATAGTTGTTTGCCTTCCGAGTTTCATATTTCACCATATCTAAAGGAAGGTGAAAACATATTGTCGGTTCAAGTGATGCGTTATAGTGATGGGGCCTATCTAGAGGACCAAGACCATTGGCGTATGAGTGGCATTCAGCGCGAAGTGTTCGTTATGGCCGAACCAAAATTGCGCATCCAGGATTTTTTCTATCAAACAAAATTGGATAAAAAGTATGAAGATGCCGTGTTTCAATTGCGTCCGAAACTTGAAAACCTAACGGGTGCAAATGTGAAAAAAGCCTCGTTTGAATTTCAATTGTACAATGCTGAAAACGAACCGCTTTTCAACAAACCTATCGATACCTTGGCCATAGCAATTGTTAATGAAAGTTATCCGCGATTGGATAATGTGCGTTTTGGTTTCTTCGAAAAAAAGATTGAAAACCCTAAAAAGTGGAGTTCTGAAGCACCCAATTTATATACTTTGGTGATGGTTTTAAAAGATGAAAACGGCAACATTTCAGAAGTAAAATCGTGTAAGGTCGGTTTTCGTTCTATTGAATTTTCCAAAGAAAATGGCAAGCTTTTAATCAACGGAAAAGAAACATACATCTATGGTGTAAACCGTCACGATCATCATCCCATCCGCGGAAAAGCCTTAACACGGCAAGATATTGAGGATGATTTAAAAACCATTAAGCAATTCAATTTCAATACCATAAGAACTAGCCATTATCCAAACGACCCTTATTTTTATGAGTTGTGCGATGCGTATGGTTTGATGGTTATGGACGAAGCTAATTTAGAAACACATGGTTTAGGCGGAAAATTAAGTAATGATACCCAATGGACGCATGCGTATTTAGAGCGTATGGCACGTATGGTTGAACGCGATACAAACCACCCCAGTGTGGTATTTTGGAGTTTGGGTAACGAAGCCGGAAAAGGTCCAAACCATGCAGCCATGGCCAGTTGGACCCACGATTTTGATGTTACCAGACCCGTACATTATGAACCTGCGCAAGGCAACCCAAGATTGGATGGTTACATTGATGAACGCGACCCAAGATACCCCAAAACAGTTGACCACGCCCACCGTTTTGAAAACCCACAGGATGAACCTTATGTGGATATGGTGAGTCGATTTTACCCCGGTGTTTTTACCCCCAAGTTTTTAGTGGATGCCAAGGCGGATACACGCCCCATTTTGTTTGTAGAGTACTCACATTCTATGGGAAATTCCACAGGAAATTTAAAAGAACTTTGGGATGAGTTTCGTTCGTTACCACGAATTATTGGTGGTTGTATTTGGGATTTTAAAGACCAAGGGTTGTTAAAAACAGATAAAAAAAGCGGACAGGAATTTTATGCCTATGGTGGCGATTTTGGTGAAAAACTGCACGACGGTAATTTTTGCATTAACGGTATTGTCGCTTCCGATGGCCGGCCAAAAGCAGCGATGTACGAGAACAAATGGGTGTATCAACCGGTTACCTGTAGTTTGGATGGAAACCAATTGACCATCAAAAACCGTCAGGCCACACAATCGTTGGAACATTACATACCTGTGTTGCAAATTCTTGAAAAGGGCCATGTTATTAAGGAAGTTGAGTTAAATCGTTTTAAAGTAGAAGCAGGAACAGAAACGGTTTTCAATATTGAAAAGTTTCTGCCAAAGTTAAAATCGGGCGCAGAATATTTTTTAAATATTCAATTTCAATTGGCCCACGATGAAATTTGGGCAAAAAAAGGATTTGTTGTTGCGGAAGATCAATTTTTATTACAGAAGAAAGATGTTGTATCATATCTTTCAAAAAATAAAGAGTCAATTTTAGCTATAGAATCAAATGAAATTATTTCAATAAAAGGAGCATTATTCAATATCGATATCAATAAAAAAGACGGCGCACTAACTTCCTATGTTTTCAACGGAACAGAACAAATTTTCGCGCCGTTATTACCAAATTTCACCCGTCCGTTAACCGATAACGATAAGAAAGGTTGGAAACCAAACAAAGTTTTAAAACCTTGGTATGAAGCAAAACCGAAACTAATTTCAATTAAAACTGAAAAATCAGGCAATGAAGTACTTGTCATTTCTAATTATGAAGTAATAAAAGACAGTGCTCAAGTAAGGGTTTCATATGCCATAAAACCTGATGGCATTATAGAAGTGGGTTATCAACTAAAAGCTTCGGAAGCATTACCAAACATTCCAAAAATAGGTATGCAAATGGGCATTAAAAACAATTTCAAACAAATTTCATGGTACGGCAAAGGTGCGTTGGAAAACTACATCGACCGCAATCACGGATTTACTATTGAACGTTTTTCGCTTCCGTTGGAAAAATTCACCGAACCCTACGTCATGCCACAGGAAAACGGCAATAGAACCGAGGTGCGTTGGTTGTCCTGCTCAACAACAAATCAAAACGAAGGATTGTTGATAGTTGCAAAACAGCAACCCTTAAGCATGGGCGTTTGGCCCTATACCCAAGAAAATTTAAGCGAAGCCAAACACACGTTCGATTTGGTTGATGCAGGATTTTTAACCGTAAATATCGATTTAATCCAGATGGGCATTGGCGGTAACGATAGTTGGTCGCCCATAGCGGCACCCTTGGAAAAATATCAAATTCCATCTAAAAATTACGACTACGGTTTTTATTTAGTGCCGTTTAAATCGAATAAAGAAGGATTGAAAAAAGCCCTGAACACATTTCAATATTAAATGAAAAAAACAACAAAATACCTGTTCCTGTTTTTGGTTGTTCTATGGATGTTTTCATGCAAGGAAACCCAAGAGATTAGTACATCTTATTTTAAGCCAACCCAAGAAACCGCAAAATCGTGGGTGTATTGGTATTGGCTGAAAAGTGCCTATTCCAAAGAAGGGATTACGGCCGATTTGGAAGCCATGAAAAGTGCTGGCTTAAGAGGCGCTTATTTAATGACCATTAAAGGGCCAACCGACCCACCTTTGATGGACCCACCCGTTTTACAATTGAGCAAAGAATTTTGGGACATGGTACAATGGGCATTGACCGAAGCGGACAGGTTGGGGCTGAAAATAGCGTTCCATCCCGCCGATGGGTTTGCCGTTGCCGGCGGGCCATGGATTACGCCAGAACTATCCATGCAAAAAGTAGTTTGGGCCGATACGCTTGTTTCTGAAAATAGTACGAGAAATTTAAAACTGCCAGTTCCCCAACATTTTGAAACTTACTATAAAGACATCGCTACCTTTGCAATTCCTGTTAATGAAGCTTTTAAAACGTCCATAGACATTCAACCTAAAATAACCACCTCGAATAACGAAACTGCGGTGTTTTTAACCGATAATTCAAAGGAAGAAACACAATTCAGGTTAAACGAAGTTGGTTGGGTCCAATATGAATTTGAACAACCATTTACTTGTAAATCCATTCAAATTGAAACCCAAGGGAATAATTACCAAGCACACCGCTTATTGGTTGAAGTTAGCGATGATGGTATAAATTTTAAAAGTTTGGGCAGGTTGGAAACACCGCGCCACGGTTGGCAAGATACCGATGCCTTTTACACCCATAGCATTGTTCCAACCACGGCCAAATATTTCCGGTTTGTTTATAATCCTGAAGGAACCGAACCTGGAGCTGAAGATTTAGATTCAGCTAAATGGAACCAAGGTTTGAAGGTGGCAAAAATCATCCTTTCCAACGAGCCTTTAATTGATAATTATCAAGGCAAATCGGGGGCTGTTTGGCGCGTTAGTTCCTTAACAACGGAAAATAAAATAACAAACGAAGATTGTGTTGATGCTTCCAAAATGATCAACATTTCCCATTTTATGGATAACAAGGGCGTTTTAAACTGGGAAATTTCAAAAGGAACGTGGCGTATCCTACGCTTTGGGCATACCTCCACAGGCCATGAAAACGCCACGGGTGGTGCAGGAAAAGGCTTGGAGGTTGATAAATTTAACCCCGAAGCCATTCGTTTTCAGCTGGACCAATGGTTTGGCGAAATGCTAAGAACTGCTGGCCCGGAACTGGCTTCAAAAGTTGTTGAAATCCTGCATATGGATAGTTGGGAATGTGGCAGCCAAAATTGGTCGCCCGTTTTTCGAGATGAATTTAAAAAGCGCCGTGGTTACGATATTGTTGCATATTTACCCGTGATGGCGGGCATTCCGTTAAATGATGTACAAACTTCGGAAAGTATTCTATACGATGTTAGAAAAACCATTTCCGAATTAATTGCCGATAATTTCTTTGGAACTTTAGCCGATGAAGCTAAAAAAGCAGGCGTTAAATGCAGTTCAGAAAACGTGGCGCCCACCATGACAAGTGATGCCTTGTTGCATTTTAAGTACATTGATTACCCAAGCGGCGAATTTTGGTTTAGAAGCCCCACGCACGATAAACCTTTTGATATGTTGGATGCCATTTCTGGCGGCCATATTTACGGTAAGGACATTATTCAAGCGGAAGCTTTTACGCAACTTCGCATGGACTGGGACGAGCATCCGGGCAATTTAAAAACCTTGGCCGATAGAAATTATGCCTTGGGCATCAACCGTTTTTTTTATCACGTGTTTGTCCATAATCCGTGGTTGGATAGAAAACCGGGCATGACTTTGGACCCCATTGGAACCTTTTTTCAGCGCGACCAAACCTGGTGGAAACCCGGCAAAGCGTTTTTCGATTATTGTAAAAATGTACAGTTTCAGCTTCAAAAAGGACATCCTGTTATCGATTTGGCCGTTTTTACAGGTGAAGATATTCCGTCAAGGTCGGTGTTGCCCGATAGGTTGGTGCCGTCTATCCCGAATATTTTTGGCGAGCAGCGCATAGCTTCAGAAAAAGCACGATTAGAAAATATGGGGCAACCGTCCGCAAACATGCCAAAGGAAGTGCGCTATTCAAAAAACAGCACCGATTTATCCGCATGGACAAATGCCTTAAATGGCTATAAATATACCTCGTTTAATGCCGATGTATTGTTGAATGACGCCAAAGTAATAAACGGCAAAGTGGTTTTTAGGGGCGGTATTGAATACAGTGCCTTATTGTTTCTGGGGAGCAGAAAATTATCGCCCAATAATATCATGTCTTTGGAAGTGGCCCAAAAAATGTTGGCCTTAGTAAAAGAAGGCGCAACCATTTTCATTGCTGAAAAACCTACTAAAATGACCGGTTTTTTATCATCTTCAGAAAAAGAACAATGGCAAAACGTGATTGACGAATTATGGAATGGCAACGGAACACAACAATGGCCCTTAGGAAAAGGAATTGTGGTAAAGTTGCCTTATGTAGAACAAACTTTTGAGAAATTAGGATTTGTTCCAGACGTTTTGGTAAATGAAAAACCGCAAAGCATGGCATGGACCCATCGAAGAAATGCCGATAGCGATATTTATTTTTTATCCAATCAATTGGAAGAAAAAGTAAATCGGATTTTATCTTTTAGAATTTCAGGAAGAACGCCTTATTTATACCATCCCATAACAGGTGTTGAAACGGAAATTAAAAACTGGAAAATTGAAAACGGACGCACCATCATGCCGTTGCAATTTGATAAAAATGAATCGTTTTTCATTATTTTTAAAGCGCCAACAAGAGAGAAATCTTCAAACGGAAAACAAAATTGGTCGGATTTTGAAACGGTTGAAACCTTAAATGAAGATTGGATCCTTCAATTTGATAAAGCGTTCAACGGGCCTTCAAACCCAATAAAAATCAATAAACTGTTTGATTGGAGCACTTCTGAAAATGATAGCATTGCATATTATTCAGGAACCGTTAGCTATTCAAAAACCTTCCAATTGCATACATCTGAAACTAAAGATTTGTATCTGGATTTTGAAGACATCAACAACCTGGCAGAAGTCATTTTAAACGGAAAAAATTGTGGCATTATTTGGACGTTTCCATACCGTGTCAATATTTCCGAAGCCCTGAAAAAAGGGGAAAATACCTTGGAAATAAAAGTGACCAATACCTGGGCAAACCGCTTGATGGGCGACCAAAAACTACCTGAAAAAGACCGTTTAACTTGGACCACCGCACCGTATCGATTGGAAGGAAATCCACTATTGAAAGCAGGATTACTAGGAAAAATAACCATTAAAAAAGAAATAAGAAAGTAACATGAAAAAACTAATTAGTATTGCCATTTTTTGCTTTTCGGCATGGTTTCAGCTATATGCCGAAATAAAATTACCAGCCTTGTTTACCGATAATATGATGTTGCAACAGCAAATGGAAACGCCCATTTGGGGTTGGGCAACCAAAAACGGCACCCTTTCGATTACAACTTCATGGGATTCTAAAACATATCAAGTAAATGTTGATAAGCAAGGTAAATGGACAACAAAAGTAAAAACACCTGTGGCCGGCGGCACTTTTGAAATTGTGATTAAGGAAGGCTTGGAAACCAAAACCATTAAAAATGTGCTTATTGGCGAAGTTTGGCTGTGTTCGGGGCAGTCCAATATGGAAATGCCATTAAAGGGATTTACGGGGCAACCGGTTTTGGGCGGTAATGAAGCCATTGTAAATTCGGCAAACAACAACATCAGGTTTATAAGCGTGCCAAGGGCAACCGTATTGTCGCCTACGGATGATTTTGAAGGCAGTTGGCAAGTGGCCTCACCACAAACTACAGGAAATTTTAGCGCAACCGCTTGGTTTTTTGGAAGCTTGATACAAAAAGTTTTAAACGTTCCTGTGGGGTTGATAGAAGTGTCCTATGGCGGCTCCAATGTGGAAGCTTGGATGAATGCCGAAATGCTTAAAGACTTTAAAAACATAAGCATTCCCACAAAAAAGGAAGATTTTAAGGAAGCCCCAAACCGCGAACCGACCACCTTGTTCAACGGTATGCTATCGCCCACCATTGGTTACGGCATTAAAGGCGCCATTTGGTACCAAGGCGAATCGAACCGCGACAGGCCATTTGAATATAAGGACTTGTTCAAAAAAATGGTATCAGGTTGGAGAGGTTTATGGAACCAAGGTGAATTTCCCTTTTATTTCGTTCAAATCGCCCCGTTTGATTATACGCGTTACCATAAAAACACCTATTTGGCAAAATACAATTCGGCTTATTTGCGCGAAGCACAATGGCAGGCTTCCAAAGAAATACCAAACGCTGCCATGGCAGTTATAATGGATATTGGTGAAAAGGACAATATCCACCCCGTAGATAAACAAAAAGGCGGCAGCCGATTGGCGTATTTGGCCCTGGCAAAAACCTATGGCATGAGCGGCTTTGAATTTGAAAGTCCGGAGTTCAACACCATGGAAATAAAAGGAAGCACCGTAACCGTGTCGTTTAACAATGTGCCAAACGGTATAACGGCGTATAATAAGGAAGTTGTAGGTTTTGAAATGGCGGGCGAGGACCAAGTGTTTTATCCAGCACAAGCGGTTTTGCGAAGTAAGTCGGTATTGCTCTCATCGCCCCAAGTGGAAAAACCCGTAGCGGTTCGGTATTTGTTTAAGGATTTTACCACGGCCGAAATTTTTAGCGTTGGTGGCTTGCCACTGTCGTCCTTCAGAACAGATACCTGGTATAAAGATTGATTTTAAGAATGAAACACCTCATAATTTTCATGGTTTTGGTTTTTACGCTTTCCGCGGAAGCGCAAATTCCTGTGCTTGAAAGTTATAATCAAGTTTGGACAGCCCAAAGCAAAAATTCCTCCGAATCGATGCCGTTAGGCGGTGGCGATATTGGGTTGAACGTTTGGGTTGAAAACGGCAATGTATATTTCTATGTTTCAAGAAGCGGCACGTTTGATGAGCATAATACCTTGTTGAAATTAGGGCGTGTAAAAGTTCAATTAGAACCGAATCCATTTAAGGATAACGAAGGGTTTCGTCAAGAATTGGTTTTAAAGGACGGTTATGTTACAGTTGCTCAAAATAATACCAAAATAAAGCTTTGGGTAGATGTTTTTAACCCTGTTATCCATTTGGATGCTGAAAGTGATGTTCCTGTAAACATGATAGCTTCCTATGAAAGTTGGCGCTATAAAAACCGCGACGTAAAAGGAAAGGAAAACAATGCCAATTCCTATAAATGGGCGCCACAGGGCGATATCATTACCTATCAAGATTCCATTGCTTTTGAAAATGGGGGCCTTAAATTTTATCATAGAAACAGGGAACAAACCGTTTTTGATGTGGCCGTAAAACAGCAAAAAATGGAATCGGTTAAAGGCCAAATGATGAATCCGTTGAAACATTTAACTTTTGGTGGGTTTATAACGGGTTTAAATATGAAAAAGGCGGGGACATATTCAGGGGTTTACCAGGATACCGATTTTAAAGGCTTTCGTTTGGAAAGTATCAAACCAAGTAAAAAGCATCAACTAAAACTGTTTTTGCACACCAATCAATCTGAAAATGCGCTGGATTGGAACAACGGATTGAAAGATCAAATTTCAGCATACAAATCCAAAGAAAAAAAGGCAGAGAAGAATACCCAAGTATGGTGGAACAACTTTTGGAAGCGCAGTTTTATTTTTACGCAAAACAATGGTTCAAAAGAACAGGATTCCGTTTATCAAATAGGGCAGAATTACCAATTGTTTCGCTATATGTTGGGCTGTAATGCCTACGGAACATACCCAACCAAATTTAATGGCGGTTTGTTCACTTACGATCCTGTTTTTACTAATTCTGAATTAAGTTTCACGCCCGATTTTAGAAATTGGGGCGGTGGCACCATGACGCAACAAAACCAACGCTTGGTATATTTTCCGATGCTGAAAAGTGGCGATTTTGATATGATGGATGCGCAATTGGATTATTATGTAACACTTCAAAAAAACGCCGAATTGCGAAGCGAGGTGTACTGGAACCATAAAGGTGCAGCGTTTACCGAGCAATTGGAAAATTTCGGATTGCCAAACCCCGCTGAATACGAGTGGAAACGACCCGAAGATTACGATCCCGGTATGCAATACAACGCCTGGTTGGAATACCAATGGGACACCGTATTCGAGTTTTGTAACATGATGTTGGAACAAAACGAGTACGCAAATAAAGACGTTAAAAAGTACAATGACTTCATTTTAAGTTGCTTGCGATTTTTTGATGAACATTATCAATATTTGGCCAAAAAACGCGGAAGAAAAACCTTGGATGCCAATGGGCATTTGGTGTTGTACCCCGGTTCTGGGGCAGAAACCTATAAAATGGCAAACAACGCCACTAGTACTATTTCAGCTTTAAAGGTAATATCGGAAAAGCTATTAAAAGTTTCAAGTGAAAGTTTAACAAAGGCAGAAGTGGCGTATCTAAAAGCATTCCAAAATAAAATCCCGCCGTTAAATTTCAGGGAAATCGATCACCAAACCGTTTTATCGCCTGCAAAATCCTGGGAGCGCCTCAACAATACCGAAGCGGCACAGTTATACCCTGTATTTCCTTGGGAATTGTATGGCGTTGGAAAACCAGATTTGGAAGTGGCCCAAAACACCTACTTTTTAGATGAAGATGTGTTGAAATTTAGAAGTCATATTGGCTGGAAGCAGGATAATATTTTTGCGGCCCGGTTGGGTTTAACCGGTGAAGCTGCAAAATACAATCTACTAAAAATGGCCAATGCCGGCAGGCGTTTTCCTGCGTTTTGGGGCCCAGGTTTCGATTGGGTTCCAGACCACAATTGGGGCGGTTCCGGCATGATTGGCATGCAGGATATGTTGTTGCAGGAAGCCAACGGAAAAATATATTTGTTTCCTGCATGGCCAAAAAATTGGAACGTGCATTTTAAGTTGCACGCCTCCAACAATACTACCATTGAGGCAAAACTTGAAAACGGTAAGCTTCAACTTTTAAAAGTTATTCCTGAGGAAAGGAAACACGATATCCAGAATGTACTGGAACTTTCAATTGAAGAAAAAACGAATTTGAATTAAATAAAAATGATTAAAAACATAGTGCAAATAGCCTGCATTTCAATATTCTTTGTATTAAATGCGCCATGTCAAACCCTGCCAACCACAGAAAAACAGGTTGTGAAGGTCGATTTTGATTTTTCAGGACGAAGAACTGAAGAAGTTAGCGATCCCTACTACAAATCATGGGTTATAAACGCGCTAAAGGAAGATGCAAAAACAATTAATGGCGTAACTATTCAGCTAAAAGGACATGTCACTTCAAAATGGTTTAAACTCGGGATGAGTGCGCCACATTATGCGCGTTTGGTAAGTGATGGCTTGGTTTCAAATGAATCTTTAACATTTAAAATCAGTGGATTAAGCGCAGGAAAACATTCATTATTAACCTTTCATAATACTTTTGATAAGGTTGGTGAACAATCATTTGCACCCATAACCATTTATGTGAATAACGAGCAGGTAAAAACCATCACCCCAAGCAACCGCGTTTTTGCAAAAATTGAAGCTGAAACAGCGTATGTGACGTTTAATGCCGAAGCGAACAAAGATGTTGTGGTTCGTTTTGAAGTAGCTTCAAACGCCGATAGGTCGCCATTGGTCATTAATGGTTTTGAAATTGATACACCAGATATTAAGAAACAAGCACATTCACCATTTCCGGAACATGCCGATGAACACGTTGTTTGTGATGACCATTTGATGTTAAAATGGCAATCTCCAAAGGAAGCAGTAGCGCATCATGTATATTTTGGTGACGATGAAAAGGCCGTTTCTGTAGCCAATGAAAATTCAAAAACATTTAAGGGCAACCTAGCTAAAAATGAATTGTCGGTAAACAACCTCTACAGCATGGCAACCTATTATTGGCGTGTTGATGAAGTGGACCGCACAGGCAACGTAACCCAAGGCAATGTTTGGAAGTTTAAACCGGCACAACTGGCATTTCCCGGTGCGGAAGGTTATGGCCGTTTTGCCATTGGTGGCCGTGGCGGCAAAGTGGTTGAGGTAACCAATTTGCATGACGATGGCCCCGGTAGTTTGCGCGATGCTGTAAATCAAGATATTGGCCCACGCACCATTGTGTTCAATGTGTCTGGAAACATCCCGTTAAAATCGCGGTTGGTTATCAACCAGCCTTATATTACCATTGCTGGCCAAACCGCTCCCGGCGAGGGTATTACCATCAGTCGCGCCCCCGTTGGTTTAACGGGCGATGATGGTATTGTTCGTTTCCTAAAAGTTCGTATTGGCTCTGGAACCACCTTTGATGGGATGGGGCTTACGGGTGCCAACCATAGTATTATAGACCATTGTTCCATTAGTTGGACCATTGATGAATCGTTCAGTTCGCGTGGTGCACACAACATTACTTTACAGCGTACCTTAATTTCCGAAGCTTTAAATGTAGCGGGACATGATAAATACGAAGCTGGTAAAATGCACGGTTACGCAGCTACCATTGGTGGCGATATTGGCAGTTTTCACCACAACTTATTGGCACATAATTATGGCAGGAATTGGAGCATTGGCGGCGGATTGAACGGCGATGGTTTTTATTCCGGGAAAATTGATATAAGAAATAACGTGGTATATAATTGGGGGCACAGAACAACCGACGGTGGCGCCAACCAAGTCAATTTTGTAAGTAATTATTATAAACCAGGAGCATCTTCCGATATATTTTTCGCCCTGAACGCCCAACATGAAGGCGTTGGCAAGGGAAAACAACAATACTATTTTGAAGGCAATGTGATGCCCGGTCATTTTAATGAAAAAACGCAGGAAAAGGGTAGAACGTTCAAATTAACAAACAAGGCTGTTGTTGATTATGAAACCTTTGTTGAGGCACCGTTTTTTGAATCGTTTGTAAACACGCAATCGGCCAACGAAGCTTATAAAAATGTACTGTCGGATGTGGGGGCAAATCAACCCTTTTTTGATAGGCACGACAATCGTATTGTAGAAGAAACCTTAAAGGGAACATACAGTTTTAAAGGCAGTAAAAGCGGATTGCCGGGTATGATCGATACCGTTGAGGATGCTGGCGGATGGCCAGAATTTAAAAGCGACACCCGGCCTGAACATTGGGATACAGACCATGATGGGCTTCCAAATTGGTGGGAGAAAGCACAGGGCTTAAATGAAAATTCAGCTAAAAATGATTTTTCAGATGCCAATAACGATGATGATAAAAACGGTTACACCCAACTTGAAGCATACTTACATTGGATGACGCAACCCCATTTTTTTGTAACTTTAGGGGAAACCTTAGAGCTTTCATTAGCTGATTATTTTAAGGGCTTCGAAAAGAAACCTGTTTATGGTTTTTCAAAAGTTTCCAATGGAAACATAACTTTAAGGAAGGAGACGCTTCAATTTAAAGCCTTAAAACAAGGCATGGCTTCTTTTGAAATTTCAGTAAAAGATGCCGATAACGATTCGATGACACGCCTCATAAATGTTTACGTTAAATAAAATAGTTCAAATGATAAAAAATAGCATTTTTATAAGCTTTCTTTTAGCCAGCGTCTTACTTTTTGCCCAAGATAAGGGTTTGGTTGCCAATTCCAAAAGTCCATACACCAAATTGCAAAGTGTAAATCTTCAGGATGTAACATGGACAAATGGTTTTTGGAAAGAACAATTTGATGTGGAAGTTCAAAACACCTTGCCCTATATGTGGGATCTGTACCATAACGATTCCATTTCGCATGCTTATGCCAATTTCAAAATTGCTTCAGGCGAAATGAAAGGTAAACATGCAGGGCCCTCGTTTCATGATGGCGATTTTTATAAAATATTGGAAGGGATGGCTTCGGCTTACGCCATTACTAAACATCCTGAATTGGATAAGCAAATGGATGAAGCTATTGCTATGTTTGCCAAGGTCCAAAGAAAAGACGGTTATATAAACACGCCTGTTTTGATTGAAGAACGTTGGGGAACTTTGGGCCCTGAAGAACTTAAAAAGCAGTTGAGTTTTGAGAAGTACAACATGGGGCATTTAATGACGGCGGCATGTATCCATTACCGGGCTACCGGAAAAACCAATTTTTTGGAGGTAGCCAAGGGTGTTGCTAATTATTTATACGATTTTTATAAGAAAGCATCCCCCGAATTGGCCAGAAATGCCATTTGCCCGTCGCATTACATGGGTATTATAGAAATGTACCGCACCGTAAAAGACCCGCGTTATTTGGAATTGGCAAATAATTTAATTGATATTAGGGGCGTCACGAACGATGGTACCGATGATAACCAAGATCGCATTCCGTTTAGGCAACAAACCACCGCTATGGGACATGCAGTTAGAGCCAATTATCTATACGCAGGTATTGCCGATTTATATGCTGAAACGGGCGAAGAAAAATTAATGGAAAACCTAAAATCTATTTGGGAAGATGTTGCCTATAGAAAAATGTACATTACGGGAGCCTGCGGTGCCTTGTATGATGGGGTTTCGCCAGATGGAACCTCCTACAATCCTGATGAAGTGCAAAAAATACATCAAGCTTATGGCCGTCCGTTTCAGTTGCCAAATGCCACGGCGCATACCGAAACCTGCGCTAATATTGGCAATGTGCTTTGGAACTGGCGCATGCTGCAATTAACTGCCGATGCCAAATATGCCGATGTGATGGAATTGGCGCTATACAACAGCGTCCTGTCGGGCATCAGTCTTCAAGGCACGGAATTCTGCTATAACAACCCCTTAAACGTTTCCGAAAAGTTACCATTTAAACAACGTTGGGGCAATGCCCGCGAAGGTTATATTGCCTGGTCCAATTGCTGTGCGCCCAATGTAACGCGTACCTTGGCACAGGTTAGCAATTACGCTTATAATTTTTCAAAGGAAGGGTTGTATGTAAATTTGTATGGTAGCAATCATCTAAAATCACAAACCCTAAACGGTGATAAGATTGAAATTGAGCAACAAAGCAATTACCCTTGGGAAGGTAAAGTTGTTTTAAAAATCATAAATGCACCCAAAGAGGATTATTCCGTGTTTCTTAGAATCCCGGGATGGAGCCAAGGCACTACAATTTCTGTAAACGGACATTTAATTTCCGAAGAAGTTGTTTCAGGAAATTATACGAAGCTTTCAAATAAATGGAAGAGGGGAGATGTTATTGAATTGAACATGCCAATGGACGTACAATTGATGCAAGCCAACCCATTGGTGGAAGAGACCAAAAACCAAGTGGCCGTAAAAAGAGGGCCGCTGGTTTACTGCTTGGAATCGGAGGATATTTCCCAACAAGCCGATATAAACCAAATTACATTGGATATACATTCAAATTTTGAAACCCATAAGCAAACTATTGCCAACAGAACCGTACTGGCAATAAAAGCAAAGGCGTTTGTACAGCCTAACGATTGGAATAAAATCCTATATCGACCCATTGCTAAGGAAAAAGAAATGGTGCAGATAAACTTGGTGCCCTATTTTAGTTGGGGCAATAGGTTAAAGGGCGATATGACTGTCTGGATGCCCTATTGATACGGCCTTTAGCCACCTTTACGCCGTACTTTAAATACTTTTTTTATAAATGAACATGTATGAAAGTGTTAAAAAAACATTTATAAAATTGGTCGCCGTCCAAAATTACTACTGAATTATTATTTATATTGCCATCTTTACGTTTTAAATATAGTATCGGTGTAATCGATTACTATCTTTTTTCAAAAACTAAACATTATTAAACTAAACAAACAAGTATGAAAAAAACATTTTCCAATGCGTGTATTTTGTTGTTGTTCGGGCTATTAAGTCTGTCAAATTTTGCGCAAAATACGAGTAGTAAAATAATCGTTACTGGAACAGTGGTGGATATGGCAGGAGTTGCAGTACCTGGTGTAAACATCGTTGAAAAAGGTACGGCTAATGGTGTAGTTACCGATTTTGATGGAAATTACAAAATTCCCGTAAAGGACAATGCAACCCTTGTATTTTCTTTTATTGGATTGAAAACACTCGAGGTAGCTGTTAAGGGGCAAACTTTAATAAATGTAACGTTGCAAGAAGACACTTCTACCCTCGATGAGGTAGTGGTAGTGGGTTATGGTACTCAAAAACGACAAGAAGTTACAGGTTCTGTTGCTACGGTTAAGATGAGTGAGATTGAAGATCTGCCAGTTGGAAATTTAGCCTCGGCACTTGTTGGCCGTGTGTTAGGTGTTAGCGTATCAGGAGGTGAAGCAAGACCAGGTAACGCAGCACAAATTACAATCCGTAATCCTCAAACATTCGCTAAAGATGGTGGTAGCAATAGTCCATTATATGTTATCGATGGTGTTATTCAAATAGATCCCGACACAGGATTCAACGATTCCACACAGTTTAATAATTTGGACGCTTCCGAGGTTGAAAGTATTTCTTTCCTAAAAGATGCCTCAGCGGCCATTTATGGTTCAAGGTCTGCACAGGGCGTTGTTTTGGTTAAAACTAAAAGAGGCAAAAAAGGGCCAGCAAAATTTTCATATACTGGAAACTATTCGATAGCTGATGAAACATACCGAACTAGAATGATGAATGCTTATGAATATGGAAAAACCTTTAATATTTTAAACGGCCCTGGAGGTGCGGGTCAGGCTTACGACCCTGCAAGTCCAACTCCAAATAGAACTTATTTTTTCACACCCAACGAACTAGAATATTTCAAAACCCTTGATTATGATTTCTTGGAAGATAATTGGACGTCTGCTATTTCACAAAGACATAATGCCAATATAACTGGCGGTGGCGATACGGGTACTTATTTTGCGGGCATTTCCTATTATACCCAAGAAGGAAATTTAGGAACATTAAACTATGATAGATGGTCGTTTAGAGCAGGATCGAATGTTACGTTGGCAAGAGGCTTCACAGCCGATTTTCAAGTGTCGGGGTATTTTACCGATCAAAGCAAAACCTTCAACAAAGTAGGGGGCGAAGATGAAGAGGACGACTTTCAAGAATTACAAAATAGGGCACCATTTTTACCAATGTACATCAATGGTTTGCCCGTACAACTTGCAGGTTCACAAAGTTCTGCATTGTTGGGGTATCACTACGAGGAAATCCAACGTTTAAACAACCTAGCTAAAACAGCTGATGCCAACGTAACGGTAAATGCCAATGTTGAATATGAAATACCATTTATTAAAGGCTTGAAAATAGGAGGTTCTTATTCACGCTTAGAAACACATAGTAGAGGTAATCAATTAGGATTTAGATATCCTATATACGAATTTAATGGCCCCGACGGAAGTCCTAACGATAATTTTATATATTACGAAAGTGGTTCAGGGCCTTTAGGTGTTAATACCCAAAGACGATCGACAGAAATTAAAAATGGGGACAGGATTCTTATTGATAACATTACAAATCGACGGGAGCAAACACGGTTTCAATCTTCGTATGCTCGAGACTTTGGGAAACATAGTGTTTCAGCCTTTTTTGCAATAGAAAAATCAGAAACGTCTTATAATAAAGATAGAATTCTTAAAGAAGGCGCGCCAATATGGTCCACAGGAATGTTATGGCAAGCAACGGGTGCCCTAGATAATACTTTTAACTGGGCAGGCGAATCGGGCGACTTAGGGTATATTGGTAGGGCAAACTATAATTATGACGAAAAGTATTTCGCAGAATTCCTTTTCAGATCGGATGCCTCAGCTAAATTTGCACCCAATAATTATTGGGGTAAATTTTACTCTGTATCTGGTGGGTGGATCATATCCAAAGAAGCGTTCTTCAAATCAAACACCATCGACTTCCTTAAATTTAAAGGCTCGGTTGGTTTGTTAGGTAAAGATGATGTAAAAGCATGGTCTTATCTTCAAAAGTTTGGTTTTCAAATTGATAAAGGGGCCGTTTTTGGAGGTGATGCAGGCGTTTCCCCAGGGTTAAGGGCAAGTTCTCCAGCAAATGCTGCCATACATTGGAGCGATGAGTTAAAAACAAACTTTGGGTTTGAAGCGGCATTTCTTGATAACAGATTGTCAACAAACATCGAAACTTACTACAATATAGGCACCAATATCTTTATTAATTTAAACCAAGCAGTCCCTTTTACAGTGGGCGGAGCAACAACACCAGTAAATTATGGCGAGTTTGACACTTGGGGTACAGAGATTTCTTTAGGTTGGAGTGATAACGTAGGTAAAGATTTTAGCTATGGGGCAAACTTTAACATTGGTTGGTCCAACAATAAATTAATTAAAGGAGATTTTGCCGATACGCCATATTTTAGACCATGGGAAAACAAGCCCGGACAATCAACCGACATTGGAACCTGGGGCTACGACTATGTAGGTATGTTCAAAACACAGGCTGATATAGATAATTACATAGCCGATACAGGAATAACGCAAATTTTAGGCAAAACGGTAAGTCAATTAAAACCTGGCATGCTTTATTATAGGGATGTAAGAGGGGCTTGGGATCCTGCAACTGGAACCTTTGCAGAGAAAGACGGAATAGTTGATGTTAATGATCAAGTTCAATTAAAAAAACGCTCAAAAGGGCCAACAGGTTTTTCTTCAACTTTCAGACTTGCTTACAAGCAGTTTAGCTTAAATACAGTACTAAGTGTAGATTGGGGAGGTTATAATTTGGTAAGCGGTACCGCTAGAAACCGAATTGCTCGTGATCGAATAGTTCAAAATGCCGAAAATAGACCTGCTTTTTGGGCAAATATGTATGATGAAGTATTGAACCCAACAGGAACCATTCCTAATATGCATGGCAACAATTCGAGCATAAACATGGTGCCTTCTGAATTTTGGGAAGTAAGTAGCTTAAGGATGAATATCCGAAACATCAATCTAAGCTATTCATTGCCAAAAAACATTGCAGAAAAGTTAAGTGTTAGCAGTTTTAAACTGAATTTGGTGGCCATAAATCCATTCATTCTTTTTAACCCATATAAAGATTATGGATTGCCCCCAGATGGCACGTATGATAGATACCCAATACTTAAAACATACTCTTTGGGACTAAGTGTAGGATTTTAACTTGATTTAAGAACATTTAAAAGTATATAAAATGAAAAATATAAAATTTAACAGTCTGTTTACTGTCTTAATAAGCATAAGCTTGTTTTTAAGTAGCTGTAGCACAGATTTTATTGAATCTAAACAAGAATTCTCCAGTGTTGGTGTTGAAATTTATCAAGATGAAATTTTGGCTACACAATATCTCGATTATCTTTATTATTCAAGTATGCCTGTGAAAGACCAAAATTTGGCTTCCTATTCCTTAACTGCGGCCGAAGCAGGTAATGGCGAGTTATTTACCAAAGCCACTGATGAGGTAGCAGGTGAAGTGGATATTAATAAAGCCTGGGCACAAATTTCGGCAACCAACGCCCATGCTATTAAATCCATAGGCGCAAAATTAACAAGCAGCTCAAGTGCCAATAATGTTTGGACAAGGATTAGATATAGTAATTTGTACCTGGATAATGTAGATAAATATACAGGCCTTAAAGAAGATTTCAAAAACCAAATTAAGGGTCAGCTTTATTTTTGGAGAGCATGGAATTATTTTGAATTAGTAAGACTCTATGGTGGTGTGCCATTAATTCTAACGGCTCAAGACCCAAATATAGATGATAAAAACAACGAAGTACCTAGAAGTTCATCGTCCGAAACAATTGATCAAATCGTATCCGATTTGGATATGGCACAAACGCTATTAACCAACGGAAGGCCATACACTGCGGCGCAAGCAGGCAGAATTACAGCGCAAGCCGCCGCTGCGTTAAAAGGTCGAGTGCTGTTAACATGGGCAAGTCCATTGTTCAACAGAAATGATGATGTTGAAAGATGGCAACGTGCCTATGCAGCAAACTTAGCAGCTTATAATGCTTGTCTGGCTGCGGGCAAAGGCTTAAACCCCAACTGGAAAACCATGTGGTTTCAAGATAATAACATGGAATCTATTTTTGCGTATGGATTTAATAACGATGCTACCGGAGGCCAACAAGCTAAAAATAATGCCACCGAAAGAAAATCGCGTCCAAGAGACTTGGGTGCCGATGGTACCAATTCGCCAACAAAAGCTATTGTAGATGCCTTTCCAATGAGTGATGGTACGCCTTACAATGTTAATGGCGATCCAAACCAATTTTACAAAAATAGAGATCCAAGATTTTACCTTACATTCTCCTATAATGGAGCTATATGGCCCTATAAGGAAAACCCAAATTACAAAAACTGGACGTACTACTGGAAAACAAATGCTTCAGGAACATTAAAATCAACCGAAACTACCGCAAATGCAACCGGTATTTATTTAAGAAAGTTTACCAACGATAATACAAGTGAATTGGCAGGTTTTAGATATGTAGGAGCCGATCAAATGGAAATACGCTTTGCAGAAGTTGTTTTAAACTTAGCCGAATCAGCAATAGGCATCAACAGTCTATCAGAAGGTAAAGGCTATATTAAAGCCATTCGTGCCAGAGCGGGTATTACAAATGGCGATGGTGATTATGGATTAGCTAATGTTAGTACCAGGGATCAGCATTTTGCTGCTGTTATCAACGAGAGAAAAGTAGAATTTGCCTATGAAAATAAACGCTTCCATGACTTAAGACGATGGTTGCTCTTTAATGATGATTTTGGAATGTGTACCCGATTAAACCAAACACCCATTGAAGGTTCAAGACGACAAGGATATTATACCATAGCTAAATCGAATGTAACCACCGATTATGTTGGGGCAACAGATCCTTTTAAAGGGGCATCGGCACCCGTAATCAATAGGGATGCTACAACTTATCCACCCGGAATAACAACTTATTCCGGATATGTAGATTATTTATACCAAAATCATTTTAGTGTTATTGTTCGCGATAATGTCGATCCAACAACATTCTCGTTTAAATGGTATAACGAATATTATTTCTTCGGTATTTACCAAGATTTACTGGATACAGCGCCCTATTTGCAACAAACAACAGGTTGGGGAGGCACTTTCGATCCGCTTAAATAAAAAGGTTAGAAGTGTTTAAAATAAAATTACCTGTGTTTGTTTTAAATACAGGTAATTTTTTTTAAAAAGAACTTAAAATATTAAATTCAAGTTGTATAATTAAAATTTGCAGCTAATTGTAGAATAACGGATTTCAATTTATAAATTGTAAAATAAAAGTTAGATGAAAAGGATAAATTTGATTATGGGGATGCTGTTTTTAGGAATTTCAAATGGCTATGCACAATACCCGCAACTTACAGCCGATGATCGCGCGAAAGAAGAAGCCATTAAAGCAGAAGCCTATAAACATTCTGATGAGGCTTGGGAAAAAGCAAAATTAATTGTTGAACAAGAAGCCAAGGAAGGAAAGCCCTATTTGCCATGGGCAGGACGGCCAACCGATTTACCACAGGCTGAAATTCCGGCATTTCCAGGGGCCGAAGGTGGTGGTATGTACACCTTTGGTGGTCGTGGTGGCAATGTCTATACAGTAACCAGTCTTGAAGATGATGGTGCAGGTACCCTGCGTGAAGCCTGCGAAAAAGGAGGCGCTCGAATAATTGTTTTTAATGTTTCGGGCATTATCAAACTTAAAACGCCCTTAATTATTCGGGCACCTTATGTTACCATTGCAGGCCAAACAGCGCCGGGTGATGGTATTTGTGTTGCAGGTGAATCGGTTTGGATCGATACCCACGATGTGATTATTCGCCACATGCGTTTCCGAAGAGGTGAAACATTTGTTGGCAGAAGGGACGATGCCATTGGTGGAAATCCTGTTGGAAACATTATGCTGGATCATATTTCTGCCACTTGGGGATTGGACGAAAACATGTCTATTTACAGGCACATGTACAGCCCGGGTGCCGATTACAAAGATGAAAAAAAACCAACCGTTAACATCACCATTCAAAACAGTCTCTTTGGCGAAGCTTTGGATACCTACAACCATGCCTTCGGAAGTACATTAGGCGGCGAAAATTGTGCATTCATTAGAAATATGTGGGCAAATAATGCCGGCAGAAATCCTTCCATAGGATGGAACGGTATTTTCAATTTTGTAAATAATATCGTTTTCAACTGGAGCAACCGTTCTATTGACGGCGGCGATTATACAGCAACTTACAACATCATAAACAACTATTTTAAACCAGGTTCCGTAACTTCAAAAGAAGACCCCATTGGCTACAGAATTTTGAAGCCCGAAGCAGGTAGAAGTAAATTGGATTACATGGTTTTTGGTCGCGCTTATGTAAATGGCAACATTGTTGAGGGTAATGAAAAAGTAACGGCAAACAATTGGGACGGCGGCGTTCAAATGGAAAACAAAAAAGGCGAATTAATGAGTGTTGAAGAAGCTGGAACCTATTTCCCAGCCATGAAAACCAATAAACCGTTCCCCATGCCTTGGTTTAGAAACATTATGACTGCCGAAAAAGCGTATGATTTTGTGTTAAAAAATGTAGGTGCTACTTTACCTATCAGAGATGTTGTAGATGAACGCATTGTAAGAACCGTAAAAACAGGAAAACCGGAATATGTGGAAGGTTTAGACCCCAATTCCTTTTACCAATTTAAGCACAGACGTTTACCAGCCGATTCGTATAAAGATGGCATAATTACTGATATTTCCCAAGTGGGCGGTTACCCAGCATATAAAGGTACACCTTATTTAGATTCAGATAAAGATGGTATGCCAGATGCTTGGGAAATTAAATATGATTTAAACCCTAATGATGCCTCTGATGCTAAAGCTGATAAAAATAGCGATGGTTATACCCATATTGAAGATTATATAAACGGTACAAATCCGAAGAAAAAAATAGATTGGAAAGATTTAAATAATAATAAAGAAACTTTAACTGAACCGCTATTAAAATAGATTCAGTTATAAAAGCTAAAGAAATGATGTTGAAAAAAGTAAGTTTAGGTGTAGTACTTTTAGTTTTAACACTTTGTAATCTAAATGCACAGCAACATTTAGATCCAGAGTATATAAAGGTAACCAATGAGCGTGCTGCTAAAATTGTGGAAGCATTGAAGCTATCGGATACCGAAAAAGAGCAAACACTCACTACTATTATTGGTGAACAATACAGAAATTTAAGTAGGCTTCACGATGGCAGGGATGCTAAAATTGAAGCTTTAAAGAACAGCGATTTACCTAAAGAAAAATTGGATTCTAAAATTGAAAAGCTAAAATCTAAAACCGATAAGTCGATTAACAAGTTGCATAAAAAATATATAAGTGTTTTAAGTAAACATTTAACACCTGAAAAAGTTGATGCCGTAAAGGACGGAATGACTTATGGTGTGGTGCCTAAAACCTACGCCGCTTTTCAAGATATGTTGCCAAATTTAACCGAAGCGCAAAAAAAGTATATTTACGATAATTTAGTGGAAGCGCGCGAACATGCTATGGATGCAGGTACATCAAAAGAAAAGCACGCATGGTTTGGAAAGTATAAAGGTAGAATAAACAATTATTTGTCGGCTCAAGGGTACGATTTGAATAAAGAAAGCGACGATTGGCACAAGCGTATTGAAGCACGTGAAAAAGCTAAAAACTAAGTTTTAATTAAAATATACGGTTTAAAATCAATAGTTTAAAAACCCTCAAAAATGTATTATTCTTTAAAAAAAATAGTAAGGAGCGCAGTACTGGTAACTTTCTTTTGCACCATTTCCCAAAAAGTAAGTGCGCAATATCCAGACATTCCTGAAGCACTTCAAGCAAAAACGGATTCTGTTTTAGCTAAAGAAGAAAAAAGATTGCAGGCTATATGGGAAAGCAATTATCACATTATAGAAGAAGAATCAAAACAAGGTCGCCCCTACATTCCTTGGGCAGCATATCCGGGAGATTTAATTAAAGCAGCTATCCCTGCATTTCCAGGAGCCGAAGGTGGAGGCGTCTTTACCCCTGGTGGTCGTGGCGGCAAAATATTTGTGGTTACCAGTTTAGAAGATAGCGGAAAAGGGACGCTGCGTGAGGCTTGCGAAGCGGTCGGCGCCAGAACCATTGTGTTTAATGTGGCCGGTATCATTCAATTAAAAAAGCCAATAAGTGTTCGTGCACCTTATATAACCATAGCTGGTCAAACAGCACCGGGTGATGGTATTTGTGTTGCGGGCGAATCGTTGTTGTTAGATACGCACGACATCATCATTCGTCACATGCGTTTTCGTCGTGGTGCGACAGATGTTACTAGAAGAGACGATGCATTAGGTGGTAATGTCATTGGAAACGTTATCATCGATCATTGTTCTGTAAGTTGGGGTCTAGATGAAAACATTTCATTATACAGACATCAATTTCAAGCGAATGAAAAATCAAAATTAGAAAAAATGCCAGCGGTAAATGTCACCATTCAAAACACCATTTCTTCAGAAGGTTTAGATACCTACAATCATGCCTTCGGAAGTACTATTGGTGGTTTAAATAGCACATTTATTCGTAATTTATGGGCAAATAATATTTCCAGAAATCCGTCCATTGGTATGTATGGCAGCTTCAATTTTATAAATAATGTGTTGTTTAATTGGTGGAATCGTTCACTTGATGGTGGTGATTACCGTTCTATGTTCAACATCATCAACAACTATTTTAAGCCAGGACCAATTACTCCAGAAGATGAGCCAATTCGATACCGAATTTTAAAACCAGAATCGGGTTACATGGAACCAAAAACCTTTGGTCGCGCGTATGTGTCTGGTAATTTTGTAGTTGGCTCGCCAGAAGTTTCAGCCAATAACTGGAACGGTGGTGTGCAAATTGAAAATCGCTCTTATGAAGAAGCGAAAGCGTATTTAGAATTAATTAAACAAGATAAGCCATTTGAAATGCCACATCTTACAATTATGAAAACGGAAGATGCTTATGAGTTTGTTTTGAATAATGTAGGCGCAACACTACCAAAACGTGATGCAGTTGATGCTCGTGTAATTAATTACGTTAGAACTGGGAAAATTGAATATAAAGACGGATTGGAAAATACCATAGGTCAAGCATTTATTAAAAGACGTTTACCTGCAAATTCCTATAAAAAAGGCATCATAACGAGTCCAGAACAAGTTGGAGGGTATCCTGTTTACAAAGGAAAACCATATAAAGATTCAGATGGCGATGGTATGCCGGATACATGGGAAAAAGCCAATGGTTTAAATCCTAATGATGCTTCCGATGCTAATAAAGATATAAATGGTGATGGCTATACCAATATTGAAAAATATATAAATGGCATCGACACCACTACGAAAGTAGATTGGACAAAACCTGAAAACAATACGGATACCTTGGCAAAATGGCCTAACGGATTGTTACAGTAACCTTAAAAAAAAGTAATTGTTAAGACCACTTGGAAATGAATTTCAGTGCTTTAAAAAACATAATTTTTAATCGAAAAGATACATTTACCTTATCTAGTATCCTGTTGTTTTTTATTGTGAATTGGGGGTTTTCCCAAACAACATTTCCGGATATTGTTAAGAATAAGCAAGGGAAAGTAGTTAATGTTCCTGATAGCTTAGGAAATCAAATTCCCGATTTTTCTTATGCAGGATATATGGCTTCAGAAAAATCGATTCCTACGGTTGAAGCGAAAATATTTGTTCCAAAACAAGAGGCCGATGCTACCCAAAAAATACAAGCAGCCATTGATTATGTGGGTCATTTAAAACCCAATGCTTCAGGTTTTAGGGGCGCCGTGCTTTTAGATAAAGGGATTTTCAAAATAAGCGGTACCTTATACATTAAAAATTCTGGCGTCGTTTTAAGGGGAAGTGGAAACGCTGAAAATGAAACCATCCTTTTGGGAACAGGTGTTGAACGGGAAGCCATCATCAGGGTTTTGGGTATTGATGATAGAACATATCAGGACACTTTAGATTTCAATACAGCTTACACGCCTTTAGGGACTCAAAAAATTCAATTAAAAAATACATCCAAATTAAAAATTTCAGATGACATCCTCATCAAACAACCTTTAACCGATACTTGGATTCAGGAATTGAAAATGAACGATTTTGGTGGCGAAACCGGTTGGATTGGTTGGAAACCCAGGGATTGGGATATAACGTGGAATCGGGTGGTTACAAATATAAGCGGGAATGAAGTTTCGTTAAATGCACCATTGACCATGACTTTAAGTGCCAAATATGGAAACTCACAAGTCATGATATATTCCTGGAAAGGTAGAATTGAACATGTTGGCATTGAAAATTTAAGTATGCAATCCACCTTCGATAAAACAAATGTAAAAGATGAACTTCACCGTTGGTTTGGCATCTCTATGGCACATGTAAAAAACGCTTGGGTGCGTCAAGTGAATTTTAAACATTTAGCAGGTGGTGCCGTTCATTTATTAAAATCATCACAACAAATTACGGTTGAAGATTGTATCGCTACCGAACCTATTTCAGAAATTGCAGCTTTTAGAAGAAATACTTTTTATACTGAAGGCCAACAAACCTTATTTCAGCGTTGTTATTCGGAATATGGGTACCACGATTTTGCGGTAGGCGGTTTCGGTACCACAGGCCCCAATGCCTTTGTGCAATGTGAATCGTATTTACCCTATAACAATAGTGGGGCAATTGGGTCTTGGGCAACGGGCGTGTTGTTTGATGTTGTTTATATTGATGGAAATGCCATCAGTTTTCATAATCGGGAACAAACGGGCAGAGGCGCTGGCTGGACCGCCGCCAACAGCGTTATCTGGGAATCATCGGCTTCAAAAATTGATAATTACAGTCCGCCAACAGCTCAAAATTGGGCATTTGGTGTTTGGGGAGGTATTATGGGTGGCAACGGCCATTGGAAAGACGTTAACAATCACATAAGCCCAAGAAGTTTATTTTATGCACAGTTGGAAAACAGATTGGGAAAACTTCCCATGAATCCGTATGTGTTCGATGTGGGCACAGAACCATCTTCAAGTCCAACCATAGAACAAGCCGAAGCACTCAATGAAGAAGCGCTACAACCTAAAAAAACCTTAAAGGACTGGATTCAAGACGTTTCAAAAATGAATACCATTCCTGTAAATGCTTCAAATATAAAATCTGTTGATGCTTTAAAGTTGAAATCGTTCCGTGAAACCAGTACAGAACGCAGTCGAAGTAGCGAAAATACTTCAAAAGTAACCATTGAAAATGGCTGGTTAACCTTTAATGGCCAAGTGATTACGGGCAAACAGGCCAACGTGATGTGGTGGCGTGGAAGCCTGCGTGACCATGATGTGGAAAGTGCAACCCCGCACGTCACACGATTTGTTCCCGGAAAAACGGGCACAGGATTTACAGATGATTTAAAGGATGTAGTTGCTAATTTCAGTTCAAAAAATATTGTTGCTTTAGAGCATAATTACGGTTTGTGGTACGAGCGTAGAATGGACGACCACGAGCGTACCCGCAGGATAGATGCCGATGTTTGGGCACCATTTTATGAACAACCTTTTGCCAGATCGGGGAAGGATTTGGCTTGGGACCATTTAAGTAAATACGATTTAACCAAATTCAACGATTGGTACTGGCAGCGTTTAAGCCGTTTTGCAGATTTAGCAGAACCAAACGGTCAATTACTAATCAATCAGCAATATTTTCAGCATAATATTATTGAGGCAGGTGCGCATTGGTCGAGTTCACCGTGGCGTTCTGCAAATAATGTGAATGAAACAGGTTTCCCAGAACCGGTACCTTATGCAGGCGACAAGCGTATTTTTATGGCAGAACAGTTTTATGATGTTTCCAATCAAACGAGAAAAAAACTGCATCAAGGATTTATTAGAAAATCGTTGGAAAACTTTCAAAACAATAGCAATGTCATTCAGTTAACAAGTGCTGAATATACAGGCCCGCTTCATTTTATGGAATTTTGGTTGGATGAAGTTCAAAAATATAAAGAGGACACTTCCGGTAATGGTATTATCGGGTTGAGTGCCACCAAAGATGTACAAGATGCAATTTTGAATGATGCAAAACGCCATAAAACAGTCGATTTAATTGATATTCGGTATTGGCATTACAAAGAAGATGGCAGCGTTTATGCTCCTGAAGGCGGTAAAAACTTGGCACCTCGTCAGCATGCCCGTAAAATGAATGTCGGAAAGGAAACGGAAGCACAAGTGTATAGAGCGGTGCGCGAATATCGAACAAAATATCCTGAAAAAGCGGTGTTGTATTCAACGGATGCTTCATCGCGATTTGGATGGGCAGTGTTAATGGCAGGTGGTTCATTGGCAAATATTCCGAAAATAGAGATTCCAGGTTTTTATGGATCGATTTCTAAAATGCAAATTTCTGAAAATCAAACTTTCAACAGTGATTTTTGGTGTTTGGAACACAAAGGCGAGGCGTATATTTATTATTTGAGAAATACCAAAACAGTTGAAGTGGATTTATCCAATTACAAAGGCACATTTGAAGTATTTTGGATAGATGCCAGCACCGGCAAAATAATGTCCAAAAACATCGTTCAAGGCAGTAAAAAACAGACTATTGCCGCTTCAGAAACAAGTGATAAATCATGCGTAGTTTATATAAAAAAGAAATAATTTAAAAATGAAGAACCAGCTAAACCATATTAAAATTTTTGCAGTTATGGCATTTGTTGCTGCACAAATAGTGTCTTGTAAAGAAACTAAAAAAGAACAAGTTGAACCAGAAATAACTGGGATGCAAAAATTAGAAGTGTCTGAAAACGGACATTATTTTCAAACCGAAGATGGTAAACCATTTTTTTGGTTAGGCGATACAGGTTGGTTAACATTCAAAAAATTAAACAGAGACGAGATTAAAAAATACTTTGCCGATAGAAAAGATAAAGGATACAATGTTATTCAAATAATGACCATGCATTCTGAAGAAATGGCTAATGTTTATGGTGATTCGGCAGTTGTAAATAAAGATGTGTCAAAACCATTAATTACTGAAGGTAATAATTTTGAAAATCCAGATGCTTACGATTTTTGGGACCATGTAGATTATGCTTTAGATGTTGCCGAAGAAAACAATTTGTACATAGGCCTAGTGCCCATTTGGGGAACGTCGGTTAAAGGCGGGAAAGTAAATTTAGAGCAAGCAAAGGCGTACGCCACTTTTTTAGGGGACAGGTTTAAAAACAGAAAAAACATTATTTGGCTGAATGGTGGTGATACGCCTGGTGAACAAAACAAGGAAATTTGGAACGCTATCGGCAACATTTTACATGCTAAAAATCCAGATTGGTTAATCACCTTTCATCCGTTTGGGCGCACCGATTCTTCCGATAATTATCACCATGAAAACTGGTTGGATTTCAATATGTTCCAATCTGGCCACCGCCGTTACGACCAAGAAACGGAAGGCAGAATGTTTGCCCAGGATAATTATAAATTCATAAAAACAGATTTCAACCTTAAACCAACCAAACCAACTTTAGATGGCGAACCTTCGTACGAAGGCATTCCACAAGGCTTACACGACACCTTGCAACCACTTTGGAACGATAACGATGTGCGCCGTTACGCCTATTGGTCGGTTTTTGCAGGTGGTGCTGGCTTCACCTATGGGCATAATGCTGTGATGCAGATGTTTAGCCCTGGCGATAATCCCGCTTACGGGAATAAAAAGCCTTGGGTTGAAGCTATTAATGATCCAGGAGCAAATCAAATGCAATATGTTAAAGATTTGATTTTGAAATTTGATTATTTCAATCGTATTCCCGATGAAAGTTTGGTGGCCAATCAAGGTGAAAAGTACGATTATCAAGCTGCAACCAGAGGAGACGATTATGCCTTGATTTACACTTACAACGGTCGGACTATTTCTGTAAACATGGGAAAAATTAAAGGTAAAGAAGTAGAGGCAGCATGGTACAACCCAAGAAACGGAAAAACTACCAAAATAGGAACTTTTAAAAACGAAGGCACACAAGATTTTAAACCTTCAGGAGCACAAGTTGATGGAAACGATTGGGTACTTATGCTAACGTCTAAATAAAGGATAATCGACCATGAAAAGGATATATTTAATTTTATGTATAAGTGTTTTAACATCCTTTGTTTCTGTGATTTCGGCAACAAATGGTTGGTTAAATATTTTAGAAGAAGGCGGAAACAACCATGGCGAATTGTGTACCGAAGCCATTCAAAAAGCGATTGATAAAGCTGAAAAGCAAGGTGGCGGTACTATATATTTCCCTGCTGGGGAATACCTAACAGGCGCGCTAAAATTGAAAAATAATATTACCATTCATTTGGATGCTGGTGCGATGTTGCGTTTTTCAACAAACTTCGACCATTATTTACCTTTTGTGCAATTGCGTTGGGAAGGCACGGTTATGCAAAGTTTCTCGCCCTTGTTGTATGCCAAGGATGTTGAAAATGTAACCATAACAGGTCGTGGCACCATCGACGGACAAGGAGAGGCTTGGTGGAAGGAAATTTGGCGTATTGAGTCTTCCAAGGAAAAATTGGAACTTACCAAGTACCAAAAAATGACCCAGGAAGCCAACAAAGATTTAAAAACCGAACCTTATTACGAAAGAACCAGAAGCTATTTGTTCCATCGGCCGCCATTATTCCAAGCCTTCAACTGTAAAAATGTGCGCATTGAAGGTGTAACCATTCAAAATTCACCGTTTTGGACCATCAACCCAGCGTTTTGTGATAATGTTACGGTTGATGGCGTAACTATTTTCAATCCGT
Source organism: Mariniflexile maritimum (assembly GCF_009746565.1). GTDB lineage: Bacteria > Bacteroidota > Bacteroidia > Flavobacteriales > Flavobacteriaceae > Mariniflexile > Mariniflexile maritimum. Next base: position 54,114 of record NZ_WRPN01000006.1, read on the forward strand.
ATTCGCCCAATACCGATGGTATCAATCCAACGTCCTGCAAAAATGTACATATTTCAAATTGCCATATTAGTGTGGGCGACGACTGTATTACCATTAAATCGGGTCGTGATGCCGATGGCAGGAAATGGGCAACACCCACTGAAAACGTAACCATAACAAATTGCACCATGTTAAACGGTCATGGTGGCGTGGTTATTGGTAGTGAAATGTCAGGCAGCATTAAAAAAATAACCATTGCCAATTGTGTGTTTGATGGCACCGATAGAGGTATCCGTTTGAAAGCGGCACGTGGTAGGGGTGGTGTTGTTGAAGACATTCGCGTTTCCAATATCGTGATGAACAATATCAAGGAAGAAGCCTTCATGTTCAATTTATTCTACGATAAAAACACCGTTGAAGAACCCGTAACCGAGCGTACACCAATTTTCAGGAATATTCATATCAGTAACGTAACGGCAACCAATGTGAATACAGCCTGTCGCATCATCGGAATTCCAGAAATGCCCATTCATAACCTAACGTTTTCAAACATTAATATTGAGGCGAAACAAGGTTTTTCAATCGACACGGCTACCGATATCGAGCTTCATAATGTAAAGGTAAACGCAGAAATGGGAGCAGCATTTAAAGTTTTGAATTCTAAAAACATCATTTTAGAAAATGTTTCAACTGCAAAACCAATAAAAGATACGCCTGTTATAAAATTGGATAATGCATCAAACATCATGATAAATAACAATTTTCAAATGTATCCAACCGATGTGTTTTTAGAAGCGAATGGTGCAGGAACAAAATCTATTTTCTTGAAAAACAATGTATTTGAGCATGTAAAAACGATTGTTAAAAAAGGAAAGGATTTACATTCAGAAATCAAAACAAATTAAAAAAAGCATGAAAAAACTGTTATTGCTTATGCTATTGCCTACCTTGTTTAACTGTGCGCCTAAAAAAGACCTGTATATTTTTACGTCTTTTAGAGAGCCCGCCACCGAAGGTTTGTATTTAGCATACAGTGAAGATGGTTACCATTGGGAAGATTTAAAAGGGCCGTATTTAAAGCCTGAAACTGGTGCCAGCAATATGATGCGCGATCCATCCATTACCAGAGGAAAAGATGGCACCTATCACATGGTTTGGACTACCGATTGGAAGGGCGGCAACGGTTTTGGTTATGCGTCATCAAAAGATTTAATAAACTGGAGCGAGCAACAATACATTCCCGTTATGGCACATGAACCTTCTGTGGTAAATGTTTGGGCACCCGAAATTTTTTATGATGACATTGCAGACCGATACATTATTATTTGGGCTTCAACCATCCCGTTTCGATTTGAAAAAGGCATTGAGGATGAAGATAATAACCATAGGATGTATTATGTAACAACGAAGGATTTTAAAACTTTTTCAGAAACGAAATTGTTTTTAGACCCTGGTTTTAGTGTGATAGATTGCGTGATTGTAAAGCGTGCAAAAGATGATTATGTGTTAATTATAAAAGACAATACACGACCCATGCGAAACCTAAAAGTTGGCTTCGGAACATCGCCTTTAGGGCCTTTTAATAACATTTCAGAACCCTACACAGGATTCAAATCGGAAGGGCCAACCGTATTAAAAATAGATGGTAAATGGTTGATTTACTATGATAATTATGGCGATATGAACTATAAAGCAGTAAGAACATCCGATTTTAAAACCTTTGAAGATGTGTCCCCTGAAATAAAACTTCCAGAAGGTCATAAACATGGCACGATTGGTACCATTTCAAAAAAGGTTTTAAAAAATTTAATTGAAAAAAGTAAAGAAAAGTAATGAAACAATTTCAATATATAAAACAGCATGTCGTATTGGTGGCAATAATGATGATTTTTTCATTTATTGCCGTTTCTGCGCAACAAGACACCATAAAGTATGTTGGTAAAACACTATCAAATATCGATTACCACCATGGGCAATTAAGTCCAGCGGTTGGTGTGCATGCCACTCAAATTATGCGCGCAAGCCGGGAGCATCCTGAAAAAGCCGATGGTTTTGGTTGGACCTATAATCACGCACCCAACATTGCCTATTGGAATGATACCTTTTTCGTGCAATATTTAAGCGATCCTGTTGGCGAGCATATTCCACCAAGTCAGTCGTTTTTACAAACCTCAAAGGACGGAAAAACATGGAGCTTTCCGCAGGTGGTTTTCCCCATGTACAACATTCCGGATGGATATGTTAAGGAAGGGGTTGATGCCGTTGCTAAAAACTTAAAAGCGGTGATGCACCAACGGATGGGCTTTTTTACATCTTCGGACAATCGGTTTTTCACATTGGCTTATTACGGCATTGTGATGAAACCGCACGACGACCCCAATGATGGTAAAGGTATCGGTCGCGTAATTCGTGAAATTTATAAAGACGGTAGTTTAGGACCTATTTATTTTATTCGCCATAATAAATCCTGGGACACTTCAAAATCGGCCTACCCGTTTTATACCAAAAGTAAGGACAAAGGTTTTAAAAAAGCCTGCGAAGAATTATTGGCAACACCATTAATGATGCAACAATGGGTTGAAGAAGCCGATAGGGACGACCCATTGATTCCGCTTCAAAAAGAATATAAAGCCTTTAGTTTTTATCATATTCCAGACGGGCGTGTGGTTGGCTTATGGAAGCACGCCTTAACGTCCATGAGTACCGATAATGGAAAAACATGGCAATACGATGCTGTAAGGGCACCAGGTTTTGTAAATAGCAATGCCAAAATTTGGGGACAAAAAACATCGGATAACAAATACGCCACGGTTTACAATCCGTCCGAATTCCGTTGGCCATTGGCAGTTTCCACCAGTAAAGATGGTTTAAATTATACCGATTTGCTATTGGTGCATGGTGAAATTTCGCGCCTACGTTATGGTGGTGCGTATAAATCGCACGGGCCACAATATGTGCGCGGTATTGTTGAAGGCAATGGCACACCGCCAGATGGAAATATGTGGCTCACGTATAGTATGAACAAGGAAGATATTTGGGTGGCTTCAGTACCTGTTCCCATTACTTCGGAAGTTTTGGTAGATGTAAACGATGTGTTCAATAGCCTTCCAAATGGCGACGAATTAAAACTTTGGAATACCTACGATCTATCATGGGGCGCCGCAAAAATAGAAACTAAAAATGCTGAAAAGCAGCTAACGCTACGCGACCAAGATCCGTTTGATTATCCGCGTGTGGAACGCGTCATCCCGTTTGCAGAAAAAATGGAAGCTACTTTTACGGTTGTGCCAGAGCAAAACAACCATGGCCTGCTGCAAGTGGAATTTTTGAACAGACAAGGCATGCCAGCCATTCAATGTATGTTTGATTCGGATGGAATTTTAAAGCATAAGGCAGGCTACCGTTTAAGAAATATTACATCTTATGAAGCGGGGAAAGCATATACCATCAAAGTGTCTTTAGAGGCGTCGTTGCGTTCCTATACGGTTTCCGTTAATGGAAGTGAACCAACGCGCGGTATCTTTTTCCAACCCGTAGATGGTATTTCGCGTATCATGTTCCGCACAGGTGGGCAACGGTATTACCCAAATCCGGACACCCCTGTTGATACCCCCGATTATGATGATGTGCCTTTTACGGGAGCAAGTATTCCCGAGGCTGTTTTCAATATAAAATCATTAATTACCAAAAAGTTATAGCTTGAATTTTTTAAGATCCATCCTGTTTTTTATTGGCGTTTCATTGGTAATCACAATGAATGGGCAAACCGCTGTAACGCATTTAACCTGCGATATGGCTGTAAATCCGTTGGCGGTTATTAAGGAACAGCCCAAGTTAGGTTGGCAGCTTGAATCTAAAAATTTTGATGTTTCACAAAAAGCATATCAAATTTTGGTGGCTTCTTCCGAGGAAAAACTACAAAACAATGAAGCTGATGTTTGGGATAGCGGTAAAGTGAAATCAAACGAAAGTCAGTTAGTTTTATACAAAGGAAAGTTTTTGGAAAGCGAGTCAAAATACTTCTGGAAAGTAAAAATCTGGACACATACAAACGAAGCATCCCATTGGAGTGATGTAGCTTCGTTTAGATTGGCACCCGAAACATCCAGCTTAAATTCTACTTGGATTGGTGCCATTACCAAGGCTAACAGCCATTTGCCGGAAGGCAGAAATTACCATACGGCAACCTTCAAAAAAGCAAAAAAAGATTCCATTATCAACGCATCGCATCCGTTGTCTCGCCGAAGTATCATGCTTCGCAAACCGTTTTCAGTTTCAAAAAAAATCAAAGATGCGGTGGTTTATATTTCGGGATTGGGGCATTATGAATTGACTATCAACGGAAAAAAAATTGGCAACAGTGAATTTGCACCATTATGGACAGATTATGATAAATCCGTTCATTTCAATACTTATGAACTGAGTTCGGCAGATTTACAACAAGGGGAAAACCTTATTGGCGTGGTTTTGGGAAATGGCATGTACAATGTATTGGCAGAACGCTATTCCAAGTTTTTCGTCAGTTTTGGGCCACCAACGCTCTTTTTTAAAATGAAGGTAAGGTATGAAGATGGTTCTGAAACGAGTGTAAATTCCGATGAAACCTGGAAATATTCCGAAAGTCCCATTACCTACAATAGCATGTTTGGTGGTGAAGATTATGACGCCAATTTAGAACAAATAGGTTGGAATACTTCAAATTTTGATGCTTCGCATTGGAAACCTGTTGTGCTTCAAGAAGCGCCAAAGGGTGCATTGAAGGCACAAACTGCGCCGCCCGTAAGCATTCAAAAGCAATATGGAGTCAAAGAAGTCCATGAGGTTTCACCAAACACTTACGTTTTCAATATGGCACAAAACCTGTCGGGGTTTCCAACGCTAAAAGTGAAAGGAAAAAAAGGTCAAACCGTTACATTGTGGGTTGGCGAAGGTTTGAACAACGATGGCAGCATTAACCAAGGCCGTTCCGGAAAGCCATACTATTTTCAATACACTTTAAAAGGTGAAGGTGTAGAAACTTGGCAACCTAAATTTTCATATTATGGCTATCAATACATTCAAATAGATAGCATCTATTATAAAGAAGAAAAGGATAGCAAATTCCCAACGGTTTTGGAGCTCACTTCTAACTTTATTTATAATTCAGCAGGGGAAGCGGGTACTTTTGAATGTTCCAACGATATTTTCAATAAAGCGCACGAGCTTATCAATAATGCCATAAAAAGCAATTTTCAAGCGGTGTTGACGGATTGCCCGCATCGTGAAAAATTAGGCTGGTTGGAAGAGGCACACCTAAATGGCCCGGGATTGATGTATAATTATAACATGCAAAACTACATTCTAAGTATCATGCAAAATATGGCCGATGCGCAACGGGAAAACGGCTTGATTCCAAACATTGCGCCCGAATATGTGGTGTTTGGGGGCGATTTTACCGATTCGCCGGAATGGGGCGTTACAGGCGTTATTCTGCCTTGGATGTATTACGACTATTATGGCGATGATGGTTTGATAAAAGATTATTATCCAGTTATGAAAAGGTATATTGATTACTTAACTTCTAAATCTGAAGATTATATCCTTGATTATGGGTTGGGCGATTGGTACGACTATGGCGAGCATGCTGCGGGGTATTCAAAAAATAGTCCTATTGCCCTTTCTGCAACAAGTCATTATTACTACGCAGCACATTTGTTTGCCAAAGCGGCAAAGCATCTAAATAAAACGGAGGATATTTCAACTTACGAAACCTTGGCTTTCAACATTAAAACAGCTTTCAATCAAAAGTTTTTCAATAAGGAAACCAAGCAATACGGCACGGGAAGCCAATTTAGCAATGCAGTTTCTGTGTTTATGGATATTGTTGAACCGCAATATAAAGAAGCGGTAATGGCCCATTTATTGGCCGACATAAAAAACAGGGGTTACCGCTTGACAACAGGCGATGTAGGAAACCGTTATCTATTTCAAGCGTTGGCGAGAAATAATGAAAACGACACCATGTATAAAATGAACGACCATTACGATACACCGGGTTACGGATTTCAAATTAAATTTGGATTAACCACCTTAACCGAGCAATGGGACCCCAGAAAAGGAAATTCATGGAACCATTTTATGATGGGACAAATTGAGGAATGGTTTTACAGAAGTTTGGCGGGCATTGTTCCCGATGAAGCAAATCCGGGGTTTAAGCACTTCTTCATTCAACCGGAAATTGTGGGCGATATGACCTTTGTAAAGGCAAGCTACAAATCGGTGTATGGGTTAATAGTTTCAGGGTGGGAAAAGAAAGGGGACGTTTTAATTTTAAAAATTGAAATTCCGGCAAACACTTCTGCCACAATCAAATTGCCGGCACCAAAAAATAATGCGATTACCATAAACGGAAACATCTTTAAAAAAGTTAAATTTAAGGAAGAAGATAAAATGCCATTTTTTACCTTGGGTTCGGGGGTTTATACCATAGAATCTAAATTATAATGTTAACAAAACTGCATACATGACCACTAAAAAATCCATTGTTGCTTTACTGCTTTTAATGTCGTTTGAAACGCTTTTATATGCCCAAACCTCCGACACCAATTATAGAGCGCCCGTTATTGAAACCATCAAAAAGATTGAAGCCATTTTCAATATAAAAGTCGTTGATGATAGGGATTTATTAAAGGATAAGGAACTGGATTATGCCCATTGGCGCATTGAGCAGGGCAACTTGGAAGTGTCCTTGGCCAATGTTTTGGTGCCTTTTGGACTAACCTATTTTAAGCAACCCGATGGCTCCTACCAAATCAGGAAATTTGAGCATCATAAAGTTTCAACGGATAAGGCAGCAACCAAATTGTCTTTTTTATCACATCTATACGCAGATAAAAACAGTTGGGAAGCCCGAAAAGCCGATTTAAAAGCCTGTATGATAAGCTCCTTGGGTTTGAGTAAGGCACCGGCAAGACCAAATTCAAAACCCATTTTAACAAAACAAAGGATTTACAAAGGTTATAGTATTGAAAATATAGGCTTGGAAATCCTACCGGGCGTTTACACAACAGGGTCTATTTATAAGCCTTATCCCTTAAAGGAAAAAGCGGCGGTTATCATCATGCCAAATGGGCATTTTGGTGATGGACGCTATCGGGAGAGCGAACAAATACGAAGCGCCATGTTGGCCAAAATGGGCGCCATTGTTGTTAATTTCGATTTGTTCGCCTGGGGCGAATCCCAGCTACAATTTCCCGCAGAAACACATCGCCATAGCATCGCTTCTACGGTACAGGTGTTAAGCGGCATGCGCCTTCTGGATTATGTGTTGACCTTAAAATACGCCGATAAAAATCGTGTTGGCGTAACAGGCGGCTCGGGCGGCGGTTCGCACACCATGTTTCTGGCGGCATTGGATGATAGGGTTACGGTTTCTGTGCCCGTTGTCATGGTATCGTCCCATTTTTCGGGTGGTTGCCCTTGCGAAAGCGGTCGCGGCATCCATTTATGCGGCAACGGCACCAATAACGCTGAAATTGCTGCCATGGCCGCACCAAAACCACAATTGATCATTTCCGATGATAAGGATTGGACACTTGCTGTTCCGGAATTGGAGTTGCCTTTTATCCAAAGAACGTATGGGTTTTATGATAAAAAAGCGCTGTTGGCAAATGCCCATTTCGCAGAAGAAGGTCATGATTATGGCGCATCAAAACGCAAGGCCATGTACCCATTCATGGCAAAATATTTAGGATTGGATTTGGATAAAGTGAAGAATGCAAAAGGCGAAATAGATGAATCTACATGTACCGTAGAGCCTTACGATAAGTTGTTCGTTTTTGGCAACAAAGGCGAAAAATTACCTGCAAATGCTTTAAAGAATATCGATAGATTATATGAATTATTTGGAGAAGAAAACCATAAAAAAGATGAGGTTAAAAATTAAAAAGAACATATTTTTTTATTTGGCAATACTGATTTTTGGAGGTCAGATTGTTGTTGCCCAAACTTCAACCGCGTTAAAACTGTGGTACGATAAACCAGCTTCCATTTGGAATGAAGCCTTGCCATTGGGCAACGGCCGTTTGGGTGCCATGGTTTTTGGCGACCCTGCGGTTGAGCGTTTACAATTGAACGAAGAAACCATTTGGTCGGGTTCGCCAAACAACAATGCGCACGATAAAGCCTTTGAGGCGCTCCCAAAAGTAAGACAGTTGATTTTTGAAGGCAAATACGCCGAAGCCCAAGAATTAGCCACTAAAGATATCATGTCGCAAACCAATAACGGCATGAACTACCAAACCTTTGGCAGCGTTTATCTTTCGTTTCCGGGGCATCAAAATTACACCAATTATTACCGCGATTTGGATATTGAAAATGCCACAGCCAAAGTACGGTACACAGTTGATGGCGTTACCTATACACGGGAAATACTTACCGCTTTTTCAGACCAAGTGGTTGCCGTCAAGTTGTCTGCCAACAAGCCAGGGCAAATCACCTGCAATGTGTTTATGAACAGCCCTTTTGATAAAACGGTCATTTCCACGGAAAATAATCAAATGGCCTTGTCTGGCGTTTCAAGCACTTATGAAGGTCAAAAAGGCCGCGTTAAGTTTCAGGGAAGATTGCAAGCTAAAAATAAAGGAGGCGCTAGTTCTGTAAGTAACGGAATCGTAAGTATTGATAAAGCAGATGAGGTTACCTTGTACATATCAATAGCTACCAATTTCAAAAATTATCAAGATATTACTGAAGATGAAATTGCTAAAAGTAAAGCCTATTTAGATAAAGCAGTTGAAAAGGATTTTGAAACTATAAAAAAATCCCATGTCGCTTATTACCAAAAATTCTTCAACCGGGTTTCTTTAAATTTGGGAACTACCGAAGCTTCTAAAGAAACGTCTGATGTTCGCATTAAAAAATTCGACAGCCAATTCGACCCGCAGTTGGCTTCCCTCTATTTCCAGTTTGGACGCTATCTTTTGATATCCAGTTCACAACCCAGGGGGCAACCGGCCAACCTACAAGGTGTTTGGAACGATATGCTGTTTCCGCCTTGGGAAAGCAAATACACCATGAACATTAATGCCGAAATGAACTATTGGCCAGCCGAATTGACCAACCTGTCCGAAATGCACGAACCGTTTATCCAAATGGCCAAGGAAGTGGCCGAAACAGGAAAGGAAACCGCTAAAACAATGTACAATGCCAACGGTTGGGTACTGCACCACAACACCGATATTTGGCGCATTACGGGCCCTGTGGATTATGCGGCATCCGGCATGTGGCCAACGGGTGGCGCGTGGGTGTGCCAGGATTTGTGGGAACGCTATTTATATACGGGCGATAAAAATTATCTAAAGGACATTTTCCCACTGATGAAGGGCGCCGCAAGCTTCTTTTTGGATTTTATGGTTGAAGACCCAAATTCGGGCTATTTGGTTGTGGTGCCATCAAGCTCGCCCGAAAATACCCATGCTGGCGAAGAGGGGAAATCAACCATTACCGCAGGAACCACCATGGATAACCAGTTGGTTTTCGATTTGTTTACCAACGTGATGAAAGCAACTAAGGTTTTGAATGAAGATAAGGCTTTCGCGGAAACATTAAACGCTGCACTTTCCAAAATGCCACCGATGCACATTGGAAAATACGGACAGCTACAGGAATGGTTGATTGATTGGGACGATCCTGAGGATAATCACCGTCATGTATCGCATTTGTACGGTTTGTTCCCAAGCAATCAAATATCGCCTTTTAAAACGCCCGAATTATTCCAAGCGGCTAAAACCTCCTTAAAATTTAGGGGAGACGAATCTACCGGGTGGTCCATGGGCTGGAAAGTGAATTTATGGGCTAGATTGCTTAATGGCGACCATGCTTATAAATTGATGCAGGACCAGTTGCACTTAGTAACTGCCGATCAGCGAAAAGGAGGTGGTACTTATCCGAATATGCTTGATGCCCACCAACCGTTTCAAATAGATGGCAATTTTGGTTGTACCGCCGGTATTGCCGAAATGCTGATGCAAAGTCACGAAGGCGCCATTCATGTATTGCCTGCTTTACCATCTGTTTGGAAAAATGGCGAAATTAAAGGTTTGATGGCCAGGGGTGCTTATGAAGTTGACATCATTTGGAAAAACAATAAAGTTTCAGAAGTAAAGATTCAACCCAAAATGAGTGGTAATTGTAGGTTACGAAGTGAAACGCCTTTGAGAGGAAACGGACTTAAAAAAGCGAAAGGAAACAACCCAAATCCGTTGTTTTATGATGTGGAAGTAAAAAAGCCCATTATTTCAGAACAGGCAAAAATCAAAAAAATTAAGCTTCCAAAATATTATGAGTATGATATAAACATGAAAGCAGGAACAGCGTATAAGTTTTATGCCAAATAATTTCAGGTTAGACACAAAATGAATTTTAAGATTAAACATATCAAATTAATAATCATCCTTGTTGCAATAGGTTTTAGCAGCTGTAAATCGTCTATGACTGCACAAAAAAAAGCATCAGTTTTAAAAGTTGAAAATTTCAAGCATTATGTGGATTATTTCAACTCCATGGAAGATGAAAACATTGCCAAGGCCATTCCGAACGATAGTGCTTGGGCTTGGATGAAAACCAATATCCCATTGTTTGAATGTCCGCAACAAAATTTTGAGGAAATCTATTATTTCCGTTGGTGGAGTTTGCGTAAGCACATCACCAACACACCACAAGGCTATGCCATTACCGAGTTTTTGGTCGATCGTTCCTATGCCGATAAATACAATTTGATTTCCTGTGCGTTGGGGCATCACATTTATGAATTTAGATGGGTGCACAATCCAGAATTTATCGCGCAAAACGTGAAGTTGTGGTACAGGGGCAATGAAGGCAAGCGCATGAAAAAGCTCATGACGTTTAGCAGTTGGACGGCCAATGCGCTGTACAACCGCTATTTGGTGAATAAAGATGAAAAATTCCTGTTGGATATGTTTCCCGATTTGGTTGATGAATATGCGCAATGGGAAAAAGACAGGGGTAGAACCGACGGCTTGTTTTGGCAAATTGATGTGAAAGATGGCATGGAAGAATCGTTAAGCGGCGGGCGCCATGTGCAAAATGTACGGCCCACCATCAACAGTTATATGTTCGGGAATGCCGAAGCCTTATCCAAAATAGCGGCCATCATAGGTGATAAAAAGCAGGTGGCCTATTTTCAAAATAAAGCTGAAAAACTTCAAGATTTGGTGGAAACACGCTTGTGGAATGCCAAGGATGAATTTTTTGAAACGTTGACAGAAAAAGATACCTCTTCCAATGTGCGTGAGGCCATTGGTTTTATTCCGTGGTATTTCAATCTTCCAGAAAAAAATAAAGGCTTTGAAAAAGCTTGGGCACAAGTAACGGACGAGCAAGGGTTTTCGGCGCCTTTTGGCTTAACAACTGCCGAACGTAGAAGTCCGCGTTTTAGAACCCACGGCACAGGCACCTGCGAATGGGATGGTGCCGTTTGGCCTTTTGCCACCTCGCAAACCTTAACCGCCATGGCCAATGTGTTGAACAATTACAACCAAGAGGTGGTTACTGAGGAGGATTATTTCAAACAAATGAACTTGTATGTAGAGTCGCAATATTACCGTGGTCGCCCATACATTGGCGAGTATTTGGATGAAACCACGGGCTACTGGCTTATGGGCGATAGGGAACGCAGTCGCTATTACAACCATTCCACCTTCAACGATTTAATCATTACAGGCTTGGTAGGTTTACGCCCAAGAGCCGATGAAAAAATAGAGGTCAACCCCTTAGTTCCCCAAGAAAAATGGGATTGGTTTTGTTTGGATAATGTGTTGTACCATGGCGATATAATTACCATTCTTTGGGACAAAACAGGTGAAAAATATAACAAGGGAAAAGGGTTTAAGATTTTCAGGAATGGAAAGGAAATAGCTTCATCTGAAAAATTAGAAAAACTCATTTCAAAATAAAATATACAAATGAAGAAAATATTTCAATATGTCGTTTTGCTGCTTTGTTCATTTTCGGCGATGGCTCAAAGTGATATAAAGTTGCATCATCTTCAATGTGAAATGCTCACAAATCCGTTAGGGATTGATGTGTTGCAGCCACGATTGAGTTGGCAAATCATTACAAATGAAACAGAAGTGGAGCAAACCCAATATCAAGTTTTGGTAGCTTCTTCTGCCGAAAAATTAAAAAATAACCATGCCGATTTATGGGATTCTGGCAAAGTATCAAGCAATGCGTCAATAAATATAACCTATTCAGGAAAAAAATTGGATAGTAAGGATGAAGCCTATTGGAAAGTAAAAGTGTGGACGAATAAAGGCGAAACCGAATGGAGTGATACCGCACATTGGAGCATGGGTATTTTAACCTATGCCGATTGGAAATCAACGCGATGGATTGGTTATAACCAGTTGTTTCCGGGCGATAGTGTGAGCCAGTTTTCAAAATTATCAGCTAGATATATTAGAAAGCAAATCGATTTAAAAAAGAACGTAAAAAAAGCCAAAGTCTATTTAATGGGCATGGGTTTGTATGAATTCTACATCAACGGGGAAAAAATCGGAAATCAGGTTTTGGCACCAGTACCTACTGATTATACCAAGAACGTAAAGTACAATGTATTTGACGTTACTTCCCAATTAAAACAAGGCGAAAATGTATTAGGTACTATTTTAGGAAACGGTCGTTTTTTTGCCATGCGACAAGAATACAAACCCTATAAAATCAAAAGTTTTGGGTTTCCTAAAATGGCATTGCAACTGGATGTTGAATACGAGGATAGCACAAGTGAAACCATAAAAACCGATGAAACTTGGAAGTTTACACCAAACGGCCCCATTCGGGCAAACAACGAATATGATGGTGAAGTGTATGATGCCAGAAATGAAATACCGAATTGGAATACAAATAATTTTGACGATAGCAATTGGTTAAATTTAACTTGGGTTGAAGAACCGGGCGGCTTTCCGGAAGCGCAAATGACCCCAAATATGAAGGTGATGGGTGAGGTGAAGCCAATTTCCATAACTGCAACCAAAAATGGCACTTACATTTTAGACATGGGCCAGAATATGGTGGGCTGGTTGCAACTAAAAGTGAAAGGAAATCGGGGCGATACCATCACAATGAAATTTGCCGAATCCTTAAAAGCAGACGGCGCGCTTTATATTGCCAATTTACGTGATGCCCGTGTTACCGATACATACATTTTAAAAGGCGAAGGTGAAGAAATTTGGGAACCAAAATTTGTATATCATGGGTTTAGATTCGTGGAAATTTCGGGTTTTAAAACAAAACCAACCTTGGATAACTTCTTAGGGAAAGTGGTTTATGATGACATGGAAACCACGGGAACGTTCGACTGTTCCAACCCAACCATGAACCAAATTTTCAAAAATGCCTATTGGGGCATTCGCGGAAATTATAAGGGCATGCCCATTGATTGTCCGCAACGCAATGAGCGTCAACCTTGGTTGGGCGATAGAACTACGGGAGCTTACGGCGAAAGTTTCTTGTTCGATAACCAAACCTTGTACGCAAAATGGCTGGACGATATTAAGTTTTCGCAAACCTTGGACGGTGGCATTCCCGATGTGGCACCGGCCTTTTGGCGTTATTACGGCGACGGCGTAACATGGCAAGGGGCCTACATTAAAGTGGCCGATATGTTGTACAAGCAATTTGCTGATGAAAGCGTGATTAAAAACCATTATCCCTACATGAAAAAATGGATGGATTATATGGAAGCGAATTACTTGAAAAATGATTTGATAGCAAAGGATAAATACGGCGATTGGTGCGTGCCACCGGAATCGTTGGAAATTATCCGGTCGCAAGACCCAACGCGCTTAACCGATGGCGAAGTGTTGTCGAGTGCGTTTTATTATCACCTGCTTCAAACCATGAAAAAGTTTGCAACCATTATGGGTGCCGACAAAAACGATATTGTACATTTTGATGATTTATCCAAACGCATTAAAACAGCCTTCAACAAAAAATATTTGAACAAAAACAACACCTATGCCAATAATACCGTAACGGCCAATGTGTTGCCCTTAGCGTTTGGTATGGTGCCAGACGATTTAAAAAATGAGGTATTCAAAAACTTAACACACGAGGTTGAGGTTGTGAAAAACGGACACATAAGTACCGGTGTTGTTGGCACACAGTTTTTAATGCGGACCTTAACAGAAAATGGGCGAGGGGATTTGGCATTCAAACTAGCGTCAAACAAAACCTACCCTAGCTGGGGCTATATGGTTGAAAACGGCGCCACTACCATTTGGGAATTATGGAACGGCAATACGGCCGATCCCGAAATGAATTCCCAAAACCACGTAATGTTGTTGGGCGATTTATTGGTTTGGTATTACGAAAATATGGCAGGCATTAAATCGAGTGAGGCGGATCCCGGCTTCAAACAAATCATTATGAAACCCGATTTTGAAGCGGGGCTTAGTTATGTAAATGCTTCGTATAAATCTTCTTACGGACTTATCAAAAGTCATTGGAAAAAGTCTAAAAACCATTTGGAATGGCATATTACCATTCCTGCAAATACAAGTGCATTGGTGTATGTGCCAACCACCAACCCTTCAAAAGTAAGCATCAATAAGGACCGATTGGATAAGGGTTCAAAAAATTATAGAACAGAGGCAAACAAGCTTGTTTTAGAGTTGAAATCGGGTACTTATTCAATCCATGTAAACTAAAATAATTCAGAATTAAATTAATAATGAGATGAAAATGAAACGAATGCAAACTACCCTGATACTGTTAAGTGCTTTATTTTTAGGAAGTTGTAAACCGGTTATAGAAAAGAAAATGGCATTGGCAGACAAAACATGGAAAGAGGGCATTGTAGTAGAGGAGTTTGTTAATGAAAATCCACCCTATCCGTCTTGCCATGCGGCAACCATTGTAGAAACGACCAACGGCGATTTGGTGGCCTCATGGTTTGGTGGTACGCACGAAAGGCATCCTGATGTTGGTATTTGGGTAAGCAAACGCAAAAATGGCGCATGGACAGAAGGGGTTGAGGTTGCAAACGGCGTACAGAACGATACCCTGCGATACCCAACCTGGAACCCTGTACTGTACCAAATTCCAAAGGGCGATTTAATGCTGTTTTATAAAGTAGGGCCCAGTCCATCCACTTGGTGGGGCATGCTCATGCGTTCCTCCGATGGGGGAGACACGTGGTCAAAACCAGAAAAAATGCCTGAGGGCTTTTTGGGGCCAATAAAAAATAAACCCGTTCTATTGGAAAATGGCACGCTGCTTTTGCCATCGAGCACCGAAGAACACGGCTGGAACTTACGAATGGAATCCACCCCCGATTTTGGTAAAACGTGGAAAATGGGCGACACGCTTCCTAAAGGAAAAGACTCCATCAATGCCATTCAACCGAGCATATTGTTCCATAAAAACGGAAAACTTCAACAAATTGGCAGAACCAGAAACAGGCATTTGTTCAGCACCTGGTCCGACGATGATGGTAAAACCTGGTCCGATTTAAAACTGTTGAATATGCCCAACAACAGCTCTGGTACCGACGCGGTTACCATGAAAAATGGGCAACATGTGTTGATTTACAATCACGTTTGGCCAGATGAAGGGGAAACAAAAGGTTATAGAAGCCCATTGAATATTGCGCTTTCAAAAGATGGCATTCATTGGGAGGCGTCCTTGGTTTTAGAGGATTCAAAAATCAGTCAATATTCATATCCAGCCATCATTCAAGGGTCCGATGGAATGTTGCATTGTATTTACACTTGGCGCAGGCAAAAAATAAAATATGTAAAAATTGACCCGACAAAATTGGTGTCGTTCCCTATAATAGATGGCATTTGGCCAGGGCCAACACAAGAGCGCTATAAAGTGGCCGTTTGCGATTGGATGATTTTAAAACGCCAAAAACTTGGTGCGTTTGAACGTGCCAAAGACATTGGCGCCGATGGCATCGAGATGGATATGGGCGGTTTGGGCAATCGGGAAACGTTTGATAGTAAGTTTGTAAATGGAGATACTGCCAGCGTGAGGGTTTTTAAGGATAAAATGATTGAAACGGGTGTGGGTATTAGCGCTATTGCGATGTCCGGGTTTTACGCACAGTCTTTTGCAAAACGCGAAAGCTATAAAAAAATGGTTTCCGATTGTATTGAAGTGATGAAAACCTTTAATGTGGAAGTGGCCTTTTTGCCATTGGGAACAGAAGGCGATTTGGTGAAAAACCCAGAATTAAGGCCCGCTATTGTTGAGCGTTTGCGTTGGGCAGGGAAAGCGGTAGAAAAGATAAACGGTATTATAGCCATTGAAACCTCGTTATCGGCTTCCGAGGAAAAGAAATTGTTGGAGGAAATTGATAACAGGAATATTAAAATTTCATTCAATTTTGCCAATGCCATTGAAAACGGGCGCGATATTTCCAAGGAACTTAAAATATTGGGGCGTGATAATATTGGGCAAATTCACGCATCAAATACCGATGGGGCTTGGTTGGAAAACGACAAAGCTATCAATTTGCCTGCCATCAAAAAAACCTTGGATGGCATGTACTGGAAAGGTTGGCTCACTGTGGAGCGTTCCCGGGACACCAGCATGGTACGCGATGTAGTAGGCAATTACGGTGCAAACGTAGCCTACCTAAAGAAAATTTTTAAAAATAACGAATCAAAAACCAGTAAATAATGAGGTACCTAAAATTCCTGCTGATAATTCTGTTGGTTTCATGTTCAAATGAAAGGAACATAAGCATTGTTGAAGGTTCAGCATCACCAAGAATCAAGTTTGGTGTTGAAAAACTTTCAAAAGCATTGACAGATAAGGGTTATAAAGTTTCTGTTTTTTCAGAAACCCCCGAAAATAATAAGGATAGGGTCATTATAGTTTCAGAAGGAAATGACACTTCTAAAAAAGAAAGTTTTCAGATAAAAACCAAGGGCAATACCATTTCCATTGAAGGTTCAGATGCTTCGGGTGCTTTGTATGGCACTTTGGAGTTGGCTGAACAAATCAACCAAAGTGGCGCGTTGCCTTCCGGAATTAATATGGAAGATGGCCCCGAAATGGTGCTTCGCGGTACCTGCATCGGCCTCCAAAAAACAGCTTATTTGGAAGGAAGGGATGTTTATGAATACCCCTATACCCCCGAAAATTTTCCATGGTTTTATGATAGGGACCTTTGGATAAAGTATTTGGACATGATGGTTGAAAACAGGTACAATTCCTTGTACTTATGGAACGGCCACCCATTTGCATCGTTGGTAAAACTGGACGATTACCCTTTTGCTTTGGAAGTGAGCGAAGAAGATTTCAAAAAAAACGAGGACATCTTTAAGTTCATTACCGAAGAAGCCGATAAGCGCGGAATTTGGGTCATTCAAATGTTTTACAACATCATCGTTTCCAAGCCTTTTGCGGAACATTATAACATCAAGACCCAAGATAGATCTAGGCCCATTACGCCCGTAATTGCCGATTATACGCAAAAATCAATCACCGCTTTTATTGAAAAATACCCAAACGTGGGCTTGTTGGTTGCTTTGGGCGAAGCCATGAACACCGTGGATGATGATGTGGAATGGTTTACAAAAACCATCATTCCGGGCGTGAAAAACGGCTTAAAGGTCTTGGGAAAAACGGCGGAACCGCCCATTATTTTAAGGTCGCACGACACCGATGCGCCCTTGGTTATGGAAAAAGCCTTGCCTTTGTACAATAATTTATACACCATGAGCAAGTACACCGGCGAATCCTTGACCACGTACCAACCCCGCGGCCCGTGGGCAGAAACGCACAGAGCGTTAAGCGCCTTGGGCTCCATACACATTTCAAACGTCCATATTTTGGCAAATTTGGAACCGTTCCGTTATGGCTCGCCAGATTTTATCCAAAAAACCGTAAACGCCATGCACAAGGTACATGGTGCCAACGCACTGCATTTGTACCCGCAAACCTCCTACTGGGATTGGCCCTATGCACCCGATAAAACCGAACCACGACTATTGGAAATGGATCGGGATTGGATTTGGTACAAAGCCTGGGCGCGCTATGCTTGGAACGATAAAAGGGATAGACAAGATGAAATGAAGTTTTGGGGTAAACAATTGTCAGATAAATTCGGAACTGATGCCGAAGCTGGTAATCAAATTTTAAAAGCTTATGAAGAAACAGGTGAAATAGCGCCAAAAACCTTGCGCAGATTCGGAATAACCGAAGGGAACCGACAAACCCTGCTCTTGGGCATGTTTGAAAGCCAATTGGTAAATCCGTATAAATGGCGTGTGTATCCCGGGTTTTACGAGTCGTGCGGGCCTGTTGGCGAAATTCTGTTGGATTACGCCAAAAAGGAATGGGAAAACCAACCCCATGTGGGCGAAACCCCGCGCCAAATCATTGATGAGATTGTGCAACATGGTAAACTAGCGGCGGAGGCCATTGATAAAGCTGCTGAAAAAGTAACAAAGGACAAAGCAGAGTTTCAGCGATTGAAAAACGATGTGCATTGTTATAATGCCTTTGCTAATTTCTTTTCAGAAAAGGTAGAAGCCGCCATGTTGGTGTTGCGCTATGGTTATTCCAATGACATTTCGGATTTAGACAAGGCACTGCCGCATTTGGAAAAAAGCTTAGAACATTATCAAGAGTTGGTTAATTTAACCAAAGATGCCTATTGGTATGCCAATAGCATGCAAACCGCCCAACGTAGGATCCCCATTGGTGGCGACGACGGAAACAATAAAACCTGGCAAGAGTTATTGCCACATTATGAACGGGAATTGGCCAATTTTAAACGTAATATCAGTCTTTTAAAAGCTTCCAAGGATGGAAAAATTGCAAGAGAGGCAGGAAAACCTTGGGAGCAAGTTGCGGTTGCTTTGTTAAGTGAAAGCAAAGGGACTTATAATGTAAAAAAAGGAACCCAAGTTTACGGCATTCCAGAATCTGAAATTTTGGAAATAGCACCAGAACTGCAAAATTTAAAGGGCATTTCGTTTGTTGCCGATACCCAAAATTCGGAAGGAACGCATCTTAAATTCAAAAATGACAAACCGGTAAAATTGGTGGTGGGCTATTTCAATACCGACCAAAAACGCTTTTTGTTTCCGCCAAGTTTGGAAACCAATGCCGCAGGAAATGCGCGCGGCGAAGCGGAAGTTGTTTTGGCAAACGCCATTAAATTGAAGGCCTTGCCACGCGTTAACATCCATACCTATCAATTTGAAAAGGGAGAAAACGAATTGGTTTTGGGAAAAGGCCGTGTCTTGATTCTTGGGTTTATTGATGCCAACCAAACCATAACATCGCGCGATGTTGGGTTGATTGGGGATGATGAAAAGGATGCCGTCGATTGGCTTTTCTATTAATATGAAGTATATACATTACATAACCGTTTTAGTTTTTATCGCCTTATTTTCATGCAAAAGTGAAGGCCAGGGGCGTGATGTGCGCAAAACAATATCCTTAAATCCAGATTGGAAAACCATTGTATTGGATAGTTTAAAGGAAACTGAAAGCGATTTTGTGAATAACCTAAAAACAGATGCCCATTGGAAGCACGTCTCCGTACCGCACAACTGGGATCAATATTATGGCTATCGCCGTATGCCGCATGGTAATTTGCATGGCACGGCCTGGTACCAAAAAACATTGAAATTAGATAGCTCAAATAAAGGCAAACAACATTTTTTGTTTTTTGAAGGCGTTGGTTCGTATGCCACCGTTTGGGTAAATGGAAAAAAGGTTGGCGAACACAAAGGTGGACGCATCACATTTACATTGGATATTACAGATGCTGTTAGTTTTGAAAAAGAAAACAGCATTGTTGTAAAAGCGGCACATCCTGCTTTTATAGCCGATTTGCCTTGGGTTTGCGGTGGCTGTTCGGGGGAATGGGGTTTTTCCGAAGGCTCGCAACCTATGGGCATTTTTAGGCCCGTTTCATTGGTCATTACCAATAAGGTTAGGATTGAACCTTTCGGTGTCCATATTTGGAACGACGATACAACTTCAAAAGCAAAAGCCCTTCTGCATGTTTCCACGGAACTTAAGAACTATGGTCATTCATCAAAAAATATCACGGTTGTCAATGCACTTTTAGATGAAGATGGGAATGAAGTGGCTTCAGTTAAAAATGAAGTAAAAAACGTGTCAAGTTCAAAAGAAATAAAGCAAACCCTACCCGAAATTTTAAATCCTAAATTATGGTCACCCGATAATCCGTATTTATATCAGCTTTCTACAAAAATATATGAAAACGGAACCTTGATGGATGCCTTAACCACACCTTATGGCATCCGTTGGGTAAGCTGGCCAGTAACTAGGGAAGGCGATGATAATCGCTTCTTTTTAAATGATGAACCTGTTTTTATAAACGGCACTTGCGAATACGAACATTTAATAGGAAAGAGCCATTCCTTTTCCGATACCGAAATAAAAACAAGGATAGAGCAAGTTAAAGCGGCTGGTTATAATGCGTTTCGCGAAGGGCACCAACCCCATAATTTAAAATACCAAGAACTTTTAGATGAAGCAGGCATTTTGTTCTGGAGCCAGTTTTCGGCACATATTTGGTACGATACACCAGAATTTAAAGAAAATTTTAAAACCTTGTTGAAGGACTGGATTAAAGAACGACGGAACAATCCATCCGTGGTGATGTGGGGTTTGCAAAACGAAAGCACCATCCCAAAGGAATTTGCGGAAGCATGTACTCAAATCATTCGGGAATTGGACCCAACCTCGGCCAAACAACGCATCGTTACCACTTGTAATGGCGGTGAGGGCACGGATTGGAACGTGGTTCAAAACTGGTCAGGGACTTACGGTGGCAACCCCTTTAATTACGGTGAAGAATTAACCGAACAACTTTTAAACGGTGAATATGGTGCTTGGAGAACGGCCGATTTGCATTCCGAAGGCGCATTCAACCAAAAAGGCGAACTGAGTGAAAACCGCTTTTCACAGTTGATGGAAATAAAAGTCCGTGAGGCAGAATCCGTAAGCGATAAAATCGTTGGGCAGTACCATTGGTTGTTGTATTCCCATGAAAATCCTGGGCGTACCCAAAATGGTGAAGGTTTTCGGGATATTGATAAGGTTGGGCCGGTAAATTACAAGGGCATTTTCACCATTTGGGGCGAACCTCTGGATGCGTTTTATATGTATCGCGCCAATTATGTTTCTAAGGAAAAAAATCCGATGGTTTATATTGTATCGCATTCGTGGGCAAATCGTTGGGTAAATGCTGGAATTAAAAGTGGTATTGACGTGTATTCAAACTGCGACGCGGTGGAATTGTTTAATGATGTGAATCATGAATCCTTAGGAAAACTTAAAAACCCTGGATTAGGAAAGCATTTTCAATGGAACAATGTTGATATAAAATATAATGTTCTGTACGCCATTGGTTATGTAAATGGTGAAGCGGTGGCAAAGGATTATATCGTTTTGAACAACTTACCAAAAGCCCCCCATTTTGATGGTTTGGTTTCCAAATCAAACGATATTTTAAAACCGGCATCCTACCTTAATTATCTATACCGCGTTAATAGTGGCGGCGATGATTATAAAGACACCTATGGCAATACGTGGTTAGCCGATGTTCATAAAACGGATGACCATACTTGGGGCTCTTTATCATGGACTGATAATTTCGATAATTTACCAGCTTTTTATGCCAGTCAACGCTCTACAAATGACCCGATTGTAGGCACTAAAGATTGGAATTTATTTCAAAATTTTAGATATGGCACCGATACATTAAGTTACGAATTTCCTGTTCCCGATGGCGACTATCAAGTAGAACTCTATTTTACGGAACCTTGGTACGGAACAGGAGGCGGAATGGATTGCAAAAATTGGCGTTTGTTTGACGTGGCAATAAATGGAAAAGTTGTTTTAAAGGATTTGGATATTTGGAGCGAGGTTGGACACGATACCGCATTAAAAAAAGTGGTCCACGCCAAAAGTGAAAACGGGAAACTGAAAATTTCTTTTCCAAATGTGGCGTCAGGTCAAGCTATCATTTCGGCCATTGCCATAGCAACAAAAGATAAAACTGTAAAACCAGTTAAACCATCGCCAAAAAATATCTTGGATGTTTCTGCAACTGTTGCATTTGAATTGGGCTCGTGGTTGGATACCAACAGCAAACAGTATCTAAATGCCAACGTGCAATTCAACAAATTGCCTTCAGAACTTTTTGGGGCCGATTATATTCGGTTTTCAAATTCGGCTAAAACCGATGTGTCAGGATCGTTCATTTCAAAAGAAAACGCCACGGTTTATGTTATTTTAGATTCAAAAATTAACGAAACATGGCCTTGGCTTATCGGTTTTGAGAAACTTCCCGATACGATTCAAAATTCAAAAGGAAATCAATTCCAACTGCTAAAAAAACAAGTAAAAAAAGGTGAAAAAGTAACGTTTGGTCCTCAAGGCCATCAAGAGAACAAAAATATGTTTTCAATAGTTGTTGTGCCAGTTTATGTTATGGGGGAAGAACAAGAGGAACGAACCGTTCTAAAATTGGAAGCAGAAATAGCCAAAACAACAGGAACTGGAATAAAAAAAGCCTTTTTTAAGAGCAGTGATTACATAGAATTTACCGAAAATACAAAAAACAGTATTACATTTACGGTAAATCCGGGCGTTGCCAATATTTATTTGATGCGCTACCGGTTTATGAACCTGCATACGGCCCCAATTAAGGTGCGGCTAACGATTGAAGACGCCAATGGAACCTTGCTCAAAAATGATGAAATAGAATTTCCAATGGCCCATGAAAAATGGCGCATCCTAAATACAACAACAGGGGGCTATATCAATGCGGGAACATATAAAATAACATTAGAATCACACCAAATGAAGGGATTGCGATTAGAATCGTTTGAATTTCAGTAATATTTTAAAAATGAAAAAAGTATTATTAAAACAATTTGTTTTACTAGGCACTGTACTATGTTTGTTTACCGCATGTTTACCAGAGGAAAAGGATGTGCGAATTGTTGAGGATTTTAATTTCGATTGGCACTTTAAATTGGGTAACCACCCCGAAGCCATAAAAGATGACTTTAAAGATTCCGATTGGCGAACGCTGCATTTACCCCACGATTGGAGTATTGAAGGCGAATTTAGCGAAGAAAATCCAGCAAGACCCGAAGGTGGCGCACTGCCCACAGGCATAGGTTGGTACCGCAAAACCTTTACCGTTCCCGAGGCGTGGGTTGATAAATCGGTTGCAATTGAGTTCGACGGGGTTTACCGAAACAGCGAAGTATGGATAAACGGCAAATATTTAGGAAAGCGGCCTTATGGCTATAGTTCGTTTATGTACAATTTAACCGACCACTTAAATTACGGCGAACAAAAAAATATCATTGCGGTAAAGGTCGATAATTCCGAACAGCCAAACTCACGGTGGTACACGGGCTCTGGCATTTACAGGAATGTACGGTTGGTAGCTGTTGAAAAATTACATGTATCGCATTGGGGAACGTTTGTTACAACACCCAAGGTATCAAATAAAAAAGCAACCATTAATTACGAAGTTACCATCCAGAACGATTCCCGATTGATAAAAAAGTTCAAATTGGTTACCGCCATTTTCGATGCGGATGATAACGAAGTGGGCCGAAATGCATCCCTTGAAAAACTGTTTCCCAAAATAGCGTTTACCAAATCGGTACAGCTTGAAATTGAAAACCCAACCCTTTGGAGCTTAGAAAATCCTTATCTGTATAAAGTGGTTACCAAAATTTATGAAGATTCCGAGTTGGTTGACAATTACGAAACACCACTAGGCATCCGGTATTTTAGCTTTGATGCCCAAAAAGGCTTTTCATTAAATGGCAAAGCCACCAAAATTTTAGGGGTTTGTTTGCACCACGATAATGGCGCTTTGGGGGCTGTTGCCAACGTGCATGCCATCCGTAGAAAACTACAAATAATGAAGGAAATGGGCGTGAATGCTATAAGAACAGCGCACAATCCGCCTTCAAAAGAACTATTGCAACTGTGTGATGAAATGGGTTTTATAGTTCAAAATGAAGCGTTTGATGTTTGGAAAAAGAAAAAAGTAAAAGCCGATTATAACCTCGATTGGGATAAATGGCATAAGCAAGATTTGGAAGATTTCATTAAACGCGATAGAAACCATCCTTCGGTGATGATGTGGAGTATTGGCAATGAAATTCGCGAGCAATTCGATTTTACGGGCACCATCATCGCTAAAGAATTGGTCGCTATCGTTAAAGCATTAGATGCAACACGACCCGTAACCTGTGCGTTGACCGAAAATAATCCCGATAAAAATTTCATCTATAAATCGGGTGCACTAGATCTTTTGGGCTTCAATTACAAACATACCGATTATGAAAATTTCCCAAAATGGTTTCCCAACCAAAAAATCATAGCTTCTGAAAGTGTGTCGGCTTTGGCAACACGGGGGCAATACGATATGCCTTCGGATAGCATAAGAAGATGGCCGCCGGCACATAACGAGCCCTTTGATGGCAATGCCGATTTTACCGCTTCAGCCTATGATAACGTGTCTGCTTATTGGGGCGCAACCCATGAGGAAACCTGGAAAACCGTTAAGAAGCAAGATTTTATCTCCGGATTGTTTATCTGGACCGGTTTCGATTATTTGGGCGAACCCATTCCATACCCCTATCCTGCAAGAAGTTCCTACTTTGGGGTGGTCGATTTGGCAGGTTTCCCCAAAGACGTGTATTATATGTACCAAAGTGAATGGACTACCAAACCTGTTTTGCACGTGTTCCCACATTGGAATTGGGAAGAAGGAAAAGAAGTCGATATTTGGGCCTATTACAACAATGCCGATGAGGTTGAACTGTTTTTAAATGGCGAATCTTTAGGCGCTAAATCGAAACAAGCTGATGATTTGCACGTGTGTTGGCAGGTTAATTTCCAACCAGGAACCTTAAAAGCGGTTTCAAGAAAAAATGGCAAAGTGGTTTTGGAAAAAGAAATCCATACTGCCGGCGAACCATCAAAAATAGCATTGGTTTCAAATAGGGACATTATAAAAAGTGATGGGTACGATTTGGTATATGTAACCATCAACATTTTGGATGAAAAAGGAAATTTTGTTCCCAAAGCCAACAATTTAGTTCATTTTGAAGTATCGGGTGGCGGAAAAATAGTTGGGGTCGATAATGGCTACCAAGCAAATTTGTCATCGTTTAAAGCTTCAAAAATAAACGCCTTTAACGGAAAATGTTTGGTTATCATCCAATCGAACAAAAAGAATGAGGACATAAAATTAAAGGTTTCAGCAGAAGGGGGCGTTTCATCGGCTTCACTTCAAATTGAAACGGAAGAATAAAGTTAACTTATTAAATATGAAGTATATTGTTTGTGAAGAACCAAACAAATTCACATTAAAGGAAAAGGACATTCCTAAAAATCAAGATAATCAAGCACTGTTAAAAATACACCGCGTGGGTATTTGCGGCACCGATTTACATGCCTATTCCGGGAATCAGGCATTTTTTTCATATCCAAGAATTCTAGGGCACGAATTGGCTGCCGAAATATTGGATATTGGTGAAAATGAACAAAAATTAAAAGTGGGAGATAACGTTATTGTGATGCCTTATGTAAGCTGTGGTGCCTGTTTGGCGTGCTCACAAGGAAAAACAAACTGTTGTAGCAATATTAGGGTGTTGGGTGTACATGCCGATGGCGGTATGCAAGAACAATTTTCAGTAAGAACCGACTTGTTAATCCCTGCTAAAGAACTTTCCTATGAAGAAATGGCCATTGTAGAGCCTTTAGCCATTGGCGCACATGCTATTAGGCGCGCAAATGTGCTTGCCGGAGAAACCATTGTAGTTATTGGTTGTGGCCCTATTGGTATAGGTTTGATGAAATTAGCCCAAATTAAAGGCGCTGAAGTCATTGCTTTAGATGTTGATGAGGCACGATTGGAGTTCGTTAAAAATGAAATAGGCGTAAGGCATGTTATAAAAGTATCTGAAACCGCTGTTGAAGAGGTTTCCAAAATTACAAATGGCGATTTAGCAACCGCTGTTTTCGACTGTACTGGCAATAAAAGAGCCCTTGAAAATGGCATAAATTATATGTCGCATGGCGGACGCTATGTTTTGGTGGGTTTGTCTAAAGGTGAGTTGGTATTTAGCCATCCGGCTATTCATGCCAAAGAATCAACCATTATGTGCAGCAGGAATGCCACCCTGGAAGATTTTGATTTTGTAATTCAAAACCTAAATAAATTTCCAACAAAAGCCTTTGTAACGCATCAAGTAAATTTTACCGAAATGATTGAGAATTTTAACTCTTGGCTCGACCCCAAAAACAAAGTCATTAAAGCGATGGTTAATTTTACTGTAATTTAAAGTTTATAGGGCATATTTTATTTAAAAACACATATAAAAAAATGAAATTTAGTCTTAAAAATAAAATAGCAATCGTTACGGGTGGAGGAAGCGGTATAGGTAAGGCCATCTCAAAAACCTTCGCGGAACAAGGTGCTTATGTTCACATTTTAGAAATGGATAGCGATAATGCAAAAATCACAAAAAATGAAATTGAAAGCAATGGGGGTTTAGCGGAGGTACACCAATGTAACGTGGCAAATCAAGAAGATGTTGTTAAAGTTATTCATAACATCTCAAAAAAAGGCAGCATCAATATTTTGATAAACAACGCAGGTATTGCCCATATTGGCAATGTTGAAAATACGCCCGAAGCAGATTTAGACCGCGTTTACAGCGTGAACGTAAAAGGTGTTTATAACTGCATTTTTGCAACCATTCCGCACATGAAGAAAAATGGAGGGGTTATTTTAAATATGGCATCCATCGCATCATCGGTAGGGCTAAATGATAGGTTTGCGTATTCCATGTCAAAGGGCGCGACCCTAACCATGACCTATTCGGTAGCAAAAGATTACATAAACTACGGCATTCGATGCAATTGCATGTCGCCCGCACGTATTCACACCCCTTTTGTTGATGGATTTTTAAAGAACAATTACCCCGGAAAAGAAGCAGAAATGTTTGAAAAACTATCAAAAACCCAACCCATTGGTCGCATGGGCAAGCCACAAGAAGTAGCAGATTTGGCATTGTATTTATGCTCTGATGAAGCATCGTTCATCACAGGAACCGATTTCCCAATAGATGGCGGTTTTATAAAACTAAACGGATAAACAATTCAACAAATAAACATAAAATGAAACTTATAAGATTTGGCGAAGCTGGAAAAGAAAAACCAGGAGTTCAATTGCCTAACGGAAATAGAATAGATGTATCAACTTTTGGAGAAGATTATACCGAACAATTTTTTGAAACTGATGGCATTGAAAGGCTTGAAAAGTGGTTAAAAATAAACGAGTCAAAATGCGCTCAAGTTTCTGAAGAAACGAGGTTGGGTTCCCCCATTTGTCGTCCTTCAAAATTAGTTTGCATCGGTTTAAACTATGCAAAACATGCTGCCGAAGCAGGTATGAAAGTGCCCAGTGAACCTGTACTGTTTTTTAAATCAACCACGGCCATTGTAGGGCCTAATGATGATGTTATTATTCCAAAAGGAAGTACAAAAACCGACTGGGAAGTGGAACTGGCCGTTGTTATGGGCAAAAAAGCATCGTACATTTCTAAAGAAG
Organism: Mariniflexile maritimum; assembly: GCF_009746565.1. Taxonomy (GTDB): domain Bacteria; phylum Bacteroidota; class Bacteroidia; order Flavobacteriales; family Flavobacteriaceae; genus Mariniflexile; species Mariniflexile maritimum. Next base: position 81,745 of record NZ_WRPN01000006.1, read on the forward strand.
AAGTATATAATCACATTGCTGGGTATGTGTTGCATAACGATGTGAGCGAACGTGCTTTTCAAATTGAAAGAGAAGGTCAATGGTGTAAAGGTAAAGGATGCGATACGTTTGCGCCCCTAGGCCCATTTTTGGCCACGAAAGATGAGGTTAAAAACCCAAATAATTTAGACTTGTGGTTGAAATTAAATGGTGAAATGATGCAAAACAGTTCTACCTCCGATTTTATTTTTAACATTGAAGAAGCCATTAGCTATATCAGCCAGTTTATGACGCTGCTTCCGGGCGATGTCATTTCCACAGGAACACCGTTTGGCGTTGGTTTGGGCCTAAAGCCGCCCGTATATTTAAAACCGGGCGATGTGATGGAACTGGGTATTGAAGGTTTAGGGGTTTCAAAACAAAACGTAGTAGCTTACTCGGGGACATGATTATAGATAGTCATCAACATTTTTGGCAATACCATCCTGTAAAACACGCTTGGATAGATGATGCTATGGCAGTTATCCGAAAGGATTTTATGCCCAATGATTTAGCAAAAGTATATCAAGAAAACGGTGTTGATGGTTGTGTAGCTGTTGAAGCAGACCAAAACCCGGCAGAAACCGATTTCCTGTTGAAGTTGGCTTCAGAATACAATTTTATTAAAGGTGTTGTGGGTTGGATTGATTTGAGAAACGATACCATTGACGCTAAGTTGGAAGTTTACAGGCATCAAAAAAAACTGAAAGGCTTTAGGCATGTGGTTCAAGCGGAAGCAGACCACAACTTTTTGCTTCGCCCCAATTTTTTAAGAGGCGTTTCATTGCTTGAAAAACATAATTATACTTACGATATTTTAATTTTTCCGCATCAATTGGGGTCGACTTTAGAATTTGTAAAACGTTTTCCAAATCAGAAATTCATCATCGACCACATTGCAAAACCGTATATAAAAGATGGTTTTTATGATGGTTGGGCGGTTTTAATGCAGGAAATAGCAAAGCAAGAAAACGTGTTTTGTAAACTTTCCGGCATGATAACCGAAGCCGATTATAACCATTGGAAACCCGAACAAATCCACCCATATATGGATTTGGTTTTAGAAGCTTTCGGTGTCAATCGTTTACTATTTGGTTCTGATTGGCCTGTGTGTTTGGTGGCAGGAAATTATTCAAAAGTAAAAGGATTGGTAGGCCATTTCATTTCAAAATTAAGCGCCCATGAGCAACAAAATATCATGGGGGCAAACGCTATAAAATTTTATAATCTATAATATGGATTTACATTTAAAAGATAAAGTAGTCGTAGTTACGGGTGCTGCGGGTATAAAAGGTAGTATAGGTGAAACCATTGTGCAAGCCTTAGCGAATGAAGGCGCCATACCAGTCATTATTTGCCGTAACGACCGCGGGTTTGCTTATGAAAAAGAACTACAAACCAAAGGTGTTGACGCCCTTTTCGTGAAAACCGATGTTACCAAACCAGAGCAAATTGAAGCAGCAGTTAAAGTAATTGCAGATAAATATGGACGTATTGATGCTTTAATTAATAACGTTGGTGTTAATGATGGTGTAGGGCTGGAGGCATCTGTTGATGACTTTGTGCAGTCGTTAAAACTTAATTTAATCAGTTACTTCGCTACCACAAAATATTGCTTGCCTTACCTCAAAAAATCAAAAGGAAACCTATTAAATATTGGCTCAAAAGTGGGTATGACAGGGCAAGGCGGAACGTCAGGTTATGCTGCTTCTAAAGGAGGCGTTTTAGGTTTAACCAGGGAGTGGGCTGTCGATTTAATTAAAGAAGGCATCCGTGTAAACGCTTTAATAATTGCAGAAAGTTGGACGCCAGCTTATGATACATGGATTAAAACCTTGGAAAACGGCGAAGAAAAACTAAAATCAATTGTTAAAAAAATTCCTTTGGAAAATAGAATGACAACGCCCCAAGAAATTGCCGATGCCTGTTTGTTTACCATTTCCGATAGGGCATCGCACACCACAGGGCAATATATATTTATAGATGGTGGCTATGTGCACCTAGACCGCGCTCTTTTAACCGAATAATTGAAACACCTAACGAAACCATCAATGAATAAAACAATAAAAACCCCCGTTGTTCCTAAAGCATTACTGATACCGTTTATCGCTACTACTTCAATTTTTGCCTTATGGGGCTTTGCAAACGATTTAACAAATCCTATGGTGGCCGCATTTAAAAAAGTAATGGTACTATCCAATCAAGAGGCTTACAACGTGCAGTTTGCTTTTTATTTTGGTTATGGTGTCATGGCTGTTCCAGCGGCACTTTTTATTAGAAAATTTAGTTATAAATCTGGTATTCTATTTGGGCTTGCGCTGTATGCCGTTGGGGCTATTTTATTTTATCCCGCTGCCTTACAGGGTAGGTATGACTATTTTTTAATATCGCTTTTTGTTATTACCTGCGGACTTGGTTTTCTGGAAACCACCTCAAACCCCTTAATACTTTCAATGGGTGATCCTTCTACCGCAACGCAACGTTTAAACTTGGCACAATCCTTTAACCCCTTAGGGTCGCTTACAGGAATGATGATTGCCAAGTTTATGGTTTTAGATAGGTTGCTGTCCGTTGATTATTCCAATAGTTCTGAAATTGTTGCCTTAGGAACCGAAAAGGCAGCAAAAATTAAAGCCCACGATTTGGATGTTATCAGTACACCGTACATAGGGGTAGGCCTTTTTGTTTTGCTGGTTTTTTTAATAATATGGAAAACAAAAATTCCCGCCATGTACTTGGGTAAACACCTTTCAATTAAACAATCGTTGTCCCTTATATTTAAAAATAAATTATATATTTTGGGTGTTTTGGCCCAAATGTTTTATGTTGGCGCACAAATCATGTGTTGGACTGCTATTTTTCAGTTGGTTGAATACCTAAATCAAGGTTTACCGGTTGACCATAAAATTGATGGTACCTATTGGAATATTTCTGCCATGTTACTTTTTGTTTCAACCAGATTTATAGGTACTGCACTTATGCGTAAAATTAATCCTGTAAAAATGTTAACGGTTTTTGCGCTTGCGGGTTCATTGTTGTGCTTAGGTGTTATTTTAACCACAGGCATATTAAGCTTAATTTGTTTGGTTTTGGTCTCGGTGTTCATGTCCATTATGTTTCCTACAATTTACGGTATTGCCCTAAAGGATATGGGCGAGGAGGCAAAATTGGCATCTTCCGGACTAATAATGGCCATTGTTGGAGGTGCTTTTTTACCAAAAATTCAAGCAGCTATCATGGATTTTGGTGATACCGTTAATGGAACCGAAGTTTTTGGAGATATAGTAACAGGTGGTATTACTGAAATTCATTTTTCATTTATACTGCCACTTATTTGTTTATTGTTCGTAGCTTTTTATGGGTTTTATGCTTATAGGGTTAAAAGAGTTATTAATTCGTAGTTGTATTGAAAATGAAAACGAAGCGTTATTGCCTTTTCTGCGATTTAAAAGACGACCCAAGTTTAATTGCAGAATATATAGAGCATCATAAAAAAGTATGGCCCGAGGTTTTGGAAAGTATTAAAACCTCTGGAATAATTAATATGGAAATCTATAACAAAGGCAACAGGCTGTTCATGATAATGGAAGTTGATGATTCGTTTTCTTTTGAAGCGAAATCCCAATTAGATGCCAGCAACCCTAAAGTTCAGGCATGGGAAACGCTTATGTGGAAATACCAACAAAAAGTGCCAATCGCAAAAAAAGGTGAAAAGTGGTTGCTACTAAACGAAATTTTCAGATTATAAACAAAGCGGCCACGTTAGGTTTAAAGTGGTGTATTCAAATCAATGACATTCCATAGCTCCGGTAACCAGCTCGTTCACAGGGGCGGGCGAGAGGTAAGGAATGCCCAATCCCAACCCACGAAATATAAAAATGATGCCAATAATAACCACAAATACAGGAATTATTTTTTGGATGCGTTGTCTGGCTGCACCTTTTAAAAAATGGCTAAAATAAATTGCGGTGGTCATTAAAGGTACGGTGCCCAAACCAAATGTTGCCATGTACAAACTGCCCTCTAAAGCGTTGCCGCTCGCAATGGCGCCAAACAATGCCATATATACCAATCCGCAAGGCAAAAACCCGTTAAGAAAACCAATGGTTAAAAACGTATCGGCCGTTTTTTTCTTTAAGGCAGCGCCCAAAGCCGATTTTACTTTTGAAATAAGCCGATAAATAGGTTTGGAAAAATTATAAGTATTGAAAACCGATGACGGCACAACAACAAATAAAATCATTAAAATACCAATGGCAATTGATAGCTGTTGCTGAAACCCAAAAATATAAAGGCTCTTGCCAATAAGCCCAAAAACAAGTCCTATTAAGCTATAGGCAAAAAGCCTTCCAGCTTGGTAAACAGTAATTTGCGATATTTTTTTGTATGCATTTGTTCGGTCCACAGGCAGCATAAAAGCAATAGGCCCACACATGCCCACACAGTGCAAGCTGCCCACCAATCCTAAAACAAATGCCGTTACAAGCATGTTAATAATTTATAGATTCTTTAAATAAATAAGAAATTCCATTATATTGCCAATCTATTTTAATGTTCCAACGACCATCTACCAAACGGTTGTCAGGTATGAGCAAATAAGGTTTAGATAATGAAATAGCAGTATCAAAATCTAATTGTTTGTTAGATGGTCTATATAGGAACACTTTTCCGGTAATTTTAGTAATATCTAGGGCTTTCGGAAAGCTAATCAACAAGCCTTCGTCGGTTTTTTTATAAGTAATATTTTCATCAAGTTTTTCAGCATTGTCAAGTTTATCAATATCATCTTGATAGGTCAACTCCTCAGCATAATAATCTTCGGTCACCAAATCATGGTCGTACTTTGCGTTAAAATTCATACTAATAACAAAGTAAAGTATAAAGCTAATAAACCCAATAAATGCAATTACAATTCCAGTACCCCAATTAATTTTCATATCGTTCATTCCTGCGTAGGCAGGAACCTGTTTTTAGTTACTACTTGTTTTCAAACCCCGAGGGCTAATTTTCAAGAAACGGCCAATTCCAACTTTGTACTTCTAACTTCTAACTTCTAACTTTACAATGGCATTCCCCTCGTTCCTTCGGGTCGGGCTTTCGGCAGTCGCTCTTTTCAAGTAGCTCCAACAATGCCTCAATCCCTAATGCACCTGTTAGCCAGGGCCATTTTAAACCCATAAGGTAGCACATTTTTAACTGTTTCAATCGTTGCAAATCGTAACGCTTTCAGGGTTTTAAGGCCAAAAAGAGTTGCAATTTATCTATAACTTCGTGGCCCTAAAAAGTTGGCCGTAGTGGTTTCAATCAGTTCACCATTGGCATAAATACCAATTTTTATCTTATTTCGGTCGCCACTTAAAGCGGCATTGTTAATCTCAACAAACAAGGTGCCTTGAGCGATGCCACGACTAGGCACCACAAAATTATTATTGGACGAGGCCAATTTTAAAGTGCCTTTATGCGAAAGCAGTTTTATGCTTACGTTTTCAATATTGTTGGTTGTTTTGTTTACCAGTTTGTAGGTGTAAACATTGCTAATTATATTATTTGCCTTGTGTTCAAATAACTGCCCGGGCAGTTTTAAAACGGTGGCTTCAACATCATTCCTTAAAAATAGCATGCCCGTTAATAAACCAATTAAAATGGTAAGTACCGCTATATAACCTTTCATTCTGGCTGTAAGCTTAAAAGGTTCTTTCTTTTCAATATTGTCTTCGCTGGCGTAACGTATCAATCCTTTTGGTAGGTTAACGCTTTCCATAATACTGTCACATTCATCAATGCATGCGGTACAGTTTACACATTCCAATTGGGTGCCGTTTCTTATGTCGATACCCGTTGGGCAAACATGTACGCATTGAAAACAATCAATACAATCGCCAAAGCCCAACGCTTGTCTGTCCTCATTTTTTCGCCATTTTTTTCTGCCGTTATCGCGTTCGCCCCGTTTATGGTCGTACGCAACCACAATCGATTTGGTGTCTAAAAGTACACCTTGCAAACGGCCGTAAGGACAGGCAATAATACAAACCTGTTCCCTAAACCAAGCAAATACAAAATAAAAAACGGCCGTAAAAATAAGTAACGAAAACAAGGTGCTTAAATGGCTAAAAGGCCCATCCAAAATGTACTGGATAAGTTTGTCGCTTCCTATTAAATAAGCTAGAAATATATTGGAAATAAGGAATGAAATCAATAGGAAAATAGCGAACTTCAATCCTTTTTTTCTTATTTTTTCAGCGTTCCAAGGTTGTTTTGCCAGTTTTATTTGTTTGCCCCGGTCGCCTTCAATCCAATATTCAATGCGCCTAAAAACCATTTCCATAAAAATGGTTTGGGGGCAAATCCATCCACAAAAAATCCTACCAAAAGCAACAGTAAATAACGTGATGAAAACCACCCCGATAAGCATGGAAATTACAAATAGGTAAAAATCTTGTGGCCAAAACGGAAAACCGAAGATGTTAAAACGGCGTTGAAGCACATTGAACATTAAAAACTGATTGCCGTTTATTTTCACAAAAGGCGCCAACAAGAAAAATGCCAATAAAAAGTAACTAACCCATTTTCGGTATTTGTAGAATTTTCCACTAGGTTTTTTTGGAAAAACCCAAGCGCGTTTTCCTTCTTGCGTTACGGTACCTATGGAGTCTCTAAATGATTCGTTATCTGGGGTTTCCATTTTTTATTTCTATTTAAAAGAGAGCCAAGAATTGGTCTATTCTACTCTTGTTATAATAATTCTTGGCTCTTAAACTCGTGTTAGTTTACATTGGTTGCCAAAGTGTCAACTTGAGCGGTATTTGTTTCAGCAGGTGCTGCGTTTTCATCTACCCAAACCTCGCCTTCGGCTTCTTTGGGGTTGGCAGGCGTGGTACCCTGTAATTTTGTTAACACATAGCTTGCCACTTGGGCCATTTCCAATGGTTTCAATTGGGCTTTCCAAGCGATCATCCCTTTTCCGGAACGGCCACCTTCTGAAATGGTATGGAACACATTTTTAATACCGCCACCTAAAATCCAATGGTCATCGGTTAGGTTAGGGCCTATACCACCACCGCCATCGGCCATGTGGCATGCCACACAGTTGGCTTCAAAAGTTGCTTTACCGGCATTAATGTCGGCTGCATCGGTAAGTAAGGATACGGTGTTTATGTCAACCAAATCTTTGGCCGTTTTTTTGTAGGCTTCAACGGCAGTTCTAGCTTCAGCAATCTCTGTTTCGAGTTCATTAATCTGTGTAGGGCCATTAAAAACATGGTATCTTAAAAGATAAACTGCTGCAAAAACTATGGATGCATAAAAGCCCCAAATCCACCAAGGCGGCAGGTTGTTGTCAAGTTCTTTAATGCCATCGTAATTATGGTCTAGCACAATTTCGCCTTCCGATTCAATGGGCTTGTTTTCGCCCACAAGTTTATTGTATAGGTTTTTTATCCAATTAAAATTGAACGATTTCTCTTTTTCGGCCAGAAAGCGTGCTTTTGCTTCATCATCTAACTTATGGAGCATCACGTTTTCAAGTGCGCTTACAATGGCTTCAATAGCGATTAAGATTAAAAGTACGAGGAAGAGAAATAGCATTACGGCAGGATATACAATAAATGCCGGTTTCGAGCCAGAATCGATAACATATTCTACAACTCCGAAAATGATAAAGAATACAATGGGCACCCGTACCCAAGATGGAATTAAATTTCTCATAATATTTGGTCGTTTTGGTTGTCTAATGGAAGATTGCTAACGTCTTTTATATACTCTTTTTTAGCGGTAAATACCCAGTAAAAAAGACCCACAAAAAAGGTAAAGAATATAAGCAAGGAGATGATGGGAAAAATTTCTATTCCATCTATACTATCCATATAGCCTTTTACAAATTTTAGCATGTTATTAGGTTTAGTGGTTAATTTGTTGCTTTTTCAACTTTAATATCGGTGCCTAGGCGTTGTAAATAGGCTATTAAAGCTACGATTTCACGATTTTTCATTTCAACGAATGGTTCACCGTTTTCGGCAGCATATTTTTTGTCTGCTTCATACGAATTCACGAAATCTGGATCGGTATAAAGGCTTTGCTCAATTTTTGTTCCTTGAGCCAGCATATTGGCCTGGGCATTGGTAATTTCCTCATCGGTATATGGAACACCTAGGGTTACCATAACTTTCATTTTAGCCTCTGTATTCGATTTGTCCAATTCATTCTTAATTATCCATGGATAACGTGGCATGATCGATTTATCGTTCATGGCCTGTGGATCGTACATGTGGTTAAAGTGCCAATTGTCGTTGTATTTGCCTCCAACCCTGTGTAAATCCGGACCGGTACGCTTGCTTCCCCAAAGGAATGGATGGTCGTAAACGTATTCGCCTGCTTTTGAGTATTCGCCATAACGCTCTACTTCACTTCTAAAGGGGCGAATCATTTGAGAATGGCAGCCTACGCAACCTTCGCGGATGTAAATATCTCGTCCTTCCAATTCTAAAGGCGTATAGGGTTTTACGCTCGCTATGGTTGGGATGTTCGATTTTACCATAATTGTTGGTACTATTTGAACAATACCACCTATTAAGATAGCCACAGTTGCCAAAATGGTTAATTGTACTGGGCGTCGCTCTAACCAGGTATGCCATCCTTCGCCAGCAGTTCGTTTTTTGGTAACGCGCTCCAGTGCTGGTGCTTCGGCCAATTCGTCTTCAACTTTGCTTCCTTTTTTAATGGTTACAATTACGTTATAAACTAATATTAGCATCCCTGTGATGTACAAGGTGCCACCAATGGCGCGCATCCAGTACATAGGCATAATTTCGGTTACGGTCTCTAAAAAGTTTCCGTAGGTTAAGGTGCCATCAGGGTTAAATTGCTTCCACATACTTGCTTGGGTAAATCCTGCAACATATAGCGGTAGGGCATACATGATGATACCTAGGGTACCCACCCAAAAATGGAGGTTTGCAAGGGCAATAGAGTGTAGTTTTGTTTTAAATAACCTTGGGATTAGGTAATAAATCATACCAAAAGCCAAAAAGCCGTTCCATGCCAAGGCGCCAACGTGTACGTGTGCAATAATCCAGTCGGTAAAGTGCGCAATCGCGTTTACGTTTTTTAATGATAAGGTGGGCCCCTCAAAGGTTGCCATACCATAACCGGTAATAGCTACCACCATAAATTTTAATACCGGATCAACGCGAACTTTGTCCCATGCCCCTCGCAAGGTTAAAAGACCGTTTATCATACCACCCCAAGATGGCATTAATAACATAACAGAGAAAGCAACTCCTAAATTTTGTGCCCATTCTGGTAATGCGGAATATAGCAAATGGTGCGGACCTGCCCAAATGTAGATAAAGATTAACGACCAGAAGTGAACAATTGAAAGTCGATATGAATACACTGGTCTGTTGGCCGCTTTGGGAACATAGTAATACATTAAGCCCAAAAACGGTGTTGTTAAAAAGAATGCCACGGCATTATGCCCATACCACCATTGTACCAAGGCATCTTGAACACCGGCGTAAACAGAGTAACTTTTTAAGGTTGTTACCGGAAGCTCTAAACTATTAAAAATATGAAGGACTGCAACTGTAACAAACGTAGCGATATAAAACCAAATGGCAACATATAAATGGCGTTGCCTTCTTTTTAAGATGGTCCAAATCATATTAACACCAAAAACCACCCATACTAGGGCAATGGCAATGTCTATGGGCCATTCCAACTCGGCATATTCTTTTGATGAAGTGTAGCCTAAGGGTAAGGTAATGGCTGCAGCAACAATAATAAGTTGCCAGCCCCAAAAGTTTATTTTGCTTAGTAGGTCGCTTGCCATACGTGCTTTAAGCAACCTTTGAAGCGAGTAGTAAATACCTGCAAACATGGCATTTCCCACAAAGGCAAAAATAACGGCGTTGGTATGTAAGGGTCTTAATCTACCAAAGCTTAGCCATGAAATACCTTCCATGTAATTTGGGAAAACAAAAAGATAGGCTATCATTAAGCCAACGGTCATTCCCACAACTCCCCATAATATAGTTGCGTAAATAAAATTCTTAACGATTTTATTATCGTAATGAAATTGTTGCATTTCCATAGTTGTAATTGTTAGTCTTTTAATTGGTTAGTATTTATTTTTTTTGGTTTTTTAACTTTAACAAGTTCGTCCTCAAATAGCATCCGTACAGATGGGGTATAACTGTCGTCATACTGCCCTCTTTTTACTGCTACAATAAAGGCAATAAAAAAAACGATAGCAACTGTAACGCTTACAGCCAACAAAATATAAATAACACTCATACCTACTTGAAGTTACGGTTCAAAAATAGTTTCATCAAATTATCTAAAATATGACATTTGTCATGTTTTTTATTGTTTTCTTATCGTCAGGTTTTTAATAACCAATGGAACCTGCTTAAAAGTACTCCATTTTCAATATAATTCTTGTGCTGCAACGAATTATATAGGTATTTTTCGGCCAACAATATTGGTTGCAACGGTGGTAAACGCTACAACACTTATAGAGCTTAAGGGCATCAAAATAGCGGCTACCACAGGCGATAATTGCCCGGTAACAGCAAAATAAAGCCCGATACTATTGTAAATAAAGGACAGTACAAAACTCCATTTGATGATTTTTAGGGCCCATTTGGACATGTTGATAAAGTCGCCCAAATGGTTAAATTTCGAGGCATCCAAAATAGCATCGCAGGCAGGTGAAAACACATTCACGTTTTCTGAAATGGCTATCCCCACATTACTTTGTGCCAAGGCTCCAGCATCGTTTAGGCCGTCGCCAATCATCAGCACATGGGCACCCTCGCTTTGGTGGTATTTAATGTATTCTAATTTATCTTCTGGTTTTTGGTTAAAAAGCAATTTCGTTTTTGTTGGCAAAAGTTTCGTTAAATTTTCTTTTTCACCTTCATTGTCGCCTGAAAGAATAACCAAATCGTAGTCTTTTTTTAGAACGTTGAACAAATGCGACAAGCCTTTTCGGTAGGCATTGTAAAAAGTGAACTTGCCTTTGTATTGGTTGTTAGCGCTAATGTGAACAGCGGTATTTAAAGTGGCGGCATCTGTGGCATGACCCACAAAAGCGGCCGACCCAACCTTTATGGTATTGTTTTTATAATTGGCCTGTATGCCTTTGCCCAAATGCTCCTCAAAATCATCTAAAGTTACGATGTCGTGGGCATCCAAAAGGGCGTACAACGACCTACTTAAAGGATGGTTTGATCCGCGTAAGGTGCTTTTTAATAACGATGTTTCATCTTCTGAAAGCTGTAAACCATCGTAGTTTACGGTCGTTTCCTTGTGGGCCGTTATGGTGCCTGTTTTATCAAAAATAAGCGTGTCTATTTTCGCCAACTGCTCAATAACCGAAGCATTTTTAAGATAGAACTTTTTATTGCCTAAAATTCTTAAAACATTTCCAAAGGTAAAAGGTGCCGCCAACGCCAAAGCACATGGACATGCAATAATTAATACGGAAGTAAACACATTGATGGCTTTACTGGAATCGACTACCAGCCAAAAAGTGGTGGCAACAACGGCAATGAGCAAAATGCCAATGGTAAAATTCTTGCTTATGGTGTTGGTTATGTTGTTAAATGCCAGCGATTTGTCTTTTTTAAATACGTCGTTGCTCCAAAGTTGCGTTAGGTAACTTTGCTCAACCGATTTCAGTACGTCCACCTCAATACTGCCTTCCAATTGTTTTCCGCCGGCAAAAAGCTTGTCGCCCGATTGTTTTGAAACCGTTCTCGATTCGCCGGTTACAAAGCTGTAATCAATGCGGGCACGTCCTTTTATTAAAATACAATCCACCGGTATCAGTTCCTCGTTCCTGATTAAAAGTCGGTCGCCTTTTACAATATCGTACACTTGTATGGCTTCTTCCTTGCCTTCGGAAGTTATTTTGGTAATGCCAATGGGGAAATACGATTTGTAATCGCGTTCAAACGAAAGAAAAGCATAGGTTTTTTGCTGAAAGAATTTCCCGAGCAACAAAAAGAACAGCAAACCGGTTAAGCTGTCGAAAAAACCGGAACCCAAATCGAAAATTATTTCAATGGTGCTTCTTGTAAATAAAACAATGATGCCCAGAGCAATGGGTACATCAATATTCAATAATCTGGAGCGCAGTCCTTTATAGGCCGAAACAAAATAATCTTGGGCCGAATAAAACACTACGGGAAGTGAAAAGGCAAACATGAGCCACCTGAAAAACGGTTTAAATTGTTCCAGCCAAAATTCGCCTACCTGAAAGTATTCCGGAAACGATAAAAACATCACGTTGCCAAAGGCAAAACCCGCAACGCCCAATTTGTAGATTAAGGAGCGGTCTATGTGCTTTTTCCCAACGCTGTAATCGTCCAAACTTATAAAAGGTTCGTAGCCAATGCTGCTTAATAAAACAACTAGGTTTTTAAGCGAAAGCATTTCGGCATTAAACGTTACGCGAACGGTTTTTTTGCCAAAATTTACAATCGATGCGCTTATAGCTGGGTTTAATTTGTTGAGGTTTTCTAAAATCCAAATGCACGAGCTACAATGCACGTGGGGAATGTACAAGGTAACTATTTGTGTGCTGCCATCGTTAAATTCTAAAAGTTGCTCTATAATTTTGGTGTTTTCTAAAAAATTGTATTTGCCCTCAATGTCTTTTGGGGTAGCGCCTGGGGCTTGCTGTAAATCGTAATAACAGGTTAAATCGTTTGCAGAAAAAATTTCATAAACTGTTTTACAACCATTACAGCAAAATACTTTATCGTCAAAAGTGATTTTAGATGCAGTGGCATCCAATCCACAATGAAAACACGTGTGTTTGTCCATTTATTATTCGCTCAAATATACCTGTCGCAAAAATATGAATTGAAGCGCTTTTAAATATGATATTTGTCATGTTTTTGCTATTTTTACACCGCTTCAAAAATTAGGTATGTATTATAGCACATTAGAAATTCAAAATGGTTCTCTACCCCAGAGAGTAGGGTTTACGGGTTGCGTACAAATTCTGGGGTCTTTTATAATTACAAAAACGCTTTGCTATAATGTTTAAAGACGGTAAGGACATTTTTAATATTTTATTTGAAGCCGTTTCCGAGGGTGTTATTGTGGTGGATAACACGCAAAAAATAGTTGCCACAAATGCCTCTGCAGAGGCCATGTTTGGTTACAGCAAAGAAGAAATTGTTAACCAGCAACTGGAACTGTTAATTCCCCAAAAGTACCATGCCAAACACGGTGCCTATTTTCATGGTTTTGTAAAGCACCAAGAAAGCAGGCAAATGGGTAAAGGGCGCGATTTGTTTGGAGCGCGAAAAGATGGCAGTGCATTTCCGGTTGAAGTGGGCCTAAACCCATTAAAGATTGACGGAAATTCGTTTGTGATGGCCTTGGTTATTGATATTTCAATTCGGAAACAACACGAGCTCCAATTGCAGGAACTCAATACCAAACTAGAAAAAAAGGTAAGCGAACGTACTCAAGAACTTAGCAATACCGTTGAAGCCTTAAAAATGGTAAACCTTGAGCGCGATGCCGAAATAAAAAAGCGCATCGAGGCCCAGAACAAAACAAAAGAGGCCCTGAAAAAGGAAAAGGAACTCAATGAGTTGAAAACCAAATTCTTGTCGTTGGTTTCCCATGAATTTAAAACACCATTAAGCGGTATTTTAACGTCTGCCATGTTGTTGGGAAAATATAAATTGTCCGAACAACAGGATAGGCGCGATAAGCATATCAAAACAATTTCAGAAAAGGTGCACTACCTTAATAATATTTTGAACGACTTTTTATCGATTGAAAAATTAGAAACCGGAAAAATAACCTACAATTTCAGTACGTTTAAAATAAGCAAAGTGGTTAATGAGGTAGTTTACAACGCCAACATGCTTTTAAAGGAAGGCCAAACCATCAATTATCCTGAAAATATTGACGACTATGCGCTGTTCCAAGATGAAAAAATCGTAGAATTGGCACTATCAAACCTCGTGCACAACGCCATTAAATATTCTTCGGAAAACACCTTGGTTGATATTCAAATTACGCAAGATGAAACGTATAGCACCTTCATTATAAAGGATAACGGTATTGGTATTCCCGAAAACGACCAAAAAAGCATTTTCAATCGCTATTTTAGGGCCGAAAATGCATTGCTTACACAAGGCACAGGCATTGGCCTGAACATTGTAAAAAGCCATTTAGAAAACCTAGGAGGTTCTATAAGTTTTATAAGTAAAGAGCACGTTGGCAGTGAATTCACTTTTATTTTACCAAATAAAGCAAAGCAATGAAAAAAATATTATTGATAGAAGACGACGTCGTTTTACGGGAAAATACGGCAGAATTATTAGAGCTTTCCCAATATGATGTTATTACCGCCCCCAATGGTAAAATTGGTTTGGAACTGGCAAAAAACACCTTGCCACATATTATCATTTGCGACATCATGATGCCAGAACTTGATGGCTATGGCGTTTTGGACGCACTTTCAAAAAATGAAAAAACCAAGCACATACCGTTTGTTTTTTTATCGGCAAAAACCGAGCGTAAGGACGTTAGAAAGGGAATGGATTTGGGAGCCGACGATTATATAACCAAGCCATTTGAGGAAGATGAACTAATAAGCGCCATAGAAAGCAGGTTGGCAAAAGCGGCCATTTTGAAAGATAGAAGCAATCATGCACAGGAAAACGCCATTGAAAACGATGATGAGCTTAGAACCCTTAACGACCTAAAAAACTTTTTTGATGATAATGGCACCTCAATTAATGTGGCCTCTGGCGATGTTATTTATGAAGAAGGGCAAAATTCAAACAACATTTATTTAATCATTAAAGGATTGGTTAAGTGCCATAAATTGGACGAACAGGGCAAAGACCTCACCACCGCTTTGCATAAAGCAGATGATTTGTTTGGCTATACTTCGTTCACCCAAAACATACCTTACCAAGAAACCGCCGCAGCCATACAGGATACCGAATTGGTAGCTATTTCCAAAAACGAACTAAAAAACGTGTTAAACAGCAACCATAAAGTAACCTTAGAACTTATTCAATTACTAACCGACGATCTAACGGGCGTAAAGGACCAATTGCTGCAAATGGCTTACAGCTCGGTAAAAAAACGAACCGCAACAACCATACTTAAATTTGCTGAAAAATTAAACCGAAAACCCCAAGAATCCATTCGTATTTCAAGAAACGATTTGGCCAGTGTTGCAGGTATCGCATTGGAAAGTTTGATTAGAACCTTATCAAGTTTTAAGGAAATGGGCCTTATTGAAATTGAAGGTAGGGACATCAAGATACTAGACCTCAATAAATTGCAGCAAATAGAGTGATTTTTTGGCCATAATGCCGGCGTTATGATTTTGGTCATATTTCATTAAAATTCATGCCATTACTTTTGTTTTTACTAGACAAATAAGCATGAAGAATATTTTAGTACCGACCGATTTCTCTGAAAACGCATGGAATGCCATTGAGTATGCGCTCCAGTTTTTCAGCAAGTCGGCATGCAACTTTTATTTGTTGCACGTTAATACGGCCTCAACTTCTGAGGACGAAAACTTAACGTACGGCGCAAATCAACAATCGGATTATGAGTTGCTTGTAAAGCCTTCAAAAGTGCGTTTGCAAGAAACTTTGCATCAAATAAACGAATCGTTTCCCATAAATCCAAAGCACCGTTTTTTTACAATTTCAGATAGTAACTATATGATAGATTCCATTAGAAAACAAGTGGAAGAAAAACATATAGACCTTATAGTTATGGGAACTAAAGGGGAATCTTGTTTAAAAAAACTACCTATTGGCAGCAATGCGGGCAACGTTATTACCAAAGTAAAATGCACCACAATTGTAGTGCCTGAAAACGCAAAATTTGTAAAACCCAAAGAAATAGCTTTTCCTACCGATTTTTCAATTTTCTGTAAAACCAAGGTCTTACAGCCCATTTCAGATATTATGGAAACCCACAACGCAGCCGTTAGGGTTTTGCACATTAATAGGTTTGGTGATGCGCTAACCGACGAACAGCAACGGAACAAAGATTATTTAAACGATTATTTTGAAAACTACCCACACAGTTTTCATTTTTTAACCAATAAGCACATCGAAGATGCTGTGCAAAAATTTGTTGATAACAGGGAAATAAACATGATTGCCATGTTAGCAAAAAACTTAAATTATTTCCATAAAATTTTATTTCACCCCACGGTAAAGGAAATTAGTTATTATAAAGATATTCCCTTTTTAGTATTGCATTAAAAAGACATGTTACTGGGGTACTTTGTGTTATTTTGATTAATTTTGTGAAACCTCAATTAATGAATATGGGTAAGTGTGAACAATGTATTATAAAGCAGTTTAACGCGCTTAAATCTTTAAGTAAGGAAGAATTGGTTCGTATTTCCAACTGCAAGACCTCCAGATTTATTAAAAAAGGCGAGGTTATTTTTGAAGAAGGTGAAGCCATAAACGGCGTATATTGTGTTAAGGACGGTATCTGCAAACTATCAAAATTAAGTGAAAACGGTAAGGACCAAATAGTTAAAATTGTTGTGAAGGGCCAATTAATTGGTCAGCGCTCTTTAGTTACC
The DNA here is from genome assembly GCF_009746565.1 of Mariniflexile maritimum. Taxonomy (GTDB): domain Bacteria; phylum Bacteroidota; class Bacteroidia; order Flavobacteriales; family Flavobacteriaceae; genus Mariniflexile; species Mariniflexile maritimum. The sequence continues at coordinate 98,363 of NZ_WRPN01000006.1, forward strand.
GACCAGGTTTCTAACTTGCAAGCTGTTGCTTTAAACGATATGGAAGTGTGTTTTTTGCCAAAGCAAGAAATAATTGGCGACCTACAAAGCAACCCTAAATTTTCTTTTGATGTACTAAAGGAAATGGCGCAAGATTTAAAAGAGGCCGATGATATTATTGTAAACATGGCACAAAAATCGGTAAGGCAACGTTTAGCCGAAACCTTGGTTTATATTCAGGACAACTTTGGGGTAAACCCCGATAGAACGTTAAGTGTTTTGTTGTCGCGCGAAGATTTTGCAAACATTGTAGGTACTGCAACCGAATCGGCCATTCGGGTATTGTCCCAATTCAAAAAAGAAGGATTAATTTCCATTATGGGCAAACAAATTAGAATTGAGGATGTTGAAGGCTTGAAACGGGTGGAATAGTTTCTCTTCTTCTAAAACGCTACAATTTTTTTGAATACACATAAAAATTGGGATCTATTTCAAAACTAGCATTTTTTGATTTTAAAGAAAGCGTTTTCCATTCTGCTTTTGGATAAATCCACCGTTCCTTTCCGTTAATTATTATTTTTATTGGCATATCAAAAGCATCAACAATTTGGGTCCAGCGGTATCTTAATTCGTTGTTTTTAATGGCATATTCTAAAGTCGGTATTTTTGTAGTCCTTAAATATTGATTAAAAAATGCGGTTAAATCAATGCCTGTTTCTTTTGATAAAAAATCTTCAATTTGCTTAGTGGTAACCGTTTGGTGGTAAAACGTTTTGTTCATGCCACGTAAAATTTGCCGCCATTTTTCATCATTTTCAATAAGCTGCCTTAAGGTGTGAAGCATGTTTGAACCTTTATAATACATATCGGAAGAACCTTCGCTATTTACATTATAGGCTCCAATAATTGGTTTGTCATTTTCAATGCGTTTGCGGGTTCCTATTACATATTCGGATGAAGCTTTTTTTCCGTAGTAATAATCCAAAAATAGATTTTCAGAATAAGCCGTAAAGCTTTCATGAATCCACATATCAGCAATATCTTTATTCGTAATGCTATTGGCAAACCATTCGTGCCCCGATTCATGTACGATGATAAAATCGAACTTTAAGCCCCAACCTGTTTGTGATAAATCGCTTCCCAAATACCCATTTTTGTATTGATTGCCATAGGTTACCGAACTTTGGTGCTCCATGCCCAAATAGGGCACTTCAACCAGTTTATAGCCGTCTTCATAAAACGGATAGGGCCCAAACCAATGTTCAAAGGCTTTCATCATTTTTGGTGCATCTTTAAATTGGATTTTGGCTTTTTCAAGATTGTTTTTCAATACATAGTAATCCATATCCAAAGGGCCCTTTTCACCATCATATATTTCGGAAAAATGAGCATAATCCCCAATATTCACGTTCACGCCGTAATTATTAATGGGGTTGTTTACAAACCAATGGTAAGTGGTGGTGGTTTCGTGTTTTTCAATGTTTCTAAGTCTGCCGTTTGAAACATCCATCAAACCTTTTGGTACGGTAACGCTTATTAGCATGCTGTCCACCTCCTCGTACATGTGGTCTTTATTGGGCCACCAAACACTGGCGCCCAGACCTTGGCAGGATGTTGCAACAAAAGGGTTGCCGTTCGCATCTTTTTTCCACGAAAAACCGCCATCCCAAGGGGCGTTTACGGCTTCTTTTGGGTTGCCTTCATAATAAACATCTAACTTTTGAATGCTTCCAATGGGCTGATTTTCCTTTAAATTGATAAAATGGGCATTGCCTTCGTGTTTTACTTCCAAGGTTTTTCCATTTTGAACCACTTTGGTCATTTTTAAAGGTGGCTGCAAATCAATCTGCATCACGGTATTGCTTTTCAATACTTTATAGTGGATGGTGTTTTTTCCTGAAATGTATTTTTTTTCCGGATTCACGGCAATATCCAAATGATAATAGGTTACATCCCACCAAGCGCGTTCTGGGGTGATGCTACCACGTAAGGTATCTTGTTTTGTGAATTTGTTTTTTTCTGAAAGAATTTGGGCCCCAGAAAAAAATAGTGGCACCATAAGAAAGAGCAATAGGATATATGGACGGTATGTCATTAGCTAATTTTTTACTAAAATACTTAAAATTAAAAAGCGTTTCAAAAAATAAATCCTGAAACGCTTTTAAAAGTGAGTTAGTCTGAATTGTTTAAAAGCAATAGTTGTTTTCCTTAATGACTTTGCTTGCAATAATATTTCGTAATTCTATAATATTAGGCATGTTCACATATTTTATATAACGTTTTAAGCCCATAAGCATCATGCGTTGTTCATCGCCCGAGGAAAATGAAATGATGGAGTGTTTCCCGGCGGTTTCAATAATATCAATAGCATGGAACAAGTTTAATTTGGCCATGGCTATTTGTTCTTTTACTTGATCTTCCCCTTCTTTTTTGGCCAATTTTTCCGCTCGTAGAATGGCAGATTCCGCTAAATAAATCTGGATTAAAATATCGGAAGCGGCCAGCATCAATTGTTGATGTTTTTCAATTTCCTCACCATATTTTTGTAACGCAGCACCGGCAACCATTAAGAATAGTTTTTTAAGATTGGCAATAATGCTTTTTTCTTCTGAAAACAAGGTTGAATGATCTGGGATGTCAAAAGATGGAATCCCAGTTAATTCGTTGGCAACTGCTGTGGCTGGCCCTAACAAATCAACATGGCCTTTCATGGCTTTTTTAATAAGCATGCCAATGCTTAACATGCGGTTAATTTCGTTGGTGCCTTCGTAAATTCGAGCGATACGGGCATCGCGCCATGCCGATTCCATAGGTGTATCTTCGGAAAAGCCCATGCCACCAAAAATTTGGATACCTTCATCGGTACATTTTTGCGTGAACTCTGATACGGCTACTTTTAAAATGGAACATTCAATGGCATATTCCTCAACGCCTTTTAATTCAGCTTCTTGGTGCGTATCTTTTCCATTGTTTTGCCGTATGGTGATGCGATCTTCAATGTTTTTTGAGGCGCGGTAGGTAGCCGTTTCACCTACCCAACAATTGGTGGCCATTTCTGCAATTTTTTGTTGGATGGCGCCAAAACTGGCAATTGGGGTGTTGAATTGTATGCGTTCGTTGGCATATTTAACCGATTCTGAAATAACGCGACGTTGCGCATCCAAACAGGCTGCGGCCAATTTAATACGACCCACGTTTAAGGCGTTCATGGCTATTTTAAAACCATTGCCACGCGTTGAAAGCATATTTTCAACCGGTACTTTGGTGTCGTTAAAAAACACTTGTCGGGTTGATGATGAACGAATGCCTAATTTGTGTTCTTCTTCACCCAGAGTAATGCCATTAGGGTTGTTCTTGTCGTATTCAATAATGAAACCTGTAATGTTTTTATCGTCTTCAATGCGCGCAAATACAATCATTAAACTGCAAAAACCTGCGTTTGAAATCCACATTTTCTGACCAGTAATGCTATAATATTTTCCATCAGCAGATAAAACAGCTTTCGTTTTTCCGGAATTGGCATCGCTACCAGCACTGGGTTCGGTTAAACAATAGGAGCCAAACCATTCGCCAGAAGCCAACTTTGGTACATATTTTTGTTTTTGTTCTTCGGTACCATACAGGGTTATAGGAAGGGTTCCAATACCGGTATGGGCACCAAAAGCGGTACTAAATGAACCTGTGGCACCAGAAATGTAGTCGCATACCAAGATGGTGGAGATAAACCCCATGCCCAAACCGCCATAGGCTTCTGGTACTGCAACGCTTAAAAAGCCTAAATCGGCTGCTTTTCGCATGCATGCTTCGGTAAATGCAAAGTCTTTGGTTTCAAAACGCGCTTTGTTGGGCCATAACTCTCTGTCAACAAATTCCTTAACCGCTTCTTTCATCATTTGTTGTTCTTCCGTGAAATCTTCAGGGGTGAAAATGTCGTCACAGTTTGTTTCTTTCACCAAGAATTGGCCACCTCTTAAAATGTCTTTTTCTGTTGATTCCATATTATTTTGGATTTAGAGATTCAAGAATCAGGAAACAAGACTTATCATTTTAGTCCTGATTTAAAACTTGAAATCATTTTGTATTTGTTTTATTTTTTGTTCTAATTCTTTAAAGTTTTCCTCTGAAACATAGCTTTCATTAAAAGCTGCATGCAATTGAGTTTCCCATTCAAAAGCAGATCCTAAACCATCTTCTAGTATTTATTGAAGTGTTTATCTGAACTTTTACTAGTTCCTTTTCGTTTTTTGAAGTTATGCTTCGTCTTGTTTCTTGGTTCTAATAATCTTGAATCTTAGTTTAAAAATTCAAAAATTCCACAAGCCCCTTGTCCGGTACCAACGCACATGGTTACCGCTCCGTATTTACCTGCCATGTTTCGTTGACGCATTTCATCAAATAATTGAACCGATAATTTTGCTCCCGTACAACCCAGAGGATGCCCTAATGCTATGGCACCACCATTAACGTTAACAATATCTGGGTTCAAATGCAATTCCCTAATAACCGCTAACGATTGCGATGCAAAGGCTTCATTAAGTTCAATTAATTCTAGGTCGCTTTGTTTTAAGCCGGCTAATTTTAAAGCTTTTGGTATGGCTTTTACAGGGCCAATACCCATAATTCTTGGTTCTACACCAGCAGCGGCATAATTTACTAAGCGCGCAATGGGCTTTAGGTTTAATTCCTTTACCATGGTTTCGCTCATAACCATCACAAAAGCAGCACCATCACTCATTTGTGATGAATTACCTGCGGTTACGCTACCACCAGCGGCAAATACGGGAGGTAATTTTGCCAAAGCTTCCAAACTTGTTCCAGCACGTGGGCCTTCATCTTTGGTTACGGTGTATGATTTGGTCGCTTTTTTGCCATTTTCATCTATAAAAACCTGTTCAACATCAATTGGAACGATTTGATCTTGAAACCGGTTTTCAGCTTGTGCTTTCAACGCTTTTATATGCGAATGGTATGCAAATTCATCTTGGTCTTCGCGAGATACTTTAAACTGATTTGCCACCGCTTCGGCAGTATTGCCCATGCCCCAATAATAGTTTTCATGTCCAGCTTTTACGGTATCGTAATTCAGCTCTGGTTTAAAGCCCGTCATAGGTACCGAACTCATGCTTTCTGCACCTCCAGCAATAATACAATCGGCCATTCCCGATTGAATTTTTGCCGCTGCAATGGCTATGGTTTCGAGGCCTGAAGAACAAAAACGGTTTACGGTAACCCCGGGAACGTCAACACTATTTAGGCCAATTAATGAAATAAACCGCGCCATGTTTAAACCTTGCGCACCTTCGGGCATCGCGTTGCCAACTATCACATCGTCAATGCGTTTTACATCCAAATTGGGCAATGTTTTCATCATGTATTGGATGGTTTCCGCACCCAACTCATCGGCACGTTTAAATCGGAAAACACCTTTTGGAGCTTTGCCAACTGCGGTTCTGTATGCTTTTACTATATATGCTTGTTTCATTTTTTTAGATTTTTTAGACGATTAGATTTTTAGACCATTTAGATTTCTAATACTCTGGAAATCTGAGAATCTAATGTGTCTAATTTCTTAGTGGTTTCCCCGTTTTTAACATGTGTTGGATGCGTTCCAAGGTTTTACGCTCGGTGCATAAGCTTAAAAAAGCTTCACGTTCTAAATCCAGTAAATATTGTTCGCTTACCAGCGTTGGTTCCGATAAATCGCCACCAGCCATCACGTAAGCCAATTTGTTGGCAATTTTCTGGTCGTGTTCACTTATATAATGGGCCGCTTCCATTGCGTCGGTTCCCACCAAAAACATGCCCAACGCCTGTTTGCCCAACACTTTTACATCGGTTCGTTTAACAGGTTGTGTATAACCCGCATCTGCCATTAATTTGGCATGGGCTTTTGCAGTGGCTATTTGGCGGTCTTTGTTCACTACAACGGTATCTTTTCCTTTTTGGAGTACGCCCATATCAAAGGCTTCGTAGGCCGAAGTTGCTACTTTTGCCATACCTATAGTTAGGAAATACTCTTGAAGCGTGTTGAGTTCCACATCGCCTTTTTTAAACGTATCCGATGCCCGCAAAGCCATTTCCTTAGAACCACCGCCACCGGGAATAACGCCCACGCCAAATTCTACCAAACCAATATAGGTTTCGGCAGCAGCTACCACCATATCGGCGTGCATGGATAATTCGCAACCACCACCAAGCGTCATGCCATGAGGAGCGGCAATTGTTGGAATAGCCGAGTATCGCATGCGCATCATGGTGTCTTGAAAATATTTAATGGCGGCATTCAATTCATCGTATTCTTGCTCGACGGCCATCATAAAAATCATGCCTATGTTGGCGCCCACCGAGAAATTGGCTGCTTGATTACCTATAACCAAGCCTGCGAAATCTTTTTCGGCCAAATCGATGGCTTTGTTTAAACCAGCCAGCACATCGCCACCAATGGTGTTCATTTTAGATTGGAATTCACAGTTTAAAATGCCATCGCCCAAATCTTCAATAACAACGCCTGAGTTTTTAAAGACTTCATTTGATTTTCGTATGTTATCCAAAATAATGAAGGCATCCTGACCCGGAATTTTCTCTTGTGATTTCTTCGGAATATCGTAAAAATAGGTCGCTCCGTTTTTTACGGTGTAGAATGAGTTGCTTCCTGATGCCAACATCTCGCTTACCCAAGCGGCAGGTTGCAAACCTTCAGCTTTCATCATTTCAATGCCTTTTTCCACGCCAATGGCATCCCAAATTTGAAAAGGGCCATGTTCCCAACCAAATCCGGCTTTCATGGCATCATCTATTTTGTATAATTCATCAGTAATTTCAGGAATTCTATTGGAAACATAGGCAAACATGGCAGCGAAGTTCTTTCTGTAGAAATCGCCTGCTTTATCTTTTCCTGAAACCAATATTTTAAATCGGTCGATGACTTTATCAACCGTTTTTGTTAATTCTAAAGTAGCAAAACTTGCTTTTTTTGAAGGCTTATATTCTAGGGTATTTAAGTCTAAGGCCAAAATGTCCTTACCCTCCTTTTTGTAAAAACCTTGTCCTGTTTTGCTTCCTAGCCATTTGTTTTCCATCATTTTATTGATGAAATCGGGCAGTTTAAAAAGTTCGTGGGCTTCATCGTTTGGGCAATTTTCATAAATACCGTTGGCCACATGTACCAAGGTGTCCAATCCAACCACATCAACGGTTCTAAAGGTTGCCGATTTGGGCCTTCCAATTACGGGGCCTGTTAGTTTGTCAATTTCTTCAACCGTTAATCCTAATGATTTTACTTGATGAAATAAGCTTTGAATGCCGAATATGCCGATGCGGTTTCCTATAAAAGCAGGTGTATCTTTGGCTATGACGGCTGTTTTTCCTAAAAATTGTTCGCCGTAGCCGTTTAAAAAATCTAAAACTTCTTGCGAGGTTTTTGGCCCTGGAATGATTTCAAATAATTTAAGATAACGTGCCGGATTGAAAAAATGGGTGCCACAGAAATGTTTTTGAAAATCTTCCGAACGCCCTTCGCTCATAAAATGAATAGGGATGCCCGACGTATTTGAAGTTATTAAAGTGCCCGGGGTTCGGTGTTTTTCTAATTTCTCGAACACTTGCTTTTTTATGTCAAGGCGTTCAACAACCACTTCCATAATCCAATCCACATGGGCAACTTTTGCAATATCATCCTCTAAATTTCCGGTAGTGATGCGTTTTGCGAAACTTTGGTGGTAAATAGGCGAGGGTTTCGATTTTAATGAAGCAGCTAAGGCATCATTAACCAACCTGTTTCTAACTGCTTTGTTGTCAAGCGTTAAACCTTTGGCTTTTTCTGCGTCGTTTAATTCACGTGGGACAATGTCTAGCAACAGCACATCTACGCCAATATTAGCGAAATGACATGCAATACCGCTACCCATAATGCCAGAGCCAATAATGGCCACTTTTTTAATTCTTCGTTTGCTCATGTTATTTTACTTGTCGTTTTGGTCGTATATTTTTTTGTTGGAAATAAGTTCATTTATTAAATCGGCAACCTCATAAAAGTTGTTTAATTTTTCTTCTGAAATATTTTTGCGTATGGTTTCATTGAATTTTAGCACACGCTCTTTTGAATAATCTCTTTTTTCAAGTCCGAAATCGGTAAGGTGAATGATTACGCCCCTGCCATCTTCGGGGTTTGGTTTGCGTTCAATCAACCCTTTTTCTTCCATTGTTTTTAATATTCTCGATAAACTGGTGGCTTCCATGCCCATCATGGGGCCAAGGGCGGTTGAGGGGGTGCCCTTTTCGCGGTCAACGCTTAATAAGGTAAAGCCAGTTGCCATGGTTGTTCCAAATTTTGCGGCTTCTTCGTTGTACATTTTTTGTACTGCAAGCCATGTTGTTCTTAATATGTAATCAATGGTTTTTTCCTTCATAGTTTTTGGTAGCTAATTTCAAATATATAAAAATATATTATGCATGCATAATATATAACGTTATTTTAACGAAATTAAAATATGATTTGGAGATTAAAAAACTTTACGACCTGTATATTTTTTCAATAAGGTTGGCGTATTTTTCTTTGATAACCTTACGCTTCAGTTTTAATGTGGGCGTTAGGTGACCTGCGTCGATGCTCCAGATATCTGGGGTGATTTCAAATTTTTTGATTTGTTCCCAATGGCCAAAATTTTTGTTGGCGGTATCAATTTCCGCTTGGATCCGCTCGTGCAACAATGGGTTGGAAACAATATCTTCGGTTGTGTTCAAATTAATTTTATGGCGTCTTGCCCATTCCTTAACGAACTGATAATTGACCTGTATTAAAGCCGCTGGCATTTTTTCGCCTTCGCCAATAACCATTATTTGGTCTATAAAGCGCGATTGTTTAAATTCATTTTCAATAAGTGCGGGCGCTACATATTTTCCGCCCGAGGTTTTAAACATTTCTTTTTTTCGGTCGGTTATCTTTAAAAAACCATCGGCATCAAATTCGCCAATATCGCCTGTATGGAAGTAATCGCCTGTCATTACTTCGGCTGTTCTTTCGGGGTCTTTGTAATACCCTAGCATCACGTTGGGGCCTTTTACCAGTATTTCGCCGTCTTCAGCAATTTTAACATCTACGTTATCAATAATTTTTCCAACGGTACCTATTCTAAAGCCACCATCGCGCATATCGTTTACCGATACAACGGGCGATGTTTCGGTAAGCCCATAACCTTCCATAATTGGTAAATTGGCTGCTGCAAAAATGCGGGTTAACCGTTGCTGTAAGGCTGCGCTTCCAGAAACCATAAGTTCCAGACTGCCGCCTAAGCCAGCTTGCCATTTGCTAAAAATGAGTTTTCGGGCAAGTTTTAATTGCAGTTCGTACCACCACCCGTTTTGTCCGTAAGGTTCAAATTTAAGGCCTAAATCTACGGCCCAATAAAACAACATTTTTTTGATGCCTTTAAGTTCTGCGCCTTTAGCCATGATGCTGTCGAAAACCTTTTCATATAACCGCGGAACAGCCGTCATTACATTGGGTTTTACTTCCTTAAGGTTGTCACTCATTTTTTCAATGGATTCGGCAAAATATACTTCTACGCCACAGTACATATATAGGTATAAAATCATGCGCTCAAACACATGGCAAACCGGCAGGAAACTTAATGCTTTCGATTTCCCGTAATGAAAAGGCACGCGTTTTTCACTGTCTAAAATATTGGATATTATATTATTGTGCGAAAGCATCACGCCCTTGGGCTTTCCGGTGGTGCCCGAGGTATAAATTAAGGTTGCTAGATCCTGCGGTTTTACGGCGTTTTTTCTTAATTCAACTTCCTCTTGGTTGCTGGGGTCTTCACCCAAAATTAAAACAGCAGTCCAATGGTCTTCGCCTGCAATGGCATCAAACGTATAAACATTTTTAAGAGCCGTATTTTTTTTTATGGTATTTAGTTTTTTTAGCACTTCTATATCAGAGACAAAGCAATATTGTGATTCAGAATGGTTCAATATATACTCATAATCATCGGAAGAGATGGTTGGATAAATAGGCACGTTTTGTGCGCCTATTTGCAGGATGCCAATATCCAGCACATTCCATTCGGTTCTATTGGTCGAGGAAATAACGGCAATTTTATCATTCGGCTTAATGCCCAAACGTAGCAAGCCCCGGCTAATGGCATTGGCCTGTGCAACAAACTCCTTGGTAGAAATCGCTTTCCATTTCCCATCATATTTGGTGGTAAAAGCCTTTTCTAAATTATAGGTTTCTAATTGATGATATGGAAGGTCAAAAATCCTAGTAATAGCTGCCATTAATTGTTTTTGATACGTTTCTAGTGTTGCAAAGTATGAAATTAAATAAGAATTTCAAATATGGCAACATAAAAGAGGCTAATTATTATGATAATGCACGCTAAATAATATTTTTGGGAATATGACATAAGTCATTAAAATAGAAATTAATAGTTTATAACTTGATGCGTTAATTATATGTAAATCTTAATATTATGGAACTAATACACGATGTAAAAGCTAGGGTATTTAAGTTTGGCAATAAAAAGGCCGATGGCAATAGCTCAATGAAAAATCTTTTGGGAGGCAAAGGTGCTAATCTGGCCGAAATGTGCGCTATTGGCATACCAGTACCACCGGGTTTTACAATTACTACCGAAGTTTGTACGGAATATAATTTATTGGGAAAAGAAGCAGTTATAGAACTAATAAAAGAAGAAGTTGAAGACTCCATAGCCAATATTGAATCGTCCATGGGATGCACTTTTGGCGATAAGTATAATCCGCTTTTGGTTTCTGTACGCTCTGGAGCACGGGTTTCCATGCCCGGTATGATGGATACCGTTTTAAACTTGGGCATGAACGACGATGTGGTACTGGGGCTGATAAAAAAAACCAATAACGAGCAGTTTGCATGGGACTCCTACCGGCGTTTTATACAAATGTACGGCGGGGTGGTTTTAGGAATGAAACCGGCCTCAAAGGATGATGTAGATCCATTTGAGGAAATTATGGATCACCTAAAAGACAAACGCGGTATTAAACTGGATACCCAATTTACCATTCAAGATTTAAAAGATTTGGTTTACGATTTTAAAGATGCGGTAAGAAAACAAACGGGCCACAGTTTTCCAACCGACCCATGGGAACAGCTCTGGGGCGCCATTATTGCTGTGTTTAATAGTTGGAATGGCGATAGGGCCGTTTATTATCGCAACATGCACGGGTATCCAGCCGAATGGGGAACCGCAGTAAATATTCAGGCCATGGTTTATGGCAATATGGGAAATAATTCGGGAACAGGCGTTTGTTTTACTCGTGATGCGGGTACGGGCGAAAATGTTTTTAACGGTGAATATCTCATAAATGCACAGGGTGAAGATGTGGTTGCAGGGGTAAGAACGCCTCAGCAAATTACCAAATTAGGTTCCCAACGTTGGGCAGAATTGGCTAAAATAGATGAAGCCGACCGTTTGGAAAACTATCCTTCCTTGGAAGAATTGATGCCTTCCATTTTTGAAGAACTAAATGGGTACCAACAAATCCTAGAGAACCATTACCGCGATATGCAAGATATGGAATTTACCATGCAGGACGGAAAATTATGGGTTTTACAAACCCGAAACGGGAAACGTACGGGAGCAGCCATGGTTAAAATTGCGGTGGACTTATTAAAAGAAGGCAAGATTAACGAAAAAGAAGCCTTGTTGCGTTTACAGCCCACGAAATTAGACGAATTATTGCACCCTGTTTTCGACCCCAAAGCCTTAAAACGGGCCCATGTTATTGCACAGGGTTTGCCAGCATCTCCAGGGGCAGCAACTGGGAAAATAGTGTTTTTTGCAGATGAGGCCTCAAAATTTAAAAACAGTATTTTGGTGCGCATTGAAACCTCTCCTGAAGATTTGGAAGGCATGAATGTGGCCAAAGGCATCTTAACCGCTCGTGGCGGTATGACCTCGCATGCGGCTGTTGTAGCTCGTGGTATGGGCAAATGTTGTATTTCTGGTGCCGGGGCTTTAAACATAAATTATAAAACCAGAACCTTTACTATCGATGGTCACGAGTACCATGAAGGCGACTGGATTTCGTTAAATGGTTCAACAGGAAATATTTTTGAAGGTAAAGTTGAAACCGTTGAACCGGAATTGAGTGGCGAATTTGCTGAAATTATGGATTTGGCCAATAAATACGCCATTATGAAAGTGCGAACCAATGCCGATACACCTAAAGATGCTAAAGTAGCCCGCAATTTTGGTGCTCAAGGAATAGGCTTAACCCGTACTGAACACATGTTTTTTGAGGTGGACAGAATCAAGGCCATGCGCGAAATGATTCTAGCCGATACCGTGAAAGGCAGAAAACAGGCCCTAGAAGATTTGTTACCTATGCAACGCTCTGATTTTGAAGGTATTTTTGAGGCCATGGATGGACTTCCGGTAACCATTCGTTTGTTGGACCCACCGTTGCACGAGTTTGTGCCCCATCAATTGGCTACCCAAAAAGAGTTGGCCGATGAAATGCATATTTCACTTCAGGCCGTAAAAAATAAAGTGGCCGAATTGGAAGAGTTCAACCCCATGCTGGGGCATAGAGGTTGTCGTTTGGGCAATACTTACCCCGAAATTACCGAGACGCAAACCCGCGCCATTATTGAAGCGGCACTTAATTTAAAAGCCCGAGGCATTATTTGTAACCCGGAAATTATGGTGCCTTTAGTGGGTACGGTTAAAGAATTTGAAATGCAGGAAAACATTATTAGAAGCACTGCAAGTAAAATTTTTGAAGAACGTCAAGATAGTATTGAGTACTTAGTTGGTACGATGATAGAAATTCCCAGAGCTGCTTTAATGGCCGATAAAATTGCCGAGAAAGCCGATTTCTTTTCCTTTGGAACAAACGACTTAACGCAAATGACCTTTGGCTATTCTCGTGATGATGCCGGTAAATTTTTACCAGTTTATATTGAAAAGGGCATTTTAAAAGTCGATCCGTTTGAAGTACTGGACCAAGAGGGTGTTGGGCAATTGATTAAAATGGGAACCGAACGTGGTAGAAGCGTAAAACCACAGTTGAAGGTTGGCATTTGCGGTGAACATGGTGGCGAACCAAGTTCGGTTGAATTTTGTTACAATACCGGTATGGACTATGTAAGTTGCTCACCTTACAGAGTGCCTATCGCTCGTTTGGTTTCGGCACAGGCAGCCATTAAAGAAGCAATGCGTTAAATGGTTTTAACCTGTTGGATGCCATTATTCAACTTAGTTGCAATTCCGTTTAGTGTTTCTAGTTTATTTTAGTATATTTGGTTTGCTAAATTGGTTATCCAGTTTGGCAAACCAATTTTTTGTTTAAGTTAAACCTAAAATGCATGAATGCCCTTACTACTTATTCAGCGATTTACATGGTGTTTTTTGGATGTTTTCTGCAAGCCCAAACGGTGACCACAAATGCAGAATTAAATACCGCTATTAACAATGCTGTGCCGGGAACCACCATTACTTTAGCAACTGGTACGTGGACCAATGTTCAACTTAATTTTGCAAAAAATGGCACTTCTGCAACCCCAATAACTATAAAGGCTCAAGCCCCAGGCAGTGTATTCATTGAAGGAAAATCGTGGATTAGAATGGGAGGTTCATACATAGTTGTTGAGGGGCTCGTGTTCCAGAACCCTTCAAATTTGGACACCAGTCGCCCCATTATTGAATTTAAAGGTTCAAACACAGATTGTAATCATTGTAAGATTACAAACATCAAGATTGATACCTATAACGGAACGGAATCGCAAAAAACCAGCACCTATAAATGGGTTCTTATCGAAGGTCAATACAATGAAATAAGCTATTGTTCATTCATTGGTAAGTATGGTATAGGCAGTATTATTAACGATAACAGAAACACTTCCGCGGCAGATTATACTAAAATTCACCATAATTATTTTGCTGGAAGAACGCCCATAAACGCTGTAAACGAAGATAACGACCAAGATGCCATTAGGATTGGTAATAGCGCAACCTCTTTATCGGATTCATTTACTGAAGTTTATAATAACTATTTTTATAATTTTAGTGGTGAAATTGAGGTGATTTCCAATAAAAGCGGGAGCAATAAATATTATAACAATACTTTTGAAAATTATCAAGGGGCTTTAACGCTCAGGCACGGTAATAATTGTGAGGTATTTAACAACTTCTTTTTCGCAAATGGTAACCCGTTTAGTGCAGGTGTTCGGGTAATGGGTGAAGGCCACAAGATTTACAATAATTATATTCAAGACGTTAGATCTAGGTATGAAAATGGTAGTCTGTCCAACGGAGTTGGAGGTATTAATATTGCAAACGGCAGGACAGATGGTGTTTTAAATGGTTATTTGCCCGTAAAAAATACAACCATTATAAACAATACGTTTGTAAATTGTGATTATGGAATACGAGTTGGGACTAAATTTGATGCTTCACAAAGTGTTGCGCCCGACAATGTGATACTAGGCAACAATATCATATTTCTGGATGCCACAATAGCCAACGAAAGTACAAATAGAGCCATCCAAGTTGTAACACAGCTTACGGGCGCATTATCAAAATACGAAAATAATATGAAGCAAGCGGGAATTTGGGATTCTTTTGGGACTGTTACAGCCACCGGAAACGTAAACGTTCCTTCTGGATTGTTGGTCCCTGCCGCCTATTTTTATAGAATAAGCAGCGGTAGTGCCGCAATAGATTACGGATTGGGAAACTATACCTTTTTGGATAAAGATATTCTAGGAGGTATAAGACCTGCTGCTTTATTTGATGCTGGAGCTGAAGAGTTTGGCTCTGGAGGCACTTTTTTACCATATAAAACCACAGATGTTGGTGTTACTGTTGGTTTTGGGGGAAGTCCGGCACTAAGTGTATCCCAAAAAACTCCAGACGTTCAAAACCTGAAAATTTACCCAAACCCAATAATTGGGGATTATTTGAATGTTTTATCAAAGGATAAAGCCATAGGAAGAATTACTATTGTAGATATTACAGGCAAAGTGGTTCTAGAAAAAAGTATTCAAAATGTGTCGGGACATATCAATGTAAGCAATCTGTCCAAAGGAATTTATGTGGTTAAGGTTCAGGGTATTTCTAAACTTTTTGTAAAGTAAGGTTCGGTACAGAACAAAAATATAAGCATGTTTTGTAAGTATCATATTGCATATATTTTTATGTTTTTTGAGGTTTTAATTTTTGTTGCCTTGCTATCATGTAATCAATCTTAATTGATTTTTTCCAAGTGCTTAAAAAACATTTTCAGGGGGTGTTTTTTCATGTCCAAACCTTAAACAGCTCAATTCCACTCGTTATTCAAAATCTAAATACTGCTGATAAATGTCTTTTTAGGGCTTTTTTTATTGTAAATATTAAACAGGTTGTTGAGGCATGGTGTGCTATATTAACCCGAAAATGCATCATATTATCCATGTCAAAATTTATTTATTTTTTTGTTTTTCATTAAGGCCATATTTCAAACGTTTTCGTAAGATAATTAGCGTTTTTAGGGGTTTTTTATGATATATATCAGTTTTCTGAGTTAATAAAGGCAATACATTTGTCATGTAAAAATAGAATAATACAACACAAAAAATAAAGAGTGATGGAAGTAAAACAATTTAAAAGTGGCATTTGGACTGAGAAAGTAAACGTCCGTGATTTTGTTAGCCTCAACATAACGCCTTATTATGGCACTGGTGAATTTTTGGTAGGCCCCAGCGAAAAAACCCAAAAGCTATGGGATATTTGCAAAGCGGCAACCAAAGCAGAACGCAAAAACAACGGCGTACTTTCAATTGATACTGAAACTGTTTCAACCATTAGCGCTTTTGATGCTGGTTATATTGACAAAGAAAATGAAGTGATCGTAGGGTTGCAAACCGATGTGTTGTTAAAACGTACCATGAAGCCTTTTGGTGGTTTTAAAGTTGTACAAAAAGCCCTTTCGGAACATGGTTTAAAGCCAAACGATGCGTTAACCGAATTATTTTCAAAATACGTTAAAACCCATAACGACGGTGTTTTTGATGCTTATACATCTGAAATAAAAAAATTCCGTTCACTGGGATTTTTAACCGGCCTACCTGATAATTATGCCCGTGGCCGCATTATTGGCGATTACCGTCGTGTGGCCTTGTATGGCATCAATTTTTTAATGGACGCTAAAAAAGCCGATTTAGAAAATATTACCGGCCCAATGACCGAAGCCACCATTCGGTTGCGTGAAGAAGTTTCAGAACAAATACGGTCGTTAAAGGAAATGATCGAGTTGGGTGCCAAATACAACCTCGATTTAACCCGTCCTGCAGAAAACGCCCAAGAAGCGGTGCAGTGGACCTATATGGCTTATTTAGCTGCCGTAAAAGAGCAAGATGGAGCAGCCATGTCGTTAGGTAACGTATCTACTTTTTTAGATATTTACATTGAAAACGATTTGCAGGAAGGCATCATTAGCGAAGTGGAGGCTCAAGAATATATCGACCAATTTGTAATGAAATTGCGCATGGTTCGCCATTTAAGAATGGAAGACTATAACAATATTTTTGCCGGCGATCCAACTTGGGTAACCGAGGCCATTGGCGGTATGTTTTCTGATGGAAGAACCAAAGTAACCAAAACATCTTTCCGTTTCTTGCACACTTTATACAATCTAGGGCCATCACCAGAACCCAATATCACGGTGCTTTGGTCTGAAAACCTGCCGCAAAACTTTAAGGATTTTTGTGCCAAGGTCTCCATCGATACCTCTTCCATCCAATTTGAAAATGATGAGTTGATGCGTACCAACCGTGGTTCAGACGATTATGGTATTGCTTGTTGCGTGTCTTTTCAAGAATTGGGCAAATCCATCCAGTTTTTTGGCGCACGTACCAATTTGGCAAAAACATTATTGTTGGCAATTAATGGCGGACGTTGCGAAAATACCGGCACTTTAATGGTAAATGGTATCCCTGAATATACCGATGAATACCTGGATTTTGATAAGGTAATGGCAAACTTCAAAATAGCCATGAAAGAAGTGGCCCGTGTATATAACGATTCCATGAACATCATTCATTACATGCACGATAAGTATTATTATGAAAAAGCGCAAATGGCGTTGATAGATACCAATCCAAGCATCAATTTAGCCTATGGAATTGCAGGGTTATCTATTGTGGCCGATTCGCTTTCTGCCATTAAATTCGCCAAGGTAAAACCTATAAGGAATGAAGCAGGTTTAGCAATCGATTTTAAAATTGAAGGTGAATTTCCGTGTTATGGTAATGATGATGATAGTGTTGATGCTTTAGCTGCAAATGCCGTAGCCGATTTTAACAACGAATTAAAAAAACTGCCCATTTACAAAAATGCCGAACCTACCATGTCGGTTTTAACCATCACATCCAACGTGGCCTATGGTAAAAAAACAGGCGCAACACCCGATGGTAGAGCCAAAGGCGTGCCGTTTGCTCCAGGTGCAAACCCAATGCATGGGCGCGATACCCAAGGTGCCATTGCATCGTTAAATTCGGTTTCAAAAATTAATTATGACGATTCACAGGATGGTATTTCAAATACCTTCTCGATGGTGCCAAAATCGTTGGGAGCTAACGAAGCAGAACGCATTGAAAACTTAGGGACTATTTTGGATGGTTATTTCTCAAGAAACGCGCAACACTTAAACGTGAACGTGTTAAACAAGGAAACCTTGATGGATGCCATGGAGCACCCCGAGGAATACCCACAGTTAACCATTCGGGTATCGGGTTATGCCGTTAACTTTGTGCGTTTAACCCGCGAACAGCAGTTGGATGTTATCAACCGTTCATTTCATAAATCCATGTAATTTATAAATTTAAAATGGTGAACATCCAATAAAAGGGTTGCAAAACTTATTTTATTGGATGTTCCTTTAAATACAAAGCCATCAAAACCCACGATAACATATTAAGCGTCCATTCCATTGAAACCTTCGGAACCCACGATGGTCCCGGTATTCGCATGGTCATTTTTCTGCAAGGTTGCAAATTAAAGTGCCTGTACTGTCATAATCCAGATTCCATAGCAACTTCTGGGGGCAAAGACTATGAGGTCGAGAAATTGGTTCAAATGGCATTAAAAACAAAGCCCTATTTTGGTAAAAAAGGGGGCGTTACCGTATCGGGTGGCGAACCATTGTTGCAGGCAAAGGCACTTATTCCGTTTTTTAAAAGGTTGAAAGAGGAAGGTATTAATACCAACATTGATACAAACGGCAGGATTTTGAACCATTTTTCAAAAGAATTGTTGGATGACTATGCCGATTTGGTGATGTTGGACATCAAGCACATAACCGAAGAAGGCTATTTGGCCCTTACGGGCATGCCGAATAAGGATACGGCACTTAATTTTGCCAAATACCGGGAAGCTTCCGGAAAAAAAATGTGGTTGCGTTATGTGTTGATTCCCGGGATAACGGATGCGCCCGAATTGCTGCACGCCCTTGGAAACCATTTTAAGGATTATAAAACCATTCGTAAAATTGAAATTCAGCCCTACCATAAATTGGGAATCCATAAATGGGAATCTTTGGGTTGGGATTACCAATTAAAGGATGCCCGTGAAAATACCCCTGAAGAATTAAAGGCCGCCACTAAAATTTTAGAAAAATATTTTAGGGAAGTGAAAATAAATTAACGTAAAAACAGCGTATGAATAACCCTAAGGAAGTTATTGAAATAGTAAATGTACTGGCGCAAAACAAGGCATCGTACAAAATTAATAAAACATTGATTCTTGCATTTCTAGCAGGTGCCTACATTGCCTTTGGTGGGTTACTGGCTCTTGTAGTAGGGGGCGGTTCGCCAGGGTTGGCAGCAACAAATCCTGGGATAACCAAGTTTCTTTTTGGCGCTATGTTCCCCGTTGGCCTTATTTTGGTCGTTATCGTGGGTGCCGAACTTTTTACAGGAAACAATGCCTATTTTGTGCCGAGTGTTTTAAGTAAAAAGCAAACTATAAATACGGTTCTTAAAAACTGGGGCTTGGTATATGTTGGGAATTTTATTGGAGCTCTTTTTGTGGCCTACTTTATTACGCATTTAACCCATATTGTTGGCAGTACGCCCTTTGCAGAAACGGTGCGAAACGTTGCAATGAACAAAACAAGCCATACCTTTTTAGAAACCTTTCTTAAAGGCATTGGTGCCAACTGGTTGGTGTGTTTGGCTGTATGGCAAGGTATGGCGGCAAAAGATACCGTTGGTAAAATTTTTGCCATTTGGTTGCCGGTTATGGCCTTTGTTACTTTAGGGTTTGAGCACAGTGTGGCCAATATGTATTTTATCCCACTTGCTATTTTTGAAGGGGCTCCAATTACATGGTTGCACTTTTTTGAAAGCAATTTGGTGCCTGCTACTCTAGGAAATATAGTTGGCGGGGTCCTTTTTGTTGGGATGCCGTATGGTTATTTATTCGGGAATAAAGCCTAATGGTAAAAAGTTAGAAAAACAACTTAAAGCGTCGTTAAAAACGAATCGAAGCAATCGGTTTATAATTTACAGATTGCTTCGTATGTCGCATTGAGTTAAAAATGGTTTTGCAGCTTCCTACTTTAAATGTTCCAACCATTTCCTGGCATTCACAAAGGCTTCCAACCAAGGTGAAACCTCGTCTTTTCTGCCTTCAGGGTAATAGGCCCAATTCCACTGGAACGTCGAGCGCTCAATATGAGGCATGGTTACCAAATGCCTGCCTGTTTTATCGCATAGCATGGCCGTATTAAAATCGGAACCGTTTGGGTTGTGTGGATATTCTGTGTAAGCATATTTGGCCACGATTTGGTATTTGTCTTCAGAATATGGCAATTTGAATTTACCTTCGCCATGCGAAATCCAAACCCCAAGCGTTGTGCCTTCCAATGTTGAAAGCATGACTGAATTGTTCTTTTGAATTTTAACTGAAGTGAATGAACTTTCATGTTTATGCGAATCGTTATGAAGCATTTTACCATGAACATCGTGCTCTGGGTTGATAAGTTCTAACTCCATCCATAATTGGCAACCATTACAAATCCCAACCGATAAGGTGTCTTCCCGTTTGAAGAAATCCTGTATCACTTTATTGGCTTTATCGTTGTATTTAATGGCGCCCGCCCAACCTTTTGCAGAGCCTAAAACATCCGAATTGCTAAAGCCTCCAACAGCTCCTAAAAACTGAATATCCTCTAAGGTTTCACGACCCGAAATTAAATCGGTCATGTGCACGTCTTTCACATCAAAACCTGCCAAATACATGGCGTTTGCCATTTCGCGCTCGGAGTTGCTTCCTTTTTCACGAAGAATGGCGGCTTTGGGCCGCTTCTCGTCATTGCGAGGAGTTTGCGACGAAGCAATCTCATTCTTGGTAGCAGATTGCTTCGTTTCACTCGCAATGACGTCTTTTAATTTCCCTGTAAAATGACTAGGGAATGTATATGCTAATGGTTGATTTTTATAGTTGTTGAAACGCGCTTCAGCTAAATTATTAGCAGTTTGTTTTTGGTCTAATAAAAATGACGTTTTGTACCAAACATCGCGTAAACGAGAGATGGTTAAAGTAAAAACTTCATTGCCGTTTATGATGCTTAAAACATCACTATTGGTTACGTTTCCTATATTGAAAAAATCAATATTTGCTTCCGAAAAAACACTTTCGATGGAAGCATCTTTAGCTTGAATAACGATACCTGCATTTTCAGCAAACAATAATTTTAAGGAATCTTTTTCAGCTAAAGCAGTAAGGTCCAATTCAGCCCCCAAGTTATTATCAGCAAAACATAATTCTAACAAGGTAGTAATTAAACCACCAGAAGCCACATCGTGTCCAGCAACAATTTGTTTGTCTTTTATTAATTTCTGAAGGGTATTGAACACGGTTTTTACATACGACGCATTTTTAACTGTTGGTGCATCGTTTCCAATTTTGTTCAATATTTGTGCAAACGCGCTTCCGCCTAATTTAAAACTATCTTGAGATATATTGATATAGTAAATAGAGCCTCCGTTTTTCTTAAATACAGGCTCCACAACATTACTAATATCATTACAATTTCCAGCGGCAGAAATGATAACCGTTCCCGGAGCAATAACATCACCATCGGGATATTTTTGCTTCATGGAAAGCGAATCTTTTCCGGTGGGAACATTGATGCCCAAATCGATGGCAAACTCCGAAACGGCTTCAACCGCTTCATATAAACGGGCATCTTCACCCTCGTTTTTACAAGGCCACATCCAGTTTGCAGACAATGAAACCGATTGCAAACCATTTTTTAAAGGTGCCCAAACAATGTTGGTCAGGGCCTCGGTAATGGCATTTCTGCTTCCTGCCACCGGATTGATCAATCCTGAAATAGGCGAGTGCCCAATAGAGGTTGCGATGCCTTCTTTTCCTTTATAATCCAATGCCATAACCCCAACGTTGTTTAGCGGTAATTGCAAGGGACCAGCACATTGTTGTTTGGCCACTTTACCGCCCACACAACGATCTACTTTATTAGTTAACCAATCTTTACAAGCTACGGCCTCTAATTGTAAAACCTGTTCTAAATAATCATGGAAATTATCGGAATTATAGCTTAGTTCTTTATAATTTCTTTGGATGGTTTTATCGGTCATAATGGTTTTTGGCGAACTGCCAAACATATCTTCCATCGCTAAATCCATGGGTTTATGGCCGTTGGTTTTAGACTCGAATGTAAATCTATCATCACCTGTAACATCACCAACCGTGTACATAGGCGAACGTTCTCTGTCTGCAATACGTTGAAGGATATCGATATGCTCTTTATCAATCACCAAGCCCATACGTTCTTGCGATTCGTTACCAATAATTTCTTTATCAGAAAGGGTAGGGTCGCCCACAGGAAGTGCATCTAAATCTATGTTTCCACCAGTATCTTCCACCAATTCCGATAAACAATTCAAATGGCCACCCGCACCATGGTCATGTATGGAAACGATGTAGTTTTTGTCGCTTTCAACCATACCACGAATGGCGTTGGCAGCACGTTTTTGCATTTCAGGGTTGGAACGTTGTACGGCATTTAATTCGATGCCTGATGCAAATTCACCCGTATCTGCCGATGATACCGCAGCACCACCCATGCCAATACGGTAGTTTTCACCACCAAGAATTACGATTTTATCGCCCAATTGTGGTTTGTCTTTCAAGGCTTGGTCTTTTTTGCCATACCCAATACCACCTGCTTGCATAATCACTTTATCGAAACCAAGTTTTCTGGCATCTTCTTCATGTTCAAAGGTTAAAACTGAACCGCAAATAAGTGGTTGCCCAAATTTGTTTCCAAAATCTGATGCACCATTTGAAGCCTTTATTAAAATATCCATTGGCGTTTGGTACAGCCATTTGCGTTCTGGAAAGGCTTTTTCCCATGGGCGGTTTTCTTCTAAGCGAGAATACGAGGTCATATATACCGCGGTTCCTGCTAATGGAAGCGATCCTTTTCCGCCTGCAAGTCTATCTCGAATTTCACCTCCCGAACCGGTTGCGGCACCATTAAAAGGTTCTACGGTAGTTGGGAAGTTATGGGTTTCTGCTTTTAATGAAATAACCGATTCAAAATCTTTGGTTTCATAGAAATCGGGTTTGTCGGCGGTTTTTGGTGCAAACTGTTCCACTTTAGGGCCTTCAACAAAAGCCACATTATCTTTATAGGCTGAAACAATACTGTTGGGGTGTGTTTCAGATGTTTTTCTAATTAATTTGAAAAGTGAGGTTGGTTTTTCAACACCATCTATCACAAACGTGCCATTGAAAATTTTATGGCGACAATGTTCTGAGTTTACTTGTGAAAACCCAAATACCTCGGAATCGGTTAACGGACGACCAATTTTTTTGGCAACACCTTCTAAATATGCAACTTCTTCATCACTTAATGATAAGCCTTCTTTTTGGTTATAAGCGGCAATATCTTCAATATTAAGTATCGGTTCTGGTTTGATATTGATGGTGAATGATTCTTGATTCAATCCTTTGAATTTTTCAGAAATCATGGGGTCGAAACCTTTGAAATCTTCAGCTACAGCTTGAAATTCTTCAATACGGATGATGTCTGTAATGCCCATATTTTGGGTAATCTCTACCGCATTGGTGCTCCATGGGGTTATCATGGCGGCACGTGGCCCAACAAAAAAAGCATCGATGGATGCTTGTTCTATTTTAGGCTGGTTGCCAAATAGCCATACCAATTTGGATATGGTTTCGGGAGCTAATTCTTTTGTGGTTTGAACAGCAAAAACCGTGCTGTTTGCGTTTCCAAAGAAATGAATCATTAGGTATGGGTTTATATTTGTTTGAAATAAAGGGCAAATTTACTTTTTTTAGTTGAAATTTTAGCTTAAAAAATGCCATTAATTAGGGAGTTATCCACGAGTTTTGAACATAAAAAAAGCGATTCTTTTTTGAATCGCCTTGGTGGTTATTGCCTCACAAGCTTTTTGGTGAGGCTTCCATTTTTGGAAGTGAACTTAACGAGGTAAATGCCTTTGTTTAGTTGGCTTATGTTAATTTCCTTTGCTTTATTGCTTAGTTGTTGTTTTGATACAGACGCGCCCAAAATGTTGAAAATTTCAACTTGTAGGATGTGTTGTGTGTTGCTTGCAGTAATGTAAAGGGTGTTTTCTTTGGCCGGATTTGGGTATATGTTGAAATCGGCTATGGAGGCATCGTTTGTTGTTAAAGGATTACTCCAAATTTGGGTTACATATTCTGGATGGTCTATGTAAGGATTTCTGTTTCCCTGAAACGCGTACACCGCATTATTTTTGTTTATTTCGTATTGGCTTACCGGGTCTAAATTATTCCAAGTTAATAGAATATTTAAAAAAGTTGAATCAAATGCTGGGAACGAGGTTCCATCAAACATCACGCTCACTTCACTTGCTGAAAAATTACTTTTGAAAGTTGCTAATTGGTTTTGATAACAAGTAGCAAAATAAAAATAT
This sequence comes from Mariniflexile maritimum, assembly GCF_009746565.1. Taxonomy (GTDB): domain Bacteria; phylum Bacteroidota; class Bacteroidia; order Flavobacteriales; family Flavobacteriaceae; genus Mariniflexile; species Mariniflexile maritimum. Next base: position 122,316 of record NZ_WRPN01000006.1, read on the forward strand.
GCTCTGGCAATATCACCTTTAAATTCATCAATTGGCTCAAAAACAATTCCTGAAAATCCAGCGGAATACCCCGAATTTAAACTACTACCTAATTTGGTGCCGTTTGAGGAGGTATAAGTTGCAGCGCCTACAACGCCATATGCATAGTTATTGTGCTTTCCATTTACATAGCCATCTGAGGGCAAAACAAAATGCGCATCAGAATACATGGGATATACATCACTTCCTCCAAAATATGATTTTGGAATGACGTGCTCTCTATTATAACAATCACCTTCACTAGTGTAATTTCCGCATTGTTTTGTTATTGGGGTAAATGTGTAAGTGTCTGTTCCAGTTGGGATTTCGGTGTATAAATCCACTATGGTGCCATCGTTGTCATAATAAAAATCTTTAAAGGAAGTTTCATTATATAAAGTCCACAAATCGCCATAATTGGCAGTTGAAGAACTATTTGTGTTATTGTTGATAATATTAAATAACTGTGTTTTTAAGGCAGTACCCGTTCCTGTTGCAGTACTATAATAGCCTGAAGGAATTTGCGAAAATGCAAACCCGGTAACTAATAAAAATAAATAGTAAAATTGTTTCATAATTTTATTGTTTACGTTCCAAAAGCGCCATGTAAAAGCCATCAAAACCCGATTTGTGTGCCAGCACTTTATTTTCTTTTATAAATGTAAAACTTTTTCCGCTATCGGAAGCTAAGAATTTATGAACTTGTTCTTGGTTTTCGGAAGGTAATACCGAGCAAGTTGCGTAAACCAATTGCCCGCCAACCTTAACCATTCTTGAATATTGCTGCAATAGTTCCTGTTGCGTTTTTTTAATGTCTTCAATAAATTCGGGTTGTAGTTTCCATTTGGCATCGGGGTTTCTGCGCAAAACACCCAAGCCAGAACACGGGGCATCAATTAACACACGATCGGCCTTATCGTACAGTTTTTTAATGACTTTGGTTGAATCGATAACGCGGGGCTCTATATTGTGCGCTCCGTTTCGTTTGGCGCGCCGTTTAAGTTCGTGGAGTTTGTTTTCATAAATATCCAAAGCAATAATTTGTCCTTTGTTTTCCATTAAGGAAGCAATATGCAGCGTTTTGCCACCCGCGCCTGCACAAGTATCCACCACGCGCATACCGGGTTGCACGTTTAAAAATTGGGCGACCAATTGCGACGAGGCATCCTGTACCTCAAATAAACCGTTTTTAAATGCTTCGGTTGTAAATACGTTGGCACGCTCCTTTAGTTTTAGGGCATGTGGGTAATCGGGCAAAAAATCGGATTCTATGTCCAAGTCGAATAATTCGGCCTGTAGTTTTTCTTTGGTAGTTTTAAGGGTGTTCACTCTTAGCACAACCTCGGCTTGCTCGTTTAAAGCATTGATTTCTTTGGTCCAAAGGCTATTTCCCAACTCTTTTTCGCCTAAGGCATCCATCCAATCGGGAATGGATTCCTTGAATTTCCTAATTTTTGAAAGTTCATCAAAGCGGCCCTTGATTTTTCGGGTGGGTGTTTCCTCAAAATATTTCCAATCGGGTAATTTGATGCCTTTTAAAGTTGCCCAAACTGCAAATAGGCGCCATAGGTTGTCGCGGTTAAAAGGTTCTTTAACTTCGGCAATTTCGGCATATAGGCGTTTCCAACGAACTATATCGTAAGTGGTTTCGGCAACAAAGGCTCGATCGCGGGCGCCCCAGCGTTTGTCGCGTTTTAAAAGTTGTTGAATCACTTTATCGGCATAGTGGCCTTCATTAAAAATTAGGGTCAATCCGTCAATAACCGAAAAGCATAAATTTCTGTGTAATCGCATGGTTTGTAAATAAGTGTGCAAAGTTACGTTTTAAATGTTTTATTTGTTTATTGGTTTTTAAGTTTATTGTTTTTGCCTTTAAGTTTTGAAGAAATCCATTTGGTTTGCAAAAAAAAAAAGAGGCTTTTTTAAGATCCTCTTTTTTTTGCTTTTTTATGTAATTTATTGATTAGTTGCGCCCCCGTTTTTTATATTCGTCAAACATTTTGCGCTTAAAGTCGTCTTCAATTTTATGGAGCATGATTATTTTTTTTGCCGAAATAACTTTTGTTAACCTATCGATAAAATCGTTTTCGGCGGCTTGTCGTTTTGCCTCGTTTAAGCGTGTTTCCTTTAAAAATTGTTTGGCTTCTTCTTCGGATAGTGTTTCAAAATTTATTTTTTTACGCGCTTGGTAAGCATCACCTCTTAATTTTGAGTTTTCTTCTTCATAGCTATTGTAAATGGGCCAGAATTGTTGCGCTTCTTTTTCGCTTAAATCCAGTTTTTCGGTTATGTACGCAATTTTTAGGGTTTTTATTTTATCTCTGTTTGGTTGCCCAAAGGTGATAATTGAAAACCCCAGAATGAATAGGATGCTTGTAAGTGTTTTCATTTTTTCTTTGATTTATTTCGTAATGATGTCTTCAATTTCCAGATTGTCAATCAGGTAATTTTCCAATGTTTGAGAGTTAAAACCATCATTAATTAAATGTATTTCCGATAGTTCTTCATCTGTAAAAAGCGATGCAAACTCATTGGTATCCAAATCTTCATTTAGGATATACTGTTCCAAACTGGCGGTTTCAATGGCGTCGATGGTTATAGGTTTGTTGGTGTTGAAAAACACATGGAACATTAAAAGAACGCTTGCGGCAACTAGGGATGCTGAAGCTATTTTTTGCCATGTAACCAGTTTGATAACCTTAACTTCTTTCTTTGAGTTTATGGTGTTGATGATGTTGTTTTCCAAGGTATCGAAATAAGCATCGGGTATTTCATGGCCCGATTTTGTTGCAAGCGATTTTAATTTGATATCGCACAGAATTTCGTTTTCCAACGTATCGAAATAACCTTTTGGAACTGTGAAACCGGTGTTTTTTATGGTATGTAATGTGTTTGTTTTCATCTTATTAATAAGACTTTATTTTTTATAAAAGGTTTAATTTTCGGTTAAATAGGCTTCAATTTTTTTAACGGCTATGTGGTAGGAAGCTTTGAGTGCGCCTTCGCTGGTTTCTAAAATTTCGCACATTTCGCTATATTTTAATTCCTGAAAATATCTCATGTTAAATACCAATTGTTGCTTTTCGGGCAACATGGCAATGGCTTTTTGTAATTTAAGTTGAATGGCGTCGCCTTCAAAATATACGTCGGCACTTAATTTATTTACGGCCAGTGCCAAAACTTCTTCGCTGGTGACTTGAAAGCGTTTTGCTTGTTGGTTGATAAAGGTTATCGCTTCGTTGGTGGCAATGCGGTACATCCATGAAAATAATTTACTGTCGCCCTTAAAGTTATGGATGTTGTTGTAAATTTTAATAAAGGTGTTTTGAAGCACATCGTCGGTATCGTCATGCGACTTTACCATATTGCGAATGTGCCAATACAAACGCTCTTTGTAAAGCGTTATTAAGGCTTTAAAGGCTTGTTCTTTATGGGTTTCCGATTTTAATTGTTCTAATAATTGTGTTTCGTCAATCACAAAACCAGTTTTAATTTAGACGGTTTAAATTACTAAAAGTTTAAAGGCGTTAGAAGAAAAATTTTCAAAAAATAACAAACACTTGAAAATCAATTGATTGCAAAAATATAATCGATAAAATACACAATAAACACGATTAAATGCATTTTTTCTTGTGGATTATTGTTTTTTGTTATATGTTTGCTCCAGAAACCTACTTATGGTGTTAGTCGTCCCCAAGTCTAACATGGATAAAAAAAAGGATAGAACCCCCAAATCTCTATCCTTTTTTGTTTTTATAGTAAGTTGTTGTTATTCAAAACTTTGCATGTCAACAAGTTTTTTGTAAATACCATTTTTGGCAATGAGTTCGTTGTGTTTGCCTTTTTCAACAATTTCACCTTTATTCAGCACTACTATTTCATCGGCATTTTGAATGGTTGAAAGCCTATGCGCTATAACAATTGAGGTGCGGTTTTTCATCATATTTTCCAAGGCCACTTGCACCAAACGTTCGCTTTCGGTATCGAGGGCTGAGGTTGCTTCGTCTAAAACCATGATGGGCGGACTCTTTAAAACGGCACGCGCAATGCTTAGGCGTTGTTTTTGGCCACCAGAAAGTTTGTTGCCCGCATCGCCAATATTGGTTTCAATACCATTGGGCAAATCTTTAACAAATTCCCAGGCATTGGCAATTTTTAGGGCTTCGATAACCTCGGCATCGGTAGCATTGTCTTTTCCTAGTTTGAGGTTGTTTTTTATGCTATCGTTAAACAGAATGGCGTCTTGTGTTACAATTCCCAACTGGTTTCTAAGGGAACTGGTGGTTAAATTGCGTATATCAAAGCCATCAATTAAAATACTTCCTTTGTTAACATCATAAAAACGGGTTATTAGGTTGGCTATGGTTGACTTTCCGCTACCCGATTGCCCCACCAGCGCCACGGTTTTTCCTTTAGGGATTTTTAATGAAAAATCTTTTAAAACGTATTCATTTTCATATTTGAAGGAGATGTTGTCAAACACAATTTCAGAGTCAAACCCTGTTTTTATAACCGCTCCATCCTTATCTTTTAATGGGTTGGGCGTATCGATAATTTCCTGAATACGTTCGGCAGCGGCATCCCCTTGTTTGATGTTGTATAGTCCTCTAGCTATGGCCTTTGCAGGTACCATAATGTTGTAAGCAAGCCCCATGTATGCGATAAATGAACTGCCATCCAGCGATTTATCGACCAAAACCAATTGCCCTCCATACCATAATAAAATGGAAATAACCAAAATGCCCAAAAACTCGCTGGTAGGTGCCGCTAAATTTTGACGGTTAAATAGTTTATTTGAATAATGATAGGAGCGGGTTGAAGAATCTTGGAATTTTGTATCAAATTTTTCTTCGGCGTTAAAGCCTTTTATAATGCGCAATCCGGTTAAGGTTTCTTCCAGAATGGATAAAATGATGCCCTGTTCCGTTTGAACACGATCCGATTTTCGTTTTAGGCTTTTGCCAATCCTGGAAATGATCATGCCCGATAACGGAATAAAAACAAACACAAACATAGTAAGTTTTAAACTGATGATCATCATCATGGCTACCGTAAAAAGGATGGTTAAAGGCTCTCGTGCTATTAACTCCAGAACGGGCAACATGGAGTATTGAAGCGTTGAAACATCGTTTGTAACACGCGACATGATATCGCCCTTTTTTTGTTCAGAAAAATAGGATAGTGGCAATTCAACCGTTTTTTTGTAAACGGCATTTCTTAAATCCCTTACCACGCCATTCCTTAAAAATACCATGAAGTAATTTGCCAAATAACCAAAAATATTTTTTAAAAGAAACAGTATGATAATAAGGCTTACAACCATAAGCAAGGCCTTTTGAGGGTCGTTTTCGGCATACAGGTTTACTTGGTACGCCAAATAATCTTTATAAAAATCCTTTAAAGAGGAAAGCCCCTCATAAGCGGGCTTAACGGTTGGTTTTACTTGATTTTTCTCGAATAGGATATCGAGCATAGGTATAAGTGCAATAAACGATAGGGCGCCAAATAAGGCATATAAAATGTTCGATAAAATATGTCCTAACGCATGACGCTTGTAAGGTTTTGCATACCTAAGGATATTAAAAAATTGCTTCATTAAATAAGGTTCATGTCTTTTAAAATCGCATCGGCCTTTGCATCCAGTAAAGCCTCTGTTTTGTTAAAATCCGCTTTCGATTTTAAAGCGGTATTCACGCTCACGTAAAACTTTATTTTTGGCTCGGTACCGCTTGGTCTTAACGCTACTTGACTACCATCTTCTAAATGGTAAATAATAACGTTCGATTTTGGAATGTCAATCGATGAGGTTTCGCCCGTAATGATGTTTTTGGAAGTTGATAGTTCGTAATCATCAATTTTTAAAACCTTGGCGCCATTTACCACTTTTAATGGATTTTCGCGTGCATCGGCCATCATTTGCTTGATTTCTGCGGCACCTTCAATACCTTTTTTGGTTAACGACACTAATTTTTCTTTGTAAAAACCATGTTCTACATACAGTTTTACCAATTCATTATAAAAAGAACTGCCCGTAGCTTTTGCCTGTGCTGCTATTTCGCAGGCTAAAAGGGTAGAGGTAACGGCATCTTTATCGCGCACAAAATCGCCTACCATAAAACCAAAACTTTCTTCGCCGCCACCAATAAAATCAAGATGGTCAAAATCTTTAATCAATTTTGCAATCCATTTGAAACCGGTCAATACTATCTTGCTTTCAACGTTGTAAGCTTCGGCAATTTTGGTTAGCATGGGCGTTGAAACAATTGTTGAGGCAATAAATTCCTTTCCTTTTATTTTTCCTTGGGCTTTCCATTGTTTCAGCAAAAAGGCGGTCATCATCAGCATGGTTTGGTTGCCGTTAAGCAATTCCAGCTTGTTTTCCGAATTTCTAACCGCCACACCCAATCGGTCGCAATCGGGGTCGGTACCAATAACAATATCGGCATTTACTTTTTCGGCAAGCTCTAAGGCCATTTTCAAAGCAGCGGGTTCTTCAGGATTTGGTGATGCTACCGTTGGGAAATTTCCGTTGGGTACTTCCTGTTCTTTTACAAGGTGAACATTTTTATAACCGGCACGTTTTAAGGTTTCTGGAACCGCGGTTATGGATGTGCCGTGTAGCGATGTAAATACGATGGTTAATTTATCCTTGGCATCTTGTGGAGTGTTAAAACTGGCATTTTTAACCGATTGGTTTATAAAAACATCATCAACCTCTTTGCCTATATAATGTATCAACGAATTGTTGGGTTCAAATTTAATATCGGCATATTGCAAACTGTCAATGGCATTAATAATGTCGCCATCTTGTGGTGGTACCAATTGGCCGCCATCTTGCCAATACACTTTATAGCCATTGTACTCTGGTGGGTTGTGCGATGCGGTTAACACGATGCCGCAGTGGCAATTAAGGTGTTTTACGGCAAACGATAATTCGGGTGTTGGCCGTAAATCTTCAAACAAATACACTTCAATGCCATTTGCTGAAAACACATCGGCAACTACCTTGGCAAGCGATTTACTGTTGTTTCGGCAATCGAAGGCGATCACTGCTTTTGGGGTTTCGTTAGGAAACGATTTGTGCAGATAATTGCTCAATCCTTGTGTGCTCTTGCCCAGCGTGTATTTATTGATGCGGTTAGTGCCCACGCCCATAATACCGCGCATGCCACCCGTGCCAAACTCGAGGTCTTTATAGAAACTTTCCTGAATATCTTTTGGGTTGAAGGCAATGCTGTTTTTTATAATGCTTTGGGTTTCTGCATCAAAAGTTGGGGTTAACCACGTATTGATACGGTCTAAAATTTTTGGTTCAATGTGTATCATAATGCTCTGAAATATAGGTTTCAAAAGTAATCAATTGTAAAATAATAATTTTTATAAAGGACTTTTTTGAAATGGGATTTTCTGAATTTGAAAGGTATTAATTTTAATTTATTTCGGCTTTAATTAAATATCTTTTTTTATCTGATTTTGTGCGTAAAATAATTTCACCCAAAAAACCGGCCACAAAAAATTGGGTGCCAATAATCATGGTTGAAAGCGATAAATAAAATTGGGGCCTTTCGGTAATGAGCCTGCCCGTTGGGTTTAAAAATAATTTGTCGATACCCAAATAAAGCGCAAAGCCGAAGCCAATGGCAAACATAATGAAGCCCAAAGCACCGAATAAGTGCATGGGGCGTTTGCCAAAACGCGATAAAAACCAAATAGTGATAAGGTCCAAAAAACCATGGATAAAACGGTTCATGCCAAACTTGGTTTCGCCATATTTTCTGGCTTGGTGCTGAACCACTTTTTCGCTAATGTTTAAAAATCCGGCATTTTTTGCCAAAACGGGAATGTAACGGTGCATTTCGCCATTTACATCAATGTTTTTAACCACCTCTAGTTTGTAGGCTTTTAGTCCGCAGTTAAAATCGTTCAATTGAATGCCCGATGTTTTTCTGGCAGCCCAATTAAATAGCTTTGAGGGTAGGTTTTTTGAGATGACGGAGTCGTAGCGTACTTTTTTCCAGCCAGAAACCAAGTCGAAACCACCGGTAACAATCATGTTGTAAAGTTCGGGTATTTCGTCTGGGTTGTCCTGTAAATCGGCATCCATGGTAATAACCACACTGCCCGAGGCTTTTTCAAAACCGGCGTGTAGGGCTTGCGATTTGCCGAAATTCTTTAAAAACCGAATGCCTTTTACGTTTGGGTTTTCTGCTGCAAGTTGGGTAATAATTTGCCAGGAATTATCGGTACTGCCGTCATCAATAAAAATAATTTCATATAAAAAATGATTGGACTGCATAACCTTTGCAATCCAATCGTGTAGTTCGCCCAAAGCGTCTTGTTCGTTAAGTAGCGGTATAACTACTGATATATCCATTGGTTTCTTTCGTTAGTTGAAACTCTGCGTTTAGTTGTGGGACTTCTGGTTTTTCAACAGTTTGACGATAATGGTTGTTAAGTTATTTGTTGTTAAGGCGATCTATCTAAATAACAAATAGCTCAATACCAGTTAGATGGTTCGTCCATCAATATCTGGTTAACAAGTTTTCAAAAAATTGATGCTTCAAAAATACAGAATTATTCTGTGTCGGGATTGTTTTTTTTCATGACGGCGGCAACTATTAAGCCGATTATGCTGAAAAACACCAGGTAACCGGCCAATCCTTTTAAAATATTGCCAATGGCGAATTGATCTTGCGATTCGATTTTTTCTACTGCTTCAGCTATCCCTTCGCTGGGTGCGTGAAAATTTTCCATCATCTGAACGGTTTTTTCTATGGTCTTTTCTTTTAAAACAGTAGCGGCATCCGTATCAATAAAATTAAAAAGTAAATATGAAACCAAGGTACTGATTACCAAGCCAAGTAATATGGTGATAAAATAAGAGGTAAATGCCTCCTTAAAACTGGCGTACCCATTTTGGGCCTGTTTAACCTTGACAACCGATAAAATTCCCAAAGTGATGATGACAATAAGTATGACTATAGCATACCACATATTGGTAAGAAGTTCTAGATTTACGGCATAAGAAACAACGGTGAATAGCGCTAAAAGAGCGCCTAGATAAAGACCGTAATTGGTTGCGATTGATTTTAAAGTGTTATTCATAATAATATATTTGTGGTGTTAGTTTCTTAATGAGTACCCAAAGATAGCAAATCGTTACATTTTTGTTGCAAATAAAAATTATAAAAAAGTGTTGTACAGTTGTAAAAAATACTTATTTTTGCAAACCAAAATTGAAAAGAATATTAAAGCTTTAAGCGATGAAAAAAGATATACATCCAGGTAATTATAGAATAGTAGCGTTCAAGGACATGTCCAACGATGATGTGTTTTTAACAAAATCTACTGCAACCACCAACGAAACCTTAGAGGTTGATGGTGTAGAGTACCCACTTATTAAAATGGAGATTTCTAGAACATCGCACCCATACTACACCGGTAAATCCAAATTGGTTGATACTGCCGGACGTATCGATAAATTTAAAAACAAATATGCCAAGTTTAGCAAATAAACTTAACAATATGTTAAAAAAGCCTTCAATAATTTATATTGAAGGCTTTTTTATTTTACTCAATTACTCTACTTTTGAATTGATAAACAGTAAGTTTAGAGTTGGAATACGAATTTTTAACTCTTAACTTTTAACTTTTAGCTTTAAAATGAACTACATCCTTTTTGACGGGCCATCGCGTAACAATCTGTTGCCATTCACATTCACGCGTCCTGTCGCCGATATAAGAGTTGGAATTTTAACCATCCGCGAAAAATGGGAAACGTTTTTAGATTCCACCACCACAACCATCACCGAAGACTATTTGTCCGATAAATACCCAATGGTTGAAATGGATGAAAACGTGATGATAAACGCATCATACCTGCCAAATTTGGAACTGGTTGAAATGATTAAAAACTTGCAGGAAAACCAAGCCATTTTTAAAGATGAAGATGTGATCGCTTTCTTTTCAAAGGACACCCAGGAAGAAGTCGATTTTGAAACCTACGAGGCCATCGAGTTTGTTGATGAGGTTATTAAAATTGAGCACACTTGGGATATATTCTCTAAAAATGGTGAGGCCATCCAAGAAGATTTTAATTTGCTAACCGATGGTAGAAAATCAAGACCCATACCGTCGAGCAACCATGTAATTGCCGCCGAAAATATATTTATTGAAGAAGGCGCCCAACTGGAATTTGTTACCCTAAACGCAACCAAAGGTCCCATTTATATTGGTAAACATGCCGAAATTATGGAAGGCAGCCTCATACGTGGCCCTTTCGCGTTGTGCGACAAAGGTATCGTAAAAATGGGTGCTCGAATTTATGGGCCAACAACCGTAGGGCCTTATTGTAAAGTTGGTGGCGAAGTGAACAATGCGGTTTTTTTTGCCAACTCAAACAAAGGGCATGATGGTTATATAGGAAATTCCGTGATTGGTGAATGGTGCAATTTGGGCGCCGATACGAACGGTTCCAATTTAAAAAACAATTATGCTGAAGTCCGTTTGTGGGATTACGAAACCGAAAGTTTTGCGAAAACCGGTTTGCAATTTTGCGGACTCATGATGGCCGACCACAGCAAATGCGGTATCAATACCATGTTCAATACCGGAACGGTTATAGGCGTTAGTGCCAATATTTTTGGAAGTGGTTTTCCGCGAAATTTTATACCCAGTTTTAGCTGGGGCGGTAACGGCGGCTTTACTACCTACTTAACAAAAAAAGCGTTTGAGGTGGCCGAAATTGTTATGGCCAGACGCGAAATTCCGTTTACAGATGCAGACAAGGCCATTTTAGAGCACGTTTTTGAAGAGACCAAAAAGTATCGAAGGGATTAGTTTTTTGTATATTTGAGTATTATACAGTATTCAAATGGCGAAACTACTAACAAGCATCATCATTCTAATAAGTGGTATCGGGGTTTCACAAACGGAAAAATTCACCGTTAAAAACGTGTCGATTAATAATGAATACCCTCATTTTGGATTGATGCTCGTTAACGATTCCAAAATAATTTTCACTTCTTATTTATTGGATAAAAAAGACCGGTTGAAGCGTTTTCAAGGAAACCCGCTCCTTACTGTTTTTGAAGGTGATATTGAAAACGGAGCGATTCAAAATATTAAAAACATTGAAATTGACCCTGCTGAAAAACTGAATTACATCACAAGTGCAAGCATGTCTTCTAACGGAAAACAACTTTATATAACCACAACCCTTACTGATAACGCCATTGATGAAGATAATTTTCAAATAAAAGTTGGCGAACATAAAAACGGTGTGGGTTGGACCAATTTTAAAACCTTACCGTTTTGTAATCCAAAATATTCTTATGCCCATCCTTCAATAAGCAAAGACGGAAAAACATTGTATTTCACCTCAAATTTAAGAGGCGGAAAGGAAACAACAAAAGGCGGTTCGGATATTTTTAAAGTAGCTGTTTTAGGGGACAATACGTTTGGCGAACCTGTAAATTTAGGAAGCCAAGTGAACTCGTACAGTAAAGAAATGTTTCCGTTTATTGCAGACGATAATACCTTATATTTTGCTTCAAACAGACCGGGCGGTTTTGGGAATTTCGATATTTACAAAAGTAAAATGAACACCCACGGTACCTTTGAAAAAGCCGTAAAACTACCCAAGCCTATTAATAGCAATCAAGATGATTTTTGCTTTATTACAAATTCAAATGGTACATTTGGCTATTTCGCTTCAAAACGGGATGGCGGTAAAGGTGATGATGATATTTATTTTTTTGTTTCTGAATAATATCTTACCATTAATGGGCGCACGTGGTGTATTTCACCAACATATTTTTAAAAGAACCATTTGAAAGGTTCATGGAAACTTCGGGAGACCCTACGCGATCACTGTTGTTGTTGGAATCGTCGTTTTTACTACAGGAAAGTACTGTTGTAGCCAACAGAAGTGCCATGATGGTTAATTGGTTGGTTATAACCACTCATCGGCATAAAATAAAAAGGTCATCACTTTTTATAAACTTTTTTCAGTTCCAATAAATTAATAGGGTTAATGCCTAGGCCAACTACATTTTTACGTGTAAAACGCACCACTTCATCATAAAACATCACAACAACGGGTGCTTTTTTCATAATCAAACTATCCATTTTTGCATAGAGTTGTTCGCGTTTCTTTGTGTCGGTAATTGTAAAGGTTTCTTCATACCATTTATCAAATTGTACATCTTTAAAGTGGGAATAATTAGGGCCGTTTGGCGCAAAATTTTTACTGTAATATAGCGATAGATAATTTTCGGCATCTGGGTAATCGGCAACCCAACTGGCTCTAAACACAGCGAGTTTTCCGTTGGCTTTGGCATCTTTTAAGGTTGCCGCAGGAATAACATCTATATCAACCGTTAACCCAATTTTTTGAAGTTCGCGTTGAATATATTCGCAAAAGCTTAAATAATTACCAATGGTGGTTATGGTTATTTTAGGGTTGTTTAAGCCCGTTTCCTTTTTAAACTGTGCAATTAATTGTTTTGCTTTTTCCGGTTGAAAATCAAACCCGGTGGTTTCGTTATAACCGGGCAATCCTTTAGGTATAAAGCCACCGTTGGCGGGAATGCCCACGCCATTACGCAAATAAATCATCATTTTTTTTCGGTCAAAACCATAGTTTACGGCTTTTCTAATGAGTTCCGATTGAATTTCGGGAATGTCCGTATCCATGTAAAACCCTAGGTATTCGGTGTTTAGGTACGGCCCTCGAATCATGTTTACATCGTTCTTGTAAAGGTCTCGCAACTGTCCGTTTGCCGTTAAAATTTCATCTTTATAGGATGCGTCCAACCCCGACACAAAATCGATATTACCTTGTGCAAATTGTAAAAATTCACTTTGTTTGTCGGGTAGAAATGTGATGGAAACGGCTTCCAGATAGGGTAGATTTTTACCGTTTGCATCGGTTTCAAAATAACGGGTGTTTTTTCTAAACACCAATTTTATGTTTTCTTCCCAACGTTTAAATTTAAAAGGGCCGGTTCCAATGGGGTGCGATCGAAAACCGCTTCCATAATGTTCTACAATTTCTTTAGGTACAACTGAACAGTATTTCATGGTAAGCAGTCCTAAAAACGCAGGGAAAGGCTGTTTTAATTTTATGGTGAAAAGGCTATCGTTTTCTGCTTTAAAACGTTCAACTTTACTTAAAACCCAGCTTCCGGGCGATGCAATTTGTTTGTCCAGCAAGCGGTTCAGGCTATATTCAAAATCGGTGGCATTCACCGTTCTTGTAGAATCTTTTCCGAATAAAATATCGTTATGGAAATACACGTCATCGCGTAAAAAAAACGAGTAGGTTAGTGCATCTGCTGAAATTTCCCAACGTTTTGCAATGCAAGGTTGTACGTTTAGCGCATCATCCATTTGCACAAGGCCGTTAAACAATTGGTTGGTGGCCCAAATATCGGCAATGTCCTTTGAAAACGCGGGGTCCAGCGAGCCAATATTTTTGTGCTCGTTGTACCGAAACACAGTTGTGTTGGCTATTTTTGAAGATTTATCATGGCAGGACATACAAAGCTGTGCCAATAATAAAAGCATGAAAAAGTTTAAATGTGCACGATGTTTTATTGCCAAAATAACATGTTTTAACCCTTCAAAAATAAAGTTTTTATTAGCCAATTCTAATAATTTGATTGGTAAAAAAAAATAAGTGTGACTTTTTGCCCGTTGCCGTGTCCTAATTAAAAGATTATTTTGCTATTAGTAACAAAAGAGTCTCTCAAATTTATTAACAAGGATTACCTATTTGTAATGTTAAGAGCGTTTCGGGTTGGAACGCTCTTTTTTTATTAACTTTGCACCTTGTTATTAAAAGAAATGGATTCTCGAAAAAAAGTTGCCTTTTACACCTTGGGTTGTAAGCTTAATTTTTCTGAAACCTCTACCATTGCTAGAAGTTTTGCAGATGAAGGGTTTGATCGTGTGGATTTTTCTGAAACCGCCGATATTTATGTGATAAACACCTGTTCGGTAACCGAAAATGCCGATAAGCGTTTTAAAAGTATTGTAAAGCAGGCACAAAAAGTAAACCCCAAAGCGTTTGTAGCTGCCGTGGGTTGTTATGCACAATTAAAACCGCAGGAATTGGCCGATGTTGAGGGTGTTGACTTGGTTTTGGGCGCCACCGAAAAGTTTAAGATTACCGATTATTTAAACGATCTTTCCAAGAACGATTTTGGTGAAGTACATTCGTGCGAAATTGAAGAAGCCGATTTTTATGTGGGCAGTTATTCCATTGGCGATAGAACCCGTGCCTTTTTAAAGGTTCAGGACGGTTGCGACTATAAATGCACTTACTGTACCATTCCGTTGGCGCGCGGTATTTCGCGTAGCGATACCATGCAAAATGTGTTGCAAAATGCCAGAGAGATTTCAGCCCAAAACATAAAGGAAATTGTGCTTACGGGCGTTAATATTGGCGATTATGGTAAGGGTGAATTTGGAAACAAAACCCACGAACACACCTTTTTGGATTTGGTAACCGAATTGGATAAGGTTGCAGGCATCGAGCGGTTGCGCATTTCTTCCATTGAACCCAACCTGCTTAAAAACGAAACCATCGATTTGGTGTCAAAATCCCGGGCTTTTGTACCTCATTTCCATATTCCGCTACAAAGTGGCAGTAATGCTATTCTTAAAAAAATGAAGCGTCGTTACATGCGTGAACTGTATGTGGATAGGGTTTCAAAAATTAAGGAAGTTATGCCTCATGCTTGTATTGGCGTGGATGTTATTGTTGGTTTTCCGGGTGAAACCGATGCCCATTTTTTAGAAACCTATAACTTTTTAAACGAATTGGATATTTCCTATTTGCATGTGTTCACCTATTCTGAGCGCGATAATACCGAAGCGGTTGCAATGGAAGGTGTTGTGCCCATGAACGTTAGGAACAAGCGCAGTAAAATGTTGCGTGGTTTGTCGGTTAAAAAACGTCGCGCCTTTTACGAAAGCCAATTAGGTGCCACAAGAACCGTATTGTTTGAAAGCGAAAACAAAGAAGGCTACATACATGGCTTTACTGAAAATTATGTGAAAGTAAAAGCACCATGGAACCCAGAATTGGTAAATACCTTGCATGACGTAACCCTAACAAAAATTGATGCCGATGGTTTGGTGCGATTTGAGTTTGCAGGCGTTCTTTCAAATTAACGTGTAAATAATTGGCAATAACCCGAATAATAGTCCGTTTAACTTGTTTTTTCTATAAACAAAGTTCATATTCATACATTTAACAGCGAAAAGCTTCATGCCCCAAATATGAACAGAATAATCGTTTTTTTGTGTTTTTCCCTGCTATTGTTCACGAGTTGCTATCAAGATGCCGATGATGACTTAACGGTTGAAGGTGTTTGGAAACTTACCGCCTATAACGTTGCCGACGGTTTCGATTTAAACAACGATGGCCTTGCGAACGTGAATTTACTCAACGAATTAAGTTGCTCTAATAATGAGACCTTGGTTTTTCAATCAAATGGCATCGTAACTTCCAACCAAACGTTTAACCCTGCCATTCAAATTAGTTTGGTAACGGGCACTCCCGATACCTATTTTTTTAATGTGTCTTGTGATGATGTGGGCATTATTGGTTTAGCGGCGCAATTTACGTTGAAAGGGCGCTTGATTTTGATTGACGACCGGCCAGCAACCCTTGCCGGCAATACTTTAACGCGTATTTTTAATGATGCCCTAAAAGTTTACAATCAAGATTTTACCCAAGTGGTTGCTACAAAAGATATAACATTGGTTTACACAAAGCAATAAATGCGAAAACAAAAAAAATCCGAAGTTATAAACCTCGGATTCTGTATTTTTAGTAAATCGTAACCTAAAAAATCATATTCGCAAACCAACAGGAAGCATGCGTTTGTATTTTCTATTGCTTCTCACAAACTTCGCAATTTCAGGGCTTGTAGGCACCACACTTAAATTGCGTTCTTCAATTTGTTCAAACACCGCAGATAAAAATTCCTTGCTAAAATCTTCGGCATTAATTTCTTCTGGAATGATAAGTTTTGTTAAAAAAATCTTTCGTTCTTGCAGGGAATATTCAATTTTGGCTAAATGATTGTCGATTTTAATTTCAAACTGGCGTAAAAAATCATTGTCTATTAATTCTGCAGCATCAATCATGGTAAGTATGTTTATTTCTTAGGAAAATCTTAAAATAGTGCGTGCTATTTACATAATTTTGTAATGCAAATTTACGGAAAATAATCGTTACTAAAAAGTAAAATTTCCGTTAATGCCTTATAAAATAAGCAATTACTTTTTATTTTATTGTATCAATGATGCCAAAACAACCAATACCAGTTTACTTTATGCCCGGAATGGCAGCAAGCTCAAAAATATTTGAATATATTGAATTGCCTAACACTCAGTTTGAAAGTTATTATTTAGAGTGGTTTTTGCCACTAAAAAACGAAACCATCGGTCACTATGCATTACGAATGGTTGCGAAAATTAAACATGAACATGTTGTTTTGGTAGGCGTTTCCTTTGGGGGTGTTTTGGTGCAGGAAATGAGCAAGCACCTAAAGGTTAAAAAACTTATTATTATATCCAGCATAAAGTTAACCAGCGAGTTGCCCCAAAAAATGCGATTGGCAAAAGCAACCATGGCTTACAAGTTGTTGCCCACGCAACTGGTTGGAAATATCGAGCTTTTGGCAAAATATGCTTTTGGTAGCAATATAGCCAAACGCCTCGAGTTATATAAAAAATATCTTTCGGTTACCGATAGTGGTTACCTAACGTGGGCCATAAAGGAAATGGTTTGCTGGAAACAGGATGCTTACTCAACCAATTTGGTGCATATCCATGGCGATAATGATGCGGTATTTCCTATAAAAAACATTTCAAATTGCGTAAGGGTAAAAGGTGGTACGCATGTGATGATAATAAATAAGTATAAATGGTTTAACGAAAATTTACCAAAGATAATTTTAAATAACGAATGAAAATTTTTAACTTTCGATAAAACTTGTTGAAAATGAAGACTGTACAAAAAATATTGGCGTTTATTGGGTTGTTAAGTTTATGTGCGTTGTTTGTTTACGCAATTCAAGAAGCGCCAACCGATGAAAATTTTGAGAAGAAGTTAATAAACGATTATAACGTTTATGCGCTTCAAATACCCGAAAATTTAGATTTTGCCGGTGAAGCAATGCCCCTTAAAAGTCCCGATATTTACGAACGCATGGATAAGGAATTGTTGGTAAATACCTATTGGCAATCCAACGGTTTGTTGATGTTTAAGCGTGCCAAAAAGTACTTTCCCATCATAGAACCTATTTTGAAAAAGCATGGTATTCCAGACGATTTTAAATATTTGGCCGTTATTGAAAGCGGACTTACCAACGCCGTTTCCCCAGCGGGTGCGCGCGGTGTTTGGCAAATCATGCCAGCTACTGCGAAAGAAAATGGTTTGGAAGTAAATGAAAATGTGGACGAACGCTACCATATAGCAAAATCAACCGAGGTGGCTTGCAAATATTTATTAAAGTCCAAAGAAGAATTAGGTTCCTGGACGCTTGCTGCTGCGGCCTATAATGCCGGAAATTCGGGCATTTCAAAGTATTTAAAAGAACAAAATGTTTCCAATTATTACGATTTATTGTTGGGCGAAGAAACCGGCCGTTATGTATTCCGTATCGTGGCATTGAAGGAAATTATGACGAATCCTGCTAAATATGGTTTTAATTTCAGGGAAAAAGATTTGTACAATAACGTACCTACCTATAATGTTCAAGTTAATACTGAAGTTACCGATTTCACCAAATTTGCCGAAAAATATGGCATCAATTACAAAATACTAAAAATACACAACCCCTGGTTGAGAGAGCCCAAGCTTAACAATAAAACAGGAAAAAGTTACACTATTGAAATACCTGAGAAAGGGTATTACAATTAACGAATTTGCTTGTTTTTTGTTTGAGAATTTAACCGAAACCATAATTAAAAATGAAAAAGCTCTCTTTAGTAGCAATTGTGTTGATAGCCTGTGTTTTATACAATTGTCATTCCGATAAGTCAAAAACAAATGGTCTTACAGAACCCCAACAAACCACCGAAATAGCATCGGACACCTTAACGAAGCACTTAAAACCTTTTAACGCGAAATTACCAACCATTGGGCTTTTAATGTATAACGGGGTATTGCAAACCGAAGTAACGGCGGCTTCCGATGTGTTCGCAAAACCTTCAGAAGAGGGCAAACAACTATTTAACGTGATTACCATAGCCGAAACTGCAAACCCCATCACTACGGAAGAAGGTTTAAAACTGCTGCCCGATTTCACCTTCAACAACTGTCCGGAATTAACAGTTCTTTTTGTGCCTAGTGCCTATGATATGTATGCCCAAGTGCACAACAAAGCGATTGTTGATTTTATAAAAGAAAAAAACAAGGAAACCAAGTACACGGTTAGTAACTGCGGTGGTGCGCAATTAATAGGCACTTCCGGTATTGCCGATGGCAAAAAAATAGTAACCTGGATTGGTGGTGGCAAACAACTGCAAAAGGATTACCCTAAACTAAAAGTACAAAACGATTCGTTGGTAAGTTATGTTGAAGATGGAAAATTCAGTTCCTCAAACGGTAATTTAACGAGCTACATTTCGGCCTTGAACTTGGTTGAAAAAATGTCAGGTCCTGCGCACAGAAAATTCGTGGAATCGTATTTGTATCTTGACAGACTTCAAAACTGGAAGCCTTAAAAAGAAGATTAAAAACCTTGCTAATCTTCTTCTTAAAGCTTAAAAACAGTATTTTGACAATTTGTTTCAAAAATTTTATTTCCGTTTCTTTTTAAGTTTGTTCAACCAAATAATAGTACCTGTTATGGGTAAGCTTGTAGCGATTAGGCAGGCTAAAAAATAAATGATTTTTGACAACGTACCGAAAATTTCACCCGTATGGATAGGACGAATTAACGATGCTATTTTTGTGTTCAGTGGTTTATCCTCAAATCGTTCAACTGCCAAAATCGCGCCTGAAGGGTCCACATATAAATTATCGGTTGTTACGGGCGACCAATGCGCATCATTTGTTTTTCTGAACATGTAATAATTGTTTTTTTTATTTGGAAAGGACACTGAAAGTTCGCCATTGTAATTGAAAGTTTTATTGGCTATGGCAATGGCTTCATCAATGGAAATACTCTTTTTTTTGAGTGTTTTTTCAGTTTTAAATCCTGGGGGTTTTCTGTTGAAAATTTCAGCACCTATTAAATTTCCTAACCCTTTTTTATAGCCATCAAACGACCAACATAACCCTGTAATGCCCATTATGAGTATAAAAAAACAAGCATAAAACCCAAGTGTGTTGTGTAAATCGTGATTAATACGTTTCCAGTTGGCACTGGTTTTAATTTTAAAGCCTTGCTTAACGTTTTTCCATTTAAGCTTTTTAGGAAACCATAACACAATGCCAGAAACGGCAAGCACTAAAAAAATAATCGTAGCGATTCCAACAATGGGGCGCCCAATGGCTGCGTCAAAAAGCAACCAGCGGTGAAGTTTGAACATGGTTAGCAAAAAAGCATCTGCACTTGTTTTCTCAACTTTGTGGATGCTTGAAGTGTAAGGATTCACCAATACTTGCGAGCCACGGCGCTCTTTTAAATCTTTTTTTACAAAAAACTCGTACGCCCCATTGTTTGTTGAAGGTATAGTAAGGCCTGTTACAAATCCATTGTTTGATGTTTTCAATGTTTGCGTTAAACTTTCAATGGTTGCTTTTTTTGAGGTGGCTTCAACAATGATTTCTTCAGAAAAAAACGATTTAATTTCTTCTTCAAAAACCAAAATAGTACCGCTTAAACACACCAAAAAATGAATGATGCCGCTGCTTAAACCTAACCACAAATGGATGTCGTTAATAAATTTCCTAATTCTAAAGGTTTTTTTCTTCATTATAAATAGATGTTAATCGAAAATTAGTTTGTCTAAAAAGCCGGTGTTTAGTCATTGCAAGACGCGAGCAATAAGTTGATTGTAAAAAAATTACATGCTACCTCGTTCTTTGTAATGACTGTTTTTAGATATTATTTCGATGATTTTTTTACCAATTAAAACTTATAGGTTAGTACTCCGGCAAAGTTTCTTGGGTCGGTTTGGTTTATGTAGCTGGTTCTGTAAGCGTTATAGCCAATTTTGTTAAAAATATTGTTTAATAAAAACCGGAAATTCCAGTGTGCGTTAAATACATAAGCAGCTTGCAGGTTGGTTTGTGTATAGGCCGCAACATTAAATGGTTTTTGGTTTGGAACAATGCCTTGGTGCGTTACGGCGCCCGAACTCCAGTCATTTATGGGTCTGTCGCCTGTATAATAGATGCCTGCACCTGCGGATAAGCCTTCCAAACTACCACGAAACGTGTAGTTTGCGTAAGCATTAAATGTGTGTTTTGGCGTGTTCAAAGGTGCAGAACCATACACATAAGAGGTGTGTTCTTTATATTGTGCATCAATATAGGAATAGCCGGTAATGAGCTCTAGGTTTTCTAAAATACGGCCGGTTAATTCAACTTCAATGCCTTTTCGCTCGTCGTTTCCTCCTTTTTGGTAGTAGCCTGTTGCAACCCAGTTTTCATCGTAAACAGGTAGATTAATATCTTTATTGTTTATTTTGAAGAAGGTGAAATTTAGGCGTAAGCGACTCTCCAGCCAGTTGGTTTTTATGCCCGTTTCAAATTGGTCAAAACGTTCATTGCCCAATTGTTTGCCATTACTATCCAAGCGTGTACCTGTTCGGGGGTACGAACTGTTGGTGTACGAAACAAAAACATTGATATTTTCAATAGGAATTACAATGATTCCCGCCAATGGGTTAAACGCATCACTTTCGGTAGTTTCAGTTTCAGCATCGGTTTGTGTGGTGCTGTAACGGAAGCCCATAAATGTTTTCAACCATTTGTTAAAGGTGATAACATCTTGAGCTACAATGCCTAATGCTCTTGATGCTGAGCCAGATTCACTTAACACTCCAAATGCTAAAACATTTGGTAACATTCGCGTATTGTTTGTGAAAACATCAATGGTATCGATGGTTGAAATGCTTTGGTTTGTTGTGCCGAATTTTGTTGTTCTGTAATCAAAGCCAACTTGGAATGTGTGCGAAATACGGCCCGTTTTCAAGTCGTCGCCAACCAAATCGAATTGTAAAACGCTGTTGTCATCATTACGTGTAGATGTTGAATAGCCACGTTTTCGTTGGTTGTAAATTGCGTTTCCGGAACCATCCTTTACAACGGCCCCTAAACTGGCACCTTTATCATCCAAATTTAAGCTAGACGTGTACAAAGCGGCTTTTAAACTTAATTTGTCGGTTAAATCTCTATTGAATCTCACCGAATAGGTTGCGTTTTTTGTGAGCGATTTGTCATTGTCATAGCCTAAAAATTGGTTGCTGGGTAAGTTGTAAATAGCATTAATGTCATTTTCGGCTAGGTTTACTGTACCTAAATCGGGGGTTCTGCTATCATCAAAATAATCCATTTCAAGAGTTATGGTCGATTTTGGGTCCACTTTCCATTCAAAGGACGGATTGATGTAAAAACGATCAGAAGAGACACCCGACCTAAAACTATCGGCACGTTCTAGGGCGCCGTTAATCCTGAAGGCTAGATTTTCGGTTTTGTCAATAGGGCCAAATACATCAAACGTTGTGCGTGCTTGTCCAAAACTGCCCAAGCGGATGGAAGCGTTTCCGCCAGTATAGTATTTTGGTGTTTTTGTAACAATGTTTATAACGCCTCCCGGACTTCCCAAATCGGTTGCTACACCTTGTGTAATGGAGGCGGCCCCTTTTAATACCTGAATGTTGTCAACACCTTGCATGTCGGTTAAAATGCCAGTTCCCCTAAAATCGGAATGGACACGAACACCGTTTTTCAAAATAGGAATTCCTCTAAAACCGCGCGACGACATACTTTCGCGTTTGTTTCCGTAGGTTGCAAATGTGTAAACTCCGGGTACGTTTTTTGTGGCATCCGAAATGGTAAGGTTGCCTTGTTGCTCTATTACTTTTTCAGAAATAATCGAAATACTTTGAATTTGTTCATAGGGTGCTAAAGGCAATCGTGTAAGCGCTTCAATTTTGTCTGGATGCTTGTGGCGATTTCCAAAAAGCTCTATTTCGTCCAATTCAGAATCGCTTATTAGATGAAATGAAACAGAAATGGTTTCGTTGTTTTTTAAAAAAATGGTCTTGCTTACCGATTTATAGCCAACTGCCGATGCTTGGATACCGTAGTTTCCAGCAGAAACATTGGAAATTTCAAAATAACCGTGTTCGTTTGCCGATGTACCTTTTGTAGAGCCTTCAATTAAAACATTGGCAAATGGAATACCTTCCTTGGCCTCGTTTGTGATTATTCCCGTTATTTTTGATTGTGAAAAAGATACTTGCATAGCAAGTAATACTAGTAAAGTGATTGTTTTTTGCATGATTTTATTTAGATTGATTTTAAATAGCGATGCAAATATAGAATTGAAAATGAATTCCGCAAAATTTATTTAGACTAAATATAAATAATATTTTCTTGGTGCTTGATGCTTAAAAAGATAACAGATAGAAAAAAGAAAGTAGTTGTAGCAGGAAAACACATTTTGCCTAAAGAATATTTAAGGCAAAAAAAAATCATATTTCTCTGGAAAATATGATTTTTAAATTTTTCAATTACAAGGAAGGGTTAACCACGGCGTTTTTGCGCCCTTATTGAACCGCCGGCACCAAAATGTTGGTTGGGCATTTGCGCGCGTTTCATATTGTCTTTCATCATTTTAATCTGGTCGGTTAGCATGCCTTGTTTATCTAGTTTTTGAGCTTCTTGAAGTAGTTTTTCGGCTTCCAATTTTCGGCGTTTTGAAAAAGCAATGCCCGATAGGTTCAATTTTGCCATCGCCATATCATGGTCCATCGAAAGGCCCAACATAATGGCTTTCTTAAAATATTTCTCGGCCTCGTTCATGTTGGTTTGCGACACCATCAAACCGTGCAAATAATTGTAGTACCCTTGTTGTTTTCTAACTAAAGCAGCTTCCGGGTTTTTAATTTTGTCCAACCATTTTTTAGCTCCCGGAAAATCCTGTTTGCGCAATCTTAAAAATGCCAGTAAAATAAATTCGTTCTTAAAATATAGAAACACAAATATTAAGGACAGCAAAATGTACATGATGCCGTTTCCTATGTTTCCCTCAATAAATTGATAAATGGCATATCCAAAAATACCAGTAGCTATAATAAGTTTAATGATTTTATTGTACATTTTATGGGTTGTTATGTTATAACATGCAATTTCAAGATTGAATGTTTCATTTTAGATTGCAAAGAAACTAAATTTTTATCAAAATCAATCCATAGATTTTTAACAAAAAACCACCGCTCAACCAAAAAAAACCTAGCATAAAACCGCGATTTTACGATAAGAAAATTAATTGGAAATATTTTTAAAATAACATTTGCCAAAGTAAAAAGTCTTTGTATATTTGCGCTCAGTTTTGGAGAAAGCCAAAATAGCAAATAAAAAAGTACAATTCAGATTTTAAAGATACAAGATAATGAGTAAAAGAACATTTCAGCCATCAAAAAGAAAAAGAAGAAACAAGCACGGTTTTAGAGAAAGAATGGCTTCTGCTAATGGAAGAAAAGTACTTGCTCGTAGAAGAGCTAAAGGAAGAAAAAAATTATCTGTGTCATCTGAAGCAAGACATAAAAAATAATGATTAACAATTGTTAATATTTTAAAGGTGTTACTTAAGTGTAACGCCTTTTTTTATATCTACGAATCACTACTTTTGTAAACTAATAATAAAAACACTATTTAAACAGTAAAAATGCCGAAAAATCCAAAACTAAAATCCATTTTAATTATAGGCTCTGGCCCCATTGTTATTGGGCAAGCATGCGAATTCGACTATTCAGGAACACAAGCTTTACGATCGTTGCGAGAAGATGGTATTGAAACCATCCTTATCAATTCAAACCCGGCAACCATTATGACCGATCCCTCCATGGCCGATCACGTGTATTTGTTGCCCCTTACTACAAAATCGATCATTAAAATACTGAAAGAGCACCCTCAAATTGATGCCGTTTTACCAACCATGGGCGGACAAACAGCATTGAATTTGTGCATTGAAGCCGATGAAAAAGGGATTTGGAAAGATTTTAATGTAGAAATTATTGGAGTGGATATTGCCGCCATCAACATAACCGAAGATAGGGAGCAATTTAGGGAACTGATGCTTAAAATAGGGATACCTATGGCACCTCAGGCTACGGCCACTTCTTACCTAAAAGGAAAGGAAATTGCGCAAGAGTTTGGCTTTCCGCTCGTAATTAGGGCCTCCTTTACATTGGGCGGTGCCGGTGCCTCTTTTGTTCATAAAGAAGAAGATTTTGATGAATTGTTGACCCGCGGTTTAGAAATTTCACCCATCCACGAGGTCATGATCGATAAAGCCTTGTTAGGCTGGAAAGAATATGAATTGGAGCTGTTGCGCGATGCCAATGATAATGTAGTCATCATCTGTTCCATCGAAAACATGGACCCCATGGGCATCCACACAGGAGATTCCATAACCGTGGCACCAGCCATGACCCTAAGCGATAGAACCTACCAAAGAATGCGCGATATGGCCATTCACATGATGCGCAGTATTGGCGATTTTGCTGGCGGTTGTAACGTGCAGTTTGCGGTAAGCCCCGATGAAAAGGAAGATATTATTGCCATTGAAATCAACCCACGTGTGTCGCGTTCTTCGGCATTGGCAAGTAAGGCAACGGGGTATCCTATTGCCAAAATAGCGGCCAAATTAGCCCTTGGCTACCATTTGGATGAGTTACAAAATCAAATCACAAAATCCACTTCGGCCTTATTCGAGCCTACGTTGGATTATGTAATAGTTAAAATACCACGTTGGAATTTCGATAAATTTGAGGGTTCTGATAGGGTTTTGGGCATTCAAATGAAATCGGTTGGTGAAGTTATGGGCATTGGGCGCTCCTTTCAAGAAGCCCTCCATAAAGCCACCCAATCGCTTGAAATTAAGCGCAACGGATTGGGAGCAGACGGAAAGGAAAACAAAGATTATAACCAAATAATCGAAAAATTAACCTATGCATCTTGGGATCGGGTGTTCATCATTTACGATGCCATTGCCATGGGAATTCCGTTAAGCCGCATCCATGAAATCACAAAAATCGATATGTGGTTTTTGAAGCAATATGAAGAATTGTTTTTGCTTCAAAAGGAAATTTCCACCTATAAAATTGATACCATTCAAAAAGATTTATTGCTGGAAGCGAAGCAAAAAGGCTATGGCGATAGGCAAATAGCACACATGTTGGGTTGTTTGGAAAGCCAAGTTTATAATAAGCGTGAAGAATTTGGCGTGAACCGGGTTTATAAATTGGTTGATACCTGCGCTGCCGAATTTAAGGCCCAAACACCTTATTACTATTCAACTTTTGAAAGTGACATGGAAACTGCCGATGGCAACCGCTACCCAGCTAATGAAAGTGTGGTTACCGATAAGAAAAAAATCATTGTTCTGGGTTCTGGCCCAAATAGGATAGGCCAAGGGATCGAGTTCGATTATTGTTGTGTGCATGGGGTTTTGGCTGCTGCCGAGTGTGGCTATGAAACCATTATGATTAACTGCAACCCTGAAACCGTCTCGACCGATTTTGACACGGCACATAAACTGTATTTTGAACCTGTTTTTTGGGAACATATCTACGACATCATCAAGCACGAAAAACCAGAAGGTGTTATTGTACAATTAGGGGGTCAAACGGCTTTAAAACTTGCCGAAAAATTAACAAAATGGGGCGTTAAGATTATAGGTACCAGTTTTGAATCGTTGGACTTGGCTGAGGATAGGGGGCATTTTTCAAATCTATTGAAGGAAAACAACATCCCTTACCCACAGTTCGATATCGCTACAACTGCCGATGAAGCTTCGGCGATTGCCGATGTTTTGGACTTCCCAATATTGGTAAGGCCTTCTTATGTGCTGGGTGGCCAGGGCATGAAAATTGTTATCAACAAGGAAGATCTTGAGAAACATGTGGTTGATTTGTTAAGCCAGATGCCTGGGAATCAATTGCTTTTGGACCATTATCTTGAAGGCGCCATTGAAGCGGAAGCCGATGCGATTTGTGATGGGGAAGATGTTTACATTATTGGTATCATGGAACATATCGAGCCTTGTGGTATCCATTCCGGCGATAGTAATGCCATGTTGCCGCCCTTTAATTTAGGCGATTTGGTAATGCAACAAATTAAGGATCATACCAAAAAAATAGCTTTGGCGCTTAAAACCGTAGGGCTTATAAACATTCAATTTGCCATTAAGGACGATGTGGTTTATATTATAGAAGCCAACCCAAGAGCTTCCAGAACCGTGCCTTTTATAGCGAAAGCCTATGGCGAACCGTATGTAAATTATGCAACAAAGGTAATGTTAGGTCATAATAAGGTGAAAGATTTTAACTTTAATCCGCAATTAAACGGTTATGCCATCAAGCAGCCTGTTTTCTCGTTTAACAAGTTCCCGAATGTGAATAAAAAATTGGGGCCAGAAATGAAGAGTACCGGCGAAAGTATCTTGTTTATTGATAGTTTGAAGGATGATGAATTTTACGAAATCTATTCCCGCCGAAAAATGTACCTTAACAAATAATATACGATTGTGGGTAAAAACATAAAAAGAGCCGCAACTGCGGCTCTTTTTATGTTTATTAAGTAAAACCTTTAGTTTTCTACCAATTCCATCTTTGCATTTTGACCCTGTAACGAATCCAAATAAAGTTCCATTTTAAATTCCGAGGTTCTAAAAGCGGTGGTTCGGTTTTTGGCCTGTTCTTGTCGGGCAATACTTCTGGCAAAGCGGCGCACTTTGTTTTTGGTGTCTAAAATAATCCCCGGGATAGGCACGTTTTCACCTTGTTTGTTCTTTGCTACCATGGTAAAGTACGATGAATTGCAGTGTTTTTTTTCGCCGGTTTGGATGTTTTCAGATTCCACCCTTACCCCAACCACCATAGAGGTACGTCCTGTAAAATTGATGGATGCTTTAAGCGTAACAAGTTCGCCAACTTCAATGGGGTTTAAAAAATCGACTTTATTTACCGATGCCGTAACACAGTAATTACCAGAGTGTTTGGAGGCGCACGCAAATGCAATTTGGTCCATAAGCCCAAGAATGTAGCCGCCATGTATTTTTCCGCTAAAATTTGAGTTCGATGGCAGCATGAGCTGCGTCATGGTTACTTGGGATGCTTCGGTTGTTTTGTAATTTCTTTCCATAAAAGGGCATCAATAGTTTCTTTAATTTGGTTTTGTGCTTTCTTCTACTTTGGTTATAAAATATTTGGTGTCTCCCAACCAAAATAATTTTTTATAGCGCTCAAAATAGTGTAGTTTCACATATTTACCCTGCAAATTTATTAGGTCTTGCTTTACTTGCTCTTGACTGTCCTCAACTGAAAATTCAAATTGGAGCGATTCGGAAACCCCTTGGCTTATCTGTCCTTCCCATGTTTTTACAATTACCCCTTTTTTGCTGAATTTTACCAGTTCGCCCGCACGGATACCATCACTGTAATGCGCAAAATAAAGGAAACAGAAATAGCCGATAAGGACTACAAAAAGACCAATTCCGATTTTAATTAAGACATTTTTCATAGCGCTCTAAGTTTATTCAATTTCTTTTTCTGCTCGTTTTAAAATATTTTCGGGTAGCGATTTTTTAGCTTTGGCCCCTAATCGTTTTAATTTCTCAACGCTGGTTATGAGGTTGCCACTACCTTCAAAAAGTTTGTTCATTGCCGCATTGTAATCGGTTTTGGAAGCATCAATTTTTTTGCCAATACCAATTAGGTCGCTCATTAAACCTTCAAATTTATCGTATAAAGCACCTGCTTGTCGTGCAATTTCAATGGCATTTTGTTGTTGTTTTTCGTTGTTCCACATACTATCGATGGTACGAAGCGTAGCCAACAGGGTAGAAGGCGTTACAATAACAATATTCTTTTCAAAAGCTTTGTTGTAAATACTATTGTCTTCATTCACAACCACGGCGAATGCGGGTTCAATGGGTATGAACATGAGTACAAAATCGGGCGATTCTATATCATATAAATCTTGATAATTTTTTTCAGAAAGTTGGTCAACATGCTTTCTAATAGAGTTGATGTGCGCTTTTAAAAATGGGGCTTTATCATCATCTTCCGCGTTTACAAAACGTTCGTAATCGGTTAAGGACACTTTACTGTCAATAATCATTTTTTTATGGTCGGGTAAGTGCAATACCACATCGGGCAGTACGCGCGTTCCATCTGCTAAGGTAAAGCTTTGTTGTACAAAATACTCCCTATCTTTCTCTAAACCAGACTTTTCCAGAACGCGTTCTAAAACCAATTCCCCCCAATTTCCCTGCATTTTGCTATCGCCCTTTAAGGCGCGGGTTAGGTTGGTGGCTTCTTTTGTCATTTGCTGGTTTAGGTCTTTTAAGCCCAATAATTGCTCTTTTAGGGCTGAGTGCATGCTGATGCTTTCCTTTTGGGTTAAATCGACTTTTTCTTCAAAGGTTTTGATTTTTTCTTGAAGCGGGTTTAAAATGTTCTTGATGTTTTCTTTATTCTGAAGGGTGAATTTTTCCGATTTTTCCTCTAAAATCTTGTTTGCCAATAGCTCAAAATCTTTGCGAAGTTGCTCTTGGCGCAATTCAATTTCTTCATCGCGCTTTAAGCTTACTTGTTGCAGGTTTTCGTATTCGGTGTTTCTGCGCGTTAATTCCGAATTTAAAAACTCTTTTTCCCTGCGGATTTCTTCGCGTTCTGTTTCAATTTTAGAAATGGTTTCTCTTAAATCGGTAAGTTGGGAATTGAAAATTTGATTTTGTTTTGTAGTTTCAGCTTCTTTAAATTGTTTAAAATCAGTTAATTGCTGTTGTAAATTGGTGTTGCGCTCTTCAAGTGTGCTTTGTTGGCTCCTGCTCTTTAGTTTGTTGAAATAGCTGCCCAACAAGAAACCTATAACAGTGAAAATGAGTATAATTAGAATTTGAAGGATGAAGTCGGTCATAGATGATATAGAAAATTTATCAAATATAAATGTTTTCGTTTGAAGTTTGTAGATGGGAAGCTGAAGTTTTGACTGAAAAGTTGTTGCACCGATTCGCAGAGGTTGTTTAAATGAAAACCGCGACCGATTTTGATAGGTTCAACACTACTTCTTCACTCTAAAACTTCCGGTAAGTTCATCAAAAGCAATTAAATCTTTTGGGAATAAGGTATTAAAAGTGCCTTTTGAAATGAGATTGCAAGGTGTGTTCGACACCACATTGTTTTCAGACATCACAATTAAGGTATCGCACAATTGAATGGCCAAATCTATTTCGTGTGAAGAAAACAAAATGGTTTTATGGGTTTCTTTAGCCAATTTTTGAAGCAGTTTCAAAATATAGGCTTTGTGGTACATATCGAGGTGCGAGGTGGGCTCGTCTAAAATTATCAAATCGGTATCTTGTGCCAAGGCGCGCGCAATCATCACTTTTTGAAGTTGGCCATCGCTTAACTCGAAACATTTTTTGTGCTTTAAATCTAAAATATTGGTTTGGTTGATGGCTTTGTTAACCATATCAATATCATTTTCAGATAAATTACCAACCCAATTCGTGTAGGGTTGCCTGCCCAATGCCACCAGCTCAAAAACCGAAAGATTTTTGGACATCATCTGTTCGGTGAGTACCAAGCTCATCACTTTGGCCAATTCAAGCGCAGGATAGTGTTTTATGTTCTTGCCGTTTATAAAAACACTGCCTTTTAATTCGTTTTGAACATGGGTAAGTGTTCGTAATAGAGTCGATTTTCCAATACCATTACCCCCAACCAAACCTACCAATTCGCCTTGGCGCAATGCAATATTTATATTTGAAGCAACAAGGGTTTGTGACTTTTTAGATTGATACCCAATAGCTAAATCGTTGGTTTTTAATATGATATGTTGGTGTTTTTTCTCCACTAATTCATTAAGTTTTATCTAAAAATCTAATAGTCTAACAATCTAATTTCTCTAACACGTCCAATTCAAAACACCATTTTCCGTTTTCGTACCAACAGCCAAATCACCACCGGCGCACCCACTAACGAGGTAATGGCGTTTATAGGTAGGGTGTAATCGCTATTCGGCACTTGCGCAATACTGTCGCAAACAAGCATCACGATGGCACCAAACAAAAATACGGCGGGCAGTAATATTTTATGGTTGGAAGTATTAAAAACCTGACGTGTTAAATGCGGAATTGCCAACCCGATAAACGCAATGGGGCCTGTAAAAGCTGTAATGGTACCAGCTAATAAACTGGTTGAAATGATGATGGCCAACCTGCTTCTTTTAATGTTCAACCCCAAACTTTTAGCGTAGTTTTCGCCTAAAAGTAAGGTGTTCAACGATTTTATGGATGCTAAACAAATTGCAATGCCAAAACAGTAAATTACAAAGAAAATGGCCAATTCATCCCACGATAAATTGCCCAAACTACCAAAGCCCCAAAAAATATATTGTTGTAACTGTTGTGCGGAACCAAAATAAGAAAGTACACTCACAATAGCGGCCGTAATACTTGCAAACATAAGGCCAATGATGAGGATTGCCATGGTATCGCGTACTTTTATAGAAACCATCAAAACGGCGAGCAGCACCAAAAAACTGCCCAAGCTAGCTGCTAATACAATACTCCATTTTGAAATTAAAAACGTTGCAAAAATACCGCCAAAAACCGATGAGCCCAAAATAACCAATGCTACGCCCAAACTAGCCCCCGAACTGATACCCAATACAAATGGGCCTGCCAATGGGTTTCTAAAAAGGGTTTGCATTAATAGCCCAGAAATACCCAAACCTGAACCGACTAAAATAGCGGTAATCGCTTTGGGTAATCGGTAATTTTGAATAATGTTTTGCCAGGTTTCTTGTTCGGTGGTGGTACCAATTAGGCTGTAAAAAACATCTTTAAAAGGAATATAAACGGAACCTAAGCTTATGTTTGCGAAAAAGCATAATATAAGCAAGGTACCTAATGCTAAAAATGAAAATTTGTATGTATTTGAATTTGGCACTTATTCTAAACGTTTAAAAAAGTAAAGGTCATCATTTTTTAGTAGTTCTGGATGACAAATTTTAATGATGTCTTTTAAAACCAAATCGGGTCGGGTCGTGCCCAGTTCAAAATACAAAACACCACCCGATGCACCTTTGGTATTGTTTGCAGAATAGATGCTTTTATTTTTGAATGCTTTAAATAGTGCATGGTGCGAATTGCCATTTTTAAGGGCTTCTAACGTTTCGTAATTTGACGGACTTAACCAAATATCGGCATCTTTAGCTTTTACGAAAACCGTTTCAAAATTAAGCGATAAACTGCCCGTTCCTTGCGAATCGTTCCATAAATAATTAGTGTTGGCATCTTTTAAAAGTTGTGCTTCAGTACTCGTACCGTTAGGTAAATACCAAATATCGTTGTGCATGGCACCACTTAAAACAGTCGGTTTGTTTTGCGCTTTTGAAGCTAGTTTTTTTGCTTCTAAATAATTGATTTCTATAGTTTTGAAAATAGAATCGGCTTCTTTTTCCTTGTTGAACAAAACACCAAAAAACTTTATCCATTCAGCTTTTGCAAGTGGCGACTCCTCAACCCAGTCGCCATTAAAAATAACCGGAACGCCCGATTTTTTTATGGTTTCAAAGGTTCGGTTAGTACCATCAACCCCAAAACCAATCACAACATCTGGCTGCAATGCCAGCAAAACTTCGGTGTTAATGCCTTCGTTTTTACCTAATTCCCTAACCAAATTGTTGTCAATACGTTTCCGTGTTTTTTCTGAAGAAATATAATCAATTCCCGGAAAGCCAACCAAGGTTTGCTCCACCTTCAAAAGTTCCAGGGCAGGGATATGCGTGGTGCTGGTAACCACTATTTTTTTAATGGGAAGGTTGATGGTTGCATTAAAATCGCCTTCTGGAACCCGTGTTTTTTTGTTTTTAACCAATAAGTAGCGATACTTATTTTCGGCTTTTGGCCACGGATTTTTTATTTCCAAAATTTTATAACCGTTGTATTCTTCCACTGAAAAACCGGTGGCATATTTAAGTTCCAACGGATTGCCCTCAAGGATATTTTCAGGTTGTTTTTTGGGTTCGTTTTTGCAATGAAACACGAAAACCAAAAACAACAACACAACAAAGTTTAAGTTATTGCTTTTTGTGTAACAAAAGTCACCGTTCATTTTTTTCATTGCCATTATTTTTGATGAAATTCTGCAAGTATGCGAGACGGGTCAAATTTAACAATATATATAGTAGCAGGAATTATAATTGCCCATTTTTTGGTGGGCTTTATTTATTTGGCTTATAAACTTACCAAGAAAAAGTAAGTTTTCTATCTTCAATCTTAACTATTATAAGTATCTTTGCGCTGAAATTTGGTTCGACGTACTTTATCCCAATAGCAGTGGGGTATTGGGTCGATTAAAAGGGAATCAAGTGAAAAGATTGACGATTTATGATTAACGATTAACGAATTTTGAAAAAAAATTCTGAAATCTAAAATACATATTCGTTTCTCTACATTCTTGAACTGTTCCCGCAACTGTAAGCTACAACGCTTCATGTTCAACTTCAATGTCACTGAAGATTTTTCTTTGGGAAGACCAACATGAGGACGCAAGTCAGGAGACCTGCCATTTTCAAAACAAATAAGTTAAACTTTCGGGATAAAAGTTTGCGTATGATTTGCCATGCGGTTCTCGATTTATTAGTCATTAAAATGAACAAAAAAACACATGTTTTGGGTGTCCTGTTTTTAGGGATGTCCATGGTTGGTTTTGCACAAAAAAGTGTGCAATACTTTCCGGTCGCGTTCGAAGGGTTTCGAAGCGTTATTGATTCAACTAAAGTTGAGCAACTTGATGAAGTTGTTATTACAGATTCACGATTTAAGCTAAAACGTGAAAATTCGGGTAAGGTTATTACCAAGATCACACAAATTGAATTGCAGCATTTACAAGGCAAGTCGATTGCCGAAATACTTAATGCCACGGCCGGAATAGAGATTAACGGCACCAAAAGCAATGCCGCACAAACCTTAAGTTATTATGTTCGTGGTGGAAGAAACAGGCAGGTTTTGGTGCTTATTGACGGTGTAGCTTTAACCGATGCATCGCAAATTGCCAACGATTATGATTTACGGTTGCTAAATGCAGATCAAGTTGAAAGTATTGAAATATTAAAAGGCGCTTCCAGTAGCTTGTATGGCTCGGGGGCAGCTACGGCCGTTATTAATATTAAGCTTAAGGAAGCTTCAAAAAATGTGATTGCGGCAAATTTTAAAAGCGTTATAGGTAGCAACCAATCCCAAAACAACCAAGGCTATGCCATTGAGGATTTTAGAAATTCGGTGTCCGTTAACGGTACACTTCATAATTTTAGTTATTTGGCAAGTTTTGGCAACCAATATACCAGTGGGCTATCGTCGTTAAAATCAATTGAAACGGATAAAGATGCCTTCAATTCCATAAACGGTAACCTGAAATTAGGGTATCGGGTTTCTGAACAGTTTAAAATGACCCTATACGGAAGTTTTGACGATTTTAAGGCCGATTTTGATGATCTGTACTCAGGCCTGGAACTGAAGGACGTTACAAAAACCAATCAATATCGTGTTGGTATCGCGCCAGAGTTTAGCTATAAAAACGGAAGCATCAACCTAAATGCAGCCTATAATAATACGAAACGCGATGCCGTAAGTTCTAGCTATCCTGCCATTTATAAAGCAGAAAGCATGATTGCCGACGTGTTTAATAGATACCAGTTTAATGAGGACTTTTACACGGTTTTAGGCTTAAATGTTCAAAAAAACAACATGGAAAGTTTAGCAATACCGTATGGCAGTACCAACCTGCAACAAAGCATTAACCCCGATATTTCTAAATTTACCAGCACCGACCCGTATGTAAATGTGGTTTATATCTCCAATTTTGGATTGAACATCAATGCGGGCGCCCGCTTAAACAACCATTCAGAATATGGTTCGCATACCGTATATAGTTTAAATCCTTCTTATAAAAAACATTTGGGTTTTGGTTATCTTAAAGGGTTGGCAACTTACAGTACGGCATACATCACGCCATCATTGTACCAATTGTTTGAACCAACCTATGGCAATATTGATTTGAAGCCCGAAGAAAATGAAACCGTGGAATTGGGCGCAGAACTTAATATAACCCAAAAAGCAACCTTTAGCGTGGTGTATTTTAACAGAAAGGAAACCCAATTTATTGATTTTGTCGATTTAGGTAATTTTGTTTATAAATACCAAAACGTAGCCGATTCATTTACCGCAAGCGGTGTGGAATTTAGTGCCGATTACAGTCTGTTAAATAATTTAAAAATTAAAGGAAATGCGACCTACACCCACGTTGAAGAAGATTTAAGGTTGCGCATTCCAGAGCTTAAAGTAAATGCAACCCTTTTATACGAGCTTTCTGAAGCTACTTTTTTAAGTGTATCCTATCAATTTAATGATGACCGTTCGGATGCTGTTTATAATGCTTCCACCTTTCAAAACGATATTGTAAATTTAAAATCCTATAGTCTTTTCGATTTTTATATCAGTCAGAAAATAATCCATAACAAAGTAACCCTGTTTGCCAACATCACGAATATTTTAAATGAGGAATTCGAGGAATTAAATGGCTATTCCACGCGTGGAAGAAATGTAAATATTGGATTGCATATTAATTTATAAACTCTAAAGACCTTTCAGGTTTTGTTTCATAAACCAAAATCTGAAAGGTTTTTCTATTTGCGCAAGTTTACAATACGCTGCAAAAGGGTAGGGTGCGAATAGTGCATAAACACATACGCAGGGTGCGGTGTTAAGTTGCTCAAACTATTTTTTGATAGTTTTTTTAATGATGAAATAAGCGGCTCTGCTTTATATGTGTTTTTTGCGTAAGCATCGGCTTGGTATTCAAATTTTCTTGAAAACCAGTTCATAACCAATCCCGTAATTTCTGAAATGGGTGCATAAAGCAACCCAAAAGCGATCAACCCAATATGAAAACTCGGTATTTCAACGCCCAACGCCTGTGATAATAGGGGGTTTGAAATAAAAAGCGATAAGATAAAAAGCATGAACCCAGTAAGCAAAATCGAGGCAAATAAATTGAAAATGATGTGTTTCTTTTTATAATGTCCTACCTCGTGGGCTAACACTGCTACAATCTCATCTTCCTCCAAATCATGTATCAACGTATCATAAAGCGTTACGCGTTTTTCGTTTCCAAAGCCCGAAAAATAGGCGTTTGCTTTGGTACTCCGTTTGGAGCCATCAATCACAAAAATTTTATCGAGCTTAAACCCGACGCTGTTGGCGTATTCTGATATTTTATGGCGCAAATTGCCCGCTTCCAACGGTGTTTGTTTGTTAAAAAGCGGTACAATAAGTTTGGAGTAAAACATATTCATAAACACCACAAAAACACTTACCAAGCCCCAAGCATAGAGCCAAAAATTACTGCCGGCCCATTGATAAAACCAAATGATTAATGCTAAAATTCCGCCGCCAACAAAAGCCATCATCAACCAACCTTTTAGTTTATCCATAAAAAAGGTTTTTTTGGTGGTTTTATTGAAACCGAATTTTTCCTCAATTACAAATGTGCTGTAATATGAAAATGGGGTTGTGATGATGTCGCTACCAATCATGATTATTCCAAAGAAAATAAGGGCGACAATGATGGGGTTTTCACTGAAACCTCGTGCGATGGTATCAACAAACTCAAACCCATCAAATAATAAAAAGCCTAAAGTTAAAACCATTGAAAACGTGGATGTTACTAAGCCGAATTTATAGTTAATGGCTTTATATTTTTGCGATTTTTTATAGGCCGTTTCATCATAAACATCTTGTAATTCTTTAGGAAGGGCATCGTTAAAATGTTTGGCGTTCAAGGCATCGATAATTTTGTCAACAATAAAATTGATGCTGATGATGGCGATGATGATGTAGAAAAGGGTGTTAGCTGTCATGTAAAACTTTCGATTTTTATAAATTCAAATTTCAATTGTTAATGATAGGGCTTGGGATTTGTGTTTTGATTATTGATAAATTTTCAGAGAAAATTTCTCTGCCGTTTCGCTTCAAAAACAAGAATGCCCGCTGCAACCGACACGTTCATGGAATCGATGTCGCCTTGCATGGGAATAATAATGTTTTGTGTTGCACTTTTTAACCACACGTCGCTCAAACCGGTCGCTTCCGTTCCCACAACAATGGCGGTAGGTTTGGTAAAATCTTGGGTAGTATAATTTTTTGAAGCTTGTAACGCTGCACAATAAATAGCGATATGTTTTTCTTTTAGAAAGGTAATAATTTCTGAAGTGGTGCCAATCGCAACTTTATTGGTAAAAACACAACCCACGCTAGAGCGAATGATGTTGGGGTTGTACAAATCGGATTTGGGGTTGGCAATAATTACCGCATCAACCTTGGCGGCATCGGCGGTTCGTAAAAGGGCACCAATATTTCCGGGTTTTTCGGGTGCTTCGGCAACTAAAATTAATGGGTTTTTCGTGTCAAATGTTAAATCGTCAATATTATGGGTTTTGCATTTCGCAACTGCAAGAACACCTTCGGTAGTATCGCGATAGGCCAATTTTTCATAAACTTCTTTTGAAATCTCAATAGTGTTTAGCTGTTTGGTTGTTAAATTATTAAGCTGTTCTTCCGAAAATAATTCAGGATAAAACAAGAGTGTTTCCAATGCATAACCACCTTTTAATGCCAACGAAATTTCCCTTATTCCTTCAATTAAAAACAAACCGCTTTTTTTGCGCTCGCGCGATTTGTCTTTTAATTGCACCAGTTGTCGAATATATGGATTTTGGGGGCTTGTTATCAGTTTGTTCATGTGATGACAAAAGTAATTTTAAATGTTAGTATTCTCAAAATAATTAACCAAAAGCGCCACCACATAGCTGTAGCTTTCCATGCCTTTTGCCTGTTTATTGGCTTTTAGGTACGAGCTGTACGTTAATTTAAAGAACGGTTCCAATGGGTTTTCATAGCTATCCCAAAAATCGCGGGCTTCCTTATAATTGTTTAAAATGCCCTTGTTAACCGTGTTGTAAAGTGTATCAAAAACCGCTTCATCACGACGCGCAATTTCATTAAGGCAAAAGCGCAATGCAAAGGTGTAACCCGAATATTTAAAATAAATATCATCATGGTTTATGGCGGCCAAACACCCAATAAAATTCGCCTCATTTTCAGCGGCAAAACCCAACTGGTGCGCCATTTCGTGCGTGGTTGTTGTTGGAAATAAATACGTGGGAATCAACCCATCAACATGCGCTTCGCCCGTTAACGGATTCAAATACCCACTAAAACCCATATAGGTTAACGGATAGCTAAAAAGTGATTTTTTAATGCTTTTTGGGTGGTATTCCAACTTCGGAAAGCTGTTTTTTAAATGGGCATAACCTGTTGGTGCCATTTCAAAAATAACCGATTTTGAATAGGGAATATCAATTTTAAGCGTGTCGTTTCCGGCAATTTCGCTGTATAGCATATTCGATTTTGAAATAAGGGTTTCGGTTACTTTTATAAGTTGCTCGGTGGTATAATCAGCTTCCAAATGCAAACTTTTGTGCAGTGGCAAGCGGTAATAATTCAGCCCCCAAAACAAGTGAAATGCAAAATAAACCATCGAAATCGCCGAAAACACATCCAAAAACCACCCTTTTGTATCTGTTTTTAAACGCTTAAAATTTTTAAAAACCCACCGCGCCATATAAATAATTGCAAACGCATACACCACATCGCCAAACGAAAACGGCAGCCAACCCAACATAAACCTGAATGTTTGCGAAATGTACGGGTAAATACCGTTGCTATAAAATCGTTCCACAAAATCGGGGTAGTTGGCCAGCCATTTCACCAAAAAATACTGTGGAATAATCGAAAATGCAATAATGGTTTTTGTTTTTTTCAGCATGCATCAAAAGTAATAAAAATTTGTACCCTATGGCAGGTGTTTATTTATTAAGGTTTCTTCCTGCTGTCCGCTATATCTTTTTGCGAAACAGTCCCGAACTTGTTTCGGTATCTTATCAAATTTACTGGTTTTCACTAGGTTATTGCATATCATCCATGTTTCGCAAAAAGGATGCCGCTACCATCAGGAGTAATAGCAATGGTTTGGTACTGTTTAAAGTGATTTTTAGTAACTTTGCAAAACTTAATAAAAGCATCATGAATTCAGAAATAAGACAGCTCAAGCCCCAACAACTTTGGAATAAATTCGTCGATTTAAACGCCATACCGCGCGCCTCAAAAAAAGAAGCCCGAGTGGTCGCTTTTATAAAAGATTTTGGAAAAAACCTAGGCTTGGAAACCTTTGAGGATGCGGTTGGTAACGTTATCATCAAAAAACCGGCCACAGCGGGTATGGAACATAAAACCACCGTGGTATTGCAGTCGCATTTGGATATGGTGCACCAAAAAAACAACGACACCGCGTTCGATTTCGATACACAGGGTATCAAAATGTATATTTCTGGCGATTGGGTACATGCCGATGGCACAACCCTTGGTGCCGATAACGGCTTGGGCGTTGCTACCATACTGGCAATTTTAGAAAGCACTACCATTGCTCATCCCGCTATTGAAGCCTTATTTACCATTGATGAGGAAACCGGTATGACAGGGGCAAAAGGCTTGAAAGGCGGTTTGCTAGAAGGTAAAATCCTTTTAAATTTAGATACCGAAGAAGATGATGAATTGGGCGTAGGTTGTGCCGGCGGTATTGATGTTACAGCTACCAGAACCTATGTTGAAGAGGAAACACCCGAGTTCAAAATAGGCTTTAAAATAAACGTAAAAGGGTTACAAGGCGGACATTCGGGTATGCAAATCCATGAAGGGTTGGGTAATGCCAATAAACTTATGAACCGCTTGTTGTTTGATGGCTTTGAAAACTTCGGATTGCGCATTTCTGAAATTGATGGCGGTAGTTTGCGCAACGCCATACCAAGAGAAAGTAAAGCGATTGTAGCCATTGATGCCATGCACAAAGAAACGTTTTTGTTGGAGATGAACGCACATGCCGAAGCTATAAAAGCGGAATTAAAAACCAAGGAACCCGATTTAAAAATTGTTATTGAAGCCTGCGAAACACCAAAAAAAATCATGGATTTAGGGATTCAAGAAGGACTTACCAGAGCTCTGTACGCAGCGCAAAACGGTGTGTACCGCATGAGTGCCGATATTCCCAATTTGGTTGAAACCTCCAATAATATCGCTAGGGTAGTGGTAAAAAATGGCAAAATTAAAATTTCCTGTTTAACGCGTTCATCGGTAGAGAGTTCTAAAATGGATTTGGCAAATACGTTGCGCGCCACCTTTGAATTAACAGGCTGTGAAGTCGATTTTTCGGGCGACTATCCAGGGTGGACCCCTAACATGGAATCGCCCATCTTAAAAATAATGACCCAAATTTATACTGACCTAACAGGTGAAGAACCGCACGTTGCAGCATGCCATGCCGGATTGGAATGTGGCATTTTAGGGCAACATTATCCTGATATGGATATGATTAGTTTTGGGCCGAACATTAAAGGTGCACACTCGCCCGATGAACGCGCCCAAATTTCATCGGTGCAAAAATATTGGAAGTTTGTACTGGAAATTTTAAAACAGATACCGGATAGAAATTAGAATTAAGGTGCATTGGCAGTTTTCAGTAAAAAAAAAATTGGCAATCATTATGCCGTTAACTGTTTATGAACTTTTACGTTTTGTGTTG
Organism: Mariniflexile maritimum; assembly: GCF_009746565.1. Classification (GTDB taxonomy): domain Bacteria; phylum Bacteroidota; class Bacteroidia; order Flavobacteriales; family Flavobacteriaceae; genus Mariniflexile; species Mariniflexile maritimum. The sequence goes on from NZ_WRPN01000006.1 coordinate 162,243, forward strand.
AAAATACAATTGGCTTTTTTAAGGATATTATGTTAGTCGCTTTTTTCTTTTTTCAGTATTTTAACGATGCGGTTAATGATAATTTCCGATAAGTTCCACTCATAGCCATCAAAATTAGTTGTATTGATAAATTGAACCACAACCGTATTGATGTCCTTATGGTATTCTGCAAGACTTTGATACCCAGGAACTAGGCCTCCGTGCTCATAAACATAAGGATATATTTCTTGTTCCCCTTCATCGAATACGGGACCATCGTTTAGGGCACGCAAAAACAGGCCCACGTCTTCTGCCGTAGCCAACATGCCATTTTCGTTGGTCTTAAAATCGTCTTCAACACCCACATAGTAGCCGCTCATAACATCCTTTAAATCCACTTCGTTAAGCGAAAAAAACGTATTGTTCAGTTTCAATGGTTTCAATATTTTCTCTTTAATATAGTGTTCATGGCTGTATCCTAATACCTTATCAATAATGTTACGAAGCAGCAAATAATTTGTGTTTGAATATTCGTAGCCATCATCGGGTTTAAAACTAGCTGGTAAATCGAGGGCAAATTCAAGGGCGTTTTTGCCGTTTTTTTGTTCATCTTTCCAAAACGCCGGATTATTGGTAAAATTGGGAATGCCGCTTCGATGCTGTACCATCATTTTCAAGGTAATGCTTTCCGCATTTTCAATTCTGCCTACAAGCTCGGGGAAATAATGGGCAAGGGTTTCATTTAAGGACAAGCGTTTTTCCTTGGCTAATTTGGTAATAGAAACGGCAACATATAACTTGCTAATGCTTGCAATTTTGAACAACGATTTTGGGTTGGCCGGTATTTTGTTTTTTCGGTCTTTCCAGCCACCTGTATAAAACGCCGGCGGTTTACCAGCTTGGTCCACATAAACGATCATGCCGTCAAACCCATATCCAAGGGCTTCATCTACTTGTTCTTGAACCGTGTCGGGAAGCGGTAAAATCCAAGCCTTGACCAAAATCCAGGGCACGAACCACAACGAGGATATGCTTGCAATAATGAATATAATTTTGAGTATTTTTTTTGTTTTTTTGGTCATGCTTTTTCAGTACGCGGACATAATATAGCAAATAAAAACCAAATAGACAATTGGCAAGGAGGGTTTTAGTGGGTAGGCTTACAACAGCAATTCATTTTTATACGGTTTTGTTGCCTGCTGGATTTTAATTGGTTTTCAGACTTTAAAATAGCTGATAAATAGTCTCTTTTGCCATTAAATATCGAGCTTTTGATGCGTTAATTTTTTTGTTAGTTCTGTGGATTACAAACTATTTGCATCCATTTCATATAACAAGAGCAAGTATCATAAAATCTAAGTTTTTTTGTTTTTTTATTCCACCAAGGATTTTGAAATGGTTAAATAATCATTTTTCAATAAGTCTTTGTTTTCAAGAATGGTCCAGCACAAAATTTTATAGAAATGTTCTTTGGTTTCAACGGTGGTTATCAGCATATAAAAATGGCCATCTTCGTTAGACCAGCTCATTTCAACTTGTGCATGTTGGTTTTTGTTTGATTCAAATTCCGTTATTTCGGAAAGGGTTCTGTTTTGCGTTTCAAGTTGATAGTCTTTAGTAAAGTTTTCTAAAAATTCTCTAGCATTTTGAAACACCATGCTTAAAGATTGTAACTCGTCCTTTGAATCTTCAATAACAATAACATAGGCTTCTTTTACGATATTGTTGTATTGCAAGGTGGCAACATCATTCAAATTGTAGGTTTTAACCATGTAATTTGGTATTTCCAAACGATAACAGTTGCCGCCACTTTTAGTTGAAAAGTTTTGGGAAAAAGAATGATGGGTTATTGTTGCTAGAAGCAGAAAGGCAATAAATGTTCTCATAGCATTTGTGTTTTTTATGATAACATAACAAAAGGTACTCCTGTTGTTTGTTTTTTGAACCAACACCAAATACCCTTAACCAAATATACAAAACAACCGTTTTAAAATTTCATGGTTGTACGCACATTAAACACACGGGGGGTTAAATAGTTGGGTATGGCATATTGGCGTTTGGTATAAACATCGCGTACCCACGTGTTGGTGATAGCGTTTTGCACATCGAACATATTGAAAATTTCAAACCCAAACGAGAGTTCCTTGAACGGTTTTTTCCAACCGTTGTTAAATTGTTTATTGGCATCCACCAAAACAAATTGCAGACCTAAATCGGCACGTTTGTAATCGGGCAAGCGGTTTTGGTAGTCGTAGGGGTTGGCATAACTGGGCGATCCACCGGGCAACCCTGTATTGTAAACCAAGTTCAAGTACATTTTCATATTAGGTACGTTGGGTACATAATCTTGAAAAAGAGCTGCAAATTTTAAACGCTGGTCGGTGGGGCGGGCAATATAGCCTTGGTTATTAATGTTTTCCTCAGTTTTTAGATAGCCAAAACTAAACCACGATTCGGTGCCCGGAACAAACTCGCCATTTAATCGCATATCCAAGCCGTATGCATAAGCCTTGGCATTGTTGTTGGCAGCATAGCGAATACGCACGTTTTCAAGTGTATAAGGGTTAACATCGTTCAGGTTTTTATAATAGGCTTCGGAAGTGAGCTTAAAGGGGCGTTCCCACATTTTAAAGCTATACTCGTTTCCTAAAACCAAGTGAAACGATTGTTGCGCTTTTACATTTGGTTGCACAACGCCGTTTGCATCACGCAGTTCTCTGTAAAATGGTGGTTGGTAGTATAAACCGGCCGCTATTCTAAAAAGCATGTCTTTTTCCCAATAGGGTTTTATGGCGAATTGTGCCCGCGGACTGAAAACGGTTTGGTTTGATTTGGAGGCAGTGTTTTTGTCGCTTACCGACCAATTATGCACCCGAACTCCCGCATTGTACCAAACGTCGCTTGTGCCTATGGTGGCGCGTTTGCTCCATTGGGCGTATGCTTGCAAGCGGTTTATGGTTGTGTAATTGGCGGCCCTTACGTTTTGAAATGCTTCCAAAGGGCCGCTATATGGTATATAAGGTTGCTCGTTTACAGGTGTCGTTTTGGGCGGACGAATGGAAAATCCAGCAGAATCGATAACTTCCCACTCTATAAGGCGGTCGCGAATATCTTCATTGGTGTATTTTAAAGCCCATTCGAAGCGGTTTTCCCCCATTTTAAAATCGCCTTTATGTTCAATGTTGGTAATTAGGGCATCCAAATCGTTGCGACCATGGTTTAATTGGCTACCAACACCGCGGCTAAATTCAACGTCGCCTAAATTTTCATCACCAATATTGGTGTTTACTTCACCCAATCGGTACTGTGCCAAAATATCAAAATACTCTTCTTCGGTGGTGTGGTATCTGGAGGCGATTGCTTTCAAGGTTAAATCGTTATTCACAAAATAAGTGCCTTTAAAAGCCCCAAAATAGGTTTGGTAACGGTCTTTTTCCCGACCTTCATAAAACACCAAAAGCGCAATGGGGTCGGCTAAAGTGCCAAAATTGGTCTGTCTTGTTTGTGGTTGGTAATTGTATTTGTTAAGGGATGCGTTCCCTAAAAAACTTAAGTGGAATTTACTGGAAAACATATAGGTAAAATACCCTTGGGCATCGCCAAATGCAGGTTTGTAATTGGTTTCGGTTTCCTTGGCTTTTACCAATAGGCTATTGTCGCGGTAACGCACGCCAACAATGCCCGAAAATTTAGAATCTTTGCTGATGCTTTCAACCGAAACACTGCCACCAAGCAAGCTTATATCGGCATTCACTTCAAATTGATAGGGGGTTTTGTAAGTGATATCTAAAACGGACGATAATTTATCGCCATATTTTGCTTGAAAACCACCTGCCGAAAAATCGACGTTTTGTACCAAATCGGTGTTTACAAAACTTAAGCCTTCCTGTTGGCCCGAGCGTACCAAAAACGGACGATACACTTCAATATCATTTACATACACTAAGTTTTCATCATAATTGCCACCGCGTACCGCGTATTGTGTGCTTAATTCGTTGTTGTTGCTCACACCGGGAAGCGTGAGCAATAGGTTTTCAACACCTGCATTCGCACCCGGAATCTTCCGTATGGTTTCGGGTTTTAGGCTAACAATGCCCGCAACCTCCTTTTGGCGTTTGTTGGTAACCATGACAGCGGCTATTTGTTCAACGGAAGTGCTCATTACAGGGTTAAACTCATAATCCTCGCCATTTTTTAAATTGAATTTTGCCACCACTTTTTTATGGGAAAGATGGGTGAATTCTACTGAAACATCGGTGTTTGCTGGAATTTCCAACAAATAAAAACCATTGGCGTTGGTTACGGTACCCTTGTTGCCGGCTTTAATGTTTACGTTTAAAATGGGCGTGTTGGTTTCATCTAAAATAACACCTTTTATGGTAGCTGTTTGGCCATAGCCTACAAATAGCGTGGCAAACAATAGCGCAATGGAAACTTGAAATTTTGTTTTCAAATGGATAAATAATTTTTTATTTTCGGTAAAACAATGCCTCAAAAGTAGCACTATTTCCAACATTATCGGTTACGATTACTTTTAAATTGTTCTTGGTTTCTATGGCTGTATTATCATTAAAATCGTAGGTTAATGTGTTAGTTTTATAGTCGTATTCCATTAAAATCCACTTGCCGTTTATCGTGGCGCGGTAGTTTGATATGCCCGAAAGCGCATCGTCTATTTTAATTTTTAAAAACCTGAAATTGCTCAACCATTGTCCGTCCTTAAAGTTTAATGGCGAAATGGTTGGCGCAACCGTATCAGTAGCGAGCGCATAGGTGCCCAAGGTTTTGGTGCTTGTTGATAAAACACTACCGTTTCTTTTGGTTGAAGAATATACGGGGTAATTTTTGAAGCCTACCAAGCGGGCAATAAATAGTTTGTCCCTATCGGCATCCTTGTAGTTGCTAATATCATAGCTAATGGTGAAGTTTTTGCGGGTAGGTACTATATCCTTATGCAAGGTTAGGGTGTCGTTCCTCACGTTAAAATCCATATAAAAGTTTTCGTAAAAGGTCTCAGGATAAAAATCTACGGCAATATTTCCAGATTTTAAACTGGTATGTTGGGAAGCCGTAATATAATAAGGAGTGGTTTTAGGTGTTTGTGGCTTTGTGTTGGTTGGCTTACGCCCTTTAATGTTAATGGATACAAAGGTTTCATTGTTTTTGAAATCGGACACGCGTATTTTATAAATGGATGAGATGCTGTCTGCAATGTTTAAAACGCCGTCGTTTATTATGGGCTTCAGCATGCTTAATGGGTTGTTTTTTTTGAACAATTTTTGGATGCGTTGCCGTTTGGTTACATAATGTTCGTAGTCAATATATTGGTTAAGGCAGGACGATTCATCAAAAGAGAACACGCTAAAATCGACTTCAAAATTTTGACTGCCGTTAAAAAAGGTTTGTATGTTGTAAACCCCATTGGCGTTGGCTGCTAGGTCTTGCCTGTCGGTGGTTTCAATGCCAAAACCTATATTGCCAAAAGCTTCAACAGGTTCTGCGTTGTAATCGCCATTTTTTAAAGGAATGAGCCTTAACTTTTGGTTGGTATTTGTTTTGTTTATGGAAGCGTTTTCATCTAAAGGAAAGGCAAACAATGCGCTTACAACGGGTTTGGTGGTATCTTTTATATCCAAGCCAAAAAGCATGGGGTTCATGGGGCGTTCTTCTTTATCGCGAATTTCAAAATGCAGATGCGGCCCGCCGGAACCACCCGAATTGCCCGTGTAAGCTATCAGGTTGCCTTTTGTGATGGGCAGTAAATCGGCAGCAGGAAACACTTCAACCTCATAAGATTCTTGTTCATATTGCTTTTGTTTGATGAAGGCCTCAATTTCGGGCGAAAAGCTTTGTAAATGCCCATAAACCGTTGTGTAACCATTGGGGTGGGTAATGTACAGGGCCTTTCCGTAGCCGAAATGGGCTACTTTTATGCGGCTTACAAACCCATTGGCGGGAGCAATAACCCTTAAGCCTTCACGCTGTTGGGTTTTAATGTCCAGTCCTGAATGGAAATGGTTGGAGCGCAGTTCCCCAAAGTTGCCAGCCAAAATAAGCGGTACTTCCAATGGGGAGCTAAAATAGTCTTGTGGATAATTGTTTTGCGCATTTACAAATAGCGTCGCACTTAAAAAGAGGGATAGGATGAATCGCATAATGAATACAGTTGTTGCTAAAATATCAATAAGATATGAATGGGCAAAAGAATAAAACAAAAATCAGGTCGCTAGCCCCGATTTAGGGCAATAACGAGAATTTTTAAATTTTATTGAAAAACAATTGTAATTTATAGACAGGTATGTTAACTTTGTGAGATAAGTATTGAAATTTGCAAATGAGTAATATTGAAGATATTGTACATTCGTTAGAAAGCAAAATAAACAAAGTATTACAAAAACTTGAGCTATTGAAGCATGCCAACTCTAAACTAAGTCAAGAACTGGAGGCTTCAAAGCAAGAAATTCTAAACCAAAAACAGCATATTGCCACTTGGGAAGAAAAGTATGAAGCGCTTAAAATAGCAAATTCGATACTGGGTAGTGACGAAAATAAACGAGAAACCAAGCTTAAAATAAACGCATTAATTAGGGATATTGATCATTGTATTGCGCAATTGTCCGATTAAGCACTTAGAAATCCAATGGCGGAAAAGCTTAAAATAAAATTGTCTATAGCAAATAGGGTGTACCCCCTAACCATTGATGCAAGCCAAGAAGAAGGCTTGCGAAAAGCCGCTAAAGACATTGATGCCATGATTAAGCAATTTGAAGAAAGTTACTCTGTTAGGGACAAGCAAGATGTACTGGCCATGTGCGCCCTGCAATTTGCCTCCCAAGTTGAACAGAAAGCTATTGATAAAGAGTATGTAAACGAGCATGTAGAAGAAAAACTAAATGCTTTAAACCAGTTGTTGCAAGCTCATTTGGTCTCTTAAACGTTCTTTAAAATAAACTAAGTTACTGCCTACATTAGTTATTTTTTTTGATAAACTCAACGTTAATTCTTTAAAAAGGGTGAGTTTAAGTTGTAAAAGCAAGCTGCATCCGCTGGATTTATTTCAGTACCGCAGATCCTTGATCAGCTTGTTAGCCCTAAACTTGTTTTTAAGGAGTTTATACAAAATTTCAAACTGATGTAGGCTTTTTTATATACTAAAATTAACTAATTACACGAATGGATAAATTTATATTAATAGCCGTGGGCATAGTGCTAGGACTTGTCATAGGCTTTATCATTGCCAAGGTTCTGGAAAAAAACAACGCTTCCAAACTGGTAAAGGAAGCTAAAAAAAGTGCAACGCTCATTCTGAAAGAGGCTAATAGCGAAGGTGAATCAATAAAAAAAGATAAAATACTTCAAGCCAAGGAAAAGTTTATTGAGCTTAAATCGGAACACGAAAAAGTAATACTGGCCCGTGACAAAAAAATGGCGGAGGTTGAAAAGCGCATCCGCGATAAGGAGTCGCAGCTATCAAATGAATTGGCCAAAAGCAAAAAACTAAACGATAGCCTAGAAGAAAAGGAAAAGGATTATGACCACCGATTGGAAGTGCTGGAAAAAAAGCAAGAAGAGATCGATAAACTCCATAAAAACCAAGTACAACAACTAGAAATTATTTCTAGCCTTTCGGCCGAAGACGCCAAGGAGCAACTGGTAGAGTCATTAAAGGGCGAAGCTAAAAATGATGCCATGGCTTTTATCCAAAGTGCTATGGAAGAGGCTAAATTAACGGCCGAACAGGATGCCAAAAAAATCATCATCAATACCATCCAACGCATTGGAACCGAAGAAGCAGTTGATAATTGCGTATCTGTTTTCAACATAGAATCGGATGATGTAAAAGGTCGCATCATTGGTCGTGAAGGAAGAAACATTCGTGCCATTGAAGCCGCTACTGGTGTAGAAATAATTGTTGATGATACCCCAGAGGCCATTATTTTATCGTGTTTTGATTCGGTTAGACGCGAAATTGCCCGTTTATCGTTGCATAAATTGGTAACCGATGGCAGAATCCATCCAGCTCGCATTGAAGAAGTTGTTGAAAAAACAACCAAACAAATTGAACAGGAAATAATAGAGGTTGGTAAACGTACCGTTATCGATTTGGGCATTCACAACCTGCATCCAGAGCTTATCAAAATGGTAGGTAGGATGAAATACCGGTCGTCTTACGGACAAAATTTATTGCAACACTCGCGCGAAGTGGCAAAACTTTGTGGTGTGATGGCTGCTGAATTAGGTTTAAATCCAAAACTAGCCAAACGCGCTGGTTTATTGCACGATATTGGTAAAGTGCCCGATGCTGAAACCGATATGGAAACCCCACACGCCATACTTGGTATGCAATGGGCTGAAAAATATGGGGAAAAGGATGAAGTGGTTAACGCCATAGGAGCGCATCACGACGAAATTGAAATGAAATCGCTGTTGGCACCCATTGTTCAGGTATGCGATGCTATTTCAGGTGCGCGTCCTGGTGCACGTCGTCAGGTTTTGGATAGCTATATCCAACGCTTAAAAGATTTGGAAGATATTGCTTTCGGGTTTAACGGTGTTAAAAAGGCCTACGCTATTCAAGCAGGCCGTGAGTTAAGGGTGATTGTGGAAAGCGAAAAGGTGGACGACCAAAAGGCGGCCGATTTATCATTCAGCATTTCACAAAAAATACAAACCGATATGACCTATCCGGGGCAGGTAAAGGTTACTGTAATTAGGGAAACCCGAGCTGTTAACATTGCAAAATAAAATTCCAGCGAAAGCAGGAATCCCACAATAAATTAATTAAAATCCAGCTTTATGCCGGATTTTTTTGTTTTGTCAAAAGTCAAAAGTCAAAAGTCAAGAGTCAAGAGTTAAGATGGATTTTTTAATTTTGCTAACAACTCAACAACTCAACAACTCAACAACTCAACAACTCAACAACTCAACAACACAACAACTCAACACCCATTTACCGCCTCGGATGGTATTTTTCAACAACCTCGGTTAAATGTCCTTTGTCTAAATGCACGTAAATTTCGGTGGTGGTAATGCTCTCGTGACCCAGCATAAGTTGTATGGAACGTAAATCGGCATTATTTTGCAAGAGATGCGTGGCAAAAGAATGTCTGAACGTATGCGGCGAAATACTTTTTTTAAGTCCAATTTTGGTGGCAAGTTGTTTAATAATGGTAAACACCATGGCTCGCGTAAGCTGTTTGCCCCGTCTGTTTAAAAATAGCGTATCCTCAAACCCATGGGAAGTTTTAATATGGCAACGAACCTCATTTCGGTATATGTTAATGTATTTTTGGGTTATGGCTACAATAGGCACAAAACGCTGTTTGTCGCCTTTTCCCGTAACCTTAATAAAGCCTTCATCAAAAAACAGATCGGAAAGTTTTAAATGGATCAATTCACTAACACGCAACCCGCAGCCATATAAAGTTTCTAGCATGGCACGGTTGCGTTCACCTTCGGGCTTACTTAAGTCGATGGCTTGTATTAAAGCGTCTATTTCTTTTTCAGAAAGCGTGTCGGGAAGTTTGCGCCCTATTTTTGGCGATTCAATCAAATCTAAAGGATTGGAGGCAATGTAATCTTCAAAAACCAAATAACCGAAAAAACTGCGCAAGCCCGATATTAAACGCGATTGCGAACGGGTGTTTACCACCTTGGCGGTTTCGTAAATAAATTGCTGAATGGTTTCGGTTGAAATGGTAAGGGGCGATTCTTTGATAGCATGTGCTTCTAAATACGCCATTAGTTTTTTTATGTCAAACGCATAATTAGCTATGGAGTTTTGCGATAAACCACGTTCAATCCTTAGGTATAATTGATAATCTTTTAGTGCTTGTTCCCATTTCATCCTGTAAAAGTAACTAATTTATTGAAGCAAACTTTTTAATGATTTTGGTTGCTTTTGGGAGTGTTTAATAAATGAGTTCACTATTAATAATCAAATAATTAAAACTATTTATGAAAAAACCTTTATTTGTTGTCGTTTGCTTTTTGGCAATTACAGCGTTGAGCGCTCAAAATAAATCGGGCGATTTTACATTAGCCCCACAATTGGGTTTAAATTTGTCCAACTATACAAGTTCAGAAAACCTGAATAATAAAGTTAGAACCGCTTTTAATGTTGGCGTTATAGCAGAGTATTATTTTAACGACCGATGGAGTCTTCGTTCCGGTTTGGTTTATGATTCAAAAGGGACTAAAATAACGTCATCGGGTCAAGATTATATTGATAAGTTGAACTATATAGCAATTCCTTTACACGCCAATTGGCATTTTGGTTCCAACAGAAACTGGTTCTTAAATTTTGGTCCTACCGTGGGGTTTTTGGCAAGTGCTAAAGGCGATACACCTGGAGGGGAAATTGATATTAAAGATGCAATAGAAAGTTCTTTTGATGCAGGTTTGGGCGCAGGTATAGGTTATAAATTTGATATTGCCGATGCTACACAATTATATATCCAGTATCAAGGATATAATGGTTTTATTGATTTATTCAATGCAGATTTTAGCGTATTCAATGCCACGTCGGCATTTAATTTAGGTGTGGTTTTTCAATTATGATTAAGTATGTGTCCCTAAAAAACCGAAGTTCATCCCTTCGGTTTTTTTTATGTCTTTTTTTTATACTTTTGAAATATGAAAAAACTAATCATCATTAACGGGCCTAATTTAAACTTGTTGGGAAAGCGCGAACCCCATATTTACGGCAGTTTATCGTTTACCGACTTTTTAGAGCAACTTAAAAGCAAGTTTCCATTGGTTCAAATAGACTATTTCCAATCGAATGTTGAAGGCATTATTATTGACAAATTGCACGAAGTGGGCTTTAACTGCGATGGTATCATACTTAATGCAGGCGCATACACACATACGTCCATTGGAATTGGCGATGCAGTAAAAGGCATTGAAACGCCCGTGGTTGAGGTGCATATTTCCAACACCTTTGGTCGTGAGGCCTTTAGGCACCAGTCTTATATTTCGGTGCATGCTAAAGGGGTCATTCTTGGTTTTGGGATGCAAAGTTATGAGTTGGCTATCCAAAGTTTTTTATAAGGTATCTTAGGTTTTTAGAATCTTAGAATTTTAAACCTGTATTTAATAAAAAAAGGTTTCAGAATTTCTGAAACCTTTTCTATATCTAATAATCTATGAAGTCTATAAGTGAATTACTTCGCCATAAGCATCGGCCACCGCTTCCATTACCGCTTCACTCATGGTAGGGTGTGGGTGCACGGTTTTTAATACTTCGTGTCCGGTGGTTTCAAGTTTTCTGCCTAAAACAGCTTCGGCAATCATATCGGTTACGCCAGCACCTATCATGTGGCAACCTAACCATTCACCATATTTGGCATCAAAAATAACTTTTACAAAACCTTCTTTGTTACCGCCGGCACTTGCCTTTCCAGATGCTGAAAACGGGAATTTTCCAACTTTAATATCAAACCCTTTCTCTCTGGCTTGTTTTTCGGTTAAACCAACACTGGCAATTTCTGGACTGGCGTAGGTACAACCCGGTATGTTTCCATAATCCAAGGCTTCCACATGCAATCCTGCAATTTTTTCAACACACAAAATGCCTTCTGCAGAAGCGACGTGCGCTAACGCTTGACCAGGTGTAACATCGCCAATAGCGTAATAACCGGGTATGTTGGTTTGGTAAAAACTGTTTACCAGAATTTTATCGCGGTCAACTACAATGCCTACATCTTCCAGTCCTATGTTTTCAATGTTTGTTTTAATGCCAACGGCACTTAATATAATGTCGGCTTCCAAAACTTGTTCGCCATCTTTGGTTTTAACGGTTGCTTTCACGCCTTCGCCCGAAGTATCAACTTTGGTTACTTCGGCAGAAGTCATAATGTTGATACCGCTTTTTTTGAATGATTTTTCAAGTTGTTTTGATACATCTTCATCTTCAACAGGCACCACATTTGGTAAAAACTCTACAATGGTAACCTCGGTTCCCATAGCATTATAGAAATATGCAAATTCTACGCCAATAGCGCCAGAACCCACTACAATCATTTTTTTGGGTTGGCTTGGTAAGCTCATGGCTTCCCTGTAGCCAATAACTTTTTTGCCGTCTTGTGGCAAACTAGGCAACTCGCGCGAACGTGCTCCAGTGGCGATAATGATATGGTCGGCACTGTATTCTTTTCCATCAACTTCAACCTTTTTGCCTGGTTTTAGCGTGCCGTAGCCTTCAATAACATCAATTTTGTTTTTCTTCATTAAAAATTGAACGCCTTTGCTCATGCCATCGGCCACACCTCGGCTACGTTTTACAACCGCACTAAAATCCTTATCATAGCCATTAACGGTTAAACCATAATCTCCGGCATGTTTAAGATATTCAAAAACTTGGGCAGATTTCAATAGTGCTTTTGTGGGAATACAGCCCCAATTTAAACAAACGCCACCAAGATTTTCTTTTTCAACAACGGCCGTTTTAAAGCCTAATTGCGATGCTCTAATAGCCGTAACATAGCCTCCGGGCCCACTTCCAAGAACAATAATATCGTATTTACTCATGAGATTTTTTTAATCGTTAATTTCAGGCTACGAATTTACGAAACCTATTTTTAATAATGAATTTAGAAATCTATAAATTTATATCTTTTGTTACCTTTGCTTTCAAGCATTAGTTTATGAACATACCAAAAACAAGTTTTCCGCGCATTGTAATTATTGGTGGCGGTTTTGCTGGCATAGCGTTGGCAAAAAAATTATCAAAACAAGAAGTGCAGGTTGTGTTATTGGATAAACATAACTATCATACGTTTCAGCCTTTGTTGTATCAAGTATCAACAGGCGGTTTAGAGCCTGATTCAATTGCGTATCCCATTCGTAAAGTACTTAAGGATTTTCCTAATTTTCATTTCAGATTGGCACATGTTGAAGAAATAGTTGCTGCTGAAAATAAGGTGATTACCAATATTGGCGAACTTAAATTTGACTATTTAGTGGTGGCATCGGGTTCTAAAACCAACTATTTTGGAAATGCTGAAATTGAAAAAAATAGTATGGCCATGAAAACCATACCACAATCGCTTAATTTAAGAAGCTTAATTCTTGAAAATTTTGAGGATGCGTTACTAACTTCCGATTTGCATGAACGTAATGCCCTTATGAATTTTGTGATCGTAGGCGGTGGTCCAACAGGAGTTGAGTTGGCGGGTGCACTGGCAGAAATAAAAAAAGGCATTCTTCCTAAAGATTACCCCGATTTGGATACACGTTTGGCACAAATACACATCATTCAATCGGGTGATTGTATTTTAAATGGCATGAGTGAGAAAGCTTCTGAAAAAGCTGAAGATTTTTTAGAAAAATTAGGTGTTAATATTTGGAAAAACCTCAGGGTAACAGGTTACGATGGGAAAACAGTAACGACTAACACCGATTTAACCTTTGAAACTGCTACCCTAATTTGGGCAGCAGGTGTAAAAGGCGCTACCATAAAAGGTTTGGATGCTAGTGGATATATAACGAAGGGCGAACGGCTTTTAGTTGATGAATTTAACCAAGTTAAAGGATTTGCGAATATTTTTGCTGTTGGAGACATAGCCTGCATGGTTACCAATGAGTTTCCTAACGGTTTGCCCATGATGGCACAACCTGCCATTCAACAAGGAAAACAGTTGGGCGACAACATGGTGCGTTTAATTGAAAAGAAACCCATGAAGCCTTTTGAATATAAGGATAAAGGTGCCATGGCAACTATTGGAAGAAACAAAGCGGTAGTTGATTTGCCCAAATTCAAATTTCAAGGTGTTTTTGCTTGGTACGTTTGGATGTTTGTTCACCTTTTTTTCTTAATAGGATTTAGAAATAGGATGGTGGTTTTTGTAAATTGGGTGTATAATTATGTGCGTTTTGACAGGGAAGCACGCTTGATAATTAGGCCGTTTAAGCGGCGTTTGAAAGAAGCGGAATGATTGACGAACAACGACTAACGAATAACTTCCTTGATTGGAGCTAACCGTTTTTTAGTTAATTTTCATTGTTAAATAGGGTTCCAATTTCAGCTAAACACCATCCGTGAAGTGGCGAATGTCTTTTTCTTTTTCAAATTTGGCATGGTTGTAGGAGGTCGATTTTCCTTTCGGAATGGATAGCGATTCCCAGTCGTTTCCCTTCAAAAGTTTTCCCAAAAACACAATTTGCCCAATATGGTACGCATAATGGCACAGTTGCCTGTTAATGGCCTCTGTAACCGTATGGCCTTCGTTTCTAATATACACAATCCGTTCTAAATCAGGAGCCTCTAATGATTTTAAAGCTTTGAACAAGCATAGCCAACCGCTTTCCCATGCGGCTATTAAATCTTCTTTGGATGTGTAACTGTCCTCAAACTCCGCATCGCGTTGGCGCCAGGTTTTTTCGCCGTCTTCGGTTAAAAAATTGGTCCATCGGCTTAACATGTTGCCTACAAGATGCTTTGCAATGATTGAAATCGAGTTGGAAGCCTCACTGCTTTGCCATTGCAATGCTTCAAAAGTAAGCCTATCAAACGTTTTGTCGCCCAAGCTTTTATAATATTCAAACTGTTTGATGGCACTTGTTAAATAATGTTCCATAATGTTATTGAAATTAAAAAAACCAAATATACTTTAAAATTTATTCGGCAGGAATAAATTTAAGTGCCACACCGTTAATACAATGCCTAATGCCCGTGGTGTTTTTTGGGCCGTCATTAAATTTATGTCCTAAATGCCCGCCACAGGTGGCACAGTGTTCTTCAATGCCGTATAACAGCGAGCCATTGGAAAACGCAACGTTTCCTTTTATTTCTCTATCAAAACTGGGCCAACCGGTACCCGAATCGAATTTATGGTCACTTTTAAACAAAGGGGTGTCGCAACCCGCACAAACGTAGGTACCTTTTTTATAATTTTTATTCAATTCACTGGAAAAGGCGCGTTCCGTTCCCCCTTTTCGCATCACGTAGTAAGCGGTTTCAGAAAGTTGTGCTTTCCATTCCTTATCGGTTTTTGTAACCTCGAAACTTGCTTTGGAGTCTTTTTGGGCATGCCCATTACAGTAAAAAAGAAATAAGGTAATGCATAAAGTCAATAATCTTTTCATTTGTTTTCTTATTTGAAAGTCCGAATTACTAAATTTGTCGTATGATATGTTAAAACATAACACCTTGATTGTGATATAAAAAATGGAAGTGACCAATTATTTGCAGGCGTGTCTTAAAAGGAAACAGCAAATTTTGTACATTTATTAATAATTAAAACCAATACCATGAAACTAAAAAACATATTCGTTATGTTAGGGAGTGCCGCATTCATTGTGTCGTGTGCCGTAAACCCTTTCACAGGAAAAAAAACAATGGCTTTAGTGCCAAATTCACAACTGTTTCCAACGGCTTTTGCACAATATGACCAATTTTTAAGTGAGAACAAAGTGGTAAAGGGAACCGCCGATGCCGCTATGGTTACAAGAGTTGGCCAAAAAATTGCCGTTGCCGCAGAACGTTGGTTAACTGCAAATGGTTACGCAGGTTATTTAAACGACTATAAATGGGAATATAATTTGGTGGACGATAAAACCGTTAATGCCTGGTGCATGCCCGGTGGAAAAATAGTTGTTTACACGGGTATTTTGCCAATTGCTAAAGGCGAAACAGGTTTGGCCGCTATTATGGGGCATGAAGTGGCACACGCATTGGCCAACCACGGGCAACAGCGTATGAGCGCCGCTTATGTGCAACAAGGTGTGGCCATTGCCGGAAATGTTGTTATTAAAGACGAGCAATCCAGAAATGCCTTCAATCAATATTACGGCGTTGGTTCGCAAGTGGGCGTAATGCTACCCTTTAGTAGAAGCCATGAAACCGAAGCCGATCAAATTGGGCTCTATTTAATGGCCATAGCAGGCTACAACCCCGCCGAAGCCGCCGAACTTTGGAAACGTATGAGCGCCCTAGCCAACGGTCAAGCACCACCAGAGTTGTTAAGCACGCACCCTTCAAACGAATCGCGCATAGCAAATTTAACAGCCTTGGCACCTAAAGCGAAGGCCGAAGCCGAAAAATTTGGTGTAACCTCATTTAAATAATCATTTAATAAATTATAATAAAAATATTTGTTTACTTTGAAGCCGCTCTTAAAAAGGAGTGGCTTTTTTATTGAAATACTCATTTTATTTCAATGGTTTTCAATTTTTCAAATGAAGATTGAAACTTGACGGTTTTTTTTGAATAATAAGTTTTTAAACCTAATTAATTACCATGGACCAACCTGAAAAGGGCAGTAAAAAATTATTGAACGCTTGGGCATTTTATGATTGGGCCAATTCGGTTTATGCCCTAACCATTGCATCTTCCATATTTCCGCTTTTTTACGCTACTTTGTTTTCAAGCGCGGATGAATTGATTTCGGCATTTGGTTTTCAAATGAAGCCCACGGTTTTAATTTCCATAGTTACCGCATTCACGTTTTTGGTGGTTGCCTTTACATCGCCCATTCTGTCTGGTATTGCCGATTATGTGGGCAACAAAAAAAGTTTCATGAAATTCTTTTGTTATGTTGGCAGTGTTGGGTGCATTGGTCTTTATTTTTTCAGTTTAGAACATATTTACGCCAGTATCACGTTTTATTTTATGGGCTTAATTGGTTTTTGGGGCAGTTTGGTGTTTTATAATTCGTATTTGCCCGACATTGCCTTTCCTGAACAGCAAGATAAGGTAAGCGCCAAAGGGTTTTCATTTGGATATATAGGAAGTGTTATTTTATTGCTCTTAAACCTTGCCATGGTTATGAAACCCAACTGGTTTGGCTTTGATATAGGCATTACCGAAGCCGAAAAAAATGCCGCATCCATAAAGGCCATGAAAGTGTCGTTTATAACGGTTGGTGTTTGGTGGGCCTTATTTAGCCAATATACGTTTTATGTGTTGCCAAAAGGGGTTTCTTCAGGCCATAAGGTTACAAGGTCGGTTGTTTTGAACGGTTTTAGGGAACTGCAATTGGTTTGGAAGCAACTAAAAGGCAATTTAAGGCTGAAACGCTATTTGTATGCCTTTTTTGTATTTAGTATGGCCGTACAAACCATTATGCTGATGGCCGTGTATTTTGGGGAAAAGGAAATTTTATGGGCCAGTGAAAGTGAAAAAACCACAGGCCTGATAGTGAGCGTGTTATTGATACAGTTGGTGGCTATTTTTGGCGCCGAAACAACCTCGCGTGCTTCGGGAAAATTTGGTAATATCAATACCCTTATCGTTATTAATGCGATATGGATGGCCCTGTGTTTTTATGCTTATTTTATGGTTACGCCCATGCAATTTTACGTTGCGGCGTTTATGGTGGGGTTGGTTATGGGCGGCATACAGGCATTGGCACGATCGACCTATTCCAAATTTTTGCCAAAAACCGATGATACCACGTCGTACTTTAGCTTTTATGACGTGGCCGAAAAAATAGGGATTGTTATTGGAATGTCCATTTTTGCGGTGGTCGATCAAATGAAAACCATGCGGCATGCCATCCTGTTTTTGTTCGCGTTTTTTTTGATAGGCATTATTTTGTTGTTTCGCGTGCCCAAAGAAGCCAAAAAAAGTTGAAAAAAACAGTCATGGCAAGAACGACAACTTCATTGCGAGGAGCCACACCGTCATTGCGAGGCACGATGCAATCTTATGAAAAAGAACTAACATGAAACAGATTACTTCGGTCGTGCCTCCCTCGTAATGACGTCATTGCGAGTAGCCACACCGTCATTGCGAGGCACGAAGCAATCTGTTAATTAAGAAGGTATGGAATTAGTTTAATTGGGGAAAGATGATTTGGTAATGGTAGTAAAGGATATTTTTAATATTAAAAAGGGTAAAAAAGCGAAAGAATCTAATTTTGGTGAGCGGTATATTCAAATTGAAGACTTAAGAAATGATTTTAATTGGAAATATGCAGAAATAGACCCAAAGAATGTGTTGTGTGATAAAAATGATATTTTAATTGCTTGGGATGGTGCAAATGCTGGTACAATAGGATATAATTTAGAAGGTGTTTTAGGTAGTACTTTAGCCAAATTAACACCAAAAAAAGTTGAAATTATTCACCCAAATTACTGTGGAAGGTTCTTGCAATCAAAGTTTAATTATTTGCGAGAAAATTGTACTGGAGCAACTATACCCCATATATCTAGAGCTTCTTTAGAAAACTTAGAAATCCCCCTCCCCAACCTAGAAACCCAAAAGCGCATCGCCGCCATTTTAGATGAAGCCGACACCCTGCGCCAACTAAACCAACAACTTATCGCCAAATACGACGCCCTAACCCAAAGCCTCTTTTTGGATATGTTCGGTGACCCTGTTACGAACCCGATGGGGTGGGATGTTTATTTAGGAAAAGATTTATTCAAATATTCAAGTGGTAGATATAATCCAACTAAGAACTTAAATGATAGTTTTAGGTTTCCTACTTATGGTGGTAATGGGATTACTGGCTATTCTAAGGATTGGTTGGTTGATTATGCTACAATTATAATTGGTAGAGTTGGTGCTTATTGTGGTAGCGTTCATATTACAAATGGGAAAATATGGGTTACAGATAATGCCATTTACATTAAAACATTTAAACAAAGCATGAATCTTATTTTTTGTTTTGAAGCTTTTAAAAAATATAATTTAAATAGATTTGCAGATTTTTCGGGGCAACCAAAAATTACTCAAAAACCTCTTGAAAGTTTAGAATTTATTTATCCCCCAATCCACCTCCAAACCCAATTTGCAGAGCGTGTACAGGTTATAGAACAACAAAAACAACAAGCCCAAGACGCCCTACAAAAAAGCGAGTTGTTGTTTAACAGCCTGTTGCAAAAGGCATTTAACGGCACGCTCTAATTGCCCTCCTCCCGAGAGGTGGTAGAAGACCGGGGTGGTATTCCACATTTTTTCATAAAAAAGCAACCTGTTAGTTGCGTAACACCAACTTACAGGTTGCTTCGTTCTTAATCAACAGTTTGTTTTACTGCGTTCGTAATAGCGTTTTTGCAAACAGTCCCATCCCGGTTTTCGTAAAGTCCTTAAAAAAAAGGGGCCTGCTACGATTCGGTGGGCTTTTCGGCTTTTTTAATGCTGATGTTCAGTTCTTGGGTTTTTTCATCCAAATCGATGCTTATTTCGTCGCCTTCTTCAACATGCGACGTAATAATCTCTTCCGCTAAAGCATCTTCAACATATTTTTGAATGGCCCGTTTTAAGGGGCGTGCGCCGTATTGTTTATCGAACCCTTTTTCGGCAATATAATCCTTGGCTTTGTCGCTCAATTTTAAAATATAGCCTAAATCTTTTATTCTTAACAGCAGTTTGTTTAGTTCAATGTCAATAATCTTGTCAATGTCTTCTTTTTCAAGGGCATTGAACATCACTACATCGTCAATTCTATTTAAAAACTCTGGTGCAAACGATTTTTTTAGGGCGTTTTCAATAACGCTTTTTGCGTTGGCATCTTCTTGCGATTTTTGCGAGGCCGTACCAAAGCCGATACCGGTTCCAAAATCCTTCAATTTTCGGGCACCAATATTGGAGGTCATGATGATGATGGTGTTTCTAAAATCAATTTTCCGTCCCAAACTATCGGTTAAATAGCCATCATCAAGTACCTGCAAGAGCATGTTGAATACATCGGGGTGCGCTTTTTCAATTTCATCCAAAAGAATAACAGCGTATGGTTTCCGACGTATTTTTTCGGTTAGTTGGCCGCCTTCTTCATAGCCTACATAGCCTGGAGGTGCGCCAACCAATCTGGAAATGGCAAATTTTTCCATGTATTCGCTCATGTCTATCCTAACAAGCGAATCCTCGCTGTCAAACAATTCTTTGGAAAGTACTTTCGCCAATTGCGTTTTGCCCACCCCGGTTTGACCTAAAAATATAAACGAGCCAATGGGCTTGTTTGGGTCTTTTAGGCCTGCACGGTTGCGCTGAATGGCCTTTACAACCTTGGCTACCGCTTCGTCTTGGCCAATAACCTTGCCTTTAATGAGTTTTGGCAATTCGGCCAATTTGTTGATTTCGGTTTGTGCAATCCGGTTTACGGGAATGCCTGTCATCATCGAAACCACATCGGCAACATTATCTTCGGTAACAATTTCTCGGTGTTGTTTGGTGTCTTGTTCCCATTTTTCTTGGGCAATGGCTAATTCTTTCTCAATGCGTTTTTCGTCGTCCCTAAGTTTTGCGGCTTCTTCGTATTTTTGTTTTTTAACGACCGAGTTTTTGGTTTCCTTAACAATTTCAAGTTCTTTTTCAAGCTCAATGATTTGTTTGGGCACTTCAATGTTGGTTATGTGTACGCGCGATCCGGCTTCATCCAAGGCATCAATGGCCTTATCGGGCAGAAAACGCTCGGTCATGTACCTGCTTGTTAATTTCACGCAGGCTTCAATGGCTTCGGGGGTGTAATCAACATTATGGTGCTCTTCGTATTTGGCCTTGATGTTGTTTAGGATTTCAATGGTTTCTTCAACAGTGGTAGGTTCTACAATTACTTTTTGGAAACGGCGTTCCAAAGCACCATCTTTTTCAATATATTGCCTGTATTCATCCAAGGTTGTGGCGCCAATGCATTGAATTTCACCACGTGCCAGCGCAGGTTTGAACATGTTGGAGGCATCTAAACTTCCCGTAGCACCTCCTGCACCAACTATGGTGTGAATTTCGTCGATAAACAGGATAACGTCGTCGTTTTTCTCAAGCTCGTTCATTACGGCCTTCATGCGCTCTTCAAATTGGCCGCGGTATTTGGTGCCCGCTACTAAACTGGCCAAATCTAAGGTTACAACGCGCTTGTTGAACAAGATCCTGGAAACTTTCCGTTTGATGATGCGCAGTGCCAACCCTTCGGCTATGGCCGATTTGCCCACACCGGGTTCGCCAATTAAAAGCGGGTTGTTTTTCTTTCTTCTGCTTAAAATTTGCGATACGCGTTCAATTTCTTTCTCCCTTCCAACTACGGGGTCGAGTTTGCCCTCTTCGGCCAAGGCCGTTAAATCGCGCCCAAAATTGTCCAATACGGGTGTTTTGGATTTTTTATTGGTTTTACCTGCGGGCGTGTTGAAAATATCTTTGGAGCCTTCATCCTCAATATGCGAGTCGTCATCTTGAAACGATTCGGCTTTGGGTTCTCTATAGTCACTATCGTTAGTTATCATAAATTTGAATTGTTCTTTAACATTATCGTAGTCAACTTTCAACTTGTTTAAAAGTTTTGTAGTGGGGTCGTTCTCGTTTCTTAAAATACAGAGCAACAGGTGCGCTGTATTTATTGATGTGCTTTGAAAAAGTTTAGCCTCTAAAAAGGTTGTTTTTAGCGCGCGCTCTGCCTGCCTTGTTAAGTGCAGGTTTTTTTTCTGGTTCGATGCCACGGCCGTATTGGGGTTTGCCGGACTTAATATTTCCACTTTGCGCCGTAGGTGGTTTAAATCAACGTCCAACGCGTTCAAAATGGTTATGGCCTTACCATCGCCATCGCGTAAAAGCCCAAGCATTAAGTGTTCCGTTCCAATAAAATCGTGGCCTAAGCGCAGGGCTTCTTCTTTGCTGTAAGCTATAACGTCTTTTACTCTTGGTGAAAAATTATCATCCATAATTTGTTTCCTTTCTGCATTAAAAATACTAAAACATTTTACTAACGGCAAAAACTATACCCTAAAATGTGTGAAATCGCCATTTACAAGAATTTTTTTTGAGAAAAACACCAATGAAATGGGGCGATACCATATAACTTTTAAAAAAAAATTAAAAATCACTTATGAAAGTTGCTAATTGACAAAAAAAACTTTATAAAATCAAAGTTTTTTAAGGCTTATTTATCAACGAAAAAAGCAGCGTTAATTGTTAATAAAAAACACGAAAAAACAGCTTGAAAACACTTACCATGACTATTGAAATGCGTATATTAGCATGTTTTGAAAAACACATAAAAACTTAATTAAAATATTTATGGCAGAAGGAGAAAAATTGATCCCTATTAATATTGAAGATGAGATGAAAACGGCTTACATTGACTACTCAATGTCGGTCATTGTGTCACGTGCCCTACCAGATGTAAGAGATGGTTTGAAGCCCGTACACAGACGCGTACTGTTTGGTATGCACGAATTAGGGGTTAGGGCTACTGGAGCGCACAAAAAATCGGCAAGAATCGTGGGAGAGGTTTTAGGTAAATACCACCCACACGGTGATACATCGGTTTACGATGCCATGGTGCGTATGGCACAAGAGTGGAGTTTGCGTTATATGTTGATAGATGGCCAAGGTAACTTTGGCTCGATTGATGGCGATAGTCCTGCGGCAATGCGTTATACCGAAGCACGTATGCGCAAGATTTCTGAGGATATGCTGGCAGATATCGACAAGGAAACTGTGGACCACAAACTGAATTTTGATGATACCCTGCAAGAGCCCACCGTGTTACCAACGCGTATTCCGGGGCTTTTGGTTAATGGTGCATCGGGTATTGCCGTGGGAATGGCAACCAACATGCCACCGCACAATTTAACCGAGGTTGTAAACGGCACCATTGCCTATATTGAAAACAACGGTATTGAAATTGATGAATTGATAAAACACGTAAAAGCCCCCGATTTTCCAACGGGCGGTACCATTTACGGATACGATGGCGTTAAGGAGGCGTTCCATACGGGTCGCGGTCGTATCGTCATACGTGGTAAAGCCAATATTGAGGAAGTGCAAGGGCGCGAATGTATCATCGTAACCGAAATTCCTTACCAGATCAATAAGGCGGAAATGATCAAAAAAACGGCCGATTTGGTAAACGAGAAAAAACTGGAGGGCATTGCTACCATTCGCGATGAATCGGACAGAAACGGCATGCGCATCGTTTACGTGCTAAAACGCGATGCCATACCCAATATCGTACTTAACAAATTATACAAATATACGGCCTTACAATCGTCGTTCAGCGTAAATAATATTGCGTTGGTCAATGGGCGTCCGCAGTTGCTGAACCTAAAGGAACTTATTCATTATTTTGTTGAACACCGCCATGACGTAGTGGTAAGGCGCACGACCTTCGAGTTGCGCAAAGCGGAAGAACGCGCCCATATTTTAGAAGGCTTGATTATTGCCTCTGATAATATTGATGAGGTTATAGCCATTATCCGAGCATCCTCAAATGCCGATGAAGCGCGGGAAAACTTAATAAAGCGTTTTGAACTTTCTGAAATTCAGGCCAAGGCCATTGTAGAGATGCGTTTGCGTCAACTTACTGGTTTAGAGCAAGATAAATTGCGTTCAGAGTATGAAGATATTATGAAGCTCATCATCGACCTAAAAGACATCTTGGAGAAAAAAGAGCGTCGTATGGAAATCATCAAGAACGAACTGGTTGAAGTGAGGGAGAAATATGGCGACGAGCGTCGTTCAACCATCGAATATGCAGGAGGCGATTTAAGCATTGAGGATATGATTGCCGATGAGAAAGTGGTCATCACCATTTCACATGCGGGATACATCAAACGCACTTCCCTGTCCGAATACAAAACCCAAAACAGGGGCGGTGTAGGGCAAAAAGCCTCCACCACCCGAAACGAGGATTTTCTGGAACATTTATTCGTTGGTACCAACCATCAATACATGTTGTTTTTCACCCAAAAAGGAAAATGTTTCTGGATGCGCGTTTACGAAATTCCCGAAGGCAGTAAAACCTCTAAGGGGCGCGCCATTCAAAACTTAATCAATATTGAACAGGATGATGCTGTAAAAGCGTTTATATGCACCCAAGACCTTAAGGATGAGGATTATATAAACAGTCATTATGTCATTATGGCAACCAAACAAGGTCAGGTTAAAAAAACCTTGCTGGAGCAATATTCGCGCCCCAGGACCAACGGTATCAACGCCATTACCATTAAAGAAGACGATATGTTGTTGGAAGCGCGCTTAACCACAGGGGAAAGCCAAGTGATGTTGGCGCTAAAATCGGGTAAAGCGGTTCGTTTTGAAGAAGCAAAAACCCGCCCAATGGGTAGAAGCGCTTCGGGCGTAAGGGGCATCACCCTTGCCAATAAAAACGATGAAGTTATTGGCATGGTTACCATTGAAAACCCGCAAGAGGAATCGGTACTGGTAGTTTCTGAAAATGGCTACGGAAAACGTTCGTACATTGACGACCCCGAAGACGGCGAACCGGTTTACAGAATTACCAACCGTGGCGGAAAAGGCGTTAAAACCATTTCAATTACCGAAAAAACAGGAAATTTAGTGGCCATAAAAAGTGTAACCGATACCGATGACTTAATGATCATCAACAAATCGGGCATCGCCATTAGGTTGGAAGTTAAGGATTTAAGGGTTATGGGAAGAGCGACCCAAGGCGTAAAACTCATTAACCTTAAAAACAACGACTCCATAGCGGCCGTTGCCAAGGTAATGCATGATGAAGATGAAATGGATGCTTCAGAAAGTATTGAAAATAGCGATGGGTTGGATGCTGGCACAACTCTTGATACTAGTGATGAAAATAACACAGAACTTTAAATAAATAGTACAAATTAAATATTACAAAAAATGAAAAAACAGATTATCATAGCTGTAGCCATTTCACTGAGTGCGTTTTCATTCGCGCAGAAGAAGGAATTAAAAGAGGCTGAGAAAGCTTTAAAAGGGAACAATTATGCCGAAGCAAAAACAGCTTTGAAGCAAGCCGAAACCATGATGTCATCTATGGATGATAAACTTAAAGATCAATATCATTATTTGCATGCACAAGCATTATATGCCGGTGGCGCCGCTTCTATTAACGATATTGAAACTGCCTTGGAAGATTTGAAAAAAGTAACCAGCGGCTACGGCACCGAGATTGCCCAATTAAAGCAAACCATGGTGAATGGTATTTTAACAAAAGGCAATAAATTTTATGAAAACAAAGATTATTCCTCTGCTTCAAAATATTTTGAAAAAGCCTATCGCCTAAGCACAAAAGATACCGTGTTTCTTTATTATGCAGCCGCTACCGCTGTAAATGTTCAGGAGTACGACAGAGCCTTATCTATTTATGAGGAACTTAAAGATTTAGGTTATACTGGCATTGAAAAACAATACTTCGCCATCAACAAAGAAACGAATGAAGAAGAAGTTTTGGATAAAAGCACACGCGATCTATACGTGAAAGCTAAAAGCCATATTAAACCGGGAGAGCGCATAACCGAATCAAAAAAACCTGAAATTGTTAAAAACATAGCGTTAATTTATGTAAGCCAGGGAAAAGATGATGAAGCACTAGAGGCCATGAAAGCGGCACGTGCCGAAAGTCCAGATGATATAAACCTGCTATTGTCCGAAGCAAATATTTATTATAAAATGGGCAAAACAGAGGAGTTTAAAAATTTATTGGAAAAAGCAACCCAAATGGACCCCAACAACCCAGAATTGCAATATAATTTAGGTGTTATTTCTGGAGAATCCGGGCATCCAGAGGAAGCACGGGCCTATTATCAGAAAGCTATTGAATTGGATCCCAAGTACATTAATGCCTATATCAACCTTTCTGCCTTAATTTTATCAAAAGAGGAATCCATCATCAAGGAAATGAACGGTTTGGGGACTTCCAAAAAAGACGATTTAAGGTACGATGAATTAAGGGTTCAACGCCAGGAACTCTATAAAAGTGCCATTCCTTATTTAACAAAGGCACTCGAAATTGATTCCAAAAACATAAGTGCCGCCAAAACCTTAATGAATATTTATAGCATTATTGGTGAAACGGCAAAACATAACGAAATGAAAGCCAAAGTGGAAGCTCTAGAAGCAGGAAACTAAAAAAGTTATTTTATATAGGAAGACAGCCGTAATTTGCGGCTGTTTTTTTTTGCTTAAATTATTTTTTTGATTACCCGTAATTTATGGGTATGCATTTTTTTGTCCACATTAAATATACCCGAATGGTCCAGGCGGTCAATGCGCACTTTTCCGTGGGCATGAATGATGTAGTTGTCTTTCATTATAATGCCAACATGGGTAATCACCCCTTCATTATTATCAAAAAACGCCAAATCTCCGGGTTCGCTTTCTTCAATGAAACTCAAGGCTTCCCCTTGTGTAGCTTGCTGTGAGGCATCGCGCAGTAGCTTATGGCCATTTAATTTATAGGCCATTTGTGTAAACCCCGAGCAATCAATTCCAAAAGGTGTTTTTCCGCCCCATAAGTAAGGCGAATTTAAGTATAGAAATGCCGTAGATACAATGTTCTCTTTTGCATTTATGGAAGTTGTAAAGTGGCCATCGTACCTGTGGTTTAAAATGGAAAGGCCGTTTAATGTTGAACCCAATAAAATAGGATATAATTGGGCCTCATTATCTTCAATAAACTCGACCAAATCCAGCGATAGTTTTAAGGGGCCGTTTTCCAATTGCAGATAGGTGTCTTCGGTAATTTCAATATATTGTTTGCTGTCTATCCAGCCTTCGTATTGATCGAAAGAAAGTCTAATCTTGCTCCAATTTTTACGTTGTTCCAAAATCTTAAAAATTTCACCATACAAAACTTGCGACACAAGTTCGCTTGTATCGGCAGGTTCATTTCTAAGGGGTACAATGCTTAAATTACAAATTCCGTAGTGCATAAACGATTGTTTATTGGCTATTTTTATTAATTATTTTATGCATTTATTTTGAAAATGTTTCTAGAGATGTGATGAAATGTTCGTTCTTAAGCTTCATAACCAATAAATAATAACAATAAAAAAATAATATAGATTAACGTTCAATAACAATTGCAGAAGCACCGCCACCACCATTGCAAATGGCTGCAGCGCCCATTTTGGCATTGTTTTGTTGCAATACGTTTAATAACGTAACAATAATTCTTGCGCCCGAACAGCCTAAGGGATGCCCTAGCGAAACCGCGCCACCATTTACGTTTACGTTGCTGTCGTTAAGCCCCAGGAGTTTCATGTTGGCCAGCCCAACCACCGAAAAGGCTTCGTTAAACTCAAAAAAATCGACATCCTTAATGGTTATTCCTGCTTTATGCAAAGCTTTAGGGAGTGCCTTGGCGGGCGCTGTGGTAAACCATTCCGGTTCGTGGGCGGCATCGGCATAACTTTTTATGGTAGCGAGAGGTTTTAAACCCAGTTCAAGGGCTTTTTCCTTACTCATCAACACCAGGGCCGCTGCGCCATCGTTTATGGTGGAAGCATTGGCGGCCGTTACGGTGCCATCTTTAGAGAAGACTGGTTTTAATTGCGGAATTTTATCTAAAAAAACGTTGGTAAATTCTTCATCTTTATTAAAGATAAGGGGTTCACCACGACGTTGGGGCACTTCAACAGGAATAATTTCATTGTCAAATTTACCGGCTTCCCAGGCTGCCGCCGAACGCTTGTACGATTGTATTGCAAAGGCATCTTGTGCTTCACGAGAAAAATGGTGTTCCTTGGCACAAGCATCGGCACATACTCCCATGGCGTTTTGGTCGTAGGCATCCACCAATCCATCTTTTTGTAACCCATCAATTAATGGGGCAGGTCCAAATTTTGTACCGGTTCTTGCATATAAGTAATGAGGAATCAAGCTCATATTTTCCATGCCTCCGGCCACAACAATAGTGGCATCGCCCACCGCTATGCTTTGAGCCGCTTGCATAACGGCTTTCATGCCAGAGGCGCATACTTTATTTACGGTGGTACAGGGTACCGTATTGGGAATACCCGCAAAAATGGCCGCTTGTCTGGCTGGAGCTTGACCTGTTCCTGCCTGAACGACATTGCCCATTAGCACTTCATCAACCAAAGCGGGGTCTAAATTAATACGATCTATGGCGCCTTTTATTGCCACAGCGCCCAATTTTGGTGCAGGAACCGTTGAAAGCGTGCCCATAAAGCTTCCTATGGGCGTTCTAACGGCCGAAACAATTACGACTTCTTTGTTCATTACAAAACGATTAAACTTATTACCCGCGAAAATAATGATTTTTTGGCAGAAACCTGAACCATTCAATCATTATAAAAAATGGAAATCGCTTATAATTTTATTACATTTGGCTTCATTAACTTTATAAATGGATAACTTTATTAATAAATTGTACAGAAACCATTCCTTAATATATAAAGGGCTGTTGTTTATTGGTGCAACGTTTTTGATTGTATATATGTTTCCGAAAAGCGGAAAATTCAAGTACGATTTTGAAAAAGGGAAACCGTGGCAATCTGAAAATTTATTGGCGCCTTTTAACTTTGCCATCTTAAAATCGGATGCAGAGATAACAGCCGAAAAACAAACGGTTACCGATAATTCCATTTTATATTTCGATATCGACCCAAGCATTAAGCCCAAGGTGGAAAACGCTTATGCCCAACAGTTTAGAACGGTGTTTTCGGATACGATTCCTAAAAACATACGCAACAACCTGTACAAAACCGGGCAGCAAATAATTGAAGCCTTGTATGCCTTTGGTATTTCCAATGAAAGTCATGATTTTTCAGAAAAACGGATCATTGCCCTATTGGATAACCGCGTGAAGAAGCAAGACGGTTTTTTTTCTGATATTATAAAACAGGATGCCATTATACCTGTAATTGAAACAGTGCTTTCCAAAACCAATTCCATTGGGTTTAAAACCGATTTTTTTTCGTTGTTTTTCGATATCATTCAGCCTAACCTAACCTTTAATAAATCGTTTACTGAAAAAGCGCTTCAAGAAGCCATGGACAAAATTGCCTATGCCCGGGGCAGTGTTGAAAAAGGCACTTTAATTATAGCGAAAGGGGAAGTTGTAGATGTTAACAACTATCAAATACTAAAATCGCTCCAACTTGAATTTGAATCGCAGGTGTGGAGCAAATCCAGTTATTACTGGATCGTGTTTGCCTACACCTTATTGGTGGCATTGGCATTGTTGATGTTGTTTCTTTTTTTAAGGAAATATAGAAAAGAAGTGTATGAAAACAATACCAAGGTAACCTTCATCTTTTTTAACGTTTTATTGATGATATTTATAACCACATTGGTTGTTAACTATGATTCGAAGTTTGTTTACGTGGTGCCCATCTGTATTTTGCCCCTAATATTCAAGGCATTTTTTGATGCGCGATTAGGCCTGTTTGCACATGTAATTACCGTATTGCTGTTAGGGTTTATTGTGCCAAACAGTTATGAATACATGTTTTTGCAAATACTTGCCGGCATTGTAACCATATTAACGGTTTCTGAACTTTACAAACGGGCAAATTTGTTTATTTCGGTAGGGCAGATAACCTTGGTGTATATTGTGGCCTATTTTGCTTTTTTTGTGATACATGAAGGAAGTGTGGAAACCATACGTTGGGAAATGTTTATTTGGTTTATCTTGGGTGGTTTGGCAACCTTATTTGTGCAACCTCTTATCTATGTTTATGAAAAAATTTTCGGATTGGTTTCTGATGTCTCACTTTTGGAACTTTCAGATACGAATTCCAAATTACTTAAAGAGCTTTCCAACAAGGCACCAGGAACGTTTCACCATTCCTTAAATGTGGCCAATTTAGCCGAAGCGTCTGCCCATGAAATAGGCGCAAATGCCATGTTGGTGCGCGTAGGTGCTTTATATCACGACATAGGTAAGATGAAAAACCCAACATATTTTACCGAAAATCAATCGACGGGCATTAACCCGCACGACGAACTCTCATCGAAAGAAAGTTCCCGAATAATTACGGCCCATGTTATTGATGGCATTGAAATAGCAAAAAAGTACAATCTTCCAGATAGGGTCATTGATTTTATTAGAACCCATCATGGTACCAGTGTCGTGTATTATTTTTATATGCAGGAAAAAAGCGATTTTTCCGAGACAGATAAATCGGCCTTTAGTTATCCAGGGCCCAAACCTTTCAGTAAAGAAACCGCTATATTGATGATGTGCGATAGCGTTGAGGCCGCTTCAAAAAGTTTAAAAGACCCTACATCAGCCAAAATCGATGCGTTTGTTGAAACGATAATAAGCAAACAGATAGAAGAAGGTCAATTTTTAAATGCAAACATTACATTCAAAGAAATCCAATCGATAAAAAAAGTGTTAAAATACAAGTTGGCAAACATTTACCATTTACGGATAGAGTATCCCGAATAAAAATTAAAAAAAACAAAATAAAATAGTTGCTTTCTTGTTAAGTATAGACTACATTTGCAACCGCAAATTTATTGCATAAGTTCATAAAAATTAAGGAGAGGTGCCAGAGTGGTAATGGAGCAGATTGCTAATCTGTCGACGGGTAACTGTCGCCGGGGTTCGAGTCCCCGTCTCTCCGCATTAACAAAACCAAATTTATTTGATTCAAAAGCAACTGGAATTGGTTAAATTTTGAAAATTAAAATTTTAAGTTCTAACGAACTTTTATACAGGGTGTAGCGTAGCCCGGTTATCGCGTCCCGTCCTTGGCGGGAAGGTCGCAGATATTGAATCGCAATGAAATTGAGAGTATTTCGGGGTGTAGCGTAGCCCGGTTATCGCGCCTGCTTTGGGAGCAGGAGGTCGCAGGTTCGAATCCTGCCACCCCGACTTTTTAGTATATCAAATAGTGTCAAAAACTTGGTAATCGAATGATTATCAAGTTTTTGCAATTTAAAGGGTCACATTTAATTTGCTTTACTTTGGTAAAAAAAGTGACCTATTCGGTTACCATCTGTGGAAACCCATAAAAAAGGTAACCGAATGATTTGATTTGACTTTTGTTTTTAAAGTTTAATTTAAAAATGAAAGATTATGACACATTCAAACACCTTCAGTGTCCTGTTTTGGTTAAAACTGGCAAGTGCCAAGAACAGGAAAGCCCCTCTTTATGCCAGAATCACGGTAAACGGAAAACGCTCAGAACTGTCCCTAAAGCGAAAAGTCCTTATTTCAGATTGGGACACCACTAAGAACAGGCTGAAAGGCACATGTGAATCAAACAAACTTGTCAATGCCTACCTAGAGCAAGTTTATGCAAGACTGTTCGAATGTTACCAAAAACTGCAAAGCAGAAACAGTCTAGTAACCTCGGATATTATCAAAGCCCATTTTTTAGGGAAAACAGAAACCCGCCATTCACTGTCAGATATCATTGAATACCATAACATCCACATGAAGGACACACTGCGTTGGGGCACACAAAAGAACTATTATACCACACATAAGTATATCCTTCTCTTTCTAAAGGAAAAACACAAAACGACCGATATGTACCTATCAGAACTGGGGTATAAGTTCATCATAGATTTTGAACGCTTTTTAAGGCATCAGAACAAGATGGGCAACAATACCGTTATGAAACATATTGAGCGGTTACGAAAAATGGTAAGCCTGGCATTTAAAATGGAATGGTTGGATAAAGACCCCTTTATAAAGTTTGAGGCAAAATATGAAAGAAAGGAGAGGTGTTTCTTGACCTCGGAAGAACTGCAAAGCATAGAAAACAAAGTGTTTACAATCCAAAGGTTGCAATTGATAAAGGATCTGTTTGTTTTCAGTTGTTATACAGGGCTGTCCTATGGCGATGTGATGAACTTAACAACCGATAATATATGTAAAGGGATAGATGGCAAACAATGGATATATTCCCAAAGGGAAAAGACCAGTGTACCGGTTAAGATACCCTTACTATCAAAAGCACTGGACATAATTAAAAAGTATGAAACATATCCAAACGCAATAAACAAACAAAGGCTGTTTCCAACTATCTCCAATCAAAAACTGAATTCCTATTTAAAGGAGATAGCCGATGTTTGCAGAATACAAAAGAACCTGACCTTCCATATAGCAAGGCACACCTTCGCAACGACCGTAATGCTTTCCAATGGTGTACCCATAGAAACCGTATCAAAACTATTGGGACATACCAAGCTAACAACCACACAGATTTATGCAAAGGTAGTGGAGACCAAGATAAGCGAGGATATACAAAACCTCCAAATTAGATTTGAAACGAAGAAAGAACAAACTCAAGCCATTTAGCCAATAATTTTAAAGGCTTGAAAAAGAATTCCTTTCAATACACTCTGCATAAAGCAACGAGAGTGTATTGAAAGGAAATTTTATTATTTGTATAAAAAACTGATTGCCTTATTTCAGTACAGATCATAATTGTACAAAATCTCAATAGACTTAGGATCTAATGCCGCGAGGTGTGGGAGTTCGAGTCTCCCCGCCCGTACTTTACAACATTTTAAAAAAATGTTAAAAGCCTCTCGTTTTCGGGAGGTTTTTTTTGTTTGGGTACAACATAGGTACAACATTTTGCTTTTTTCTTATAAAAACATCACCTTTTTTATATCGAACTCACGTTATTTATATATTTTTTCTTTTCGACTAAAAACCAGCACTATAATTATTATTGTGAAATTGATCTTTTTTAAAATAAATAGAACAAACGTTTGTTCTATTCAATTTTATTTGTATATTGAGCCTGTAATTACAAAATAAATTCATTGTTTTATTGGATTTACGATTAGTTTTTTTAATAATTCATTGAAGGAATTAAGAGTTTACCATAAAGCTTAAATTACTAACTAACTTTAAATTACTAAACTAACTTATTAATTAACCATCAGTTAAACGGTCTTCAATGACTATAACTTTTAAAAACTAAAAATTATGAGAATTATAACTACTTTATTATTGCTATTTAATAGCTTAATCGGTCAATCCCAAGTAAATCAAGAGTTTAATGATGTCTCAGGAAGTTTTTATAATTATTGCCCGTCATATATACAAACTTCAAGTAGTGTTAGATATATTTACTATTGTAAAAACCCAAATAGTGGACAGATTGAAGATTATATTTATTGGAGAAAAGCTACACTTTCAGGATCTAATTGGGTGTGGGGATCACAACAAGTTGCCCTAACTCCTTCTGGTTCTGGATGGGATGACGAACATGTTTGTGACCCAGATATAAAACAGGGTTCTTTTGCTTACAATGGTCATACATACTCTTGGATTATGTTTTATTTAGGTACAGATCAATTGGACAATAATCATAATCAAATTGGAATTGCCTTAGCGGATAGTCCAGAGGGGCCATGGGTCAAATGGGGAGGGAATCCATTAATATCATTTGCTGGAACAACCTATTGGGGTGTGGGTCAGCCAAGCGCAACAAGTGTAAATGGTCAAGGGCGGTTTTTACTATTTTATACTCAAGGAGATTCGTCAGGAGCAAAAGTTTATAGTAAAGATATTGACTTAGCCAACCTTTCTAGTCCAACTTTAAATACTAGCCAGGAAATTTTTATTGATGGATTGACATCTAGAGATAATAATGTAACTCCAGTTGTTTTTCATAATGTAGGATTTGCTTATGATGGTACTAGTGATAGAATGTATTGCATAAGAGAAAGAGAACCTAATGATGTATATGACCCGAATTTTGTTTCATCACAACTTCAAGTAGCATATACGGATGGAGATAATATATGGAATAATTGGATAGGGCGGGCAAAGTGAACCACTTGCAGCGGATGAAAGTGAGCATAGCTAAGTAAGCGCTCAAAATCGATTCATTTGTGGTTAAATTTAGTATTTATTTTTCAATTTTTTACGCATGGA
>NZ_WRPN01000007.1 GCF_009746565.1 Mariniflexile maritimum
CCATGCGTAAAAAATTGAAAAATAAATACTAAATTTAACCACAAATGAATCGATTTTGAGCGCTTACTTAGCTATGCTCACTTTCATCCGCTGCAAGTGGTTCACTTTGCCCGCCCTATCCACCTTACCTTAAAAGCAGGTAACAGCATACTATTAAAACCTGGGTTTAAAGCCAAGGCAGGAAGTCACTTTTTGGCAACTATCGAGCCTATTAGTGCCACCTCAGAAGCACCAAACACCTATGCGCGTATAGTGGGCGATAAACGATATGAGCTAAGTAACCATTTAGGAAACGTACTAAGTGTGGTCACTGATCGAAAACTTGTTGCAGATCCACTTAATTTTACTAACTTTACTGCGGACGTTCTTACATATAGTGATTTTTATCCCTTCGGAAGCGTGCTCCCGAACCGACATGGTAGCTCAGATTCTTACAGATTCGGATTCCAAGGACAGGAAAAAGACGATGAGATTAAAGGAGAAGGAAATTCTTTGAACTATACCTTTAGAATGCATGACCCACGCGTGGGGAGGTTCTTTGCAAGAGACCCTTTAGAGAAAGCATATCCTTTTTATTCTCCATATCAGTTTAGTGGTAATAGACCTATAGATATGATTGAACTTGAAGGGCTAGAACCAACTTACACTAAAGATAAGGATGGAAATGCAATAGATAAAGACGGGGAAATACTAAAACAGGGAGACGAAAGAGAAGCTTCAAATTGGGACAATTTGTATCATGTTAGAACTGAAACCTATATTTTTCATTTAGGAAATGAAAATGCTCCTGAAGGGTTCTATACAGAATCAGGATATGAATATACTCAATTAGATACGGAAAATGGACAAGTATTGCCTCCGATGTCGTTTTGGGAAAAATTTCCAGCATATACTGAAGGAGCGCGGTCTTGGCATGGTAATGGAGTTGATTCCAAGGGTTATTTAACTGGAGAACCACCTTCTCCAGATATAACGTTAGCTTTTGGAATGTTTGGTGGCGGGAAAAGTAAACTCGCATCAGAAACTATCGTAATGATGGGCAACGCTAAAAAAACTGTAGCAGGTTGGACAATTTATCGAGGATTAAAAGAAGGAGAAGGGGGTAAATTTCTTTTATATATAGGCAAGGCAAAAAACGGCGTCCAAAATAGATATTCTTTAGGAAAACTTTCTGAATATTCTATACAAGCATTAAGTAAATTGCAAAAAATTCCCGATAATGGTACTGCTCTTGGAGTTGAACAATTAATAATGGAATTAAATGGATGGAAAGGAAAAGCTTCTAAAGTAGTAAAGCCTGTATTATCCAATAAAATAAATGCAACTATTAAGGATATATATAAGAGTCAAGGTAAATCATGGCTCGACGCAAATGTAGAGGATTGGGAAAAACTATTTAAGTTTCAATAAATATGAAAACAGAATTTTCAGGAAACATATATCGCATATCATTAGATTTTGATTTAGGTTTTGTATATGCTGAATTACTAGATTATACCGATGTTAGAGAATTTGATGGGATTTTGATACAAGTCTATAATTATATAGAAACAGGTAATGAAAAACAAATTGATATTGAAAAAATCAAATCTAATGAGATCCTTTTTGGACCTGTACCAATCAATAAGTATCCAAATAACAAAGGAAAGTTTGCTTGGAAATATATAGGGAAATCTAATAGTTATTCTAAAGAATTTCCTTGGTTTAAATCCTTTAGAGGCTTAATTAATAAAGATGATAACTGGAGCAATTTAAGCCCTTGGTTTAAAGCTAATATACACGGTATTGACTCTAATTCAATTGAATATAACTATGAGGACGTTCGAAGATTAGAAACGTTAATTTTAAATCACCCTGAAATGGTTAAAATCAAGGTAACGATGTTACTCTTAATTAATAAAGGTGAAATTGTGCGTGATTTTTATGATTTAACTAATATAGGAAATCGTAATATGTATATACAACTAATTAATACTTATTATGATAATAATAAAGTTGAAGAATTATTAAAGTACATTAACATACGGTTATAACCCCGTTGTTTCTCGCTCTGCGAAGTCAGTGACTTTAAAGCATAATAATTGTTCTAGTTTACGCTACCGCAAGTTTGCAACTTGTGGAGGTTACAGTAAAAACAAATTGAAAAAAATAAATACCTTTAACAAGTAAAACGTTCATTGAAAACTAGTCTTCAAAAGGCAAAAGATTCATATGCCTTCGGAAGCGTGCTCCCGAACCGCCATGGTAGCTCAGATTCTTACAGATTCGGATTCCAAGGCCAGGAAAAAGACGATGAGATTAAGGGCGAAGGGAATTCTTTGAATTACAAGTACAGGATGCACGACCCGAGAGTGGGACGGTTTTTTGCGGTTGACCCTTTGACAGCTAAGTATCCTTGGAACTCGCCTTATGCTTTTAGTGAAAATAGGGTTATTGATGGCATAGAGTTAGAAGGCTTAGAAGTTCAGCCATATCAATATTATTTATTTTATGAAGCTACTAAAGCAAAAATAAAGAAATGGATCGGTGATACCGATGCAGACTTTAAAAAAGGAATAAATGGTATGGTTAGTTCTGCGACGACAGATAAGCTTCATATAGCAATGGAACCAGATACTGAGAAACAACAGGAAATGGAAAATGAAAGGGTTCTAAATCAGATTAAAGCAACAAATTTAACTCTATTTACTTTTAATTCAGTTGCTTTAGTAGGTACTGAAACTATTGGTTCAATTCCTGGTTTAGATGTAGTTTTTGATCCGTATCATGCAGCCTTATATTCTGCTAAATATTCAGCCACAGGGGATATTGATGATGCGATTAGTGCCGGGGCTTATACTACTGCAATTGTTATTCCTTTAGCTAGTGGAGTTATAATTAAGTATGCATTAAAGGGCCCTGTAGAGAAGGCGATGTTTGAAGGAGGGGCTCATGGAAGAATTAAAAATTTAGTTGAAGGTGGTACTAATATAACTGAAAGAAATCATCTACCGTCGATAGATGCATTTAAACGAGCAGAATTAAACGTTGTTTCTGATTATTTAAAAAGTTCCCATCATATGCTGACGGGTGATCATAAGAACTTTATCACTACAGGAGCAAGTGATTTATCAAAAGCCTTTAGAGAAGCAGAAGCCACATTATTAAGAGAAGGTGATTTTATGGGAGCTTTTGACTTAAATGCAAACGCAATAAAAGCTCAATACGGAGATATATATAATAAAGCAATCGAACAGGCCAGAAAACATTATCAAGACAATGTTGTTCCTAAACTTAAGGAAGCAATAGATAATAAATAAAATTTAGTTAATATGATATATAAAACACATGAATCTTTGGGATATATTAATTTTAAGGATAGCCTAAATGATTTGCTTAATAAAATAGATGTTGAATATAAAAAAGGAAAAAAGGAATTCATGGGAACTTTTTATCCTACAATATATTTATTAAACGAGGATATTTTAATTGTATTTAAAGAAGATGGTAGTTTAATTGAATATATCGAAATTGGAAAAGGGAACTGTATTTTTAATGGTATTAATCTTTTTAAAACTAAATATTCGGAATTAGAAAAAAGAATATCTGAATTAGATAATAGTTTAGAATTTTCGGAAGGAGGATTTGATTCTCATAAATGTGGATTAGGCATATATAGAAGGTTCAGAAATGGCAAATATTCAATTTATCCTAAAAATCTTATATTTTTTAATAAAGACTATAAGAGTAAAAAGACACCTAGTACTGATGAAATCATTAATTTTTACTTAGGAAAAGCTAGAGGAAAATAGACCCTTGTAATTCCATATTATGTCCCTACTCCAAGTTTTTAATTTGTAGAGTTAAAAATTAACAATCAAAAGATAAAAGAAGCTATTTTATACATTGAGCAGCTTTTTGTTATTGCCAAAAAAAGGCATACATTTAATCTTCAAAAACGTTCATTGAAATTTATATTAACCTTGTCGAAATAACTAACCAATAGATTAGTCCCCCTTCGGAAGCGTGCTCCCCAACCGACATGGTAGCTCAGATTCTTACAGATATGGATTTAATGGTAAGGAGAAGGATGATGAAGTAAAAGGAGAAGGAAATAGTTATGATTTTGGAGCAAGATTAAATGATACGAGAGTTGGAAGATGGTTAACCTTGGATGGTAAACCTAAGTCAGACCAATCAAATTATGTTTTCACTAGAAATAACCCAATTATTTTTGTAGATCCTGATGGTCAAGACGATTGGTATTTCGACTTTACCACCAAAGCTACTTATGTAATTAGAAATGGGAAACCAAACCGTTATTTTATTACGGAATATATTTATACAGAGCCAAACGAAAAAGGCTTTTCGTTTGGACATCCCCAAAACAAACCATATAGCATAAATTCCAAAGCAATAAAGGAAGTGTTTACACAGAATATACCTCTATGGAACAAAGCTAGAAAAATGTACCCTATAGGTAGTGAACAAGAAAAAGAAATATATAATGCTTTCAAGAAAATAGATGAAAATGCCGTAGCAATGGTAGTTATGTCTCCGTTATTAGTATTAGGAGCTTTAGAAGCCCTTCCGTTTTTAGCAACTGAAGCAACTGTTTTAGCTGAAACAGGTGTTTTACAGACAACTTTAACAGAAGCTTTTGCTACCAATACCTTAAGGGTTGGGGCTATGAATGGAGGCACAGAGTTTGTAAGTCAATATGCGTCTAATGTGTTAATAAATAATGATTTTAGTTTAGGGAGTATTGATTATTTCGATGTTGGATTAAGTGCAGTTTCAAGTAAAATAGGCTCTCAACTAGGACAATCTTTTTTTGATTTTAAAGGAGGAGAGTTATCGATTAGTAGTCTAGAGAATGCTACTACAAATTTTATATTTAAGAAATCATCATCTAAATTAACGAGTAAATTCAACAATACAATAGGTAAGCCATTAGTTGATTTTTCTCCTTCAATGGGTACTTATCTTCAAGGGGCTGGGTTAACCGTTATAAAGACTACAACTAAATCCATTAACAAAAAGGTTAAAGAAGACCTAAACAGTAACAATGAAAAAAAACTTGAAAATGATAATTAATAAATTTTTTCATCAGAAATATAAAATTGTCATAATTGTTGTTGGTATTTTGGGTTTTATGCTTGTAAGAGGGAAGTATTTCAATAACAGAATAGAGAAAGAAGGGGTTTCTAGCATAGGATATGTTTATGATATTAATTGGGGAGGAAATACATCACCATTTTTATATTATACTTATTATGTTAATGATGAAAAACATAAGAATATAAAAAATTCAGAATCTTTTGAGAATCTAGACGATCGTTACGTGAAAAAATACTATCGTATCAAGTATTTAAAGGATAATCCAAAGAAAAGCATCATGTATTTAGATAAGAGAATAACAGACAGTTTATTAATAAATGAATTCATAGAATCCACTAAACGTTCAAGAAAAAAAGAAATAGAAACAGTGCGTAAAGAACAATTAGGGTTATAATTTGCCCCCGCTGTTCTCTCGTGTGCGCTACCGCTAACTTGCAGTTAGTGGCGGTAAGAGTAAGCAAAAAAAGAGAAAGCTTTTACAGAAATGTAAAGCCCCCCGCTAGCTCTAGTTTACCGTAATGGTAGTCACTAGTAAATACTAGTGACTACCAAGATTGATTGACAAAATTGAAAAATAATTCATAACATAGTTGAAGGCAAGTTAACTTCTTATTTCAAAAGTAAACCCTATAAAATCAAAATAAAGTCCTACTTTTATACTGTGTTTTTTGTTATTTTATCAGAAATAAAAATAAACACAAACGTTCTTACATATAAAGCCTTTGCAGGTGTTTTGAATACTATGCCTTCGGAAGCGTGCTCCCCAACCGACATGGTGGCTCAGATTCTTACAGATTCGGATTCCAAGGACAGGAAAAGGATGATGAGATTAAGGGGGAAGGTAACTCACTTAACTACAAGTACAGGATGCATGACCCTAGAGTGGGTAGGTTTTTTGCTGTCGACCCTTCAGCAAGAGAATTTGCATGGAATAGCTCATTTGCCTATAGTGAAAATAGAGTTATAGACAGAATTGAATTGGAAGGAATGGAAAGTTGGGATTATTTAGAACCAACTCCACATCAAAAAGAAGACACAAAAGTTCAGACTGCAACCAAAATAGCAAGCAATGTAGGAAAAAATATTTTAA
Source organism: Mariniflexile maritimum (assembly GCF_009746565.1). GTDB lineage: Bacteria > Bacteroidota > Bacteroidia > Flavobacteriales > Flavobacteriaceae > Mariniflexile > Mariniflexile maritimum. Next base: position 6,191 of record NZ_WRPN01000007.1, read on the forward strand.
ATATGATTCCCTATGCCTTTAACATTGTAGAAGTTTTTGGAAGAGGAGGTCCAAGTAAAGTTATTAACTATCTTGAAAAGGATTTAGATAATCTATCGTATGGAATTGCAAGCGATATGATTAAAGCCAAACAAGAAGAAGGCATTTCTGAGTTTGGACAATATGCGATTGATAGAATTCAAAAACCTGAAGTTATTGAAGCCGCAGCTACCATAATTGTTACTGAGAAAATATCTAAATCAATTGTTGGAAATACGCCAAAACCGATTATTAGACAAAAACTTGCAACTGAGTTTTATAGAAAAGCGGGGTACATTGGAGAGAAAAGAGTAAATCACTTAAGTGGAATTAACTTTGAAATGCCTGTACAAACTGTAACTTTAAAAAAAGGAACTATCGTTCAACAATGGGTTGGTGAAAATGGTGTTGGAAGTTATTTCACTAATTTAGAAAATGGTTCAACACAAAATTTAGGGATTAGCTATAGCAATAGAGTTTTAAAACAATTTGAGTTGACTTCTGACGTAAAAGTTTTAAAAAGTACTGCGGCTGACCTAGGTGGAAATAAAGGTGGTGGATTACAATATTTTAGCCCTGAAATAAAAAACATTATAATGCCAATTGAGTAATGGACATATTAGAACTTATCGAATTAATACAAGACTTTTTAAATGAATTAGATGAATATGTAAAAAAATCTAATTATTACGATATTGAAAAAGAACCTTTGAGTAATTTTAAAAAGTCTTTGACTTTGTTGAAGATAGAAGTTATAAGTAACCCTGAAAGCATTAATATAAGAATTTTGAGGTCAATAAAGGATGTGTCCGGTTTAATTGTTAAGCAATTTGAAGAAACCGCTTTAGAAAGGAAAATTATTCAAATCACGAGTTTATTAAACAAAAGCATACCTGAATACAAGAATTTAGAGCCTTTAGGAATGACTTATGGTAAATATAATCCTATTTAAACTTTTATTCTTCGAATGCATGATTTTAAGAAAACTATAAAAAATAAGTTTAAAAGCTATTTTAGAAATGAAGTAGCTTTTTGATTTCGCATAAAAACCCATATATTTAACCAACCAAAACGTTCATTGAAATTTATACAAACCTTGTCGCAGCAACTAACCAATAGATTAGTCCCCCTTCGGAAGCGTGCTCCCGAACCGACATGGTAGCTCGGATTATTACAGATACGGCTTTAATGGTAAAGAGAAAGATGATGAAGTAAAAGGAGAAGGCGCGCAATATGATTACGGGTTTAGAATTTATGACCCTAGGTTAGGGAAGTTTTTGAGTACTGACCCTCTTTTTAAAGGCTATCCATATTATACACCTTATCAATTTGCTGGAAACACACCAATACAGGCAATGGATTTGGATGGTCTTGAAGAGTACTATTATTGGAATGATTTAAAGAAAGAATCTTCCAAAATTCAACTGGATTTAGTACCTATACCTTATAATCCTCCTGATGTTTCTGCTTTTGGATTTTATCGAACTAAAGAAGATGCTGAAAAATGGGGAAGACTTCCCTCTTTGAAGAATGAAAGAGAACAACACGTAGCTCAATTTAATAGAGCAGTTGAAGCCCATAACAATTATGTTCGAAATTCAAATCCTGTTTGGCTTTTAGGTACTCAATTTAACCCATTGGCAGGAACATATTCTTCCATTAAGAATTACTCAGAGGGTGAAAATTTTTGGGGTACAGTAGATTTAATTTTTGTAGCTCTTGAGGTGTCTCCTTTTTTAAAGGGAACAAAAGCGTTTAAATATAAAACATTAAATAGACTTCCATTAGAAAAGTTTGCCGAAAAAAGTGTTGAAGAATTTGGTCAAGTAGTTGAGAGAATATATAAATCAAGGAATAGACCTTCATTTAGAAACGGTGTAGTGGATAAAGTCTGGAATAAGGCTCAGGATGTCAACGGAAAAGTTTATGACCCATATACAGATGAATTAATTAGTTGGGATAAAACTCAAAAAAGAAGTTGGGATATGGGGCATAAGCCCGAACAGGAATGGCATAAACTTAGACAAGAGTATATAGATGGTGATATTACATGGGAGCAATTACTAGATGAGTATAATAATCCTGAAAGGTATCATCCGCAGACACAAAATTCAAATAGAAGCGGTAAATATGAAGGTTCCCCAAGACCTAATACAGAATAATGAGTTAACTTAAAATAGATAGAATGGAAATTTTCAAGGCAATAGCAAAAAAAGATAAAGAATTAGTAGCTGAATTTATTGAAATGAAGAATTGTAATATAAATAAAGTCAATGATTTTCACTCTAATTTATTAATGACTTCTATATTTGAGGGAGCTGGTGATATTTCTTTATATTTAATTGATAAAGGAATTAATTTATCTTATCAAAATCAGAATGGAGAAACAGTTCTACATTATTTAACCCATTATTATGATGAAAATGTATTACTAAAAGTTTTAGAAAAAGGAATTGACGTTAACATTAGTGATAAGTATGGCAATATTCCTCTGTGGTATGCAATCCATAATGATAAAGGTTTTGGAACTAGAAATGAAATGATTAAATTATTAGTGCATTATGGTTCTGATATAAATCACTTAAATAATGTGAATAAAAGTGTTATTCAAATGGCAAAAAACAGAGGTTATCCTAATGTGATTGAAATATTAGAGAAGACCACTTAAAAATCGCTTAATAAACTTCCCCCGCTACCGCTAGTTTCTAAAACTAGTGGCGGTAAGAATAAGCAAAAACAATAACAAGTTAAACCCGCTGTTCTCTAGTGTACGCTACCCCCCCGCTAGCGCTAGTTTGTAACTAGTTCCTTACCCCTACTGGTGCTAGTTTACCGTAATGTCTGTCGCTAGTATTTACTAGTGACTACCAAGATTGGTTGACAAAATGGAAAAATAATTCATAAAATAGTTGTAAGCAAGTTAATTTCTTATTTCAAAAGTAAACGCTATAAAATCAAAATAAAGTCCTACTTTTATACTGTGTTTTGGTTTAGAAATAAAAACGAACAAAAACCTAAAATATGGTAAGTTTTTGAGAAATTTAAAAACACAAACGTTCTTACACATAAAGCCTTTGTAGGTGTTTTGAATATTATGCCTTCGGAAGCGTGCTCCCGAACCGACATGGTGGCTCAGATTCTTACAGATATGGATTCCAAGGACAGGAAAAGGATGATGAGATTAAGGGTGAAGGTAACTCACTTAACTATAAGTACAGGATGCATAACCCTAGAGTGGGTAGGTTCTTTGCTGTTGACCCATTATTTAAAGAATATCCACACAATAGCTCTTATGCATTTAGTGAAAACAGAGTTATAGATGGAGTTGAATTAGAAGGTTTAGAATTTTCACCGTATTCTATAGGAAAGGCTGTTGCTAGCAATAGAAAAGCTTACGAGAAAGCTAATAATAATCCTGAAAAGCTAGCAGAGTTAAGGAGGACTGAAATGGCAGCTTTTACCCTTGTAACAGCTCCTGCATTGGTACTCAAGCCCATACAAATAGCTTTTTTAGGTTTAGCTATGGGAGACTTAAGTATGGGGATTAATAAATCTGAAGAAGCCAATAAGGCAGAAGAATTGGGTAATTTTCAAAGAGCTCAATCTTTGAGAAACGAAGTAGGAGAATTGTCTAATGGAGCTATCTTTGAACTTTTTGGAGCAGGTTTAGGATATACTTTAGGAAAAATTGCTAAATTAAAAAATATTACTAGAGTTAAATTAGATAATTCAAATGTAGTGAACAAAACTTTTGTTGAAGCAGGGTACTTTCCTCCTTACAAAGCAGATATTACTTTAGGTGTAATAAAAACACCTAACGAAATAGATAACCTTGTAAGATTATCGGGGTCTAATAATGTTGAAGGAGCTTGGTTAACAACTGCTAAAGAAGTAGAGGGACTAAGTGCTATACAATTAAAAGATAAATTTTCATTGAAATATGAACCTACTTTAATTACTCCTGTTTCAATTAAGCCAGGTTCTACTGTAAGAGTTGGAGAAGCTGCTGCTGTTGAAGGATTTGGGACTAGTGGAGGTGGTTTTCAAATAGAGGTTTTAGAAGGAGGGGTAAATTACGGAACCTCAAAAGTTATAAAATAATTAATATGAATAATAGTAAATTTCACAAGTATAATAATAATTTTTTTATAAATAATAAGTTACTGATAGAAGTTCCCGCTTTGATTAAAAATTTCTTAATTATTAATGATTTAATTATATTACTTATTGACTCCGACGAATTAAAAGATGATAAAAATATAATTTGTTATAATTTAAAAGGTAAACTGATATGGCAAATAGGAGAAGTTTCTAAATTACATGATAGAAATTATTTTACTTCTATTTATATCAATAAAAATAATGAACTTCAAGCCTATAATTTAAATGGGGTTGAAGTTACAATTAATATTAAAAATGGTTCAATTATTAAAAAAGAATTAATTAAATAGAAATCCAGCTCCACCGCTAGCGCTAGTTTGTAACTAGTGTCGTCAAAGATTTAGAGACAAAAGTTAAAAAAACCAAAAACTACTTTTAAAATTGAGCAGCTTTTATATCATCATATAAAAGTATATATTTAAAGTATAAATGTTCTTTGAAAACGGTCTTTCCAAGGCAAAAAGATGTAAATCCCTTCGGAAGCGTGCTCCCGAACCGCCATGGCTCTAGTGATAGCTATCGCTACGGCTTTCAGGGGCAGGAAAAGGATGATGAGATTAAGGGCGAAGGAAATTCTTTGAACTTTACTTTTAGAATGTATGACCCTAGGGTGGGTAGATTTTTTACACCTGACCCATTAACAGATAAATATCCTTGGTATACACCTTATAGTTTTGCTGGAAACAAGGTAATACAATACAAAGAGCTAGAAGGATTAGAAGAGTTGATTGCACAAATCGATGATGAATCTCGAATGCCTGCTATGTCAACTGTAAATGGTGAAAAAATAATGTTAAAATTATTTAAGTATGCTATTAAACAAGGACAGCAATATGCTAGTAATGCATCTTATCAGTTTGCTTTTTCAAAATTAAATGATGGATGGAAAATGGGAGATAATGGTACAAAATATAATGTCTTTACTTTAAGGAATTCTCATAATTTAAAAGTAGTAGAAGATATGATTGATGGAAAACCAGTTAAATATAATTTGGCTGTTGCAAATAAAGGGAATCAACATTTTTCTACATCTAATGTTCGTAATCACGTTGATGGGTTTAAAAGTAAAGGATGGGAAAAGACCTCTAAAATATTAGGGAAAGCAGATGGGATACTCAAGATTACAAGTTATGCTTCATTTATGACAGATGCAATGGACGGAGATGCAAATGGTCTCATGGACACTGCTCTCAGTTATGCAACTGGAAATCCTTTTGTTTCATTAGTTACTTCAGAGGCTCGAAAAATAACGATGAGTTCTATTAATGACACCAAAATGTATTTAGATAGAGTGTTGACTGAAGGAATGACTTCAAAAGGAATGCAGACTACTTCAACATATGTTTCTATGCAACAACAAGCGCAAAGAACAAGTTTCTTTGATGATTTTCAAGTATTAAGAGTTCCTACATCTATTGTTGCTTCATATTTAGCTGGAGACATAAAAGATTATTCCCAAATGAAAGATTTAATCTTTACTGCTATTGAAAATGGAGAGGAAGAAAATAGTGGGTTCTTGATGCAATTTACAGATGATAATGTGATTATTAGACATATATTTATAGATGATTCTAATTCTAAACCGGCAAATAGCAATGATTAATATATATGGCAAAAACGGCATATTTTTCTTTAGTTATTTCGATAATATTGTTTTTAACTTACTTAATTATTAAAATATTTGATTTAAAATTCAATGAGGATATATTGTTCTATTTATCAGCAGTCATTTTGTTTGTATCAATTGTTTTGTTTAGAAAATTAAATACGGAGGAAGTCATTTTTTTATCAAAAAAAGAAGGAAAATATGATGAAGTATTAAGAATTAAATATGACGAATTATTAATTAAAACAATTGATAAAAAGAATGATAATGAGAATGCCTACGACGATATTGATTTTAATAGAATAGATTCTCTTTTAGTTCATGATTCTAATAATAAGTATATTAGAAGATATTTCATTGTCTATGTGTCAAAAACTAAAAAGAGAAGTTATTGTAGTCAACCATTAAATATTGATATAAAGACTCTTGAAATTAAATTGTATTTGGAAAAAAATATAAATCTTTATATTGATACAATGAGTGGGAATTATTTTTTCGGTTTAGATTTTTTAAAACAATGAAATTGTATGATGATTAAAATTTTAATTTTATTAGTAAGTGTTTCCATTTCATGTAATAATGAAAAAAGCAGATCTAATGATTGTGAAATTAATTTTCAATCTGTTGGGATTAGAGATTTTAATTTGGGGGAACAATATAATCAATTATTGACAACGTTAAATAATTATTCTGAAACTCAGTTAGAAGGAGATTCCAGTTTAATCCTATTTGACGAGTATTCTACTGTTTGTAGCGAGAAGAAAAAGGTAAGCTATAAATTAATATTGAAAGATAAGGTATTGATTGGATATACGTTTATGGTAAAAATAGAAAATAGCAGAAAAGGATTAGAAGCCTTTAAATTACTTTTAAATGATGCCAAAAAAGATAATGATTTCATAAAAGAAGAAAAATATTCTCATATGAAAACTTCAAATAATTGTAAGCGCTTTATCAGAACCCATTCTATTGGTTCAGAAGAATATATTTTTGGAGGAATTCATCTCTTGTAAAAGCTTTTTTTGTGTTTGCTATAAAAAGATATATATTTAATCTGCTAAAACGTTCATTGAAATATAAGCTGAGTTTGTAGAAGTAACTAGCCAAAAGATTAATATGCCTTCGGAAGCGTGCTCCCGAACCGACATGGTAGCTCAGATTCTTACAGATACGGATTCCAAGGACAGGAAAAGGATGATGAGATTAAGGGGGAAGGTAACTCACTTAACTACAAGTACAGGATGCATGATCCGCGTGTTGGACGATTCTTAGCTGTAGATCCATTGAGTACTAACTATCCTTGGAATTCGTCTTATGCTTTTAGTGAAAACAGAGTTATAGACAGAGTTGAATTGGAAGGAATGGAAAGCGATTTAACAGCCGATAAGAAGAGAAATTTCTTTGACTACATGATATTGGATATTAAGATACAAATGAGCAGCTTTTTTGGTTTTGGTTTTTCAGATATTAAAGATTTAGAAGATTTAGCAGAATCCAATAGAGATGAAGAAGCTTTAATCAAGGCGCAAAATTATCGTGATAATAATTTAAAGAATTTAAAAAAGTCAACTAAAGCTCTTAACGGCCTCTCAACGATGTTAGGAACTAGTTTAGTTACTGGTTATACTTTACCTGTTTGGGGACCTGTTGTAGGGGGCGAACTTTTATTGTTTGCAGAATCTGGACCTGTTTGGTCTCAATATTTCACTAGTGCATATACATCAGGATTTACCTTAAATACTATAGAAAGTGGAGTATATATTGGTTTAGGAAATTTCACAGGTCAAATGATAGCAAATGATTTTAAGATAGATGAAAACATTGATTTTGCAGACCCAATTATTGCAGGTTCAACTGGAGGTTTTGGATCTTTGTTAGGAGAGTCCACAATCAAACTTAATTTTGATTCTGAGGGTATGCATTTTGGTTTTGAAAAGACAGAAGATATAATGAAAAATATTTTTTTTAATAGTTTAGGAGGTAAAGTTTCAGACGAAATCAATTTTATTTTCAAACCCTTAAAGGAATTTAGTCCAACTGTTGTAAATCCTATAGTTGATTTTGGTTTTGGTTCTGTAATTGAAGCGGGTGAAAATGTGTTAGGAAATGAAGCTGCTGATCTTTCAAATAGTTCTAAATCCAAAAATAAAACTACAAATGTTAAAAAATAATAGGGTTTATATTATAATTTCATTAATAATATTTTTACTTATTTTTCAATATTTTTTTAATAAGAGTATAAAAGATGATATTAATGAAAATAAAGTTGAAACAGTCGCAAAAGTCATAAAAGTAAAGATTGGTGGTAAAATTAAATGTTCAGTTGTATATAAGTTTAAATATTTAAATAAATTTTATGAACATTCCAAATCTGTAAGTTGTGATGATTATAAAAATTATGAAAACAAGTATTATCGTGTAATTTTTTCATCTAAAGATTTAGAGCGTAGTTTTCTTTTACTAGATGAAGAAATTAAGTATTCTTCAGTTCCAGATAATCTAAAGGAGATTTTTTAGTATTACAACGGCAATTTTTTAAGTCTGGTATTAAAGATTGGCGGTCATGTGTAAAAAATAAGTGAAAAAAGCATACATTTAAAGTGCAAAAGTTCTTTGAAAACAACCTTTTTAGGGCAAAAAGATTTGAATACCTTCGGAAGCGTGCTCCCGAACCGACATGGCAGCTCAGATTCTTACAGATATGGATTTAATGGTAAGGAGAAGGATGATGAAGTAAAAGGAGAAGGCGCGCAATATGATTACGGGTTTAGAATTTATGACCCTAAGTTAGGGAAGTTTTTGTCTCAAGACCCTTTGTTTGCAAGTTATCCATGGCTTACTCCGTATCAATTTGCTGGTAATAGTCCTATTTGGGCAATTGATCTAGATGGTCTTGAAAGTAGAATTGTTACTATTTGGAATGGAGGACAAAAAGTAATTAGGAAAGGAGAGTATGAAGTAGAACATGGTAATGGTTCTTGGCAACAACTAAAAACAAGTTATTATACTGCATTTGCTAATAATGAAGGTTGGAAAACAGGAAAACAATCGTATCATGGTTCTACTTCTGGATGGAATGGCCCTGCAAATGGTACGCTTACCATAGATGCTACAGGCAGTGCAGCAAAAATATCCTTTTTCAAGGCTGGTAAAATGGAAGCTTTTAAAGAATCTCTTTCCTCGGGTAAGCAAGCTGCGAAAGACCTGTTTATTAGTCCAACAGATTCTAGAGGAAAGGCTTTTAAAGAGACTTTTTGGACATTTACTGGTTCGGTAGCAACAGCTCCATTGTCAGGTGGGTTTGCAATAACAAAAATTAATAAGATAACACCTTTTGTCTTTGCCAAACAAAGTTTTCAAATGGGGTTAATAAAAACAGGGATTAGTGCTGGAAGTCAATATATTATTAATGATAATATAAATTTTGTCGGGGCACTTTCAGACGGTTATTTAACTACTGGAACAGGTTCATTTATTGGGTCTGCTTTTGAAATTAACTATGACTTTAAAAATGATAGTTTCAGCAGAAAGTTAATCTTTGGAAAAGGGGAGCATTCAAAATCGATGCAAGATTTTTCTATAGAATTTGGAACCTCATTGTTTTTTGGTTCAAGAAACGATTACTTCGGAAAACATATTAACGCTTCAGAAACCGAAGGATTGGCCAAAGGACTGGCAACAGGAATGTTAGAAGCTTCCGGGCAATTAGGTAATTATGGAACTCAAACTGGGATTAAAGAAAAGTAATGGAATAATGTATTTATGAAATTTTTTAAGCGCAATATTGTAAGTATAATATTAATAGTGTTTTTCCTTGCATTATCAATTAGAATGTTTTTAGGACACTCTGACAGAGTAAATTCTTTACAAGGAAAAGTTTTATTTACTATTTCAAAAATTACTTTTTTAGAACAAGGTAAAGGTGGTCCTTGGTATAATTATAGTTTTGTTTATCTTCGTAAAGTTTATAGCTCAAGAATTATATTGGGGGAATTGTCCAAAGAGTCTAAAGAGATACAAAAATCTTACATAGGTAAAAAATACTTTGTTAAGTTCAGTGTAGAAAAACCAAAGTATAGTGAATTGTATTTAGACAAGCCGGTACCAGAAGATTTTGTATATAAAGAAGGGCAAACGTGGGAAAAGCTACCCGCTCTCCCATAGAGTGCGCCATCGCTAAGTTTGCAACTTGTGGTTAAAGATTGGTACAGGAGTAAGAAAAACATAAAAGCTTTTACGGAAACGTAAAGGCTTTTTTATTGCCCTAAAGCGAAGCCTCATTCTTGGTAAAGAAATCCTTGAATTTTTTAGAGGTCAGCATCTTGTCAATCATTTTAAATATAATGGCGCTTTTATCGTTATTAAGTTCAGAAATCAATCGCAACTGTTGCTGTGCATGCTTATCTTCAAAAACAACCTCTTAGGTAAATGTCATAATACAACTCCACACTTTCAATTTAACTATAGTTTTAAAAATTTCAATTAGATTTGTTGCTTATAAATTATACATTTTAGGTAATAATTCATGAAAAAAACCACCTTATTACTCACCTTGTTTAAGCAATTTATCCGCGAAAGCGAAACAGGTAAGCGACTAAAAAAGAACGGTGAAAGAATAACAAAAGGCTCAATTGAAAATTACAAATCTACACTAAAATTACTGCAAAAGTTTAGCTTGAACACAGGTTTTGAATTACGTATTTGTGACGCTTCCAAACTAAATAAAAGGGAACTACTTTCTGAAAAAAACTATTGGAAAAAATTCTATAAAAATTTTACTGAATATTGCTATAAAAATAATCTATACGATAATTATGTGGGGCATAACATAAAGATTATCAGGACTTTTTTTCATTACTTAAAAGATGATAGAGACCTAAACACTGGAGATTTTCAAAGACTTTTTTATGTTCGTAAAGAAGAAATAGATATTTTAGTATTGTCGCCCGAGCAACTCAAGTTCTTAATACATGATAAAGATTTTGAAAGCAGCCTCACCCCTGCTTTAAAGCGTATTAAAGATGTTTTTGTATTTGGTTGTACTACTGGTTTGCGCTTTTCGGATATTTATAGACTAACTAATAAAAATTTTGAACAGCAAAACAAGGATTGGTATTTAAAAATTAAATCTCAAAAAACCAAAACCTATAGCTTTATTAAACTACCAAAATATGCTATTGATATTTATAAAAAAAATATATCAAAATCGTCCAAAGTATTTGTTTTTAAACCAATTACCTTATTCATTTTTAATCGAACTCTAAAACAAATAGGTGAAAAAGCGGGTTATACAAACCCCATTGAAATGACCCGTGAAAAACAAGGCGTAACCAAAATAGTAAACAAAAACCCAGGGATCAAACAACTTCGTTTTTGCGATAAAATGAGTTCCCATATGATGCGTAGAACAGCAATCACTACACTACTAATTTTAGGCATGCCAGAACATTTAGTGCGTAAGATAAGTGGTCATAGCTATACTAGTAATTCTTTTAATAGATATGTGCATTATGCCCAGGGGTATATAGATAAAGAAATAGATAAAGTGCATAAAAAATTAGAAATTTATTGATTTAAAATAAAGTGGGTAATTCGTTGAGTATAAAACAAAACAACAACATATGCCATTGTTTTACAGTATATTATGAAATTATGGGTATAAGCGTCATTGCTTTTTAGATTTTAAACACCAGATCGTATTTTGATCAATTAAATATGGGTTATTGGATTCGTATTTGAATTGTTCGGCAGTTTCAGAAGTTGGATTGAATTTACTAAGACCACCATCCCAGATGCATACCCTTATTGAGCGATAAAAGCTTCTAAAAGATAGACTGTTTTATTGAAACCTATTTTGGCTATATGCCGTCTTTTGATGGAAGTATTTTACGAGTTTAAATTGCATCAATATTGTATGATAATAAACTTCCCTTACGAAGAATTAAGTTTACAGCTTAGCAAAATTTATTATCCGAACTGAAAATTCATAGAGATTAAAGGCAATTGGAAAGAATTGGTATCAATAAAAATGTAACCGTTAAAATAGCAAAATGTTGTACCTATGTTGTACCTGACTTTTTTTAGAGGCTCATTTTAAACAAAAAAAGCCGAAGATTTCTCTCCGGCTTTTGTGCGGGCGGGGAGACTCGAACTCCCACACCTCGCGGCATCAGATCCTAAGTCTGACGTGTCTACCAATTCCACCACGCCCGCATTTCAATATTTTAACACTTTTTATTTCGCTATGTCCTAAGTCTGGCGTGTCTACCAATTCCACCACGCCCGCTAAAGGTGTGCAAATATAATCAAGATTTTTAAATTGCAAACTTATAACAGCTAAAAACATTCATTTTTTTATACTTTTAATTGCTGAAAACAAACATCCTTTTTCCGCTTATTTTAAAAAAAACATTCTAATGAAGAAGATTTCCCTAGCAATAACGGTCGCTTTAATTGTTTCAAATATTTTGAACGCTCAATTTAAAGAAGAACCGGCCATTTTAAAAACCAGCACCGATTCTATTTTTGGCACCTATACCATCCCAGAGCTAAAAAACAATCCGCCCATTGTTTTAATTGTAGCTGGTTCTGGGCCAACCGATAGAAATGGCAACAACCCCATGATGGTAAACAATTCCTTAAAAATGCTTGCTGAAGGTCTAGCGCAACAAGGTATCGCATCATTACGATTCGATAAACGCGGCATTGGCGAAAGCAAAAACGCAGGTGTTTCTGAAGGCGATTTAAGGTTTGAAGACTATATTAACGATGTAAAAGCATGGAGCAAATTAATTAAAGAAGATCAACGCTTTTCACAACTAATCATTTTAGGGCATAGCGAAGGTGCACTTATTGGCATGATGGCTTCACAAGAAAAAGAAGTTTCTAAATTTATTTCGGTTGCTGGCGCTGGTTTTCCGGCAGCCGACATATTACGAAAACAATTAAAGGAACAACCGCCATTTGTACTCGACATGTGCGCCCCCATTATTGAAAAACTCGAACAGGGCCAAACCGTGAACAATGCCCCCGAAATGCTTTATACCTTATTCCGCCCTAGCGTACAACCGTACTTAATTTCATGGTTTAAATACCATCCGCAAACAGAAATTGCGAAATTAAACATGCCTATTTTGATTGTTCAAGGCACCACCGATATTCAAATAGGTGTTGAAGATGCTGAAAAACTATCGGAATCAAACAAATTGGCAAAAAAAGTAATCATTGAAGGCATGAATCACATTCTTAAAGAAGCCGATGCCGATAGAACCAAAAACATTCAAACATACAGCAATTCCAAATTACCCTTAAAAGAAGGATTGATTTCAGAAATTGTAAGCTTCATCAACCAAAAATAACAGAAGCATAGCCTAACATCAAACTTAAAACATCTAAATTCCATACCTTTGAAATATTAAAAAAACGTCTTTATGAATAAAATCCAAGCTTACATCGAAACCCATAAAAACCGCTTTATAAACGAATTGATCGAATTGCTAAAAATTCCATCCATTAGTGCCGATTCCGCTTATAAAAATGATGTTTTAAAAACCGCCGATGCCGTTAAAATAAGCCTAGAAAAAGCAGGTTGCGACACCGTTGAAATTTGCCAAACCGCTGGTTACCCCATTGTATATGGCGAAAAAATAATAGCCGAAAACCTCCCAACCGTTTTAGTTTATGGGCATTACGATGTACAACCACCCGACCCCATCAATTTATGGGATTCGCCACCATTTGAACCCGTAATTAAAACCACCCCATTACACCCCGAAGGTGCCATTTTTGCGCGTGGTGCCTGCGATGATAAAGGCCAAATGTACATGCACGTAAAAGCCATGGAGTTTATGACGGCAACCAACCAACTGCCATGCAACGTAAAATTTATGATTGAAGGCGAAGAAGAAGTGGGCAGTGCCAATTTAGCGACATTTGTAAAAAACAATCAGGAAAAACTAAAAAACGATGTCATCCTTATATCCGATACGGGCATGATTGCCAAGGATGTGCCATCCATCACCACCGGTTTGCGCGGTTTAAGCTATGTAGAGGTGGAAGTTACAGGCCCCAATCGCGATTTGCACTCCGGACTTTACGGTGGCGCGGTGGCAAACCCCATTAACGTTTTAGCGAAAATGATTGCTTCGCTTCACGATGAAAACAACCACATCACCATTCCTGGGTTTTATGATAAGGTTGAAGCACTTTCAAAAGAAGAACGTGCAGACATGGCAAAAGCCCCTTTCAATTTAGAAAATTATAAAAAAGCCCTGGACATTGAAGCGGTTTATGGCGAAACGGGCTACACCACCAACGAACGTAATTCCATTAGGCCAACTTTGGATGTGAACGGCATTTGGGGCGGTTACACGGGCGAAGGTGCCAAAACCGTTATTGCCAGTAAAGCCTATGCCAAAATATCGATGCGCTTGGTTCCGCACCAAGATTGGGAGGAAATTACCCAACTATTCAAAACCCATTTTGAAAACAGCGCCCCAAAGGGCGTTACCGTAAAAGTGAAACCGCATCATGGTGGCCAAGGTTATGTTACTCCAATAGATAGCATCGGCTATCAAGCAGCTAGTAAGGCCTACCAAGATACTTTTGGCAAAACCCCGATACCGCAACGCAGTGGCGGCAGCATCCCCATTGTGGCGCTTTTCGAGCAAGAACTAAAAAGCAAGACCATTTTAATGGGCTTCGGGTTGGATAGCGATGCCATACACTCACCAAACGAGCATTTCGGCATTTTCAACTATTTAAAAGGCATCGAAACCATTCCACTGTTTTACAACTATTTTACCCAACTTTCAAAATAATTAGGGCGTTTCCGCTGCCCCCTTCGCCAGCCACTGCATGCGGTCGGGCTATACGCTATATCTTTTTTGCAAACCCTCCGTTTCACTCCGGGTTTGCAAAAAAGGATGCCGCTTCTATCCCTAACGCAGGTTCTTAACCCATTATGAAAAACCAACACAGCAACCACCTTCTTCAACTTACATTAGCGACCTTATTTGTTAGTACTTCTGGTGCTTTAGGAAAATATATCGATTTACCAATTCCGGTGGTTATATGGTGGCGGTGTTTTTTGGGAGGACTTTTTTTATATGTTTTTTGCAGATATAAAAAATTCGATTTAAAAATTCATTCCAAAAAAGACTTTTATTCCATTCTTTTAAGTGCACTTTTAATGGGCGCCCATTGGATAACCTATTTCTATGCCTTAAAACTATCAAATGTGGCCATTGGTATGTTATCGCTGTTTGCTTATCCCATTTTTACGGCACTTTTGGAGCCTTTTTTTATGAAGGTAAAATTCGATCCGTTTTACATCCCATTGGGTTTTATGGTTTTATTGGGTATTTACCTGCTTGCGCCCGAATTTAATCTGGAAAACACCCATGTACAAGGTGGGCTGTTTGGGCTGCTATCCGCCTTATGCTATACGTTGCGCAATCTTATTTCAAAAAAACTCATCAACCTTTACAATGGTACGCGCATTATGTTTTACCAGGTTGTTGCGCTAGTGTTTGTGCTGTCTCCAAGTTTACTTTTTATGGACAGCTCCAATATTGGCACACAATTTCCGTATGTTTTAACATTGGCGCTTATAACAACCGCACTTGGGCATACCATGCTAGTAAGTAGCCTAAAGCATTTTTCGGTTAGCACTGCAAGTATCATAAACAGTACACAGCCTGTTTTTGGGATTATCATGGCCTTTTTCTTTCTAAATGAAATCCCAACATTGCACACTTACATTGGCGGTTCGCTTATTCTGGCAACGGTTGTTATTGAAAGTGTGCGTACTAGAAATAAATAGTTTTACGCTATCTGGTTGTATGATTTGCAATTTCTGCCTATTATTACTCGTACTTTTTATCACAAATGGCTCCCAAATGGAACTTATCCAAAAGAACAACATCAGCCACAACCGTATTGAAAATCGTATCCCGTATGTTACCGGAAGTGTAAATAACATCGTTACCATTTTGGCACAATTGATAACTAGCTCGCTCCGTTTCATTTATAGGAATAGAACACGTTGTACAATCTTCATTGTTATCTTTTTCATTGTCCTCTTTTGAGCATGCAACTATTAAAAGCGATGCACTTAAGCAACATAAACTAATTTTAAAAGTTTTCATTGGTTACCATTTTAAGTTAAACATTATTCATTCATACATCTAATAAATTTCAAAATGTCATCACTCAAATTTTTTAAAAACTGTTTCGGTAAAAAAAAGTGCATGGGTTGTTAAAAAGCAGGAATGTTTTTTTTATAAATTTTTGTAACAAAATGGCAGCTTTAGCGTTCTAATAGGCAATCTGTCCTGTGCCCATTCAAAGGACCAATCAAAAAAAAAATCTCATGTTAAAAGAGTTTTTCATTATTTGTTCCGGTTCCGATACCGATATTTTAGAACAATGCTCTAAAGGCGAACAAAACAAATATGCGGGTATTGGCGCTACCGTATTTTTTACGGCATTAATGGCATTTATTGCGGCCAGTTTTGCGCTTTATACGGTTTTCGATAATTTATATACTTCTATATTTTTCGGACTTATTTGGGGTTTGCTTATCTTTAATTTAGACCGTTACATTGTATCGACCATTAAAAAAACAGGCCGGGTTTTAGATGAACTTATACAAGCATCGCCCCGAATTTTATTGGCAGTAATTATTGCCATCGTGATATCAAAACCATTAGAACTTAAAATTTTTGAAAAGGAAATAAACCAAGTATTGTTGGAACAGAAAAACGATTTAACACTGGCCAACAAAACCCAAATTGCAAAACAATTCAACCCAAACATTGAAAATTTAAACAAAAACATCACCGCTTATCAACAGGAAATAGCAACCAAGGAAGCTGAGGTAAATGCCCTTTACAACACCTATATCGCCGAAGCTGAAGGAACTGCCGGTACCAAATTATTGGGCAAAGGCCCTGTTTACAAAGAAAAACGCGATAAACATGATGCCCTTTTGGCCGAACTCCAACAACTTAAAGTGGATAACAAAGCAAAAATTGCGGCGATAGAATCTCAAATTACCAAACTAAAAGGCGATTACGAAACACAGGTTGTAAGCTCGCAACCCATCATCAATAATTTTGATGGTTTAATGGCGCGCATAAATGCTTTAGGCAAGTTACCTTGGTTGCCTTCGTTATTCATATTCCTGCTGTTTTTGGCAATTGAAACATCGCCCATATTGGCAAAATTATTATCGCCAAAAGGGGCTTACGACTTTAGGTTGGAAGACCAAGAAATGGCCATTCAAACAACCATCCTTCAAAACAAAAACCAAAGCGATGCGATGTTACGAACAGATTTTGCCCTTAACGACCGCATTTATCGCGATTTGGAAAATGAAGAGGAATTGTACACCTATAAACGCAAAAAAGCAAGGGAACTGTTGCAACTACAAGCAGAAGCCTTTTTTAAGCGCCAAAAAAACGTTTTGTAAATTATGCTGCCGATTCGGTTTTGAAATGGTTGTATAAATCTTCACAGCCCAAACCTATAATGGCCAAGTTTTTCTGCTTAGCGATGGCTTCCTTGTGCAGTTCGGATAGAGCAATAACCCCAAAACGGTCTATGCTTTCAACATCTTCAATGCTAATGGTTAAGGAGTTCACCTTTTCAAAAATGTTTTTGAACTCGCTTTTAAATAGCTCTAAATTGTTCTTGTTAAGCGCACCTTTAATTTTAAAAAAATTGTTGCAATGTGAAATTTTTAGTTCCATAATAAGTGATTTTTAAATGATTAAACAATAAATTTGGGCTATTAATTAATTGATAATAAAGTAAATATAAAAACCAAAGCTTTGTTTGTACAATTTAATCGACCAATAGAATTTAACTTTAGTTAAAAAAACCAATGGTGCTAATTTTATCGATGAGTAGCATCTATTAAACATGGGATTTCGTTATTTTTACCGCCATCTAAAAATGATTTATAGCTTATATATGAAAAAAATACTTGTATTATTTTGCCTCATTTCTGCCTTTAGTGGCTTTTCGCAAAACGAAGAACAGGACAAAAAAGACATTCAGGCGGTTTTAAAGGCCCAAAGAATAGCGTGGTCCAAACATGACATGGAAGGCTATATGGAAGGCTACTGGAAAAGCGACTCGCTTAAATTTTACGGAAAAAACGGCTTGACATTAGGTTGGGAAAACACCTTGGAACGTTATGAAAAAAGCTACCCTACCGACGAGCACACGGGTAAACTAAGCTACAAAATAAACGACATTACCAAAATAAGTGACGATGCCTATTATGTATTGGGCGAATACCACATAAAACGCGAACTGGGAAACGCCGATGGCATTTTTATGCTGGTGTTTAGAAAGATTAATGGCGAATGGAAAATCGTTGCAGATACGTCGTGTTAGTTCAATAGTTAGGGGCAAGCTAAAAGACAATCAATCAGAATATTGACAAATGAAAATTAAGACAATAAAAATTAAAAACTTCAGGAGCTATAAAGACGTAGTTGAAATCAAATTTGGGGACTTGACCACTTTTGTTGGAAAAAACGATATTGGTAAATCAACAGTTTTGGAAGCTCTTGACATTTTTTTTAATGACGGAAAAGGCGTTATCAAACTTGATAAAGAGGATGTTAACAAACAAGCTCTTTCCGAAGGTGACACTGAAACAATTATATCAGTTTGCTTTGAAGAATTACCATTAAGCATTGTTATTGACAGTACAAACCAAACAACCTTGCAGGACGAATATCTTTTAAACTCAAGCAATGAGCTCGAAATAGTAAAAAAATATTCAAATGGCGGTAAGGAGAAGGTATTTGTAAATGCTAATCACCCAATAGGAAATAATTGTAAAGACCTGTTATTAAAGAAAAATACTGAGCTTCAAAAAATTATAAGAGATAATACAATTCCTTGTAGCAATCAGACTATTAATGCTGTTATGAGAGCTGCTATTTGGCAACATTACGGTTCGGAACTTGAATTAGCCGACATTGAAATCGATGTTACTAAAGGAGATACAAAGTCAATTTGGGATAAATTACAAACATACTTGCCTATGTATTCTCTATTTCAATCCGACAGAAAAAACAGTGATGGAGATAGTGAAGTTCAAGACCCTTTAAAAGAAGCGGTAAAACAAATATTAAATGATGCATCTCTAAAAACCAAATTTGACGAAATCGCAACCGAAGTAAAAAACAAGTTGCAGGATGTGGCAACTCGTACTTTAGCAAAAATTCAGGAAATGAATCCTGAAATCGCAAGTAGTTTAAATCCTATAATTCCTGCAACTGACAGTTTGAAATGGGCTGATGTATTCAAAAGCGTTTCTATAACAGGTGATGAAGATATTCCCATTAATAAAAGAGGTAGTGGTGTTAAACGACTAATACTATTGAACTTTTTTAGAGCTGAGGCAGAAAGAAGAAGAACACAAGAAAATATTCCAAGTATTGTTTATGCAATTGAAGAGCCAGAGACTTCACAACATACTGAACATCAAAAAAAACTAATTAAGGCTTTTATAGACCTTTCGAATACGGCAAATACACAAGTAATAGTTACAACTCATAGTCCAGCATTAGTTAAAGAGTTAGAGTTTCAGCATTTAAGACTTGTAAAGTCAAGTCCTACGACAAAAACAATTGAAAATGTATTGCCAAATAGGTTACCCTATCCATCTTTGAATGAAGTCAATTTTTTAGCATTTTCGGAAATTACAGAAGAGTATCACAATGAACTTTATGGATATATTGAATTAGAAAGTGAGATGACTAATTATAGAAATGGTAAAACAACTATGCAGTATAATAAATTGAGAAAAGATGGTGTAACAATCGTTGTTGAAAATATCGTTTTGACTGATTATATACGACACCAAATTCATCATCCCGAAAACACAAACAATACTAGATATACAAATCAACAATTAAGTGACTCAATAGACTTAATGAGAGATTTTATAATGACATTAACACCATAAAAAGTCAGCCCCAAACAATGTATAAAAAATAGGAGAAATAATGATAAAATCAAGGCTTTTGACTCCTATCAAAGTTTGTGCTTAACCGAAAGTTTTGTGCTTCGAAACCGCCTACTTTCCATACACATAAACGTTGGTTTGAATTAGATATAGTGTGAACCCATCCTGAACTTGTTTTAGGATAAGGTTAACGCCCAAATACTATAACTTTTTAACGTATTTGGTGATGATAACGATTTGTTGGTTATCAACTTTGCCTTCTATATAGTCGGCGTTTTCGTGGTCCAAACGAATGTTTCTAACGGCAGTGCCTTGTTTGGCGACCATACTGGAGCCTTTTACCTTTAAATCCTTTACCAAAACCACCGCATCGCCCGCTTGTAAAATAACGCCATTAACATCGCGATGGATGATTTTGTTGGCTTCATCTTCATGCTCGCCCGTGGCTCTGGCAAGTGCTAAAGCAGCATCATCCAAATACATCATATCGAGCAAATCCTTTGGCCAACCTTCGTTTCTTAAGCGTTGCAACATTCTCCACGCCATAATTTGTACTGCCAAATGCTCGCTCCACATGCTATCGTTTAAACAGCGCCAATGGTTGGTGTCCATGTCAACGTTTCCTTCAATTTGGTCCAAACAGGTTTTGCAAACAAGTAGGCTATTGTCCACGTTTTCATTTAGTGATGGAGGCAAGGTATATTGTGATAATGGGTTGGTTGCCGAACAAAGTTCGCAGGTGTTGTTGCTTCTTTGTTGTAGTGTTTGCAATACGCTCATTGAGATTGTTGATTAACGAATAACGATTGTTGAATTCAGAATTTTACATTTATTCTGCAAACTTACCACTTTATTGTAGAGTATCCCGCATTTTTTTGGGCATTCCTTTTATAACCATTTCGTAGGAATGGTTTATAAGTTCTAATATGAATTTGGGCTGTAATTCGCCCGAACTTAGCTTAATCGTGTTCCAATGTGTTTTGCTCATGTGGTAACCGGGTTGGATGCTTTCGTATTCGGCACGCAGTTCTTCGGCGTAATCGGGGTCGCATTTTAAATTGATGGAAGGGTTGCCCGATTCCCATTCTTTTAAGGAAGTTAAGACAAATAGCTTTCCTAAAACTTTAAATACGAGCGTATCTTCATCAAAAGGAAAATCTTCGGTAACACCTTTTTTTTGGATGCAATAATTGCGAAGTTGTTCTATATCCATAAAAAAACACGTTCCATTTTAAAGTGTGAACGTGTTTAAATGTACTGAATTTTAATTTATTTTAAAAAGTACTTGTTTTTGAATCTTATTTTTTAATGAATTTGATGGTTTGTGCTTTACCATTTTCGGAAGTAATATTTAAAAAATAAAGTCCTTTTGCCAAAGTTGAAACATGTAATGAAGCTGAAGGAACGTTAATTTTTTCTTTCAAAACCTGTTGCCCTAGTTGGTTGATTACTTGTAGTTTATAAGTTCCGCCTTTAGGGTTTTCAATAGTCAACCTATTTAAAACCGGGTTTGGGTGAATTTGAAAACTGAACGTATTAAAATCATTTACACTTAAAGCAGTACAACTTACTTGTCCATAAGTTCTTCTATTGGTTTTGGTGCCATCGCCCAAATTTCCAGATTGATTGTCGCCCGTAGTCCATAAAGTACCATCGGTTTTTAAGGCTGCCGAAAAATTAGACCCAGCGGCAATGCCAACCCAATCGGTATCGGTACCAATAGCAATTGGAGAAAGTGACGGGATATTGGTTCCTGTGCCTAACTGCCCTAATGAATTATACCCCCAAGCATATAACGTGCCATTGGTTTTTAAGGCTTGTACATGCGAATACCTAATTTTTACATCGGCCCAATTGGTTTCGGTGCCAACCTGGGTAGGAACCAATTTATCGGTTTTAGTGCCGTTACCCAATTCCCCGTCGGTATTATCGCCCCAAGACCACAAAGTACCGTTGGTTTTTATGGCCAAATTGGAATAGTGCGAAACGGTTATAATTTTCCAATCGGTATCAACTCCTACTTGGGCAGGCACATTTCTTGAATTGTTTGTACCGTCGCCCAATGCTCCAGAAAAATTTCTTCCCCAACTCCATAAAGTACCATCGGTTTTTATGGCAATAGAATGGTCGTAAGCACCTGCATTCACTTCTTTCCAATCGGTATCGGTCCCTATTTGTATGGGCACTTTGGTTTGTGTTGTGGTGCCATTGCCCAATTGACCATAGTTGTTTTTTCCCCAGGCCCATAAGGTGCCATCGGTTTTTATGGCCAAAGTATGACTAACCCCAGCTGAAACCTTTAGCCAATTGGTGTCGGTTCCTATTTGAGTGGGCACAAACAGGCTATTGGTAGTGCCATCGCCTACTTGCCCATAAAAACTTCTGCCCCATGCCCACAAAGTACCATTGGTTTTTACGGCCAAATTGTATTCGTTACCTACCGATAGGTATGCCCAATCTAAAGCTGTACTTATTAGCACAGGCTCTGTTTTGTCTATATTGGAGCCATCGCCCAACATGCCCGCGCTGTTTTCGCCCCAACCCCATAAAGTGCCATCGGTTTTAAAGGCCAAGGCGTGGTTGCCACCTGTTTGAACCGATTGCCAACATTGGGCAACTATGCTTTCGGAAAAAACCATAAGCATTGCGTAAATTAAAATATTGTGGTGTAGTTGTGTTTTCATGAGTATTGTTTTTGTAGTTAGCTATAAAAAATCTCTTCTTTGCATTAGTTCATTACTTTTACCCACTGTATATCATCAGGAAGTTCGCTAATGTTACTTACTTCCATTTTAGAGGGCGTTACGTGTCCATTCTTATCTGTAAAGACCTCAGCAATGGTAAATTTGATGATGTTCCATCCTTTTTTGAGTTCTAAATTGGTGATGGTTACATCATTGTAATTTTCTTCATCGTTACCAGTATAGCGCTGTACGATACATTCCCCGTTCACCGATGCCGTTTCTTCCACATAAAACCATTGCAAATAATAGCCTTTTACACTGTTTTTTTGACCATAAGAATATAGCCATTGGGCCATTTCAGGTTGGCTAACCGCAAATAGGATGCCTTGTTCGGTTCCGTCTTTAGCTGTAACCTCAGGATCTGGAATTCCTGCAATCAAAGCTTCTCCATTTTGGTATTCTAGCTCGCCACCAAAACATTCAAAAGTGGTGGCGACCGTTTTAAACTTGATTTGCCAACCTTTTGGCGCATTGGCTTTCGCTTTTTCGGCCTGCTCTTTAAGGGTTGTTAAATAATCTGCATCAAGGGGTAGGTTAAAATTTCCTTCGTGATCTATTTTTCCGATGTCTATTTTTTCCATTGAAACCATATCGTACGACGACAGGACACCCTCGCCCATAGTATAATTTGAAATGGTGCCGGTAATGGCCTCTTGCGCTTGTAATGATATACTCCATAAGATGCATACCATGCATAATATAATGTTGTTTTTTACTTTCATTTTGATTGCTTATTAACTGTTAAACTTGATACCTGCAGGGTTAAGGTTTCCTTTTAATTTTTTTTGCTTTGGAAGGCATACATTGAATTATGATATTGGTTAAGCCTATTGGGTATAACTTCAAACCACGCTATACCCAATGCTTAAAGATTGCTTTGGGGGCTAGTTAACCAATTCAAATTGAATCCAAACGGCGACTTTTTCACCTGGGTTGCCAATCCGGATGGGGCCTTCAAGCACTAATGGACTTATATCTTTTTGAATATTGGCCAATGGTATATTTCCGGTTCCAAAATTGTGGAATTTCACATTTCTTGCGATGGTGGTATCGAAAAATGGTGTGGTTTCATTTAGTGGCCTTGCACCCGATAGCACTTCTAAAACTTCTTTGATGTTTACAGAAATGGGCGTGTTGTTTGCTAATACCTTATCTTTCCCTTCCGTATATTCTTTCAACCACGTATATATTTTAAATTTTGCGTTGGGGTCCATAAACTCTTCATAAGAAATATCAAAAACCAGTGCATTGTTAATGGAGCGATTCCTGTTTATTGCTTCATTGCCCTCCCTAATATGAAGCTGGTTTTGCATATCTCCAGAGATAAGGATGTTTGGCGCATTTGGCACTTGCACAGGGCCATCTTTTCTTGCCGGAAACACAAGAATATCTCTTGAACTGAATTTTTTTGCTTTTCCTTTAGCTGTATAATCTATGTATTGTTGAATGGCATAATCGTCTGGATTGCTGCCGCCTCCATCTC
Organism: Mariniflexile maritimum; assembly: GCF_009746565.1. Taxonomy (GTDB): domain Bacteria; phylum Bacteroidota; class Bacteroidia; order Flavobacteriales; family Flavobacteriaceae; genus Mariniflexile; species Mariniflexile maritimum. The sequence goes on from NZ_WRPN01000007.1 coordinate 30,193, forward strand.
TGCCATTAATGTTTTGGATATCTGTAAGCGTTACTTTTAATTTGAAGTTTTGTTTAGGAATGCACGTTGTTACAATTTGTTTTAATTTATTATCCAAACCAACGCGTTCATTTTTTAAATTTTTAAGTTCATACCCAATAGGAAGCGCTAGTTTATGATCAAACGGCCTATCTTTTAGGAAAGAGATAATATCTGGAACGCCGTTTTTTATTGAATTTTCTATAGACTTGATAGCGCCCAAACTGCTGCCTCCATAATAAAATGCTTCAATTTCTATGTCCGATCTCGATTTTAAGGCATTATAGGCCGCTTTAACTTCCGCAGACCCAACAATTCCAGATACTTTTGCTTGGATATTAATACCGAGTTGGTCTAATTTTTTATCAGATTTGAAAATAATAACCCCTTTTCTGCCATAATTGACCTTAGATAAATAAATATATTCCTCGGTAGAAACGTTGGGGTCAACAAAAACTTTCGCAGGATCCATACCATCAACTTCGATACTGAACATGTTTTGTGAAAACTCAATCATGTAATAGTTTGATTCTTTTTCTGTTCCGTAGTTTAGGCCCACGGAGCCAGAAAACATGCCCATCCCGGAACTGTACTTACCGGTAAGTTTAAAACTCATCTCTTCCAAAGAATGTACCTCATGATAATAAAAGGTCATTTGCGCTGGTACAGGGCTGCCATTTTGATTGATAAAGTTGTTTTCGGCAGTGGTTATCTGTGATTTTTTACTTGGGTTCATAACCTGAAAAACGGGATTTGCGATTCTTAAATCGGTGCTCAAGGTTATGGGATTTCTGTCCTTTATTTCTTCAATTGTGTTGGAGCCGTCAATAAACGACATGGCTTTCATCATGATGCCCGGTTTTAACCAATCGGGTTTCGCGTTCATGGAAAACGCTTTAAAATCCAAAGCCTTAACTTCTACTGTTATGAGCTCTTTAGAACAAATACTGTTGGATGTGTTTGTTACACTGCCTTTTTGAACCGTTGTTTTATTGGTTTCAACGAAATTATTATTAACCAATGTCAACTCCCTGGCACCTTCTTTGGAATTTTCGGTTCCAGATTTTAATTGCGTAAAATATTTTTTTACAATATTGGAGTTTATTTGAGGGATGGGTTTTTGATTTATTTTCGACAAATCAACCTTTTTCTCTTTTTGAACCGACATTGTTTTGGGGGTCCTAATTTGGGCTGTTGCATTTAATGCTACTATGCAAAGTGAAATGCCCAATGCGCGTTTAATTACTTTTTTCATGATTATTACGTTTTTAGATGTTTTTAAACCAGTTTATATATTTATCTCCCAAAAAAGGCACTGCACGCTCTTTCCCGTTAATGGCATGCACTAAGCCCATGATCCATATATAAAGCAGCACGAAAATGCCCAGGATGTTTATAATCCACCCCAATATGGGTATCATGCCAATGGCCCCTAGGGCCAACCCAGTAAGTGCCAAACCCAAAGATTGTTTGATGTGGTAGGATGCAAAAGCATCTTTTTTGTTATTGTTCATCACAAAGGCGATGATAAGCCCAATAATAGTGATTTAGGCTATAATGGCTATGTTTTTGCCCTCGCTAACTGTTACGGTTTTGTTTTCGGTTGTTTCCATTTTTTTCGTGTTATATTTTTATAAATTCTACTCTTCTGTTGTTGGCCCTTCCTTTTTCGGTGGCATTATCATCAATGGGTTCGGTTTCGCCTTTGCCCATAAACTGTAACCTGTCTTCAAGTATGCCAAATTCATTTACAAGAATTTGCTTTACCATGCTTGCCCTGTTTTCTGAAAGGGTTTGGTTATAGGTATCATCGCCTTTATTATCGGTATGCCCAACTATTTGAAGGCTGATGTCATCATTATCGCGAAGCATATTGGCAACGTCCAGTAGTATGCCATAAGATTCCTTTTTAACGGTGGCTGCGGCAGTATCGAAATAAATGCCCGTAGTGCTGAATTTTCCGTTTTTAAGAAGTAGGGAGCGCAAATCTTCGGTGGCCTCGGCAATTTTAAAGTTGGTAATGCCTACAAAATGGCCTTGTTCCGGTAATACATCTACGGCTTCTATGATAAAATACTTGCCAATGTTTGCTTGTATTAAATTGGGGGAATCCACCATTTTTTCTTCGTTTACCCACATTCTTAATCTTTTTTTATTGACGGCAATAGAAATATGAACGGTGTTGTTTAAATATTCGGGCATATTCCTATCAATTTTACTACCAATCCTTACTTCTAACTCGCCGCCAAAATTTGAGACATTCCTTATATTAAAACCATTTCTGGTTAAACCTATTTCTACCTCGGCTAAAGTGCCACCGGCACCACCAGCGTATGCCTTTTTTGAAATGAACAGAAGTTTTACTTTACTACCCGACTGCGATTGTTTGTAGCCATTATTGGTTAAATCAAATTCAATGGTGTAGTTTTCGGGAAGGGTACTTTTCATGGTAGGCAAATACCCAGAACGCCTGATAAGGGAAAGCCATTTACCCTCAGAATTACTGGTGGTTACCACTTCGCCAGAGCCACCTGTTTCCCAATTTGCGGGAAAATCGCCTATGGCATCGGCAGCAAAATCGTCGTAAAACAAAAGGTTGTTTCCGGGAATAAAGGTGAAGTTGCTGTACACGCCAAAACCGCTTTCGGTAGTTTCTTCTTGAAAAACTTCATTGTTCTCAACCATGTCTTCGTCCTGGTTGTTGTCTTGTTTTGCTGATTTGCTTTTCTTCTTTTTACCTATATTACCATCTAAAATGGTATCCATGGTTTTTTCGGTTTCCCGGTTTACTTTTTCTTCCGTTTTTCTAATCACAGCTTCCTTGGCCGCATCTTCAGCACGTTGTCCTAGTTTTTTTAGAAATTGGGCTTCTGCCCGGTGCACATTTCCTATAAGTATTAATAGAAAAATGACGCTCATACTTATTTTTTTCATGGGTTCTTATTTTTATTCATTTATCTTTAGTGGGTTTTTAAATTGTAATGTTAACATTTCATTAAAAAACTTTTTTTAAGCATACCAAAAGCTCGAACTTAGTACGGCACATGGAAAAAACAGACATCAATCATCTTATACACAACAACCAAAAAGCGGTTAGCGAACTCTATAATGCCAATAGGGCTGCCTTTTTGAATTTTGGTAAGCAGTACGGATTGGACTATGATGACCTGTGCGATATTTATCAAGAAGCCTTTATTGCCCTACGGAACCACGCCTTAAACGGTAAATTAGAAACCGTAAACAGCTCGTTGAAGACCTATCTTTTTGGAATTGGAAAATTCATGATTTTTGATGTGCTGAAACAAGCGAAGAAAACCACCGAGTTTAACCCTTCGGCATTGGGTATCCACGACAGTATTGAACCGGTTTATGCCCACCACGAAGAAGAAACCTTAAGCCATGAACAAAGCTTATTGCGAACCTATTTTAAGAAATTAGGAAAAAAGTGTCAAGACATGTTAACCTTATTCTATTACAGAGGACTAAGTATAGACGACATTGTGGAGCATACCGATTATTCCGATGGAAGCGTGGTTAGAAGCCAGAAATCCAGATGCTTAAAAACCTTAAAAGACATGATTAAATCATAGCCCTATGACAAAGCAAGAAGATTTAATTGAAAAATACATACAGAACAAACTTTCTCCCGAAGAAACCTTGTTGGTTGACGACCTTTTGCAAAACGACCCTAATTTTAAAAGGGAACTCACGTTTCATACCAATTTAAAACAGGTTCTTAAGAAAGAAGATGACGCTAATTTCAGGCACTTAATTTCAAAACTGGAACGGGAGGCAAAACATAAAAACACGCTACCCAAACGTAGGTACGCAACCTGGTTGGCCGCTGCCAGTATTGCGCTGTTAGTAGGTTTAAGCTATTTTTTCAGCATGAACCAGAAAGCTTCTACAAGCGAACTTTTTGCCAGTTATTTTGAGCCCTACCGCAATGTGATACAGCCTTTGGAACGGGGAAATGGCAATCAAGATGAAAAATCGCTGGCGTTTTATGCCTATGAAAAAGGCGACTATGAAAAAGCCATTCAGCTGTTTACCAATTTATTTACGGCCACCAAAGAGCCTTATTATCTGTTCTATAAGGCCAATGCGTTGCTAAAATTGGAAAAAGCCAATGAAGCGGTACCACTATTGCTGGAACATTTAAAGACCAAGGATACCCTAACGGAAAAATCGACTTGGTACTTGGCCCTTGCTTATTTAAAACTTAACGATGCGGCTAATGCCAAAATGACCTTGAAAAAGGTTATTTCAGAAGGAAATTATAAAACTTCGGAAGCTAAAAAACTATTGAAGGCCTTGGAATGACAACAAACTGGTGTCGCTTATGTTTTTAAAGTCTTGCGTTTTTTTTAAATAACTTTCTATAAAACAGCAAAATAAGCAACAGGCCACCAAGTATTAAAACAGCCCACAAAAGATAATTGGTCGTGTTTAATGGCAGCGTATTGCCCGTAATTACAATACCCGACCAATAATATGGATGTCTTAAAAGCGCATCTTCATTGGCGTTTAAATAACTAAGTTTTGCTTGCCGTAAGGCTTCTTTTTTACTGAGGCCATCACTTAGGTTTTTATAAAAATAGGTCATTATTTCCGAAGTGCTTTGGTCGTTAATTTTCCATAAAGTGGTTACAATGGATGGTACGCCCGCATAATGGAACGCCCGAGCCAAACTTAACATGCCCTCGCCCTTTTGCAGTTTTCCAAATCCTGTTTGGCAAGCGCTTAAGGTTACCAAATCGGCATTTATTTGGTAATTATACAAATCCTTTGCGTATAGTAAGTTGGATGCGTTCTCCGTATCTTCAAACGCTAAATAGGAATAATCTGGAAACTCATCGTTTGCCGATGCGTGGGTTGCAAAATGTATCAAATTATAGGCACTTAAATCCTTTTTGAAATTGACGATACTTGCCTGTTCATCATAAATGCTGCTTTCAAAATAAGCCGAAATATTTTGTGCCTCTTGCCCATTATACACCAAAGGAGCCATATCAAACCGCTCTGGAGTTGTTTTTCCTCTTAAAACCGATTTATTAAAATGGGGCGCAAAAACCATCAACTTATTGCTGCTTTTTACGCTTGTTTCATTTTGTTCCTGCAATAAAGTGGCAGAACTTGCATAACTTATGCTGTATTTTGAAAGCAAATACGACCGTTCGTCATCGGCATTTGTTTGTAGCACATCAAAAGGCAGGTAATTTAAAACATCGTCGGCAAGTATGACCAAATCAGATATTTTCTTGTTTTTTAGTGCCGGCTCGATAATGGCTTTATAAATGAAATGGCTGTTTTTACCATAAACGGTTCTGTTTTCTAAATTAGGTTTTGAAAGTTGCCTATAAAAATCGGAAATGGTTTTTTTAAGGTTTTCATTAAAACTAAACCTATAAAAAGCATCATTATTTTTGGTTATTGCTGTTAAATAGAGATGGTTTTCAGTAACCAAATAACTAAAAACCGCCTGTTGGGGATGTATTGTTTTTTTTAATTCGGAAACAGGAATAACATCCGATTTATATTTCAGCCCATAGTATTTGGGGTAATCCTGTTCTATCTTGGCTATAAAATCGTAGTATTTTTTTTTGGTTATGAATAATGAATCGACCAATGCCGATTTCTCGGTTGTGCTGGCATTAAAAATAGCTTCATCCAACCGCGAAATTTTGGCCCTAAAAATTTGTTCCTCACTAATGATGGATGCTGGGATATTGCCATATTTGGTAGCTTCGGCATTTCTGTGTGCTTCCAACAATGCGATACTTTTACTTTTTTCCATAAAATAAAAAGCATCCTCTATGTACTTGCCTTCCTTACTAAGTTGGTATAACTTATACGAAATATCGACCATTTTTTGAATGGTAGGATAGGTTTCGTTCACCAAAAATTCCTTGTCCAGCTTGCTTTCAAATTCGGGCCTTAAAACATCCAAGGTTTTTATAATGGCTTTGGATGTGGTATGCGCGGTTTTTAAATATGCGATGTTATTAGTTATGGTAAATGCATCAACCAAAGCATCCTGTTTTTCTTTTAAAATAGTGATTAAAACCGTTTTTGAAACTGCCTTTCCAGGATGCGGGTTCGCGTTCGTATCCAAATTATCAAAGGTCTTTTCCAATTGAATGAGCGCCCATTGGTACTGCTTTAAACCTTCGGCTATTTTTTGTTGCTTCATCAATGCTTTACCCAATTTGGCATGGGCTAGGGCCACATCTTGATGCTTCTGGTATGCGCGGTACCTGCTTATTTTCGATAAACCTTCGCGATAGTAGGCCAGCGCTTTGGTGTCATTTTTAAGTCCGGAATAGGCATCACCATAAATTAAATCGACCTCTCTTGAAAAAGGGTTTTCTTCAGGAAACATGCGAACACTTTCATTTAAAGTAGCAATGGCGATTTGAAATTGTTCTTGTTGAATATGGTTTTTGGCTAAAAGGATATAGGTTGATAGTATCCTGTTCTTAAAAATTGGGTCGTTTTTTTTAGGTTTATAAAAGGTTAAAGCTTCGGTTAACAACACATTTGATGCTTTAAAATCTTTTTTATCCTCATATACTTGTGACAGCAATTTTTTGGAATTCATTAGTGACGATTCCCAATCATCCAAACTATCTTTATAGGTTGTAATTAAAGCACTGTTCTTCTTTAGATGGTATTCTGCCAATTCATATTTGCCCGTGTGCTTATAAATAACCCCTAAAAAACTATATAAACTGGATAATGTTGCTAAATCGTTCTTGGTTTTTTTATGTTCTGGAATGGCTTGAAGTTTGGTAAACAGCTTTTGGAAATATTTTTTTGAGGTTGCATAATCTTTAATTTTATAGTGGTAATTGCCTTTATCGAAAAGTAAATAGTCTTTATAATAATTGCTATTTGGTAAGGCTTCAAAACGCTTATCGAATGTTAAAAGGCTGTCCTCCAGCCTCAGGTTTTTTTGGTAATTTTTCAAGTCGTAATAATACCCATTTGCATTCATTAAGTAGATGTATCCATTAAGAACGTATTCCAATTCATTTTGCTGTTTCGCTAAATGGATGGTTTTTTCATAGTAAAAATAGGCACTGTCTTTATTGGTAAAATGATAATGAAAAGCCTTACTGTATGCCTGTTGCAACTCATTGGATTGTGCCTTTGCACCTTGGAAACAAGCGAAAATGTAGCATAGAGAGATAGCAAAAATACGCATAAAAAAAGCCCTCCGTTTTGGTGGAGAGCTTAAATATACTGATTTATAGCAAACTATAATCCAACAACGGGGGTTGGAATGGTAATTTCGCCCACTACATCTGTTTTTAGCGTGGTGTACATGGTGCCTTCCCCTTTAAAATCCGATGTTAATTGTAGTGCATTTTGATTTAAAGGATCTTCAACGTGTTGGAATTTGGCATCAACCAACTGGTTTTTCATGTTTTTTATGATCACATTTGAAACGCTTAATTCTTTCCCCAATACAATGAAGGTTTTTGAGGATAATTTTCGTTTCGGGTTGCAATTGCTCTCTTTGCTATCAAAACAAGGTTGAGGCGGGGGCAGTGGGCCTCCGGGGCCTAATACCGGTTTTTTTGAAATTAAATAAGCGTTGAAGCGCACTAATTTTTCAATTTGAACCTGAATAGTCTCGATGCGTTCCAGAACTTTTTTATTGCCATTTTCCAATTCGGCAACAAGTTTTGTTTTTTCCAGTTTTAATCGTTTAATTTCGGCCTCTGCCCCAGAATAATAGAGTTCAATGCCATTGAGATAATCATAGTTTTGCGTTACCATTTTTTTGGTTGCCATGGCCGCTAGCGCATCCTGAGACGTTACGTCTTGTTGTGAAATTGGCTCTTGGTTGCTACACGATAGCATCATAAAAGCACTTAAAAACAGTGTGGATAACATCATTTTTTTCATTGTTTTATTGAATTGGTTAATACTCATTTATCATTAGTGTTATTTTAAGACGCAATGTTAACATCGGTATAAAAAAATGACCTAACTATTTTATGGAATTAAAGGATTTGGGAACATTTAAACTAATTCAGCATAAATAAATCGGAAGCTATTCCGTCGCTTAAAAATTTTCCTTTTTGGGTTACAAACACTGTATCGTCATCAAGATACAATAAATTTTCATTAATATGTTTTTCAGCTTGTTGTAACAGATATTTTTTGTAATGCTTGCCAAAATCGTTTGTAACTTTTTCCAAGGAAACGCCCCAAATGGTTCGTAAGCCCGTCATCACGTATTCGTTGTATTTATCGGTAACGGTCAATGTTTCGGTTTCAATTGGAAGAATATCTTGCTGTAAAGATTTGATGTATTTTGAATTGTTTCGCACATTCCAACCGCGTTCATTGCCATTAAAGGAGTGTGCCGAGGGGCCAATGCCCACATACGGTTTCCCCTGCCAGTATGCCGAGTTGTTTTTGCTGAAAAAATGGGGTTTCCCAAAATTTGACAGTTCATAATGCACAAAACCTGAAGCTTCCAGTGTTTCAATTAACATATAAAATTGTTCTTGGGCTGCTTCGTCATCCACATTTTTAATAAGGCCTTTTTTTATAAAGGTATCTAACGCCGTTTTAGGCTCAACCGTTAAGGCATAACTTGAAATGTGCGGTATATGGAAACTTAACGCGGTTTCTATGTTTTTTAGCCAGTTATCATTGGTTAAACCCGGGATTCCGTAGATTAAATCGACCGAAATATTATCGAAATGTTTGGTTGCTTCTTTTAAACAATTTTTTGCTTCTTCGGCATTGTGCACGCGGTTCATCAATTTTAAATCGGCTTCAAAAAAAGATTGTATGCCAATGGATAAGCGGTTTATCGGACTTTTAGATAGCTGGATTATGGTGTTTTTAGATAAATCATCGGGGTTTGCTTCTAAGGTAATTTCAGGATTTTCTGTAACCTCATAGTTTTCATAAACAGTATCAATCAATAATCGTAATTCGGCAATCGTCAATAATGAAGGGGTGCCACCACCAAAATATATGGTTTCAACGGTTTGGTTTTTAAGCTCGTTTTTGCGCAGTTTCAATTCTTTAACCAACGCATTAACCAGGTCGCTTTTTTTCTTGATAGACGTTGAAAAGTGAAAATCGCAATAATGGCACGCTTGCTTACAAAATGGAATATGGATGTAGATTCCTGCCATTATTTCTTAACCCTATTTTCATTTTGCTTCACAAAAGCATCCCAACCCGTATAACTTTTACCAACTTCAACCTTTCCTTCATTATAAAAATGGCAAACGGCTGCAGCCAAACCATCGGTAGCATCGAGGTTTTTTGGTAGTGTTTTTAAATTCAAAAGGTTTTGAAGCATTTTGGCAACCTGTTCTTTGCTGGCATTTCCATTTCCGGTAATGGCCATTTTTATCTTTTTGGGCGAATATTCGGTGATGGGTATTTCCCTGCTCAAGCCCGCAGCCATTGCAACACCTTGGGCACGACCCAACTTTAGCATACTTTGTACGTTTTTACCAAAAAAAGGGGCTTCAATAGCTATTTCATCGGGGTGATGGGTGTCGATGAGTTCGATGGTGCGTTCGAAAATGAGCTTCAACTTTAAATAATGGTCGTCGTATTTTTTTAAATCCAGCTCGTTAAGTTGTAAAAAGGTCATGGTTTTTCCAACCACTTTAATAAGTCCGAAACCCATAATCGTAGTTCCGGGGTCAATACCTAAAATGATTTTTTCTTTACTCATTGATGCGCTCTATATATAATTTCAGAATATTGACTTAATTTGCACACACAGTTTATGATAGACACGGTACCATACAAAACTAAACAATTCTTTTTTGTGCTTATAAAAATAAGTATTGTAGTGGCTGCTTTTTATTTTATCTATCAAAAACTTGCACAGAATAGCGATTTAAAGTTTTCTGTTTTTACTGAATTATTAGTCAAAAACACTCTTTTTTCGCTAAAAAACGGGATTATTTTAGCCTTTTTAAGCTTTTTTAATTGGTTTTTTGAAATTGTAAAATGGCAGCAATTAGTTACCCCAATACAAAACATAAGCTTTAAAAATGCGCTTGAACAAACATTGGGGGCATTAACGGCCTCCTTATTTACGCCCAATAGAATTGGCGAATATGGTGCCAAAGCCATGTATTTTACCAAAGATTATAGAAAACGTATTTTGCTCATAACCCTAATTGGTAATTTAATACAAATGGGCGTAACGGTACTTTTTGGCTGTGTTGGAATCTACTTTTTTATGAAGGAATTTCAGGTGGTTTTAAACGTTTCAAACATGCTTAAAATTTTAATTATTGGACTGATTGTCATTGCAATAATTGTGTTTTTCATTCGTAAAACGAAATGGTCTATCAAAGGTTTTTCATTTGAAAAAATTAGCACGTTCATTAAAAACTATCCAATGAACATAATGGTTTATGGCCTTGTTTTATCACTTCTTCGCTACTTCATTTTTTCATTTCAGTTTTACTATTTATTAACGCTTTTTGGTATAGAAATCTCGTATTTACAGGCTATGATGCTAATTACTTCTATGTATTTATTGGCTTCCATTATCCCTTCCATCTTTGCTTTTGACGTGGTTGTAAAAGGCAGTGTTGCGGTATATTTATTTGGTTTTATGGGCGTAAATGCCGTAACTGTTTTATGCATTGTTACGCTTATGTGGGTGTTTAATTTTGTAATTCCTAGTGTTTTTGGAAGCTATTTTGTTTTGAAGTTTAATTTACCCGAAACCAACTCATGATTACAACAAGCATCGTAATTACCTTAATGTATCTGCTTTTAATTGGAAGTTTTGCTTTTGGTTTTGAAAGGGTAAAAACGTTTAAACTTGAAAAAACACCTTCAAAAACACGGTTTTCGGTTATTGTCCCTTTTCGGAATGAAGCTGGAAATTTACCGGCTTTACTAACATCGATTCATGCTTTAAACTACCCCAAAGATTTGTTTGAAATTATTTTTGTGGATGATGATTCGGATGATGATTCGGTTGGATTAATCGAAAAATCTACAACCGAAAGTCATGTTTACTTCAAAGTTGTTTTGAATGAACGGAAAACTAATTCACCGAAAAAGGATGCCATAACAACAGCCATTAAACACGCAACAAACGACTGGATTATTACCACCGATGCCGATTGTGTTTTACCAAACCATTGGCTTGAAGGTTTTGATGAATTCATTCAAAAAAACAACACTCATTGCATCGTCGCACCTGTAACTTACATTGAGGCAAACCGCTTTTTAAATCGGTTTCAGTTGCTGGATTTTTTAAGTTTACAAGGCGCTACCATGGGCGGTTTTGGTATAAAAAAACCGTTTTTGTGCAATGGCGCCAACTTTGGGTATAAAAAATCACTTTTTATAGAAGTGAACGGGTTTGATGGCAACGCCCAAACCGCTAGTGGCGATGATGTATTTCTGCTTGAAAAGGCCGTTAAAAAACACCCAAAACACGTGCATTATTTAAAATGCGAACACAGTATCGTGCTAACAAAAGCGCAACCAACATGGGCACAACTTATAAACCAGCGTAAACGTTGGGCATCAAAAACAAGTGCTTATGATAATTGTTTTGGTAAATGTGCGGGCCTTGTGGTACTACTTGAAAATGCCCTTGTTTTGGCATTGGTTTTACTTTTGGTATTGGGTGCTTTAAATTTGAGAACCCTCATTTTTTCACTCTTTATAAAATGCAGTATCGATTTCCTTTTAATCTATAAATCGGCCGTATTTTTCAATCAAAAAAGCGTTTTAAGGCATTATCTATTGGGTTTTATGGTCTATCCCGTTTTTAGTGTTTACGTTGCTTGTTGGTCGTTATTTTCAAGCTACCAGTGGAAAGGCCGAAGGTTTAAAAAGTAGCATTAATTGGCGTGTACAATAATGGGCAGTTCAAATTCGGTTTTTACCTGTTGCCCGCGTTTTATGGCAGGATATACTTTGGGCAACGAATCTAAACTTGAATGGATTAAGGCTTTAATATTGGGTATTTCACGGGTAACCAAACTATCAACTTCGATATTTAAAAGCGATAACGTACCTGTTTCAGATACTTGAAATTTTAAGTTTATGGTATCGGTTACATCATGGGTTACCGTAATGGGTACTTTTTGAAGATATTCTAAAATATGGGTTGTTAAAACCTGATTGAAACAGGCCGTTTTTTCAGATTTCAGCTCCAATGCATCGCATGTTGAAAAAGAGGGATATACATCAACCTCATTCCAGTTAAAGGTTTGCAGTTCTTCATTTAAAATAGCATCGGAAGATGTTTTTTTTACATTGAAGTACTCGCAGGACGTAAGCGTTAAAACGATTATAAAAACACAAATTTGCTTCATCATGTAAAACTAAACCCGAAAAGTACGCTTTTTTTGGTTTTTATTTTCAGCGCGCTTTCATTTTTTCAATCCATTTGTGAATAAAATTCTTTTTAAAAAGAAGAAACCCTATGGGTCTCTCACCTCCATAGGGTTATGTAAATTGCTATTATCAACAAAAAAATTGAGGGATTACTAATTTTTTGAAGTGTTGACACTACAAAGATAAACAATACTAAATTATCGGAACTGCGGGAAACCCGTAATTGGATTTAAAATTTTTTGGAAACACTAAGTATAATGGGCAAAAGCGGCGATTTAAAAAAATTAAAAAAATTTAAAAACCCAATTTCTTTTAAGAATTTACTTGCATACTATACAAATCCCTTGCTTTTTGCGGCGTTCAATAAAGTTTCATCCTGTCCGTCTTGCACATCAAAAATATCCCTTAATTGCTTTTTGCGTTTTTCAACCCCGCTTAACGACATGTTTAAATGGGCTGCAAGGTTTTTTGTTTTTACGCCTTGCGATAATAAATGAAGGATCTTTCTGTTTTTATCATCAATGATAATATCGCTTTTGCTGGCCTTTTTTAAGTAACTGTTTACGGTACCACTGTAAAATGGCGGGTTGTTCAATATGGCTTGAAACGCACTTGCCAATTCACTAGAGGTTAAATCGCTTTTTATTAAAAACCCTTCTGGTTTAATGGTTTTTATGATATTAAATATCCTAAAGGATTCATTGAACATGGTTAAAATGATGATTTTTGCCAATGGTAGCACGGTACGCGCGTAAGCGGCTAAATCTTCGCCGGAGGTCATGAGCCCATCGGCCGAGGGCGGTAAGCTTATATCGACAAATAATACGTTGTAAGGCGTTTTTTTTTCAACCGATTTATCCATTAAATGTATGGCTTCATCGCAATTGTTTGCTACATCAATTTCTAAAACCTGATGTTCCTTTTTTGTGAAGCGCAGGGTGTTTTGATAGCCTTCGATAATCATAGGGTGATCATCAATCATTAAGATTTTAATGTGTTGGGTCATTGGTTGGGTTGTTAGGTTATTGGTATTTCTATGGATACGGTTGTACCCTTGTTTTTTATGGAATTTATATGAATAGCGCCGTTTATTTCGTTAATTCGTGAGTGCATGTTTTTTAATCCAATACCCGATTTTGCCTTTGTTACCTCGAAACCTGCACCATCGTCGATGATGGTAAGGACAATGGTTGACCCAATTAGTTTAAAATCGATGGTTACTTGTGTTGCATGGGCGTGCTTGTATATGTTGTGTAGGGTTTCTTGAATAATCCTGTAAATATGTATTTTCTTTTTGTTGGAAACTTCGTCCCAATTTATCTCGTTTGTTTGCTCTAGTTTGTAGGCAAGTTTATAAACATCGGTTTGGGTAACTACCAATGTTTTGATAATGTCGATAAAGCCTGCGCCCGAAACAAAATCGGTATTCAACTCGTGCGACACTTTTCTAATATCGTCCTCAATGGTTTTTAGTTCGCTAATATATTGGCTTCTTGTTTGTATGGCTTCCATGGTATTGTTCATGTTTAGGCTGTCCAAACTTAAACGGGCACCAAATAATCGGCCCAAAACGCCATCGTGCAGTTCTTGCGATACGCGTTTTTTCTCTAAGGTTCGGGCTTCTTCAATTTTCTCATTCTGCGAAAGCATCAAATTATAGATTTCTTCATTGGTTTCCTGTTGGGCCTGGATAAATTGTAATTCCTTATTTTTATTGCGCTGTGTAATAACCAAATATAAAAGAAAAGAAGCAATAATTAAAACCACCGAAAGGATGAAAAGCCACGAGCGTTCTTTGGCAAACTGGATATTCTCTTTTTGAATTTGGTTGGTTTCAAAACGTATTCTCGCGAATTTGTTTCGTATGTTGCGCTCGTTTTTTTGCAAACTATCGTTCAACTTTATATAGTCGTTTAAAAAGTTGATGGCAATATCGCCTTCTTCAACTTTTGAAAGGATAAAGAGCGACTTCAGTAAATCGTCGTTATGGTATTTTTCCGAAATATTTTTAGCGGTATAGGCGTAGTACTTTGCTAATTCTTTTTTACCATTTTCGTTGAAATATTCAGCTAAATGCTGATTGATGATGATGGAATTGTAACCTCTGTAATTTATGCTGTCGCTTATTCGCAATGCCTCAAAGTAAAGCTCTGGCAGCTTATCTGGCTGTTTTGTTACAAACAAGGTGTGGGCATAATTATCCAACACCAATGCATAGATACTTCGGTATTTTTTTATGAATTTTTTATCCAGTAAAATTTTATTGTAGTATTCAATGGCCAAATCGTATTTTTTTGCGCTTTTATAAACGTTGGCTATGTTATTGTTTGAAATATTGATGCTCTCAATGTTATCGCCTTTTAACCTTTCTTTAAGCTCTAGTGCTTTTTTATGGTATGAAATAGATGCTTCAAAGTTATCCAGTTCTTTAAAAATAATGCCCAAATTGTTATATACAAACGATTTTCTTTCAATTATATCGTTGGTTTCCTTTAAATCGGACAACAATGCTAACGACTCGAAGCAATTCACCTCACTTCCAACAAAATCCTTTTCATTTTTTTGCATTACGGCAATACCGTACAGCGTTAAGGCCAATTCATATTTAGCATTTATAAGCTTAAATATTTTTTCGGCATTATGGTAATAATAAAAAGCGCTATCGGTTAATGGTGTCGATTTCCTGTAATATTCGGCAATGGTATATTGGGTATTGGCAACGTATGAGGAATCTAGCTGTTTCATGTTCGCCAAGGTTTGCTTTAACGAGTCGATTTTTTTTAAATCGCTGTTTTTTTGACCAAACGCGTGGTTTAAAAACATAAAAACCAGTATAAAAACTAATTTTAATTTCAACGAGAAGGAGTATTACGGATTCCTTCAAAAGTATTTATAATTTCTTAATAAAAAAAGCTCTTTACCAACATGGTAGAGAGCTTTTATATTATCTAACAAATAATTGTTTTCTATTGGTCAATGTCACCGCCTATATAAACCGTGGTTTGTGTTTCTGGAGACGCTAATACGTCGTCTTCATTCAAGTCTTGTTTTGTGCAAGATGTTAATGCGGTAAAAAATAGTGCTACAATTAAGGTAATTTTTAGGGCTTTCATAATATTTGATTTTAAGGTTAATTATTTTTTCTTCAAAATGTTAATAAACTAATTTGTAAGACTTAAATTGAAAGTCTTGGTTTTGAGGGAAAAAAATGGATAATTAACTTTAAAATCGAACGCAACGAAGCACACAGATTTTATTACTTTTTTTGTTTTGAGGGAATATGACCTTGAGGTCAAAAAAAATGGATTAGATTCTTAAACAGCAGAGGGAAAATGCGCTTTTTAAGGATAGCAAATATAGAATAAAGCAGATTAGCTAAAGAAATATAATCGATAAAGCGCTTATTTTAATCGATAAAGTGTATTTTTATCGATTATTGAACCACTTTATACTATAAAGTGGATTTGCTTTTTATCAAACTGGTTTTTACAATTTTGGTCTTCACATCTTCTTCAACCGGTTTATTTTGAAGTCTATTGATAAGCATTTGGGCGGCCTGGGCGCCAATTTCCTTGGCGTGTTGCCTAATGGTTGTTAATTGGGGAATGGTATGGTAGGAATCGGACTTGCTGGCAAAACCAATTACCGATATATCCTTTGGCACTTTAAGCCCTAGCTTTATTGCGGTATTTATGGCTATGATACCCGAGGAACTATCGGCAGCAATAACGCCATCAATGTTCTTGTTCTTCTTAAAAAACGACATGATTTTTTTTTGCTGATCGTCTTTCTTCTTGATTTTCAAAACCATGGGCTGGTTGCCATTGTTTTCCAGAATGGCTTTGGTATAGCCGCGTTCCCTTAATTTACCAACGCTCAACCCATCGATGCTGGTTATAAATACAATGTTTTTCCGTTTTTCTTGCAACAAACTTTTAGTAGCATTGTACGTGGCATCATAATCATCTACAATCACTTTATCGCATAAAACATCATGCGCCACCCTATCAAACATCACAATAGGAAGCCCTTGGCTAATGGTTCTTTTAAAATGCTCTATTTCCTTTTTTTCTTGGGTTTCTTCAGCAACCGACAAAATAAACCCGTCCACACTGCCATTTGCCAACAACCTAAGCCCTTCCTTTTCTTGTTCCAACGACTCGTTGGAGATGCAGGTAATAATGTTATAGCCATATTTCACGGCTTCCCTTTCAATACCAAAAAGTACCTTTGCCAAAAAATGGTTTAAAATATCAGGGATAATAACACCAATGGTCTTGGTTTTGTTTTGCTTTAAGCTTAATGCCACCTTGTTGGGTTTATACTGGTATAATGCGGCCAGTTCCTTAACACGTTTAATGGTTTCCTCCCCTATTTCCTCGCTGTTGTTAAGCGCTTTAGAAACCGTGGAAATAGAAACATTCAACTCTTTTGCCAATTGTTTTAAGGTAACCATATAGTAAGGTGTATGAATAAAATTTAATGCAATTTACAAAATTACACGTATCAAATTAAGGATAAAAAATTTAGCGAAAAAAATAATTGCTTTTAACCACATACAGAACTGTTAATAAGTACCAAATTAAAATTAAGAATGGTATTTTTGCGGTTAAATATTTGCTATGGATTTTAAAAAAGTAAAACTGGTGGTAACCGATATGGATGGCACCTTGCTAAACCCAAATAACGAAGTAAGCTCGCGTTTTTTAAATCAATTTTCCGAATTAAAAAAACGGAATATCCATTTTGTGGCAGCCAGTGGGCGCCAATACCAAAGTATTGTCGATAAATTGGAGCTTATACAAGAGGATATTTCCATTATTGCTGAAAATGGCGGCATTTTGAAGTTTGATAATAATACCGATGTTTTGTTGAAGCTGTCTTCCGAAAATATTGCAAAAGCCATTGGTGCCTTGCGTAGCATTGATGCTGTTTTTATTGTTTTATGTGGGCGAAAATCGGCCTATATTGAAACCACAAACCCTGATTTTATCGCAAAATTTGAAAAATATTATTCAAAATATACCATTGTTGAAGATTTAACCACGGTTACAAACGACGACTTCTTGAAAATTGCGGTGTATCATTTTGAATGTTCAGAAAAACACATACTGCCGCATATTACAGAATTGAAAACCGATATGCAAGTTATTGTTTCAGGGCAAAATTGGTTGGATATTTCACATCGTGATGCCAATAAGGGCTATGCTTTAAACATCCTCCAAGAAAAATTGGGAATAACCAAGGAAGAAACCATGGTTTTTGGCGATTACAACAACGATTTGCAAATGTTAGTACTGGCCGATTTTAGCTATGCCATGGCCAATGCACACGCCGAAGTGAAAAAAATAGCCCGATTTGAAACCAAAAGCAATGCAGATGAAGGTGTAGAGTTTGTACTGGACCAACTTTTAAACGGCATTGCCTAACCTTACTAATCTATTTTAATGGTTCTAATAATGGCTTCAAGCTCTAGCATGTAATCGCGTTTTTCTACCGAGGGCGCAAAAGCAAAACCTTCGGCAATAACCCAACGCTTGTTTATTTTATCTTCAATGGCGTAATTGATAAAAGGCCCGCCCATAAAATCTTCCTTCAAATCCCAAATGCCTTTCGTTTCAATGGTTGGCTTGTTGTTTATAATGGTTTCAAACACAAACGGCGAATAAGCCATTTCGGTTGTCATGTACGAGGCTATTTTTTCGCCATTTGCCTTAATTTCCCCGTCTTGCCTACCCCGAATGTAAGCTTTTCCAATAGAGTCCCTTAATCGTATTATTTGGCTTGCCAAACTATCGTTTCGGGTAATGGCAGAATAAGGCACCGTGAACAACATTAAATTGGTGGTTCCGGTGGTGATATCCTTTCGTATCCAATAAAAATGATCGCTTTCTTTTGCAATTCGGTAAGCCGATGGAAATTGAATGGTGAGGCCTAATTTTTTTTCAATGGATTTATAGTTATGGGGCGATTTGCTCATTTGGCGCAATCTTTCGGCTATCTCCTCATTTCTAATGGTAGCCGTTATTTTTGAGGCATTATCGTTTAAAATACCTATAATCTCTTGTTTTGATTTTCCGGAAACCACAATCACTTTTTGGGGCTGTGCATATACGTTATTGGCTATTTCCATGCCTGCTTCCTTATTGGTTTCTATCATTAAAACGGTTCTGTTTTTGGTGGCGAACCCGGAAAATACCGATGGCGGAATTTGGTTGATGGTAAACATGGGCTCATCTTGGGGCAAGCCGTAAATGGGCGATGCCAATACGTTTCTAATGGCATCTCCTACGCTTCCGGCCCATAGTTCATTATTTATCACAACTGAAACGCTGTTAATGTTGCCCGAAGAATCTAAAAGGATTTTTTGATTGGAGGGTTTGTCTTTACAAGAAGCCATTACAAGTAATGCTACAAGCGCCAAAAGATGTGTTTTCATCTGTTTAAAAGTATTAGTTTTTACTGGTATCATGCCATACCCTATAACAGTAAAGCTTTAAAACTTTAAAGTTAAGATATTTCAGCAATTAAAATTAAATTTAAGGGAATTAACCTTTAGAAATTTTAAGTTTCATTCCCGTTCTTAATTTAGTACCACTAATATCGTTCCAATCTTTAATATTTTGGACAGAAACTCCAGGAAATTTTTGTGAGATGCTCCAAAGCGAGTCGCCACTGCGCACCACATATAGGATGGTGTTACTGGAAATGATGCTTTTTGTTGAAGACGCCACTTTGTTTCTAGCGGCAATTTGTGCATTTTTAGGATAGATGGTTAAGCGTTGCCCAATTTTAATATTATTGCTTCGCAACCCGTTCCACTTTTTAATATCGCTAACGCGAACACTGTATTTTCTTGCCACACTTCCTAAAAAATCGCCCGATCTTACTTTGTAGGTTATTTTACTATCGGGTTCAAAAAACTGTGGCAATGGTTTTTCGCGCTTGTCAAATTCTTCTTGGGCAAACGCATAAATCTGGCTTTCGTTGGTTATAAAATCGCCAATAACGGGCCTGGGCAACCTAAGGGTATAGTTTTTATCCTTTACAAAAGGAATGATATCCAATTTGTATGAAGGGTTTAAAAATTGAAGTTCTTCCATAGCAACACCTGTAAATTCTGAAACCTGATCGAGCGTAATCATCTGCTTAACATGAATGGTATCGGTTTCAAAATAGGCTACTTCTGGTTTTGGTTTTTTAAAACCGTGTTCTTCAGCATATTCAAAAATATACATGGTCGCTAAAAAGGCGGGCAAATAACCGGCTGTTTCGCGTGGTAAATGCCCCCTGATATTCCAATAGTTTTGATAACCTCCCGAGCGGCGTATGGCCTTTGTAACGTTACCGGGGCCTGAATTATAGGCTGCCAAGGCCAAATCCCAATCGCCGAAAATTTCGTAAAGTTTCGATAAATACTTTGCGGCCGCCTCGGTAGATTTTATGGGGTCGCTGCGTTCATCGACATAACTGGATACATCAAGACCGTACATTTTACCGGTACCATACATAAATTGCCATAAGCCCGTTGCGCCAACGCGCGATTTGGCCCTAGGCTTTAAAGCCGATTCCACAATGGCCAGATATTTTATTTCCAGTGGCAGATCGTGGTTGTCCAGTTCACGTTCAAAAAGCGGAAAATAAAAAGCGCTCAAATTGATAAGCCTTTGCATGGTTTCACGCCTGTTTTTCAAATACGATTTGATAACGCTTTCTAAACCAGGGTTATACTCTACGTTAAAAGGTGTTTTTGAACTTAGTTCTGCTAACCGCGATTTTAATACTTCGGTTGAAAGCTCCGGATATTCAATCTCATCAAATTTAATATCGGCTATGGCATTATAAACGGTGTCGTATAGTGAGTTACTATATAATTCTTCAAGCCATTGTTGGTCTAAATCGGCTGCATAAAAGTTGTCCTCTACTTTTTCTATTAACAGGCTATCCTTTGGGGTTTGAAATTGCTTAGAAGCAGGTTTTTTTAAACTAATTGCGGGTGCTACACCTTGTGTTTGGGAATAACATAACCCGAGGTTGAAAAGTAATATTGTAATAAAAAATCGAAAAGCCATAAAATCAATTCATTTGGTTATTGAACGATGTAACGGCTAAAATCGTATTTTTTGATTTAAAATAAAAACTAAAGTGCGTTAAAATGACTTTTTTAACGCACTTTGTGGCTTTTAATCGATAGAAACAAACGTTTTATCTTGCATTTATTCCATAATTGCAGCAATGCCGGGTAGCACAATACCTTCCAGACTTTCTAGCATGGCACCTCCACCTGTACTTACATAACTTACTTTATCCTCAAAACCAAATTGCTTTACGGCCGCAACCGAGTCGCCACCACCAACCAGTGAAAAAGCGCCATTTTTTGTAGCTTCGGCTATGGAGTTGCCCAATGCGATGGTTCCTTTTGCAAAACTTTCCATTTCAAAAACGCCCAACGGGCCATTCCAAAGAATGGTTTTACATTGCATCACCACATCGTGGAACATTTTTAATGACTTTGGTCCCGCATCAACACCTTCCCAACCATCGGGAATGTTATTAATAGCAACTACTTGCGTATTGGCATCGTTGCTAAACGCATCGGCAGCAATAACATCAACGGGAATGTGCACTTGAACATTTTTTGCTTTTGCTTTTCTCAATATTTCTAGGGCGAGTTCCTGTTTATCGTCCTCACAGATAGAATTTCCTATTTTTCCACCTTGGGCTTTGATAAATGTGAAAGACATACCGCCGCCTATAATTAAATGATCTACGGCATCTAAAATATTTTCAATAATGGTAATTTTTGAAGACACTTTTGCCCCACCAAGTACTGCCAACACGGGTTTTTCGCCATCTTTAAGTACTTTATTGATGCTTTCAATTTCCTGTGCCAATAAGAAACCAAAGCATTTGCTATTTGGGAAAAACTGTGCTACAATCGTGGTTGAAGCATGTGCACGGTGCGCGGTACCAAAAGCATCGTTTACATATATATCGCCTAGTGTTGCCAATTTTTGTGAAAATGCTTCATCACCCGCTTCTTCTTCTTTATAAAAACGCAGGTTTTCAAGCAATAAAACTTCACCGGGTTTTAGGTTTGCGGCAGCTTCTTCGGCCTTTTCGCCAATACAATCGGCAACAAATTTAACTTCAACACCTAAAACATCTTCTACTTTTTTTAAGATATGGCGCAATGAAAATTGGTCTTGAAAACCTTTTGGGCGCCCCAAGTGCGACATTAAGATACAGCTTCCGCCATCTTCTAAAATTTTGATGATGGTTGGTTTAGCCGATACGATTCGGGTATCGTCGGTTACTTCAAAGTTTTCGTTTAAAGGCACGTTGAAGTCCACACGGATTAATGCTTTTTTGTTTTTGAAATTAAAATCGTTAAGAGTTTTCATTATATACAGATATTATTTTTAAGTATTTGATTTACAAAAGTAAGTAATTAAAAATAGCTGCAAAACCTGTTTTTGCACGAAAACGATATAGCTTGAAGTTTTTTTTAACAACCATCCCTTTTGGCTTAAAACGACGCTTGCAAACAGGCGCGTTAGGGATTGCAGTGGAAATCCTTTTTAAAAAATAAAATGGGCAGTTATTAGGTTTAAAACCGAAAATGGGCAAATGGGCAGCAAGCACAGGGCAGCAAAGGCGCTTTTTAAAAAGATTGCAACGTAAAGCCCGACCTGGTTCCTGAACTTGTTTCAGGATAAAGGTAACGCCCAAATATAGGCTATTTTGTGTTTTAACATCTGCCAAAAATTGTGTAGGTTTGTTCAATGCTATTTTCTGATATTTTAGGACAGGAACACCTTAAAAACCATTTAACTCAAAGTGTTGATAATGGTAGGATTCCGCATGCGCAATTGTTTGTGGGGCCAGAAGGTAGCGGCACCTTGCCCACGGCCATAGCATACGCGCAGTATATTTTGTGCCAAAACCAAAACGGGGAAAACCGTACTGGAAATGAGGCTTGTAACCTAAAATTCAACAGTTTTTCACATCCCGATTTGCATTTTGCGTTTCCTGTAACCACGAGCGATAAGGCTAAAAGCCACCCCGTCTCTAGCAATTATTTGGAGGAATGGCGCCAACTTTTAAAAGAACAACCTTACGGCAATTTGTTTGATTGGTACAAGTTTCTTGGGGTTGATAACAAACAGGGCCAAATTGGAGTTGATGAGGCCCAGGAAATTGTAAAAGCCTTATCGTTAAAAGCTTACGAGGGCGGATATAAAGTAATGCTTATTTGGATGGCCGAAAAGATGAACACCGCCTGCGCCAACAAACTGTTGAAACTTATTGAAGAGCCGCCCAATAAAACGGTTTTTATATTGGTTGCTGAAGATGAGGAACAGATTATTGGCACCATTCGCTCGCGTTGCCAGGTGTTGACCTTTCCACCTTTGGCAGAAAACGTTATTAAGGAGGCATTGATTAAAAATTACAGCTTAGAGACCTTGGTGGCTACAAAAATAGCGCACCAAGCCAATGGTAACTACAATAAAGCTTGCGATTTGGTGTACCACGATTCTGAAGATATGCAATTTGAGGAATGGTTTATTTTCTGGATTCGGAGTGCCTTTAAAGCGAAGGGAAACAAAGCGGCGATACACGATTTAATTTCATGGAGCGATGATATATCCAAAACTGGGCGCGAAACCCAAAAGCAGTTTTTGCAGTTTTGCCTTGACTTTTTTAGGCAAGCCCTAATGCTTAACTACAACGCTAGCCCATTGGTGTATTTAGAGCCAAAAACAGATACATTTAAACTTGAAAAATTCGCCCCTTTTGTGCATGGCAACAACATTTTAGAAATAAACGACGCGCTTCAAGATGCCATTTACCATATTGAGCGCAACGGAAACTCTAAAATTATCCTTACCGATTTGTCTATTAGGTTAACGCGGTTGTTGCATAAAAAATAAGCCCACTTAAAGGCATAAAAAAACCTAAAATTAATCGTTTTAGGTTTTTTTATTTCAATTAGATAATTGCTCTATTTTTTATATTCCTTGTTTAAAGCTTCTAAAATAGTTTTTGTTAAATCGTTTTCCTCGGTGCCGTACATTACGGTTGCAGCAGCATCACTGGTGCCCAAAATAAAGGTGTAACCATTTTTTTTGCCGTAATCCTTCACGTATTTTTTTACCTTGCTAATAACAGAATCAACTTCGGTTTGGAATTCTTGTTGCAATTGTTGTTGTTCCATTTGCATTTTTTGTTGCAACATTTGCTGCTTTTGTTGCAAACCACCCATCAACTCCTGCGCTTTTGCTTGCGACGATTTTTGGGCCGTTAACTGGGTTTCTTGTACTTCAAATTGAAAAGATTTACCAATGCTATCGGCTTTTTTTCTAAAAGCTTCATCCTTTGCTTGGAATTTGGTCTCAATGTCCTTTTTCTCTTGATAATCGTTTATAACGGTGCCGTTATCTACAAATCCAATTTTTGCTTGTTTTTGGCATGCAGTAAATGCCAACATCACTACTGCAACATAAAAAATATTTTTCATCTGTTTTATTTTAATAACTCGAACAAAAGTAGTAAAGTAAACCTTAATTTAAAGTAGAATTCCGTTCGATTTTAATAGATAGTCAAAATCTATTGCAAACAACATAATTGATAGTTCATATTTATAAAAAACCACTTCATTAAAACGCTTATAATCCCTTTTAACAAAACAATGGTGTAATTGCTTATTTAATGGCTCAAAAACGCCTTAAAAGCCTTAAAATTGAATTTTAATGGTTTTTTAGAATGAAAATGAGTGAAGAAGCCTCATTGGATACCAAGGCTTTTAAATTTGAAACCAACGCAATATAAAAAGCCCTAAAAAAATGCATGGTACCCGATTTGTACTTTTCTGAAAGCAAGCTCACATAAAACGCATCAAAAAACATGGGCTTGGTTTTTATAACAATCATTGAAACTTTTGAAAATAAGTTAGAAATAGATGTTTTATTAAAATGCCATAAATGCCTAGGCACATCATAAGCAGCCCAAAACTGTCTGTAATGTTTTGCGTCAAAACTACCGTGGTTGGGTACTGCAATTATTAAAGTACCGTCTTTTTTTAATGCTTTTTTAAAAATTTGTATTTGTTGTTCCAAATTGGGCAAATGTTCCAAAACATGCCAAAGCGTGATAACATCAAAACTTTCTGGTTGAAATTTAGAAAGGGCTTCCGTATCAAAAACACGATTGCCCGTTTTATAGTTTGCAATCGTTCTAGCTTGCGCGTTGGGTTCAATACCAAAAATTTGCCATTGGTTATCTTGGGCTATTTTTAAAAAATCGCCTGTACCACAGCCTATATCTAACAGTTTTTTTTCTGAAGAGCCACAGGCGTTTATTAATTTTAGTTTTTGCGCTAATGAAAATTTTTTTACCAAATGGTAAACTTTTTCAAAAAGATTTCTTTTAGAATCGGTATGCGAAATATAATCGTCGCTTTTGTAATACTCGGGCAATTTTTCTGGCGAAGGTTGCGGGAAGGTTTCAAGAAAACCGAATGCTTTGTTTTGAATCAATTCGAAAACCTCCCCTGAAACGGAATGATCTTTTACTTTTAAACGGATATTATTTTCGGTTTTATTTGCCACTACTATTTTATTTACCGCGAATTCGCAAATTTATTTTCTGTAAGTCTGTTCTTTTATGCGCTTCGACAGACTCTGCGTTACTTGAGGACTTCATTTGCACCTTGATATTTGTACTGCTTTTAGTTGAAATTTTGACGTTCCACGTGGAACGTTTTTTAAAAACAACTTTAAAATATTTCTGTTTTTAACATGCTCAGCGCCCCATATACACTAACAAAACTGAAATATCGTTTGGCGATACGCCGCTAATTCGGGATGCTTGTGATACGGTAACCGGTTGTACTTTTTCAAGTTTTTGGCGCGCTTCAATACTCATGGATTTGATTTGTGAATAATCGAAATTGGCTGGTATTTTCACATATTCCAAACGGCTCAATTTATCGGCATTGTTCTTTTCTTTTGAAATATAACCTGAATATTTTATTTGGATTTCGGCTTGCTCAATAATTTCCGTGTCTAAATTATTTGCTTTAATATAGCCATCTACCTCATCAATTTTACGCATGTCATCAATGGTAATATTTGGTCGTGAAAAGATTTTAAACATCTTATCGGATTGTCGAATTAACGACGATTCCTTAACTTCTAAAATAGGATTTACATCTTCTGGCTTCACACTTGTTTCAGCGAAAAATTGAACAAATTTTTCTGCTGCTTCATGTTTTTCCTCCATTCTACGCAAGCGCTTTTCACTTGCCAAACCCAGCTCAAAACCTTTAGGCGTTAAACGTAAATCGGCATTATCTTGACGCAGCAAGGTTCTATATTCGGCCCTAGAAGTAAACATGCGATAGGGTTCTTCGGTACCTTTCGTAATCAAGTCATCAATTAAAACGCCTATATACGCCTCATCCCTTTTTAAAACAAATGGTTCCTTTTCTTGAACTTTTAAACTTGCGTTAATACCCGCCATCAACCCTTGCGATGCCGCTTCTTCATAACCCGTTGTACCGTTAATTTGTCCAGCAAAAAACAGCCCGACAACCAACTTGGTTTCTAAGGTATGTTTTAATTGTGTTGGTGGAAAATAATCGTATTCAATAGCATAACCAGGCCTAAAAAATTTCACGTTTTCAAAACCTACAACAGAACGCAAAGCTTTAAATTGAACATCTTCTGGCAAAGAAGTTGAAAAACCATTTACATATACTTCACAGGTATTCCAGCCTTCAGGTTCTATAAATAATTGGTGCCTATCTTTATCTGCAAAGCGATTGATTTTATCTTCTATGGAAGGACAATAACGAGGCCCTAAACTTTTAATGCGACCGTTAAACATGGGCGATCTATCAAAACCTTCACGTAGCAAATCGTGAACCAACTCGCTGGTATAGGTCATGTGGCAAGAACGCTGATGTTGCAATGGTTTGGTAATATCTAAATAAGAGAATTTCTCAGGGTTTTCATCACCGGGTTGTTCAATCATTTTTGAATAATCCAACGAACGGCCATCAACGCGTGGTGGAGTGCCGGTTTTCATTCTTCCCGATTCAAAACCTAAACTCACAAGCTGCTCCGTAATTCCTGTGGCAGCCTTTTCGCCTGCTCTACCGCCGCCAAAATTTTTATTTCCTATATGGATTAGGCCATTTAAAAAAGTACCGTTGGTTAGCACCACGGTTTTACCTTTTATCTCAACACCTAATGAGGTTTTTACGCCTACTACTTTATGCTTATCCATTAACAACCCAGACACCATTTCTTGGTAAAAGTCCAGATTTGGGGTACGTTCCAGCATCAAGCGCCAGTCTTCTGCAAAACGCATTCGGTCACTTTGCACCCTGGGGCTCCACATGGCAGGCCCTTTCGATTTATTAAGCATTTTAAACTGGATGGCCGATGTATCGGAAACAATACCGCTGTAACCACCAAGCGCATCTATTTCGCGCACAATCTGCCCTTTCGCAATACCTCCCATGGCTGGATTACAGGACATTTGAGCAATATTTTGCAGATTCATGGTAACAAGCAATGTTTTACTGCCCATATTGGCAGCAGCAGCAGCAGCTTCACTTCCTGCGTGACCAGCACCAACCACAATTACATCATACACTTCATTAAACATAGGCTAATTTTTTATTGTTCCACGTGGAACAATGGCTATTTTAAAATTTGAGTTTGCAAATATACGGCGATTTACCAAAAATCAAGCAAGTTGTTTTATATAGTGATTTTCTTTTTGTCGCATTAACAACGATTCGCTTTCAGATTTATCCTTGTATCCACAGAAATGCAGAACACCATGAACCATAACCCGATGCAATTCCTCTTGCAGAGACACATTGAAATCTTTAGCATTATCTGCTACTCTTTCAACAGATATAAAAATATCGCCTTGTATAATTTTTCCGATAGAATTATCAAAACTAATAATGTCCGTTAATGTATCATGGTTTAGATATTCAACATTCAATTTTAATAAAAAAGCATCATCACAAAAAATATAATTGATTTCATCGAGAATACAGCCTTCTTCTGAAATAACATTAATAATCCAGTTGTTTAAACGGGATTCATCGGGAAGTGAAAAATTGGTTTCGTAGTTGAAATTAATCATTGTTCTGTTTAAAATACGTTTGCACTTTGGTTTTGTAAATGGGCTGCAAAGGTAATGTTTGTTTGTTCAAGATTTCGGTGGTGTTGAAATATTGTTTTGCGTTAGGGATTTGGCTCGTTGAAGCATTGTTGAAATCATTAGTATTACTTTTAGATTCGCGTTTGCTGTCCTGACCCTGTTGAAAGCTGGCGTTTTCCAGTTTGAGCAATTGATGTTTTAAATCCAACATTTTTTGTAATGTTTGGTCTGTGAAGCCTTTGTTTAGTAAATCCAACTCTATTTGTTCCATTTTTTTTACCAGAGCATCACCCGTTGCGCTCTTGCCTTCTTTAGCGAGTTTGTCTTGCAAGGCATTGCGAAGCTCTTGTTGTTGTTGGTAAATTTGATATAATAATCCATTCAAATCTTCTTTAGTGCCTTGGTTGTTAGCATTGTTTTGATTGCCATTTTTATTGCCGTTTCCATTCTTTTCGCCTTCACCTTTCTCACCTTCCTTTTTGCCCTCTCCATCTTTAGGTTTCCCGTTATCACCTTTCTTTATGCCTTCTTCCATCATCTTGTTCAATTCTTCTTGGCTCATAATAATGTCTGGCAATTGCATGTCGCCGCTACCACCTTTACCTTTAGACATGCTAAGGTTTTCTTGCATGTTATCTAACACGTCGCTTAGGAAATTTGCCAAATTATTCGCTGCAGTTATTGTAAATTGTTGGTTTGAAATGCCCTGATATAATTGGTTTTCGGAAAAATTAGATAAGGCTTTATCTATATTATAATAAACCTCGGTGATTTGTCTATTGACTTCCTCAGATAATTTTGGTTGGCGTAGCGACAAGGCAAATAAGCTATCGTCCACATGCTCAAAATGCTCGCGTAAACTGTTTTGTTTTTTTAAAAACGAGGCAAACTTATTGTGGCTTTCTTCAACTGAGCCAAATTGTTTCATGAGTGCTTCCTGCTCGAATGAAAAAAGCAATAAATTATCGAGAATTTGCCGCAACATTTCAACATCTTCTTGCATTTGCTGACCACCGCCTTCTTGCATAGCGCGTTGCATTTGTTCGCTTAACGACTTCATTTTGCTGGCCGCTTTCTTTTGACTATTTTGGGCATTCTTTTGTAGTTGTTGCTTTTGTTGCGCATCCTGTGATTGCTCATTGTTTTTCAAAGCTTCGGTTGCTTTTTGTTGTTCTTTTTGAATATCGTTTTCCTCTAGCTTATCTTGTGGCACGCCAATAGGTTTTTTTAAGGCTGCACCTTCTTTCTTCAACGCATCTAACTGTTTTTTGAACTCTTCAAAAGCCATGTTTAACTCTTCTTGCTGATTCTTAGTGTTCTTTTCCTCCGATTGATTGGATAATTTTTCCTGCTCGTTGGCAAGTTTAGATAAATCGTCTTTAAGCTTATCTAGCTTTTTTTCAACATAAAAACGCTTTGTTAATTCTAACAACTGCTCCAAACTGCGTTTTTTGTTTTTGTTTTGTTTTGCTAACTCGTCAAGTCGTTGGGTAAGCTCCTCTTTGTTTATTTTATTTTGCAGTTTTTGTAATTCGTCCAATAATTTTTCGTCTTGTTTTAGCTTTTCCTCATTTTGTTTTAAGCGCTCTTTCAAACCTTCCTTTAGCGGATCTTCTAGTATTTCCTTTTCAAAATTCTCCAAATTATCTTTTAGCTTTTTGTTGAAATTCTTCATCAATTCATCTTGCTGCTCCTGACGTTTTAAGAACGATTCCAATTTCTTTTTATCATTAAAATTAAGCTGCGATTTTTCCTTTTGCGTTTTAGAAAGTTCTTCCAGTTGTTTATCCTGTTCATCAAACTTTTTAATGGAATTATTCAAATCTTTAATCGATTCGCTTTGTGAATTTAATTGCTTCGTCACCTCTTCCTCTTTGGTGCGTTTTCTATAACTAAAAACATCACTACGCACCGATTTATACTTATTAACTTCATCATTATCAATAACTTGAAAATATAATTCATACGAAACGCCTGCTTCAACCGTTAAATTATTAGGAAATGCGCTGATAAAATCGGCCACATTTGCATTTGAAATGGGCAACTGCTCTACTTTCTTATTGGCTTCATTATCAGTAGGATAATATACCAACTGCAACTTGCTAAATCCATAATCATCGCTTATTTGGCCATGGAAATACAGTGTTTGCAAATCGAGACTGTCCATTTTCATCTTGACATCGATAGTGGGAAATTCATCTTTCACAACACCAATGGTAAATGCTAGATTTTCATAATTTTTAAGCTGTTTGTTACTGGTGCTCAATCCGTAATTAAAATGATGATACACGCGCTTGGAAGCAGAAAAAACATTAGGTGCACCCGTATCAAAATTTACAGTATCCTTTGAAAACAAGGACACTTGGTTGGTTGCCTTGGTTTTAAGTTTCCAAGTTACTAGAGTGCCTTCGGGAACAACGGCGTTTCCGGTACTTTTAAGGATTTCATCGTTTTTCTTGGTGTAATTCGGATAATCCAAAACCATTTCAAAACCTAATAAAGAAGGCACTTCTATAACCTGCATGGTATAGGGTTTGGACCTTACTTTATTGGATATGAGCTGAAATTGGATGTTTGCTTTGGGTTTAGAAAAAACATATTCAAAAGAACCAATACCCGTTTGTTTTAAAAAATAAGTGTCGCCGTCGTACTTAATCTGCGCATTTTCAGGCACTACGTTGCCTGCGGTTTTTACTTGCAGAACAAAATCCTGGTTTTCAATGGCGTTTAAAGTTTCATTCACCACAAAAAATTGAAAAGGCGCAGGGGGTTCGTATGCCGTATTATAATGCGTTACACGCTGAAAACTTGCGCTAAACCAATTCATTTTACCAAAAAGAAATACTACTAACAATATTAAAACTGGAATGGCGGCATATTTTAAATACTGAAGATTTTTTTTGAAATTGATTGCCAAGGTGAAAGGAATGGGGCGTAGTTCGATCGATTTTTGCTCGATACTGGCCAGCAACAATTCCGATTGGTTGGTGTTTTTATGCAGTTGCAGTACGTTCAACAACTTATCGTTCACTTCCGGAAAATGGTATCCAATTAACCTTGAAGCAGTTTCATAATCAATGCCCTTTTTAAATTTGAACAATTTCGCCAAAGGCATAACAATAAACTTGATAAGCAAGCCAACTTCAACAGCAATAAACAGCCAAAACAACAGCGTTCTTGCAGTGGTATTTAGCCATAAAAGATGCTCAACAAACAAGGTAAATAAAAAATACAGCAAGCCAATGGCGAAAAACAAGATAGTGCCTTTAAGCAATTCATTAACATAATAACGTTTAATGAAGGCTTCAAGCTTTATTTGTATGTTTTTGTAATTGCTTAACATGTATTGTATTTAATCTACTAAACTACAATTTTATTTTTTACAGCGTTTATAATTATGTGTTAATTGTATCTTTGCAACAAATTTACAAAACATGGCAAACAATGTGCGCGTGCGATTTGCACCTAGCCCAACGGGGCCGCTTCATATAGGTGGTGTCCGTACGGCTTTATTCAATTATTTATTCGCTAAAAAACACAACGGTACTTTCATTTTAAGAATTGAGGACACCGACCAAAACCGCTATGTAGAAGGCGCAGAACAATACATTATTGATGCTTTAAATTGGTGTGGTATCCCTTTTGATGGAGGTATAGACAAAAATGAAAAGTTGGGCCCATACCGCCAAAGTGAACGTAAACATTTGTACAAAAAATATGCCGATATGTTAATTGAAAACGGCAACGCTTATTATGCCTTTGATACGGCCGAAGCATTGGATGCCCATCGTGCCGACCATGAAGCCAAAGGAAAAACCTTTATTTACAACTGGCACAACCGTTTAAAATTAAGCAATTCCTTATCGCTTAGCGCGGAAGAAGTGCAAGCAAAGTTGGAAGCTGGCGATGATTATGTGATTCGGTTTAAGAGTCCGCAAGACGAAACTTTGCATTTAACCGACATCATTCGAGGCGATATCAAGATAGACACCAATATTTTAGATGATAAAGTATTGTTTAAAAGCGATGGCATGCCAACTTACCATTTGGCGAATATTGTTGATGATCATTTAATGGAAATCTCGCACGTTATCCGTGGTGAAGAATGGTTGCCATCATTAGCATTGCACTACCAATTGTATGATGCTTTTGGTTGGGAAAAACCACAGTTTGCCCATTTGCCGCTTATTTTGAAACCTACCGGAAAAGGGAAATTAAGCAAACGCGATGGCGATAAACTAGGCTTCCCAGTATTTCCCCTAAAATGGACCGACCCAGTAACACAAGAAGTTTCAAGAGGCTATAAAGAAGATGGCTATTTTCCGGAAGCGATGCTGAATTTTTTGGCCTTTTTAGGTTGGAACCCAGGCACGGAACAGGAAATTTTCAATTTAGAAGAATTAATAGATGCCTTTGAATTGGAACGTGTTAATAAATCGGGGGCACGTTTCGACCCCGAGAAAATTAAGTGGTTCAACCACCACTACATGCAAGAGCAAAACGATGATGCATTGGCAGAATTGTTTAAAAGTCAATATTCCGAATTGGCTGAAATTGATGTAAATTATATAGCACTTATTGTTGGTTTAATTAAAGAACGCGCCACCTTTGTTTCCGATTTTTGGGAGTTAAGCTCCTATTTTTTTGAAGCCCCTAAAACCTACGATGAGAAAGCTTCAAAAAAAGCCTTTAAAGAAAATACAGCTTCGTTAATGACCGATTTAAAAAACATCCTTGTCCATATAGATGAGTTCACGGTTGAAGCACTTCAAAAAGACATTAAAAGTTGGATAACAGATAAGAATATTGGCTTTGGAAACGTGATGATGCCCTTACGTTTGGCGTTGGTGGGCGCTTTGCAAGGCCCCGATGTATTCGATATTATGTTTATGATTGGGAAAGCGGAAACAGTAAAACGGATTGAAACGTTGGTTTTAAGTTTATAAAATTAGCATCTTAATAAATCTTTCTAAACATAAATTCTTCATTCGTATCCACATTAAAACGAAATAACAGCTCCCAAAACCAGCATATTTTGGTTGCCTTTAAAACGCGCGCTTCCACCCGAGGTATCTAAATTTTGGGTTTCGAGTTTGTTCAATATATTGGTAAACCCATAAATGTATTGTGCTTTCAGTTTAAAATTTCTAACACCCAATGATGCGCCCACGGCCCCATTCAAATTAAATTGGGAAATATTTGAAATGTCCTTGGCCGTTAAGTTGGTGTAATTGTTAATGTAATACGTTTCATTACTGGCATCTTTTAGCTCTAGCTTGCTGTTGTATTGCAGCATGGGCCCAAGATCGATGGTAACATAATCGGGAATCACTTTAATGTGCCCCAAAAAAGCCACTTGTGCAGCAAACAATTTATAGTCAATAAAGGTGTTGTTGGTACTTACAAGCGTTGGTCTTGCGGCAATGCCAATAGAACTTTCGGAAAGTTGCATGCCAAAACTGATGTTGTACCAACGGTGCGGAATATCAACGGTTGCTGTTAATGCGCCTAAAAAGCCATCGCCTTGTTTCGTGGTGAAATTATTGGTAGAAATATCTAGTTTGGTAATAGCTCCGGTAATGCTTATTCCGTTGGTAATATGGTAATTCCCCTTTTGGGAAAAACCTTTTGTAAGGCAACAAAGCATTATAGCTACAAATAGGGTGAGTTGTGGTTTTTTCATTGTATATTTAGGGGTTCAATATACAACTATAACTTCAATTTAGTTATATATATTTTTTAACCATTATAAAATACCTATTATGAACCTTTATCTTTTCCCATTTATCCTATTAGGATTGATCATTTTGTTTTCGTCCTTTTTTACCGTAAAGCAACAAACTGCCGCTGTAATTGAGCGCTTTGGCAAGTTTTTAAGCATCCGTCATTCCGGTTTGCAATTAAAGATTCCCATTATTGATAAAGTTGCAGGTCGTTTAAGCCTAAAAATAACACAACTAGATGTAATTGTAGAGACCAAGACCAAAGACGATGTGTTTGTTAAGTTAAAAGTGTCCGTTCAGTATAAGGTTATTAAAGATAAGGTAGAAGACGCGTTTTACAAACTAGATTATCCGCACGAACAAATTACAAGTTATGTATTTGACGTAGTACGTGCCGAAGTACCAAAAATGATTTTAGATGATGTTTTCTTGAAAAAAGACGATATTGCCATTGCGGTAAAATCGGAATTAAACGATGCCATGATGGAATACGGTTACGACATCATTAAAACCCTGGTAACCGATATTGACCCAGATGCGCAAGTAAAAGAAGCCATGAACCGCATTAATGCTGCCGATAGAGAAAAAACCGCTGCCCAATACGAAGGGGATGCGGCCCGTATCTTAATAGTTGAAAAAGCAAAAGCCGAAGCCGAAAGCAAGCGTTTGCAAGGGCAAGGTATTGCCGACCAACGTCGCGAGATTGCCCGCGGTTTGGAAGAATCTGTTCAAGTATTAAACAAAGTGGGCATCAATTCACAAGAAGCATCGGCTTTAATTGTGGTAACCCAACATTATGATACCCTACAATCCGTTGGCCAGCACTCAAATAGTAATTTAATCTTACTACCTAATACGCCCCAAGCAGGCAGTAATATGCTAAACGATATGCTTGCCAGTTTCTCGGCCAGTAATCAAATTGGTGAAGCTATGAAAGAAGCCAAAGAGAAAAAGAAAAAAGAATAGGTTTTAAAAGACTCCTTTCAACTGTCGTTCAAGACATCTTAAAATGAAACAATCTGTTAATCTTTAGTATTCGATTAACAGATTGCTTTTTTTAATAACTTCATATTGCATTTTTTTGAGAGTTTTTATTTGCACTCTTGCCTATAGCTTTTGAGCATATCTTCTAGGGTTTCCAAATAATTTTCTAACGCTATCGTATCAACTCTTGTATTGTCCCCACTTGGTATTGTATTTGGGGTTTCATCTAAAAATTGATACAACTCAGGATACTTAGTTTTTATTTCTAAGGTAATATTTAATATTTCTTTAAGTAATTTATGTATTGTATCCATCATAACTTTATTGTTAAATCACTTTTAAATTACTAAAATAAAACAAGTTATAAACTGAATTTTGGTTTTTTATATATTATTTAACTTGAAAACGGATGCCGTTCTTCCCAATTCTGTTTTGGGTTCATTAAATTAAAAATCTGTTTTAACATAGCGTTCATAAAGCCATTGGTATGTTTTATATAAACCTGCATCTTTATAGCCTGGGCACCAACCGAACTTTTTATTTCCATGGCGGTCCGGGCATAAACGATGCTTGAAAATCTGTTCTCAATTCCGTATTTTGCCATATCATAAAGCATGTTCAAATACAATTGATGGCTATGTTGATGTTCAGAATCGTAACCTAAAAAATAGGTTTCAAGACGCTTGTTGTTCAGCAATAAAGTATAAAATCCAACCAGTTTATCATCCAAATAATAACCAAAAACCTTAAAGTTATCGTGCAGGCTTTCCTTTAAACAAGCAAAATGGTTTTCGGGAAGAAAAAAAGAGTTAAACTTGGCATGGTTACATACGTTTAAGTATAACCCGTGAAGCACTTGCGAATGTTCCCTTATGGCTTCCAAAGTTAATTCCTTGGCTTCAATGTTTCCCAATTTTGTTCTGGCGCGCTTGTAGCGCAATTTATATTTCTTTTGTAACGCCGAAAAATAATCATGTATGGACAACCATTCTGGTTTTACGGGCATGATCATATTGGGTTGAACCATGACTTTGTGAAGCTTATTTTTAGTGAAAAAACCACGTTCTAAATGTATGGCATCATCTTCAAAAAAATCTTTAAACATAATGGCCCTTATGGTTTTCCCCTGTTTCTTCTTGATCTCAATTTTTAATACTTCAACAGCTTCAAAAACCAATTTCAAATAACGTTCGGCCGGTATGTGCTCCTTTTGAAAAAACAATCCGTGTTGTCCGGTATGCATCAAATTACCAACTACCAAGATATTTCCTTTTAATACTTTTGAAACCGCCTCTTTGATAAACTCTTTAAAACAAGAGACTTTCGTGTTTCTGAACATATTCTTTAAATAGAGCTGAACACGTTGCAAAATGGCAATACCCACCAATGTTGCTCCATTAAAAATACCAACATAAAAAAGCTGGATGTTATTGGGTGCGGCATGTTCCAAACACCTTAAATAATTTTTTTGGAGGAACATATCGTGTGCCACAAGAGCATCCCAAGTTTTAGGAAGCGCTTCAACGGTATGGTAAATTTGATATGAATTCAATGTAGAAATAAAAAAGACCGAAGTTAAAACACTTCAGTCTTCATTTTAGTTAAAAGTTTACAAAATATTATTTCCAAGCACAAATAATGGCGCCCATGATGCCTAAGGTAAAAATCCAATACCCGGCATTAATGAAGATGTATTTGGCGCTTTTACGTTCAAACAAAGCGTTGATGCCTATTATGGGCAAAGCCATAAAAATACCGGCCATAACGCCGTGCAAAGCACCGTGCTTTAGGGTTCGATAGGCTTCGGAATAATCGAGCATAAAAGCTTCGTAAGAAGGCAGTGCTTTTGAGGCATCGCCACCTACCAAACTCAATGCGCCCATTTGATGGATAACCAATGCAGGCATTGCAAATGCCAACATAAACGCTAACAAAAGTGAGACTATAAAAATTTTAGCCATGTTTCCGCCTTTTAATTGGGACTCGGTTAAGCCCGCAGCATGCATCCAAGCAGTACCAAAAACTTTGGGGTGGTACCAAATAAAGCCTATGGCCAGAGCCAAAACTGCCGCAACCAAAACGGCATAGATATTTAAAAAATCCATAAAAACGTTAGTTAATGTTAGTGATTAAAAGTAATTAAAAAAATAATACGATGGTACTAAAAAGTAATTTCTTGAGCTTCCTTAACCAATATTAAGTTACTGTCCTCTAAAGCATTATTTATAAATTCCTCAATGTCGGTATTCCTCTGTAAACCGTTCTTAAGCAAAACCCCCAACGAAATAATGGTGGCAATGCGGGTTCCCACTTTTTTGGCAGCGGTGTTAAACAGGGGTTGCAATTCATCAAAACTAACTTCGTTTGCCAATTGTTGAATTTCTTCTTTAGCCTTTAATTGCTTAGCTTCCGGAAGGTTGGTGTATTTTTTTCCTAATTGCTGAATCACATCAATGGCTTTTCGTTGTGGTTGCGATGTGTTGTTATTTTGCTGAACAGGCTTGGTTTCCGGTTGCTTTTCTTGTTCTTGTTTCGCCCACGTATCGCGCAGGCCAACGGTTTTATTGAATACCAATTTTTCTGCGGAAGCATCGCTATCTACATTAAAATAGCCCAAACGTTGAAACTGGAACCTATCGCCCACTTTCGCACTTTTTAAACTTGGTTCTACAAAAGCCTCCAAAATCTTTAAGGATTCTGGGTTTAAAAATTCCATAAAATCCTTGTCTTGGTGGCTATCGGGTGCTTCGTCCATAAACAAGCGGTCGTATTCCCTAACTTCCGCTTTAATGGCGTGTTTTATAGACACCCAATGCAAGGTGCCTTTTACTTTTTTGGAAGTATCTTCCGAATAGGTACAATGAATTTCGGTTATGTTTCCATCAGAATCTTTTACAACACTTTCACCCTTAATGATGTAGGCGTTTTTTAAACGCACCTCGTTTCCTAAACTTAAACGGAAATACTTGCTGTTGGCTTCTTCCTTAAAATCGTCTTTTTCAATATATAACTCGCGTGAAAATGGCACTTTTCTAAAACCGGCACTGTCATCTTCTTGGTTGTTTTCAGCATCCAACCACTCCTCTTTTCCTTCGGGATAATTAGTAATTACCAGTTTAACAGGGTCTAAAACCGCCATAACGCGGGGTGCGGTTTTGTTTAAATCCTCTCGGATACAGAATTCTAACAGCGACACATCAATGATATTATCGCGTTTGGCAACCCCTACGGTTTCAACAAACTTTCTAATAGCATTTGGAGTGTAAC
The DNA here is from genome assembly GCF_009746565.1 of Mariniflexile maritimum. Lineage (GTDB taxonomy): Bacteria > Bacteroidota > Bacteroidia > Flavobacteriales > Flavobacteriaceae > Mariniflexile > Mariniflexile maritimum. The sequence continues at coordinate 67,734 of NZ_WRPN01000007.1, forward strand.
CCCTGCGGCGCAACCCAGAAATGGTAGGCATTCGTGGGTCGTCCCATCCGCGCACAATGCCATCTTCCACCAATTTAAGCAACTTACGTTTACTCATAATGGTATAACTTAGGTTTAAGCGCGCAAATTCGCGTTGTTTTGGCCTTATTAAGTTTGGATCTGTAATCTGGTCTAAAAACCAATCGTAAAGCTCTCTGTGGGGCTTAAATTCCAGCGAACACAACGAATGTGAAATCTGTTCGATATAATCGCTTTCACCATGTGTCCAGTCGTACATGGGGTAGATGCACCAATCGTTGCCCGTTCTGTGGTGGTGTTTTTTTAAAATGCGGTACATAATAGGGTCGCGCATCAACATATTGGGGTGCTGCATGCTTATTTTAGCACGTAAAATGTGTGAACCTTCGTGAAATTCGCCCGCTTTCATGCGTTGAAACAGGTCTAAATTTTCGGCAACCGTTCTGTTTCTGTAAGGGCCATCAATTCCTGGTTGCGTTGGCGTGCCTTTTTGTTCAGCCATCGCTTCACTGGTTTGCGAATCGACATAGGCTTTTCCTTCCTTAATAAATTGAACAGCCCAATCGTACAATTGCTGAAAATAGTCTGATGAAAATAATTCCTTATCCCATTTGTAACCTAACCAAGCTACATCTTCCTTAATAGCATCTACATATTCCTGCTCTTCCTTGGCAGGATTGGTATCATCAAAACGCAGGTTTACGGGCGCGTTGTATTTTTCGCCAAAACCGAAACTAATGCCAATAGCCTTGGTGTGCCCAATATGCAAATAGCCATTAGGCTCGGGCGGAAACCGGAAACGAAGTTTGCTCTGCGGCATGCCGTTGGCCAAATCTTCTTCTATAATTTGCTCTAAAAAATTGAGTGATTTTCTTTCTTCAGACATAAAATGTATTGCAATGGGTAATTAAACAAAAAATATTGGGCAAAATTAGGTAATTTTACCGACTTAAAACCGCATCTCATGGGAATTATAAAAGTTGAAAACATTCGTCTATTTTCGCATCATGGCTGCCTAAAGGAAGAGACCAAAATAGGTAGTGAGTATCGTGTAGATTTGAAAGTTGAAGCGAATTTACAGACCTCGGCAAAAACAGATAAACTTACTGATACTGTGGATTATGTTCTTTTGAACCGAATTGTAAAAGAAGAAATGGACATACCCTCGCAACTTTTGGAAACGGTTGCAAAACGCATTTTAAACCGTATTTTTAAAGAAGACCAATTGGTAAAAAAAGCAACCGTTTGGGTACGGAAACTAAACCCGCCCATTGGTGGCGATGTGGCCTGTGTTGCAATAAAAATGACCGAAAAACGTAAAAAATAAATTTAAGTTAGAAAACGTATTATTTTTTTTATATTTGCACTCTCAATAAATGTATTGAGATTCCTTTTTTAAAGGAATTTATGGTGTCGTGGCCGAGTGGCTAGGCTCAGCTCTGCAAAAGCTGCTACAGCGGTTCGAATCCGCTCGACACCTCTTAAACCTTCAACTGTTTGTTGAGGGTTTTTTTTATGGTAAATTTTTAAGAAAAATTAATTAAAGGATAGCACTGCTTGTTGAAGGTTTTTATCGTGAATTAATTAAACCCTGAATTCGATTAATAAATTGATAAATGACCCCGTTACCTATCCTGCAAGGTTTTAAAAACCTTGTAGGTATGTTTTTGGTTGCATCAAGTATTTATACCGATACTTCACAAAACATAGTGTTATTTCATTAAGAATACGGGATTTGCCTAAAGACTTCCAATTACTGCTAGATATATATAGAAATTGTTATATTAAATAGGGCTTATCTTTTCCAGTTTTTCTTTTATGAGTTCCTTTTCCTTTGGAAAAAAACCTTGAATTAAAAGCAACACGCCAAAACCTAGGATAACCAAGGCGATTATTTTTTTGGTTTTAAATATAATACGTGGTGTTAAGCGGCTCTTCAGTTTTTTGGCTAGGAGCATTTTAATTAAATCGACTAAAAAGTAAACAATGAGTATGGTGCTTAAAAATACAAAAACCCCGTCTTTTGAACTGGTAATGGAATTGGCTATAACAATAAACGCTACCCAGCCCAATAAAACGCCTATATTGATGAAATTGAGCAGAAATCCTTTTAAAAATAGTTTTCCGTAGCCTCGTTTAATTTCAATTTTATGATATTCCCTAACAATTGTTCGAAACGACTTCGATGCCTTGATAAATGAAATAAACCCGTATGTAACCAACAATACCCCTCCGAAGATTAAAAAACTAGGGTCGTCCTTTATGGTTTCCAAAAGTTTATTGGTACTAAAAAAAGCCACCAGAATGAAAAAAATATCGGCCAACATCACACCGCAATCAAAAATCAAGGCACTTTTAAAGCCTTTTGTAGCGCTGGTTTCAAGAAGCACAAAAAAAACCGGCCCAATAGTGAACGCTAATATAATTCCAAAGGGAACGGCGGCTAAAATATCATCAAACATAAACTATTTTAAGGTTTACTACAAAGTAAAGAAAAAAAGGCGTGTTAAACCATAACACGCCTTTTAAACTGCAATAAAACTAAACTACTTGAATGAAAATTTTTCTATCTACAATTTAAAATTGGCTTCTAGGGCCGTTACCGAACTACCGCCAACAAATACTTTAAAATCGCCGGGTTCTACAATAAATTTGCCTTCATTATTAAAAAAGCCAAGTTCATCTTGAGTAAGGTTGAAGCTAACTTTAACTTCTTGATTGGGCTCTAAAGCAACCATTTCAAAGCCTTTTAACTCTTTAACGGGTCTGGTAACGCTTGCAACCATATCGCGAATGTAAAGCTGCACCACTTCCTTACCGGCTACTTTCCCAGTGTTTTTTAGGGTTACTGATACTTTAAAAGTTTGGTTCGCTACCTTTTCAACAGACAAATTGGTATAAGAAAACGTGGTATAGCTTAACCCGTGCCCAAAAGCGTACAAAGAGGTATTGCTCTCATCCATATAATGCGCCCAAAACACTTCATTTGGTGCGGGCATAACGGGACGCCCCGTATTTTTATGGTTGTAATAAATGGGTATTTGCCCTACGCTTCTTGGAAAGGTCATGGGCAATTTTCCGCTGGGGTTATAATCGCCATATAAAACCTGAGCAATAGCGTTACCGCTTTGCGTGCCCAATTGCCATGCTTCAACAATAGCCGGTATATGGGCATCGGCCCATGGAATGGTTAATGGCCGTCCATTGTTCAAAACCAATACAATATTTTGGTTAACATTATAAACGGCTTCCAAAAGTGCTTGTTGTACCCCGGGCAAGCCTAAATCTGTTCTGCTACGTGCTTCGCCACTGTGAAAACCGTGTTCACCTAAAACCATTACCACCACATCGGCCGTTTTAGCGACTTGAACAGCCTCGGAAAAACCGCTTTTGTCGGTAGTATTAATAACAAGTTCTAAAGGAAAAGTTGATTTGCCCAATGTTAAATCGGCGCCTTTTGCAAACGATACTGTGTTCCCTGTATAGTTCTGCATACCTTCCAGTACCGAAATAGCTGTATCATCCTCTGCTGCCAATCGCCAGCTTCCTAACGGACTCGTTTTATCGGAAGCTAAAGCACCAATTAAAGCTATTTTCTGTCCTTGTTTTTTTAGTGGTAAAATCGATTTTTCGTTTTTAAGGAGTACAATCGATTTTTTTGCCATATCTAAAACAGCCTCATGAATTTCTTGACTTCCAGTAACCTGTTTTTCAACGTCATTGTTGCAATATCTGTAAGGGTCATCAAACAAACCAAGTTCAAATTTCACTCTTAAAATGCGTTTTACGGCATCGTCGATAACCGCTTCCTTAACACGGCCTTCTTTAACTAAATTTGCCAACTCATCGATATAGGCATAAGATTCCATATCCATATCGGAGCCTGCGTTTGCAGCTAGTTCGGCAGCGTGCTTTTTGTTGATTGCATGCCCATGTGCCATCATTTCTTTTATAGAACCCCAATCGGAAACCACAAACCCATCAAATTGCCATTTGTCTTTAAGAATCTGGCGTTGCAAAAATGCGTTCCCGGTTGCAGGAATACCGTTTAATTCGTTAAAAGAATTCATAAACGTTCTAACGCCTGCATCGGTTGCTGCTTTAAATGGTGGAAAAATGACATTGTACAACGTGGAAGTACCCACATCGACCGTATTATAATCTTTCCCAGATTCGGCAAAACCGTAACCTGCCCAGTGTTTAGCACAGGCAACAATGGTTTCGGGAGCGGTTAAATCGTCGCCTTGAAACCCTTTCACTCTGGCATGGGCAATTTTACTTCCTAAAAACGAATCTTCACCGGCACCTTCCATAACGCGCCCCCAGCGGGCATCCCTGGAAATATCGACCATAGGCGCAAATGTCCAGTTAATACCGGCAGCCGAAGCTTCTTTGGCAGCAACTTGCGCCGATCGTTTTATGGCTTCTAAATCCCAACTCGCAGCTTCGGCCAATGGGATTGGACTTAGCGTTTTAAAGCCATGGATGACATCAAAACCAATAATTAGCGGAATACCCAAGCGGGTTTCTTCAACAGCAATTTTTTGTACTGCACGCACCTCATCAACCCCACGAACATTAAGCATGGAACCTACATATCCCTTTTTTAGGTGCTCGTATTTTTTGGCAGCATCACCCGTTGATGGCGTTGGCCCCGTAACATCCCAAAAACCATTGTATTGGTTCATTTGGCCAATTTTTTCTTCCAAAGTCATTTTTGAAAGTAAGGCTGAAACCTTTTTTTCTATTAATGGGTTTGGTGTGTTGGCATTAACTGCATTGTTTTTATTTTGTGCGCTACATGGTGCGAGAATTAGCATCATCAAAATACTAAACACATTGAATACATTGTTCATTTTCATAATTATTGATATACTTTAACATAATCTACTTCCATAACCGACTCGGTAAAATTTGGGTCGATGGTGAACCAACTTCCCCCCATGGCTACATTTAAAATGATGAATTGTGGTTTGTTAAAAGGCCAAGTACTACTATTTTTAACGGCTGGTTTATAGCTATATTTAACGACATCATCTATTAAAAATTTAAGTTCGTTTTCAGTCCACTCTAAAGAATAGATATGAAACGCAGAAGCATAATCGGTTATGGTTGTTTCACCTACTTTTGTATTGGCGCAACCGCCAGAGCATGATGGCGTATGGGTTGCACTGGATATTTTTGTTGGGTTATAGCCCCAATGTTCCATGATATCAATTTCGCCACAAGCAGGCCACCCTGCGGTATCGATGTTTGCTCCCAGCATCCAAATAGCAGGCCAAGTACCAGCACCAGTGGGTAATTTTGCTCTTACATCTATTCTGCCATAGGTAAAATCGAACTTTCCTTTGGTTAATAACCTTGCCGATGTATATTCAGCACCCTGATAACTTTCTTTTTTAGCGGTAATTTTCAAAACGCCATTTTCAACCTTAACATTATTGGTTCTGTTGGTGTAATATTGTTTTTCGCCATTGCCCCAACCACAATTATCTGGACAGCCGTTTCCTATGTTGTAACCCCATTTTGTTGCATCGGGAACACCATCGGTATTAAATTCATCCGACCATATTAATTGAGGGCCCTTTGGTGCCACATATACCTTTATTTTTTTAAAATCACTTATGGCATTGCCGGTGCTGGAATATGCAAAAACGGTTATAACATAGTCGTTTAAACCTTCGTTGGTACAGGTATAATTGAACGTACCGGTTGTATTTTTAACTTCTGCTTCACTACCAATTTTAAAACCATACGTTACCGCATTTATGGCCGTAGCGTTACAGGTAATTTTTCCAGAGCCATCGCCATTAAGATTACTACTATTTGCACCCAAAACATCAATTTGCAAGGTTAAACTTTTAGGGATGCTATTTTGCGGTTCGTCCTTAGGGGGGTCATCGCTACCTCCTGAACAGGATAGTAGCATTATAAAACCTATTTGAATGATATAAAGCATTGTTCTAGTCATTTGTTATATATTTAATTTCTCCATGATCGCAAGGGCTGTTCTAAATATGTATAGCACCAGCCCTCGTTACATGGGTTTTTTTATCTTTATTCAGGTATTAACCTAAACCACCAATCGAATTGGTTATTCCCATCTGTGGTACTTATTATCATTTCGTCGGCAGAACGACTAACAATTTTGTAGCTATGATTTCCGCCAATATAGTAGCCTATAAAACCGATGCCCGTTAAACTTAAGGTTTCCTTACCGGCTGGAGCTGTTAAAGCCCATTGTGCCGTATAAGAGCTAAATGGATACTGTTCCACATCGGCGCCATTTGTAGTGCCACCAGAACCTCCCAATTCATTGATAAGCTGTTCGCGACCAAACACAAATCCATCGGGACCAACATTATGAGTAAAGGTACCATCAATATTAAAAGTATAACGGTCGTCATACATGCCTGAATTTGCTTTATCGCCAGGCGCAGCTCCATAATATTCAAATTCTGGACCGCCTATGGAACCCAATCCAAAGTGCTTATTAATGTTTGAAGCTATTTTCCAGGTTCTGGAACTATTTGCTGTAAGCATGGTTAACAAATCGGCTGGAGGCGCATAAAGTGCCTGAACTTCAACCTCTATGGTTTTACTTGAAGACATGCCACCAGTGCCAAAAGCAACCACGGTAACTGCATATTTGTTAGTGCCCAAGGTTGTAAAAGTGTGCGTGGCACTTCCAGATTTTTGCAGCTTTGTTTGCCCTTGGATTACAAACTGATATGCCGTAGCATGATCTGCCTTTGCCGATAACTTGATTTCGCCGCTTCCTAAACCCGGAGCAGGCGACTCGACACCATCATCTAAATAAGTAACGCTTATTTCTATATTTGAAGGCGCTACAAGTTCTCCAATCGCTATATCATCATTTTGACAACTTGTAAATGCCAACGCTGTTAATAAAAGTAACCCTGATATATATTTTATTTTTTTCATCGTTCTAAATTTTAATTATGAAAGTAAAAGTTATCGATATAAACCTTGGCTCCGGAAGATTCAAAAATTAATTGTGTAATTGCTGAAACATCGGTGGTATAATTAGCTAAAGGAATATCTACACTCACCCAAGTACCCTTAGTAACACTAGAAACGTACTTAATATCTTCTTTTGAAGGGCTGCCGTCTGGAAACGTGGTATTAACCAACTTTAAACCAAGTGTGGTTGCATCGGGGGTAAAATAATCGAAATGCACATATCTAAACCCTGATAAATTGGTTGGGCTTCCATAATTGGTTACAATGCCGGTATAATTTAAAGATTCATACAACCAAACATTATTTCCGCCAATATTGGTAGTGGTTAACGTAGTAGTTTGGCCCCAATTTGGATTTAGCTCACTTATGGCAACATTGGTATAAGCATCGCTAAAAATCGATACAACACTACTGGCACTAAAAGTAGGCGTTGGTGCTGCAACGGTAGGCACAGTACCATCGCCATTGGTATAAAAATAAAGATTATCGATATATACTTTAGCAGATGAAGACTCAAAAATAATTTGGGTAATACCTGAAATATCGGTTGCAAACTTTGATAACGGAATATCTACACTTACCCAAGTTCCTAAAGCGACACTTGAAACATACTCGATATCCTCTTTTTGGGGGTCGCCATCAGGATACGATGTGTTAACCAATTTTAAACCCAGTGTGGTTGCATCGGGGGTAAAATAATCGAAATGCACAAAGGTTTTCCCTGTTAAATTAGTAGCATTACCATAATTGGTTACAAGCCCGGTGTAATTCAAATTTTCATATAACCAGGTACTATTGCCTTGGATGTTTACCGTAGATAAGGTGGTCGATTGCCCCCAGTTTGGGTTTACTTCACTTAAAGCGATATTCGTGTAACTATTACTGAATATTGAGATAACATTGGCTTGTGGCGCCGTTGGAACAGGTGCGCTTACAATAGGCACGGTTGGAATGGCAGAAGGTTTATAAAAATAGATATTATCAAGAAATACCGTACCAGAGCCGTTTGCAGCCTCGAACTTAAATTGGAAAATATCGGCCATAGATAAGCCTTGAGATGTAAAATCGCTTAAAGGAATATCAAAGCTCACCCATTGGTCTGCTATTAAATTTTTAGTAACCGATTTTTCGCCGGTAGCTGCACTAATTGGAAAAATTTTAAGAGCCGCTAAATCGGCAGTCCACGCATCAATATGCAAATACACCATAGATGACGCATCAACGGATGTTCCAAAATCAATACCTTGATAGTTCAATTTACCGTATTGGATGATGTTATTACCACTTACCACAATTTGAGCATAAGTAGTAGCTTGACCCCAATTAGGGTAATAATTAACTCCCGAAACATTGGTATAGGCATCGCTGTAAATGGCTATTACCTCGGCAGCATCGCGTCGTGGGGGCGTAGTAGGATTGGTTATGGGCTGTAAGATGGCCGTTACCAAAAATTCCTTTATGTATTCGGTGGTTTGGATAGCACCACCTTTGGCCACAATGCGTATGGTGTAAGTACCGGCCTCTTGGTAGGTATAGCTTACGGTTTCACCTATATTACCAAGTACGGGTTCGGGTTTACCGGCTTCACCAAAATACACTTCGTAAAACATGGCAAAATCGGCTTTCACATTTACATTTACCTGTTTGGTTAAAGCGGCATCATTTTCAATGGTTACCACCAAATTTTGTGGAGCTTTAAACGATACAACAATGTCTTTTGAAACCTCGGTTTTTAATCCTGTAATACCAACCGCTTCAATTTTAACCGAATAGCTTCCTTCTGCATAGTTATGCTTCGCACTGGCACCTTGCTTCACTTGAATTGGCTCTGAGCCATCACCAAGGGTTACATTATATGAAACCGCTGCATCTGCATTGGGCGTAATGGTTACCAATCCTGTGTTGTCCTGAGTAATTTGAAAAAGAGCTGAGACATTTGATGGAGCCGCAACATTATCGACAAAACTCAAATCATTATCATCTTCTGTACAATTGATAAAGAAGAATAAAACGATGCCTAAACTAATTATATACTTTAATGTTTTCATATCTTATTTTTTAGTTTTCGTATCCTGGATTTTGTGCCCAAGTACCTCCTGATAATTCAATTTCTTGAATAGGAATGGGAAAAAGTTCATGTTTACCTGCTTGAAAACCAGGAATGGTTCCTGCTGCTCTGCCGGTTCTAACCAAATCGAAAAAACGGTGGCCCTCGCCTACCAATTCTACCCGTCGCTCTTTATAAATGGCGTTGGTTAGGTTGCTTCCTGTGGCTGCTACATTGCTTAAAGTGGCCCTATTACGCACGCGATTCAAATAGTTTTGGGCCCTTGTGTCGCTAATGCCACCACGGTTTAACGCTTCGGCAGCCATTAATAATACATCGGCAAAACGAATAACCCTAAAGTTGTTTGGGTTTGTAAGTGCTGCATCCGGACGGTTGGCATCGCCCAAACGTGCAATATATTTACGGTTGAAATAGCCTGTTTGCTCGTATCCAGCCGTTTCATCGTAACTGGCCGTTGGGTTATCGATAACCCATTGTTTGATATCCAAAATGGAATATCCCAATCGGATATCGCCCGGTTCAAAAGCATCTACCATATTTTGGGTTGGCACGTTAAAACTGTAACCAAAATCGAAAACAGGCCCCACATAACCGCGTACCCCATTAAAACCAACCGCGTAATTGCCCTCTAAACACTGAAAACAATCGTAGGAACCGCCATCAACATCCGAATATTGCACTTCAAAAACCGATTCGATGTTATTTTCATATTCGTTCTCCCACATTAAAGGCGCAATGGCTGTTGGCATCAAATCATAAGGACCCTTTGCAATTAAGTCTTCTAGAACAGTAGCCGATTCTGAAAACTTATCTTGATACAAATAGGCTTTGCCCAATAAGGCTTGTGCTGCACCTTTGGTAATGCGTCCTGTTTGGCTTTGCGTATAAGGAAGGTTATCGATGGCAAATTTTAAATCGTCTTCAATCTGTGCATAAATTTGCGCTTTGGGAGTTCGTTCCAAACCAAATTGATCGCCATATAAAATACGTTTATCAACAACCAAAGGCACATCGCCAAACCATTTAACCAGTTCAAAATAATAAAACGCCCTTAAAAAACGGGTTTGCGCAATAACACTTGTTTTGTTTGGAAAGTCGGTTTTGTCCTTAAATTCCATGATGTAATTGGTACGGTTTACGCCCGTGTACATCCAGGTCCAAATATTTCGCAATTGGGCATTTGTGGAGGTATGGATCATATCGTCAATTTCTTGGATACCTGGGGTATCGGTAGCGCTTTCGCCACCTGCAAGGGTATTATCGGAAGCGATTTCGGCAACCTGAAATTGTTGTGCGGTGGCCTGTAAATAATCATAGGCCGCTATTAATGCCTTTTGATAATCTTCTTCGGTATTGAAAAAATCCTCAGAGTTTTCATCTTGTGAAGCCACATCAATAAAGCTGTCTGAGCATGAGAACATGGCTAGAAAAGCGATTGAAACTAGGATATATGTTAATTTTAAATTTTTCATAGTAAGTAATTAAAGTTTTAAGTTAACTCCTAATAAATAAGTTTTAGCACTTGGATAAAACCCTTGGTCTATACCACCACCAAGCGGTGCACCACTGGAGGCCGTTGGATCGAAACCTTTGTATTTAGTTAATGTTAAAAGGTTGTTTCCAGATATATAAACGCGCAGCTTACTTATTCTGGAATTATCGGATACCTTAAAGGTATAACCTAGCTGCACATTTTGCAAACGCACGAAGGAGCCATCTTCAACATAAAAATCGGAAAAAAGGCCATTGGGCGTTGCCCCGTTGGAAACCCTAGGGAAGCTGTTGCTGGTGCCTTCACCCGTCCAACGTGCCAAATAGGAATTGGTTCTGTTGGTAAGTTGCTGGCCACGTTCGTAATTGCGAACAATATCGTTACCTATTGAAGAAAACGCATAGGCGCTAAAATCGAAGTTTTTGTAATCCAACGATATATTTAGACCCATGGTGGCATCGGGTAGCGGTTTACCAATGTTGCCTCTATCGGCATCGGTAATAGCACCGTCTTTATTGCGATCGACATATTTAATATCTCCGGGTTCGGGTATGATATCGCCCACAGCCGAATCGTTAATTTCTGCTTGCGTTTGGAAAATCCCGTTGGTTTTATAGCCATAAAAATAACCCATGGGGAAACCTGCCTGCATTCTGGAAGGGGCCGGTTGGCTAATACCGAAACCGCCACCGGTTAAAAAGCCTGTGTTGGTATCGACAAATAACACTTCATTTTTAATGTAGGTTACATTGTATTTAACACTAAATTTAAAATTTTCGCTAAAATTATCAGCATAACCAATAGCAAACTCAATACCAGTGTTTTCTACGGTACCGCCGTTAACAACGGGTGCGCCACCAGTACCAAGTAAGCCCGATACTTCCGGTATTACCAATAAATCTTCCGTTCTTCTTTTAAAATAATCGGTGGTAACATCAATTTTGTTATCCCAGAAGCGCATATCCAGACCAATATCGAAGGTTTTTTGTTTTTCCCATCTAATTTCTGGGTTGGCAATACCGCCGCTTGCAGTACCAATATATTCAATATCATTAAAAATATAAGTGCCTTCACCGTTTAACAAGGAAACATAACGGTAATCTGGAATGCGGTCGTTACCTAAAATACCATAAGACGCTCTCACTTTTAAAAGATTAATGAATGCATTGTTTTTAAGAAAATCTTCATCGGAAGCTACCCAGCCAATAGATCCGGAAGGAAAAATACCAAACCTGTTTTTAGGGCCGAATTTTGTAGAACCATCACGACGTACAACCGCTGAAAAAAGATATTTCCCCTTAAAATCGTATTGCAACCTAGCAAAATAGGACAACAACCTAGAATCGAAGGTTGCGTTTCTTCCCGTAAACCTATTGATGTTCTCAATATCGGAGGCTTGTTCCAAATTGGCATTTGCATAACTGTTGTCAATTATATCAAACCCTGTTGCACCGGTAAATTCGCCCGTTGTTTTAAATACCGAAGTCCCTAAAAGCACATTGATATTATGGATGTCGTTTATTTTATTTTCGTACTTAACAAATGCATCAAAGGTATAATCCTTATAATAGTTCAATCCTTCAAACACGCTGCTTCTATCCACATTGCTGTTTTTTCCGCTTCCAAAGTAAGCTATTGGATTAAAGGATTTTGAATCAACTTCAGAATAGTTAAACTGAATGTTGGATTGTGCCGTGAAATGATCGAGAAAATTATACGATAAACCGGCGTTTCCGCTTAGTTTCATCACTTTGCCCCTATCATAGGTATCGTCAATCTGCGCCAAGGGGTTTATAACTTCGCCACCCAAACCTTCTGCCAAGGTATAATTGCCGTTTTCATCATAAACTGTAAAGGTTGGCGCCATATTGATGGCATTGAAAAGTACCGAGGAATTCGAGTTTTCTGGAAGATTTCTTTTTGAAGTTCTCATTAAAGTTATTCCAGAAGTGAGTTTAAAATTCTCAAGAAAATCCAAATTATAACTCGCGTTATTGGTAAAACGGGTAAAATTTGATTTGCTGCCGCCCACAATACCATCTTGGGTTAAAAACGACCCGCTATATGAATAGGATGATTTTTTTCCACCGCCACGAAATGAAATATCATGGTTGGTAATGGGTGCATTTTCAAACACCAAATCTTGCCAATCGGTGCCAAGGCCTAAGTTAGCCAAATTTGCAAATGGTGGTGTGTTGCCACCTGCGGCAAAAGCTTCGTTTACTATTGCTGCATACTCGGTAGCATTTAAAACAGGTATTTTTCGTGTGGTTTGCTGAAACCCATAATACGTGTTATACTCTACGGTTATTGGCATTTCCTTACGGCCTGTTTTTGTTTTTATCAGAATAACGCCATTTGCAGCACGTACCCCATAAATACCAGCGGTGGCATCTTTAAGGATATTGATGCTTTCAATATCGCTTGGGTTTACAACGCTTAAGTCTTCAATAACGTTGCCATCGACCAAAATAAGCGGCCGGCTATCGCCATTTGTAGAAACCCCGCGGATGCTAATGGTAGAACCCCCACCCGGTGTGCCCGATTGCGAGGTAATATTAACCCCAGCAACCTGACCTTGAAGCGCTTGTTCAATACGGGTTGGTTTTAAAGCCTCGATATTTTCGCTAGAAACCACGCTTACCGCACCTGTAATTTCTTTTTTGGTTTGGGTACCATAACCAATAACCACCACTTCGTCGAGTTTTGCCAAATCCTCGGTTAGTAGAACGGTTAATTTAGCATTATTGGTAATAACCACTTGTTTGGTTACATAACCTATATAGCTAAAGGTTAAGGTACTACCAGTAGCTATATTGGTAATGGTAAAATTACCGTCAAAATCGGTAACGGCGCCTTTAGTTGTATTTTTAACAACCACGTTAACACCCGGAATAGGAAAGCCTGAGGTGTCTTGAACATTTCCGCTTACATTAATATTCTGTGCGCCAGAATAAGTTATGAAAAGCAATGTTAGAATTTTAAAGAGATAATGCCTCATAAGAATTTAGTTTTTTTAGTTTTCATAAAGTTAATGAGTTTAATTGAGGTATTATTATTTCAAACCGCAACAAATGATATACATCACAATAAAACAGGTTGTTTATTGTTAATACTTCAAAAAACAAAGCAAATAAGAGTATTTATGAAGCAAAAAAAGGTTAGTGAATAAATTGGTAAACCTTAAAATGTTGTGGTGTTGTATAGGTAAAAATGGCTGATGTTGTATTAATTAAATCTCTAAAATATAGTCGATTAGAACGGACTCGTGCGGTAAATCCATTTTTTTACGCAAACGATATCGTTTTACCTCGACACTTCTAGAAGATATGTTCAACAAGGGCGCTATTTCTTTTGAAGTTAAATTTAAGCGTAAATAGGCGCACAGTTTTAAGTCGTTTGAGGTTAACGTGGGATGTAATGTTTTTATTTTTTTTAGGAAATCTTTGTCGGCGTTATTGAATGCTTCTTCAAAAGCGTGCCAATCATCGGTATTGTTCAAATTTTTATCAATTATCTTGATAACATTCTTTAAATTTTTGGGGTCGTTGGCTTTTTGTAGTTCGCCTTTAATCGTGTTTAAAAATTCATTTTTCTTAATGAGGCTCATGGTAGAAATGCCCAATTCCCTATTTTTATTTTCAATATCCTGGATTAATTTTTCGTTGTTGTGGCGTGTTTCAAGTTCTTTATTTTCCAGTTCTTTCAATTCGAGTTCCCTTTGGGTTTTATGTAGTAATTTTTCGCGTTGCTTTTTATAATAACGCTTATAAAATGTGTGCATAGCAAAAGAAAATAATACCAATAAAATGAAATATACCCCAAACATGAGCTTGGTTAAATACCATGGTGGCTGGATTTGAAAACGATACGACTCTGTATTTTCTGAAAGTTCGTTTCCTAATCTGGATCGCACGTAAAAGGTATAATCGCCATAGGGTAAATTTTCAAACAGCACAGTGGACTTTGTGGACCAGTTGCTCCATGCATTGTAGATACCTTCTAATTTATATTGAAATTCGGCTTTTAAAAACTTATCAAATTCAGGTACACTGAAACTGAATTCCAAATTATTTTCATTATTCCTTAAAATTCCTTTTGATGAAATTTCCAAATTTTTGGTTTTGAACCCATTTTTATAATTTCCGTTGGTAATTTGGTTTAAATTTACTTTGTGCGATTTGTACTTTAATCTATCCAAATCTATAATAATATAGCCTAATGTATTGCCATACAAATACTTACTGTTTTGTAAATACGAAATGTTTTCATAACCTGAAACATCATTTCTAAGCGAACTGGGTAATGAAATTTTATTTATTTTATAGCTATTGCTTAATTTAAAAGGGGTTATATAACTTATGCCCTGCAATGAAAAGGACCAAAGGGTATTGGTTTCTTCATTAAAAACCAATTTGCCCGAAGTATATTGTTCCTTTAAAAATAGGTTGCTTAATACAGAGTCTCTTACAAATTTGTTTTTGGTTTCATCAAATTTAAAAATGCCATCTTTATGGGTATAGACCACATGGCCATGATACTTTATTAAACTGGTTTTAAGGCCTTTGCTTACAGAACTGTCTATTGATACTGAAATAGCTTTAGTATAGTGGGCATCGAGCTTAATCTTAAATACACCTTTATATTCATGGCTTACAAAAATGGTGGTATCATTAAGCATTTCAAAATAACGACTGGAAACATCAAACCCTTCAATTTTATTTCTAAACACCCATTGACCTTGTTTATTTTCAAGAATGTTTAAACTGCCATAATTACCTTGCAGCAATATATTATTATTATGGGGAATGGGTTTAATGTGCCAAGTGCCTTGCGCATCGGCAATTAATTTTGCCTGAGTATCGGTAACTATGAAGGTGCCTGAGTTATGCCCACAAAATAATACGTTGTTAATGCTGGTTAAACACCAAACAGCGCCTTGGGTTCCTGGTATTAACGTAAATTGCTCGTCAACGTTTTTCTTTTTGTAAAATAAGCCTTGGTTTGTGCCTATATACAAATAATCATTAAATAAGATGGAGGTATTTACAGAACCTAGTTTACCTTTTTCATCATTATAAATACTGAAGGGCGATGTTATGTTGATGCAATTGATACCGTTTTCCAAACCCAGCCAAACATTGTTATCAACATCTTCAAAAACCGAAAGTACCGTATTGTTACTTAAACCGTTGTTTTGATTGATGTGCGAAATAATGGTACCATGAGCGCTGATATGAAAAATTCCATTTGAAATAGTGCCCAAAATAAAACTGTGGTCCTTGAGCTTTAGGCTGCTATAAATACGATCGTTGAACAATAGGGCATTGGCGGCAATGTTCCATGGGGCAAGAGTATTATCCTTAAAAATATAAAACCCTTTGTCTTCAGTTTGGAAGAGTATATTCCCTTGATGGTTCACTATATTAACCAGTAAATTTTCCTTTAAAATAGGATGATCGCTTACAAGTTTGGCAGTACCATTTACAATTTCGAACACACCTTCTTTAATTTTTTGAAAATAAACACCTTCATTAATTTTAAATACTCTATAAAAATTTGTCTCGGAATTAATAATGGAACACGTATTATCTGCTTTGTTATAAAGATAAATGCGTTTAAGCGACTGGAACAGTATAAAACCATCTACATTAACGATGTTCCAGATTTCTTCATCTTCCAAAAAAGCAATTTTAAGTTTTGATGATAGCGAAGTATAATTTAATATCCCTAGGTTGTTCTTTTTCCAAAAGCCAAATTCGCGATAGCAACCGGTATAAACTAAGTTGTCTATAACGTTAACCGACCTAATAATGGTTTTGTTTGGTGAATTGTACAGCAACCATTTGGCACCATTAAATTCCAATAAACCTTTATTATTGGCAACATAGACATACTTGTCTTTTGATTGGGAAATGCTCCAGTTTTGGTTTTCAGCACCGTATTCATTAGGGGTATATACCTGAATGGGCGGATGCTCTTGAGCATTCAAAATGAGGCAATAAAAAATAAGGAATACGATTATTGGTTGTTTTCGTAACATTCTATCAAAAAATAGATTTGTAATGTTACTAAAGTAATAAAAAATAAAGGATTATAGGATTGTTGTATAGGTAATTGTATTGGTACGAAAAAGTAAAAACAAAAAAAAAAGCAACACCTAAGTATTGCTTAATTAAAGTATAATGATGATGATATTTTTTTTTAATCCATTTTTTTTATTCTACCACCCAATGCGGTATTTTCATTTATCGTTTCCGGATGGCCATAGATATACACATCACCTCCAGCCCTAATTTTAGCATCTACCAATTTTGAAGCTTTTACATGCGCTTCGCCCGCTGCATTTATGGATACCTCGGTAGTGGTAGTTTCAAGTTCTTCCCCTTGATAAAGTCCGCCAGTTAACAACGCGATTTTTTGCGATTTTGAAACGCCCTTGGTTTTTATACTTCCGCCAGATACCGCTTTAGCATTGGTGTAAGATACTTGTAAGGGTATTTGAATGCTTGCGCCTTCTTGTACTTTTAAATTGATTTCAAATTGTTTGATAACATCTGTACTGTATATTTTAGCGCCTTCATTCGCATCAATAACATCTAACGATTTGTAATACAATGTTACTTTGGTATCACTGCCATTGAAAATTTTTCCAATGTTCATCTTAATTTTAAGGATGCCATTTTTATTGTTAATTACCACATCTTGGGTGTTCTTTCCGGTAATAATGGCTTTGTTTTCATCCGATCTTACCAACTCAACTTCAATTAAATCGTAAACTTTAAGTTCCTTAAAATCGCCTATTGTTTTTTCGTGCGAATTTTGGGCAAAACCTAAAGATGCCATTAACACAGTTAAGACTAAAATTGTTTTTTTCATGGTTTGAATTGTTTTTGAATTACAACGTTGGTAATCAATAATTATTCCTTTTTAAAGGCATTTTATAAAAAAATTAGCGTTTCCTTTTTACAAGGATATGCGACTATTCTTGGTTTGAATATAATAAGATTGTTTCGTTCTAAACTTCTTTAAAAGTGTTTCCTATTCGTTTTTACCAATTAAATTGAAATCGAGGTGTTTTTTAACCAAGTCGGCGTTTTTAACCTTCACGATCACTTCATCGCCCAATTGATACATGATTTTAGAATTTCTACCCACCATGGCATACAAATCTTGGTCGAAGGCATAATGGTCGTCCTTCATATCGCGAACACTTACCATACCTTCGCATTTATTGGAAATAATTTCAACATATATGCCCCAATCGGTTACGCCCGAAATAACACCTACAAAGTTCTCGTCTTTATGATCTTGCATAAATTTAATCTGCATGTACTTGATGGAGTCGCGCTCTGCCTTGGTTGCTAAATTTTCCATGTTACTGGAATGTTGGCATTTTTCTTCGTAAATGGCTTCGTTAACCGATTTTCCGCCTTCTAAATAATGCTGCAATAAACGATGCGCCATCACATCGGGATACCTTCGTATGGGCGAGGTAAAATGACTGTAATAAGCGAACGCCAACCCATAATGACCTATGTTTTGGGTAGAATATTCGGCTTTGCTCATGCTTCTTATAGTCAAGGTATCCACCAAATTTTGCTCTTTGGTACCATTCACTTCTTTAAGTAAATAGTTAAGGGAAGCCGAAGTTGATTTTCGGTCTTTAAAATTTAATTTATAGCCAAATTTTGATACTATACTTTGCAAATTGGCTAGTTTACTATCATCGGGTTCATCATGGATACGATACACAAAAGTTCGTTTTGGGTCTTTTTTTCCAATAAATTCCGATACTTTTCGGTTTGCCAATAACATGAATTCCTCAATTAATTTATTGGCATCTTTACTGGTTTTAAAAAACACGCCTATGGGGTTTGCATGTTCATCCAAATCGAACTTAACTTCTACTTTATCAAAAGAAATAGCCCCTGAAGCCATACGCTTTGCGCGCATTTTTTTGGCGAGCGCATCCATTTTTAAAATGGCCTGTGCGATTTCTGGGGTGGTTTGATATTCGGTTCCTGTTAAAGAAACGTTTTTTGGAATTGTAGTTTTTATTGATGGGATTTCTGCTTTCGCTGAAATGTTGCTTTCAATAATTGCTTGTGCTTCTTCATAAGAAAAACGGGCATCGCTGTATGTTACGGTTCTGCCAAACCATTCGTTTTTAATCTCGCATTTATCGTTCATTTGAAAAACGGCCGAAAAGGTTAATTTTTCTTCATATGGCCGCAATGAACAGGCGTTATTTGACAGTACTTCCGGAAGCATCGGTACGACCCTGTCAACTAAATAAATGGAGGTGGCACGTTCATAAGCTTCATCATCTAAAACGGTTCCTTCCTGCACGTAATGCGAAACATCGGCAATATGCACGCCAATTTCATACAACCCATTGCTTAAAATTTTGAACGATAAGGCATCATCAAAATCTTTTGCATCTTTTGGGTCGATGGTAAAGGTTAAATCGTGTCGCATATCGCGGCGTTTTGCAATTTCTTCCTTGGTTATGGACGTATCAATTTTATTGGCAAACTCTTCAACTTCATGTGGAAATTCGTAGGGCAAGCCATATTCGGCTAAAATAGAATGTATCTCGGTATTGTGTTCGCCTGGTTTTCCTAAAACCTGGAGCACTTTTCCGTAGGGAGAATCGGCTTTCTCTGGCCAATCTTCAAGTTTAACCAATACTTTATCGCCATTTTGTGCGTTGTTAATTTTATCTATGGGTACAAAAATATCTTTGTACATTTTGTTGCTATCGGCAACTACAAAGGCAAAATTCTTTTTCTCGTGTATTTGAATGGTGCCAACATACTCGCTTTTTTCGCGCTTTAAAACTTGGGTAATTTCGCCTTCTAATTTACCACGATGGCGACGTTTGTAAACATAGAATTCCACTTCATCACCATCTAATGCTTTGTTTATGTTGTTTGATGCAATAAATACGTCATCTTCAAAATCGTCTGTAATGATATATCCTGAGCCTTTGCCCGATAAATCTAGAATACCGGTATGGTATTCGGTGTTCATAACTATTTTAAACTTGCCGCGTTCAACTTCTTCAATCTCTTTTTTACCAAGTAAATCGTGAAGTTTTTTTATAATTTGGTTACGGCTGCTGGCATCGTTAACGCCTATTTTTGCAGCAATTTGTTTGTAGTTATACGTTTGGTTTCTATCTTTTTTTAAAATACTTAGAATGGTATTTGTAAGGTTGGAAATGCCTGTTTTTTTGGACTTTCCTTTTTTCTTTCTTGTCATGTATAGTTTGTAATCATTTCATTTCCTAAGATACTGGAAATCTATTTATTTATTGCTTAATATTTGGAGAAGATTTCTTTTAAGCCGTTACAAAGTTACACTTTAAATATTTAATCATGTTTTGTTAAGGTTAAATTTAACGAAATGAACTTATCCACAGTTTAAATTATAATACTATTTTATTTTAAAAATTTAAAAAAAATTAATGGTGGTTATAATAGGTTGTTAATAGCGGTATAACTTTTTTAAGTTTTATTTTGATGACATTAAATTTACAGTTTATTAATAATCAATTAACAGCTTTTTTTGTTTTAATAGCTTCATTTTTAAGCTTTTTTAAATTTCTATGAACAGTTGTTAACAACCCTGTTTTAACCGGTTTTGCTTATAAGTTTTTTAAAAATGCGTGTTTATATACCGCTTAAATTAGGTTATAACATTAAAAAAAAAAGTAGGTTAAATTTTTGGTTGTTTGGTGAGAGTTTTTGATTGGAATTTTTTTTGGATTTACACTATTTTATTTTTAAAAAATTATGAACAGTTATTAACAACATATTAATTTTTTTTCTGGTTGCTATCAACAATTTTTTAGCCATTTCTATAAAATAAATTCCCAATAGTTTTGGTTGTGAATAACCTGCGTTGATTTGGGATGATAGTTTTTTGTAAACGATTTTGTGAAATTCACTTTTTGGTTGGGATTGTACTTAATTTCAAAGGCATCAATATCTTGATTTTTAATTTCGATGTAATCAATTTCCGCCTGCTGTGTATTTCTCCAAAAATAAGTATCTGCTAAATTGGATTGATACATTAATTTCTTTTTTCGTTCGCTAATAATAAAATTTTCCCATAAAGAGCCCACATCGTCCCTAAGCTCGATAGGTTTAAAGTTTTTTATAATCCGGTTTCGTAAACCTAAATCCCAAAAATATATTTTTCTCCCTTTTTTAAGCTCGTTGTCCTGGTTTTTGCTAAACGCATGAAGGCTGAAGATGATGAAATTTTTTTCGAGGATATCAATGTATTTTTCTACCGTTAAACGATTGATTCCTAAGTCGTTTCCTAAAGACAACGTATTGATTTCGCTTCCAATCCTAAAGGCAAGCATTTTTACCAATCGTTGAAGTGTTGCCGATTTTTTGATGCCCTCTAGGTTTAAAATGTCCTTGTATAGAAATCCATCTACCAAATCATTCAATATTTTTTCTTCTTTTCCCAGATTTACCACCGCTTCTGGGTAGTAACCATAAACCAATCGATGGGGCATGAGCCTTGATTCTTCTATAAAATTGGTATGTGCGACCATTTCATAAAAAGTAAGTGGAAACAATTGCAACTCTTCTTTTCTGCCAACCATCGATTCCTTGGTTTTATCGGCCAACTCAAAAGCACTACTTCCAGAAGCTATCATCTGGATACCAGGAAAATTATCTACCATGCGTTTAATTAGTAATCCAATATTGTGTATCATTTGTGCTTCATCAATAACCAATATATTATGCGTACCAACAATGGCTTTTAATCGGTCTGAAGTTATGTTTTCTAGCAATAACTGCGTATCAGGTTCATCGCCGTTTAGCCATAAACAATCCGTATCTTTAATAGTATTTTTTATTAAAGAGGTTTTGCCAACTTGTCTTGCACCAAAAACAAGTATGGCCTTTCCTTTAAATAAAAGCGTATTCAATTCGTTTTGTAACTGTCTTTTTATCATTATTCAATAAGTAGTTTATACAAAAATACAATAAAATGATATTAAAACATTAAAAAATTATAATAATATGATATTGTAATATCAAAAAATTATAATAATATGTTATTTAAAGATTTTTATAAGAAGATGAAAACTAAATTGTCTTTATTTTTTTGAATGAACAGGTATCTTAATTTTTAGTAACTTTACGGTTTAAAAAAATTTAAAAAAATGAAAATTTCTATAGGAAACGACCATGCTGGCACCGATTATAAGTTCGCCATCCTAAAACATTTGGAAGCCAAGGGCCATACGGTTATTAACCACGGCACCAATACCAATGAAAGCGTAGATTATGCCGATTTTGTACATCCGGTTGCCGAAGATGTTGCATCCAAAAAATCCAATTTTGGTATTTTACTCTGCGGAAGCGCCAATGGCGTAGCGATAACGGCGAACAAGCACCAAAAAATACGCGCCGGTTTAGCCTGGAACAAAGAAATTGTACATTTAATTCGTAGCCATAACAACGCCAATATTTTATGTATTCCTGCCCGTTTTACGGCGTTGCAACAAGTGATTGAAATGGTTGATGCGTTTTTAGATACGCCTTTTGAAGGTGGTCGCCACCAAACACGTATCGATAAAATTCCAGTTTCTTGCTAAATGGCACATTCACATTCGCATAGCCATTCTCATTCCCATAACGATTTAAAAGGGCGCAATCTTTTAATATCCATATTCTTAAATATACTCATCACGGCATCGCAAGTGGTGGGTGGTTTGGTTTCCGGAAGTTTGGCCTTGTTAAGCGATGCGTTGCACAACTTTAGCGATGTATTGTCGCTAGTGGTAAGCTATATTGCCAACAAACTCACAAAAAAGGAAGCATCGTTACACCGAACCTTTGGTTATAAAAGGGCCGAAATTTTAGCGGCTTTTGTAAATGCCGCTACCTTAATAATTGTTGCCATTTTATTGATTATCGAAGCCGGAAAACGGTTTCAAAATCCGGAGGAAATAAAATCGGGCCTTGTTATTTGGCTATCCATTTTAGGTATTGTAGCCAACGGATTGAGCGTGCTATTGCTTAAAAAAGATGCGACCAACAATATAAACATGCGCAGTGCCTATTTGCATTTGTTAACCGATATGATGGCGAGCGTCGCGGTGCTTATTGGCGGTTTGCTCATGAAGTTTTACCAACTGTTTTGGGTGGACAGTTTACTCACTTTTTTAATTGCGGTCTATTTAATTTGGATGGGTTACGATTTGTTAAAAACCTCTACCAAAATGCTGATGCTGTTCACACCGGCGCATATTAATTTAGAGGAAGTGGTGCTTACCATAAACCAACTGCCTAAAGTAAAAAAATTGCACCATGTGCATATTTGGAATTTAAGCGATAACGAACTGCACCTTGAAGCCCATTTAGATTTGAATGATGATGTATCGATCACGGAATTTGATGCCATTTTACAAAAAATTGAAGCAGTTTTGCACGAAAAATACGATATTAACCATGTTACCATCCAACCAGAATACAATAAAAACGATCCCAAAGAAGTGATTGTCCAGGATTAATAGGAACGTCATTGCGAGCTTTTTCATCAAGAAAAAAAAAGCAAAGCAATCCCATGAATTTAAGTTAAATATAAAAAGATTACTTCGTCGTACCTCTTCGTAATGACGTATAAAAGTTAACATTTAAAGCCCTTATGTTAAAAATTGAAGTAAAAACATTTTCAGAATTAACCCTTCAAGAGCTGTACAGCATTTTACAATTGCGAAGCGAAGTTTTTGTTGTTGAACAAAACTGCGTCTATCAAGATATTGATGGGAAAGATGAAAAAGCGTTGCATGTTCTAGGGATAAAAAACAACAACATTATAGCTTACACCCGACTTTTTAAACCCGGCGATTATTTTGAATACGCCAGCATAGGTCGTGTTGTTGTGGCGAAAAACGAGCGTAATTTTAAATATGGTTACGATATAATGAAGGTTTCCATGGAAGCGATTAAAACCCGTTTTAAAGCACACACCATTAAAATTTCCGCACAGGCCTACTTAAAAACATTTTATAATAATTGTGGGTTTAAGGAAATTGGCGAGGCATATTTAGAAGATGGTATTCCGCATATTGCGATGTTGTACCTTAATTCAAAATTGCCGGTAAAGTAAACTTATAGTTAAAATCAATATCGGTTAAATAAGTTTTTTCACCGTTTCAAAGTAAAATGTCCTTTTAGGGTTTCGCCCGTGGTTAGGGTAATGAGGTACCAATAATCATTGTTCTCTAAAAGCTTTCCGTTAAAACTACCATTCCAACCCGGTGAGTTTGCCGGTAATTGTTTTAAAAGCTTTCCGTAGCGGTTAAAAATTGCAATGGTTTTTATGGAGTTGTTAAAATCTTCAACCTTCCAAACATCGTGTTTGCCATCATTGTTTGGTGTAAAATATTTTGGGATGTAATAGGCTTCAGGAGTTATTAAAACACTAAAATTACTTTCATTGGTGGCACAAACGGAGGTGTTGTATATGTAAATGGTTTGTGATGTTGTTATCACATCATTAGCAAATAAAGGTGTGCCCTTGCCACCCGTTTGTGTATAATAGTTGCCAAAAGTAAGTACGGGCAAGGTGTAATAGCTATTTGTAATAACGTTTTGGAGCGTATCTATATTTACAAAATAAGTACATTGGTCTTGCAAGGTTACATAATTTGAAAAACCTGTTGGCATCCAGCTTGTTGGCGTGTTTGTAGTATTATCAACCACCACACAGTTTAAGTTAACATTGTTGCTAAAATTGAAGACAGCGTTATTGTTATTGCCGTTTTTAACATTCAATTTACATAATTGGTTATTGCTACAATCTAAAGTAGTTAGTTTTTGGTTTTGTGAAAGGCCTAGTTCCGTAAGCGCATTAAAACTACAGTCTAGGTTTACCAACATGCTATTGGAAGCAGTATCCAAAAATGAGAGTAAATTGTTTTCGCAAGTAAGAAAAACAAGTTCTGCGTTTTTTGAAATATCAAGATTTGTAAGTAGGTTATTGCCAGCTTGAAATCGGTTTAGTTTTGTGTTTTTTGTAATGTTTATGGTTGATAACCAATTGTTTTCACAAACCAGCACATTCAAGTTGATGTTTTTTGAAACATCTAAAACCGTTAATTGGTTGGTATCACAAACCAGCGAAATTAACTTGGTATTTTGTGCGACATCAAGGGTTGTAATTTGGTTGTTAGCGCACCAAAAAATATTCAAATCGATTAAATTTGAAACATGTATGGCGGGCAATTGGTTGTTGCTGCAAAACAATTGGGTAAGCTTGGTGTTTTGCGAAACGTTTAAGTTTGAAAGTAAGTTATCTGCGCAATTTAAAACGGTTAAATTGGCAAAGGCCTCAATACCCGTTAAATTGGAAATGGACTTCCCCGAAACATTCAAATTGGTAACGTTAATTAAATTTGCAGTGGGCACCAAGCCATTTATAGGTGCAACATCAAGCCCTAAATCAATTAAGGCTTGTTCAAAATTGGGGTCGGGAATGGCTGTGTTTTGGGCATAACCCGCTTGGGTAAGCAGTAGCAAACATACGGTTAATATGTATGCTTTATTTACCCACATAGGTAATTACAATTTCTACACGTCTATCAAATTTTGGGTCGCCGCCAAGCGGAAATTTTCGGCGTAACCCTAAATGGCGCATGCGTTTTTTGTCAACACCTTTTTTGGCAAAATAGTTATAGATAAATTCGGCGCGCGCCTCAGAAAGATTGCGCAGTTTGGTTTTTCTATCCACCGCATCCCTACTGTTTTGGGTACAGCACACGTGGCCTTGTATAGTGAAATAAATATCTTTGCGTTGCACCAAAACATCGGCAATGGATTCCAGTGTTTTTTTCGATTCGGGCATTATTTGGCTATAACCGGTTTTAAACAAAATGTTTTCAAAAACTATTTTATCGCCTACTTTAAGCTCGCCTTTTAAAATTTCCGGAATGTCTTTCTTTAATGGTATTTCAACTGTTTTTTCTTCCTTAACTTCTTCAATTTTTGGTGGTTTTGGCTTAACTATAATTTCTACCTTTCGGTTTAAGCCTCTTATTTTTACGATGTTCTTTTCCTCAACAATCCTTAATAAAATTTTACCTTTTCCATCTACATTGCTTATTAATTCTTCGCTAATTTCATTGTTGGAAAATATGGTTTTTATGGCATTGGCGCGTTGTTTAGAAAGGATTAGGTTGTATGAATCAGCGCCCACATCATCGCAAAAGCCAAAAATGGAAATGGATTCAATATCAATATCCGCAAGGTTTGAAATAAATAGCAATAACCTACTTTCTTCGGTTGAAGGAATATCGTATTTATCGGTATCAAAATACACCTCGTGCGTTAGTGCCGTTTGCGAAAAAACACGGGTTGCACAAAGCGTAATCAATAATAAAACGAATCGTTTTTTCATAGTAGGACAATAGAATGGCACATAAATATACTATTTTAAATGAATTACTATAAAAACAGTGCACTATTTAAGTTTAACGACACTTACAATAGGTTGAAAAACCGTTTTTTTACCTTAAATACCCCAAATATGTTGATGGATTGCCAAGTATTTCGGTGGCCTTTTTTATTTTGGCATCGTGTATCTTATAATACTCGTACAAACCTTCGCGATATGCATAACGCTTTACGATTTCCTCGGTTAAAAGTTCCATCAGGTACGTTTTGTTTTGGTCGATATTATTGATTTTTGATGTTTTCAAATTTGAGAGCAATGTGGAAAAATCGGTTTTGATGGCAGCATCCAAGGCTTCCTTTTTTGCCGTTTCAAGAGCCTTGTTCAATGCTTTTTCGGTATCGGTTTCAAACGAAAACGTAGAGCTTTTCAAATAAGTTTTAAAGTTTGCGAAATCGGCGTCGGTTAGTTGAAGGTTGTTTACGTCTTTTACCTCGTGGCCGTAATAATAGGAGGTGGCGAAATTAAAAATGAAATCATTATCAACAATGGCGTTAATGATGGCCGAATTTTTTGCCGCATTAAAACTCACGTCGGGCAGTACGCCCCCGCCATCAAACACTTTTCGGCCGTTTTTGGTCTTAAACGCGTTGTAATTTTCTTGGGCAACCCGTACCGCTTCACCTTTTTCATTTCTATGCCAATAATCCAGTGCTTGTATGCATCGGCCAGAAGGGGTATAATATCTTGAGATAGTAATTTTTACCTGGGTGCCATAAATAAGTTCTTTAGGGCGTTGTACCAAACCTTTGCCAAAACTTCTGGAGCCTACAATAACGGCACGGTCTAAATCTTGTAACGCCCCCGAAACAATTTCACTTGCCGAGGCGCTGCCTTCATCAATTAAAACCACCAACGGAATTTCGGTATCTATGGGTTCGTTTTGCGTAAAATACGTTTTGTTATATTTTTTTACCTTCGATTTTGTGGTAACTACCAATTGGCCTTTTGGCACAAATAAATTTACAATATTAATGGCTTCGTTAAGTAGGCCACCGGGGTTTCCGCGCACATCCAAAATAATACGTTCTGCACCTTGGGCCTTTAAATCGCGCAGGGCATAATTGGTTTCGGCCGAAGCCTTATTGTTAAAGCGGCTTAGCACAATATAACCGGTTTTTGCGTTTACCATTGAAAAGTGGGGCACTGCCTTTATTTCTACTTCTGTGCGCTTAATAGTGGCCGTTTGTGTTTTTCCTTGGCGTTTGTAGGTTACTTCAACCGATGAATCGGTTGCGCCCTTAAGCAATTCACCGGCATCCTCTTTGTAGGTTTCAATAAGTGTATTGCCTACTTTTATAATCTCGTCGCCTGCCTTTAAACCTGCTTTATCGGCTGGATAGTTTTTGTAGGGTTCAACAATAATTAATTTATCCTTTAAGGTTTTTACTTTGGCCCCAATGCCCGTATAATCGCCGGTATTGTTTATGCGTGCCGCTTCAACATCCTGTTCGTTCATAAAATTGGTGTAGGGATCCAAATCGGCCAACATGCTTTTTATGGCGGTATCCATTAAATGGCCTGGGTTGGTTTCATCGACATAATTCATGTTGAGCTCTTTAAAAAGCGTGGTAAATATTTCTATTTGTTTGGCTATTTCAAAAAAATCGTCCTTAAAGGCCGTTGTGGATAAAAACAAGCCACAGGCCATGATAGGGATAAGGATTTTCTTCTTTAGGAGGTGTTTCATTTTTAATTATTTTTTGTTTCAGAAATGCTATTTGAGAATTTCCCAAAAAGCAGTTTCATTCGGGTTTCAACGTAGGGAAATGTAGGTTTGTCTTTGCCCATGTACAAAATCATAAACGCATAAGATGTGCTTATGTTGTTAAAATACAAGGTTTTATTTAGTCGGTAAGCTTCCCGCATCAAGCGTTTTATACGGTTTCTGTCAACTGCATTTTTAAAATGCCGTTTGCTTACCGATACGCCTGTTTTTGCCATTACGCCATCTTCAAACGGGGTTGAAAGGTACATTAACCGGAAAGGAAATACCGAAACCGATTGCCCATTTTCAAACAAGGCATCAATAAGTTTTTTGCTTTTAAGCTTTTCTTTTTTTGAATAGGTTGCGGGCATAGGGCAGATTAATAAATACAAAAGTACGCATAACTATTAAAACCACGTACTATTGGCTTCACATGATAAAAGTCATGTTAAAGTTCCAATATCCGAAGTAATTTAACATCTTCAAAATTTTTTTAAGATGAAAGATATGAATGTTAACACGATAAAAACGAAAAAGGACAGGTATAACTATATCCATCATTTATTAAACGACATTAAGGCGCTTGATATGATGATTGAAAAAGGCATGTTTGAAGCTGGCCCGTTGCGTATAGGCGCAGAACAGGAATTTTGTTTGGTGAACGCTCGTTTTTTACCTGAAAGTAAATCGACGGCATTTTTGAATGCAGTTGCCGATAGCCATTTTTCGGCTAAAATGGGAAATTACAACATTGCCTTAAACCTGGAAAGTACCGAGCTTCAAAACGATTGTTTTTCAAGTTTATATAACCGGTTGGAACTTTTTTTGGAAAAAGCAAAAAAAGCGGCTTCCACAAACGATGAAAAAATAGTGTTAACAGGTATTTTGCCCTCCCTTTCAATATCCGATGTCAATGCGCAAAACATCACCCATAGCGAGCATTATTCGGTTTTAAACGATGCCATTAAAAACGACCGCCCCCAACGCTGCAATATTCATTTAAAAGGTGTTGATGAGCTTAATTTAACGCACGATTCGGCCATGTTGGAAGGCTGCAACACCAGTTTTAAAATGCACTTGCAGTTAGGCATTACCGATTTTGTTGATAATTACAATTGGGCACAGGCCATTGCGGGCCCTATGTTAAGTGCCTGCACCAACTCGCCGCTATTGTTAGGAAAAGAACTGTGGAGCGAAACCCGTATAGCCCTATTCACCCAGAGCATTGACACACGCGAAAATTCGTATTTATTAAATGAAAACCAATCGCGGGTTAGTTTTGGGAACCATTGGCAAACAGGTTCTGTATCGGATATTTTTAAGGATAACATTACCAGATTTAGAAGTTTTACAACCACCAATTTTGCAACCAATAGCTTGGAGGAAGTAAATAATGGCAAAACACCTAAATTACTGGCATTGAAGCTTCACAACAGCACCATTTACCCATGGAACCGCGTTTGTTATGGGGAAGTGAATGGAAAGCCTAATTTACGCATTGAAAATAGGTACATTCCTTCAGGCCCCACAACCACCGATGAAATTGCTAATATGATGTTTTGGGTAGGCGTGATGTTAGGAAAACCTAAAAAATATAAAAACATCCATAAAATGTGCGATTTTAAAGATGTTAAAACCAATTTTTTTAATGCTGCACGTTACGGAATGGCAACCCAATTTTACTGGAATGGCACCTATGTATCCAGTCACGAGTTGCTTTTAAACGAATTTTTGCCCATGGCATACAAAGGCCTTTACAGCGTAGGCATAACCCCAAAAGATGCCGAATATTATCTAAAGGTAATAAAGGATAGGGTAAACGGTACCAATGGCTCGGAATGGCTTATACGCAACTTTAGGCAGCTTCAAAACAAGTATAAACCTTTTGAGGCCATGCAAGTATTAACCGCTAATTTATACGAAAAACAAGAAAAAGGCTATCCCGTTTCAACTTGGGGCATGTTGCATGATGGTGATGAATCGCCCTTTAAAAAACAACGTATCGTAAAGCACGTAATGAGTTCAGATATTTTTTCGGTAAGCAAAAAGGATAGTATTGAATTGGTGCTAAATATTATGAAATGGAAACACATCCACCACATGCCCGTTATCAATAAAGATAGGGAATTACTGGGCTTAATAAGCTGGACGGATGTTAAGGCATATTTAGAAACATCCAAAAAACAAAAGGCAAGCGTTCAAAAAATAATGAAAACCAATATCATAACCATTAATGAATACGCTACACTTGAAGAAGCTAAAAAAATAATGGATAAAAACGGTATTGGCAGTTTAGCGGTAGTAAACCAAAATAAGTTGGTTGGACTTATTACCTATAACGATTTGTAAGCAACTCGTGTTCAGGATCTGCTTTTGTATAATTTGGCAAACGTAATAGCTTTTTATGCCTCAAATACCGAAGTGTTTGTATATTAGCAATTAGGTAACAACCTTTAAAATGAAACTGCTAAAATTCAAAATATTTCTTTTGGCCTTTGCATTGAGCCATATAACAAATGCTCAAAAAGTAACCTACAATTACATTGCAGATTCAACAAATTTAGAGACTAAAAAAGTGATGGAACTTTTCGAGGTCTATTTGGCATCGAAACCAGAAAACCAACAAAAAAGTCCATTTTGGAATTTACAAGAACAAAAGGAGCACAAGAAATACGACTTTTTGGAAAGTGAGTTCCAGCCCTCTTTGTATATGGGTTTTCCTGTGCACGTTTTGGGCATAAAATCAAAAAATGGTGTTTATCAGATAAAAGCGCAATTTGGTGCTTGTAACGAAAATGGAAAACCCTATGTTTTAGCAGTATGCAATTATTTTGCAAAAAAAGAAAACGGGAGCTACAAACTTTACAATGCCTTGACTTTCAACAAAAAAAAGTGGTTGCGTACAAACGTTGGTTTTATCGATTTCTATTATCCGAAATACCACAAATTCAACAATGGAGAAGCCGAGAAACTAAACAATTTCATTAAAAATATTTGTAACGATTTTGGCGTAACACCAAAACCAATTGAATATTATTTAGCCGATGATTATGATGAAATTCAGTCTCTCAAAGGATTTGATTATTATATAGGAATGGGTGGAGAAACTAAACCTTCGGGAAAAGCTTCGGGCGACAAAGTTTATTGTGGCGGATTGGGAGAATATTATCCCCATGAAGTCTTCCACGCAGAAATTGATGACCATTATCCAAATAAGCACTATTGGGTTTCAGAAGGGATGGCAACTTTTTTGGGAGGTAGCCGAGGAAAAGATCTTCATTGGCATTTAAAAAGAACCTACGAACATCTGCAAAAACATCCAGAAATCAATCTGAACGATTTGCTCGATTTGGTTAATTTAGATGAATATACAAGTTATCATTATGCCTTGGGTGGTTTAATTGCCAAACAGATTTATGAAAAAGGAGATTGGGCTATGATAAAGAAATTTATGAATAGCGGAAAATTGGATATTGATTATTATAACGCAATTGAAAAATACCTTGGAATAAAAAGAGGCAATTTAAACCAATATTTAAGGGAGCAACTTAAAACCGAGGTGCAGAAATAACAATGGTCTATACCATAAAAAAATTTAGATTTGGCGCTTAAACCCACAACAAATCTAATATTAAACGTAATTATAGCCCATTTTTAATTTTGTTTATAACATCGGTATATTCAGCATCCGAGAGCATGACTTTTTGAGGGTTCATTTCAAACACGCCACCAAAACCATAACCATCTTTATATTTTGGAACGATATGCATGTGTAAATGCGAAATGGTATCGGCATAAGCGCCATAATTAATTTTAGTTGGGTTATAGGCGTTTGCAATGGCCTTGGCTACACGGGCTACATCTTTCATAAAAGCGTTGCGTTGTGTATCGCTCAATTCATGAAATTCTACAGCATGGTCTTTGTAAACCACATTGCAACGGCCTAAATGCGACTGTTCTTTAAACAAAAAAACCTGGGAAACTTCCAAATCACAAATTTTAATCATTAAACGGTGCAAAGTTTCGTTGTTTTGGCAGTATAAACATTCTGAAGCGGGTGATGGCATAATGGTTTTTTTTAAGAATTGATTTTAAAATTACGATGTTACGAAATTATCATTTTTTTTTCAAGCAAGCGGTTCGTTATCAAAATAAACAGATTACTTTCCCCAAAAAAAGGTAACAAGCGTTGCTTTGCAATAACGGTTTTCGGTTACTTTTTGTTATTTTCTTTATGGATGTCTGCCATCAAATTTTTTGGGTCTATTTCAACACTTTTTATTGGTTTTTTTGTTTGAAAAGTATAAGTAGGGTAGGCCCAGGCCCAATCTTTTAAAAGGGTGGCCGTTGTTGGTTTTTCGCCCCGCATCATTTGTAAAGGAATATAAAAATCTTGTACCGAGCCATCGGTATATGTTACCGTAACATCAATAGGCATGGGCATTAAGCCAATACGTTCTAAAGTTACTGTGTTACTTTCAATTACTTTTACGCCATAGTCGATGGTATTGGTGGTTTGTGCAAAATCGGTTAAATACCAATCCAGTTCTAAGCCAGAAATTTTTTCGGCGGTACGGATTATGTCGTTGGGCGTTGGGTGTTTAAAGGCAAAATCCTTAAAATATTGTTGTATGGTTTGCTTTAAGTATTCTGCGCCCATTATATATTCTAATTGCGCCAAAAACACGGCCCCTTTTGAGTAAGAAGCAATGCCATAGGCCCTATTGAAGTTATACCTATCGCTGTGCGTTGTTAAGGGTTGTTCAATTCCTGATTTTGCAAGATAAATGTAAGCGTCGTAGGCCTCGGCCGAAGGGTTTGCTTTGCCTTCATTAAAAACACTGTTAATTGCGGCATTTTCAATGTATGTTGCAAAACCTTCATCCATCCACGGGTGTTTCGATTCGTTAGTGGCCAACAAAAACTGAAACCAAGTATGGGCCATTTCGTGGGCAATGACACCTTTAAGCCCATCAAAAGAGCCTTCACCTAAAATAAGGGTACACATACCATATTCCATACCGCCATCGCCACCTTGTATAATAGAATATTGGTTGTAAGGGTAGTTGCCTATTGCTTTACTAAAATAGTGCATAAGCTCAACCGATTTTGGCTGCAGTTGTTTCCAATTGGTTTTTTGCTCTTTGGTCAAGGAGTTTTTATAGAAAAAATGCAGCATCGGGCCATCGGGCACTTGCATGGTATCGTGTATATAATCGGGGTCGGCAGCCCAGGTAAAATCGTGCACGTTTGGTGCTACAAAATGCCATGTTAGCTTATCGGTTTTTGGGCGTTTTACTTTTTCGGTTTCATAGCCATGGCCAATTTGGTTAGGGTTTTGCAAATAGCCTGTACCACCAATAACGTAGTTTTTGTCGATGGTGATTTTCACATCAAAATTTCCCCAAACCCCATGAAATTCGCGACCAATGTATGGGTCGGCGTGCCAACCTTCAAAATCATACTCAGCCATTTTTGGGTACCATTGTGCCATCGATAGTGCCACACCTTCCTTATTATTCCTTCCCGAACGACGTATTTGTAGAGGCACTTGTGCGTTAAAATCCATATCAAAGGTTACAGTTTCACCGGGTTGAATGGGTTTTGCCAAATCCACCTCCAAAACGGTCCCAACGGTTTCATAGTGTAATGCTGTACCGTTTTGGGTCAACGAAATTACTTTTATAAAGCCAATTTCATCAGGCTGTAATTTACTAATACGGTCTTTTACGCGGCGGTCTGGATCGGCAATGGTACGCGATCGCACATCCATTTCGCTTCCGGGTTGAAACGCATTAAAGTACAAGTGATAGTAAACGCGTTTTAAAACATCGGGTGAATTATTGGTATAGGCCAAGGTTTGTTTTCCTTTATATTGGTATGTATTCACATCCATATCAATAGTCATTTTATAATCTACATGTTGTTGCCAATAACAGGTATTTGAAGTGCTTTGTGGCGATGTAGCGGTATTGGTTTGCGCGCTAGTGTACCCAATTGCTAAAAAGCAGAACATGGAAGCAAGGTAACATTTCATGGTATTATTTTTTTGAAGGTTCTTTAATGGGGATGTTTTAAATAAGGAGTTTATTGAAAACGGTTTTTAAATTAATGAAAATAGATTCTGAAATTTCTTCAGAATCTATTTTCGGTTGATGTTGATGTTTTGAAAACCTAGTGATTTTCAATTGAAAAAAGGGTTTATCAATATTATTTCGACATTTCAGCAGCCATGATTAAGGCGTTGTAGGCATTAACAATTTTTCCCGATTTTGATAAATCGGCAAACGGTTTTACGTTATTTGTATCGCCACCAACCACTACTTTAGTTTTTATGGCTAAGCCAGAATTTAAAATGATTTGTTTAACCTGTGCCGCGGTTAAGTTTGGATAGTATGAACGTATTAAAGCCACTACACCAGCCACGGCAGGCGCCGCCATAGAAGTGCCTCCTTTTGTTTGATAGTCGTTTTCTGGGGTTGTTGAATAGATTTTGGCTCCGGGAGCAAATACATCAACGTTTTGTTTTCCGTAGTTAGAAAAATTCGCTACCATATTTGAACCGTATTTAGGCTCAAGGGCACCCACTCGGATATAAGTATCTGAAATTTCTTTTCCACCTACATTATCATCTGGAAAATTAGCTTCCACGTCAACATTGTTACTGTCATTTCCAGCGGCATGAACAAAAACCACGTCTTTGTCGCTGGCGTATTTAATGGCATCCCTTACCCATGCGCTGTGAGGTGAATAGCTTTTACCAAAGCTTCCGTTTATAACTTTGGCGCCGTTATCTACTGCATAACGGATAGCCAGTGCAACGTCTTTGTCGTACTCATCGCCATTTGGTACAGCTCTAACCGACATGATTTTTACATTGTTTGCGACTCCATTGGCACCTTTTCCGTTGTTGCGTTCTGCAGCAATAATACCTGCAACATGCGTACCATGGCTTTCGGTTATCTTCACGGGTTTTACATTGCCGTTGCCGTAAAATTTGGTATTCATGTTTTCAGGATCATCACCATTTATGCGCCCTTTGAACGTTTTGTTTAGGTTGTAGTTTAAACGGTCGTTGATGCTTTCTAGGCCGTTGTTGATTTCTTTTTTTGCATCGGCTAATGATTTCATGCCGTTACCGTACATGTATTTGGCTATTTGTATGGCTTTATTCAAATCTTCATTTTCGGTTTTTATGGCGTTAACCTCTTCTTTGGTATAATCTTTTTTGCCTAAATGTTTGGATAAAGCTTCATCGGCTGAAGTAAGTTGTTGCAAAATTTGGTCGTAATTGGTTTTATAGCCCATGTATTTTTGGTATTCTTTATCGTATTCAGCTTGTGCCCTGGCATAATCGGGGTTGCTGGTATCGCCTTTAGCCAAAATGCGCACGTATTCCAACTGTTCATTATAACCATCGCCTAAAAAGTTCCAACCGTGTACATCGTCAATATAGCCATTGCCATCATCGTCTTTTCCGTTGTTTGGTATTTCGCCTTTATTGGTCCATATCACATCGTTTAAGTCTTCGTGGTCAATATCTATACCAGAATCTATAACGCCAACAATAACCATGTTACCTTTTTTGTTTTTTATGATTTCAGCGTAAGCTTTATCAACGCTCATTCCCGGAATGGTGTCTTTTGCCAGATCTAAATGGCCCCAGTTATGTTTTTCGTTTTCGGTTAGCTCGGAAACTTTTAGGGGCGAATTATCGATATTTTCAATAGGTGTTGAAAGCACATTAGCGGTACCGCCACAGCCAGAGAATAATACGGCTATTACAGCCGATAGCATGATTGTTTTAATTGTTTTCATGTGATAATAGTTTTTTGTTTTTTTAATGGATACGTGCTGTTTTTTTAATTTCCATTTAAGAATCAAAATTTTCAAAAGCGTGTATCGTGCGTTAGAATTAGAATGAGTTATTTTTAATTATTGAAATATATCTTGCGATTTGAATATGTTTTTTACTTTATAGCCTTTTTCAGCCTCTTCAATGGTTATTATTTCGTTATGGGCGTCGTGCTCTAAAAACAAATAGTAATTATGTTTTGCCGCCATATTTAGAAAAGTTTCTTTTTCTTCTAAGGTTATTAAGGGTCTGGTATCGTAGCCCATAACAAACGAAATGGGCAAATGCCCAACAGTTGGCAATAAATCGGCAACGTAGGCTATGGTTTTATCTTTGTATTTAATAAGCGGGAGCATTTGTTTATCGGTATGTCCGTTGGCAAAAAAGATATCGAAACCAAGTTCAGAATTTTTAAGTATATGGCCTTCGGGCAAAGCGGTAAATTTAAGCTGCTCACTTTCTTGCATGGGCAAAATGTTTTCTTTCAAGAACGAAGCCCTTTCGCGTTTATTGGGTTGGGTTGCCCAGTTCCAGTGGGCCTCATTGCTCCAAAAATGGGCATTTTTGAAAGCGGGTTCGTAGCCTGTTTTTGAGTTGTTCCATTGAATGCTTCCGCCACAATGGTCAAAATGTAGGTGCGTCATGAACACATCGGTAACATCATCCCGATGAAAACCGTGTTTTTTAAGCGAACTGTCCAGGGTGTCGTTTCCCCACAGGTAATAATAGCCAAAAAACTTGTCCGATTGTTTGTTGCCCATGCCGGTATCTATCAAAATAAGGCGATTGCCATCTTCAATCAGCAAACAACGCGTTGCCAGATCAATCATGTTATTGGCATCGGCAGGATTGGTTTTTTGCCACAGCGATTTAGGTACCACACCAAACATGGCACCGCCATCAAGCTTAAAATGGCCTGCATTAATAGGAAATAAGTTCATACGGTTGTAAAATTATGAAAAGTCTTATAATTAGGGGGAAAAATTAAGATTTTGTTAAGAACTAATTTATGATAAAAGTCATGCAAATTTGATGGGTTGTTAATAATTCTTTTAAAACGCACTAAAAAAACCTTCTAAATGGTTGATTTATTTTGAATTTCATAATTTAAAATGGTGGTGTTCTGTATTTTCAAAACAGATTTGAACCATCAATTTTTATATAATCCATTTTCAAATTAATGGAAGAATATTCAAGGGCAGATTTACTTTTCAGGTTTTTATTGTTAATTTAACCGCAAAATAGAATTTATGTTAGAATTAGCGGGCATCATCATATTAGGTATTTTAGCGCAGTGGGTTGCATGGAAATTTAAAATTCCCGCTATTTTACCTTTAATATTGATAGGTTTGTTGGTTGGTCCAATAGCGTCAACGTATATAAATGAAGATGGCAGTAAATGGATAGAGCCCGTTTGGAACGGAACCAAAGGGTTGTTTCCGGGCGATGGTTTGTTTTACTTTGTATCATTAGCTATTAGTATTATTCTTTTTGAAGGTGGCTTAACATTAAAACGTTCTGAAATAAACAATGTAGGTCCCGTAATTACTAAATTAATCACATTAGGGTCTGTGGTTACTTTTTTCTCATCGGGTGTTCTGGCCTATTTTCTTTTTAATTTAAGTTGGGATATTTCGTTTTTATTTGCAGGATTGATTATTGTAACGGGCCCCACCGTTATAACGCCTATTTTAAGAAATATTCCTTTAAAAAAAGATGTTTCAACCGTTTTAAAATGGGAAGGTATTTTAATAGACCCCATTGGTGCCTTGGTTGCCGTATTGGTTTTCGAGTTTATAAGTGTTGAAGGCGATAGCGGTTTTACAAGAACCGCTTTAATTGAGTTTGGTAAAATCGTTCTTTTTGGAACAACATTTGGTTTTACGTTTGCCCATGCACTGGCTTATGCCATTAACAAAAATTTTGTACCGCACTATCTTTTAAATGTGGTATCGCTTTCAACCGTGTTGTTGGTTTTCGTGGAATCTGAAATTTTTGCGCATGAATCTGGGTTATTGGCCGTTGTTGTTATGGGAATGGTTTTGGGAAACAGTAAGCTTGATAACATAAAGGAACTGCTTTATTTTAAAGAATCTTTAAGTGTGTTGCTAATTTCCATATTGTTCATTCTACTGGCGGCAAATATTAATATGGAAGATTTAATGCTGCTTTATACCTGGAAAACATTGGCACTTTTTGGCACGGTTGTATTTGTTATTAGGCCATTAGGCGTTTTTTTAAGTGCCATAGGTTCCACATTAAAATTTAATGAAAAGGTTTTTATAAGTTGGGTAGGCCCTAGGGGCATTGTTGCGGCGGGTATCGCATCGCTTTTTGGTAGTAAACTGATAAAACAAGGCGTTGAAGGCGCAGAATATATTACCCCTTTGGTGTTTATGATCGTTTTGGGAACAGTTTTGTTAAATGCCACTACCGCACGTCCGTTTGCAAAATTAATTGGCGTTTTTCTTAAGCGTTCCGAAGGAGTTTTAATGGTTGGTGCTTCCCAATTTTCCAGAATTATTGCGCGTTATTTAGAAGATAATGGTAGGCATGTTGTTTTAATTGATAGCAACCAGAACAACATACAACTGGCACAGGAAGCAGGATTGGAAGCCATAAATACGGATATCTATTCTGATGAGTTGGGTGATAATATTGAATTAAACGATATTGGATTTATATTGGCATTAACCGCAAGTGCCGATATAAACGACGATGCTATTAATAAATTTAGAAACCAGTTTGGTGAGAGCGGTTATTATAGATTGATTACCGTTGAAGAAATGAACGACCCCGAAAACAACCCGAAAGAAGGTTTATTTTCACATACCGATGATTTTAATTCACTCTCGGAAGTGGCGCGTAAGCATCCTAAAATCCATGAAATTGAACTGAAAGATAAAGCTCATTACGATGAACTTATCGAAATTACCAATAACGACAAAGAAATTATTCCCTTACTCGTGAAAGATAAACACGGCGTATTGGAAATAATTTCTTCGTATAATAAGGCTATCGATAAAATAGAAAAAGGCTACAAGTTGGTATATCTTGGGAAGCCTTTTAATGTAAAAACGAAACAGCGGGGTATTTAGGTACTATGCTTTTATATGAAGCTCGGTAAATTCTTTGCTTACTGTAATGGTATTATCGCCATTAAGTTTTACGTCTTCAAATAACACTTCTTCATTATCAATTTGAATCATGGCAATATTGAATGGTAGCCCATGGAACTTAATCTTCAAGGTTTGATAAGGCGTAATATATTTACCCGATTTGAACTGTTGAATGATGACCGACTTTTCCTTGCCTACTAATTTAAAATTGCGCAAACTGTATCGGCCTTTTATATAATCATAGCCATCTTGCGCATCTTCAAAAACCTGCGAGGTTTCTTCGCCTGCTTTATAATATACATCCAAAATCAATTCTTCAAGGGGTTTTTCGCCCACAAATTGTTGAATGGGATATTTGGGTATTATAGCGCCTTCTTTTACAAAAATGGGCATGCTATCCAAATCGGCATCCACCCAAAGTTCTTGGCCGCCTTCAACCACTTGGTCATTCCAGAAATTGTACCACTTTCCAATTGGGAAGTACATGCGTCTTCCTTTCGCATTTGGCTCGGTAATTGGGCAAGCCAATATTTTTTCGCCAAAAATAAATTCATCATTTCGGTAGTGGTTGTGCGTATCGTGTTGATCGTAAAGTACCAACGATTTTAAAATAGGAATCCCTTCATTGGCATACCTCCAAAAAGCCGTGTATAAATAAGGCAATAATTGGTACCTTATTTCGATAAATTTTCTAACAATATCGGTAACGTTGGCACCAAAGGCCCAAGGTTCTTGGTCGCCATGGTCGCCCGATGAGTGGGTTCTGCAAAATGGATGGAAAATGCCTAATTGTATCCAACGGGCATAAAGCTCGCCGTTTGGTTGTTCGGCAAAACCACCAATATCCGAGCCAATAAATGAAAACCCAGACATACACATACGTTGTGCTTGAATGTTAGCAATAGTTAAATGCTCCCAACTTGCCACGTTATCACCTGTCCAGCTAGATGTGTAGCGTTGCGTACCTGAATAAGCAGCTCTGGTAATTACAAAAGGACGTTTTGGGTAAGCGAATTTTTTAAGCCCTTGGTAAGTTGCTCTTGCCATTTGCATCCCATAAACATTATGTGCTTTACGGTGACTGCAACGGTTTCCGTCATAATCATGTCTTACATCGTATGGAAACGTTTTTCCGGGCACGTCCATAACAGCGGGTTCGTTCATGTCGTTCCAAACGCCTTTTACACCTATATCTTCAACAAGTTCCTTGAATAAATTGGACCACCATTCGCGTACTTCCGGATTTGTAAAATCTGGGAAGTAACATTCACCGGGCCATACTTTACCCTTCATGTAGGGGCCATCTGCACGTTTGCAGAAATAATCTTTTTCCAAACCTTC
Organism: Mariniflexile maritimum; assembly: GCF_009746565.1. Classification (GTDB taxonomy): domain Bacteria; phylum Bacteroidota; class Bacteroidia; order Flavobacteriales; family Flavobacteriaceae; genus Mariniflexile; species Mariniflexile maritimum. The sequence goes on from NZ_WRPN01000007.1 coordinate 107,808, forward strand.
TTGAAATACCGAATACTCTTTATCGATTTTTATTCCGGGGTCAATAATAACGATGGTTTTAAACCCGTTATCGGCCAATTCCTTAACCATTCTTTTAGGGTCTGGAAAGTATTCGTTGCTCCACGTGAAGCATCTAAAACCTTCCATATAATCAATATCCAAGTAAATGGCGTCGCATGGTATTTGCAATTCCCTAAATTTATCGGTTACTTCCTTTACTTTCGATTCTGGGTAATAGCTCCATTTGCATTGGTGGTAGCCCAAGGTCCATAGCGCGGGCAGTTCATGGGGTTTTCCTGTTAAATCGGTGTACATGGCAACGACATCCGACATTTCGGGGCCATAAATAAAATAATAGTTCATCTCGCCACCTTGTGCCCAAAAACTGGTTATGTTTCTGCGTTCATGGCAAAAATCGAAAAAGGTGCGAAAGGAATTGTCGAAGAAAATGCCATACGATTTTTTATGGTGCAAACCTGTATAAAAAGGAATGGCCTTGTAAATTGGGTCGGTATTTTTTCCGTAGGCATACGAATCGGTTACCCAATTTTCAAAAAGTTTGCCTTTTAGGTTGTTATCAACAGGTTTGTCGCCCAAACCATAATATGCCTCACTTTCTTGCGAAATTTTAGACATTTTAACGATATCGCCACCAAACTCATAGCTTTCTTCCCAATGAAAACCAAGTTCGTCCTCGCAAATAAGCGTGTTGTCCTTGGCATCGTACATAGCGGTGCGCATGTCTATTTTCGCAATATGGCAAATGAGTTTTGAAGTGGTGATAATGTATTTATCGGCCTCTTCGGTTACTTCAAGAAAATTGTAGCCCCTACTGGCATATTTAGTGATGGCATACGAAAAATCTTTGTCAAAAATACCGGTGGTTGTGTATCTAAAGCGCAAAACACTATCGCGCTGTACGGTAACCTGAAGCACAACATTGTTTGCGGCCGTAAAGGATAAGGTATCTAAGTTTTTTTTATAAGAAATTATGCTTGATGGAAATAAATTCCCTTTGTATTCGAGTTCTGTGTTTAAAATCATAAAATGAAAAAAATAATTAAGCTGCGAAAATACTAATTTTTATATTGGGAAGTAGCGTGTTTTTATGAAAAAAACCCTCAACAAATTGTATAAAGCGCAATATAACAGGCTATTAATTTGAATTTATCAAACAATTAAGGTTTAAATTGAAAAACCGTTACGGCCAATGGTGCTACAAGTATTTCTGCGGCATATTCCTTTCCGTTCCAAGGTTGTTTTTTTATGGTGATTTCTTTTTTGTTTGAAACGCCACTGCCACCAAATTCTTTGGAATCGCTATTGAAAATTTCAACAAGTTTTCCATTTACGGGTAAACCAATTTTATAATTTTCGTGCACTAAAGGCGTAAAATTGCAAACCACAACCAGGTTTTTGTTGGGTTCGTTTCCTTTTCGAATGTATGAAATAACGCAATTTTCGTAATCGTCGTAGCTAATCCATTCAAAGCCTTCACCAGAAAATGCTTTTTCAAATAGTGCCGGTGCCGATTTATAAAATACATTCAAGTTTTTATAATAGTTTTGGAAGTTTTTATGGGGCTCGAATTCCAATAAGTTCCAGTCCAGGCTTTCTTGGAAATTCCACTCGTTGTATTGCCCAAACTCGGTGCCCATGAACATTAATTTGGTACCGGGATGGGTAAACATATACCCAAACAACAGGCGCAAATTTGCAAAACGTTGCCATTCATCACCGGGCATTCTTCCTAAGATGGAGTTTTTGCCGTAAACCACTTCATCGTGCGACAGTGGCAACATGAAATTTTCGGAAAAGGCATAGGCTAAGCTAAAGGTAATGTCGTTTTGATGGTATTTTCTGTAAACTGGGTCTTTTCCAAAGTATTGGAGCGTATCGTGCATCCATCCCATCATCCATTTCATGCCAAAGCCCAAACCGCCCAAAAATACGGGTTTTGAAACCCCCGGAAAAGCGGTTGATTCTTCCGCAATGGTTTGTACATCGGGGAAGGAGGCATACACTTCTTCATTTAATTCTTTAAGAAAGGCAATTGCATCTAAATTTTCCCTTCCGCCATATGTATTGGGTTCCCACTCGCCATCTTTTCTTGAATAATCCAAAAACAGCATCGAAGCCACGGCATCAACCCGCAACCCATCGGCATGGTACTGGTCCATCCAGAAAATAGCATTGCTTATTAAAAACGATTTTACTTCGTTTCTTCCGTAGTTAAAAATCAAACTTTTCCAATCTTGGTGGTAGCCTTTGCGCCTATCGGGATGTTCGTATAGGTTGGAGCCATCAAAAAAGCCCAAACCGTGTGCGTCTTCGGGAAAATGCGATGGTACCCAATCTAAAATTAAACCAATATCGTTTTGATGAAGCTTATCAACCAAATATTTGAATTCTTCAGGATAGCCAAAGCGCGATGTTGGTGCAAAATAGCCCGTAATTTGATAGCCCCATGACGGGTCGTAGGGAAATTCCATAATGGGCATGAGCTCTACATGCGTAAAGTTCATTTCTTTTACATAGTTCACTAAATCATCGGCCAATTCGTAATACGACATGAAGCGGTCTTCTTCTAAATGGCGTTTCCATGAGCCTAAATGTACTTCGTAAACCGAATAAGGCGCATCCAACGCATTGTGTTTTTTGCGTTTTTTCATCCAGTCGGCATCGTTCCATTTATAGGCATCGTTCCAAACAACGGAGGCCGTTTTAGGTGGGTGCTCGCAACGGCGCGCATAGGGATCGGCTTTTTCGGTTTTTATATTATTGTTGTTGCTCTGTATCTTGTATTTATAGATATTGCCTTTACCAACCATGGGAATAAAGCCTTCCCAGATACCACTGGAATCCCAGCGCACGTTTAGTTGGTGCTCGCCTTCAATCCAATAGTTAAAGTCGCCAATAACCGAAACTTGTTTAGCGGTAGGGGCCCAAACGGCAAAATAAGTGCCTTCAATACCATTGACGGTAATGATGTGCGACCCCATTTTTTCATAAAGCCTATAATGTTTTCCTGCTTTAAAAAGATTGATGTCGAATTCTGTAAATAGACTGTAAACTTGTACTTGAGCCATAAAAAGTTAGTGGTTTATAATATTAGAAATCCCTTTTAAAGGAATCACTGCCCATTGTGGGCGCGAATTGAGCTCGTAACCCAATTCGTAAACTGCTTTTTCCAATAAGCAGTATTTTAGTATGAAAATGCGTTCTTGGTTGTATCCTAAATTTAGGTTGGCGTTTTGTGTTTCGGTAACGTAAGTACCTAAAAAGAGGCCTGTAATATAATTGTATAGTATTTCGCCGGCTTTAAATAAATCGTTTTGGGTTAAGGCACCAAAATGGTTATTATTGTTGAAAATGGTCGCATAAATAGCGTAGTGATACGACCTGAACAGGCCAGCAACATCCTTTAAAGGCGGTTGTTTTACTTTACGGTCGCGGATGGTACTTTCGGGTTCTCCTTCAAAATCGAGGATGTAAAAATCGTCGTCCTTCACTAAAATTTGTCCTAAATGATAATCGCCATGAACCCGTATGCGCTCACCTTTAAGCTTGGTCCAATCGAAGGTGGTGAACCGTTTTCTAATGGCATTTTTTTTATCCAAAAATTCAAGGGCCAACTCTAGGGCCAATCCATCTAGTTTGTGAAGGTTGTTTTCGATGGTATTCAACCTGTTTTGAAACTGATAGATCATACGGTTTTTTAACCAAACCGTGTAATCGCCGTTAAAGCGCGTTGGCGTAAAGGCAGTTTCCTCAAATTCCGAGCCTAAGGCAATATGCATTTCTGCGGTGCGTTTTGCCAAGGTTTCCACTTTTGTGAAAAGGTCTAAACCCACCCAATCGCTTATTTGTTTCGGGATGTCGGCATTGGTTAAGCGTTCAAATAATTCGGCATTTGGTAACGTATTAACGTCAATGTTTTGCGATTGCAATCTTAAAAAAACGTTGTGCAATGCTTTTAACATATAATCCCATGCATCGCCTTGATTGGGCACCAGTTCCTGCATTAGGGCAATGGTGATGTAATCGTTATCGGCATCCACCAAATTAATGCTCCCTAAATACGAAGGTGTATTTTTAAATTCCTTTTTTTCAGATAAAAACCGACTCATTTCATAATCGGGATTTTTATCGGCAAAAATACGCCTAAAAAACTTTAGCACATATTGGTCGTTATAGATTAAGGAGGTGTTGCTTTGCTCTAAACCCATAAACCGCGATGATTTGTAAACCAAATCCTGAAAGCGCGCACTTTTGTGGTATTGTACTTTGGTAGTATCTTTTGGTAAGGAAGTTGCAATACGTTGAAAGACCAATTTCCGAAAGGCTTCCAAGTTAACGGCATCAATAATGTACCCATATTGGTTGTTAATCTTTATGGGAAGAATCCTGTTGTTTGGAGCAAATTCCAAATCGGTTACAAAGGCAATGGGTAAAAAGTAATGTTGGTAAAACGCTTCAACAAAATCGACTTCCAACAATAGGCCGAAATAAATTTCGCCATGTTGCTGGATCTTGAAATATTCGGTTAGTTCGATGTACTTAATGGTACTTGCCTTACCACCAAACCAACGTTGCTTAACAATATAGTTTTGTAAAACATCCGATAAAAATATTTTTAGGAAATTGCTGTCGTCCAACAGTTTTTCCCACGAACCGTTAAAATTGAAAACGGTGTCCAATTCTTTTATCGTTGTGTTTTTTTCCATACTATTTGGTTAACTTAAAAATATGGAATGGCAAGGTTGGGTGCAATTCTACAAAGTTCCATTCACTGTACCAATTGTAATTATTATTGGTTATTAAATCGTTAAGTTTTAAGTTGTGGCCTGCATGAATGCCCAATTCGCGCAAAGGCAATTGCACCGTACCTTGTTGGGAGTTATAGGCATCTAAACTGATGATGATTAAGAGTTCGTTTGTTTTGGCATCGTTCCACTTGTAAAAACCTAATAAATTGTTGTTTTCAATGTAGCAAAACTTAATATTGTTGGTTTGCTGAAGCGCCTCGTTTTGATGGCGAATGTGATTTATTTTAGAGATAACAGTGGTTAATTTGTTTTCAATAGTCCAATCGTAGTGCGTTATTTGAAATTTTTCCGAATTCAAATATTCTTCCCTGCCCAGTAAGGCATCACTCAACATGTATTCATAAACCGGGCCATAAATACCGATGCTGGAACTTAAGGTAGCCGCTAGTACATAGCGCTGTATGTGCTTTGATTCGTTTGCGCCTTGCAAATGCATGGGGTTAATATCGGGTGTATTAGGCCAAAAATTGGGCTGCATGTATTCGCTAAGTTCACTTTTGGTGAGTTCTTCAACATATTCAATAAGCTCATGTTTGTTGTTGCGCCAGGTAAAGTAAGTGTATGATTGTGTATAACCTTGTTTTGCAAGCTGTTGCATAACTTTGGGTGCTGTAAAAGCTTCCGCTAAAAAAATAACGTCGGGATGTTTGGTCTTTACGTTGTTTATTATCCAGTTCCAGAAGTAAAAAGGTTTGGTGTGGGGGTTGTCAACACGAAAAACGTTGATGCCACAATCAATCCAATACAGTAGAATATCCAAACATTCCTGCCATAGCGCTTTGTAATCTTCTGTTTCCCAATAAATAGGCAAAATATCCTGATATTTTTTTGGCGGATTTTCGGCATATTGCACCGTCCCGTCGGGTCGCCATTTAAACCATTGTGGGTGCTCTTTAACCCACGGATGATCGGGGGCTGCCTGCAATGCGTAATCCATGGCAATTTCAATGTTCTGTTCCTTTGCTTTTTGGATTAACGACTTAAAATCGTCCAAACTGCCCAATTGCGGGTGAATGGCTTTGTGCCCACCGTGGTGCGAGCCTACGCCCCACGTAGAACCCACGTCGCCTTCAACGGTGGTGGTGGTATTGTTTTTACCTTTTCTGTTAACTTCGCCAATGGGATGAATAGGTGGTAAGTACAGGGTATCAAAGCCCATTTTTGCGACCCTGGGCAACAAATTTTCGCAGTCTTTAAACGTACCATGTACGCCTTGATGCTGTGAAGCCGAGCGTGGAAAAAATTCGTACCACGTGCTGAAACGCGCCTTTTTTCTATCAACATATACTTTAAATTCTTTGGAAGTATTTGCCAATATTTTCTGGGGATGATTGAAAAAAATATGATGAAGCCGTTGGCTTGTTGCTTCTTGTATGGCCTCGTTATAATTATGTTCGTTTACAAAGATATTTTTTAGATGGTCTAGGTACAGCTTATCGTTATGCGATACTTTTTCGTGTACATCGTTAAGATATGCAACACCTTCTAGCAATTCTGAATTAACATGCTGGTTATCGGCAATTTTTCGTTCAATGCCGTGTTGCCAGTTTAGGGCATAATCTACCCAAGCTTCAATTTTATAGGAGTAAAAACCTTGTTTTTCAACTTGAAAAGCACCTTCCCATTCATTGTTTACCACTAAATGGATACGGTTTTCGCGCCATTTTTTTTCGTTTTCATGTTTAAAGAGCACCGATGCGCCCAGTACATCGTGCCCATCGGCCAGAACATTGGCTTTTATGTTAACAAGTTCATTAACAACACGTTTTATATAAAATTCGCCACCGTTTACACTGGGCGCTATATAGTCTATAACGACTCTTCTTTGGTCTTGCATTCTATTTAATTGATTTTAAAAGACAGAAAAAAAACTAATTTTTAACACTATTTTTTTTGGACTTTTTATTTACGATAACGATTAAATAACATAGCCCACAGGAATTACGGCGCCTTTTTTAATAACCACAATGCCTTCTTTTACCACGTACATATCGGTTTCTTTATCTTCAAGGTGTTTACCACCGTTAATCCGAACATCGTCACCAATACGGCAGTTTTTGTCGAGAATGGCGTTTTTAATAAAGCAGCGTTCGCCAATACCCATCAGGATTCTAATTTTATAGTTTTCAATTTCTTCCAGGGTCTCATAATAATCGCTACCCATCATGTAGGTATTGATAACGGTTGAGTCGGCACCAATTCTTGATCGTACCCCAATTACCGATTGCTCAATTTTTGCGGCACCAATAATACAGCCTTCTGCAATTACGGCTTTGTTTAGTGTAGTTCCCGATACTTTTGTGGTAGGCAACATTCTTGCATGGGTGTAAATACGTTTGGTGTTGTCGTAAAGATCAAATTTCGGGATATCTTCTGTAAGGCCTATGTTTGCTTCAAAAAAGGAATCGATATTCCCTATATCGGTCCAATAGCCTTCATATTGATAGCTCAATGTTTTATGGTCGTTAATGGATTGTGGAATGATTTCCTTACCAAAATCGATGGTTGACGGGTCGTTCATCAATTCAACCAAAAGGCTTCTATTAAAAATATAAATACCCATAGATGCTAGGTAGTTTCTGCCTTCCTTTTTCATTTCGTCGCTAACTTCCGAGGTCCACTCTGGCAATAAATTAGCGTCGGGTTTTTCTATAAATGAGGTTACCACGTTTTCATCATTGGCTTTTAAAATACCGAACGAGGTGGCATCTTTAGCGTTTACGGGAATGGTGGCAATGGATATTTCGGCGTTATGCTGTATATGGGCGTCAACCATCAAGTCATAATCCATTTGGTATAATTGATCACCAGAGAGGATGAGCGCATATTCAAAATCGTACCTTAAAAAGTGGTGCATGCTTTGCCTAACGGCATCGGCAGTTCCTTGAAACCAGCCTTTATTTGTAGGTGTTTGTTCGGCGGCAAGTACATCAACAAAGGCACTGCTAAAGAAACTAAAATGGTAGGTGTCCTTAATATGGCGATTTAATGATGCCGAATTGAATTGTGTTAATACAAAAATGCGTTTAATGTCTGCATTGATACAGTTGGAAATAGGAATATCCACCAACCTGTATTTTCCAGCTATGGGAACCGCGGGTTTCGACCTTGTTTCAGTTAAAGGGTAAAGTCTGGAACCTTGGCCACCTCCTAAAATTATGGCTAAAACTTTATTGTTTATCATGGTTAATTAGTTTAGAATTGTTTGTATTCAGTTAGTTTATAAATGCACGACTTAAATTAACGATTTGTAGAGGGTTTCAACCTGTTTGGCAATGGCTGTCCAATCAAAATAATCCTCAACACGTTTCCGGCCGTTTTTTGCCATGGTGTCGCGTAACGGTTTATTGTTTATTAACGTGTTGATGCCGTTTGCCAAATCTCTTGAAAATTTATCCGGATCGATGGGTTCAAAAGGAGCCTCTTTTTGTTGTTCCAATGGGATTAAAATACCCGTTTCACCAGGTATGACCACTTCTTTAATACCGCCAACCGCACTGGCAACTACGGCCGTTTCGCAAGCCATCGCTTCAATATTTATGATGCCGAAAGGTTCGTAAATGGAAGGGCAACAAAAAACATCGGCGTGCGAATATAATTGGATAACCTCTTGTTTTTCAAGCATTTTATCAATCCAAATAACGTTATGGCGTGTTTTTTTCACGTCGTTAACGGCATCTTCCATTTCTTTTCCAATTTCTTTGGTATCGGGCGCACCGGCACAGAGCACTATTTGTGTTTCTGCATCAATATATTTTATGGCATTTACTAAATGGATGATGCCTTTTTGGCGTGTAATGCGGCCCACAAACAGCACATACGGCTTTGTTTTGTCAATACCGTAAGCGTTCAAGGTTGAAGTTTCGTGCGTTACAATATATTGTTGCAGGTTGATACCATTGTAAATAACCTTGATTTTACTTTCATCTACATTGAAATATTTTAAAACATCGTCCTTAGTTTCTTTTGAAACAGCTATGATGGCATCGGCCATTTCAATAGCGGTTTTTTCAACCCAGGAAGAAGCGTCGTAACCTCTACCCAATTGTTCGCGTTTCCATGGGCGCAAGGGTTCTAAGGAATGTGTGGTAATAACCAGCGGAATACCGTAGCAAAGTTTGGCAACTATACCTGCAAATTGTGCGTACCAGGTGTGGCAGTGCACAATATCGGCATCGGTTTTTTCTGCATTCATCTGAATGGCAGTGCTTAAAGTTTGGAAAACCGATTTTAATTGCGGATCCGATTGGTTAAAAACAGGATTGTCGTAAGGGAAACCTTTGACGGTTAAGTGGTTGGTTTTTTCATTTTGGTCGCCAAAACATCTTACGTCCACCTCCATTAATTTTGCCAGTTCAGCAGCTAGATACTCCACGTGCACACCGGCGCCACCATATACATACGGAGGGAATTCTCTTGTAAAAAAAAGTGCCTTCATTAAAATAGTTTCAAAATTTACTTACTAATAGTTTAGTATCAGGATGTTAGTTCCTAATACGGGCAATTATTTTTTCATACGGTTTGCAACAGGATATTTTGGTAAAATGCCGTTTCAATTTTAAGAAATCGATTTCGTGTTGGTTAGTAATAAGAAAAAATAAAATACAATCACTATTTTTATAAACTTACGAAAATATTGTTAATAACTTTGGAGAATTGGTATTTTTAATAAAAAAAAAGTATAAATGCGAATAATTGAAATTATCGCTAAAAATCAAGGCTAAAAATCGCTTTTAACTTTTAATAATTCAAATAAAAAATGAAGGAGTAAACAGGCGTAAGATTTTGTAAGTAATTTTAATTACGATGTTAACCCGTTAGTTCCAGAATAAATTTACGGTTATCAATAATTAATACTTTCAAGCTAAAAAAGCCTAAAACTAAATGACGTACTTTTTTTCAAAGGAATTTTTAATCGTTCAGCTTTAAAACCGCCATAAACGCTTGTTGCGGAATTTCAACATTTCCTACTTGACGCATACGCTTTTTGCCTTTTTTCTGTTTTTCCAAAAGTTTGCGCTTACGCGAAATATCGCCGCCGTAACATTTGGCGGTAACGTCTTTACGAAGTGCCTTTATGGTTTCGCGCGATATAATTTTGGCGCCAATGGCCGCTTGAATGGGAATATCGAATTGCTGCCGCGGAATGAGCTCCTTTAATTTTTCGCACATTTTTTTTCCTATTTGTTGGGCATTGTCTGCGTGAATTAAGGCAGAGAGCGCATCAACAGGTTGTGCGTTCAATAAAATATCCAAACGTACCAATTTTGAGGTTTTCATTCCTATGGGATGATAATCAAAGGAGGCATACCCTTTTGAAACGGTTTTTAATCGGTCGTAAAAATCGAATACGATTTCGGCCAAAGGCATTTCAAAAGTTAATTCTACACGTTCTGGGGTTAAATAGGTTTGGTTTAGTACCATGCCCCGTTTTTCGATACAAAGCGACATGACGTTGCCCACAAAATCCGATTTTGTGATGATGGTAGCCTTTATATAGGGTTCTTCCACACGGTTTACGGTTGAGGGATCGGGCAGATCGGAAGGGTTGTTTACCACAAAGGGCGTTTCGGGGTTTTTGTTGGTATAGGCAAAATACGATACGTTGGGTACGGTGGTAATAACCGTCATATCAAACTCGCGCTCTAGCCGTTCCTGTACAATTTCCATGTGCAGCATGCCCAAAAACCCACAGCGAAACCCAAAGCCCAATGCCGCCGAACTTTCGGGAACAAATACCAACGAGGCATCGTTAAGTTGTAGTTTTTCCATAGAGTTGCGCAGCTCTTCGTAATCTTCGGTATCAACGGGGTAAATGCCGGCAAATACCATGGGTTTTACGTCTTCAAAACCTTCAACAATATTGGTGGTTGGGTTGGCAAAGTCGGTTATGGTATCGCCCACCTTTACTTCCTTGGCGGTTTTAATTCCGGTTATTAAATAGCCAACATCGCCTGTTTTAACCGATTGTTTTGCTACCTGTGTAAGCTTTAGCGTGCCCACTTCATCGGCATAATATTCTTTATCGGTAGCAACGAACTTAATTTTTTGTCCTTTTTTAATTTCACCATTAAACACCCTAAAATAGGTTTCAATGCCCCTAAAGGAATTGTAAACCGAATCGAAAATAAGGGCTTGCAATGGTGCGTCGGGGTTGCCCTTGGGCGCTGGGATACGCTCGATTACGGCCGCCAAAATAGCCTCGACACCAAAGCCGGTTTTGCCACTGGCGTGTATAATATCCTCGGGTTTACAGCCCAATAAATCAACAATATCATCGGTAACTTCTTCGGGGTTGGCACTGGGCAAATCCACTTTGTTCAGTACGGGGATGATTTCCAAGTCGTTTTCCAAGGCTAAATATAAGTTGGAAATGGTTTGGGCCTGTATGCTTTGTGCCGCATCCACAATTAACAAAGCACCTTCGCACGCGGCTATGGAACGGGATACTTCATAAGAAAAATCCACATGCCCAGGGGTGTCAATTAGGTTTAAAACATACTGTTCACCTTTATAAGTATAGTCCATTTGAATGGCGTGCGACTTGATGGTAATACCGCGTTCGCGCTCCAAATCCATGTTATCGAGTAACTGGTTTTGTTTTTCGCGTTCGGTAACCGAGCCTGTAACGTCCAACAGGCGGTCGGCAAGCGTGCTCTTACCGTGATCTATATGTGCAATGATGCAAAAGTTTCTAATGTTCTTCATAAAGGAAAAGCTATCCTAATTTAATTTGCAAATATAGATAAAATACCATCTTAAACCCTTGCTAAAGAAAAGGACTTGCTGGTTTCTTAAAAAAAGATGTAATTTTGCAGCATAAATTTTTTGGTTTGGTAAAAATACACAATATAGAACTCCCTGATTTCCCGTTACTTCTAGCCCCTATGGAAGATGTGAGCGACCCGCCATTTCGTGCCCTTTGCAAGGAACAAGGTGCCGATGTGGTCTATACCGAGTTTATTTCAAGCGAAGGCCTTATTCGCGATGCTGCCAAAAGCATTATGAAGTTGGATATTTATGAAAAAGAGCGCCCCGTGGGCATCCAAATTTTTGGCGCCAATCTGGAAAGCATGCTGCAAACCATTGATATTGTTGAAAAATCGAACCCCGACATCATCGACATCAACTTTGGCTGCCCCGTAAAAAAAGTGGTGAGCAAAGGCGCCGGTGCCGGCATTTTAAAGGATGTGTGCCTTATGGAACAACTTACCAAAGAAATGGTAAAGCGCACCAACATACCCATAACCGTTAAAACGCGCTTGGGTTGGGACCACGATTCCATTCGCATCGTTGAGGTTGCCGAACGCCTGCAAGATGTTGGCTGTAAGGCCATTGCCATACACGGGCGCACACGTGCCCAAATGTACAAGGGCAGTGCCGACTGGAAACCCATTGCCGATGTAAAAAACAACCCCCGCATGCACATACCCATTTTTGGGAATGGCGATGTGGATACCCCCGAAAAAGCCATGGAAATGCGCGATAGTTACGGGTTGGATGGCGCCATGATAGGGCGCGCCAGCATTGGCAACCCCTGGTTTTTTAAACAGGTAAAGCACTTTTTTAAAACGGGCGAGCACCTAGCGCCCATTTCCATTGAAGAACGTGTGGAAGCAGCCCGCCGTCACCTGCAAATGGCCATAGACTGGAAAGGCGAGACCTTGGGCGTTTTTGAAACCCGTCGCCATTACACCAATTACTTTAAAAACATTCCACATTTTAAGGATTTTAGAACCAAAATGGTAACCAGCGACCACCCTGAAGACGTGTTTGCAGCATTTGATGCCGTGTTGGAACAGTTTGCCGGTTATCAGTTTACCGAATAGTTTTATCCATTTTCTATTTTTTTGGAATTTTCTAGTTTTTTTGGCAAATGGCAAGCCACCGCGCTATTCGCTGTATCTTTTTAAAACGTTATTGCCATTCGAGCTTTATACGAGCAACCACTTAAGTTTTGGTTTGCAGTACGTTTGTGCCTATTTAAGTTTTAAAAAGGATGCCGCTACTATCGCTTTTGCGGGCTTTCCAATGGGTTTTTATGTTAAGTAAATGTACTTATTAAAAGAGCCAAGGTTCTGGAAATTTACCATTACCACGGCAAGTACTGCGAGAAGGATGGAAGCGGCATCCTTTTTTGCCACTAAAAGCAAAAAAGATACAGCGTACAGCCTGTTTGCCATTTTTCATGGCAACTCGCCCAAATTAATGGGCTTCCAACAACGATTTTGTAATGCGTACCGAAGCAATTTTTGAGGCGATAATGCCCAAAACGGAAATGGTTATAAACACAATAAACACGTTTTCAGGCAGAATGGTTACGGGGTATGAAAGCGTTGGAGTAATCATTACCAACGAAAATGTTTTTTGTAGCATAACAATAATGAGGCTAACCACGATGCCAATTAAACCGCCTATAATGCTCATTAAACTGCCTTGGTAAAAGAAAATGCGACGAATATCGCGCACGGTTACGCCAATGTTGAACAAGGTGTTTAGGCTTCGTTTTTTGTCGAGCATCATCATAATTAACGAGCCAATAACGTTAAAAAACGCAATGATTAGCACGAGCGTAAAAATTAAGTAAACTGCTAAATATTCGGTATTTAACATTTTATAGAGGGCATCGTTTAATTGGGCTCGGTTTTTCAAAACAACCTTAGAGCCCAAAACCGACTGGATATGTTGTTTGGCCAGGGTTTCATCCCTCCCTTCCTTCAGCTTAAACTCAATGGCCGTTATTTGGTTGGGTTGGTAGTTCAATAGGTTTTGAGCTAGGTCTATGGACGAGAAAACGTAGGTGTCGTTCAGTTTTTCATTAATAAAAAACACGCCCGTGCAAATGGTTTGAACACTATTAAAGGCATTGTTTGTAGAAGTTATGGGCCCGTTTCCAGGTTTGGGAACATAAATGTTTATAGGTTTAGTGAAATCTAAAATGCCCAGGGATAAGTTATTGGAAATGCCCCAGCCCACTACAATTTGTCGCGATTTTTGTTCCAGCCATTGGCCGCGGTCTATTACTGAATTGATGTTTACCACATTTTGGAACTGTTCGTCAACCCCTTTAACGGTTGCCAATACATTTTTGTCGCCCGAGGCGATAAAGGTACGTTCTTCAACAATTTTGGAGAAAACGGCAATGTCGTCCAGCTTGTTAAGTTTTGCGGCCTCGTTTTCGGTTAAAATGAAAGACTTTCCTTTGGCGGTTACCGCTTTTAGGTCGGGATCGACCACACTTGAAAACTGAAGCGTAAAATCTTTTAAGCCCGCAAAACCGGAAAGCACAATAAACAACGACGCAGCGCCTAAAATAACACCGATAACGGCAATAATGGTAATGAAATTTATGGCGTTGTTACTGCTTTTTGAGCGTACATAACGTTTTGCTATATATAAAGGAAAGTTCAATGTGCAATTACGATTTTTTTCTTTTATCCAAAATACTTGGGTCTTTAATAGGGTTTTCTTCGCCTTTTAAAGATTTGTCGATTTTGTCGATGTACTCTAAAGAATCGTCTATAAAAAATTCCAAATTGGGCATACGGCGCAATTGGTGCTTGGTGCGTTGCGCCAATTCGTGCCTAATTAATGGGGAATTCGATTTGATGCCAGCAAGCAATTCCTTGGCTTTATCGTTGGGAAAAATGCTGAGATATACTTTGGCAACGCCCAAATCGACGGTTACTTTCACTTTGGAAACCGAAATTAAAATACCGTGCATGCCACCTTGGGTCGCTGCACCTTGAAGCACATCGACCAAATCGCGCTGTAAAACCGACCCTATTTTTTTTTGTCTCTGACTTTCCTCTACGTTACTCATTTTAAAGCTTTAGAATGCAAAAATACGCTTATTTAAAGATTATCTACCTTTTGGGCTGCAAAATTTACAGCTAGGGCATGGCGCTTCAATTATAACGAATTTAAAAGAAAATATTTCTTGTAGAGTTTTAAAATTAGTATTAAATTCGCAGCCAATTTCAGTAGGAAGCCTTTATAATGGGTGTTCTGCATGAAATAGGTCCTATAGCTCAGTTGGTTAGAGCACCTGACTCATAATCAGGTGGTCCCTGGTTCGAGCCCAGGTGGGACCACGTCAACAAAGAAAACCTTTCAAGCGATTGAAAGGTTTTCTTTTTTACACCAGTACAACATCTGTTCAAAAATTCATGTTTCTTTCATTTATTGTTATCTTTTTAATGAATATGAAACCTAAGTGGTTGTTGAATATGCTTACATCCGAAAGGTTTACGTTCTCGGATGCTTAAATTAATCTATGCATACTTCCTTTAGTTAGTCATAATGGGTCCCCCCAAGCATTTGTACAGACTCTATTTTTTTATTTTATCGAAATAGCTTTAGAAAAACATATTTTTGTTGCTAAATTGCGTTGGAATTCTTAATGAATTGTTTTCATGATTAAGGCATGAAATTTATGAATAGAACAGAATATGACATTTTTAGTTGCATTTTTAAATAAAATGATTCAAAACACTAAGTTTTTATTCGTAGGGTTTATAGTGGTTATTTGTTCATGTTCTAACCCTAATGAGAAGCACTTTAAGATAGGCTTTTCTCAAACAGGTATTAATGACGAATGGCGTAAATCTATGAATCAAGCTATGGAAATTCAGGCAGGTTTTTATCCAGAATTCGAGCTTAAAATTCTAAATAGCGAAGATGACATAGAAAATCAAATAAAAAATATTGAGCAGCTTATATCAGAAAAGGTTGATATTTTAATAGTTTCACCCATAAAATCTAAACCCATTACGCCAATAGTTGAAAAAGCATTTAAAAGTGGTATTCCGGTTTTAATTGTTGATAGAAAAACTGATGGAGATAATTATACCGCTTATTTAGGTGGTGATAATTATGAAGTAGGAACAAATGCCGCTAACTATTTAGCATCATTAACAAATGAAAATAAAAAAATAATTGAAATTAAAGGACTTGCGGGTTCTTCACCAGCCTTAGAACGTAGCTTAGGTTTTAGTGATGTTATTAATTCAACCAAAAATTTACAAGTTGTTAAAGCTATTGAAGGAAACTGGGAAAGTTATTCTATAAAAGATAGTTTACGAAACGTATTGGAAAGTGTAAAAGATGTAGATTACATATTTGTGCATAACGACAGAATGGCCTTAGGTGCTTGGGAAGTTGTAAAAGAAAAAAAACTTCAAGACCATATAAAAATAATAGGTGTTGATGGTTTAAATGGACCAAACGGAGGCATACAATTGGTAAAAGAAGGCAAATTATTGGCTACCATATTATATCCAACAGGAGGTGATGAGGCTATTCGGTTAGCTTTAAAAATATTGAATGGTGAGCGCGTTGCAAAAAACAATATTTTAAGTACCACGGTTATAGATTCCCGTAATGCCGATATTATGAGTAAACAATTTGATAAAATATACCAACAGCAACAAGATATAGACCAACAACACGTAAAAATAAAAAAGCAAGAAAAGAGATATACCAGCCAAAAAAACACATTACAATTACTTTTGGCACTATTAATTATAAGTATTGTTTTAGGGACATACAGTATTTATTCGGCATACAACATCAAAAAGAAAAAACGCGAATTGGAGATTCGTAATAAAAAAATAACCATTCAACGAAATCAAATCAAGAAAATAGCAGAAGAAGTTAGAATTAGTAATGAGGCTCGCGTTAATTTTTTTACAGGATTATCCCATGAGTTTAAAACACCGATAACGCTTATATTATCTTCAATAGAATCTTTAACTGAAAACAAATTACTCCGAGACAATAAATTATTAAATGAATTTGGTTTAATATTTAATAACTCGAAACGATTGTTACGATTAATCAATCAACTACTCGATTTTAGAAAGGTAGAAGACCGTAAGTTTGTTTTAAGAACTTCAAAAACAAATTTATATCAATTTTCAAATGTAATTTTTAAAGATTTTGAACGAGAGGCACAAAAACGGAACATTAATCTTACGATTAGCTCGAATAATGAGGACTTATCCATCTTTTTAGACAGAAATTTAATGGATAAGGTGTACTTTAATTTATTGTCTAATGCCTTTAAATTCACACCTAACAACGGTACAATTTCAATTGATATTTTAGATGAAGTAGGAAGTAATTTTGTGAAAATCCATTTTAAAGATTCTGGAATAGGCATCCCAAAAAAGGAAATCGATAATGTTTTTCAAGCCTTTTTTCAAGGTTCTAATAACAATAAATCTAGTTCTGGAATTGGGTTGCATTTGTCTAAAGAGTTTGTAGAAATGCACAAAGGAACAATTGAAGTTATTTCAAAACATGGAACAGAATTTATAGTCACACTTTATAAGAATAATGTTCATCTAAATTCAGACGAAATAATTTATGAGCCAGATATTATAGATAGTGAAATTTTAAGTTTTAATACAGAATATGAAGACGATTCATTTATTAGTCAGCAACCATTAAATGATGGAGAGAATTATTCGATTTTAATTATAGAAGACAATCCTGATTTGGTGAAATATTTAAAAGGAAAATTATCTTCTGATTACATTGCGCACGTTTCTGATGGTACAGATGCAATAGAAAAGGCCTTGGAAATTATTCCAGATATCATATTGTGCGATGTTAGTTTACCTGGAAAAAGTGGTTTTGAAATATGTGAAATTTTAAAGAAAGATTTAAGAACATCGCACATTCCAACCATTATTCTTACAGCACTAAATAATAAAGAATCTTATATAAAGGGATTGGAGTCTGGAGCCGATTTGTTTTTAACAAAACCATTTAGTTTTGCCATTTTAGCTCAATCTATAAAAACACTTATTTATAATCGTGAAAAGCTTAGGTATTATTTTGTTAATAACGTTCATAATATAGATGCCTCCAGTAATTTTGGATCTATGGAGCAAGAATTTGTTTCAGAGTTGAATAAAATTATAAAAAATAATATGGACAATTCTAAATTTTCTGTTGAAAGTTTAGCCAGTGATTTGAATATATCTCGAATTCAGCTTTACAGGAAAATGAAAGCAATTATAGGTGTAAATGTTAGTGATTATATTCAGAATATTCGACTTGAAAAAGCCAAAGTATTACTGCAAGAAACACAACTAACAATTTCTGAAATTGCATACGCAACTGGTTTTTCTTCACCTAATTATTTTTCTACAAGTTTTAAAGCAAAATTCAAAAAATCTCCTAAAGACTTTAGAGATAGATAAAGCTAAAACGAAAATTCACTTTTTAATTAAAGTTTTTTTAGTATTTTTTAAACAATAATTGAATTCTAAACCAATTATTGTTCATTTATATAATTAAATACAGGTCTTTTTATCTATTCAATAAAGCTAGATACCTATTTTATGTAACAATTTTAAACAAATGATGTAACAATTTTATTAAATAGATTTATTATGAAAAATAAATAAGCATATATGCAATTGAAATACAGATAGTTAAATATTTTTTAACATAGGCTTAACAATTTCGAATTCATTTGATACAAATCTAAAATACAGAAACAGTCTTTCAATGTACATTGTGATCACTAAACTAATAATACCACCACATGAACAGAAAGATATTAATCTGGTCTATTACTGCAGCTTTAGCAGGTTTCTTATTTGGATTTGACACCGTTGTTATATCGGGTGCCGAAAAAAAATTACAACTACTTTGGGGTTCTTCTGATATGTTTCATGGGGTAGTTGTAATAGGCATGGCATTGTGGGGTACCGTAGTGGGCGCTTTTTTTGGAGGCATTCCTACTAATAAATTCGGAAGAAAAAACACCTTAATATGGATAGGGGTTCTTTATACCGTTTCTGCAGTTGGTTCCGCCTTGGCAAACGACCCTATTACATTTGCTGTTTTTAGGTTTATTGGCGGTTTGGGCGTAGGGGCATCAACCATTGCGGCACCGGCTTATATTTCGGAAATCGCACCTGCCAAGGACAGAGGCAAGCTTGTGGGGCTTTACCAATTTAATATTGTATTTGGTATTCTTATCGCTTTTTTATCCAATTATCTGTTAAGCAACGTTGGTGAAAACGCTTGGCGCTGGATGGTTGGCGTAGAAGCTTTTCCCGCCTTTTTATATACGTTGTTTGCGTTAACCATTCCAAAAAGTCCGCGTTGGTTACTTACCAAATTTAGAAACAGTGAAGCCCTTGGGGTACTTAAAATCATCAATCCAGATCAAAATCCGGAAACGCTCATGCTGGAGATCAAAGATGAAATGGAAAACACCGTACCCAATGAAAATATCTTTCTAAAAAAATACAGATACCCCCTGATACTAGCGTTTTTAATAGCATTTTTCAATCAATTATCGGGTATTAACGCGTTGCTTTATTACGCCCCCAGAATTTTCACGGAAGCTGGTCTTGCGGAAAGTTCGGCACTTTTAAGTAGCATTGGCGTAGGGGTTACCAATTTATTGTTTACATTTTTGGGCATCTTTTTAATTGATAGGTTAGGAAGAAGACAATTAATGTACATCTGCTCCTTTGGTTACCTTATATCGTTATCCTTAGTGTCCATGGCGTTTTTTCTTCATTGGGAAGGCGGTTTTATACCGGTGTTTTTGTTCATGTTCATTGCATCGCACGCCATTGGGCAAGGTACCGTTATTTGGGTGTTTATTTCCGAGATTTTTCCAAATCATTTACGAGGTTCTGGACAATCCTTTGGTAGTTCTGTACATTGGGTACTAGCAGCGGTTGTGCCTTCTTTAGTACCGGTATTGTTTTCAACAATAGGAGCGGGTATGGTGTTTCTCATATTTGCCATTATGATGATGCTACAACTTTTATTTGTCATTTTTATGATGCCAGAAACTAAAGGTGTCTCATTGGAAGAATTGAGTAAAAAATTAATTAAAGACAGAAATCAAGCTGCTAACTAAAACTAAATTAAAATGAAACACATGAAATTAAATAAGCTAAAATTTTTACTGCTTTTTTTGTTGATATCATCTGTCAGTTGCAAAAACAAGATTGAAACAAATCCAAATGAAGTTGAAATAACGAAATCTTTTACTGAAGAAGAGCTTTATAGACCAAACTTTCATTTCACGCCTAAAAAAGGTTGGATGAATGACCCAAATGGGATGTTCTACAAAAATGGATATTACCATTTATATTTTCAGCATTATCCAGATGGAAACACATGGGGTCCCATGCATTGGGGGCATGCTATTAGTACAGACATGGTAACTTGGAAAGAAATGCCCATAGCAATATACCCAGATGAAAAAGGATATATATTTTCTGGAAGTTCTGTTGTAGATGTTAATAATAGCTCAGGGTTTTCCAAAAATGGTATTGAGCCCATAATAGCCATGTTTACTTATCATGATATGGATGGTGAAAAAGCTGGTAAAATTAATTACCAATCTCAAGCCATTGCATATTCTTTAGATGAAGGACAAACCTTTACTAAATATTCTGAAAATCCTGTAATTAAAAACCCAGGCATTAAAGATTTTAGAGACCCAAAAATGGTTTGGGATTCTATACACGAAAAATGGCTAATGGTATTGGCCGCTGGACAAAAAATTATGTTTTATAGCTCTTCAAATTTAAAAGATTGGAAATTAGAATCTGATTTTGGCGATGGAATAGGAGCACATGGTGGCGTTTGGGAATGTCCAGATTTCTTTCCTATGGTAGTTCAAGGAACAGATGAAATTAAATGGGTGCTGTTAGTTAGTATTAATCCTGGTGGGCCAAATAGTGGAAGTGCAACCCAATACTTTATAGGTGATTTTGATGGTAAGCAATTTAAAATAGACCCATCGTTTGAGGACGACTTAAATAGTACGGAGCATAAATCTATATGGATAGATTATGGAAGAGATAATTATGCAGGCGTAACTTGGTCTAATATACCCGATTCCAATGGCAGAAAATTGTTTATGGGATGGATGTCAAATTGGGAATATGCCAATGTAGTGCCTACTGAAACATGGAGAAGTGCTATGACAGTAGCAAGACAGATTGAACTTCAAAAAGTAAATACCAGTTATAGATTATTATTCCAACCTGTAAAAGAATTATCAAATTATAGAAGCACCAAATTTAAAAAGGAATCAATAGTAATAAATGGAGATACAAAAATTATAGATTCTAAAGCAATCGATTTATCAAGTACAGAAATTAATTTTAAAATTTCCGATTTAAATAATAGTGGTTTCACGTTCAAACTCACGAATAAACAAGGGGACACCTTAGCTTTTGGATATAATAACAGTGATAAAAACTTTTTTGTAGATAGAAGAAAATCTGGTAAAACAGCATTTTCAGAAAAGTTTGCAGATCGTGTTTCCATTGCTAAAAGAACATCAACTAATAAAGATTTTATTGGTACAATTATTATCGATAAAACATCTATAGAACTGTTTTTTGACAATGGCGAAACCGTTATGACAGAAATATTTTTTCCGAACTCACCATTCAGCGAACTAAGTATTGAACCTAAAGACCAAGAATTTATGCTTGGCAACATTGAAATTCACAAACTAAATATTAACTAAATTAAATTAAAATGAAATTAAAACAACTTTTATTTCTGCCTGTATTTGCTCTTATGAGCATTTGGGCTCAAGCACAGGTTAGAGGTACTGTTACCTCGCAGGAGGACGGTATGCCTTTGCCTGGCGTATCTGTAATTGTATCTGGCACAACGCAAGGTACCGCAACAGATTTTGATGGTAATTATGTATTGGAAAATGTTGATAAAAATGCAACATTGGTTTTTAGCTATGTAGGCTTTAAAACTCAACAAATACAAATAAGTGGACGTTCTGTAATAGACGTGGTATTGGAAATAGATGCAGCTGAACTAGATGCGGTTGTAGTAACAGGTTATGGTAAAGAACGTAAAGTAGATATTACTGGCGCTATAACAGTAGTAGATTTAGCTCCTGTTGAAGGGCAAAGTTTAAGCTCGGGTAATGCCATGCAAGCACTTCAAGGTCGAGTACCTGGTTTGTTTGTTGAAAAATCTGGAGACCCAACAGGATTAAATAGCAGAATACTTATTCGTGGCGTTACTACATTAGGTAATAACGATCCATTGTATGTTATAGATGGTGTTCCTACAAAACGTCAGGAAGTTTTTGCAAGTCTAAATCCAAACGCTATTGAGTCTATTCAAATACTAAAAGATGCATCTGCTTCCTCTCTTTATGGTTCAAGAGCTGCAAATGGTGTTATAGTAGTAACAACAAAAACAGGTTCAAAAGGCGAAAGAGTAACAGTAAGTATCAACTCCAACGTATCTGTTCAATCTGAGAAAAAACAGCGTTATACTATGTTAAATGCGCAACAACGTGGTCAAGCATTATGGCAAGCATCTGTTAATGATGGTGCAGATCCTAATGGGGGATATGGAGAAATTTACAATTTCGATTGGAATGGCGATTTTAGTAATCCTGTTCTTAATAATGTTACCGTTAAGCCATTTGTTGGAGGAGACCCTAACGTGCCTGTTGGAGATACAGATTGGCAAAATGAAACTTATGAAACAGGTTATGTATTTAATAACGAAGTAACAGTTGCAGCAAGCAGTGAAAAATCATCTTTACTAATTAATATGGGGTATTTAAAAAATACTGGGATGCTTAAAAATACCAATTATGATAGGTATACATCTAAGATTAATGGTTCAACTAAGTTATTTAATGATAAACTTAAGTTTGGTGTAAACACTCAATTTTCAACATCTGATGAGACACTAGCAGCTAATGACGTTGGTAATGCTCCAACTCCAGGTTTAGCGATTACTTTGGCGCCAACAATTCCTGTTTACGATGCCAACGGAAATTTTGCAGGGCCATTAGGGGCTGGGTACTCAGACCGTAACAACCCTGTGTTAATGCAGTATTTAAATAGATGGGACAATGCTAAGAAAAATAATTTCTTTGGAAATGTTTATGCCGAATTGCAATTATTGGAGAACTTAACATTCCGATCTACTTTGGGTATTGATTTTAGTGATTTTAAAAAGAAAAATATTGAGCCAAAAGTAAATAACGGATTTATTACTAGAGGTACAAATAGACTTATTTATGATACCAATAAATTGTCATCGCTCGTTTTTTCTAATATTTTAAATTATAATTTGGAGTTTGGAGAAAGTAAATTTGGAGCTATTTTAGGTGTAGAATCGGTTAACGAGAATTTTGATACACTTTTTGCCCAGGCAGATGATTTTGCTGTAGAATCTGAATCATATTTTGTGCTAAATGCAGCTACTGGGGCTCGAACTAGTAATGGAATTTCTACTGAATATAGTTTGCTTTCACAATTTGGAAAATTGAATTATTCTTTTGCCGATAAATATTTGGCAACGTTCACTTTACGTAGAGATGGTTCTTCACGATTTGGAAAAAATAATAGATATGGTATTTTTCCAGCGGCTACAGTTGGATGGAAAATTACGAATGAGGATTTCTTCCCAAAAACAGATGTTATTTCAGATTTAAAACTTCGTGTTGGATATGGTGAAGTAGGTAACCAAGAAATTGGTAATGTAGCGCGTTTCGGATTATATGAGTCAAGGTATGGACAAAATCAAGCACAACTTTCAGGTGGGTTTTTCGAAATTTATCAAAATGTTGGTACTGCTTATGACATAAATGGTAATAACACGGGTACTTTACCATCTGGATTTGTTTCTACACAAGCTGAAAATCCAGACTTAAAATGGGAAACAACTAAAGAATATAACTATGGTGTTGATTTTAGTTTGTTCAATAATGCGGTTAGTGGCTCGTTCGATTATTTTACCCGAAAAACGAGTGATATTTTAACTACACCACCAATTCCATCTGTGTTAGGAGAAGGTCAACAACGCGTATTAAATGGTGCCTCTACCGAAACAAAAGGTTGGGAATTGGCTTTAAGTTATTCTAAATCTTATGATAATGATTTTAGTTTCTCGGTTTCTACAAATTTTGGAGCCTTTAAAGATAAAATCACCTATTTACCAGCAGATGTTCTTGCAGGATTTCCTGGTACAGCAGATAATTCTATATTAGGCCATTCCGTATTTTCAATATTTGGCTATAAAACGGATGGATTATTTCAAAGTCAGGCTGAAGTTGATGCGCATCCAAACGGTGGCGTGCAAACAAGTAATGCTAGACCAGGAGGGGTAAAGTTTGTTGACCTAAATAATGATGGAAAGATAGATGGTGATGATAGAGATTTTATTGGAACTACAGTGCCTGATCTTGAATATGGTATTAGAATCGATTTAAACTACAAAAACTTTGACTTTTCATTGTTTGGTTCAGGAGTTGCAGGTAGAATAGGAACCGATCCATATATTTTCTGGAATAATTTCACGCAAGGTCGTGATAATGCTGGTCCTGGTGTTTTAAATTCATGGACACCAACCAATACCAACACCGATGTTCCCTCATTATCGTTAGTTAATAATATTGGTGATGATAACGACTATGTTTACAGAAAAAATTCCTATTTTAAATTACGAACTATGCAATTAGGATATTCTTTTCCTGAAAGTTCTATAAGTAAATTGGCAGGAATGACAGGCTTACGTGTTTACTGTCAAGGAGAGAATTTATTTTGGTTTACACCTAAAGGCTATATAGGTTCAGATCCAGAACGTATAGATGTAAATAGAATTCCAGTACCTACAACATTATCTGTTGGTTTAAATATTAATTTTTAAAATAAAAAAGTCATGAAAAAAAATATAAAGATAATTGGCTGTTTACTTGCAACAATAATATTGTCTGCATGCAGCAACGATTTTTTAGAATACGAACCAGAGGGTGTACTCTCTAGTGAAAATGTTGCAACGGCTGATAATGCAGAGGCATTAGTTATAGCGGCTTATGCTGCAATTGGTAACGATGATATGATTGGACCATTAACCTCTCAATGGGTTTACGGTAGCGTACGTTCTGATGACGCTTATAAAGGAGGCGGGGGTCGTGGTGACGTTGATATTGTAGATAAATATGAGCAATATAACCTTACTGCAGCAGATCAGGGCGACTGGATGACACCAAGAACGTGGACACTTTATTATAGAGCCATTTCAAGAGCTAATTTTGCCTTATCTGTAATTAACATCATTCCAGATGGAGACTATCCAAACAAAGCTATCAGACAAGCTGAACTTAGGTTTTTAAGAGCGCACTGTCATTTTATGTTAAAACTGATTTTCAAAAAAATACCTTATATAACTGAAGATATGACCGCTGAGGAGAAAGCATCAACTTCCAATGATATAGATAACGATGCCTTATGGAATAAAATAGCAGACGATTTTTTGTTTGCCTATAACACGTTGCCACAATCTCAAGATCAAGTTGGTAGAGCCGATAAAAATGCTGCTGCTGCTTATTTAGCAAAATTGCGTTTATATCAAGCTTATGAGCAAAATGACTCCCATCAGGTAACTAATATCAATGCTGCAAGATTACAAGAAGTGATTGATTACGCCGATGATGTTACAGGAGCTTTAGAAGCAGATTATGGGAATAATTTCCTTGATGGTTTTGATAATGGTCCAGAATCTATTTGGGCTGTTCAGTTTTCTATAAATGATGGTACAACTGTTGGTAGGACAAGTTTTGTTACGGGGTTAAACTCACCACATGGTACTGGATTATATGGATGTTGTGGATTCCATTTGGCTAGCCAAAATATGGTAAATGCGTTCCAAACGGATACTTCAGGGTTACCTTTATTAGATACGTTTAATAATACAAGCATTTTTAATGTTGTTGATGGAAATGGTGAGACGCCATTGGCTCCTGGTATTACAGTAGATCCAAGAATTGATCACACAGTTGGTATACCTGGTCGTCCATTTAAATATCGCAATACCGTAAATAATACTGGTGACATGATTTATAACTTTAGTTGGGCAAGAGACCCAGGTGTGTATGGCTATTTTGGCAATATGAAAGAGCAACAAGCACCAGATTGTTCATGCTATGTTAAAGAAGGTCCGTTTGTTGGAACTTCAAAAAATATAGATTTTATACGTTATGCTGATGTATTGTTATTTAAGGCAGAAGCATTAATTCAATTAAATCAAGTAGATGCAGGTGTAACCATTATTAATCAAATTAGAACCCGTGCAGCGGCAAGTACGCAAAGACAAATTGATGCTGGAGCTTCAAACATTTATAATGTAGGCATGTACCCCATGGGTATGTCTAAAGATAATGCTTGGAAGGCTTTAATGTTTGAAAGACGTTTGGAGTTTGGTATGGAAGGGCCAAGGTTTTTTGATCTTGTGAGATGGGGGATTGCTGAACCTGTTCTTAATGCCTATTTAGCGGTAGAAAAAACAAGAAAAGATTTTCTTTCCAATGCAAAATTTACAGCAGGCAGAGATGAATATTACCCAATTCCACAAAGAGAAATTGATTTTACGGGTGGATTGTATGACCAAAACCCTGGATATTAATTTTAATCATAAAATTGTTTAGTTTTTTGAGTTAGTTTTTTTAATTCCAGAAGTCTTTATAACTTAAAGGCTTCTGGAATATTAAAAAAAAGGAGTTTTAAACTCCTATTCTTGTTGAGATTTTTAAGAATGTTTTTCTGCTTATAAATTTTTTGCCTGCCTCAAATGTTACTATCTGCAATATAAAATAATATTGGACATAAAGCATATATCATGAAAATTAAATTTAATAAAGCGATTATTTTATTTTTTGTCATTTCTTATTGTAGCGCACAAACTATAATTCCTGTAGAAACCAAAGATTTTGCGATGGTTTTTAAAACGGACAACCAAAATCGATTATGGAATTGTTACTTCGGTAAAAAATTAAGTGATAATTCAGATTATAAACATATTGATGAGCAATATTATTTTCCTAGTTCAAATGCGGGTATGTATAATGCCGCATATACCCCGTCAGGCACTTGGAACTTATCTGAGCCTGCCTTACAAGTAAAACATTTTGATGGAAATTTATCTACCGAATTACATTTTGTTAATGTAAAAACTGAGGTAAATAATGAAGAAACCATTACAAAAATTACATTAAAAGACCCAGTTTATAAATTAAAAGTGGTTTTAAATTATAAAGTTTGGTCAAACTTAAATGTGGTAGAACAATGGACAGAAATAACCAATAATGAGACCGATACCATTGAATTAAATAAGTACGCCTCAGCAAATTTATATTTTACTAATAAGGATTTTTATTTAACACATTTTCAAGGGGAGTATTTAAAAGAAATGCAGCCTATAGAAGAAAAGCTCACTCAAGGTTTAAAAACAATTGAGTCAAAATTAGGTACACGTGCCATGTTATTGGGAACTCCTAATTTCATTGTTTCATTTGAAAACCCTCAAAGCGAAGGTGATGGATTGGTTTTACTTGGTCAATTAGCTTGGAGTGGAAATTATAAAATAGATTTTGAAATAGATTCATATAAAAACTTAAGATTAATTGCAGGTATTAACCCTTATGAGTCCAATTATTACTTAAAAAAGGATGAAACTTTTAAAACACCTTCGCTTATTTATTCAATATCTAATAAAGGGACAGGTTTGGCATCCAGACAATTGCAATCTTGGGCAAAAAAATACAGGGTTTTAGATGGTGAAGGAGATAGATTAACCCTTTTGAATAATTGGGAAGCTACTTATTTTGATTTTAATGAAACTAAACTTTCTAAATTAGTTAAAGATACAAAAAATTTAGGGTTGGATTTGTTTTTACTTGATGATGGTTGGTTCGGAAATAAATATCCTAGAAATAATGATGATGCAGGATTGGGCGATTGGCAGGAAAACCGAAAAAAATTGCCAAATGGATTAGGTTACTTGGTAAAAGAAGCCAAAAAGAATAATGTAAAATTTGGAATTTGGATTGAACCAGAAATGGCAAATCCGGAAAGTGAATTGTTTAAAAATCATCCAGATTGGATTATTAAGCAACCAGAACGTCCTGAAAAATTATACCGTAACCAGATGGTGTTGGATGTAACTAATCCGGAAGTACAAGATTTTATATATGATGTGGTCGATAACCTATTTACGCAAAACCCAGAAATAGCTTTTATAAAGTGGGATTGTAATGCGGTGATTTACAATGCTTATTCTGCCTACCAGCTGCAAAAAGGAATCTCGCAAACACATCTTTATGTGGATTATGTTTTAGGACTTTATAAAGTACTAGAAAGAATTAGAGAAAAATATCCTAAAGTGCCTATGATGCTATGTTCTGGCGGTGGTGGAAGAGCTGATTATGAGTTTTTAAAATATTTTACTGAATTTTGGCCAAGTGACGATACCGATCCTATCGAACGTATTTTTCTTCAATGGAATTATTCCTATTTTTTTCCTGCGATAACAATGGATTGCCATGTAACTAATTGGGGAAATCAACCCATTAAATTTAAGGTTGATGTAGCTAGTATGGGGAAATTAGGGTTTGATGTTGATGTGAGCCACATGAATGAGAAAGATTTGGGTTTCACGAAAACCGCTATTAAAAATTACAATGGTTTTAAAAATATGGTGCTTCATGGCGAACAATATCGTTTGTCTAGTCCGTATAAAAACCCGTTTGCGTCTTTAATGTATGTCAATAATAATCAATCTCAGGCTATTATGTTTAATTATCTCAGCTCTAATAGGTTTATGGAAAGAATGACCAAGCGACCTATTAAATTGAAAGGGTTAGATGCCAATAAAAAATACAGTATTAAAGAAATAAATCTATATCCAGGGGTGAAATCCACATTAAATGAATTGGTTGTTTATTCTGGTGATTTTTTAATGACAGTAGGTATAAATCCTGAAATAGATACTAAAAGGACAAGTGTAATATTATTGATTGAAGGAGTAAATTGAGATATTTTTCAATTACTTGTTGAATATTAAAAGAAGATTATATGGCAAAAATAACATGTTTCGGAGAAGTGTTATGGGATGTGTTTCCTACGCATAAAAAAATAGGAGGAGCTCCTTTAAATGTTGCCAATAGATTGCAGGCGTTAGGAAATAACGTCACCATGATTAGTGCTATTGGAGAAGGTGGAAATGGCACCAAATTGCTTGATTACATTAAGGAAGTTGGTATTAATCCTAATTGTATTCAAGTACACAATGAATATAAAACTGGGAAAGTAAAAGTGATGCTGAATGAAAAAGGTTCTGCTTCATACGATATTAAATACCCAAGAGCTTGGGATAAAATAAGACTAACTGAAATAAATAAAAACGCCGTTAAAAATTCAGATGCTTTTGTTTTTGGAAGTCTTGCAGCAAGAGATGAAAGTTCAAGAAATACCTTGTTTAAATTAATAGAACTTGCAAATTATAAAATTTTTGATTTAAATCTAAGACCACCATATTATACAAAAGATTTGCTAATAAAATTAATGAATGAAGCTGATTTTATTAAGTTTAATGATGATGAATTGTATGAGGTTAGTGGGTATTTAGACTCTAAATACCGCTCTATGGAACAGAACATTAGGTTTGTTTCTGAAAAAACTAATACCAAACACATTTGCGTAACCAAAGGGCATCATGGTGCTG
The DNA here is from genome assembly GCF_009746565.1 of Mariniflexile maritimum. Lineage (GTDB taxonomy): Bacteria > Bacteroidota > Bacteroidia > Flavobacteriales > Flavobacteriaceae > Mariniflexile > Mariniflexile maritimum. Next base: position 137,180 of record NZ_WRPN01000007.1, read on the forward strand.
TATTATTGTATGATGATACGTTTTATTATAATAGTGGTTATCTAATTAAAGTAATTGATACCGTTGGTGCGGGCGATTCCTTTTTAGGCGCGTTAATAAGTCAACTGTTAAACAAAGTGAATCCACAAGAGGCCATCGATTTTGCCTGCGCAGTGGGTGCCATGGTCGCGCAAAGCGAAGGGGCTAATCCTGTTTTATTACATTCGGATATTGATGCATTTATCAATCCATATTGAATATTAATAATTTGAGTTTTCTTAATGTTTCATTTAAAAAATGTTTATAATGGCTAGGATCTGCTTGGTATTGGCTTTTAAAATATACCGATTTAAAAATTCACGCCCTTTTCCCCAATAGCATCATTTTTTTTCTTAAAATAGCACGGTAAACAAAATGTAACCCTGTTGCAAATCCAGCATGGAGACTTTAGTTTTTGCGGTGGTTTAAACACTTTAAAAACCCGAGTTCTATATAAGAAATCAGTTATTTTAACATAGAAAAAGCAGATAAATTTATCAGGAATGCCTCCAGGCATCTATTTGTTGAAAATAGTTGCCGAAAAAGGCAGTCACGTATCTAAAATTCTCAAAAAATAGATAGTAACAAACAAAGAAGCATGTTCTGTTACCCTACGGCTTCTTGGTTCATGGTTTGTTCCTTAATTGTATAAACTAGATTTGTTTTACACAATCTGCTAATTGTAAGTTTTTTTTAAAGCTATTGTAAATCAATCCGTTTAAATTTCTTTTTTATACCATTTTGTATATATTTGTGAAGTTAATAAAAAAATGAGGGATTGTTTTTTTAAATGAAAATACTTTTTGTCTCAGAAAAGCGTTTTTAATTATAAGAAATAGAAATATTTTGCATTTCGTCGATGATAATTAGCATTTCACAGATGTTTTTTTCAATATAATGCAGGTATTTATTTTGTTCGCTCGCTTTTTTTTATACATTTGTTAACAAATGATAATACAAAACAAAAGAATAATTGCCTCAATCTTATTTGTTTTAATAAGTTTTGTATGTGCAGCACAAGCATTGCCGCCCCCTGGTCCGCCGCCGCCTATAGGTCTTCCTATTGATGGAGGTGTGTTAATGGGCCTAGTGGCTGGTATATTTTACGGCGCCAAAAAATTATGGTTCAGCAAAAGCAAGCTTTAGTCTTTTTTTTCCAGTTGTAACAGTTTTGTTACATATTTCCCTAAAACATCAAATTCTAAATTTACCAGTGTACCTTCTTTAAACGTACTAAAATTAGTATGGTTATAGGTATAAGGTATTATGGCAACGCTAAAACTATTTTGTTTAGAGTTTACAACCGTTAAGCTGGTGCCGTTTACGGTTATAGAGCCTTTTTCAATAGTGATGTTGTTTAACGTGGCGTCGTATTGAAACGTAAAAACCCAACTGCCATTGGCTTCTTCAATAGAGGTGCAAACGGCGGTTTGGTCCACGTGGCCCTGTACCATGTGGCCATCTAGCCTATCGCCCAATTTCATGGCGCGTTCCAAATTCACCTTATCCCCAATTTTTAAATGGCCTAAATTGGTTTTATCTAGGGTTTCCTGTATGGCCGTAACGGTGTATTCATTGGCGTTTATATGGGTTACGGTTAAGCAAACCCCATTGTGCGATACACTTTGGTCTATTTTAAGTTCTGGCGTAAGGCTACTTTTAATGCTTATGTTGAGGTTGCCCAAATCTGTTTTCAAATTTGAAATAACGCCCATAGTTTCAATAATTCCTGTAAACATCGTATTGTCTGTTTATTTAACTAAATTTGTACCATCAAAATTACAAACAAAAGTTGTCATTCTTAATGAAGAAATCAGAAAATATAGTAGTTGGCATCTCCATAGGAGATTTAAACGGCATTGGCGGTGAAATTGTTTTAAAAACATTTGAAGACGCACGCATGCTAGAATTTTGTACCCCAGTTATTTTTGCTTCGGCGAAAGCCATGAATTTTTTCAAAACACATTTTAATTCCGAAATCAATTTCAATATTATTAATAGCTTAAACCAAGTGGTTACCGCAAAGGTTAATGTTTTTAACTGTTGGAACGAACCTGTAAACATTGAGTTTGGAAAAGAAGACCCAAAAATAGGCGCCTATGCCATAAAATCGCTGCAGGCAGCAACCAAGGCGCTTAAGGAAGGCAGCATTGAGGTGTTGGTAACCGCTCCCATTAACAAGCACAATATACAATCGGAAGCGTTTAATTTTCCAGGGCATACCAATTATTTGGCGCAACAGCTAGGAGGCGAAAGCCTTATGTTTATGGTAACCGATACGTTAAGGGTGGGTTTATTGACCGATCATGTACCGGTTAAAGATATTGTAGAGCACCTATCGGAAGCATTAATCGTAAATAAAATAACCACTGTTTACAACTCGCTTTTAAAGGATTTTGCGATTGTTCGACCAAAGATAGCCGTTTTGGGCATCAACCCGCATACCGGCGATAATGGGGTTATTGGCAATGAAGATGATACCATTTTAAGGCCAACGCTACAAAAACTGAAGGATGCCGGCAAACTGGTTTTTGGCCCGTATGCCGCCGATAGTTTTTTTGGCTCAAACAATTATAAAAATTTCGATGCCATTGTAGCCACCTACCACGACCAAGGGTTAATTCCCTTTAAAACCTTATCGTTTGGCCATGGCGTGAATTTTACGGCAGGATTGAATAAAATTAGAACCTCGCCCGATCATGGAACGGCCTACGAAATTGCCGGAAAAGGCGTTGCCGATTCCAATTCTTTTAAGGAAGCTGTTTTTGCCGCTCTTCAAATACATAAAAACCGGATTGAATACGAAGAACTTACTTCAAATCCACTGCAAAAGTCCCGTCAAAAGATGTAAACAAAAAAATGTTTATAAGTCATGTTGCTTAAATAAAAATTTATATATTTGCAGGCTCAAAATAGATGTGATAATGAAGCCGTTAAAAGAGTTTACGATCCCATTTGTAGGATTAAAGTTAGGAAAGCACCTTTTTGAGTATAAAATTGAAAACCCGTTCTTTGAATATTTTGAGTATGAAGAGTTTAACAACGTTAACGTTGATGTAAATGTTGTATTGGATAAAAAAACAACCTTACTGGAGTTAAACTTTAAAATGTCAGGATTTGTAAACGTGAATTGCGATGTTACCAACGAGCCCTACAACCAACCCATAGAAAATGCGTTTGATTTGGTGGTCAAGTTTGGAGACGAATATAATGATGAAGATACCGACATCCTAATCGTTCCACATGGCACTTATGAAATCAATATCCAACAATACATTTACGAATTAATTGTACTGGCAGTACCTATAAAACGGATTCACCCAGGTGTTGAAGATGGCACCTTAGATTCCGACATACTTAAAAAATTAGAAGAACTAAGCCCAAAGCTTAAAGAAGAAAAAGACACTGAAGAGGAAATAGATCCTCGATGGAATACATTAAAGAAACTATTAACGGATAAATAAACATAAAAAATGGCACATCCTAAGAGAAAAATCTCAAAAACAAGAAGAGATAAAAGAAGAACCCACTACAAAGCAACTGCGCCACAAATTGCTACTTGCCCAACAACAGGGGAAGCTCATTTATACCATAGAGCACATTGGCACGAAAACAAATTGTACTACAGAGGTCAAGTATTGATCGATAACTCTGAGGCCGTAGAAAACGTTGCATAAAAATTATGCATGCATATAATAAAACGCTCACATGTGAGCGTTTTTTTTATGATATGTTTTTTCAACAGCACAAAAACTCGTACTTTGCACCTTATTTCGTCAAACTTCAACGATTTTTGCGAAATTTTGTATGTTTTTGTTCAATTTTAACGATTTTTTGGTCAATTTAACTTTAAAGTTATGATAAAAATCTCAGCAGCCATTACCGCTGTTGGCGCTTATGTGCCAGAATATGTATTAACCAATCAAATTCTTGAAACCATGGTTGATACAAACGATGAATGGATAACGTCAAGAACAGGAATAAAAGAACGTCGCATTCTTAAAGACGAAGGCAAAGGTACTTCTTACCTAGCCATCAAAGCGGCACAAAACCTTATCGATAAAAAAGGGATAGACCCCAAAACCATTGAACTTGTTATCGTTGCAACGGCAACCCCCGATATGAAGGCTGCTTCAACAGCGTCCTATACGGCATCTCAAATTGGCGCCGTAAACGCCTTTTCTTTTGATATGGATGCCGCTTGCTCCAGCTTTTTGTTCGGTATGTCCATTGCCGCCAGTTATATAGAATCGGGCAAATACAAAAACGTATTGTTAATTGGGGCCGATAAAATGTCGTCCATCATCAATTATACCGATAGGGCAACCTGCATTATTTTTGGCGATGGCGCGGGCGCCGTATTGTTTGAACCCAATGAAGAAGGCCTAGGACTACAGGATGAATATTTGCGAAGCGACGGCACAGGTAGGGAATTTTTACAGGCAACCTATGGCGGGTCTTCGTTCCCATTAACGCCCGAAGCCATGGCAATAGGCGGCCAGTACGCTTTTCAGGAAGGAAAAACGGTATTTAAAAACGCCGTGTTCAATATGGCCGATGCAACTGTTAAAATATTGGAACGAAATAACTTAACAAAGGAAAACGTTAACTGGTTGGCAGCACACCAAGCCAACAAACGTATTATCGATGCAACAGCACAACGTATTGAGCTGGAAGAAGAAAAAGTGATGATAAACATTCACAAATACGGTAATACCACATCGGCAACATTACCACTATTGTTGAGCGATTATGAATCGCAACTTAAAAAAGGAGATAACATTATATTTGCCGCTTTTGGCGGCGGGTTTAATTGGGGCGCCATTTATTTGAAATGGGCCTATAATTCAAGAAACTAACCATTAACTAATTCGTATAATTATGGATATTAAAGAAATTCAAAACTTAATTAAGTTTGTTGCCAAATCGGGAGCAAGTGAGGTTAAATTAGAAATGGGCGATATTAAAATCACCATAAAAACTGGGCCAGACCCAGAAGCAACGGCCATACAATATGCACCTGTTGCAGCTCAATTACCACAGCCCATGGCACCCGTTGCTGAGCCAAGACCAGTAGCCGAAGCCGCAGCTCCTGCTGCACCAGTAGCCGAGACCTCAAAATACATTACCATAAAATCGCCCATCATTGGAACGTTTTACAGGAAACCTTCACCAGACAAACCATTGTTTGTTGAGGTAGGGCAAACCATTGCAGAAGGCGATGTACTATGTATTATTGAGGCCATGAAACTTTTCAATGAAATAGAATCAGAGGTTTCAGGAAAAATAGTTAAAATTTTAGTGGACGATTCCTCACCAGTAGAATTCGACCAACCTTTATTCCTAGTCGATCCATCGTAATATAAATCCCAATTTTCAATTCCCAATTTCCAATACAATTTTTTGGAATTTGTTTTTTGAATATTGAAAATTTGAAGAATTTATGTTTAAAAAAATATTGATTGCCAATAGAGGCGAAATTGCGCTTCGAATTATAAGGACCTGTAAAGAAATGGGCATCAAAACCGTTGCCGTTTACTCAACAGTCGATGCTGAAAGTTTGCACGTTAAGTTTGCCGATGAAGCGGTTTGCATCGGGCCAGCTTCAAGCGCCCTGTCCTATTTAAAAATGTCGAATATCATCGCTGCTGCGGAAATTACCAATGCCGACGCGATTCACCCAGGTTACGGATTTTTATCGGAAAACGCCAAATTTTCAAAAATTTGTGAAGAGCACGGTATCAAATTTATAGGTGCTTCTCCAGAAATGATTGATCGTATGGGCGATAAGGCCAATGCGAAGGCAACCATGAAAGCTGCTGGCGTACCTTGTGTTCCGGGAAGCGACGGGGTTATCACCACATTTGAAGAATGTGAAAAAATAGCCAAAGCAACCGGTTACCCCGTGATGCTTAAAGCTTCGGCCGGTGGTGGCGGAAAAGGCATGCGTGCAGTTTGGAAACCGGAAAATTTAAAAGATGCTTGGGACTCGGCTCGTCAAGAAAGTAAAGCGGCCTTTGGGAACGACGATATGTACATGGAAAAACTTATTGAGGAACCACGCCATATCGAAATTCAGGTTGTGGGCGACTCTACCGGAAAAGCCTGCCATTTATCAGAACGCGATTGCTCAATCCAACGTCGCCATCAAAAATTGACCGAAGAAACGCCATCGCCGTTTATGACGGATGCACTTCGTAAAAAAATGGGAGAAGCTGCTGTTAAAGCTGCGGAATTCATTAAATACGAAGGTGCGGGAACCATCGAGTTTCTAGTGGATAAAAACCGTAATTTCTATTTTATGGAAATGAATACGCGTATCCAGGTGGAACACCCCATTACCGAACAAGTCATCGATTTTGATTTGATACGCGAGCAAATTTTGGTGGCTGCTGGAGTGCCCATTTCTGGAAAAAATTACTTACCCAAGTTACATTCCATCGAGTGCCGTATCAATGCCGAAGATCCCTTTAATGGCTTTCGCCCCTCACCAGGAACCATCACAACGTTGCATGCCCCGGGTGGTCATGGCGTGCGGTTAGATACCCATGTGTATGCAGGTTATACCATTCCGCCAAATTACGATTCCATGATCGCTAAATTAATCACTACTGCCCAAACCAGGGAAGAGGCCATAAGCAAAATGAAACGTGCATTGGACGAGTTTGTTATTGAAGGCGTGAAAACAACCATTCCATTCCATAGGCAATTAATGGAACACCCCGATTATTTAGCGGGCAATTACACCACGAAGTTTATGGAAGATTTTGTTTTAGAAAAACAAGTTGAAGAATAAATAAAAACTAGGAGACCGTCTCACATCTGAGGCGGTTTTTTTATTCCTTTATCAATCTAAAAATTGAAAATCATCTCGTAATTGAAAGACAAATGGATTCGTTTTTTTTCAATGCTTCATCATGTTCAAAAAAAATACTTTTACCGTTTAAATTAACTTCAATTAAATAATAATGCCCTTTAAAAAAGGATTGTGTTACAATGCCCCTTAAAGGCGAAGCATCCACTTTTTTAAGTTGATGCGGATAAGTAATTCCTATATGGTCAAGCTCATTGAATTCATCAAAAAACGAAGCAATCAATTTGTTTTTCGGATTTTTAAACAGCTCTTGAGGGGTGCCTTTGGCCATTATTTTAGTTTCATGGAGCACAATCATCTGGTCTGAAAAGGACAAAACATCCTCCTTGTCATGTGTAGATACAATGCAGGTAATGTTTTTTTCTTTTAGATACCTGAATAAACTTCGGCGTAACGATTGTTTTCTGAAATTATCGATATGGCTAAAGGGTTCGTCCAATAAAATAACTTCGGGCCATTTGGCAATGGCCCGGGCAATGGCAACGCGCTGTTTTTGGCCGCCACTTAGTTCTTTAACCTTTGTGTGGGCAAATGGTTGTAGTTCCACAACTTCCAAAAGTTCATTGATGCGTGCTTGTTTTTCTTCTGGATAAAAGTTAGAAAGAAAGGCTCCAATATTTTCGGATACTGTAATGAATGGCATCAAATCAAATTCCTGTGCCACATATTTCATGTAATCTGGCCCCGTAATTAAATGGTATTTTGGGCCTAAAATTTCGTTTTCCTTCCAAAAAATATGGCCTTTGTTTAAATCGTAGGTACCGTAAAGCAATTTTAATAACGTGCTTTTGCCAGAGCCACTTTCGCCAATAATTGAAAAATGTTCGCCTGCATTTACACAAAAATTGATAGCGTCTAAAACGGGTTGTTTTTTATAGCTGAAGGTTAGGTTTTTAACTTGAAGCATAGCATGATTAAAATAAGACCTCACAGATTTCAAAAACCTGTGAGGCCTAAAAAATTAAATGTATTCGCTGTTTCTTATTTTTTCGGTTTAAAAGGTAAATCCTTAAATCCCATATTATAAAGTGTGAAACCAAAAATGTCGGCATATTGTGCAATGGTTTTGCTAACGGGTGTTCCTGCGCCGTGCCCTGCATCAGTTTCAATGCGAATTAATGTTGGGTTGGTCCCTGTTTGTTTACTTTGCAATGCGGCGGCAAATTTAAAACTGTGAGCTGGCACAACCCGGTCGTCATGATCGCCCGTGGTTATTAAAGTTGCGGGATACGAAATGCCCTTTTTTACGTTATGGACAGGGGAATAGCTTTTTAGATAATTAAACATTTCTTTGGAATCCTCTGCGGTTCCATAATCGTAGGCCCAACCTGCACCGGCAGTGAACGTGTGATAACGCAACATATCCAAAACGCCTACTGCGGGAAGCGCTACTTTTGCCAGGTCTGGGCGTTGCGTCATAACCGCACCTACCAGTAACCCGCCGTTAGAACCGCCCCGAAGGGCCAAATAATTTGATGACGTGTAGTTTTTGGCTATTAGATATTCGGCGGCAGCTATAAAATCGTTAAAAACGTTTTGCTTTTGCATTTTGGTACCTGCATCGTGCCATTTTTTGCCATATTCGCCACCACCGCGTAAATTGGGAACTGCAAATATACCTCCTTGTTCCATCCAAACGGCGTTGGTAATGCTAAAGGTAGGGGTTAAACTAATATTGAAACCGCCATAACCATAAAGCATGGTAGGGTTTTTTCCATTGAGTTTTATTCCTTTTTTGTGGGTAATAAGCATGGGTATTTTAGTACCGTCGTTTGAGGTGTAAAAAACCTGACTGCTTATGTAGTTTTCACTATTGAAATCGATTTTTGGTTTCCAATACAACTTGGTTTCTCCCGTTTTTGGGTTAAATTCGTATAGGTTTGAAGGTGTGTTGTAATTTGTGAATGCATAATAAAGCACCGGATAGTCTTTTTTTCCGCTAAAGCCAGCGGCCGTACCCAAACCAGGAAGCGTAATTTCTTTAATGAATTGCCCCTCATAATTGTACTGTTTTACTTTAGAAATGGCATCAACCATGTAATTGGCAAAAAAATAACCACTTCCTTTAGAGGCGCTTAAAACAAATTCGGTTTCAGGAATCACGTCCACCCAATGTTCGGGGGTTGGGTTAGAAGCATCAACCGAAACGATTTTTTTGTTTGGAGCGTTTAGGTTGGTTACCAAAAACAACTGGCTACCCCTATTATCTATTATATTGGTGTCGCTATCCGCTACGTTTAAAACCGTGATAAATGGGCTGTTTTTTTGCAATAAGTCTTTAATAAACAGTTTGTTGCCCGAAGTTGAGTTACGGGGCGTAAGGATTAAATAGCGGTCATCCTCGGTAACGTTGGCGTAAATATAGCGGTGTTTTTCTGCCGAATTGCCTCCGTATATCAAAGCATCTTCTTTTTGCGAAGTACCCAATTTATGGTAATATACTTTATGTTGGTCGGTTTTTGCCGAAAGCTCGCTTCCTAGGGGTTTGTCGTAACTTGAATAATAAAATCCCTCATTTTTGTACCACGCAATTTGTGTAAATTTCACATCAATAAGCGTATCCTCAATGGTTTTTTTGGTTTCGGTATCCATCACGATAATTTTTCGCCAATCGCTGCCACCCTCTGAAATGGAATAGGCCAGTAGGCTACCGTCTTTTGAAAAAGTGAGCGCGTCCAATGAGGTGGTGCCATCATTAGAAAAGGTGTTTGGGTCTAAAAAAACTTCAGCTTCTTTATTGTTTTGTGTTCTGTAAATAACATCTTGGTTCTGTAGGCCGTTGTTTTTTGAGAAATAGGTATAATGGCCTTCTTGATGCGGAGCGCCAATTTTTTCGTAGTTCCAGATTTTAGAAAGGCGCTCTTTAAGCGAATTGATGTACGGAATTTGACTTAAGTACTTAGCCGTGGTGCTGTTTTGCGCCTTTACCCACGCTTCGGTTTCTTTGCTGCGGTCGTCTTCAAGCCATCGGTACGGGTCGGTTACGGTTTCACCAAAATAAGTATCTGTGCTATCAACGGTTTTTGTTACAGGGTAATTCACCACTACTTTGTTTTTTTCTGAGGATTCTATTTTGCAAGCTACAAGCGCCAAGGAAGCAAAACCACCCATTAATATTCGTTTCATTCGTTTAAATCTGTTTTTTATCTTCAGATGTCATGCAGCATTAATCATTACGGTTGTTATAATGAAGCTGTATAGGCTTGTTGCATGCGCTGAAAAATAGTCAATTTCCCAAAGATAAAAAAAAGCTTCCACATGAATTGCAGAAGCTTTGATAATAGGCTTAAATATTGAAACTACACCAAGTTGTTAGCAATTAAATACTCGGCGATCTGTATGGTGTTGGTTGCGGCACCCTTACGAAGGTTATCGGCCACAATCCACATGTTTAAGGTGTTGGGTTGCGATTCGTCCCTTCTTAAGCGGCCTACAAAAACCTCGTCTTTATCGTGTGCCAAGATAGGCATGGGGTAGGTGCTTGTTGCAGGATTATCTTGAAGAATAACACCGGGCGTTTCGCTTATTATTTTACGAACTTCGGCCAAATCAAAATCGTTTTCAAATTGTACGTTTACCGCTTCAGAATGACCTCCAGAAGTAGGAACGCGAACCGCAGTAGCCGTTACCGAGAAGGTCTTGTCATCAAATATTTTTTGAGGCTCTCTGGCCAGTTTCATTTCTTCTTTGGTATAGCCATTTTCTAAAAACACATCGCATTGTGGCAACACGTTTCGGCTAATGGGGTATGGATAGGCTTTTTCACCCTCTATACCTGCAATTTCATTTTCCAATTGTTTTACGGCCTTAACGCCCGTGCCCGAAACCGACTGGTAGGTTGAGACAACCACTCGTTTCATTTTGTATTTTTTATGGAGTCCAGATAAAGCCAATACCATTTGAATGGTCGAGCAGTTTGGGTTGGCAATAATCTTATCGTTTTTTGTTAAGATGTTGGCATTTATTTCAGGAACTACTAACTTTTTGGTAGGGTCCATGCGCCATGCGGAAGAATTATCAACTACGGTGGTACCTACCTCGGCAAATTTAGGGGCCCATTCCAATGACGTGTCGCCACCCGCTGAAAATATGGCAATTTGTGGCTTAGCGGCTACGGCTTCAGCTAAACCAATAACGGTATATGCTTTGTTCTTGTAGTTTATTATCTTTCCAACCGAACGTTCGGATGCTACTAATAACAATTCGGTTACAGGGAAGTTGCGTTCTTCCAATACTTTTAGCATGACTTCGCCTACCATACCGGTGGCGCCTACAACAGCTACTTTCATTTTATTTATGAGTTTAAAAAATTACAGCGCAAAACTACTTATTAATTCTTTTTTTAAGCGAAAAAAAAGCCTTTGTTTTCGGTAAACAAAGGCTTTTTAACAACAAATAACACATTGTTATTTATTTAACAATTTGTTATTTTTTAAGCAAATCTCTAATTTGTGTCAATAACTCTTCTTGGGTTGGGCCCGCTGGTGCTGCTGGTGCTGGCTCTTCTTTTTTCTTCATTTTGTTAATGCCTTTTATAAGCATGAACATCACGAATGCCACAATGATAAAATCGATCAAACTGGTTATAAAACTTCCGTAAAGTACAGCAATTTCACCGGTTACTTCACCCGCATCGTTCACTACTCCGGGATTAATAACGTACTTTAGTTCATTGAAATCGGATTGGAAAATCAATCCTACCAATGGCGATATAATGCCAGCGGTAAATGAGGTAACCACTTTGTTAAAGGCAGCACCCATAACAAAAGCAACCGCAATGTCAACAAGGTTGCCCTTCATTGCAAACTCTTTAAATTCTTTTAGCATACTATTTGGTTTTTATGGTTAAATTAATAAGACACTAATATAATAAAAAAGTCACAGAATTTTTATGTACGAACAAAAATACGTTTTACCCGCTGGGAGATGCTTGTAATAAGCTCGTAAGATATGGTATTGGCGGTTTCGGCAAGCGTTTCCGCGGTATTTTTTGGACCAAATAAAATAACCTCATCACCTTCGTTGCAATCAATGTTGGTAACGTTAACCATAATCATATCCATACAAACATTTCCTAAAATAGGGGCTTTTTGGTTATTGATGGTTACATAGCCTTTGCCTTTGCCGTATTGCCTTCCAATACCGTCGGCATGTCCTATGGGAAGTGTGGCCGATTTTAGTGTTTCATGGGTTATGTGGGCACGGTTGTAACCAATGGATTCGCCTTTATTGATGGTATGGATTTGCGAAATAATGGTTTTTAGGGTACCAATGGGCGTGAAGTTTTTGTTTTCTTTTTCTGAATTTCCAAAACCGTACAAGCCAATACCGCTTCGTACCATATCAAAATGCGCTTCGGGATAATTTAGGATACCTGATGTGTTACAGATATGAAGCATGGGTTTATAGCCCAACTTTTCGGTTACATTTTTAGCAATAGTTTTGAATTTTTCTATTTGGTTTAGTGTGAATTCTTTTTCGTTCAAATCTTCACTGGCGGCCAAATGTGAAAAAATGGATTTTATTTTGATGGCGGTTGTTTCCTTCAACCTTTCTGCAATTAAATCCATCTCATTTTTTGAAAAGCCCAAACGGTTTAAGCCCGTATTGAACTTGATATGAACAGGATAGTGGACTTGGTTTTCCGCGGAAGCGACCGTTATAAACTCATTCAATATTTTTGGGTTGTACAAACTGGGCTCCAAACAATGTTCAATCAACGTTTTGAAATTGATGGCTTGCGGATGCAGTACCAAAATGGGTTTGGTAATACCTGCTTTTCTAAGCGCTACCCCTTCACTCACAAAGGCTACGGCAAAATAATCGACGTTTTGGTTTTGCAAAAAATGGGCAATTTCGCAGGCATCACTACCGTAGGCAAATGCCTTTACAACGGCCATAAATTTGGTATTGGTGTTTAATTTTGATTTTAAATAGCCAAAATTATTTTTTAGGGCATTTAAGTTTATTTCAAGTACGGTTTCTTGTGCTTTAGGCATTGGGTGCTTGCGTTTTGGGGTTTATTTCTTCGGCCTCGTTCACTTTCATGTTTCTAACTTTATCGCGGGTCATGGCCTTGTAATAAGCGGCCCTACTTAGTGGTTCGTATTCATCTACTTCGCCCAACAATACCAAGTTGTCGTTTTGGGCTTTTCGGTAGCTGTATTGCGCCAAATTGCCGGTGCGCGTGCAAACGGCGTGTACTTTGGTAACATATTCGGCGGTTGCCATTAAACTGGGCATGGGGCCAAAGGGGTTGCCTTTAAAATCCATATCCAAACCGGCAACAATAACGCGTACACCTTTGTTTGCCAAATCGTTGCATACGCGTACAATTTCGTCATCAAAAAATTGGGCTTCGTCAATGCCAACCACATCGCAGCCGTCTGCCAAAATAGGAATGTTTGCCGCGGCGGGCACCGGTGTAGAGCGTATTTGATTGGCATCGTGCGACACCACCATATCTTCATGGTAGCGCGTATCGATGGCAGGTTTAAAAATCTCAACCTTTTGCCTTGCAAACTGCGCACGTTTGAGCCTTCGGATGAGTTCTTCGGTTTTTCCTGAAAACATGGAGCCACAGATAACTTCAATCCAACCAAATTGTTCTTTATGATTTACGGTATTTTCAAGAAACATTTTGTAATTTTAACACTAAAATAAAACGAACATTCGTTTGTGTATAGGTGGCGTAAATTTATTAAAAATTAAAAGCCTAAACAGCATTAATTAAAAAAATTATAATAATGAAGAAGAAGTTAGAATCGGAATTAATTAGTATTGCCCATAGAATTCTTAAACTAAAAGGAAAAGAAGATGTTATAAAAATGCATGCCGAAGTTGCCGTACTATTTGAAAAACTATCGGTATTGAAATTTGCCAACGAGAATTTTGAAGGCGACCTGCCCACCATAGGCAGCGATTCGTCCTTTTTTGGCATGTTGGACGATGCATTTAACAATAAAATTAGCGACACCATTGAAGTTGAAGATAAAATTTTTATCAATCTTGATGAAGTTGAAGACGATGCCATTATGGAACAAGGCATTACAACCATTAAGGATATGGTGAAGCACATGCCAAACGAACCCGAAGAAATTGACGTGATTTTAGAACAGGCCAGCACTAAAAACGTGTCGCACAAAAACGACTTCGACGATTTATTGGCCGGTTTTCATAGCATGCCCATTTTTGAGCCTGTTACCAAATCACAAAACGGAAATTCAAACGAAAAAAAATCGTTGAACGATACCTTAAAAACCCATAAACTAAACATTGGGCTAAACGATAAACTAGCCTTTATAAAACATTTATTTGAAGGGAAAAGCGAAGATTACGAACGTGTTATCTCGCAACTCAATACCTTCGATTCGTTTGAAAATGCGAAACAGTTTATATTGGAAATTGTAAAACCCGATTACAACAACTGGTTACATCAAGAAGAAACCGAGGCACGTTTTCTTCAACTTATTGAAAATCGATTTTAAGGATTTTTTCAATGTTGACTGTACAAACAACAACAAATACTTTCTTAAGTAACTGATAAACAGCATTTTTTAAATTTCCATTTGGGTTTTAAAACCTAGGCCAAAAAATCTAATTTATATTTTTAAAAAACACCTTAAAAAAAAACCAACACCCCAATCCCTATGAGTAAACTCTACATTGTGCCAACACCCATTGGGAACTTAAAGGACATGACCTTTAGAGCCGTTGAAGTTTTGAAGGAAGTCGATTTAATACTTGCCGAAGACACCCGCACATCGGGCAAACTCTTAAAACATTATGAAATTTCAACGCACATGCAATCGCACCACATGCACAATGAGCATAAAACGGTTGAAAATCTCATTCAAAAACTAAAAAGCGGTACAACGGTAGCATTGATAAGCGATGCAGGAACGCCGGCCATATCCGACCCCGGTTTTTTATTGACCCGCGCTTGCATAGAACATAACATTGAGGTTGATTGTTTACCAGGAGCCACCGCTTTTGTACCAGCCTTGGTAAATTCTGGATTGCCAAACGATAAATTTGTGTTCGAAGGTTTTTTACCCGTTAAAAAAGGCAGGCAAACACGCTTGCTATTACTTGCCGAAGAGACCCGAACCATCATTTTTTATGAAAGTCCGCATAAACTACAAAAAACCTTAGCCCATTTTTGTGAGTACTTTGGGGAAGATCGAGAAGTTTCGGTTTCGCGGGAATTAACAAAACTGTATGAAGAAACCATTCGGGGCACAGCCAAGGAGGTTTTAAACCATTACACCAACAAACCACCCAAAGGGGAGATTGTAATTGTAGTTGCAGGAAAAAATTAATATTTATCAACATTTCCATTAATAATGACTTTAGAAACATTCAAACAAAAACTGAAAAGCAACCCCAGCCACATTGAATTTCCTGAAACGATTTCCGTTATAGAATCTCAATATGAATTTACACCAACCGCGTTTAAAAACGGCAATTTATATAACAGTGCAGGCGAAAATTCAGGGTCTTGCAAACTGTTCGCTTTTGCAACCTTACAAGGGTTTTCAAAAGAAGAAACCTTGGCATGTTTTGGGAAATTTTACTTTGAAGAAGTGTTGAACGACCCAAATGGCACAGGGCACCAAAACATTCGGAATTTTATAAAAACGGGATTTGAGGGGTTGAGGTTTGATGGACAACCTTTGAAATTAACAAAAATTTAATTTCGCGAATAATTTACACACCTCTTTAACGCTAACTTAAACCTCACAGGTTTTGAAAACCTGTGAGGTTTAAGTTTCTTTATCAAATACCAGCTCTCTTGGTATAAAATCTTCTTTATTTATAAACTTCCGAATCTATATTTTCAGTAACTTTCATCACTTTTACAAAAAGCATCTATGGAGCTAATATTGAGGTCATTCAACTTAAAACTAAAACATACCTTTTCTATATCCCGACTGTCGTATAATGAGCAACCTACCTTAATTGTAGAACTTAAGGACGGAGGTTTTTCGGGTTATGGTGAAGCGACCTCAAACCCTTATTACCACATCACCATCCAAAAAATGATGGATGATCTGGAAAAATTAAAGCCTCTTGTAGAAACCCATAGCAACAGTGCGCCCGAAATATTTTGGCAAGCCATGTACCCCAATTTAAAGCATAATATGTTCGCCTTGTGTGCTTTAGATGAAGCTTTTAACGACTTATATGCTCGTAAAAACAACAAAAAACTTTATGAACTGTGGGGGTATGATACTTCAAAAAACCCATTAACAAATTATACCATTGGTATTGATTCCGTTGAAAAAATGGTTTTAAAAATGAAGGAACTACCTTGGCCCATCTATAAAATAAAACTGGGGACCAAAGACGACATTAAAATAGTTGCCGAATTGCGAAAACATACCAAAGCCATTTTTAGGATTGATGCCAATTGTGGTTGGACGGTAAATGAAACCATTAAAAATGCCATCGCTTTAAAAAGCCTGGGCGTTGAATTTTTGGAGCAACCCTTAAAGGCAGACGAATGGGACGCTCATAAAGTTGTGTACAAACAATCGGTATTGCCCATTATTGCCGATGAAAGTTGCCAAATAGAAGCAGATGTTGCGAAATGTCACCATCACTTCCACGGGATTAACGTAAAACTTGTAAAATGTGGTGGGTTAACAGCGGCCAAACGCATGATTTTGCACGCAAAACATCTGCAAATGAAAACAATGGTGGGTTGCATGGTAGAATCGTCAGTAGGAATTTCAGCCATTGCCCATTTGCTTCCACTTTTGGATTATGTGGATATGGATGGTGTGCTTTTATTGCAAGAAGATATTGCAACAGGGGTTACCATAAAAAACGGTAAGACCATTTATAGTGAACTTAATGGCACGGGAGTTGCTTTAATTTAAACGGTCATTTCTACTTATTTTATAGAAGGAATGGGATGAAACGCCCAATGATTGGCATAAGGTTCTGAACGCTGAAAAGCAATTGCGGCTATGTAATGTTCGTCCAAATCAAAGCTTAAAACCTGTAGGTTTTCAATACCGCTTACCCATGCAGCTTTAATGGTATGGCTTCCTTCAAGTGCCGGTATCTTTAAAAAATGGGTGTCAATACCTTTACCGGAAGCTTTTGCAATAGCCTCTTTGCGTGTCCAAAATTTATAAAAAGTATAATTTTCATCATTGGCATTTAGCACAGTGTCTATTTCCGTGTTCTTAAAAACCTCTGGCATGATTTCAACAACATTTTGGTGTGCATCAATAAATTCAACATCCACTCCAACAGGTTGATTATCAATTGCAATAATCGCATAATCACCAGAGTGCGATACATTGAAAAACAATTGCGGATGCGAAGTTAAATAGGGCTTTTTATTAATGCCTGCTTCAATATTAATGTTTAGGATGTCCTGTTTTGTTTCTTCTTTTAATATCAGTTTTAGAAGGGCGCGACAAATGATAAATCGATTTTTGTCCCTTTCAAAATAGAAACGTTCTGCACGTGACATTTCATTAGGGTTTAACAATTGCCTTAAATTGGGCACAACTTCTAAATAGGCCGATATTTTTATTTTAAACAATTTTATTTCTGAAGTTTCCAAAGGCCTATTCCTAGGGCTGGAAGCAATTTTAGTGAATCCGCAAACGAGGTTACACGTTAGGTTTTGTATCATGTTCATCTAAAATACGTTGCAGGATCGTTGCTAGTTTTTTGTCATAGGGCGGAGAGAACATTTCGCGATGATTTCCAGGAGTTATATATTTGCTAACGCCCTTTAGAGCTAATTTTTTCCAACCAAGATGCTTGGTGTTGTGTGCGAAAAAGATATCATCTTCGGCCGCTTTAAATAAATGGACTTCAATATCCTGCGGAACAATATGGTAGCGATCCATAATTACACGATGCATATCATCTAGTTTTAGTGGCCAATTATAGAGCATTTGGTGTTGTTTTTCCCTTCCGTATTTCATCCTCAAAAATAATTTGTGCACACTTGCTTTCATCAGGTTTATTCTACGGAAAAAGCGTTTTTTGCTACTAAACATGATTCGTAAGGCAAAAATTACCTGACCTAATATATAAATATTGGAAACTGCTTTTTTTACTAAGGTATTGGTATAAAAGTAGCTTGGGTACACGTAGCTATCAAAAAGTACAACGGTAGTAACCTCTTTACCGAGTGTTTTAAGTTGTCGCGCCATTTCAAACGCAGCAATGCCCCCAAAGGAATAACCTGCAAGCGCATAAGGCCCTTGTGGGTTCGCGCTTAAAATCTCAGAAATATAGTCGGTAACCATCTCCTCCACACTTGCATGGGGTTCATCAATACCATTTAATCCTTTCGCTTGAAGGCCATAAACAGGTTGGTCTGGATCTAAATTTTTTGCTAATCCGTTAAAAGTTAAAACATTATATTCAGCACCATGAATAATGTATAACGGGGTTTTGTTTCCTTCAGGTTTTATGGGCACTAATGAATCCCAATGCGCCGATGGATTATCCATTTCCATAAAATTTGCCAATTTTGCAATGCTAGGATATTCAAATAAGGCCGATAGAGGCAACCGAATTTGGGTTTCTTTCTCCAAAAGTGCCATCACTTTTACGGCAATCAGGGAATGGCCGCCTAGTTCAAAAAAATCGCCGTGTATATCTATTTTACCAATCTCCAAACATTCTTGCCAAATGGTGGCAATAAGCTGTTCGGTTTTATTGCGAGGGGGCGTATAGGTAGCGGTTTGTGTTTTGGTTGCTATAGTCGCTAACAGGGCTTTCCGGTCTATTTTACCATTTAAAGTTTTAGGAAAAGCTGTAAGAACGTGATACTCTTGAGGTATCATGTGCGTAGGTAGTTGTTCGGCTAGTGCTTGTTTCCAGCTGTTTGTTTCATCATCAATAGAATCTTTTGCAGCGTTAAGTATTAAATTTGCAATAAGCCTGTCGCCGTTTAGTAGAACAACCGATGTTTGTACCCCTTCCAGCGAATCGAGCGCTTTTTCAATTTCCTCTAATTCAATACGATGGCCTCTAATTTTCACCTGTTGGTCTATACGGCCTAAACACTGTATCTCACCAGAAGGAAGCAGTTTTGCTAAATCTCCGGTACGGTATAGTGCGGTATTTTTATGGGGTCCAAAGGTATTGGTTATAAATTTTTCAGATGTTAAATCGGGGCGTTTCCAGTAGCCTTTGGCCAATCCATCTCCGGCAATGCACAGTTCACCATGGGTTCCGGGAGGCACTAAAAAACCTTCTTCGTTTAAAATGTAAACTTGTGTGTTTGCAATAGGATGGCCAATGGTAATTAACGCATCGTCCATTTTAATTTGCTTTATAGTGGACCAGATGGTGGTTTCGGTAGGGCCATATACATTCCATAGTTCGCTTACAAGGTTTACTATTTTTTTTGCCAAAACCATTGGTAATGCTTCCCCACCGCACAACGCTTTCAAGGCTAAAGGTTTTTCCCAACCAGAATCTAACAACATTTGCCATGTAGAAGGAGTAGCCTGTAACAGGGTTATGTGCTCTTTTTGAAGCAAATCGAGCATTAAGCGCGTATCTTTTACGGTTTCGTCATCGGCAATTATTAATGTTGCCCCTGTTAATAAAGGCAAAAACAACTCAAGACCGGCAATATCAAATGAGATGGTTGTTATGGAAAGTAATCTATCGGTTTCTTTTATGCCTGGTTCCGAAGACATGCTATAAAGAAAATTGACTAGGTTTCTATGGGTAATGGGTACGCCTTTTGGGTTTCCCGTTGATCCTGAGGTGTAAAGCAGGTAAGCTATTTCAGTAGGAGCTACTTTTAAATTTAAAGGTGTTTTGGGGTATGTTGATAGATTTGAAAACAAATCTTCCAGTATCAGTAGGGAAGAAGTACTTTCCAACGCCAGTGAAAAATCCTTGGTGGTAATCAAAAATTGGGCTTCAGAATCGTTTAGCATGAATTCCAAGCGTTTGCGCGGATAATTGGGGTCCAATGGTACATAAGCCGCTCCACATTGCATAATGGCCTTAAGCACCATAATAAGCTCGATGGATCGGGGTAGGGAAACGCCAATAAAATCGCCCGATTTAATACCTTGTTCGGTAAGCTTATGAGCCAATTGATTGGTTTGTTCCTCCAAATCTTGATACGAAATGGTTCTTTCGTGAAATTTTAAGGCTTGTTTTGCGGTTGAGGTTTGTGCCTGTTCCCTAAGCAATTCATGAAGTGGTAAATTGGGGAATGCCGCCTCGGTTTTGTTTAGGTTTTGGTATGCTGAATAATCAGTTTGTACAATATGCCCAATAGAATCCTGGGGTTGTGCCACAATTCTATTTAAAAGGTCCTTAAAGGTAGCCATCATTTGTTGGATGGTTTCTGGTTTAAAGAGCGACGCATTATACGACCATTCTAAAATAAAGGCATCTTCGGTGCCACTGGCATTTAAAAAAAGTTCAAAAGTTTCGTAAGCTCTGGGGTTGCTTTTAAATGTGTAGGTTAAATCTGTAAAACGCACATCGTCGGTCATTCCTAAATCAATATTAAAAACAACAGGAACAAGAGGCACGCGCGATGGATCTCTGGCAATGGCAAGCTTTTGAAGCAATTGGCCGAAACTGAGCCGTTGATGTTCATAGGCATCAAAAAGTTGCGATTTTCGCAGTTTCAAGTAGTCGTTGAAGCTACTATTTGTATCCATTTTGCTTCGTAGTGGTAAAAGATTAACACAATGGCCTACCAAATGGGGTTTGCCCATGGAAGATTGTCCGGCAGAAGGAAGTCCAACCACCAAATCGGTTTGGTTTGTTTGTTTGTATAAAAAAAGTTCAAAAGCAACCATGAGGGTTGATACAAAACTAGCCCCCGCTTTGAGGCCTGTTTTTTTCAATGCCGAAATTAATTCAGGTTCAATGATAAAATCAAGACGGTTACTTTTGTAAGTTCTTAATGCAGGTCTGGGAAAATCGGTTGGTAAGCTTACTTGCGGAATAGAGGATTGAAATTGTTGTAGCCAAAACTGTTCGGTTTTTTGGTATTCCCCACTTTCTAAAAATTCCTGTTGCTCATCCGAAAATGCCACAAAACTTTCTGGTTTTGGCAATGAAGGGGTTGTATTGAGCAGTTTCGCAGAATACAGACTACTTAGCTCTTGTAGCATCATGCCTATGGACCACCCATCGCATATTATATGATGTGCTGTAATGATTAGTTGATGCTCCAGTTCGTTAAGTTTAATGAGCCCGACTTTTAGTAATGGCCCTTGAACCAAATCAAAAACATATTGTGCGTCTTTGGTTAAATAATGGGCAACCTCATTTTCTTGGTCAGAAACGCTTAGCGTCGAAACATCTTGATAGCTAAGCGGTATTGGCACATTAGCGAAAATGCTCATAAAACGACCGTCGGTACTAAATACGGCACGAAGCGACTCATGCCTTAGCACCAGTTTTTCTAGCGCGTGCTCTAAAGCATCTTTATATAACGGCCCCTTAAAAATAAGTGAAACGGACTCATTATAAGCTCTGTTGGCATCGTTACCGCCTAATTTACAAGCTATCCAAATTTCTGCCTGTGGTGGTGTAGTATGTATGACCCTTTCAATTTCTGGACCTGAAAAAGGATTGAAATGGTTCGTGCTATTCAAAGAAATTGGTTGGTTCATCAATTTGAATTCAGAAAATTAAAACACTATCAATATATGAAATTTTATCCTTGTTTTGTGGGAATCTTTCTTAAAAAATTTCATCTTCTGAAAGATTTATTTGTAAAACAATCCTAATACAATGAAAACGTTTAAACGGTTATTATTAATCGTTTTTACAAATCTATTTTCACAAATTTACCTTCCTGATCCGTATCGGTAATAAACCAAGCAGGATTGCCCTGTTCATCCCTACCCAAGCGTGCACCCGGTACTGGAGGTTTATTTAAGGCATCAATAGAAGATACTTTTTTGATTGAAATAGTATGATCGGGTTTTAATTTTAAAATAGCGGCAGCGATAAGTTCATCACAACTGGAAATACAGGCGTTTTTTAGTTTGATAATATCGTCTTGATGATACGCACTGGTAATAAAACATGGAAAACCATCCCAAATATGAATGCCTTTTTCACGCATCAAAACAAAAAGCAATTCTGAATAAAGAATGTCTTCAGTGAATTTTAGTCGCCATAACGAACCAAAGTATGTGATTTCTAAGGGTAGGTCACGTTTTTTAAATTCGCTGTTCATATCCGTAACAAAATTTTCAGTAAGAACGTTAAGGCGTTGTTGGAGTGCGCCACCCATCTGCTTCATGTAGGTTAATGATGCTTTAGCGGCGGCCAGGGCCAGCGGATGCCGCACAAAAGTACCGGCAAAATAGGTAACACCAACTTCTGGGAAGGAGTCATCGCCATATTGCCAAAATCCACCGTCCAAGGCATCCATAAATTTGCTATATCCTGCAATGGCCCCAATGGAAATACCGCCACCCATAACTTTTCCATAAGTAGCTACATCGGCTTTTATGCCAAATAAGGCCTGTGCGCCACCGGGATGGATTCGGAAACCGGTAATAACTTCATCAAAAACGAGTACTGTTTCTGAAGCTTTTGTTATCTCACGAACTTCTTTAAGAAATGCCACCGGCTGAAATTCGGGCCTACGACTTTGTACGGGTTCTACAATAACCGCAGCCAACTCATGCGAACGCTTGCGAATAATTTCCAGACTTTCATCGGTGCCATAATCTAATATCAAAACGTTTTGTACCGATTGGGGCAAAATACCGGCTGCCGCAGGAAAGGTTTTCAGGTTTTTTGAACCCCTTACCAAAGCTTCATCATTTATGCCATGGTAAGATCCAGAGAATGCAACAATAAGAGAACGCCCCGTAACGGTTCTGGCAATTCGGATAGCTCCTAAAACAGCTTCAGAACCTGTGTTGCAAAGCGCTACTCGTTCATGCCCCGTAAATTCGCAAAGTAACTCGCACACCTCGCCAGCAAGTGGATGTTGGGGGCCTACCTCGTAACCACTTTCAATTTGTTCGTGCAATGCTTTTGTTATAAAATCGGGCTGATGGCCAAATAAGCAGGATCCAAAACCATTTAAGGCATCGATGTACTCATTATTATCAAGGTCCCAAAGGCGGTTGCCCAATGATTTTTTAATAACCAGCGGATAGACAAGTTCTTTGGTTAATGGCTTAAAGCCAGATACTACCCTTGGGTCGGCCATGTGGGCACGGTGTTTTTGGGAATACGCTTTACTGCCAGCGGTTTTTTTATTGTACGAAGTGGTTAAGTTGTGTAAAAAGGTTTGTTGTTGGGCGGTCATTTCCGTGGCATGCTTCTCTATTTTTGGAGATGCGCCAAAGGGTTTCTTATGTTCTTTAATTTCCTCTTCGGTACGTGATTCTGTATCTGCACCAACTAGAGGGGTTACTACTAGCTTGGGCACTTCTTGAAGAGGTGTAGGTGCATGATTATTGCCTTTTAACAACTCCAACTGTTTTCCTAATAATTGCAACTGTTGTGCAATGAGGTCGATGGCGGAACCATTGGTGTTGGTTACAGGTGCGTTTGATGCATAGGTTGGTGAAGGTATGGCCGAAACCACATTTTGAACCGATGCATGCGCAACAGGAGCCATGGGTTCTGGCGGTAATTTTTCATCTAAATAATTTGCCAAAAGGGTTGGTGTGCTAAATTCGCCATTGAGTTGCCTAAACGTGATAGGCACATTAAATTCGTTTTTGCAAGTAATGGCCATTTGTGTTAAAACAAGGGAGTCCAGACCAAGTTCAAGGAAATTATGGTCATACTCGGTAGGTTCTAGCGCCATTCCTGAAGTATTCAAAACGATATCTGAAATTTTTTGCAGAATCGTTGTTTTTCTGTTAGGTTGTGCAACGGTATTCATTTGAGGTTGTAGGGGTTGATGGTTGTTAATTTCGATTATGTTGTTAAAATTTATAGTTGGTTCTTCCACCATGGGCGGATCTACCCAACAAGGCTTACGATCAAACACATAAGCTGGTAACAAAACGCTTTGTCTGGATTCTCCATTATAAAACGCCTTCCAGTTAGGCTCTATGCCTTTTTGCCAAAGTTGCCCTAAGGCAGATAGTACTGTATGATACGCATTTTGGTTATCGTTGGGAATTTCCAAACTGGCAATGGAGGTTGCCGATTTTGTTTTCTTTTTTTGTTGTGATAAGGTGGTTAGGGCTCTGCCAGGACCAACTTCCAGCAAAACCAGATCATCCAAATCAAGTGCGGTTTCCATGGCATTTGAAAATAGCACGGTTGCTCTTAAATGTTTAGCCCAATAGCTGCTGCTTGTTGCTTCGGCATCGGTTAACCAAGTTCCCGTTACCGTAGAAATGATAGGTGTTCGTGGTATGTTTAAGGTCGCTTTTTTAACTTCGGCCTCAAACACATCAACCACGGGATCCATCATGTTGGAATGAAAAGCATGACTGGTTAATAGCAATCTATTGGGAATGTCTTTTTCTTCCAAGGTTTTAGCGAAAGCTTCAACAGCTGCATCTTCTCCAGAAACCACACATAATAAATCGGAATTTACAGCGGCAACGGAAAGCGTTTCAGGCAGTATTTTGGATAAATCATCATAAGCAGTTCTAACCGACAGCATGCTGCCACCCGGAAGTCCACTCACTAATTTTCCGCGAACGGCAACCAAATTCAGTGCATCCTTTAATGTAAATACACCAGCTAAATGGGCCGCAACAAATTCGCCAATACTATGGCCACAAAGCAAGGTTGGTTGAATGCCCCAACTTATCCACAATTGCGACAGTGCATATTCTACCACGAATAAAGCCGGTTGGGTAAATTGGGTGTCCTTTAAACGGTTTTCGGCATTGGGCGTATTGCTTTCAGGATAGATAATATCTAAGATATCAAATTTGAATTTTTCCTGTAATATTTCTGCACATGCATCCACAGCGTTACGAAATACGGTTTCATGAGCATATAGCGCTTTGCCCATTTGAAGGTATTGAGCGCCCTGACCCGGAAAAAGAAATGCCAAATGACTCGGTACTACTTTTAAATCGGAAGGTTTTATGGACGTAGCTTTATCCCCCAACAATTGATCAACAGCATTTTCGGCATCGGTTGCCAAAATAAAACATCGTTTATTAAAGGCTTCCCTAGTGTTGCTAAGTGTATAGGCAACATCTGCCAATTTTATGGCTTTGGAAGATTGCAAAAAATGGCCCAAAGCGGTTTTGTAACCTTCCAAACTGTTATTGGATTTTGCCGACCAAGTAAGTAATTGTAAAGGTTTACTGTTTCCAGACAGGGCCTGTTCGGTTTCAAATTCCTCAACAACAATATGTACATTGGTGCCACCAACACCAAAGGAGCTGATGCCTGCACGTCGTTTTCCGTTGCAATTCCAATCGGCAAAGGTATGGTTTACATAAAACGGACTATTTTCAAAATCTATTGTAGGATTGGGTTTTTCAAAGCCTAAGGAGGCCGGTATTTTTTTGTGCTTTAGGGCCAACATGGTTTTAATAACGCCCGCAACCCCAGCCGCCGCCGTAAGATGCCCCATATTGCTTTTAATGGAACCAATGGCACAATAACCATTTAAGGGCTGTTTGCCAAAGGCCAGTTGCAACCCTTCAAATTCAATTGGGTCTCCAACAGGGGTTGCAGTGCCATGGGTTTCAACATAGCTTATTTCGGTTGGTTCAATGCCCGCATCTTGTAGTGCTTTAGAAATTGCCCCTGCCTGACCTTCTGTACTCGGAGCCGTAAAACTGCCTTTATTGCCACCATCGTTATTTACGCCTATGCCCTTAATAACGCCATAAATGGTATCGCCATCAGCTTTTGCATCGTCTAGGTTTTTTAAAAGGATTACTCCTGCGCCATCGCTAAACACCGTACCTTTGCCGTTGGCATCAAACGAGCGACAATGGCCATCTGGACTTAACATGGAGCCTTCTTGGTACAAATGGCCGCTATTCATGGGGGCTGTTATACTCGATCCGCCGGCTAAAGCCACATCGCAGCGACCATTTCTAATAGCATCTACGGCCTCGGCAATAGCTAGTAAGGAAGTAGAACAAGCTGAATGTACACTTACTGCAGGCCCTTTAAGGTTTAAATGATAGGCAGTTCTTGATGAAATATAATCTTTTTCATTAACCGTATTTGCCTGAAGAACGCCTACCGTATCCAGTAAATCTTTATTGGGCAGTATGTTGTTTTTGTAATAAGTATTGGTTCCTGTGCCAGCATATACGCCAATGCTTCGGTTATAATGTGCAGGAAGATGCCCTGTTTGTTCCAAGGCTTCCCATGCTATTTCTAAAAATAAGCGTTGTTGCGGGTCCATGGCTTCTGCCAATTTTGGGTTCAGTCCGAAAAAAGCAGCATCAAATCCTTTAGCGATAGGCACAATACCACGGGCTTTAACATAAAGAGGATCGTTGCGCAATGCCTCTGGAACAGCCTTATCAATTTCTTCCTGAGTAAAAAAGGAAATGGTTTCCTTACCCTCTTTTAAAACCTCCCAAAGTTCTGGAATGGAATTTGCGCCCGGAAACCTAACGGCCATCCCAATAACGGCAACGTCGCCAGAGCTTTTCTTGATTTGTTGTTTTGGTGCAACAGTGGCAAAAGGTTCAGTCGTAGGGCCCTCTAAAAATTCTGAAATTTTTGCTATGGTTGGGTATTGGTAAATTTTTGTTACGGGTACTTTTAAATTTAAACGCTGTTTTATTTGTGTTACCAATTTTTGGGTTAAAAGAGAGGTGCCTCCCATATCGAAAAAATTATCGTCAATGCCAATGTTTGGTATTTGGAGCTGTTCACTCCAAAGGGATGCCATTTGTTTTTCAAGCTGGGTTCTAGGTTTTTTCAACATAGGGGCAGCATCTGGACGAACATATTCAGGAACCGGTAGGTTTTTTTTATCGATTTTTCCGTTTTTGGTAATTGGAAACTCCGTTATCCACATGAAAATGGAGGGAATCATATAGTCTGGAAGTATTTCTTCAAGCTGATTTCTAACAGCATTAGTATCGTGATTGGCCACTTCAGATTGTACATAGGCGACCAACCTGGGTTCACCGCCCATGAATTGACTTACTACAACCGCATTTTTTTTAATGGTTGGCAATGTGTCAATAACGGTTTCAATTTCACCTAATTCAATACGATGCCCCCTAATTTTCACCTGTTGGTCTTTGCGTCCAAGGCATTGTACCTGTCCGTTAGGCAAAAGTTTGCCCAAATCGCCCGAAAGATACATTTTGCCTTTGGTTTTTGTAACAAAGGGGTCTTCAACAAATAGGGCGTTAGTTAGTTCAGGCCTATTCAAATAACCCAATGAAACGCCATCGCCACCAATAGCTATTTCACCTACTTCACCGGGAGCAACTTGGTTTCTTTTTTCGTCCAGTAAATAGGCGTGCACGTTGGCAACAGGTTTTCCGATGGTAATGGGGTTGTCCTTTTTTGAAATTTTTGTTAGAAAGGCACATACTGTGGTTTCGGTTGGGCCGTAAATGTTCCACAGTTCGCTGCAAAGGTCCAAGAGTTTGTGTGCTAAGTTTAAGGGCACGGGCTCGCCACCTATTAGTGCTTTAATTTTTAGAGGTTTTTTCCAATCGGAATCTAAAAGAATTTGCCATATACTGGGAGTGCCCCACATCATGGTAATTTTGGTTTCAATGGCTTTTTGTATTAACAGTTCCCCATCAAGTCGCGTTTCTTCATCAATTATAACGATGGAAGCACCGTGTAGTAAAGGCAGAAACAGTTCCATCACCATAGCGTCAAACGAAATGGTAGTTACTGCAAAAATCTTATCATTTTTATCGATTCCGGGTTCTATGCCCATTGAATAAACCAGATTGATAGTGTTTAGGTGCGATACTTGAACACCTTTGGGCTGTCCTGTTGAACCGGAAGTGTAAATAATGTAGGCAACCGATTGTGGAGATACGTTTAAGGAGAGGGCATTTGAGGGGAAATGACCAACACCATTAACAATTTCATCAAGAAGTATGATTTTTGAGGGGTCTAAAAATAGGTTCTCCGAGTTTTTGCAAATAAGATAGTTTGCCTTTGCATCGGCAATAATCATTTCTATCCTCTTTTTTGGATAGGCTGTATCAATGGGCACATACGATGCGCCACATTGCAAAATGGCGAAAATAGAAACAATGAGGTCTGGAGACCTATCTAAGGAAAGCGCAACGATTTGATTTGGTCGTAGGCCTTTGTGCCATAGATATTGGGCCGTTTTATTGATTCTTTTTTGTAATTCACCATAACAAATCTTTTCATTTTCGTATTCCAGAGCAAGGGCTTCGGGTTGTGCGAGCGCTTTTTTTTCCAAAAGCCCATGAAGTGTTGAAATAGGATATTCAATGGTTGGTCCGTGTATTGTATAAGCAGGTTTCATTTTTATTTACCATTTAGCTAAAACTTCAGAAAATGAGAGATGTTAATAGGTATTAAAATACTAATTATTAAAAAACAATGAAAAAAAATAACGTACAAGTTTAAATTATTGATAATATCTAAATCTAATTTAATTTCAGATTAATTAGTGATATTTTGCTGTTATCAAATTGGTTCTATTATTATGTGAGGGAAGATAATTATATGGTACAAGAATACTAAAAATCGCTCTTGGAAGCCTAATTTTTTCCTTATTTTACAATTAAATCCGTTGAATGGTATTTTTCTGATAATCCAATTAAAAGCAGGGTTTGCATACTTTAAGTTATTTATGGCCAATGGGTTAATAAATACCTGTTTAAGATATTGTAAACCATTAATTTTTTTAAATTTGAAAACTTATATTCGGATAGCCCATGAAAGATTTTATAAAAAAATATGAAATTTGGATTTTTTTAGTTCTAGCACCATTGCTCAATACATTTATTACCTATATAAACAGCAAAGAAATTATTACTGGTTTTGTTTATACCCATGGGCGGTTTTATGCGCTGATGCTGTTATTAATTTGTGTGGTTAAAATTGCTAAGGGGACTGAAGGGATCAAAGAAGTGTTTAAACCTATGTTAAATTGGAAAATTAATCCTAAATGGTATTTATTTAGTTTATTCTTCTCATTAACAATATGTGCTTTTGCATTGTTACTAAAAAGTTATTATTATGATATTGAATACCTTTCGCTATTGAAATTTAATTTTCCCAGCTTAAGGAATAGTTTTTTTTTACTTACTTGGGCATTTATGGGCGAGGTAGTTTGGGTTAGCTACGCTATTCGTGAATTGACCAAAACCATAAAACCGTTTTTCGCCAGTCAAATT
The DNA here is from genome assembly GCF_009746565.1 of Mariniflexile maritimum. Lineage (GTDB taxonomy): Bacteria > Bacteroidota > Bacteroidia > Flavobacteriales > Flavobacteriaceae > Mariniflexile > Mariniflexile maritimum. Next base: position 166,361 of record NZ_WRPN01000007.1, read on the forward strand.
GTAGGTTTTGTTTGGGCCTTATGGTGGGTGCCCTCCGTTTATATTAACCAAGGTGTTATTATAGACCTTCCCTTATGGCCTTTGTTTTTAAACATGATGGGCGCTGCGGGCATGTGTGCCATTGTTTATGCCCAAACTAAAAGTGGTATTTGCGTTTGGATATTACAGTGGATGGTGAACATGTCTATTTTAATATTACCAGTCTCACCAAGCATTGGGGGCATCACTACATACGCAACCTATGCCTCACTTTATTTTCTAGCGATGTTGGTTTTTATGTATTTTATGAATCCAAAAATAAAGCTAATTCTTAGCCCCAATAAAGCTTAATACAGCCGCATCATCATGGGGTTTGCTTGATAGATGCCACAGGCTAAACCCCGCATTTTTAAAAAGCTCTGGGTAGTTATGTGAAAATGAGCGCTCATGCCCATAGAGCTCTGAGTGGGGGTTAACTTTAAAATTGTGGGCAACTCCATTGGGTTCAATTGCTACAAACATGGTTTTGCCCAATTGGTTTATTTCTTTAAAAAAAGCTTGAAGGCGCTTTTCCGTAAAATACTCCAAAACACCTCTTGAGGTAACAAAAATAGTATGACCTTGCCCATGTGTTTTAACCCAATCAAAACCATCGGAAGCCACAAATTCAAGCTTTTTGTTTTCGATAAATTTCTTTCTGTTTAGTTCTATTTGAACAGGGCTCAGGTCGATTCCGATAAAACGGTCTATTTCAGGAAATGCCGAACATAAATAGTTTAGCACATTCCCGTTTCCGGTGCCCACTTCAACCAAGGTGGTATAATGCACCGTTTGGGTTGATAGTTCGTTCTTTAAAAGATTGAAAATAAACGAACAGTTGGGCAAAAATTCATTTTCGAACGAATCGTTTGTTGAAGAAAAAAACTCACTTCCCTGGTTTACCCAATAGTTGCGGTGAAGCTTAGCCAAGGTTTCAACATCTGCCTTCTTTTCAACCTTTTTTAAAATGGCATGGCGCATGAGTCGCTCCAGAAGGTTTAAATTGTTGTTCATCACCAAGGTCATGCCCTTTTCCGATAGCCTGATCGCTTTTTTGGGAAATAAAAAAATCAAACCATTGCCAATGGTAAACGATAGCATGTTAACGAGTATCGACCTTATTTTACGTTTCGTTTTCATAGGTGTTTAAAAATAAAACAGTTAGTTATGTGATGGTGCAATTTAAAAGTAGTATAAAAAAGAAAGGCTCGATACAATTTCCCATATACAGCGATTATTTTCGTTAATCTTCCGTATGGCCTTTTTTTTATAGATGATAAACCAGCTTTAACCCATTCCTATTCAAAAAAACAACAGCACTACCTATACGTTTACAAGGTATTCCATTCACTATGAGCGGTATGTGGACAATAATGGGAAATATAGATAAAATGAGGTACGATTGGGTTTAAATGGGTTTTTATAGCTGAACACCTAAAAAGGGAAAAAATTTAATCGACAATAATCTTAAATTAATCCGTATTTTTGAAACACTTTAGTAACGAAAAAGAAAAAAACCATGACGAATCTTATTACAACTACCTGGTTGGGCAACATGAAGTTTGAGAGTACCAATCCATCGGGCCATAACCTGTTTATCGATGCCGGTCCAGAAAACGATGGCCATGGTGAAGGTTACCGCCCAAAGGCCCTGATGCTTTCGGCCTTAGCGGGTTGTTCGGGTTTAGATGTGGCATCACTCATAAAAAAAATGAAATTGGATGTTGCCGATTTTAGAATCGATATTGAAGCAAACCTAACCAACGAGCATCCCAAGATTTATGATAAAGTAGTCATGCATTTTCATTTTTATGGAGCCAACCTAAACGAAAAAAAGCTGCAGCGGGCCGTCGATTTATCAGAAGAAACTTATTGTGGCGTTATGGAAATGTTCCGGAAGTTTTCAGAATTAACTATCCAGACCCATTTTCATCAAAAATAAAGATTGTGCAATTTAGAGTTAGCCATCTTTTACTTATAACTTTTAACTTTTTCCATGCGCTGGACCCTAAAACCTAAACCCGAGCCAGATAAAATTGAAGCACTGCAACAGGCGCTTCAAGTTGATGCTGTGATAGCTACCTTGCTGTTACAACGTGGGGTGAAAACCTACCAGGAAGCCAAAGCTTTTTTCAGACCCAGTTTAAGCAATTTGCACGATCCTTATTTAATGAAGGATATGGACAAAGCCGTGGCCCGCATTGAAAAAGCCATGGCAAACCAAGAAAATATTTTGGTATATGGCGATTATGATGTAGATGGCACCACTTCGGTAGCCTTAATGGCCTCGTACTTACGCTCTAAATACAACCTGGTTTATACCTACATTCCCAACAGGTACGATGAAGGCTACGGTATTTCATATAAAGGCATCCATTTTGCTTTAGAAAATCATTTTACCCTTGTTATTGCTTTAGATTGTGGTATCAAATCGGTTGATAAGGTGGCCTATGCCAAAGAACTGGGCATCGATTTTATTATTTGCGACCACCACAGGCCCGCCGAAATTATACCCGATGCCGCCGCTGTTTTAGACCCCAAACGCGAAGACTGTAGTTACCCCTACAAAGAGTTGTGCGGCTGTGGCGTTGGTTTTAAACTCATTCAAGCATTGGCGCAAAAAGACGGACAATCAACCGAAGATTTAATGCCATATTTAGATTTGGTAGCCACCGCCATTGGTGCCGATATTGTGCCAATTGACGGAGAAAATAGAGTGCTTGCCTATTTTGGGTTACTGGTTATAAACACCAACCCCAGACCCGGCATCAAAGCCATTTTAAACCAAGTTGAAAAAACCGAGTTAACCATTACCGATGTGGTTTTTGTTGTGGCACCACGCATCAACGCTGCCGGACGTATGGAACACGGTAATTTTGCCGTGCGCTTATTAACCGAGGAAGACCACGATTTGGCGGCCAAATACGCTTCAGAAATCAATGATTACAATCTGGATAGACGTGAAACCGATAAACAAATTACAGAGGAAGCCCTCAAACAAATTGAAGAACAAAACCAACAAAACCGCCTTACTACGGTTGTTTACCATGAAAATTGGCATAAAGGCGTTATTGGTATTGTGGCTTCTCGGTTAACAGAAACCTATTACCGCCCAACTTTAGTGTTCACAAAAAGCGGCAACACATTGGCGGCCTCGGCACGTTCGGTGCGCGATTTCGATATTTACAATGCCTTGGAAGCCTGTAGCGAGCACATCGAACAGTTTGGTGGCCACAAATATGCAGCGGGCCTTACACTTTTGGAAGAAAACTATGAAGCATTTAAGCAAGCGTTTGAAGATGTAGTCTCGAAAACCATCGACAGAAATCTTTTAACGCCCGAAATAAAAATTGATGCCCAAATTAATCTGGAAACCATTACCCCAAAATTCTACCGAATTTTAAAACAATTTGCACCCTTTGGCCCCAATAACATGACCCCCGTTTTTATGACCGATAACTTGATTGACACAGGCTACGGAAAATGTGTAGGTGAAGATAAAACCCATTTGCGAATTACCGTTGCCCAACCAAAATCCAAAAGTTTGGTGGCCATTGGCTTTGGTATGGGCGATAAATTTGACATTGTTGCTCATAAAAAACCCTTTAAAGCGGTGTATTCTATTGATGAAAACGAATGGCAAGGAAATGTGAGCTTACAGTTGAAACTTCGGGATATTAAAGAATAGTATTTTTTTCAAAAAAGCTAAATTTAAATCATTTATTGTTTTATAATTCAACAAAAAACTAAAATTAAAACGCTCAAAGGCAGAAGTAATTGATAAATCTGCTGCATCTGCATATAAGCTTTTAAGAGACTTTGAAAGTTTGAAAATTTTAAATGAAATAACTGGGTTGGAACGAAAGAGGTTTTATGTATTTACCGAATACCTTGATTTGTTCACTAAAAACGAAAAACATTAGTTAAGAAACATGGCAAAAACCGATCCCTACGCCGCCTTACGTTTTAAGGAATTCAACATTTTTTTATTAGTGCGTTTTGTCCTTGTTTTTGGCTGGTCCATGCAATTTATAGTGATAGAATGGGAAGTTTACAGTTTAACCAAAGACCCGCTCTCACTTGGTGTTATTGGGTTAATGGAAATTATTCCGGCATTTACCATGGCACTGTTTGCAGGCCATATTGTCGATCAAAAGGAAAAACGAAATCTTTTATTGCTTTGTATCGCTACGTTTTCAATCATTAGTTTTGGGTTGTTTTTATTAACATGGCCAACCATTGTTTCGGGGTGGACCACCCAAACCATTTTGTACTGTATTTATTTCCTGGTATTTTTTGGCGGGTTTTTGCGTTCGTTTTTTGGGCCCACTATTTTTTCGTTGGTGGCCTTAATAGTTCCTAAAAAAGCCTATCCCAATGCTGCCACTTGGAACAGTTCCACCTGGCAAATGGCATCGGTTTTAGGGCCTGCAACGGGCGGTTTTTTAATTGGTTGGATAGGCGTGCATTGGTCGCTTTGTATCATTTTCGCGTTGATTATTCTATCGTTCATCATCTTGTTGCAAATAAAGCGAAAACCCATTTTAAACCCAAAAATTGGCGAACCCGTGATTGAAAGCTTAAAGGAAGGCGTGCGGTTTGTGTTTAAAACAAAAGCGATTTTAGGGGCAATGACCTTAGATATGGTGGCCGTTTTATTTGGTGGCGCCATTGCGCTATTGCCTATTTTTGCCCAAGATATTTTAAAAGTAGGTAGCGAAGGTTTTGGCGTGTTGCGTGCTGCTCCTGCAGTTGGCGCATTTTTAACCATGTTAATTACAGCTTATTTGCCCATTAGTAAAAATGCGGGCATGAAATTGTTGGCAGCGATTTTTGGTTTTGGGGTTTGTATTATCGTGTTTGGGTTATCGACAATATTTTGGGTTTCGGTGATAGCCTTATTTTTTAGCGGCGTTACCGATGGCGTTTCCATGGTAGTGCGCCAAACCATTTTGCAGTTAAAAACACCCGACCACATGCGTGGGCGCGTGGCATCGGTAAACTCGATGTTTGTAGGTTCTTCCAATGAGTTGGGTGCTTTTGAAAGCGGTATTACGGCCAAACTTATGGGTACGGTTACGGCTGTTGTTTTTGGAGGCACCATGACCTTGATTACGGTTGTAACAACGGGCATCGTTTCACCTTCCTTTAGGAAATTGGATTTAACAAAAGATTTGGAAGAACACCATAAAGATTAAAAGGGGCGAAGTACGAAGTTAAAAGTACGAGGTTAAAAGTTGTTGTTTTATTGAAATAAAGTCCAGTTCATTAAAACGGATACCCAATACCGAAATTGAGAATGGGCGATTTTAGGTCGAAATTAAAACGCTTACCTTTTGGTAACGACGGGTCGTGAAACGGTGCTGCCAAATCAAATCGAATCACAAAACTTTGAATATCCACACGAACGCCAATACCGGCACCCATGCCCAATTCGTTTATAAAATTGCCGGTAAATTTATCTTTGCCGCCAAACGTGGGGTTTTCCTTGGAATTCCAAATATTACCGGCATCGGCAAATACGGCACCTTTAAAATACGACCAAATTGGAAAACGGTATTCTATATTGGCTTCCAAACGGATGTTTCCTGTTTTGTCAAAAAAATTACCTGTATTTGCGCTGTCTTTTTCATTATAAGTACCGGGGCCTAAACCACGAATTCTAAAAGCGCGCACACTGTAAGGCCCTCCAGAAAAATATTGCTTTACAAAAGGTACAACCTCCGAGTTGCCATAAGCCAACCCATAGCCCGCAAAAAAACGTGCGGCAAATATTTGTTCTTTTCCAAATTTGTAATGGTAGTGCAAATCAACATCGGCTTTGGCATATTGTGCATATTCCAAACCTAAAACGGTTTTTGGAGCATTTGGGGCACGTTCTTTTCCTAAAAGGCCAATGGAATTTCCGGCAATATCAAAAGTGGCATTAACATAAAACTGTTGGCGTTTTTGGGCATCAACCATACCATTGTAAGTAAAGGAATAGGTGAGTCCAGAAATGAATTGCTGGTCGAAACTGCGACGCAAAAAGGGATTATCGTTTAATATTTGCTCAAATTCTGGTGTTGTGTTGGTCAACTCGGTATAACTGGTTGAAATTGGGTTGATCTCATGGGTTATAAAACGGTTGGCATCCCACACATATCCAAACAGTGCCGTTCCAGAAAGTAAGGTGTACAGTTTGGTTCTGTTTAGGTAATCGACCCCTAGCGACATTTTTGTTTTAGGAATGGCGTACTGAAAAAAATCTTCATTTATCTTAATGGGAAATAAAACCCTTGGGAAAATAAGTTCGCCTTTCAGCCCCAATTCCAAACTACTTCTCCCCGTATTTTTATCGGCACCAAATTGGGTTTCATACCCCACTTTTGTTGAAATATTCATGGTTTCGCCACCGCCAAACACATTTCGGTTGCTATATGTTAATGCCAACGCGGGCCCTGTGAAGTTGTTCGATTTAGTAAGCAGTTGCAATTCGGCGCGAAGGGCACGTTTGTTTAGGGGCGATAGGTAAATATTGGCTTCCAAAAAACCTAAACTATCGGTTGCCAACGTATCTGTTTCCTTATATTGAATGTTAACATATTTGTAGGCCCCAATGGTTGAAAGACGGCGCGCCGTATTTTTTGAGGTCTGGGGGTTGTAGCGTTGTCCTTCTTCCAACTTAATAAACGGGTCTAAATAGTTGGGTTTGAAATAAACTTCATTTTGGATGAAATTTTTCTCGTTGTACCGAATGGTTTCTGTTTTAACCGAATCGGCAACTTCATAATTGGTAAAAATGTTTACCTTATTTATTTTATACGGAATGATGCTTTTTTTGGGAACGTCTTTTTTTAGCTTCAAAAACAAATCAAAACGTTTGTTGGCGTATTGGTTGGTATCTGCTTCAAAAATTAAAAAACGGTCGTTAAAGTTGTAATAGCCTTTGTTTTTTAATTCAAAGTCAATGCGTTCCCGTTCCAGATTCATGTTAGATAAATCAAAACGCATGCCTTTTTTAAAGGGCGAAGTTTTTATGAGTTCTCCAATTTCATCGTAAATGGGTGCAGGCAAGGTATCCAATTGATAGGTTGCCATGCGGTAGGGTTTTGTAACGTTTACTTGATAGGCTACCGAGGCCCTTTTTTGTTTTTCCTCAAATTTTGAAGCGGTGCTACTGTAAAAAAAACCACGGTTTTCAAGTCGGTTTAACAATAAATCTTCTACCACAAAAGTTTCTACATCCGATTGATAGACGGGTTCTTCGCCAAATTTCTTAAAAAGCCAGCGGTTTAAAAAGCCCGGGGTTTCTTTTTGGTTTTTGTAATAAAAAAACAGTCTGGGGTACATGCCCAAAAATTTCTTATTGGGCTCTGGAAGAATAACCGTTTCCAGTTCCGTTTTTAAGGCATCTGCGTTTGGGATGATGGAATCTGATGTGATGTTAAGGGATGCGCCCGTATATAAACGCTCGTTTTCTGGAATGAACTTGTTTACACTGCAGGCGTAAAAACTTCCTATAATAAGTACTGAAATGAGCGGATATTTAATATGAAAGTTCAATTTTTTCAAATTTAATTTTTTGGTTCTAGATTTAAGTTGCGTTGTTTAAAAATGGCCATCTGCTTTATGGTATTCTTCAATTCTTTAAAATCAACTTTACTCTTTGTTCTTTTTCTAACGGCGGTCTATAAACTTTAGTCGTACAACAAAGGCTAATTTTTTTTCTTTTCCATGCTTTCCTGGGTCGTTTCCTCTTTTCTTTTCTGTGTTTTTTTTGTTGCTTTTCGTTCTTTTTCTGCTTGTTTTTCAGCTTCGGTTTGTTCTTTCAACAAAGCTTCCCAAAGTTCATGGAATTTATTAAATTCCTGTGTAAATATTACGGCAATGCCACTTATAATGGTTTGCCCATCGATAACATTTTCAAATTCATTGCGCCTAAAACCCTTTAAGCGGTAATGGCCGTTTTCAGTAAGTAGGTATTCAATGCTTACGTTGCCTATAAGTGGTGTTTCTTCTTCATTGTCGCTGCTACCTTCAATAGCTAATTCACTGCCAACACTTACAATTAAACGGTCGTTGAACAGTTTTTTCTGGGCAGCAATATCCAACTGGGTTCTATCTTGTGGTGCATTTCCTTGGTAGTCGGTATAACTATCCAATCCAAAATTAAGTTCAAACCCCGATTTGTTAAATAATTTATCGGAAAAGGTATTGAGTTGATCGGACACGGCATCGTTCAAATTATCCCGCGCCATGGAAACCACGCCGCCCGAGCTGCCATCACTTCCCGGGTCTGGATAAAACCGATTGAGCACCAATAGCGAGAACACTTGCCTGTTAAGCTCGTCTTCCTGCTGGTTTAGTTGTTGCACCCTGCCATATACTTGTCCGCCAATGGCACCTTTTTCATCTTCGGGCATATCAAGGTTGAAGGCGATTTTTGGTTGCATTAACTGGCCATCAATATTCAAATACACATAAAATGGCAATACTTGGCGGAATTTTCCTTTTACCGAAGGGTCATCATTGGAAAAAACAGGAGCCATTAAAGAAGAAGCGGAAGTTTTTACTTGATAAGTTGCCGATACATCCAATTTTGCATCCAGCGGGTCGCCAGACCAGGTAACCTGACTTCCGGGGTTGAGATTGAACTTTCTATTAACCAAATTATACAGGTTCATTTCATAATGGCCACTATCCACTTCATAAATCCCTGCAAGCGTGATGTTTCCGTTCGGGTTCATTGCCAAGTCGAAATCGCCTTTGCCCGATACCTTAAAATTGTCGCCTGTTTCTTTATCAATTACAATGGTAACCGCAGCGTCTTTAAGTACCTTTAATTTTACAGCCATATCAAAACCCGTGATGGTGGCCGTTTTTTCTTTGGTTCTGGTTAAAATGGCATCTGGATTTTTACGGTTTACAAAAATTACCGTGCCATCGCGCTCCTCGATATTTACGGACGACGACGGCACAACATAGGTAACATTGGTATTGGAGCCAACAGTAAGGGAAGCATTTATTTTTGGTATCTGCAAATCGCCCGTAATGGTGGCATCGGCATTAAAACTGGCCTTACCGTACAGAAAATCGTTGTCCTCTTTGGTGGCGTTTAGAAATTGGAAATTATCGGCCTTAATCTGTAAATTGAAGGTGGGGTTGATGAACGATTCCGTGCCTATGTTTCCGGAAACCGCAAAAGTGTTTTGGTTTTCATCACGAACGATAAAATTGGTCATTGCCAGTTTTTCGTTGGTAATTTTTATGGTTTCGTTTTTTAAGCCGAAACCCGCGTTCAACACGGCTACTTTAAAATCGGCATTTTTAAAGGTAATGCTTCCTTCATATTTTGGTTGGGTTGTTGTGCCATTTAATTTGAAATTTCCTGAAAAACTTCCCTTGGCATCGGTAATTTCACCCTGTGAAAACCCTGTTAGAGCTTTCATTTTAAAGGTATTGATATCGAGCGTTAAATCGAGGTTTGCGCCCGTTTTATTGGCTACATAATCGCCTGTTAGGTCCAAATCGACATCGCCACCTTTCATGGCGGCCTTAAAATTGTAATTGTTGCCTCCCAAAGATTTTGCATCCATACTCAATGTTCCCAAATGGGTATTCAATAAACTAAGTTGGGAAATATCCAAATTGGCCACCAAACCCGTGTTGGTAAACGGTTCCTCAACTACAAAACGGCCGTTTAGGTTTCCGGTTGCCAGCTTTTTATCTGGATTCAAATAGCTTAAAAAGTCGCTCAATTTAAAATCCTTGAAGTAAATGGCGATATTATCTTTGGAAGAGGAAGCTGATTTATCGGTAATTTCAATAGATTGGTTGTTTTTACTGAATTTAAAATCGTTGAAGGCTAATTTATTTTTTGTGATCAGTATTTCATTAGTGTTCGGAATGTTCCAAGCTTGTTTATTCACTATTAAATTTTCTGGAACAACATGAAAACGCAATTGTTTGTCGGTTCCCGTAATGTCACTGGCAATGGCGATTAATTTCTCTTCATTATGAAAGGCCACAAATTCAAGTGCCATTTTATTATTGGCTTGATTGCCTTTAAAAACCGTTTTTTGAATATGGATAGGGCCTGCTTTCAAGGTGTTGAACCCTAAATTGAAATTGAATGTTTCCTTATTGGTGTTCATGGCAAAATCAAGGCTATCCAGTTCGTAACCGCTATAATGAATATGGGGTGCCGTAATGTTTGCTTTTAATACTTTGGCCCGTTGGTTAAAATCGACGGCAATATTTACGGTATCCAATTGTTTCATGTTTACCAAAAACACATCGTTTAAAATGGGCGCTTGACTAATATGTGCCCGCAATTTTAAATTTACGGGATGCGGCAAACTATCCAAAGGTTGCTTGGTACTGTAAAAATAGCTTCGCACATGATGTTGCAATGCGGTACTAAACGATTTTGGGTCGGTGTTTGAGTGCAGTTCAGCATCTAGCAATTTGTTTTTAATACGGAACGATGTGGTGTCTTTTCGCACATGTGCTGCGACGTTCAAATCGCCCATCAAATAGGTTTTATTGTTGTACACTACCACGCCATCATCAATACGCGCGGTAACATCATAATTCGTGCTGTTGCCTTTATAATCTACATACATGTTCATGCCCGTTCTTACAGGGCGTTCCATTAAGCCAAGGGCTTGTAAATCGGCACCATTAAGGTTAAGCACCACCTGTGCTTCGGGTGCCACCGAATCTAACACTACGTTGGCTTTTAAAGCCAAATCCAGATTATAATCTTTATAATTTGAAACCACCGTTCCTTTCCCGTTTTTTACGTCGCCTTTCCATGTTAAATCCTTTATCTGGTAAGTGTTGTATTTAAAACTGGAAACCGTTGCTACCATGCTAGCATCAAGCGTGTTGATGTTTTTTCCTTTTCCTTGGGTTTTAATTACGCCATTTAATTTCCCTAGTTTTGGGTTTTGCAGCAATTCGTTCAGTTGATAATCTTCAATAGAAAGCGTAACATTAAAAGCCACCGCCTCTTTATTTTTATAGCGTCCATCTAAAATAGCCGTTCCTTGCGATGTGGTTAGTTTCGCTTTTGAAATTAAGTCGTTTGGACTTCCTTTTAAATAGCCCGATAGGTGTATGTTTTTAGGAAGTTGAACGCCCAATGCTTTTTCACTTACAAATTCACCGACGTCCGATCGGGTGGTTGAAGCTGAAAAGCGCGGAATATTGAATTGAATTTTTTCAGGATTGGTAATATTTTGAAGCGTGCCGTTTGCCGAAATGTTAGTGCTATTGCCCCAATTTGCCTGAAGCGATGTTAAATTTATGGCAGAAAGATAGCCATCGGCCTTTGCTGTGCCCGAAATTATTTTTTTACTTAATGTATTGAGTATTTCATTTTTTTTCAATTCAGGTTGAAAAATGAATAGGTCTTGAAGTGCCACTTTATAGGTTGGGATATTTAAGGCCACCTTCGATTTTTCGGGTGTTTCCAAAAGCTTCGCCAGCGCTTGATAGTTCATTTGTAAATCGCCTTCCATAAACGTGTTGTTTAAGGACGCTTTAAAATTTGAAAGGGTTAATGCCGTATCTGTGGCATTAAAATTTAATTTTAACGCTTTCAAATTGAAGCCAGAACGCTCTTTAAACTGGGCGTTTTCAATGTGTAAATTTGCTGTTTTATCTTTAAGTTGGATGCTGTTTGCAAGCAAGTCAAAATTAGTCAGCTCCAAGGCGTTGGGGTTTAAGTACCCGCTTTTGGCTTTGGTTTTATTTACAAAATAGCTAAATTTATTATTTTCAAAATCCAAAGAACCGATAGCAAAACGTATTGCAGGCCATTCAAATGGCGCAGGGTCTTTTTCAGCCTGTTGGGTTGGCGCATTTTTTTCAGTTTGTGTATGCAGTGTTATGGCCGAGTTTTTTAAACGGAAATCATCCAGTTCAAACGTTTTGGAAGTTAAATTTATGTTGGGTATTTCGGCATAAAGCGCGTTAATTCCAACGCTTGCTTCCATAGTGGCGTCATCCGATTTGTAATAAGCAATAACATGGTCCAAACGTAATTTTTTAACCACAAATGAAGGTAGTTGCGAAGGTTTTTCCTGGGGCGTTTTTGGCACCGATTTTTCAATGAACTTAATATCAGACTGGGCCAATTCTAGGTTGGAAGCTTCAAAAACCATCTGTTCCAAATCGGTTTTTTTCATGCGGGCCTTTAGCGTGCCAATTTTAAAACGGCTGTTAATTCCGGCAACGGCATCATTAAAAACGATATCAAAATCCTTAAAAAGAAGTCTTCCTAACACAATGTTTACTGGTGCTGCAGTGGTATCGGTTTTTACTGTTGCAGAATCTTTACTGGCAAAGGCATCCAACAGGAACTGAAAATTATAACCGGAAACCGAATCGTTCCGGATAATGTTGGCACGAACACCTTCCCAATTAAGCGCATCAACGCCCATGCCTTTGCCTCGTACCATCGCCCAAAGTGGCACATTGGCTTCCATAGATTTTGAGTAAATCAAGGTATCGCCTTTTGTATCTTCTAGGTATAAGCCATCTAATTGCACATCGCCATCAAAGGTGATAAATAGTTTTTTTATGGCTATTTTGGTATGTGTTTTCCCAGAAACAAAAGAAACCACCTTGCCAATAATAAAATTTTGTGCCCAGGGCGTTCTTATGGCAACTACCAGTAAAATAAAACAAATAAAAATAACCAATACAATCCTACCTAAAATTTTTAGGATCCTGTTTGGCTTTTTTTTTGGAGCGTTTTTTTGTATTTCGGTTTCGTTTGCCACTAAGCAGTTTTATAGATTTTGCAAATGTATTTATTGAAATACCAAGGTATTGATAATTTTGATGTTATTAGTAACTCAATTGCTAACATCTAAAACCAATCAATAAAAAAACCTGTTAAAAAAGGCAGTTTAACCAACTTTAAAGGACTTAAAGTGAAGGAATCAATAGGTTTTTAGTACCAACAGTTCGCCATCAAAAACACCATAGGTATAATAGTTTATCCAATCGCCAAGGTTGATATATTTTGAATTTGTGCTAAGCTGAATTTCTAAAGGCAAATGGCGGTGGCCAAAAACAAAATAATCGTAATGTTGTTTCTTCAAAACCTCTTTGGAATATTGAATTAACCATTCGTTGTCTTCGCCCAAAAAGGTTGCATCCTCATCACCAGAAATCAATTTATTTTTAACCGACAGGTATTGGGCAATGGGCATGCCAATATCGGGGTGCAGCCATTTAAAAAGCCATTTAAAAACTGGGTTTGTTAGCACTTTTTTCATCCGTTTATAGCCTTTGTCGCCCGGGCCCAAACCATCGCCATGGCCAATAAAAAAGGTTTTATTGTTAAAGGTAAAGGTTTTAGGTTGGTGGTAAACGGTAATGTTTAGCTCGTCGTTAAAATAGCCATTCATCCATAAATCGTGGTTGCCAACAAAAAAATAAATAGGAATTCCCGAATCGGATATTTCGGCAAGTTTGCCAAGGGTTCTTGTAAATCCTTTTGGTACGACGGTTTTGTACTCGAACCAAAAATCGAACAGGTCGCCTACTAAAAAAATGGCGGCGGCATCATTTTTAATGCTGTCCAACCATGCAACAAACTTCTTTTCGCGTGGTCGGGAGGCTGCTACTGTTGGTGCCCCCAAATGGCTATCGGAAGCGAAGTATATTTTTTTTCCTTTTGGAATTTGCATGCTGTAAATATAAATAATTCCTGTGAAAGCAGGCATCTTATTTTCCTTTGAATGGATGGGTTGTTTTACAGTTTATTTATGCTAAGTTGAATGTGGTGAAAAGCTCGAATGTTAAGATGGGCAACCCGAAGGCAAAGCCTTAACTTGGCAAACAGAAACGGTAGGTATTGCCCCTAAATATTATCGTAACCGTACCATTCGGCAAACGAGCTGTCGGTTTCTTGAAGTTTTAACGAGTGCAATGAAATGTGCTCTGGCAGGCGTTTTTTTATTTTTTTTGCAAAATCAATCACCATCATTTCGCTGGTAGGTTGGTAATCAACAAGTAATACGTTATGGCCTCTGTTTTCAAGTTCTTTGGCAAGCTCTACGTGCGGTGTGTTTTTGTTAAAAACCGTGGCGTGGTCGAACACGTTAACCACTTCTTCTTTCACTATTTTTTTTAGGTCGCCAAAATCTATAACCATACCATACTTGACGTTATTGGTATCGGAAATAGGCTTCCCAATAACGGTAACCGACAGTTTGTAGCTATGCCCGTGCACGTTTTTGCATTTGCCGTCGTATCCATAAAGGGCGTGACCGGTTTCAAAAGAAAATTGTTTGGTAATGCGAATAAAGCTCATTGCAAATAAATTAGGGTACAAAGATAATCGTTTTGTAAAAGTAATACGTTTTTATAATAAATTTGCGCACTTTTGTTCATTCCGGACAGGAGATTTCATGTATTGGTATATGGGGCATCTATTTGAGGCTATCGATTTTGTTGAAAATCCACTTTACGAACAGATAATTTCTGATATCGCCCACCAAAAATTTAGCTTGGTCGAGCAATTTTTTACCCCTGAAGAAGTTGCCATTTTTAGGCAGTCGCTTATGGAAAAGTATGAAGAAGATGCTTTTAAAAAAGCGGCCATTGGCAATAAGTTGCATGAAACCATCGTAAAATCGATACGCGGCGATGTGATTTTGTGGATGGACGAAACCAAGGCCAACCCCGCAGAAACCTTGTTTTTCAATAAAATAAATGCATTGGTAAACTATCTTAACAAAACCTGCTTTTTGGGCATTTTACAAAAAGAGTTCCACTATGCCATTTACCCAAAAAACACCTTTTATAAAAGACATATTGATACGTTTCAAAATGATGACCGACGAAAATTATCGGTAGTCTGTTATTTGAATGAAGCGGGTTGGTTGCCCGAAAATGGCGGCGAACTGGTGCTGTACTTGAATGAAAACGGCGAAGAAGTTGAAAAGGTTATCTATCCGTTTCCCGGTCGCGTGGTCATTTTCGAAAGCCAGATAATTGAACACGAAGTGAAGCCTGTAAACACCCAGCGCCTAAGTATAACGGGCTGGTTAAAAACGCGGTAGTTAGCGTGGTTTTCGCCTATTTATAAAATACATAACCACCAAGACCAAGGCTAAAACCAGAAACAAGCCATTGCCACTCAAAAAATTTAAAACATCCATGGGAGCGTTTTTAAAATACGTTTGCAAATATAAAAAATTTAGGGTTGTAACAAAAAGCACTATTTAATGGGCCAAGTTTTAAATGGAAACTAAAACAAGATATTTATTTAAAAATAATTTAATTGTTTACTTTTGCGCTGATATTTGAATTATGAAAAACATTTTAGTACCCGTAGGAGCCTCAAAAAACGAACTAAGCAATTTGCAGTACGCTGTTGACTTTGCAGAAGCATTTGGCGCCAAACTTTATGTAGTACAAGTATATAATGTTTATACCAAAGCGGGCACCATGATTAAAATCGATCATATTTTAGAAGAAGATACGCTTGATTATCTGAACAATGTGGTTTCAAAAATCAACAAAAAAAACGTTGAGATTGTTGTAAAGGCGCTAAAGGGCAAATTAATTGATACTTTGGAAAAAGCCTGCAAATCGGCAAACATCGATTTGATTTTGGTCGAGCCCAGAACCTATACGGAAAACGACGATTTATTTTTAGGAAAAACCTCTGGCAAAATCGTAAAGCAAACTTCAATACCAACCATTATAGTTCCAGAAGGGTATGTTTTTAAACCCATCGAAAATATATTGATGGCCGTAAAATCGGCTATCATAAAAAAAGAGGGTGTTTTGGCACCTTTGCAAACAATAAAAAGCAATTTTAAGGCCGTAGTAAATTTACTTTTGGTAAAAACACCATATTATTGCGATGGAGATTTTGATGTTAACGAAGAATTATCTAACATTGCATCCGAAATCAGTTTTTCTGAAAATCCAACCACTTACCATGGTGTTTTGGAGCATTACAAATTGCACAACCCAGATATGTTGTGTGTAGTAAGGCGCAAACGTGGGTTTTTTATGAAAAAATGGGAGAAAAACCAGATTTACAAAAAAGATTTTAATAGCAACTTGCCGGTTTTGGTATTAAGCGAATTAAAATAATACATTGGGGATGTAGCTCAGTTGGCTAGAGCGCTTGGCTGGCAGCCAAGAGGTCGTGGGTTCGAGCCCCATCTTCTCCACTTAATTAAAACCCTAACAATTGAAAATCAATTAGTTAGGGTTTTTATTTTAACTATTAGCCCACATTTAGCCCACATTTGACCTAAAAATTATTTATTATTTTAAATAAGCCTTTTTTCTTTGATTTAGCCTTTAAAAATAGTTCTTGGTATTTGGGTAGCATTTCACAAAAAACCTCGTTATATGGCTTTGCATAGCCATTCTCGACCATAATTTCGTTTAATACTTTGCCGTTTTCTAAAACTAAATACCCTAAATACCTACCGTATTTATCTTTAAGATTATTTTTTTCTTGAATTAATGTGCAAAACTCACCGACTTTTGTTTTCTTTTTTAAATAATCTAAAGAAGCATAGCCTAATTTTATTAATAATTCAGCTGGAATATTTAATTCTTTTTCGTCTTTCTTTACTTTATTACAGTATTTCATTTCAGGAGCATCGATACCTAAAAAACGAACTTCAAACTCATTTTTTGAAATAATATCTTCCAAAATTATACCATCTCCATCAACATATTTTACTATTCTCAGAAGGTTTTTTATTGTAATGGTTTCCATTGCGTTATAATGCTTTAAATTACCTAATTTAAACCGTTGTATATCAGTTTATTATGATGTAAATTTAAATGAAATAATTCACATAATTTAAAAAAACGTTGAGCATATGGCAAGACAGAAAGGACATGTTAAATATGTCGGAACATTAGGAGAAGTAAGACACTTCAAAATTAAGGGTAACGAAGGTTATTTTGCAGGACTAAAAGGTGGTCCTACTGCTGAACAAGTAAAAACAGCACCTGGATTCATTCGTACCCGTGAAAACATGTCTGAGTTTGCAGCTTGTGCAATGGCTGGCAAATCTGTTAGGGTTGGTTTATCATCATTAATGAAACAAATGAGCGATAGTCAATTTACGGGACGATTAACTGCTATTATGAAAAAAATAAATATTGAAGATGGTTCTGAAGCTAGAGGGCAACGTGCAGTTTTAGTATCACAACAACCACAATATTTAAAAGGGTTAGATTTTAATCGCAATATTTCATTTAATGGTGTTTTTAGTGCTCCCTTTACATTAACTGTTAATGTTGACAGAAACGAAAGTACATTAAATGTACCATCATTTAATCCTTTAAATTATTTAAACATACCATTAGGTGCAACACATTTCCGAATTATAAATGCTTTATCTGTAGTATCTGATTTTGTTTATAATTCTGCAACTGGAGCATATGAACCAGCTGATTCTGTTCTAAATGAAATTTCAAATATTGGATATTCTGATTATACACCAATTGACCTTGTAGCACCTTTAATTGATGTTGTAGCAAGCTTACCCGGTGCGCCAACTTTATCTTCTAGTGTGGCTGTTTTAGGCTCAATTGGAATTGAATTTTATCAACAAGTTGGAACAAAATACTATTTATTCAATGCAGGTAATGCTATGAAAATTCAAGAAATATTCTAATAATACCATTAGTTTGCATATCTGCAAAGTTTGCAATACTGCAAAACAAACCCTTTCGGAAGAGAGGGTTTTTTATTTTGCATTAAATTACCTATTATGCCGACTTATATTGCTGTCATGGTGCAGATAACTACTAAACAACTATGATTAAATTTTAAAAAATTATACTTATTTATCAATTTAGCTTTGGCAAAAGTGCAGGGAACTTGGCAACAAGCAATTTGTGGCGTGGTTAGTTAATTCTTTCGCTGTTTTTTTTGAAAGAATGCCACTTTCAAAATATGATTTTTTAAAACAAATTTTTATTGGCGTTCTTTTAAAAAAAATTGCAACCATAGGGGTTTGGGGAAATGGTAGATTTCCCCAATTATTAACTTACGTAGTGCGCTGGCAGCAGCGAAACAAGTGTATGATTTTTTATTTGCTTTACGGATTTATCTGATTGCTTTTAATGAAGGTTTGATGCCGAATTGTGTTTTGAAAACTGTATTTTGAAGTTTAAATGATTTGGGTTTAATGTAACTAAAACATCAAACCTTTTAAAAGTAATTTATCTAATGGTGCTTGGCAAATAAAAAATTATACTCTTGTGGGCTAATTTGATTTTTGAGGATGCCTGACCTTTATTTAAAAGTGCTACTTGACAAATTATTGATAAGGTTTGTTAAATTGCGTAATGGCATCTTCAAAAAACAATGAAAACATTAAACCTTTTAAATTGTGCATTAAATAACAACACCTTCATATTTAACTTCATCAATAATTGTTTCAATATCTGTATTGATTTTCATTTGAAATAAATCTCGACTTACGGTGTATGCACTTAAATCTTCTTCATTAAAATTAAGATTCATTAATTCTTTAATGCCGTTTTCGTTTAAATCGTTTTTCAACCAATCTTCCTCAAAATCTTTTTGTAGAATAATTGGTTGTCTGTTTTTTTTATTATGAATTTTAGCAAATAAAGGCGACGCCTTTTTTGTTAGAATTGTAAAGGTTACTACGTTTTCTATAATGGTGTATAACCCTGCTAAAGACAAAACATCGTTGTCTTTGCTTTTAATGTGAAATGGGTACTTTTTTCCTTTGTATTCGTGGGGTTCAAAAAAACCTGTTACTGGAATTATACATCGTCTAGTTAGTGCTGAATGTTTATAAATAAAATGCTCGAATAGTTTTTCGGATTGTGCATTTAAACCACCGCCAAATTGTACCGATTCTTTGTAGTAATCTCTTATTTGTTCAGGTTTTTTGTTACTTGGTACAATACCCCAAAGAGCAGGTGCTATGACTGAAGGTTTTTCTTGTGGAATGATAAGCATATCGGGATGCGAAAACCCATTTAAATGATAGCTAGGAATATCAAAAGCATCCCTTGCATCGGGATTTGATAATGACACACCATACCGATTTTCAAGCTTTACAACTTTTTTAGTTTGTGATGTATGAAAGCACATTGTATTATTCTTAGAAATATAAAGATACTAATTATGCTTTAATTTCAATAATTTCATTTAAACACGTAGAATAACGAGGTGATAAACGTTCTTGTTTCATTTTCCATTGTCGCCCTAATGACTGACTGCCAAACTTTACCTTATTGTTGCCATACGATGTATTAAGTCTATCTACAATATGCATTATGGGTTGATGCTTTGGATTTTCAGAATTAAATAATGCAAATTGTTTTTGGTTGTCTGGTGTAAGTCCCATTACTATAACACCTGCTTTTTTATAGTGATAGCCTTCCATAAAAATAGCTTTTAAACCGATGTTTACATATTTAATTAAATCGAAACTTGAATTGGTTGGGTAATCTGTTTTAATAACAATATTTCGTCCGTATTGAGGTAAATCTTTTCTAAAACCATTGGTGTGTAGAAAAACCATAACCATATTGCAATGGGATTTTTGACGTCTTAATTTTTCTGAACACGAAACTGCATAAGTAGAAACACGTTCTTTAACATCTTGAAAGTTAGTTAGCATCCCTTCGAATGATCGTGTAGTAGCAATCATTTTTTTATTGGCTACTTTTTCAAAATCTAACGTAGGTTTTCCTTCTAAATCGTGTTTTAACCTCAACCCAACAACTGACATATTTTTACGCACCCAATCATCAGAAAGTTGTGTAAATTGATAAGCGTTGTTTATTTTTAATGCTTTCAGTCTTTTAGCGTGTTTTCTACCTATGCCCCAAACATCTTCAATTGGCAACCATTTTAAGGCTTTTATTCTTTTTTCATCAGTATCAATTACATAAACACTACTTGTTTTTTCGGGATATTTCTTTGCTATTTTATTGGCCACTTTAGCAAGTGCTTTTGTAGGTGCAAAACCGATACTAATTGGAATACCTGTGCCTTTGGTAACACGGTTTCGCATTTGAATACCTATTTCTTGTAAATTGTAGTATTCAAAACCATAGAATTTTAAAAAGGCTTCATCGATACTGTATATTTCGATTTCGGGTGTGAATTCAGAAAGTAAATTCATTACCCGGCTGCTCATATCACCATATAAGGCATAGTTTGAAGAAAAAACAGTTATGTTTTTTTCTTCAAAGATTTTTTTATACTCGAATGCAGGCGCACCCATTGGAATACCAAATGCTTTAGCTTCGTTAGAACGTGCAATAACACACCCATCGTTATTTGATAATACCACAACAGGTTTACCGTTTAATGCGGGATTAAAAACACGCTCGCAGGAAGCGTAAAAGTTATTACAATCTACAAGTGCAAACATAAACCAAAGTTAAAGCTGAAATTATTACTTTTAAATAAAAATAAAGTTAAAAAATGAACAAAAATGATATTGAATTATTAAAGGGTGTATTTACAAGTTTGTTGCATAAAATATCTAAAAATCTACTTTCAGGTAATTTAGTGCAAAAAACGGGCATAGTATACCACCCACAGCGGATTAAAGTGAGCATAGTGCGGCGGGTGAAAGTGAACCACCTACAGCGGATGAAAGTGAACCACTAAAAATCGATTCTATTTGTAAAG
>NZ_WRPN01000008.1:0-180560 GCF_009746565.1 Mariniflexile maritimum
GCTCAATGAAACTCAAATTCTCGTATTTCTTTAATCCTTTTTGAGTTCCAGCTCTAATTTGTTCAGCATTCAGGTGTGGTATTTTTTCTTCTTTACTCATTTTTTCAACTTGTGCCTAACGGTCAAGTATAAGCGTAGTGCGGGTTTTCGGAGCAATACACTGTCCGCTAGCACGAACTTTGATAGATGCCAAAATACCAAATTTTAGCCACTTCGGCCGCATTACGCTTATACAATGTTGGCGGTAGTTTTTTTATTCAATTCTCCTTAATACCCCCTTTAATTTTGCTTCAACTCCAAGATTATCAAAAAGTTTTTCAGTCAATGTTAATGTCTTCTTGAAAGCTGTTTTAATATCTGTCGGATCTAATTCTGATGTTGTCTGCTGAAATAACGAATACCAATATGGATCTATGTCTTTTTCCAAGCTTTTTGTTGGACTTTCCCAATGTTTGGTTTGGTATGTTTCAATTCTTATTAACCAAAGTAAATATTTTTGAACATTTGATAAGCTTTGGTAAGCGTGAGCAAATTCCTGTCGTTTAATTAAGTTGCTTGTTGTAAGTAAAACATTCAACAATGATTGGCTCAACCACAGGATATTTTCATTTGTTGTTCGATCAGGTACTTTAGTTTTTATTTCTTTGAGCGTGTTAGTCAATAAATCTTCTTTATCTACTAAAATCATCTTGTCAAAGTCGCTAAACTCTACCAAACCGTCCCACGATTTGATAACTTCCATTTGGTCGTTTGTCAAAAAATGAAACTCCCCCCTTATCATATTTTCAAAAATGGCAACTTCACTTCCATACTCGTTGGTAAAATATAATGCCAAAGGATGAATTTGGCTTACCCAATTTTCAGCGGAAAATTTTTCTTTATCCTTCAAGAAGATGTAGAATTCAATATCTGAATATTTGTCCCCTTCATTTTTGGTAAATGACCCGTACATAAATACGGCAGAAATATTTTTATCATTTTGAGCTATTGACTTTGTTTTGTCAATCATTTGTAACTGTGTCATTTTCTAATTTTTTAATATTAACAATCGCCCTTTCTACTTTGCGTATTAAAGGATATTTCAATTCTTATTCTATCTTACAGTTACTTATAGCTTCATTTTCTTGAATGTTTTTCGTTGTTAATTGTTTCTTCAAATTACCGCCAACTTGTTTATATCCCCATATTTTATCCGTTAAATGTTCCATTTCGGATGGCTATGCGGAGGTTTGTGGCTATTTTATTGTGGTTATTTTTAGTAAGCATCGTAAATATTTTCATGTTAACTCAAACTTAATACTATTTTACAAATTATCAAAAGGATTTTTAATGTTTCTAATGCTCGTTTCACTTACATGGGTATAAATCATCGTGGTTTTTGGGCTGCTATGGCCTAATAGCGTTTGTATGTACCTAATGTCTGTGCCACTTTCAAGTAAATGGGTCGCAAAACTATGCCGCAGCGTATGTAGGGTAATTTGCTTGTTTATTTTTGCTTTTCTTGCAGCCTTTTTTAAAATTTGTTGTGCACTTGAGGCACTGTATAGGTTACCGTCTTGACCCTCAAACAAATAATCCTTTGGTTTGTAAGTTTTGTAATATAAACGCAACAGTTCCAGAAAATGCGCCGAAAGTAGGGTATATCGGTCTTTCTTGCCCTTTGCACATTTTATATGAATCACCATGCGCTTGCTGTCAATATCCGATAGGCGTATTTGAAGTGCTTCGCCAATGCGCAACCCCGCCGAATAAATAAGCGACAGCAGCGTTTTGTGCTTTAAATTAACAATATGGTTTAAAATGTCCTTAACTTCTGAGGTGCTTAAAACCTGTGGTAACTTTTTGGGCTTATTGGGGCGTTCAATAAAAAAGCTCTCTAAGGGTGCATTCATATATTCCAAATATTTTTTGATGCCGTTAATGCACTGGTTTTGGTATGAAATGGATTTGTTGGACCTCACTATAAAATCATAATTAAATTGCTCGACCAAACGCGAGGTTAGGGTTTGCTGTTTTGCTTGGGCATATCTTAAAAAAAACGAAGTTACCTCGGTATAGGTGTTTATGGTATTTTGGCTTAATTGCTTTTGCTGCATCCATCGTTTGTACTTTTGTAGATTGTTTTGGGCCTCGTCGTGCAATACGGGCAGTTTAATGGCGGGCATTGTGGGTTCAACCTCTGGTGTTTGTTTTTTTTGCGGAACCAAAGCGCTGTAATCAACATACCAGTTCTTTAACCGTAATTCGTAAAACAGTTTCTTTTTGTTTAAAAATGTATGTTCCATGTAAAACGTTTGATGGGTCTTGCTCCAAGAAACGCCTTCTAAAGATTTTATATAGTTTTTAACCGCAACATCAAATTTAAACTTTATGGCAATTATAGGGTTGTTTTTATGAATCAAGGGCACAAGGGTAATGGTAACCATAAACAGAATATTTAATCACTAAACATTTAATTGATAAAATTTGAAAAAATGTAAAGAATCAATTGTTTTGATAACTATCGGAATGGTCCAGATGCTCATGTAAGCGTTCATTTGGATTCATTTGAAAATAGTACATGCTAACGTATGAATATATTTTCAATCTTTGACACGTTTTCTGAATGTAACCATAAATATAAAAAAAAGCCTGTTTCAATCCTTATAATTAGGAAAGAATCAGGCTATAATTTATAAGAGACTTAAGAATGTAATTTTTCTTTCAGATTAAATTCCCCCGATGCGTTCATCGTTTATTCCTTCGGAATAAGGAATTTCAATCCTACGGAATTTGAATTTAATCGTCTTTTCTGTCTTCTCTTGGTTTTCTATCGTCTCTGCGGTTATCGCGTCCACGGTTATCACGATGGTCCCTACCTCGGTTATCGCGTCCACCACGATCGTTGTTCTCCCTAGGTGGTCTGGCAACATAGCCTTCTGGTTTTTCTAGCAAGGCCTTGCGCGAAACTTTTTCTTTACGGGTTTTTGGGTCTAGGCCAAAATATTTCACATTAAATACATCGCCCATATTCACAACGTCCGAAACATTTTCAGTACGTTCCCAAGCTAACTCGCTTACGTGTAACAACACTTCGTTTCCTGGAGCGTCCGTATATTCAACAACAGCACCAAAGTCTAGCATTTTTATCACTTTTACTTCGTAAGTACCACCAACTTCTGGCTTAAACATTAACGAATCAATTTTAGCTAAAACGGCATCAATACCTGCTTGGTTGGTTCCTAAAATTTCAACAATACCTTCTTCGGTAATGGGGTCTTCATTAATAACGATCGTTGTTTTAGTTGCTTTTTGTAATTCTTGAATTACTTTGCCACCAGGACCAATCAAGGCGCCAATAAACGCATTAGGAATTACTCTTGTTATCATTTTAGGCGCATGTGCTTTCACATCGGCGTTTGGTTGTGCAATGGTTTCAACTAATTTTCCTAAAATATGTAAACGTCCAGCTTGTGCTTGTTTAAGCGCATTCACTAAAATTTCATAAGAAAGACCTTTAACTTTTATGTCCATTTGGCAAGCGGTAATACCATCGGCAGTTCCGGTTACTTTAAAGTCCATATCGCCCAAGTGGTCTTCATCACCTAAAATATCCGATAGCACGGCATATTTTCCGGTTTCCGCATCCGAAATCAAGCCCATGGCGATACCAGAAACAGGTTTTTTAATTTGAACGCCCGCATCCATAAGTGCCATGGTGCCAGCACATACGGTTGCCATAGAAGACGAACCGTTAGATTCCAATACTTCCGATACAACTCTTACGGTATATGGGCAATCGGCAGGTACCATGCCTTTTAGGGCACGTTGCGCTAAGTTTCCGTGTCCAACCTCACGACGCGACGTGCCGCGTAATGGGCGCGCTTCGCCTGTTGAAAAAGGAGGGAAGTTGTAGTGTAAATAAAAACGCTCTTCGCCTTCAAACGATGGCATGTCTATTTGGTTGGCTTCTCTGGAGGTTCCTAAGGTTACCGTTGCCAAAGCTTGGGTTTCCCCACGTGTAAATATGGACGAACCGTGGGTTGATGGTAAATAATCAACCTCGCACCAAATAGGGCGAATGTCGGTTGTTTTACGGCCATCTAAACGCAAGCCTTCATTTAAGGTAAGGTCGCGAACCGCTTTTTTCTCTGCTTTGTAGAAGTATTTTGAAACCATGCCTCCAATATCCTCTAGTTCCTCTTCGGTAAAAGAGGCTTTAACTTCTTCTTTAATGGCCTCAAAGGCAGCACTTCGCTCGTGTTTTGCCGATGCTTTTCTGGCTACCTCATACACTTTACTATATGTTAAATCGTGTACTTTTTTGGCCAAGGCTTCATCTTCACGTTCTGGTTCGTAGGTACGGGTTTCTTTTTTGCCAAACGCTTCGGCCAATTTTAATTGTGCGGCACATTGTACTTTTATGGCATCGTGTGCAAATTTAATGGCTTCTACCATTTCTTCTTCTGAAATCTCTTTCATTTCGCCTTCCACCATCATCACCGAATCGGTTGAGGCACCAATAACCATATCAATATCCGATTCTAGTAATTGCGATTGGGTTGGGTTGATGATGAACTTGCCATCAATTCTTCCAACGCGTACTTCCGAGATTGGTGTTTCAAAAGGAATATCGCTTAATTGAATCGCTGTTGAAGCTGCCAAACCTGCCAAAGCATCGGGCATAACTTCTTCATCGTGAGACATTAACTGAATCATTACTTGTGTTTCAGCATGGTAATCTTTTGGGAACAATGGGCGCAATACGCGGTCCACCAAACGCATGGTCAATACTTCACCATCGCTTGGGCGTGCCTCTCTTTTAAAGAAACCACCGGGGTAACGGCCTGCCGCGGCAAACTTTTCGCGGTAATCTACGGTAAGGGGTAAAAAGTCTATGCCCGGGCTTGCCTCGTAGTTTGATACTACGGTACATAACAACATGCATTTTCCTGATTGTACAACCACAGAGCCATGGGCCTGTTTTGCTAATTTTCCGGTCTCGATGGAGATTGTGCGTCCATCACCTAGGTCTATGACCTCTCTAAAAACTTTTGGAATCATAATTTTTTTTAATTCAAATTAAACAATGGTCGTTGTGTTGTTGTGTGTAGTTGTTGTGAGACCAATGAAAAACTGTAATTAGCTTCTTCTATTTTAAGTCATTGCGAAGCAAATTTTTTAATTTGCCGTGGCCATCTGTTTCTTTTGGAAGCATTACCACGTTGTTACCTTCCTCGTAATGACAATGTAACATTTATTGATATGGGCGTTACCCTTATCCTGAACGTGTTTCAGGATAAGGGTCGGGCTTTCCGTTACAATCTTTTGCAAAAGCAAAAGGATTTTCACTGCAATCCCTAACGCAAAAACAAAAAAGAGGCTCGAAAAAGCCTCTTTTAATTATTTTCTTAATCCTAATTCCTTTACTATGGCACGATACCTTAAAATATCTTTCTTAGTAAGGTAATCTAGTAAAGCACGACGCTTTCCTACCAATTTCACCAATGAACGCTCGGTATTAAAATCTTTGCGATTCTTTTTTAAGTGCTCGGTTAAATGGTTGATGCGGTGCGTAAATAACGCAATTTGTCCTTCTGCCGAACCCGTATCGTTTGCACTTTTACCGTGTTTTGCGAAGATTTCCTCTTTTACTTCTTTTGCTAAATACATGCTAATATTGTTGTAAATAATTGTTATGTAACCGAAAGTCTTTCTTTCGAGGCGCAAAGATAGTAATTTATTATGAGTAGGCAACACTTCTTTTTTTGTAAAGTTTTTTTTAAATTAACTTACTTAAACTTTTACTCGTTTTTTTATGGAAAGAATTATTGCAGATGCCCTCGATGCTAATTTGCTCCCAGAAATTTTCAACAACGCCTACCACGGTATAGCCATTGTTGGACTGGATGGTAAATGGCTATTGGTGAGTAAAAGTTTGTGCGATATTTTAGGTTATACCGAAAAAGAGCTTTTAAAAGGTAGTTTTCAGGAAATAACCCATAAAGAAGATTTGAAAATTGATTTGAAACAGTTTAGGAGCCTTTTAAGGCAAGAAATTGAAAGCTACAAAATGCAAAAACGCTATTTTAAAAAAAATGGCAATCTAGTTTGGGCGCAATTGTCGGTTTCGTTGGTAAAAGACCAAAATGGCCCGAAATATTTTATTGCACAGGTTCAAGATATTACCGAACAAAAAGAAGAAGAAAACGAAAAGGAAATTATAGCAAAGGTTGTAAAGGAGCAAAACGAACGCCTCTTGAATTTTTCAAGAATCATTACCCATAATTTACGAACCCATGCCGGCAACTTAATGGCCTTAACCGATTTTGTTGAAGACGAAATTAAGGAAGCCAGCGAAAACGATAGCTTTTTGGCTTTAAAACAGGCCATTGGCAATTTGCAGGAAACGGTTGCCCATTTAACCGAAATAGCAAAATATAACAATCAAAACAAGGAAAGCTTAAAACCCCTAAATCTTTTTGATTTTGCTGAAAACGCCATTTATAATGTACGTGCCTTGGCAAAAAACAACCATTGCAGCATCCAAAACCATATAAACCCTAGCTATTTGGTGCTTGGGTTGGAAGCCTACCTAGACAGTATTTTGCTAAATTTATTAACAAACGCCATAAAATATAAGGACCATGAAAGAAAAGGCCACATTGTTTTAAGCACCAAACAAGCGCAGGGGTTTGTTGTTTTAAGCGTTAAGGATAATGGGTTGGGGCTCGATTTAAACACCTTTGGGAATAAAATATTTTCGCTATACCAAACCTTCCATAAAAATAAGGATTCAAAAGGAGTTGGTCTTTTTATAACAAAAAATCAAGTTGAGGCACTGGGCGGTAAAATTGAAGTTACAAGTAGTGTAGGCGTGGGCACAGAGTTTTTGGTTTACTTTCAGTGTTCGAGATGAGCAGCAGGATATAGACTGATTTTTAATATAAGAAAGCGCAAGACAAACTGATAATCAATAATCTATATCCTAGGTTTTTGATTTCCGGCTTCAAATGAAAATCAGAAGCTAATAAACGCGCAATTTTTTTTTAATACGGTGTTGCCAAACGTATTTTTATCAGTTCATAATTTGATTGACATTCTGAAAATTTTTTTCTTCGAGTTTAGGCAGATTGTTGACAGTCGTAAGCAAAATTAATAATCATTTAATGAGCCTAAGTTGAAGTACATTAATCTAGTATCTGATTTTTTATCTCTACTAGATAAGTATTTAAAACCGTTTTTAAGGTAAAAGTCTAATGATTCTCTATAAGCATCAACGGTTATGAATTTACAACCTGTCCGATTATTATCCACAAACAATGCTTTTGTGAAGTTTAGAATATCTCTACCGTATCCATTGCCTTTGAAATTCTGGGACACAGCTAATCTTCCAATTTTTACAGCAGGATAACTTGTATAGCCATCTTTACCTTGAGGTAATATAGAAGATATTCTATCAAGAAAAGTTTTTTTGTTTCCTATTTCTGTATGAGATATTTTGTCGTTAAGGTAATTGAAATAGGCAACTGTTTCTGTTTCGGATTGGATTATGAAAGTAGTAGCTAATAATTGGTTGGCATAATTTTTAGCATCATCAAAAAGAAAGCCGTTCAAATCTGTGTTTCCACAATTGAACGGCAAAATATTTGTATCAGATTTTAATCTGATTAATTTAAATTCATCAAATAGCAAATTGTGCAATTCTTTTTAATGCTTCATAACTTGCTTTAATTTCTTCCTTTTCTTCCTTGGATACTTTCACAACTTCTTTGTTTTCTCTTACAAAGTTTTTGGCGTCTTTACCAGAAAGAAAGGGTGTTTCTTTAATAGGTTTTGCCATAATAAGATTTTTTAATTAAACTTCTTTGTTGTTGCCAACAAAACTACAATAAGCGTACCAAATAAAGTGGTAAAACATGGTAAACATGTATTAATTTAGAACGATTATAAATAGTTAAATGCAAACTTTTACAATTAAATACACTTTTTAAGTTAGTCGGTTGATTAGTTATTAAGTTACAAATATACAATGAATTAATCTGATAATTTAGAAGTCAAAATCCGAAAACAAGCTAAAAAAAAATTCGGAAAAAAACAAAGAGATTTCAGTAAGTAAGTTGATAAAGAGTGCGAATTTATATGTTTGCCAACGTTTATGTATAAGGAAAGTTGCGTGTTTGTGTGCGAGGATTTTCCGAAGGAAAATCAGAAGCAAGCAAACGAGCAACTAATATTGGTTTAGCTAAAAATAGCAATTTTTTATACACGGCAAACGCTTTTTTTAATATTCATTTCCTTTATGATTCATTATGTTGTAAACAACTCCTCTTTTACAAAAATTAATATTGTCCGTTGAATATTTTACAACAACGACTTTTTCAGGGTTTATTTCACTGTCAAATTGAACATCAAAAATTCCTTTTTCATTTTTTTTATTGGTCAGTTCGAATGCCAAATGTCTCGGGATTACACCACCAAATTTCGTTTCGTAAACAATTCTGTTTTCGCTATTTGTTTTCCGTTTTCCAAAATTGGAATTACGTGAAGTTCTTTAAATCCTTTTCTAAATTGGAATTCATAATCTTTAGTCCGAATTCCGTGTGTCGATTTTAAATTTTCTGCAAGAGTTTCATATCTAACAGTATATGAACCGTCTTCGTAATCTTTTTTAGAGTCTAAATTTTCTGCAAATATTGGGTTTTCTTGAATGTCATATGTAGCTATTTTTAATCTTTCGTCATTGTTTGAAGCAAAAACTCCAATTAATAAAATCAAAGCAACAATTCCAATTCCTCCAAATAAAATAAATTTTAAAAATGTCTTCATAATGTTTCTTCAAATGTTTGCCAACTTATTTACACATCCACATTAACAGCACCAATTCTCAAATAAAACTTAATTTTTGGAATTTGTTCTCTCAAGAAATAGCTTATTTTATGCTAAAACGTTTGTTGTAAATTTCGATGTTCAATTACTGGCAACATCTCATGTTAAGCTCTTAGCGGCTGATTTAAAATTAAATCCAAATATTGGTTTACCCTTGCTTTAAGCTCTTTTCTTAAAACAATAAAATCTAAAAAGCCATGCTCCAACAAAAATTCAGAGGTTTGGAACCCTTCGGGCAAGTCCTTACCGGTGGTGTCCTTTACTACACGTGGGCCTGCAAACCCTATTAAGGCACCCGGTTCGGCAATATTAATGTCGCCCAACATGGCAAATGATGCCGTGGTACCACCCGTTGTGGGGTCGGTACACAAAGAGATGTAAGGAATGCCCGCATCGGCCAACTGCGCTAATTTTACCGAAGTTTTAGCCAATTGCATTAAGGATAGTGCCGATTCCATCATACGGGCTCCGCCCGATTTTGAAATAACCAATAAGGGCACTTTGTGCTTTAACGAATAGTTTGCGGCGCGCGCTATCTTTTCGCCTACAACGCTTCCCATAGAGCCTCCAATAAAGGCAAAATCCATACAGGCCACTACCAAGTCCTTGCCTTTTGACTTGCCAACGCCCACGCGAATGGCATCCTTTAATTTGGTTTTTTCTTGGGCAGCTTTTAAGCGCTCGGGGTATTTTTTGGTATCGACAAATTTTAAGGGATCTTTCGATTCTAAATTGGCATCCAGCTCCTTAAACTTGTTGTCATCAAACAGAATCTCGAAATATTCCTTACTTCCTATGCGAACGTGGTAGCCATCTTCCGGACTTACATAAAAATTTTTTTCAAGCTCATCAGCATCTACAATTTTGCCGGTGGGCGATTTGTACCACAAACCTCTGGGAGTATCTTTTTTCTCCTGTGTTGTGGTGGTAATTCCTTTTGTTTTTCTTTTAAACCAAGACATAATGATTTACGATTTATGAATTACGATTTACTATTTTAGGTTAAAATTAAGCCACTAAATAAGTGATGTGTGAAGACTTTCAGCATGGGTGTTGTGATAACTGCTGGCGAAAGTCCTAAAACAAAATTAAACCTTTTTTTAATTTAGAAAGGGCGTACACTGCATTTTATTGCTTAAATTCTTTTTTTAAAACACTTAAAAGGCTTATTTGTAGGACTGTAAATTAAAAAAATCCTGTAACAAACAGGATTTTTTTAAGGTGCTAATCGTATTAAAACGATGTTTTATAAAGTATTTACGTTGTTTAAATCTTCAAATGCTTTTTTCAAACGTTCAACAAAGGTAACTTCACCGGCACGCATCCAAACACGAGGGTCGTAGTATTTTTTGTTTGGCGAATCTTCACCTTCCGGATTTCCTATCTGACCTTGCAAATAGTCTTTTTTGCTATGCATATAATCGCGGATGCCACTCATAAACGCATATTGCATATCGGTATCGATGTTCATTTTAATAACGCCATAACTGATGCCTTCGCGAATTTCCTCAACCGTTGAACCAGAACCGCCATGGAATACAAAATCAATATGGTTATGTCCAACGCCATATTTTTTCGATACAAACTCTTGCGAGTTCTTTAAAATTTTGGGCGTTAGTTTTACGTTTCCGGGTTTGTAAACACCATGTACGTTTCCAAAGGCTGCTGCAATGGTAAATTGGCTGCTTATCTTGCTTAGTTCTTCGTAGGCATACGCCACTTCCTCGGGTTGTGTGTATAGTTTTGAATCATCTACATCGCTGTTGTCCACACCATCTTCTTCACCGCCAGTAACACCAAGTTCAATTTCTAGGGTCATGCCCATTTTGCTCATGCGTGCTAAGTATTTTTTACATATTTCGATGTTTTCCTCAATGGGTTCTTCCGAAAGGTCAATCATGTGCGAGCTAAAAAGTGGTTTGCCTGTTTCGGCAAAATGTTTTTCGCTGGCATCCAACATGCCGTCCACCCATGGCAATAGTTTTTTAGCGCAATGGTCGGTATGCAAAATTACGGGAACGCCATAGGCTTCTGCTAAAATATGTACGTGCTTAGCACCTGCAATGGCACCTGCAATGGCGGCTTTTTGGCCATCATTATTAAGGCCTTTTCCTGCGTTAAATTGGGCACCGCCATTTGAAAATTGAATGATTACGGGGGCTTTCAAAGCAGCGGCGGTTTCTAACACCCCGTTTATGGTGTTCGAGCCAATAACGTTTACAGCTGGTAGTGCGAAGCCTTTTTCTTTTGCAAGTTTGAAAATTGCCTGAACTTCTTGCCCAGTTGCAACTCCCGGTTTTATATTATGATGTCCCATAATTATTTAATTTTTATTTTTTAGTTTGTAAGTTCCAAAAGTAATCAATTTTTAACTAATTAGTGGCGGTTTTGCCATTGTAAAATTATATTTGAGCACTAAAACGTTATAGTTTTGATTCAATTTTTAGGGGTTTAGAACGGATAGTTTATACCAATATTATATACCGCGTTGGCGAAGTTATAATTGTTGAACCATCGGTTTTGGTTAGGGTATGAGGGATCGTAGGTTTTAAAGCCAACATCAAAGCGGAATACAAAAAAACTAAAATCGTAGCGCAAACCAAACCCAGAGCCCACGGCTATATCTTTCAAAGCGCTAAAGTTATCAAAAGTGGCCTTGTCGTTCTTTACATCGTCCAGAACATTCCAGATGTTGCCTGCATCTACAAACACGGCGCCATTCAAATTTCCAAAAACATTAAACCGTTGCTCTACGCCTAATGCCAATTTTAGGTTGGCCTCGTTAAATTCGTTGCTGGATTCAGAGCTTCCGGGGCCTAAACGGTAGGCGGTCCATGCGCGATTATCGTTGGCACCACCGGCAAAAAAACTTTTCGAGAACGGAATGTTGCTGGAGTTGCCCAAAGGAATAGCGATGCCAAAATAGCTTCTGGCTGCCAGTACGTTTTTGCTGCCAAAATCCCAGTGTTTTACATAATCAAATTCTGCTTTTACAAATTGGGAATAGGCTACGTTAAAAATCTCGTAACGGTTGTCGCTGTTTTTTTTCAGTCCCAACACATCCGATAGACTTGAAAGCACATTTCCTGCCAGTTCAACTTTTAATCGGAAAATTGAAAAATCCTCATCAAACAGGTTGGTGCGTTCATCATTGGTTAAGCTAAAACTGGATGAGAGAATGAGGTTGTTTTCCGTAAGTCGGTTTTTACGTTCATTAATGCTGCTTACGCTGCGGTATTTATCAGGGTTTGTGGCCTGAAAATTGGTGTCGGCCAAAACGGTTTTTATAAAATCATCCGATCGATCCTTTATTAAGAAAGAGGTGCCGTTTTCATCTTCACCTATAAATTGGGAAGGAGTGTTGTAGGAATAAAGCGCGATGTTTTCTAAATTTTTGAAAGAACTGTCGTAGATATTAAAATAATTCCCAACATTTAGGTTCCGTACATATTGGATGTTAAATACTGAAAGCCGGTTGGTTACTTTAGCTGAAGGCACCCAGTTATAATTAAAGATGCCGTTGAAGGTTTGCTTGTCCAATCCAATATTGGTTTGACTGGTGGTTGCCAAACTGATGCGGGTACTGGGCGACATGTATTTTGGGATGATTTTTTCTGTATTGAACGGAAAAAAGAAGCGTGGGATTGTCAATTTTAAATCGGCGCCAATTTCATTAATATCAAAAAACGGGTCGTTGCTGTTGTTTTTGTCCTTTGAAGCCCCAATAGACCCAATGGCCGATAGTTCTAAGGTTTCGGCGCCCCTAAAAACGTTCCTAATAATCAGGCTGGGGTTTAATGAAAACCCAATAGTTTGTATATTGCTGGTAGAGGCATCGGTACTAAAGCCCAAGCTAAACTTTTTTAAGGGCGTTAGCCTAATGGTGTCGGTTAGGGTGTTATTGGCGTTTTCAATATAATCGATATTGGGGTATTTAAAGGTGCGCAATTCATTTAAGTGCCTGTAAGTGAGCGTGCGGTCGCTGTCTTTAAAAATTTCGCCCGGGTTTATAAAAACGGCATCGGTAAGCGCCTTGGCGCGGTACCTTATTTTGTTGTAGCCATATAGTTTGTAACCTTCGTAAAATATGGAATCTTGGAAGGGTTTGTTGCGGTTTTCAAAACTGTAATCGGTAACAATATTTACATCTTTTATCTTGTAGATATTGAAGGGTTGGCGACTTACCGAATCTTGGGCCCTAATGGCGCGATTTTGTATTAGTACGTCCACATTAACTTTTTTGCCCGTACCAAGGGTGTCCACTTCAAAAGTGATATAATCTTGGTTGAAATGATATACGCCCTTATTGCGCAATTCGGTAGCGATGCGCTCGCGTTCCTGCGAAAAATTTGCCGAACGGTACTGTTCGTTTTTTTTGATAAAACTGTTCTTCTTGATTTTGTGGTACAACGAATCGATAATGGGCGATTTGATGTTTTCGGTAATGGTATCCAAAATATACGGATTACCGGTTTCAACATTATAAACCATTTCAGCGCGCTTGGTTTCGTTTTTTTGAATGTTGTACGCTGCCTTTACATCAAACCAGCCGTTGTTGGTATAGTAGGCTTCCATTTTTTTTAGCGATTTTTCGGCTTTTTCCTTGTTTACAATCACAGGGGCTTCCCCTGTTTTTTTTAACCAATTGTTAAACCCAATGGCAGATTCCTTGAGTTTGTCCAATTGTTTTTTTGACAAGCGTTTGGTTAGCCGTTCCCTGCGTTTGGGGGTTTCATCCAACCATGCTTCAAATAGCGAATCCCTATTGTTTCGAGCCAAATTATAAATCTGTAACCGCAAAGGGGTGCCTAAAATGGGTATTTTGCTATTTGGCTTTTGGTATAAAAGGTTGTTTAAAGTTTCGGTTTTGTCTTTTTTTCCGTTTATTAATAGGGTATTGTTGGTAAGTAAGTATTCGTTTTCAGGCACGCGCTTCACGGCATCGCAGGAAAACAGGAATGTTGTAATTAAAACTAAAAGTGGTATTTTTGGCCCTTGAAGTGTCATTTGCAAATGTTAAATTTTTAATAGGTACGGTGCCATTCTTCGTTTTGAGAGTAGTATGATGCGGGGGCGTTTTTTATAACCCATTTCAAATAAAATTAAAAATTAATCAGTTACAATTAGAACAAGCTAAGGCCTTAGAATAAAAATTAGGGATTTGCCGATTCAAAAATACATTTTTTCCTTTTAAAAACACATTAAAATAATTTGAGGTTACAGTACAAGTGTTTGCAACTATTTTAATAACCAACATCTTAAAACCAATTCATGCTCTCTAAAAGCCAAATACAGTCGATAACGCGTTTAAAGCAAAAAAAATATAGGCAACAAGATGGTTTTTTTGTTGTTGAAGGGATGAAAACCATACAGGAACTTATAGAATCTCATTTTAAATTGGAGGCTTTATATACCACCACGTCTTTCAACGGTGCGAAACACAGCCACTATAAGGATGAAATTTTAATTTCGGAAGCCGATTTAAACCGCATTAGTTTTTTAACCACGCCCAATAAAGCCTTGGCCATTTTTAAAATACCGTACCCAAAGCCCCTTGAAAATAAAGGCCTTATTGTAGCGTTGGATGCCGTAAGGGATCCGGGAAATTTAGGCACCATTATTAGGCTGTGCGATTGGTTTGGGGTAAACCATTTGGTGTGTAGCCATGAAACGGTTGATTGTTTTAACCCGAAGGTCGTGCAGGCAACCATGGGTTCTATAGCACGTGTGACTGTTAGTTATGTGAATTTGGTCGATTTTTTAAATGAAGCCAACCTGCCCGTGTTTGGTGCATTTATGGATGGTGAAACCGTTTATAATAAACAACTGCCCACCAATGCCATCCTGCTTATGGGAAATGAGGCCCATGGCATTTCTAAAACGATGGAAGCATTGGTTACCGAAAAAATTTCCATTCCCAGATTTGGCCATTTGCAGGTAACCGAAAGTTTGAATGTGGCCACCGCAACCGCTATTTTGTTGAGCGAGTTTAGAAGGAGGTAGTTTGGTTTCTAGGTGCAGTATTTCAGTTATGAGTTAAAAAAAGGGGTCGTCAGTTGAAAATATCTTGTAAAAAAAACCTTAACACTCAAAATTTTGCCATTGAAAATAGCCACTGCTATTGCCATTTCTACTGAAAACTAAAATTACTGGAACGTAAAATTTACAAAAACACCCCGACTTTTCATGCTGTTTATGTTGCTGGTCCATGGGCTTCTGGGGTCGTTGTCGCGTACAAGTTCATCATTGATGCCAAAAAGACCCCGAATGGAAGGCGTAAACTTAAAATTATATAAGTAAAAATCGATACCAAAACCGAGTTCATAGAACAGGTTGTTTTTGGTGGTTCTAAACTGGCCGTTAGCATTGTCGTTTGGGTTGTTTTCATTGCTCGACAAGTTTAAGGCCGTAGAAACGCCTCCAACAATAAAGGGTTTGAAGTTATTGATGCGTTTGGTTGAAACCTTTAACAATAAGGGTACGTGGATGTAGGTCGATTTTACTTCGCGGGTTAAATCAGCTTCGGTAACAGCGTTTCCCTGAAAATAGGTTTGGCTGTAATAAAGCTCGCGGGTGGTAATTAACAATCCGGGTTCCAAACGCAGGTCCAGATAATCGTTAATACGCAAATTGCCTATTAAGCCCACGCTAAAACCAGGGCTTCTTTTTACATAAATATCCCGTAGATCGTTATTATAATCAAAATTAAAATCGTAATTATTAATGCCTAAAAAGTAGCCCCAGCGCAATAAATTATAATCGGTGCTGCCATTGCCCTGGTTGGCATCATAGGTTACTTTTTCTTTCCTAAATAGTTGCGCTTCAATAGTTTGGTTTATAATTAAAAACAGGACTAATGCAAAAAAATGCTTCATGGTTTTATTTGGATGATTTATAAATAGTTGCTACCCCAAAGGTTTGCGGAAAATCTTCAACATTAATAAACCCAATTTTGCGTAAAATATTGTTTAGCGCTTCACCATAAGGGAAAACAGACGCCGATTCGCTTAAATAATTATAGGCACTTTTATCTTTAGAAAACAGTTTCCCGATAAGCGGCAAAACATTTTTTGTATAAAAGGCATAGCCTTGTTTGTAAGGGGTTTTGGTGGGGTTGGAGGTTTCTAAAATAACAAAGGTGCCGTTTGGTTTTAGTACCCTGTAAATTTCTTTAAGGCCATTTTCGAGCGTTTCAAAGTTGCGCACCCCAAAGGCTACGGTAATGGCATCAAAGCTATTATCGGCAAATGGCATATTTTCGCTATCGCCCAAAACCATCTCTATTTTAGAGTCAAGGTGTTTCTTTTTTATTTTTTGCTTTCCAATTTCAAGCATGCCACTGCTTATGTCCAGTCCAATAATTTTCGAGGCATTGGTTTCGGCTAAATTAATGGCCAAATCGCCTGTTCCGGTGGCAATATCCAAAATAGTATCGGGCTTGCTTTCCTTAACAAGGTTTACTACTTTTTTGCGCCATTTAATATCGATACCAAATGAAATAACGCGGTTTAACCCATCGTAATTTCCAGAAATGGCATCAAACATTTGGGTTACCTGTTCTTTTTTTCCTAAATCGCTGTTTTTGTAGGGCTTAATTTTTGTCAATGTCTATTTTTTGGCAAACCTACACAATTTATTTCTACTTTAAAACAGCATTAAAACGGAAATGTATTAAAATCGGCCTAAATTTTTGGTATGCGCCCAATGCATCAACCGCCAATTTTTTAAACTTCAAACCAAAAATAGGTCGAGGCCTTAAAATTCTATAATAAACGGTAATAATTGTGTAACGCCAAATTTAAACCACAGTTTTACATTTGTACCGAAGCGTAACGCACACTTCAAACAATGCCAATGGGTTGGATGAAAAGATGCTTATTGGTTGTTACAGTTGAAAAATAAAAACAGAGGATAAATGAAACCAAAATTAGGAATAACAGACAAAAACAAATCGGAAATCATAAAAACCCTTACCGTTATATTGGCAAATGAAATGGTGGTGTATGTTAAAACCAGAAAATACCATTGGAACGTTACCGGAAGCAGTTTTATGGAATTGCACAAACTTTTTGAAAACCAGTATAACGCCATTGCCTTAGCGGTTGATGAGGTGGCAGAGCGAATAAGCAAGCTAGGAGGCATGGCCATAGGCAGTATGGCATCCTTTTTAAAGCATGCCACCCTAAAGGAAAGCGAAACCAACCCATCGCCCAAAGCCATGATAGAGGAATTGCTAAACGACCACGAACAGGCCGCTTCGGATATTAGAAAGTACATTTCTGAAATTGAGGAAGACACCAATGATATTGGTACGGCCGATTTTTTAACCGCCTTGTTGCGCGACCATGAGGCCAAGGCCTGGGTTTTGCGAAAATACTTGGCTTAAACATCTAACATTAATAATTTTGACTATGAATACCACACAGATAAAAGGAAATTGGAACGAATTGAAAGGAAAGTTAAAGCAAAAATACGCCAAATTAACAGATGATGATTTGCTTTTTGCAGAAGGAAAAGAAGATGAACTGGTAGGAAGGCTTCAAGAAAAACTTGGAAAGACCAAAGAGGAAGTTCACCAGATTATTTCTGATCTTTAATAAAATTAAACTGTCTAGAATTACTATATTGCATACATAGTTTGG
Organism: Mariniflexile maritimum; assembly: GCF_009746565.1. Classification (GTDB taxonomy): domain Bacteria; phylum Bacteroidota; class Bacteroidia; order Flavobacteriales; family Flavobacteriaceae; genus Mariniflexile; species Mariniflexile maritimum. The sequence continues at coordinate 17,511 of NZ_WRPN01000008.1, forward strand.
TTGGTTAGTGAATTTATGTAGTATAACCTCTAGGCAGTTTTTAATTTTATTTAATATGACAATAAAAAACACCGGTAACCACAGTGCGCTAAATTTAATTTCGCTTATAGCTGTGGTTTTTATTTTATATGTACTCAAGCCATTTATTGTGCCTTTACTGTTCGCGGTTATTTTAAGCGTTATGGTATTTCCGTTGCAAAGTTTCCTCGAAAACAAATGGCGCTTCAACAGGTTGTTTGCCACAATTACCTCGGTAATAACACTGTTGGTTTTAACGGCATTGGTGTTTTTTTTAATAAGCGTTCAGTTTGCGAATTTTATGGGCAATAGCGCCGATTATTCACAAAAACTTTCAGAACTGTTCCACGCTTCGGTAAACAGTTTGGAAGATACGCTGCACATTCGCAATAACCAGCTTTTTTCGCAAAAGGAATTTCAAATGGAAAACATCATCAAGGACAACCTCGATAAAATTGTGATGGTACTTTCCGAATCGACCAGTTTTTTAAGCAACCTGATCTTGGTACCCATTTGCCTGTTTTTCTTCTTGTATTACCGTAAGTTTTTTAGAACTTTCATATACAAGTTGTACAAAACAAAATCAAAATCATTCCTTAACGCCATCCTTAAAAAAATTTATTTGGTACAGCAAAATTACCTGGTTGGCCTTCTTATCGTGATAGTAATTGTTGGGTTTTTAAACAGTATTGGTTTGTTGGTTTTAGGAATTGGCAATCCGTTTTTCTTTGGTTTTTTGGCGGCGTTGTTATTGCTTATTCCTTACATAGGCATTGCAATTGGGTCGTTATTGCCCGCATTAATAGCACTGGCCACCAAAGATTCGCCTTGGTACGCCGTGGGCGTTATTGGTGTTTTTGCGTTCATACAGTTTTTGGAAGGTAATTTTATAACCCCTAAAATTACGGGCTCGAAAGTAAGCGTCAATGCCTTTGTGGTTATTATCTCGTTAATACTTTTTTCTATGCTCTGGGGTATTGCGGGCATGATTTTGGCACTTCCAATTACGGCGACCCTAAAAATAATTTTCGATAATACCCCAGGCTACGAGGCGTACGGGTTTTTAATAGGCGAACCGGTCGATAAGCATTTTCAAACCAGGGCGCGTTTACGTTTAAAAAAATGGAAAAACATTAGAAACGCTAAATAGCCCAAAAACAAAATAAAGGGTAAACCAAATTCCTTTATTAACTTTACCGTTAATTAAAAATTGTTGCATGAAGTTATTTATAAAGTTTGATTTTAATGCCATTTGTAAAAAAGTATTGGAAACCAAGCTCGACCAATTCAATATAAAATATCGCATATTGGCCTTTGGTGAAGTTGAGTTGCTGGAAAAGATACCGTCTGAAAACTACGAAGCCTTAAATGCTGCCCTGAACGATTTTGGGATTGAAATTGTTGAAAGCCAAAAAAGCATTTTGGTCCAGAAAATAAAGGATGCCATTATCGATATGGTTTTTAATGAAGATGCCGGCGTAAACGTAAAAAGCTCGGTTTACCTTTCAGAAAAATTAGGGCACAGTTATGGTTACCTTTCCAATTTGTTTTCCGAGGTTACCTATACGTCCATTGAAAATTTCATCATCCTCCAAAAAATCGAATACACCAAACAGCTCTTGCTCACTACCGATTTGAGCTTAACCGAAATCGCCTTCAAACTTAACTACTCCAGTGTGGCACATTTAAGCACCCAGTTTAAAAACACAACGGGCATTACGCCATCGGCTTTTCAACGTATTATTTCAAAAAGAAGAGATCGCGCACAACAAAAAAGCTAACCCAATTATAATAAATACACTATGCCAAACGATTATATCCATATTATTCTTGCAGATGATGATGAAGATGACCGATTGTTTTTTGTCGATGCCTTTGAGGAACTTAATATGAACACCAAAGTAAACACTTACAATGATGGTATTGAACTTATGGCGTATCTAAACAGCGAGGGCGCCCTATTGCCACAGGTGCTTTTCCTAGATTTGAACATGCCAAAAAAAAACGGTATTGAATGTTTAAATGAGATTAAGGCCAACCACAAGTTGTCTGATATCGCCATTGCCATTTATTCCACATCGGCATCCGAAGAAGATATTGAGGAAACCTTCGTGCTGGGGGCCAACATTTATATAAAAAAACCCAGCAGTTTCGACGATCTCAAAAAAGTGCTTTCAGAAGTGGTTTCCATTAACTGGCAATATCATACCAATGGCTTGAACAAGGATAATTTTTTACTGCGCATGTAATGATACGAAAGGTAATTTCCAAAGCGTCGGTAATATTAAGGGCCATTTTTTTAATCAGTGCCTTTCTAATCATTATAATAGGCGGTTTTACCTATAAGCACATTTCAAATCTTACAAACTCCACCAAACTGGTTGTGGGCACTTATAAGGTGAACATGGAACTGGAACAGGTACTTTCCTATTTAAAAGATGCCGAAAATGGGTATAGAAACTACATTTTAACCAAAGACACCACTTATTTAGAGCCTTACTTAACAGCTCGGGAAAAAGTAAACGCCTCCTTTGCTCAGCTAAGGGTTTCGGCAGATAACAACGTAGCACAAAAGGAAAACCTTAAGGTGTTAAGCAAATACATCGATGCCCTTTTTGATAATTTTACCAAATCAAACGCATTGGTAGAAACCAACCAAACCTTATCGGAAGCCTTTAAGTCCACCTTCTTTGAAGAAAAAATAATCATGGATTCCATTACCAAAAAAATTGGCGACATGATAGCGCTCGAAAACAGGCAACTCGAGCAACGTAAAGCGCAAAACCAAAGCAATTTAAAATTTACGCCCCTATTTTTGTATCTCATGCTGCTTTTTACCCTGTTCTTGATTGTGGTTTCATATCATAAAATAAGCAACGATTTAAAGAAAATAAAGGGCATTAACAACGAATTGTTGATTTTTAAGGAAGCGACCGTCCAATTAGAAACCATTGGCAAGCACGGTAACTGGATTTGGCATATCGATACCAATATCTATACGTTTTCCGATAACTTATACCGCGTTTTGGGAGAAAAACCGGGCGCGTTTCCTGCTAGCCATGAAAATTTTTTAGAGTTTGTACATCCCGAAGATCGCAAAAAGGTTGTTAAGGACAACCAGAGCATGATAAAAAACCAAGATTTGCCTTTTATATACTACAGGATTATCCAGAAAAACGGTACGGTAAAACATATAAAGGCTTATGGAAAATTATTGGTAGGCAATGATGACGAAAAACGGATTATTGGGAACATAACCGATATTTCGGATGAAATTGAAAATTTCTCGGCTTTGGAAGAACGTAATTTAGAACTGGAAAGGAACAACAAGGAACTTTCAGAATTCAATTATGTGGCCAGCCACGATTTGCAAGAGCCCCTGCGAAAAATCCAAACCTTCATATCGCGGTTACAGGACAAAGAGTCTAAAAACTTCAGCCCAACCGGACTTCAATATTTAGAGCGTATTAACGTAGCCGCTACCAGAATGCGTTTGTTGATTGACGATTTATTGCAGTTTTCAAGAACCAACAAGCCCGATAAGGAATTTGTCCCAACCAATTTAAACACGCTTTTTGAACAAGTAAAACAAGATTTGGCCGAAACCATTTTGGCTACCAAGGCCAGCATTACCCATGAGAACTTGCCAACCTTGGCCGTTATTCCGTTTCAAATACATCAATTATTTTTGAATTTGTTGAGCAATTCTTTAAAATACAGTAAGAAATTGGAAGTGCCAAAAATTCATCTGGCTTACTCAAAAGTAGCCGCAACTACCGATGCTAATTTGGCCAAGGCCACCCAAAAATGGTACCACAAAATCACATTTACCGATAACGGTATTGGTTTCGACCCCCAATATGCGAGCTTAATTTTTGAGCTCTTCAGTAGGCTGCACAACAAACAGGAATATTCTGGAACCGGCGTTGGGCTTTCTATCTGCAAAAAAATAACCGATAACCACCAAGGGTTTATTGTGGCACAAGGCAAACCCAACGTAGGTTCGGTGTTTACGGTGTATCTTCCCGAAGCTGGTTAATCACAATCACAATACGTTTTTAAAGCCTTAAAATAGATAGTTTTAGGGCTTTTTTTCTTTAAAAAATACATCCTAAATGGGTGGTGTTGAAATTCTATAACAATCCACAAAAATGCTGTAACACAAAACGCGCAGTGCCGTTGCATCTTTGTAATGTAGAAATCAAAAAAAACGTGTTAATCAATAAAAACAGCAACAAGTTCATAATGTTTGCCCTAACAATAACCTTGAGTATGGGTTTGATGTGCTGCGATTTTGAAGTAACAACCAATGAATTTGAAGTGTTTGGTACAAAGGCAAACCTGGAACGGGTGAAAACCAACATTGAGGAGGCAAAAGTGGTTTCTAGTATCGCAATTTTAAACCAACAGATGATGTTAACAAACCAATTGGCACTAACAAGAAACATTGGCTTCGGTATGAAAAGGCTAGTCCAAAAACTCGAAAGGCAGCAACAACAAATTAAGGATGAGATGAACGATTTGGCTGAAGAAAAATTAATCCTGCTTCCCAATAAATTCAGCAAAAGCGATTTAAACACACTAAAGGCCCTAAACGACACTGTTTTTTTGAAGGCATATTTTCAAGAGGTGCAAACAGCATTGAACCATCAAATAGCACAGTTAGACTATCTATCGACCATTACAAACGATTTGGATTTCAAGTTGTTTACCGTTAAAGCTTTAGAAAGGTTGAACGCTGGTTTAAGGCAAATCAATGAAATAAAATAAGAAAATTAATAACCATTTAAAATCGAACATTATGAGAAGTTTATTGTATTTAATAGCAGTTATACTTGTAATCGGGTGGGCCTTGGGCTTTTTCGTTTATAGTGCGGGCGGGCTAATCCATATTTTATTGGTCATTGCCGTAGTAGCCATTTTGTTAAGGCTTATTGGCGGAAAGGGCGTATAGCTTTTTAAGTAAAAACCCGTCAAAGAGAATCATTACAACATTATAAATTAAAATAAATAATTAAAACAAAAAAAATCATGAAATCAAATGTATTAGGAGTATTGGCAGGCATTGCCACAGGCGCATTACTAGGAGTATTGTTTGCACCCGATAAGGGATCGAACACCCGAAAAAAAATAAAAAACAAAACCTTGGAAGCCAAGGATACCTTGAAAAACGAATTCGACCATTTTTTAGATACCGTTTCCAGCAAATACGAATCGTTGGTAAAGGAAGGAAAAGAGATGGCCAAAGATGGGAAAGAAGCGCTTAAAAAAGAAAAAGAGCAAGTAAAAAACACCGTTAAATCTAAAATTTAAAACATGGATCACACAGGAAACATGGCAAAAAGCGTGGAATTGCTTTATGATAAAGCCAAAAAATATGCCGAAACAAATGCTGAGTTGTTCGCTTTGAATGCCGTGGATAAAACATCCGACCTGCTTTCTTCAATCGCAGCTCGCGTGCTAATAGTAATGGTTATTGCCATGTTTGCCCTGTTTTTAAGTTTTGGGTTAAGTTTTTACATAGGCAACTTGTTGGATGCCTACTACCTAGGTTTTCTGGTGGTTTCGGCTTGTTATCTGGTAGCGGCCATTTTATTGTATTTGTTTAAGGATACCTTAATTAAATTGCCCATTGCCAATTTATTCATTAGCAAGCTGTTGAAATCAAAGCATCCAGGTTCTGGTTATTTCCATCAATTTAAAGACACCAACCATGAAGCAGCGTAAAAGTCAAGTAGCAATGCTGGATGAAGCCATAGCGGCCTTAAAATATCGAAGGCAGCTAGAATACCGCGACCTTAAAGCGCAGTTTTATGAAACCTCGCAGGTTTTTAAACCAGCAACAATTATAAACCAAACCATTAAGGATTTTAGGGGATTGCCCGAACTAAAATCCAATTTTTTGAAAACCGTTCTAAGTATTGCGGGCGGATATTTTTCAAAAAAAATAGTGTTGGGCAAGTCAAATTCTTTCATTAAAAGCATATTAGGCTACGTGCTCCAATACGGAGTTACCAATTTTATTTCAAAAAAAGTAAGTGACGAGCCTGAAAATGCACAATGAGTAACCATTTATAACAATTTAAAACCAAAAGAAATGAGAACATTAAAATTAACCTTAGCAGTAGCGGCAGGTGCGCTGATGCTTACATCATGTAACGATGAACAAAAACAAATGGCCAAAAATAAAGTGGACAACTATTCCAATTACATCGACTCCGTTAGCAATGTGGCTGCCGATAAAGCTTCGGCAAACTGGGAAGCCATTGAGCGAAACTACGAAACGCGTAAAGCCGAGGCCAATAGTGCTATTATTTCAGTAGAGGACAATGCCGATTTACAGGAATCTATCGATAAATCCACCTCAAAATACGAAGAATTTAAAGCAGAAGTGATGGCAGAGAACCAACGAATGGAAGGTGAAAGAATAACCATGATGCGCCAATCGTTATTAGGAAAAGATTATGTGGACGACCAGATGGCATTTGGTTGGATCAACAAAGACAATATTTTAAGCGTTTATCAAAATTTTGTGGATACGGTTGAAAAAAACAAGGATTCATATACCCGCGAGCAATGGGATGAAATCAAATTATTATATGAAGCCATTGATACCCGAAAAAACACCGTTGAAAACGAAGGGTTATCGAGTGCCGATAACAGGAAAATTGCAGCTTTAAAACTGAAATTTGCCCCAATGTACACCGTGAATAGAATGGGTGCAAAATCTGAAGAAAACGCCGAGGCGAAACAATAATTAAATCTTTTTTAGAATGAAACTCTTTTTAATTACAAGTTTTTTAGCCCTACTAACCAGTATATCCACAAACGCCCAAGATATTTCAAAAAACGCATTGGGGTTGCGCTTGGGCGACAATGATGGTTTTGCGGGCGAAATATCCTACCAAAGAGCGTTGAACGCCAATAAACGATTGGAGTTCGACCTGGGTTGGAGGGATGGCGATAATTACGACGGTTTTAAACTCGCCGTATTGCACCAATGGGTTTGGAACATCGATGAAGGCTTTAATTGGTATGCAGGCGTTGGTGGCGGTTTGGGCTCTTATAGTTTTGATAAGCCTAACGATGATACCGATACGTTTGTCTTTGCTGCCGGCAACATAGGCATTGAGTACAATTTCAATATACCTTTACTGCTCTCGCTCGATTTCAGGCCTGAAATTGGTTTTGGAGATGAAGTTTATGATAACAACGATTTAGATCTTGATATTGCATTGGGTATCAGGTTTCAGTTTTAAAGATTAAAAAATTACAACCATGGAAATAAAAAATGCACACGAACACATAGTAAGCGTTTTGCAAGAGCTGCTTCAAAAAAACTTTGATGCCGAAGCAGGTTATAAACAGGTCATGCAAAAATCTGAAAACAGGGCGCTAAAAAGCTGGTTGCAACAAAAAGCGCACCAAAGGCACCTTTTTGCAACACAACTCGACTTTATGATACGAGAATTGAATGCCACCCCAGCAACTGATGGCACCCTATTAGGAACCGTTCACCGCGCTTGGATTGATGTAAAATCAACCTTAAGCTCCCATACCGATGAAGCTCTTTTGGAAGAATGTATCCGAGGTGAAAAAGCAAGTGTAGAGGAATATGAGCAACAGCTTCCTAAAGTGAATGATTGTCCGGGTATTAAGGAATTGCTGTCTAGCCAGTTAACAACCATAAAATCAGCCCTGGAAACTGTTAAGACGCTTGAAGATGTAGAGGCCGTGTAACTAAGGCATCCTACATAGATCCTTCCGTTTCTTCCGACTAAAGAAAATCGGCATACCATGTGGTTGGTCGCACATAATTCAATTAACTAAAAAAATATAGATCATGTTACGATGGACGATTACTTTCATAATCATAGCAATAGTCGCCGGTATTTTAGGATTTGGCGGTGTTGCTGGTACAGCGGCGGGAATAGCTAAAGTGCTGTTCTTTATATTTATAGTGCTTTTTATATTATCACTTATACGAAGCGGTGTAAAACGGTAAACAAATTATTGAAAAATTTAAAAATATAATAGATGAAAAAAGCAGCATACGCATTTTTATTATTATTTGCAGCAACCATTTTTATGACCAGTTGCAGAGAGAAAAAAACACCAGGAGAAAAAATTGAAGATGGTGTTGAAGAAGTAGGCGATGGCATTGAAGATGCCGTTAACTAATACAAAGTAAGTGATGGCTATAAAAAAATTAGAAGCCATAAAACAGCCATAAAAAACAGTTCCAAAACCTATTTGGAACTGTTTTTTTTTAATGAATAAATGGATGTTTTATCTTGAAATTAATTGATGCGCTCTCAGCCAGTTTTCGCATGCATCTGGCCAACGGGTATGTGTGCCCTCTGTACCCAATCCAAACCCATGGCCGCCATGTTCGTAAAGGTGCATTTCGGCGGGCACCTTGTTGGCCTTAAGTGCTAAATAATATTGAATGCTATTTTCAACGGGAACAGCAGCATCATCGGTTGCATGCACCAAAAAGGTGGGCGGGGTGTTTTTGTCAACTTGCTTTTCGTTGGAATAGTTCATCACTGAATCAGTAGGAGCGTTTTTCCCCAATAAATTCAGTTTAGAACCTTGGTGTGTTATCCCTGCTTCCATAGAAATAACTGGGTAAATAAGTATTGAAAAATCCGGACGCGCACTGGTTGTATCGCAATCATAAACCTTTATATTATAGTGTGTAGAGGCTGTAGAAGCTAAATGGCCTCCTGCCGAAAACCCTATAATGCCTATCTTTTTGGGGTCTAAATGCCATTGTTCAGCATTTCGTCTTAACAGGCGTATGGCTTCCTGGGCATCTTGAAGCGGCCCTATTGTTTTATCCTCCATAATTAGGTCGCTAGGCAATCGGTATTTTAAAACAAAGGCCGAAATTCCTAGGGTGTTAAGCCATTCCGCAATTTTGTCGCCTTCCTTTTCATGCGATAAAACCCCATAACCACCCCCAGGGCAAATAACAACGGCGGTATTGTTTGATTGGTCGTTTTTTGCCAAAAATAGTTTTAAAGTGGGCTCGGTAACATTCAAAATGCCATTCACTTCTCCTTGGTCATCGCGCCTAAATGTTTCTATGTATTGATTATTTATCAGGGCATTGGGTACTTTAGTTTGCCAAATTGAAACGGTTTCTTGGGAATGTATCATTGAAATTGAAAAAAAAGTTGTTAGAAAAATGGTTAGGTTTGCTTTCATAGCTTTATTGTTTAAGTATAGTTGTAGCATCTGTTCTTGAAAAATAGAACTATCCCGTCAAACCTGCCACATAAAGTTCATTTTTTAGGGATTAAATTTAGGTTACTCAATGCTCTGGGTGGTTGTATAATTTTTTAAAATCATAAAGATACTAATTTAAACATGTGCTTTTAAACGAGATAATTTCTTTATTTATTTTTATTTTCTTAATATTGCGTAATCGATTGCATTTTGATAGATTGTGTTATCGGTTTTAATTTAATATTGTTTTTATGAATAAGCTTAATAAAGTACTGTTGTTTGTTTTATCCGTTGTTTTATTGGCGTGTAGCAGCGATAGCCCCGTAGATGAAAACCCAAAAAACATTTTGGTCAATACTATTGTAATTAATGGCAGCAATATAGAAGATGGCACCGCAAAACAACTTACCGTGGTTGTTTTGCCCAACAATGCCACAGACCGATCGGTAACCTGGCGTGTTTCCGATGCGTCAATCGCTTCCATTTCAAGTACAGGACTTTTAGCGCCAACCTTAAATGGTTCTGTAAAAGTAATTGTTACGGCAAATGATGGCTCAGGAGTTTCAGCAGAAAAAACCATTACCATTGCGGGTGTTAAAGGCCCACAAGTTAAAGTGGAAAGCATTGTAATAAACGGGAGCAATATAACCAACGGACAACCCCAACAGCTTACAGCAACCATCTTGCCAGCTACGGCAAGCAATAAAGCTATTAGTTGGTCGGTTTCCAATACCGCCTTTGCATCCATATCAAATGAAGGTTTATTAACGCCAAAATTAAATGGTATATTAACGGTTACGGCAACCGCAATGGATGGCAGTGGTATTAAAGGAGAGTTACAAATAAATATTTCGGGTGTAGTACCTACATATAATACCATTTTAAAGGCTGAAAATATGTTGCTTTGGCAACGTAGCAATGGTGGTTGGCCAAAAGAACCTTATAATGATTTTTCGGGGTACGACCGCGTACAAACTGCTGCCGAAATAACAACAGCAAACAATACCAAGAACAATACCGATACGACCATAGATAACAACCACACCGTAGGTGAGCTTAGAACATTGCTTAGTGCTTATAAATCTACCAGCAATCCCAATTACCTAAATGCCGCCATAAAAGCCATCGATTATCTTTTTGAAGCCCAATATGCCAACGGAGGTTGGCCGCAATATTACCCTGATAAAAGTGGGTACAGGCATCAAATAACCTACAACGATAACGCTATGGTAAATGTGATGAATTTAATGTGGGATATTTCAAAAAGTAAAAATAATACCGATGTTTTGGACCCTTCCTATATTAATAAGGCCAGTACAGCTTTTAACAAAGGAATTGATATCATGCTACAAACCCAAATTACCGTAAACGGTAAAAAAACGGCATGGTGCGCACAACACGACGAAGTTACTCTGTTGCCTGCCACGGCCCGATCTTACGAGTTACCTTCAAATAGTGGGTCGGAATCCGTAGGGATTGTTAAAACGCTTATGTTGGTTGAAAACCCTTCGCCACAACTCATCCAAGCGGTAAAAGATGCCATTGCTTGGTTTGAATCGGTTAAAATTGTGGGTTATGCCACACAAAATACAGGAAGCGATGTTATTGTGATTCCATCTCCGGGAAACATCATGTGGGCGCGTTTTTACGATTTAAACACCAATTTACCATTTTTTTGCGGTAGGGATGGGGTTAAGAAAAACACCCTTGCGGAAATAGAGCTAGAACGTAGAACGGGCTATGCTTGGTACGGTAACTGGCCAACAACATTAATTGATTCCTTGTTTACCGCTTGGAAAAATAAACATGGCGTGTAACATGGAATGGGGCCTTGGTTTGGATATGCCATCTTATTGACAGTCTTAAATATTTGTGACAATGAAGGCAAACCAGGCGCACTTCAATTTGAGAACTGAAATGATTGCGGCGACTAAGTAAACCGCCTGTTTCCAAAGTATTAAAAATTTGAACAGAAACTTCTATACCTGATATGAATTTTTGTTTCATAACCCAATAAATAGTGCCAGATTAAAAGTAATTAGACAATTAATTGTTATGATAATACCAACTATAAAAAAAGCAGTTAAGTCAATGGGGCTTGTTTGCTTAATTTCAATGTCAACAATGTATGCGCAAGGCCCTATTGTAAAAATAGATTTTGATCAATCCGGTAGGAGTACCAGCGAGGTAGGAGAGCCTGGATATACGCCATGGGTTATTGCATCGGGTAATTCGGCTACAATGGTAGTCAATGGCATAACATTTACAGTCTCAAAAAAAGGTCTTGCAGGTGATGGGTTGGGGACAAACTGGTATAAAACAGGTATTCAAGCACCATATTATGCCAGATTGGTGAATGATGGCGTAACGGTAAAAGGGCAAACGGCCAATCAAGGAGGGCAAATTGAACTTCGTATTAGTGGACTACAAGCTGGAAATCATACGCTTCTTGCTTTTTTAAATGCCACTGATAGTGAAACGATTACATTTAGTCCCATCGATATTTCAATAAATGGTAATTTAGTAGAAAACAATGTAGTACCCACAGTTAGGGCATTAACAACAGCTTCGGCAAAATCGGTATATTTAAGTTTCCAAGCTACAACAGGTAACGATGTGGTAATTTTATTTGCAGCGGAGACTTCTGGTAGTGAAACCCAAAAAAACGTGATGTTCAATGGTTTTGAACTCAATACCCCAAACATATTTAATCAGGCCACAGATCCTATTCCAGCCCATAATGATGAACATGTTGAACTTAATTCAGGAAACATCTTACTAAAATGGACCTCTGCTTTAAATGCGGCATCGCACAATGTTTATTTTGGAAACAGTTTGGAAGCGGTTGATGCTGCAACAACGGCTTCTTCAGAATATAAGGGCAGCCAACAACTAGTTAGTGCTTCTTTCCAAGTAAATGGTTTATATACTGGTGAAACATATTACTGGCGCATTGATGAGGTATTAACAACTAATGAGGTTGTAAAAGGCAATGTATGGCGTTTTCGTCCTGCGCAATTAGCATTTCCAGAAGCTGAAGGGTACGGACGGTTTGCACGTGGCGGACGTGGCGGCAAAGTGGTAGCGGTAACCAATTTGAATGACAGCGGCCCGGGAAGTTTGCGTGAAGCTGTTACCAATGATATTGGGCCAAGAACGATTGTATTTAATGTGTCGGGGCTTATCCAGCTTAATTCGCGCTTGGTTTCCAGTCAGCCTTACATAACTATTGCAGGTCAAACTGCACCAGGTAAAGGAATTACAATTAAGTCTGCCCCATTTGGGATTACAGGTAATGATAATGTGGTTCAAAATATAAGAGTACGCTTAGGGGCCGGTGAGACATTTGATGGTATGGGCTTAACGGGTGCAAATTACAGTATCATCGATCATTGTTCTATAAGTTGGACTATTGATGAATCTTTTAGTTCACGTTCAGGAAAAAACATTACACTACAAAGAACCTTGATTTCAGAGGCTTTAAATGCCGCAGGACATCAAAATTATCCTCCAGGTACCGAACATGGTTATGCAGCAACTATCGGTGGTGATATTGGCAGTTTTCACCATAATCTATTAGCGCACAATTACGGGCGAAATTGGAGCTTAGGTGGTGGCTTGGATGGAAATGGCTATTATGCAGGAAAGTTGGATATTACCAATAACGTTGTTTATAATTGGGGAAATAGAGCAACCGATGGAGGGGCAAAAGAAGTTAATTTTGTTAATAATTACTACAAGCCTGGTGCAGGAACAACGTTGTTTTATGCATTTACAGCCGAACATGAAAATGTTGGCACGGGCATGCAGCGTTGTTATTTTAACGGAAACGTAATGCCAGGGCATTTTTCTGAAAGTAATCAGGAAGTGGGTAGGAGAATTAAGTATTCAAATGGAGCAAGTTATCAATATGAAACGTTTGTTGACAGCCCATTCTTCCCTGCATACGTGTCCACACAAACCGCAGAACATGCATACAAAATCGTGCTCTCGGATGTGGGCTGTAACCAACCTGTTTTTGATGACCACGACCAAAGAATGATAACCGAAACTTTAGCGGGCAGCTACTCGGTTACTGGAAGCGTAACTGGTAAAAAAGGATTTCCAGACCATCAGGATGATGCAGGTGGTTATGAAAATTATCCGTTTGTTACAAGACCCGCAAATTGGGATTCTGATAACGACGGCTTACCAAACTGGTGGGAAACTATTTTTGGAACAAACTTAAATTCGGCAATTGGCGATTTTTCAGATGCAAATGCCGATGCCGATTTAGATGGATATACCCGTTTAGACGATTACCTGTATTGGATGTCATTGCCTCATTTCAGTACCGTATCTGGTGAAAAAGTCGTTGTTAATATCCAGCAACTTTCAAGAGGGTTTACAAATGGCGTTTCTTATACGGTTTCAAATGTTGTTAACGGCACAACTAATTTGGCAGGTAACTTGGTAGAATTCACTCCAACAGCTACAGGTTTGGGTTCTTTTGAATTTACTGTAACTGATGCCTCAGGCGATAGTATGACACGAAAAGTAAATATTTTGAATGGTTTTGATTTGGCACTTTCGGTTGAAGCAAAAAACAGTATGGATGTTAAAGTTTGGCCCATACCAAATAAAGGGACTTTTTCAATAAAGATGAAGAACAACCAAGTGAACTCGGAGTTTGTAATATTCGATTTGTTAGGTAAAGAAATATCAAAAGGATTTATTGAAGGCGGGAACGAAACAAACATAGCCATAAATGACCAAGGCGTGTTTGTTTTGAAAGTATTCGATTCGGAAACGAAACAGGTTTTACATACTCAAAAAATCATCGTTCACTAATGGCGTAAGTAAGTACTAAAAAAAAACTTAATTTTATATTTTCCGGGTCTCTGTATCTATCCAGTTTTCGTGCTCTCAAAATATTATTACAGATTTTAGCGTTGGAAATAACAGTACAGGTTCACAAAACGAAGCGATTAAAATATAATATCACATAACAAAATGAAAACCTTAATAACAAGTATCGTTTTGCTACTCGCGGTAACGGCAAATGCCCAGTTAAAACCGGTAAAAGAAGGTGTTTACAAATGGAATGAACTTCAAATAAATAAAAGTGAAAAGGGCGAACCCAGAAAGTTACTGGAGGGTGTTTCTCCTCATTTTGAATATTTGGAAATATACGCAACCACGCAACTTCCCGGGGCTAAACCCAGCAAGTCAACTGCAAACAAAGCCATTGAAACATGCATTATTGTTAAAGAAGGTTTGATGAAAGTTACCATTGAAGGGAAAAGTGATACTATGGGAGCCGGTGGGGTGGTTTTAGTGATGCCACAAGAAGCGCATACCATTGAAAACGTAGGGAACACCAACCTAACCTATTATGTGATGCGATACAAATCTAAAAAGCCCATGGTTATTGAAAGGGGCATCGCAAATGGTGGGTCGATGGTTTTTAATCCGGATAGTTTGGTGTTTAAACCAAGTGCAAGGGGCGGCGGTATAGCTTATTTTGATAGGCCCACAGCCATGTGCGAGCGTTTTGAAATGCATATTACCCAACTCGACAAACAGGGACCAAGTCATAATCCACATACCCATATCGAAAGCGAAATTATGTTGGTAATTGCTGGAAATACCGAAATGACCATCAACGGAAATGTTTATGGAGGTACCGCAGGCGATATGTTTTTTGTAAATTCACAATTAATGCACGGTATCCGAAATGCAGGCGAAATACCCTGTAAATATTTTGCGTTTAAATGGAAATAACACCACATCAACTCTAAAATAATGATAGTTAAACATTTTATCATAGCGGTTATTGCCACAATAGTTTCATCACAGGCCCAAGTTCATGATAAATCATGGCGCACTATAATCAACAATAAGGACAGTGCTTGGTTTGCAACCCAAGAAGCCAAAGCGATTGCCGAAAATGTTTTGCTCTATCAACGAAATATTGGTGGTTGGCCCAAGAACATTCAAATGCAAAAACCGCTTAGCAAGGAAGAAAAACTACAATTAGAAAGTCAAAAAAGCAGTACCGATGAGGTTACCACCGATAACGGCGCCACCACGCAAGAAATGCTTTTTCTTTCTAAAATGTACCGAGCAACGGCCAATGAAACCTATAAAATGGCCTTTCTTTCGGGCTTGGATTATATTCTTGAGGCACAATACGATTCTGGTGGTTGGCCGCAGTTCTATCCGTTAAAAAAAGGTTATTACACACATATTACCTTTAATGATGATTCGATGGTGAACATTCTAAATCTTCTTAAAAACTTAAAAGAGAATACAGGAAAATATGCTATAAAACCTTCCGAAGAAACCCTAAAAAAAATCAACGTTGCTTTCAACAAGGGCATTGACTGTATTTTGAAAACACAATACAAACAAAACGGGATTTTAACGGCTTGGTGTGCCCAACACGATGAAATAACTTTACAGCCCACTAAGGCCAGGGCTTATGAATTGCCATCCTTGAGCGGTAGTGAATCGGCCAATATCGTGTTGCTGCTCATGGATTTGGAAAACCCAACCGAAGCTATTAAAACAGCCATAAACAGCGCGGTTGCATGGTTTGAAAAAGTTAAGATAATGGGCATAAAGCAAGTTTGGGAATATGATGAACAAACTAAAAAAAGAGACAAGAAAATTGTAAACGACGCCAATGCCAGTCCATTATGGGCGCGCTTTATGGCATTGGAAGATAACAGGCCATTTTTTTGCGACCGCGATGGGATAGTAAAATATGCTTTAAGCGATATAGGTTACGAGCGTAGAAACGGTTATGGTTGGTACACCGATAGAGCTAGCGAAGTTTTAAAAAAGTACCCCGAATGGAAAGCAAAATACGATAATGGCATAAAAGAAAAAAAAGCTATAAAGGACGATTTTAATATGATAGTTGCCAAAGATGGCAGTGGCGATTTTTACACCATTCAAGAAGCCATTTATGCTGCAAAGGCATTTCCGTACCAGCGCGTTATTATCCATGTTAAAAATGGGGTCTATAATGAAAAAGTACAGGTATTTTCATGGAATACACAGGTTTCATTAATTGGTGAGAGCAAAGAAAATACCATTATTTCCTTTGATGATTATTTTGGTAAGATCGATTTGGGCAGAAACAGCACCTTTCACACGGCAACCGTTTTAATTGAAGGAAACGATTTTGTGGCTAAAAACCTCAGTATCAGGAACACGTCCGGACCCGTTGGTCAAGCCATTGCCTTATCCGTAATCGCCAATAGGTGTTATTTTGAAAATTGTGCGTTTTTAGGAAATCAGGACACGGTTTATACAGCAGGCGAAGGTTTTAAACAGTATTTTAAAAATTGCTATATCGAAGGTACGGTCGATTTTATTTTTGGTGAAGCCACGGTTCTTTTTGAAAATTGCGAAATAAGCAGTAAATCAAGTGGCTACGTTACAGCGGCCTCAACACCAAAGGAACAGGAATTTGGCTATGTGTTTAAAGGTTGTAAGCTTACCGCTCCTGAAAATGTAAACGACGTTTTTTTGGGAAGGCCCTGGCGCACGTATGCAAAAACAGTATTCATAAACTGTAACCTTGGCAAGCATATAAAACCAGAAGGTTGGCACAATTGGTCGAATAAAGAAGCCGAAAAGTTAGCGTTTTATGCCGAATATCAAGGTACCGGCGAAGGTTACAAACCAGAGGCTAGGGTGGTGTGGTCGCATCAATTAAAGGCATCTGAAGCAAAAAAATATACCTTGGAAACTATTCTCAAATCAACTTCAGCTTGGTATCAAAATCTATAATTAAAATGAGGAATTATATTAAAATCAATAGCATCGTACTATTACTGGTAATAGCCACAAGTTGTATGGCTCAAAACACCACTATTTACATGATTGGAGACTCTACGATGGCCAACAAAAAAGATCCTGAAATAAATCCGGAGCATGGTTGGGGGCAAGTGTTGCAGCAGTATTTTAAGGCAGATGCCATTATAGATAACAGGGCCGTAAACGGAAGAAGCAGTAGAAGTTTTATAGCCGAAAACCGATGGGATTCCATCCTTAAAACCCTCAAGAAAGGCGATTATGTTTTTATTCAGTTTGGGCATAACGACCAAAAAGAAAAATCGCCCGATCGTTACACCAACCCGCATGTTACCTATCGCCATAATCTAATAAAATTTGTAGAGGAAACTAGGAAAAAGGGAGCAACCCCCGTATTGTTTTCATCAATTGTACGGCGTAATTTTAATGAAGAAGGTACATTAATTGATACCCATGGCGAATACCCCGTGGAAACCCGTTTGGTAGCCCTAGAGTATAAGGTGCCTTTTATAGATTTACAATATTTTACGGAACGTTTGGAGGAATCGTATGGCGTGGAAGGATCAAAAAAGTTGCATCTTCATTTTGCGGCCGGTGAAAACGCCTATTATAAAGAGGCCAAAGCAGACGATACCCATTTATCGGCCCTGGGCGCTAATGAAGTAGCAAAACTCGCCATTTTGGAGCTAAAAAAGAAAGTGCCCGGTTTATCCCGTTTCATTAAATAGAAATCCTGTTAAAAAAACCAAAAAATTTGGTAATGTGGTCAAAAACAATAGGTGGTTTTTGTGTTATTTTGAAGGAATATTTTTTCATCTTACACTTTAGGCAAATTAACCGATGCAGTTGTTTAAAACTTAATCTAAAGTGATGTTTTCAATGCGTTTGATGCCATTTCTGTTCAATACAACTCGGTACCGGTAATACACTTCGCCTTTTGCGGTAAAATATTTTTGAACAATATTGATGTGATAAACCTTATTTGCAAATTTTGAATAAACCGCCCCTTTTTTTACCAAGATATAATCTTTTTTTGGGTCGTCCATATATTGGATAAAGCGATGAAAGTTTAAGCGCGTAATGTCGGTTAGCCCCGAAATATTATTGTTGGAAAGGTCGCTTCCAAATTTATCAGGAAATAGCACGATTTTCTTTTTATACTGAATAATGTGCTCTTTTAGGGCTTTGGCCTCAATATCGATAATCTGGTTTTGCAATCTTAATTTTCTAACCTCTGGATCCAATTTTTTAAAGGGAACAAACCCAAAGCTTTCTTTAAAAAGGCCTATTTTTTTGTCTAGCGAATTGATTATTTTAATTTTATAATCATAAAAAAAACTGTTTGACCTGCTTATAAATAAAGCGCTAACCGTTCCTTTAATTCTATCTTTTAGCATGTAGCTTACCACCAATGCTATAAAAAAAGGTGTGGTAAAGTTGCCATAATTTTGCTGAAAATAAAAAGCGATTCCCGTAGAGAAAATCATGGCTAAACCAGCAGCTAAGGCCAGTAGGGTTTGCTCGTAAACGGCACCGTCCTTTCTAACATCCTGGTTTAAAAAGAAAACACTTTCAATGTATTTTTTTAGTTGGTTCCGCCTGTACAATAGCTCTTCGGCATTAAGGTTTTTGTCCTTTGGCGAACCATAATCTTGTTGCTTTTTATACTTTTGCTCGTAGTTTATTAGGCTAATAATATCGATAAGGTCTTCTTTTGCATTTAATTTTTTTTCAAATAGCATGTATAAATGCATAAGCTCCAATTCTACGGCATTGCTCATGTATTCATCTGCAAATAATACCACTTTTTTATGGTGTTCTTTTATGTTTGAAGCCATTACCTTAGCAACCAACAACCTAAATTCAGTAAGCACCTTCGTTATCTTATTTAAAAATAGTTGAATGTTTTCCTTGTTTATGGCGTGTGAACTTAAAAGAATTTGTGTTTCCTGTTTTAATAAATTGTTATAGGTTGAAGCTAGCATTTTTATATGCTGTTCAAACAATAGCCTGTTTTTTTCATCTTTATTTTGGATATAGGTTTCTGTTTTTTCAACTGTTTTTTTCAGAAGCGATTTTTTGCCATTACTTAATTCGTCTAAATTGGTGTAGTTGATATCGTATTTTAAAAATAACCTAACATCATTGTAAAATTTGGTTTTTGGATATTTGCTTTCGTTAATGTTTAACGTATTCGGGAAGAAAATATAGGTAATGGTGGTATATTCCGATACCTTTTTTTTAGAAAGAATATCGTAGGCTACTTCGATGACCGCAGAAAATTTATCGTGTATTTCTATTGATTTTTTAAGCATATCTTTAATTAAAACAATCCGTTTGGTGTAATGCCCAACCATTTAAAATAGGTCATGGCCATTACAATTGAAACGCCCCACGCTATGAGTTGCATGGTGATACCAAATTTAAAGGTGTCCGACCAACTATAATGGTCTGTTGAATATAACAACAACGAGGGTTTGCTATTAAAAGGCAGCACATATACATGCTCAATTAACATGGCCACGGGAAATGCCAAACTCATAATTGGAAAATTGAAACGAATGGCTACACCAATGGCTATAGGAATAAATATCATGGTTCGCATGGTTTTAGATTGCATAAACAATGCGCTAAAGAGCATAACCCCCGTTAAAATAATATAGAGCATCCAGAACGGGGTGCTTTCACCAAAACCCAAGGTGTCAAAAAAGGCATTAACGGCTATTGAGGGCAAATCGGTTACGTTAAAACCGGCACCCAGAGTATAAGCTCCTGCCGAGAACAATAGTAAATGCCAAGGAATATCCACTTCATTCCATTTTATAATGCCTACGCGGGGCAACAAAGCAACAATAGCTCCCAAAAATGCGACTGCCGTTGGACTAATTCCGTGCCATTTGTCGGTAACCCATAAAAGCAAGATCAGGGCAAATATGATAATTGATTTTATTTCATTAAACGAAACCCGACCCATACTGTCCAATTCTTTTTTTAGGCTTTCCATACCGCCTTCAATGTTTGGAACGCGATCTTCTTTTTTTAATGGGAAGATAATTTTGGTGCCTACAATCCAAGCAATTAACATGAGCGCTAAAGCTACTGGAAAGGCGGCTATCATCCATTCGGAGAAAAATATATCGGTTCCTATGGCCCCGGCTATAAGCGAAACGGCCAATAAATTGGCACCGGAACCCGTCATAAACGAAGCGGCACCCATATTAATTTGAAATAAGTTTTGAAGTATTAAATTCCGGCCCATATTATTCCTGTTGCCTCTGGTGGCGCCATAAACCGCTGCAACAACCATCATAATGGGCAGCAAAATGGCCGCTTTTGCGGTGGTAGCAGAAATAAATAGCGACAAAACACTGTTTATAACTATAAAACTTATTAAAACCGACGAGGCATTTTTACCAAATTTTAGTATGAACCATAAGGCGAACCTTTTGGCTACGCCCGTGGCAACCAGCATACTGGCCAAGATAAACGATAAAATATTAAGCCACATAACGGTATGCCCCAGTTGTGCATACGCCACATCTTCGGGCAGAACCGAGGTTAGTACCAAGGCAATAATCAAGATTAAGGATGTAAGGTAATTTGGGATGGCCTCGGTAATCCATAAAATTAAGGAGGCTGCAAAAATGGCCAACATGGCTTTGTTGCTGTAAATAAACGGTTCCAAACCTATGGCATTATAATTCTTAGCGGCACTTTTGCTTAGGGAGTCCACGTTTATATGCTGTAAAAAAGGAATGTCGATAAAAAACAATATCAAAAGAAATGAAATGATAGCCAGTGGAACCCCCACGATGGCCAATATTTTTTCAAATTTAGATTTTTCGCTTACCGGAAGTTTTTCCATGCGGTAATTGTGCATATCTAATACATCAAATGCTTCTTTTTTAGATTTTTCTGCCATGTTTCGTGTTTTAATATTCAATAACTGAATGTAAGCAGCCCGAATAAAATGCTATTCGGGCTGCTTGTTTTTACCAATTCTTAAAGGGGTTTTTCATTAACATAGAGTTGAAATATTTCACATCGCCCGTAACTTCTTCACCCAACCACTCTGGTTTTTTAAAGTTTTCTTCTTCTGAAGCTAATTCTACTTCTGCTACAACCAAACCTTCATTGTCGCCATAAAACTCATCAACCTCAAACGTATGGTCGCCCGATTTTACGTTAAAACGTGTTTTATCAATAACACCGGGTTCGCATATTTTTAACAGTTCGTTTACTTCTTCCACAGGGATTTCTTTTTCCCACTCGTAGCGCGATGCGCCCGATGCATTGCCTATGCCTTTAATGGTAATGAAACCTTGGTCGCCTTTTATGCGAATGCGTACCGTTCTTTCGGGAACGGACGATAAATAGCCTTGTGTAATTCGCATTTTGTGTACTGCTTCTTGTTTAAAAGCGTCGCTTTTAACCAAAAATTTTCGTTCTATCTCTTGTGCCATAATTAATTTGCTAAGGGTTTATTAATCCAACCTATTACTCTTTTAATTGCCTGCAAATAGTTGATGTTTTCTACGCCTTCTAGTTTACAATCTGCAATTGTTTTTTTAATATCCTCTATTTCAGTGGATTCGGAATTGATGGTTACAATTTTTGCACCGTTAATCAATACGTTTCCTACTTCGCACAGGGTATTGTTTACCATGTAGCCAAAACGTTGCTTGTAAACGCGCACGCGCTGTAAATCTGGGTGCGCATCGATTAGGGCCAAAAATTCCTCAACGGTATAGGTGTTTTTTGCTAGCTCTGGTATTTTTACCTGAAACGCAGGGAACACCTCGTTTAATAATACTTCTTTGGAAATAGGAAATTCGCCTTTCATTAAAGGGTTCCATTGCTCTAGGCCATCAACGGTTTGTACATAGGTTTTGATGTCCATTTTGCCATCGCGTAATTTGGTGTTGTTGATGTCGTTGGCTTTTGACATGATATAAATCTCTTCCGATTCCCGCTCCCAAACTTTTTCTGGGATTGGCACCGAAAATCTGGACATCCGTTTTGCTGATTCATCAAAATTCTGTCCAAAACTTCTAAACTCAAAACGGGGTTTAGATATTTCGCCTATTTGCATTTCTGGTTTTGTCATTGTTATTTATTATTAATTATTAATCGGGTTTTTTGAATATGTACAGTTTTGCCTCGGCATCACTTACCACATAAATTTTATCGTAACTAACCGCAATCCCTTCAGCTTTAGTAACATTAATAGGGTAGCTTTCAATTAATTTCCCCATAAGGTTACATTTGTTGATGGTTTTGTTTTGGTCGCTTACAATCCATAAATTGTTGGTGGCACTTTCGTGGAAAATCCCTGAATAATCGGAGGCAAAATTTAATGCTACCGAAGATAAAATAGTATAATCGGGCCTTAACCGGATTAACAATCCCGGATCTTTTTCATTTAAAACAAATACCGTTTGGTCGTTTGTGTTATATGCCACACCTTCCAAACCACTATTGGCATCGGTGTTTTTGTAGTCTATTTTATGTTTGAAATAATTGCCCGTTACCATATCATATTCCACAACTTCTTTTGTTCGTTCTTCAACAACCAATAGTTTAGTATTGGATACTACGGAAATACCTTCCAAATCATTTCCAGTATATCCAAAAGTTTGAAGTACGTTTCCAATGGTGGATAATTTGTATATTTTATTGGAATTATCGCTAACGGTATATAACACGGTGCCTTCGCTGTTAATGGCCAAACCCGAAGGTTCCAAAACATTTAGTTTGTAACTTGCCACTAATTCCAACTTACTGTTTGTTGTTTCCTGAGCATCATTTTTACTACATGATGCTACCAAAAATAGCAGCAACAACACGGGCATCCAGACTATTTTTTTTAAATGTTTCATGTTTAAAAGTAGCTATTAACTGGTTTGTAAGCACTATGCGGGCATTTTTTAATTAAACCGCAATCATTTAACAATTGCGGTTTAATTCAACATTCACAATAAAACTAATTATTGGTAGTGCCTTTTGTTTCGGCTGTTGGAACCACCCATTTAGCGGCGCCATCTAGTTTTCGGGCCACCAAAGGAATACCGGGCCAATTATCTTTTAATAATTGGTCTATCGTAACATCGGAAGCGTTTACCAAAGTAATATCTTCACCTGAGCTTGAAATACCAAATTGTCCTTGAGGCGATCCGCTTCCGGTTTCAATTACAAAAAAGCCTTTTGCAGCAATGGTTGTTCCGCTAGGGATGCTATAAGCAGCCGCGATACCTCCTGAATCATAAATTTTGTAACCGCCAATATTTATGGGTGCATTGGTAGCGTTGTAAAGTTCAATATAATCAAATGGAGTGCCTGATGCCTGTATTTCGTTTATAACCAATTGGTTTAATATGGCCAAAGGCGCCACCTTAACAAAAGGCCATGTTGAAGCTACATCGTGGTTAAATGCACTGGTAACAACGCCATTGGTTACCACTTCTTCTGGGAAATAGGTTCTTAAACCAGCATTGTCCTCGGCTCGTAGGTAATAACTTATTTTTGTATTGTTTGCTTGCCCCGGAACGGTACCTGTAAAGGTGATATTATCGGTTGTGCTAAGGGTAACGGTTAGTTTGGTAGTGGCCAAGGCATCGTTTAAAACATAATACAACCTAACTTCTTTTACGCCGGTTTTATCGTTTGTTTTTACGGTGAAAACCATGGGTTCATCTTCGGCTGGGTTTTCATTTGAAATTCCAACAGAAACAAACTGGGGTTTACCGTTCGCAACCGTTAAACTGGCCTTGGTAGTTGGCGCTGTTTCTGGGAAATAGCTTTTTTTAGCCGTTTCATCGGTGGCAACAACATAATATTTTACGGCAGTATCGCTCACTAACGCCGGAATTCTGTAAGTATATTCACCATTGCCTATGGGCGCCATTTCAACAATAGAAGCCACCGAACCAATTTCTAGGTATAATTTAACATCTCTAATACCATCTGCATCGGATGCGGATACTTTATAATCAAAATATGAATTGTCATCCAAAGCAGGAATCAATTGCGCATTGATAATGGGCACTGTGTTCACATTGCTATTTGCTTTTGCTTTGGAAGGACTTTGAACAACCCACACATCGCCACCATCAATTTCCCTTCCATAGGTTAAGCCTACTTGGGCAGACATATCTGGTGTTGTGATTTGATCTATAACCTCACCACTGGCATTGTATAGCGTTATTTTTTCGCCACCTGATGATATTTTAAAATTGGTCGATACATTGGGTACGTTTGAATCGTCGCAATCAAAAGTAACAAAACCACCTGCGGGAATTGTAAGATTATCAATTTTCCATTCCTGACTGTTATCTGCCAGTTTATAGCCAGATAAATCGATGCTTTCCGTTCCTTGGTTATGCAGTTCGATCCAGTCTGGAGTGCCCGTTGACATAATTTCGTTTAATTTTACCGGAGTCGTAACTACTGGTCCGGAATCATCTTGAAGTACCTCGTCTTCTACACAGCTTATTATTGAAAATAAGGCTATCACTAATAAATATTTTAAATTTTTCATTTTAATCTGTCTTTAAATTATTAAAAATCAATTTCCATTCTCAATGCCAACATGCCAAAATCATCGCCCGCGTTTCCTTTGGTTTCCACCGCTGCTGCAGGGTCTTTGGTCAAGTTTCCATTAATATCATGGCCAATGTACAGTTTTCCTTTGCCGTTGGCATAGCGGTCATGGTTGTTATAGCTATAGTTCAACATGAATTTCACATTAGGGTTTACGTGATAGTTTAAGCCCACAGTATAGCCTTCAGCCGAACCTCCGTATATGCCGGCATCCATATCGTTGGCATCAACATAATCATATCGAAGCGCTACTTCTAAATCGCCGTATTTTTTTCCTCTGGTAATACGGGTATATTCGCCATCGGCAGCGTTGTAATTGTATTTTCCACCAAAAAGCAAATAGCCAGATTGCATGTAAAAACCATTCAAATTAATGCTCGATAAGGCACCCATTCTGTTAATGTTCACGTTTCGGTATTCACCTTGAAACATCCATCCTTTATAAGAACCAGCCAATTCTAAGCCCAACAGGTTCATATTGTCAACATTCAAAATATCATCGGTATCGATATATTTTTTCCTATTGATAGACGTGTTTGAACGTGTGCTGAACCGGTAAGAATCTGGTACTTCTGCGGTTGTTTTGGGTGTTCTGTAAGATGCGGCAACCCCTAAGTGAAGCACCTTTTCATCATCTAAAATGGGTCGGTATGCAGCTCGTCCTGTAAGTGAATAGCCTTCATCCTTACCTAAATCCTTATTGGCATCTTGCGAAAACGTAACTTCTTCCAGCTCGCCAACCGTATTAAAATGCACGCCACCTGTTAATAGATACCTGTCATTGGCATAGTGTAACTGGACACCCAAATGACGTGAAGGATCTAATTTTGATGAATACGAACGTTCCAAAAACATAAGGTAACGCGAGGTGGTAAGGGTTTCCATTCCAAAACTTTCCCTAAAATGGCCCGCTTTAATGTTGAAGTTTCCCGAATCGAAGGTGTATTTTAAATACGCATCTTTAAGTTCTAGGGCAGAACCGGCAAAATCAACATCTACTTCGCCATACCAATTGTTCCACATTACTGCTTTGATGGCAAATCTGGCCCTTCGGATGGTTACGCCATTTCCTATGGGGTTTAAGGCTTTATTTGAAAAAACGGCCCCATCAAAATAAACCCTGTTATCGAACCAAAAGGCATAACTGTTGTCTTTTGAGGTGAACTTTAAAAAGCCGTCCTGCGATTCTCCGCTAAGGCTTAAAGCAGAAACTTCCTGCCCGTATTGGTTTACTTTTACGGAATCCTTCTGTTTCGTTTCTTGAGCATTTAACCCGATATTGTAAAGGATTAATGCTACCGCTAGTGTGTGAAGTTTAATTTTCATTTTATTTAATTTATGGTTCATATTTAATCGTTTATAGTTTTCTTAAAATTTTTATGAGTTTATCGTTTTTTTCCAGCCCCATCTTTCTGCGCAGTCTATATCGGTTTACTTCTACGCTTTTGGGGATGATATTTAAAATGGACGCTATCTCTTTTGAACTTAATTTTAATCGTAATAAGGAACATAGCTTTTTGTCGTTTTCGGTTAACTCGGGATATTTTTTCTCAAGATTTTGATAAAAACTATTGTTGAGCTCTTTTAGGTATTTGTCTAATGAATTTCTTTCGTTGTCAATATTGAGGGTATCGAGTATCAATACATTTAAGGCTTGTAAATCGCTGTATTTTAGGCTTTGTTCTGGTTTTTGCTTCAATTTTTGGATTTCCTCTTTGAGCGTAGATAGGATTTCATTCTTTTTGGTAATATCCAGGGCAATTTTCTTTAGGTCTTTTTCTTTTGAATGAATTTCCTTTTCCAATTTCAAATTGGCATCGGTAGTTATTTTAAGCTCCGTTTCCAGCATCATTTGTTGCACATTGTATCTTTCAATATGCTCTTGATGTTCCTCAATTTTGCTTCTTTCCTTTAATTTATTGATAATATAGAGTTGGTATAAAATAAGGGCTAGGAGCACAACAATAAAAAGTACCACAGCGGGTTTGTATAAATTTATCTTCGTGGGCTCGGGAGCCGATAAATCAAGACTTTCTATTTTTTTGGTAGCCGAATCGTATGCGTGGTTAACCGTATTATCTACAACAACATCGCCTTTAACAAATCTTGATGGGTTTTCAGATACTTTTAGGTTGAAAACATTACTCATAAAAAATAGGGCAAAAAAGGCTATTAATCCTGCAATTATTGGCGTTAACAACCAACCCAACGCAATTTTGCCCACCACGTTTAATTGTATGGTTCGGCCCCCTTTTAAAATGCCGATGCCTAAAATGGAACCAACAATAACCTGTGAACTAGAAACCGGAACCAAGGGTATGGCGGGCAAACCCATGCTTACAAAAAAGTTTGACAAGCTTTGTGAAGAAAACACAAACAGTACGATGGAATGTGCCAATACCACCACCAAGGCGGTTTCGGCATTTAAGCGCATTAATGAATTTCCTACGGTCATCATCACCTTTTTTGAATAGGTAAGAATGCCCATAGCTATAGAAAAACCACCCGCTAAAAACAACAATTGCGTGCCGTTAAGTTTGAAAAACCCAAAATCGAGCAGGATGTTTGGTACCGAAGGCACAAATACGCCCACAACATTGGCAATGTTATTGGCCCCTAAGCTGTAAGCACCAAAAGCACCTACGATAAGCAAGCCGTATTTAAGGTACGCATCCAATTTAATGAGATGGATTTTGCTTTTATGAAGAACATATTTTAAAAGCAGGAACAGCAAAATAGCAAAAATGCCACCTAAAATGGGCCCTGAAACCCAAGTGGAAACAATTTTTGTTAACGACATATAGTTGGTGGGATTGCCAGTGAAAAGGTTCCAGCCAATAATGGCACCAACAATGGCTTGAGAAGTAGATACCGGTAAATTGGATTTTGTCATCCAAAATACCGAAATACCAGCAGCCAGTGCCACGGTAAAAGCACCGCCCAATGCAGAAACCGAACCTAAATCCTCTAATGTGTGGGAAGCACCAGACCCCTGTATTACCGCACCCAAAACAACAAAGATTGAAGCAACAATGGCAGCTTGCCTAAAGCGAATCATTTTTGAGCCCACGGCCGACCCGAAGACGTTAGAAGCATCATTGGCTCCTAAAGTCCATCCTAAAAAAAGACCGCTTGACAGAAAGAATAAAAACATAGTGCTTTTTTTGCGAAACTTACATTTTGATTTTTATTACTAAGGTTGAAAGTTGATGGGCTACACGTTTAGCCGAATAGGAAATTTGCTCGATGTGAAGCGCAAAATACCTAAGATGTATTTTTTCACTAAGCCGAAGCGATTCCAGTTCCTGAAATATTTTTCGTTTGATGTTATTGGATAAAACATCGGTCTCACGATGATAAAAAAGTACTTTTTGTATCCTATCCTTAACTTCATCGGGCGACCTAAAAAATACCCTGGCCGCAGGAATGACATTTTCGGCCGATTTTGATGAAAGCGATATCAGTTCTAAATAATCTTTTTTTATGGATTCCGGCACGTGTGGTGTTTCAACATCAAATTGGCTCAATAAATCTTTCGACCTATCTATTATATCGTCGATAGCTTCCAATAAGTTCAAAATATCGCTCGCGTAATTGGGCATTAAGGAATGTAAATAGAAATCATTTTCAATTTGTCTTTTTATGGCATCGGCCTCTTTCTCTAAAATGCTTATCGCTTTTATGTTTTGGTCAAACTCGAAGGTGTTACCATTAATATAATTGCTAGCACCTTTTTTGAAATTTAAAATGCCCAAGTCAATCTTATCAAAAAAATCATCGATACTACGGGATATTGATTTTGAGGTTTTAAAAATGTTCAGCATAATCCAGTCATTTACAATTAACTATATAAAGTTACGCCAGTTGTAAGGCGAGAAATATGACAATTGTCATGCTGTAATTTTGTGAAATTGTATGTAGTGTTTGTAAAAAACATAACTACATATAAAACAAAGGATTATATAAAAAAAGTTAAGTTGGATTTAATTTAATTGGCGAGTGTGTAGTGTTCGTGCTTGGGTTGAATTTAATTCATGCATGTTTTTAAAATGCCCAAAGCTCTTGATATATGGTCTTCTACGGTTTTTATTGAAATCTGCAATTTTTCGGCAACTTCATTATATTTAAGCCCTAGAATCTTGTTTTCATAAAAAACTTCTTGGCACCGCTCGCCGATGAAAATACATCCAACAATGAAAACAGCTATGTTGTTCAATTCAAGGATGAAACCAGTACCACCAAATACTTTATCGATAAGGACACTTATCTTATCAAAAAAATCATATCTACCGTTTTAGGAAGTCCAAGAACTGGCGGCGGCACTTATGAGGCCATCACAAAGTATGAAGATTACAAAAATAGCGATGGTGTTATGGTACCCTTTTCAATTAACCTAAATAATTACATGACCGTTAAAGTAAGTGAGGCACACTTAAAACCTATTGATGAGGTTATTTTTAGCAACATAGAAAAAAGTAAAATTTAAACAGTTTAAGCGTTTATTTTGTTTTATATTTGAATTAGTCACTCAATAAAACAGAGCATGACAAAAAGAGGACCTGTTTTTTCAGTCCTCTTTTATGTTTTTGTAGCTTTTTGTTTTAAAAAATAAGATATTTGGGGTAAATAAACCAAAACATGATCTAAGTAAAAACTTAACTTTAAACCGCTTCAAATTGTCTGGTTTATACGTTTTTCAATGAATTTGTATATTTTTCACAATAAAAACAATAAAATTTAACATTTCATTAATAAGGGAAAATCAAAAAAAAAGACTCTATATAAAAGATGATGAAATCAAAAAAAATCAAGATGATAAAAACCGTATCCATTAAACAAGCCTTATTATTTTTTTTAATAGGTGTTATTTCGCAAACTTTCAATGCCCAATCGTTAGACTTAAACGCCAAATTACCAGTAGATGAGCGTGTTAAAAAAGGTGTTTTGCCAAACGGCATGACCTATTATATTAAAAGTACCGATGTTGTAAAAGATGCCGCTTCCTATTATATCATTCAAAATGTAGGGTCCATTTTGGAAAATGACGACCAACAAGGTTTGGCCCATTTTTTAGAGCACATGGCTTTTAATGGCACACAAAATTTTCCCGGAAAGGGCATTTTAAATACCCTGCAAAAGCATGGTGCCGTTTTTGGAAAGGATATCAATGCCTACACATCATTTGATGAAACGGTGTATAATTTAAACAACATTCCTACCAAAGATGGGTTGGTTGAAACTTGCTTAACCATTTTGCAAGATTGGTCCCATTATTTATTGTTGACCGATGAAGAAATTGATGCAGAACGCGGCGTTATAAAAGAAGAATGGCGCACCCGCCAAAACGGGCAAATGCGTTTGTACCAAACCTCGTTGCCCATTACCTTCAACCATTCAAAATATTCCAAAAGGTTGCCCATAGGGTTAATGTCGGTTGTGGAAGGGTTTGATTATAAGGCACTTCGCGATTTTTATCACGATTGGTACAGAACCGATTTACAGGCCATAGCCATTATTGGCGATATCGATATTAACGAGATTGAACAAAAAATAATTGAAAAGTTTTCAAAAATACCAGCAGTTGAAAATCCTAAGGAACGTTTTATTGTTGATATACCAGACAACGAAACCTTGTTGTACAGTTTAGGGCTCGACCCAGAGGTATCTACCGCCAATATCACATTTGGTGTTCGCCAAAAAAAGTCACGGGCAGATGAAACGGTTGCCGATTTAAAACGTTCGTTATTAGAATCGATGGCAATTAGTATGCTTTCTGCGCGTATTTCAGAAAAAGCACAAAAACCGGAAGCAAGTTTTTTGGGCGCACGCATCGATTTTAGGCAAATGTCGAAAACATCAAACCTTCTTTCAGTATCAATTTCACCTAAGCCAAACCAACAAAAGGAAGCTTTTAACGAGGTGTTAACCGAAGTGGTAAGGGCTGTAAAACATGGCTTCATCCAACCTGAAATTGATAGGGCGGTTGCAAAAACGGCAAGTTCGTACGAAAACCAAATTGCCAAAAAAGACGATAGGAGCCATGGCCAAATTGAAAGGGACATTCAAAATAATTTCCTAAACAATAGCACCATAACACCTGTTGAAAAAGAATACGATTTAGCAAAACAAATAGTTGGTACCTTAACCCCAGATGAATTGAACAGTACCATTAAACGATTATTTGCTAAAAACAACAGATTTGTAAATGTAACGGGGGTTGCAAACCAAGATAATTTAACCGAAACCCAAGTAAATCAAATCATTACAAATCTTGAAAACGATGCAACCATAGCTCCTTACACCGAGGCATTGGCAGGAAAAACCTTGGTTTCAGACCTAAATATCAAACCAGGAACTATCAAAAAATCGGCATTAAATAAAGAAACCAATGCAACTACTTATACCCTAAGCAATGGCATTAAGGTGCATTACAAATTTGTAGATAAAGAAAAAGATAAAGTAGCCTTAAACGCCCTAAGCTACGGTGGTACTTCGTTGTTAAAAGATGAAGATTTACCCTCGGCCAGTTTGGTTAGTAACCTAATACAAATGTCTGGTTTGGGCGATTTTTCAGCAACCGACCTGCAAAAAATATTGGCAGGAAAAACGGCGGCTGTGCGCACCGGGATATACAATATAACCGAAGCCCTGTCGGGTAGCTCAAACACCAAAGATGTTGAAACCATGTTGCAACTTGTACACGTGTCGTTCGTAAAACCGCGTTTCGATGAACAGGCTTTTAAGGTGTTGGAAAGCAACATCAATAACTATATAATTAGAAGAAGTAAAGATATAGGCGAAAAAATGCGCGATAGCTTAACTTTGGCACTTTACGGAAATAACAATCCTAAAGAACGCATTTTTGATCAAAATTATGCTAAAGACATTTCATTTGAAAAAATAAAAACCATCTATAATGAGCGTTTTGCCGATGCGTCCGATTTCGAATTTTTTATTGTGGGCGATGTCAAGGAGGCACAATTAAAACCGCTGTTACAAACGTACTTGGCTAGTTTGCCAACAAAAAACACTAAGGAAACATTTAACAACAACGGCGCGGAATGGCTATCAAACAAAATTGATAGGGACATTTATTTAACCATGGAAGACCCCAAGGCATCGGTAAACATTGCTTACAAAAAAGAAGTGCCCTATTCAACCGAAAACGCTATTTACACCGATGCGCTAGGCGATATTTTGCAATTAAGGGTTACAGAAACCGTGCGGGAGGCCGAAGGTGGTGCTTATAGCCCACGTGCCAGCGCCAGTTTTTCCAGGGAACCTAAATCGCAAATAATGGTGTTTTTCCAATTTGATTGCAACCCCGATAAGGCCGATAAATTAGTGGAAATTGTGAATGAAGAACTTCAAAAAATAGCAAATGGTACGATTAATGATGATGATCTTCACAAAACAAAAACAAATTTCATAAAAGAACGCCAACAGGCAAAAGATAAAAACGACTACGACATGCAATGGCTTTCAACCTACTTTAGGTATAACGAAAATATCAACGACCCTTCAAATTTTGAAAATATTGTAAACAAAATGTCTAAAAAAGAGATTCAGGAAGTTGCAAAGCAAGTGCTTAACGGCGGAAAATCGTATGAAGTTGTCTTTAAACCAAAACAATAAAAAATGAAAAAAATAATTTTAGCTCTGGCATTTTTAACCATCGGCTTCACCCAAGCCCAAATTTTAGAACCTGTAAAATGGACTACTTCTGTTACCAAAATTTCGAGTACAGAGTATGAATTGGTGGCTACCGCAACCATAGATGCCAAATGGCATTTATATTCGCAAAACGTTCCGGCCGATGGGCCCATACCCACCACATTTACATTTAAAAGCAATGGTAAATACCTTAAAAAAGGCAATACTTTGGAAGATAAAGGACACACCGTAAACGATCCTGTGTTTAATATGCAAATTAAATTTTTTGAAAATAAGGCACTATTTAAACAGCGTATTAAATTAAAGGATAAAGCACCTTTTAAAGTTGAGGGAACGGTAGAGTTTATGGTTTGCGATGATACCCGATGTTTGCCTCCCAGCGAAGTCGATTTGGTATTTAATATAAAATAAAAGAATGACGTTTTTAAAATGAAAAAAACCATCCTACTCCTTACATTTTTTTGCATTTGGTTCGGGCATGCCCAAGTTTATAACCCAGTAAAATGGACAACCTCCGTTGAAAAATTATCAGAATCTGAATATGCGTTGGTTTCCAAGGCTACCATCCAAACAGGGTGGCACCTCTATTCACAAAACGTTCCAGAAGATGGCCCCATTCCCACAGCATTTACTTATGATGATAGTGAAGGCGGTTTTAAGATTTTAGGAAATACTTCAGAAGAAAAAGGGAAGACGGTTGACGATCCTGTTTTCGGAATGAAAATCAAGTATTTTGAAAAATCGACCACTTTTAAGCAGAAAGTTGAAGTAAAAGAAAACACAAGTACCATAAAAGCCTTTGTGGAATTCATGGTTTGCGATGATGCAAGGTGTTTGCCGCCAACCGAGGTGGAATTGGTTTTTAATATCCCAAAAACTGAAAAAACTACTTTGAATAATGGGGAAAGTCTTCAAAATTCTGGAAGCCCCAATGCTGAAAAAAACGTCGGTAATGAAGCAAGTTCAGGTTCAAAGGCAGAAAACTTAGCGGGCAGTTCAACTTCAAAAAACACAAAAAAAGGACTTTGGACCATCTTTTTTATTGCGTTTTTATCAGGGTTTGCAGCACTTTTAACACCTTGTGTGTTTCCTATGATACCCATGACGGTTAGTTTTTTTACCAAACAAAGCAAAACCAAGGCTTTGGGCATTAGAAATGCTATAATTTATGGACTGTCAATCATCGTTATCTATGTGCTTTTAGGTACGGCGGTTACGGGTGTTTTTGGTGCCGATGCGCTAAACGCCCTGGCTACCAATGTATGGTTTAATATCATTTTCTTTTTAATTTTAATCGTTTTTGCGGTTTCTTTTTTGGGTGCTTTCGAGATTATGTTGCCCAACTCTTGGGCCAATAAAGTCGATTCCCAGGCCAATAGGGGCGGACTTATAGGTATCTTTTTTATGGCACTGGCATTGGCAATTGTATCGTTTTCTTGTACGGGCCCTATTGTTGGTACCTTACTGGTTGAGGCGTCCTCAAAAGGCGGTATTGCACCTATTATAGGTATGTTAGGTTTTTCATTGGCTATTGCCTTGCCGTTTGCATTATTCGCAGCGTTTCCGGGTTGGCTAAATTCATTACCAAAATCGGGTGGATGGCTCAATACGGTTAAAGTGGTGTTGGGCTTTTTGGAATTGGCGTTGGCATTCAAGTTTTTATCGCAGGCCGATTTGGTTTTACAAACCCATCTGTTGGAACGGGAAGTGTTTTTAGCTATTTGGATTGCTATTTTTGGCACGTTGGCACTGTATCTTTTCGGTAAAATTAAATTGCCTCACGATTCGCCGCTAACGCATATTTCTGTGGGGCGTTTAAGCTTGGGCTTGGTGGTGCTATCCTTCACAATTTATATGATTCCCGGACTTTGGGGTGCGCCCTTAAATTTGATTAGCGCATTTCCGCCGCCACAAAATTATAGCGAATCGCCGTATGGGGTTGGTTTTTCAAAAGTAAGCACAAGTAGCGCATCATCAAACGGCAACCACGATAATTTACCGGAAGGTGCCCATTTATTGGCTCCACACGATATTGTTGCCTTTAACGATTACGATAAAGGTTTGGCCTATGCCAAAGAAGTAGGCAAACCCGTAATGATAGATTTTACAGGATGGGCCTGCGTAAATTGCCGAAAAATGGAGCAAAATGTGTGGCCTAACCCTAAGGTATTGGACATTTTAAAAAACAAGGTGGTATTAATTTCATTGTATGTAGATGATAAACGTCCGTTAGAGGCCAGCGAAGTAGTGGAATCCAAACTAAAACCGGGTAAGCAATTGAAATACATTGGGCAAAAATGGAGTGAACTACAAACATTAAAATATAAAGCAAATTCGCAGCCTTTTTATGTGTTGATGGATCACAATGAAGAAAACTTAATCGATCCGGTATCGTTTACGCCCGATGCCGATGTGTATTACGAGTGGCTTCAAAAAGGCATTTCCAATTTTAAAAATTAAGATGGCTACCATCATGAATCAAATGGAAACAAGATTAGAGTCTTATTTTTCTAAATTCAGGAAGCACATTGTAGGTATCGACCAGGAGTTTGAATCGCCTTACGGGAAGAAAAAAATTATTTATGCCGATTGGACGGCAAGCGGCCGATTGTACAGGCCCATTGAGGAAAAATTATTGAATAACATTGGTCCTTATGTGGCCAATACACATACCGAAACGTCCATTACCGGAAGTGTGATGACGCATGCTTACCATGATGCCCGGGCCATTATAAAAAAACATGTAAACGCTTCAAGTGATGATGTGTTGATTACCGTTGGAACCGGCATGACGGGGGCTATCAATAAATTTCAGCGTATTTTGGGCATTAGGCTCAATGAAAATTTAAAAGACCACACGCAAGTTCCCGAAGAAAAAAAACCCATCATATTCGTGTCGCACATGGAACACCACTCCAACCAAACCTCATGGTTGGAAACCATTGCGAAAGTGGTGGTTATTCCGTCTAATGAAGAAGGCTTACCGTGCTTAAAACATCTGGAAACCCTTTTGAACACTTACCAAGCTATACCCTTAAAAATAGCGGCCATAACGGGTTGCTCCAACGTTACGGGCATACGAACCAATTACCACGAAATAGCAAAGATCATGCATCAAAACAATGGTTTGTGCTTTGTAGATTTTGCTTGTTCGGCACCTTATGTTGAGATAAACATGCACCCTGAAGATGAAGAACAGTATCTGGATGCCATTACGTTTTCACCACACAAATTTTTAGGGGGCCCTGGCTCTTCAGGGGTTTTGATATTCAACAAAAAATTATATAAAAATGTAGTGCCCGATAATCCTGGAGGTGGCACCGTTAGCTACACCAATCCATGGGGCGACCATGATTATATTGATGATATAGAAACCCGCGAAGATGGTGGTACCCCTGGGTTTCTACAGGCCATAAAAATTGCACTTTCCATCAAGCTTAAAGAGGAAATGGGAGTGAAAAATATACTGGAAAGAGAACACGAACTAAACAGTTTGGTTTTTGAACGGCTTAGACGAATTCCAAACTTAAAAATTTTGGCGCCCGAACACACCAACCGATTGAGCGTGTTTTCATTTTATATAGAAAACGCGCATTACAACTTGATTGTAAAATTATTGAATGACCGATTTGGCGTGCAAACCCGGGGCGGCTGTTCTTGTGCAGGTACTTATGGGCATTATCTTTTAAACGTGGATGAGCCCACTTCAAAATCCATCGAGAAAAAAATATTGGAAGGCTGTTTAATAGAACGCCCAGGATGGATTCGCATGTCCTTGCATCCAACCATGACCAATGCTGAAATTGAATTTATATGCGATGCTATTGAAGCAGTAGCCAAAAATTTCAAAACATGGGAAACAGATTACCACTACCATGCTTTAAAAAATGAGTATGTGCATTGCGATAAACCTACAACCGAAAGTAAAATAGCCCAAGATTGGTTTATGATACACTAAAAAACAACTTAATAACAACAACACAAGTAAAAATAACTTTTAACTAACCAACCAACTAACACGAATGAAAATAGGTATTCCAAAAGAAATAAAACCCAATGAAAATAGGGTTTCGTTAACACCTGCAGGCACCTAGGCTGCAAAAATGGCAGCAGGATTGGGAGCCGACACCACCATAATGGATATTAATTTAACCCGATTGCGTCAACTATCCGATATCATGCCATCAAATGTTTCTACCTTGTTGAAGCCGATAATTTTTTTAATCTAGCGTATAACGAAGCTGTTAGTTAGTGTAAATTAAAACGAAACAATGTTCAGATGAAAAATAAAAACTAGATAGCTTTATAGTTGTCAAGTTTTTTTTTTGAGATTATAGCATTGATTTTTAAATGAATCTCTTCAATTAAAGCTGGTTTTTACAAATCAAAACCATAAGCTAATCGCAGGTATAGTTGTGCCAACCCGGTATCGGCAATATTATCTTTTATTATGGGAAAATTTTTCACGAACTCATATCTCAGGCTTAGGTCCACCTTTTTTGTAGCATATCCAATACTAGGGGAGAAAAGCATTGAATTGGCGTTATAGGCCTTGGTGGCTGAAAAGGCACCTCCAATTTCACCCATAACATAAAACTCATTGCTAAATAAAAACGTTTTATAACCCACTTTTACAGGTATATATCCTAAATTTTTTTCATTATCTACAAACAGATTTTGATACCCAGCCGTTAAACAAATGGAATACGTTTCCGAGATATTGTATTGCACCCTAGCATCGCCACCCAAATTAAAGGTGTAAGGATCGTTTAATGGAAAACCGGCATTGATGCCTATTCCATATTTAAAATTACGTTTGTAACCGTCGTGGGTTTGGGCAAACACGTTTGTTGCAAAAATTAAAAAACCTATAAGAAATAAACGTTTCATTGAGTATAACATGATTGTTGTTTTTTATGTTGGTTGATATTGAAATTACAAAGATGCTTGGTAATTAAGAAAAATGCATTATAGCATCAGGTTGAAATATTACAACATTTCCATTTACTTAGCTCAAAAATTTGACGCATTTATTTTTTTTAGGTCATGTTTTGAAAGTAATAAATAGAACATTTCATTACAAAATAATAATGCTTAACTAATTATTTACCCACCAATAATTTCGCCACCATTGATATGAATGAACTGTCCGGTTATGTAGCTACTGTCTTCACTCGCCAAAAACACGTATGCCGGTCCAACTTCACTTGGTTGGCCCGCTCTTCCCATGGGTGTATCTTGACCAAAATCAGTAACATCATCAAAACTTGCCGGTATCAGTGGAGTCCAAATGGGGCCTGGTGCAATACCGTTAACACGAATGTTCTCTTTTGCCAATTGAGCCGATAATGACCTTGTAAAGCTCACAATAGCTCCTTTGGTGCTCGCATAATCAACCAAATGGCTACTGCCCCGATATGCTGTAACGGAACTTGTATTAATTATTACATCGCCACTACCAAGATATTCCATGGCCGCTTTGGTTACATAAAAGTACGGATAGATATTGGTCTCAAAAGTTTTTAGCAATTGTTTTCTATCAATTTGCTTTAAGCTGTCTTGGGGAAATTGCATTGCGGCATTATTCACTACTATATTTAATTTGCCATATTCTTTAATACAGGATTTAACACTGGCCATGCAATTCGCTTCTGTTCTTAAATCCTTCTTTATTAATAGGCATTTCCTGCCCATGGCTTCTACTTCCTTCTTTATTTTTTTGGCATCCTTGGTTTCATTCAAATAAACCAATGCTATGTCAGCACCTTCTTTCGCAAAGTGCAATACGGCACTTGCACCAATGCCACTGTCGCCGCCGGTAACTAAAGCTACTTTTGACTTTAATTTATCCGAACCGCGATAGTTTTTATTTATTAGTTCGGGTTTGGGTTGCATTTTATGGGCATCTCCAGGTTGTTCCAATTTTTGCGATGGAAATTTTGTAGGTTTCATTTGTTTAATGTTTAAGAAGTGTAAAGTAAATACTTGGTTTAGATACTGTTAAACTTAATTAAAACAAAAGTTAACTCTATCAAACGATTCACTTTTAATATCTAAAAACGTCAATAATTCGTCCTCAATTTGATTGGGTCAACAAATTACTTTTTTAGGATAACTACTGCTTTTTCCAATTGATAATTTGGCAAAAGGGTTCTATCATAAATCAATCCAAATGAATGACAGAACTTTTATCAAACAATATTAAAGATTTATACCATGAAACGCGCTATATCCAACACCATCACATTAACAAAAAAACCAACGAAAAAGCAAAAAATAGATTTAAAGAATAGACGCCATAAGGTAGCAAAGGCTGAACATTTACCTAAAATCCTCCTTATTTCTACTTACCCGCCTAGAGAATGTGGTATCGCCACCTATACCTACGATTTAAAAACCGCACTTGACAATGCCTATGCAACCTGTATAGACGTAAAAATAGGTGCTCTTGATTCGCATACAGAAAAGCACATGTATAAAAAGGAAGTAGAATTGGTATTAAATACCGATGAAATCCAATCATTTGAGCATAATGTTAAAAAAATAAATTCAGATGATGGTATTGAACTGGTAATGGTTCAGCATGAATTTGGCTTGTTTAAAAATAATGAGGAAGCCTTTTTAATGTTTTTGAAAAACATAAAAAAACCAATCATACTGGCTTTCCACACGGTGTTGCCCCACCCAAACCCCTTGTTGGAGACCTATGTGAAAAAAATGGTGTCGTTGGTAAATGTGGTAACGGTTATGACCAGGTCATCCTCTGAATTATTGATAAACACCTATGGCGTGAACCCGAAAAAAATAAAAATAATAGCCCATGGCACCCATTTGGTACAACATCAGGAAAAATCGTTCCTCAAAGAAAAATACCATTTAGAAAACCGAAAAGTTATTTCAAATTTTGGGTTTTTAGGCCCTGGTAAAAGTATTGAGACCACTCTGGATGCGCTACCGGAAATTATAAAGGAACATCCAAATGTTATTTTTTTGATAGTAGGTAAAACACATCCAACACTTTTAAATCAGGAAGGCGAAGTTTACAGGAACGCCCTGCAACAACAAATCGAAACCTTAAAGATAACCAACCATGTGCGCTTTGTAAATAAGTTTGTGCCGCTTTCCGAATTACTGGAATATCTACAACTGTCCGATTGTTATGTGTTTACCTCTAAAGACCCCAATCAGGCGGTAAGTGGAACGTTTTCCTATGCTTTAAGTTGTGGCTGCCCCATCATTTCAACTCCTATTCCGCATGCAACTGAAGTGTTGGGTAAAGAAAATGGCTTGTTATTCGACTTTGGGAATTCGAAACAATTGGCCAAAAAAGTCAATGAATTGTTGAATAACAAGGAATTAAAGCATGCTATGAAGATGAGCGGTTTACACGCATCTTCATCAAATTCATGGGAAAACGCCGCCATTGCCCATGCGCAAATATTTTCTGAACAAACCAAAAGACCATTAAAGTTAATCTATAACAAACCCGTGATAAATTTAGAACATTTGAAAAACATGACCACGGAGGTGGGCATCATCCAATTTTCAAAAATAAACACGCCCGATTTAGAGTCTGGCTTTACTTTAGATGATAATGCACGAGCCCTAATTGCAATGTGCGAACATTATAAGTTAACACGAACCGAAGCCGATTTGAATTTGATTAAAACCTATATCCATTTTATTTTAAAATGCCAACGCGACACGGGGCTGTTTTTAAATTATGTGAACAAGGATAAAGCATTTACCCATCAAAATAATGAAGTAAACCTAGAAGACGCCAACGGCAGAGCTATTTGGGCATTAGGCTATACGTTTTATTTAATGGAAGAAGGGAAGGACTTGAACGTTACGCTGCTTCAAAACATAAAATGCGCCATTCATCAATTCAACCTGCACATCCATCATTTTAAATCGCCTCGCGCCCTTGCCTTCATTATTAAAGGTCTGTATTTTTTCAATTTAAAATTAAAAGATACAGGTATAAACGATATTGTTCACAATCAAGCTCATAAGCTTTCTGATATGTACGATTTCAATGCAGAAAAGGAATGGAATTGGTTTGAGCCCTATCTAACCTATGCAAATAGCGTTTTGCCAGAGGCCCTTTTGTACGCTTGGAAAGCTACGGATGAGGCGCGGTTTAAACATATAGCCAAAGAATCGTTCGATTTCTTGATATCGAAAATTTTTAAAGAGGATAGCGTTCATGTTATTTCAAATCAAAACTGGCTATTAAAAGGGAACAACGAAGAAACAAGATATTTTGGTGGCGAGCAACCTATTGATGTTGCATACACCATATTGGCCTTAAAACAATTCAATCTTACTTTTCCTTTTGAGGGTTACAACCATAAAATGGATATGGCCTTTAGTTGGTTTTTGGGCAACAACCATTTGAACCAAATAATATATAACCCTTGTACCGGCGGTTGCCATGATGGGTTGGAACAGCATAATGTAAACCTAAATCAAGGGGCGGAATCTACTATAAGTTATTTATTGGCACGATTGGCATTTGAATACATTGCCTAATACAGTTTTGATGAAGCCAAAAAATAAAATTTGAATGAATTGTGCCTAAAAGCACAACTTAGGTTGTTTTAAGTGCCGTTAACAAATCGTTTAAATTAATGGTAACGTATGAAGATGCATAGTCGGAAACGGCGTATGGTAAAATTAGATGGTTGTTATGGACGATGCTTCCACAGGAGTACACAACATTGGGAACATAACCTTCCCGCTCCTCTTCCAAAGGCGACAAAAGAGGTTCTTTTAAGCGACCGATTTCTATAGTAGGATCATCCAAGTCCAGTAAGGAGGCACCAATACAATAACGCCGCATCGATCCCACGCCATGTGTTATTAACAACCACCCGTCTTTGGTATAAATGGGTGAACCACAATTTCCAATTTGTGTGAGTTCCCATGGAAATTTAGGTTCTTGAATTTTTATGGGGTCGTTCCATAATGTTATCCTATTTGAATAGAACAGATAATTATTTACACCATCAATGCGCGCCAACATCGCATATTTCCCTTTAATCTTTCGAGGAAATAAAGCAAAGTTTTTATTTTGTGCACCGTTGCCATGCATGGGCATGATCCTGAAATTCAGAAAATCGGAAGTTGAAAGTAATTTTGGCAGCACGGTGAAACCATCATAAGCGGTATAGGTTGCGTAAATTTTTTCAGAGCCATCATCATTTTTAAACCGCACGAATCTGGCATCTTCAATACCCCGGCTTTCAGATGAGGAAATAGGCAAAATGGCACGTCCGGATAGTTTTGAATCGGGACTAAATTCTATGTCATAATAGGAATCAATGAGCCAGGTCATTTCGTTTAGGGCTTTTTTTCTGTGTTCGCCAATATCCAGTTTAAGCATCTTCCTAACGGCTTCTTTTAATGCATAATATTCAAATTTATTGGGTAAACTATCCATAAAGGGCGATGAGTATTTTTCTGGAATGTGCATTTCTTGCATTTTCTGCATGAACCGCGCTTTATCGTACGATTTTTTCTTTTTTATGATTGGAAGGTCAATATGCTTGCTCGCTTCCATCATGCGCAAGTTGTTGGAAGCGTCTAAAATGCCTTTTCTAAAAACGATAGACGATAAATGGCCTTCACCAGTAGCCCTAAACGAGATGATAACTCGGGTTTCTCCTTCTGCTAAAAACGTTTGGTCGAAATCTTCAACCATGGATGGATTAAAAAGTGCAGCCGATTCAATGGAATATTCCATGGTGCTGTATGAACCGATTAAAAGGCGTCGTTCCGGGGAGAGTTTATTATAATTAATTCCCATAGATTCAATAAGAGCCTTGTAGTTATTGGCGTGCTTCATGTAAATACTGGAAATATTCCTATGCCTGTTCGCGAATTCTTTAAATGTAAATTCCAACTCGTGCTTAACTTGCGCTTCACTTAATTCCATAATGCGCTTTACTAAATTAATGGTGCGCACGTCTCCATTATTAAAGAAGCGGGCCACAACCCTGCTAGAATCTGGTTTAAAGTAGAGGTTTTTTCTTGTTACTGGAACTGGCATATAGTGTGTTTTTTATGTTTCACATAGGTTTTGCCTATGGTGTAGATTGTTAGAAAGTTCTTTTAAATCAATTCAAGTGAAATAGCTTTGATAATTTGTAACTAAACGGCTTAAATATATTCTGAAAATAGGCAGGAACTTAATCTTAAAAATAAAATTCTTAACCCATATCGGGTCGTGTCCAGAACTTTTTGGTACAGAAATGTATATGGAAAATATTATGTGTATCCTACCGTTTTAAAATTGTATAAAGCCAGATAATTATACAAGTCTTATCGCGACATAAAAAAAAACCTACTAAATATTTATCACCTTTGGAAGTTTAAATACTGAAAATCTTGAAAAGGTTGCCTCCAGTTTTTGATGAAAAGACTTGAAAACTAAGCCTTATTTCATCAAGATTGTTAAATAGCTTCAATAAAAACTGTAATTTGGAGAGGTAACGTTATTCAAGGATATTCAATATGAGCATATCAAGGGTCAAGATTTTTATGTATAAGGCTTTTCGTTGAATTTTTAGATTAAAGTTCCACATTTTTCCATAAATATATAACTGGATACAAAGTAGCCAAAATCTTCACATCACATCTTGAACAATTATCTTATTAACTTCATACGTTTTGATAAACATTATTTGGTCGGTATTTTAATTAAGCAGTAAAACGCTACATAAAATTTAGTGACGCGATTAGGTTAAAATAGTTCGCAATTGCGTTAACCCCTGCTTTTATTTGGACTTATTTTTACAAAAAGCAACATCGTTTCTTAGTTGAAGATTGAAAAATGATGTAACAAATCTTTAAATTTCACACCATGAGAAGTATGCTTTGGCTTATTGCCTTTATCTTTATCGTT
Organism: Mariniflexile maritimum; assembly: GCF_009746565.1. Lineage (GTDB taxonomy): Bacteria > Bacteroidota > Bacteroidia > Flavobacteriales > Flavobacteriaceae > Mariniflexile > Mariniflexile maritimum. The sequence goes on from NZ_WRPN01000008.1 coordinate 60,751, forward strand.
ATTTGGGTTTTGGGCTTTTTCGGGTTTGCCGCCGGATTCGCAACGGGCGGTTTAATTCATGTTTTGTTGGTGATAGCTATTATTGTTATTATATACAACATAATGTCTGGAAGAAAACCATTGAACTAATTTACGTTTAAAATTTTAAATAAAATATATGAAACGACAAGCAAGCGCCGTATGGAACGGCACCGTAAAGGAAGGATCGGGCTATGTAGCCTCTGAAAGCAAAGCCCTGGAAAAGTTGCCATACTCGTATCACAGCCGCTTTGAAAACGGTACGGGCACCAATCCTGAAGAATTGATGGCTGCGGCACATGCAGGTTGTTTTACCATGCAATTGAGTGCCAATTTAACCAAGGCGGGATTCCAGCCCGAAAACATAAAGACAACGTGTACCATAGCCATGGAAGAGGGCGTTATTACCACATCGCATCTTGAAGTTAAAGCGCGCATAACCGGCATAAAGAACGAGAAATTTCAAGAGGTTGCTCAAGACGCCAAACAAAATTGTCCGGTAAGTAAGGCTTATGCTGCGTTGGAAATAACGATGGAAGCAGCACTTAAAAACGACACAGATTAACACCGAATTAAACCCATTTTTAACCAATGATGCCATACAGAGAGCTTTTAATTTATTTAGCCGATGATGATAAAGAAGATCGGGAGCTTTTTATGGAAGTTTTGGACGAAATAGATAAAAGCGTAACCATTGTAGATTTTGATAATGGCGTTACCTTAATGGATGCACTTTTGCATAGCGAACATAGACTTCCTGATGCTATTTATTTAGATTTGAACATGCCGTTAATGAATGGCGAGGAATGTTTGGACGATATTAAAAATGAACCGCATCTTGCACATATTCCCATTATTATATATTCAACTTATGTTGATGAGGTGATGGCCGCAAAGTTTAAACTAAAAGGTGCCAACTGGTATTTAATAAAGCCTAATTCTTACCGCGAACTAAAAAACCTTTTGCGTAAAAGCTTGGAAAATATTCATCATTTTTCAACAGAGCCAATAGCTTTAAACGAGTTTATCATTACGGTTTCTTAGTAAAAAACACACCATCATCAAAAAAAAGTATGTCATTTTTTGGCGATGGCATGTTTGCTTTGGGTTTATGGTCAATACGTTTGTAAATCAATAGGCCCTTGTTTGCCTAAATCGGGTTTTTTATTGGTTAAACCTCCTTCAATTAATTCAAAAAAGGAAACCAACGCGTTGGTATCGTTATTCCAATAATAGGCGTGTTCCATATTAATATTTAAGAGCACCAAATCGGGGTCGTCTTTACCATCGAACCAATGGTTCATCATAGGGTTCCATAAGGCTTCAACCTTTTCATTGTCAATTATATGGGAGGCGTTGCCAAAAATTGACACGTATTTTTGTGTGTCTTCATCCGAATATAATAATTGAACTCTATTGTCATATTCAATGTCTTGAAAAACACTACTTTTTTTGGAGGTAAAGAACCAAAGATCTCCTTGGTCGTCCATTTCCAGAATGGTCATTGGGCATACCGAAAAAGGTATTTTATCCAGTCGTGATGCCATCATTACAATTTTTTGGACATCAATAAGTTGCCTTATTTTGTTTAGTCCTTCTCTGTTTCTTGTTAAATTTTTATCGTTCATTTTATTTATGTTTTAATTCCATGAATTTATGCGGCGTGTCTGCGACATTCTTGTGCGCATTTAATGCATGATTCGGCACATTTTTTACAGTGCTCATGGTCGTGTTGTTGGCATTGTTCGGCGCACCATTCGCATATTTCTGCACAAATGCCACAATATTTTTTTACAAATGCGCTATCTGCAACCATAAACCTTATGCATATTAAGCAGGCCTCGGCACATTCCAAACAACACTTAGGGCAACTGTTCATACTTTTTTTGCCTGCCATTTCTACCAAACAGTTTTGGCAATCAATAAAACATTGTTGGCAAGCTTCTATACAACTACTGTAATCGCGTGTTAAGCTCATAATTTATATTTTTTAAATTCTTAAATGGTTTTAGCTTTGTTGAGCATAAAATTTTAGTGCTGTCGCTATTTTTTTATGCTCAACTTAGCTGCTATTAATTAGGGTTTATTATCATTAAGGTACAAGTACTTAATTAAAATTTAAGCCGTTTGTTTCGCATGTTTGCCTTCTTTAATCTCTTCAATAATTTTATTGCAAAAGGCGGGCAAATCACCGGGGTTTCTGCTGGTTACCAAACCGTTGTCAACCACCACTTCTTCATCAACCCAGTGGGCTCCAGCGTTTACAACATTGTCTTTAATACTTTTGTACGACGTTACTTTTCTGTTTTTTATAACGCCGGCACTTACTAAAAGCCAGGGCGCATGGCAAATGGCCGCAACAGGTTTGCCGCTTTCAAAAAAACGCTTCACAAAGTGTAATGCTTCAGGCTGAATGCGCAATAAATCTGGGTTCATTACACCTCCGGGAAGTACCAGGGCATTATAATCACTTTCATTGGCATCGTTAATTTTTTTATCTACGTTTATAGCTTTTCCCCAATTGGTTTTATCCCAACTTTTAATCTCGCCCAGTTTGTTGGAAATGATATGTACCGTAGCACCCGCATTTTTAAGTGCTTTTAAGGGTTCAAATAATTCCGATTTCTCAAATCCATCGGTTGCCAAAATGGCTGCTTTTTTATTCTCTAACGTCATTTTTTTCTGCTTTTTAATTAATAATGTATTGATAATCTTGAAATTACAAAAAGTTATGGGGTTGTTTTTGCTCAAAAACAAAGATTTTTAACGGAATCAATATTTTCTGGTCTGGCCATCAATTGCATCAATAATTTATTTGTTTACATTACTAAGTTGTTGGTAAAAATGTAACTTTAATGGATGTATTAAACAGGTAGTACACTATATAAAACATGAAATTATGTCCATTTTAGCGCGTAACAAAAAACAAATAACCCTTATTTACAGTTCTTTATCACCATTAGGAAAGCAGGTGTTGGGCTATGTACAGGCCGCCGATAAAAAAATTGAGACCATTGATATAGCCAAAGAAAAACTGGGTGATACCATTTGGGTAGAAATTGCCGAACAACTGGAACTCCCTTTTAATGAAATATTTAATCTGGAGTTTGTTGAGAACGAAACGATTGAAAATTTCGATAATTTTGATGCTGATGACTGGATTAAAATTGTGAACAACAACCCTTTGGTGCTGCAAAGGCCCATTGCGGTTAACGGCCACCGTGTGATGCAGGTTAACCAACGAACGGCTATTTTGAAATTTTTTGATGTGGATTCTGCAGGTTTAAAAAAAGGGTTTCAAAGCGAGCCGCCAAACATTACCAAAACCACCGAAGGCGAAGATTTTATATAAACTTTGAATAACACCAATTCACAAAAAAAACCTCACGTTGCAGGTGAGGGTTTGGTTTTAGGAAATTTCAAGCTGAAAAAGCCATTATTTTTTGGGAGTCTTTATATTCCTTGGGGCTGCAATTGTATTTGGCCTTGAATATTTTGGAAAAATAGCTTCTACTTGTGATGCCAATACTATAAACCACTTCCGAAATGTTCAAATCGGTGTTTTTAATTAATTCTTCCGCTTTACAAACGCGTACATCCCTTATATAATCCGTAACGGTTCGTCCGTGCATTAATTTAAAACCTTCCTGAAGTTTCGATGGCGAAATGCCAAATTGGCTGCACAACTCTGTAATAGACAGTTGTGCGTCATAGTTATTTTCTACATAAGTAGAAGCTTCTTTTATGGTGTCCATTTCTCTCATGTTTAAGGAACCTGTGGCGTTTTCCAGGTTGTTCATATCATCATTGTGTTGCTGAATTTCAAGGGCCAATATCATGTGTACCAAACCTTTAATTAAAAGACTTCGTACAATGTCTTCTTGTGAAATAGCATTTAACTGTTGAATTTTTTCAGCAATTTTTAAATTGTGCGAGCCTATATACACAAAATTTTCTCTGGAATTCTCCTTAAAAAATGTTTTGCGCAGTTTGTCCTTGAGTTCTCCATGTGCAGAAGTAGTTGTTTTAAAATCGGTTTGAACTGTAATGAGGGTAATTTTTAAAAGTTCATTTTTTTTGAAATAGAGCACTTGGTCGGTTTCTTGTTGGCTTGCTATGATGCCGGTTTGAAAACTTTGCAATGTTCTTTTTTCACTTTCAAAACCAAAACTATGCTCTAAACTTCCTTTAGAACAATAGGTAAAATAAACAGGATTTCTTTCGGGCGTGTAAATGGATAACCTCAAATCATCAAAGAAAACCATGTGGAATTCCAAATACGAAATGCCTCCTTTAAACGAAACGCCCTGTATTTTGCCTTTGCCTATTTCGTTTTCAATTTCCAAAACATGTTCATTGGCATCGTTTGCCAAAAAGCCCCCTAAGTTTAGTTTTAACTGGCTAAACATGGCTTCAATAGTTGTAGATTTAATGGATGCTGTTCTCATGATGCTTATTTTTACTTTTCCTTATTAGTTTTTTTTTTGACAAATGCACGATTTGCTAGCATTACAAATATCGCTACCAATGCGTTGCTTTATGTTACACAATTTTTGATTTATGTTATGTAACTATTAGATTTTAAGAATAAAGTATGTGGAAATAAGCTCAATAAACCAAGTTGCTTGAAGCAAATGTTTTGTTAGGGGAAATTCAATTAAAAGAGGCATTGTTTATAGTGCCTATTAAGAAAACGTTTAAAACGGTAAATAAATAATAAAGGATGCTCCTTCATTGGGTTTTCCAATGGCGTGAATATGGCCACTGTGGTTCTCGATTATTTTTTTGCAAATGGCAAGTCCAATACCGGTTCCAGAGTATTCATTTTTTTGGTGAAGCCTTTGGAAGACTTCAAATATTTTTTCGGCATACTCGGGTTCAAAACCAATGCCATTATCAACTATGGAAATTTGATGGTAAAGTTTGCTGGTTTTTATAAAAGGTACAGAAATGTTTAAGGCTACCACTTTTTTATAACCAATCTTTATGCTGGTTGCACTAGTCGGTTTTTTATATTTTAGGGCATTGGAAATTAAATTGGTAAACAATTGTTCCATTTGAAAGGTTACCCCTTCAATTTCGGGAAGGTTATCATGAGTTATTTTTGCATTGGCATCTTTAATGCTGGTACTTAGATCTTCGATAACTTTTTCAAGGGTTTCGTTTAGGTTTATTGTTTCAAAATCCTTTTGGCTGCTATCTATTCGCGAGTAGGTTAATAAATTTTGAATGAGGGCCTGCATGCGTTCAACCGACTTCTTCACTTTGTTAAAATATTCGGTACTGCTTTCTGATAAATGGTCTTTTTCTTTGTCTTCAATCCTTGAAATGAACAAGCGTATTTTCCGTAAAGGTTCCTGTAAATCGTGGCTAGAAACCCGGTTGAAGGATTCCAGTTCGGTATTAGAACGCATCAATTCCCTGTTTTTAAGCCGCAGTACCTCTTCGGCTTTTACATTTTCGGTAACATCCTGCGCAACACCTACCATAACTTTTTTGCCGTTTTTGTCTATAAATTGGCCGCTACTTTTTAAGTATTTTATGGTGCCCTGTTTGGTAATTATGCGGTAAATATGTTCTTTGGCAACTTGGGTTTTTATTAAATCGTCGGTTAAATTATCAAAAAATTCAAGATCATCGGGATGGATAAATTCACGGAATTTTTCCAAATTAAATTGAAAGGCATCGGTTTCAAGCCCCAAAATGTTATAAAAATTGGTCGAAATTTCAGAAAGTCCGGTATCCAAATGCCATAAATAACTGCCTATTTTGGCTAGACGTTCCGCATTTGTTAATATAGAATTTTGAACGAGCAGTTGTTCGTTAAGGTCCAACAATTCCTTTTCCTTTATTTTTTCTTGTGTAATTTCATGTGTTGTAATGGTTACGCCGTCGCCTAGTTTAATGGCTTTGGCGCCAAACCAATGCGTTACGCCGTTTTTAATATAGGGCGTTTCGTATTCTTGGTGTTTGTTGGTTTCAATGGCTTTAACCAAATGTTCAAAAACCCCCGATTTCATAACGCTTGGGAATACTTGCGATATCCGTTTGTTTTTTATCACCTCTGGCAAATCGCCCGTAATGGGGTTTATTCTATCATTAACAAACAATATTTCAAAATCTACAATGCTGCCCTCGGCATTTCTTATGCTTGAAAAATGCATCACCACATGCGAAATGCTCCTAAAAACATTTCCTAAAAAAGCGCGGTTATCAAGCAGCATTAAATTTTGTTCCTCCAAACGGTTTTTTAAAACCAACTGTTCGTTTTTTGTTTTTTCTTCAGCGGTAATATTTCTGGCGGTTAGTAAAATACCGGTGTTTAAAGGGGTCGCAAATACTTGGAAGTATAAATTCTCACCATTTACCACTACTTGCTGCGTAAAATTTACTTTGGTTTGTTTAAGGTAACTTATAGCTAGGTTGTTGTTTTCGCCATTCAAAGTTTGCAGCTCGGGTACTGCTGAAATGGGTTTGTCTATAATGGCATCGGGTTCCAGTCCTAAATAATCGCGATTGCAGGCATTGGCAAAAATGATTTTAAAGTCAACAATGTTTCGTTCCGCATCAAATTGTGGTTCGTAATAATTTACAATATTATCGGTAGTTGCCAGTACACTCTTTAAAAAAGCTTCCGACTTCCGAATTCTAATTTTATTGCTGTAAATGCGCAAAAACGAGGCAAACGTTATAAATAGCGCAAAAAACGATAAACAAAGCAAGGTTAAGGGTGCCAAATATTTATGGGAGTTGTAATTGGCATGGCGTTGCAGCATCAAATAATCTTCTTCAGATTGTATGGTGCTTTTTAGGCTTTTAATTTGATGAAGGGTTGCATTGATTTTTTCCTTTTGGGCTTGCATATCCTGAAGGGTATTTTCTTGTCCATCAGTAGCACCCATGCTTAATATGTGAAGTTGGCTGTATAGAATGTGAAGCAAGGAATCTAGCCTGTTGAGGCGTTTTCGTTGTGCGGCATCATTGCTTGTTAAAACAGTCAAACTGTCGATTATGGAAGCACCTTCTTGCCTGTAATTTTTTAAAACGCTGTTAAGCGAATCGTTTTTAAGGAGTTGGTTCCTAAATGCTTCCGATTCTGCCTGGGTGTAATGGGCCGATAGGTGACTTATGGCGTTATACATTTGAAAAGAATGTGTAACCATGTCGGCCGATTGTTGCATGCGGATTATTTGCTTATACGCCACTCCAGAAACAAATAAGAGAAGCGCCAAGGCAGCAGTTAATAAAATGATATACGTTTTTGAGGAAGTATAAACACGTTTAAAATCCATAATAAATTAGTTACGGAACAGAAAGGTTTTTTTACAAAGGTTGGCGTTGTGAAACTTGAAATCCAATTGCAGCACTTTCTCGACCATTTCGCGTAATTTACCAAAACTATTGGGCTTATTCAGGTAAATATTTGCTCCATTTGCATAAGTTTCGTCAATGTCCTTTTCTGATGAGGAAGTTGAATAGATGGCAATAAACAAATCTTTTAGTTTGGGATTGCTTCGTATCTCGCACAAACACTGCATGCCATTTTTTTTTGGCATATTCAAATCGAGCAACAACAGGTTAGGAAGCACACTATCGGGAAGCAGGAGGTAGTCCATTAGTTCTTGCCCGTCGTTAAAAAGTTTTAATGATGTTTCGGTGCAAATTTCATCGATCACTTCACTGAAAAATAGGCGGTCATCATCATCATCGTCGGTCAAGAATATATGAAATATAGATTTTTCCATGCACTTTCGTGTTTTTTATTTGCAATTAAAAGAATAACGCCTACACCGCGAACGGGTACAGGTAAACCTCATTTTCTTTATTTTTTACAAGACGTTTTGTTAAAAACAAATAATGAAACACTAAAGATATACGATTAATTTGATAAAATAATAATTTGAAAAAAATAAAATGACAAGAAAACTGAAGGATTTTATAGCCTGCTAAGGTACTTTGAATAGAAAGTGGGAACCTTTGTTTTTTAAGAATAGAAAGCACGATAAGCACTCGATACCGTTTTATTTATTGATGTTCTCTCTGTTGGATACATTGGTTTTGGGTATGTTGTTGAAGAATTCCGCCGATTCGGTATCGGCAGTGGGCCCATAAGCGGCCAAAAAAGTGCCTTTTTCGTTTTCATTGGTTTCAATAACGTATAAAATGGACATATCGGATGGGTCGCTCATACCTTCGTACCGATGCTCTGCAACAATGTAAACATCCTCAGGGCGGTAGGCCTTTTTTGATGCCGAATTGATTAGCATCTCATTTTCCATACAAAAGTTAGCTTCGAAGCCTTTTTTCTGGTAAATTTTTATGTAATCCTTTTCGTTTTTCGCAAATTCACTTTCCATAACTTGAATTTTTTAATTTTCCTTGAAATATCCCAAACAACAGAATTTCAAGATGATATTTCAAAGTTGAATAAAATTACCCAATAGGCTTGACCCAATTAAATTTGTATTTAACGCTATAAATTGTTTGGTCAACAGTTTACGGCTTTTAATTGGGAACAGGAACATCTGGGGTCGTGCGTAACCTTATTAGTGGATAAGGGTCATTCAATTTTGTCCTTGGTTTCAAATTGTAGTTTGTTTTTTCCAAAATCCAACGTTCTAATGGGGAATGGGATATTGATACCCTTAGCGTCAAATTGTGCTTTGATAAGTTTTATGGCTTTATGTTTGGCGGCATAAACTTCTTTGTTTTTTACCATGTCTATCCAAAAACGGGCCATGAAATTGATGGCGCTATCGCCAAATTCGGTAAAGTAAAATTCAACGGCCTCACCGTGTTGTTGTTCAAAATTTTCGGTTAGGATCTGGGTTACCAAGTCCTCAACTTCTTGCAGGTTGCTTTCGTACCCAACGCCACAGCTTACCGAAATCCTGCTTCGTTTGCTTATGGAATAATTGGTAAACGCATTTTCTACGAATTTTGAATTTGGCACAACGGTGTAGTTGTTGTCGGTTCGCCGTAGGGTAATGTTGCGCAGGCTAATTTCAGATACAAAACCCTTAACTTCATTGGTTTCAATATAATCGTTGATGCGTATTTTAGGCATGAAGGACAGCACCAAACCGCCCACCGTGTTGCTTAAGGTACCTTGAAGGGCCAACCCTATTGCCAACCCCAAAACACCGGCACCGGCAAGAATGCTTGTTAACACTTTATTGAGCTCTAAAACCCCAAGTGCCATAAAAAAGCCAACAATGAGGATGCTTATAAAAACAATTTTAGCCATGATATCCTGAATGGATTTTTGGCCAATGCGCCCCAATAAAAATTTAAGCATCAGTTTTTTTACGCCACGTGCAATGAAATAGGTTGCTACCATGATGAGGATAGCCAATAAAATATTTGGCAACCTTAAAATAATGGCTTCCAACCAACCATCTAATTTGTCCCATAATTTGCTTAAGGCATCTTCAATTGAAAATTTATCCATCATAATAATCATAACATTTTGGTTAATAAAAAGGTGGCCGTAAGCCATAATATCAAACTTAAAAACCCGCCAATCACTAAAAAGTGCTTAAACCTATAATTACCAATAGCATATACCAATGTGTTTGTTTGGTAGCCAACGGGTGTGAAAAAGCTAAAATTGGCCGCAAACATAATGGCAAGGATAAAAGGCTTAAATTCCAGGTTCATGCCCTGGGCCACCGAAATGGCTATGGGCGTCATAATTACGGCCGTGGCATTATTGCTAACAACCCCGCTAATTAACATGGTAACCAAAAACAACGTGCCAATAATCGCATAATGTGGCAGGCCGCTAAGAAGATACAATAATTTTTCCGAAATCCACATATCGGCCCCTGTATTGTGCATGGCAACCCCTAAAGGAATCATGCCCGCCAATAAGAAAAAAATTTGCCAATTTACTTTTTTATACACGGTGTTCAAATCTAGGTTTTTGGTGAGAAGCAATAACGAAACACCCGCTAGGGCACTTACCAAAATAGATAATAGGCCCGTTGCCGCCAAACCAATAACCACTATTAAAACGCCTAACGAAAAGTAGGTTTTAAATTTTGAAACACCTTGTACGCCATCAAATTCCTGAAGGATAACAACGTTTTCCATGTCTTCCAATGTGTATAATTTTTCTTTTGAAATTTCTATCAACAAACGGTCGCCGGTTTTTAATTTCAACCTGTTTTTATTACTTCGTACCATGCGTTCTTCACTGTTAACCAGCGTTTTCCTTTTTTTAATGGCAATTGGGATGGCATCTTGCATCATAAAACTTCGCAAACTCCCCAAGGTTTTACCAAGTAGGGAAGCCCCCGGAAGCATTAAAAGCTCTACAAAAACGCGCTGTTCCATGTCTTGTGGCTTTTCATTTTCACCAGCAACCGTATCGTCTTTTTCTGTTGAGGGTTCTTCTACAATACTCAAATTTTCTGAGGTATTGATGCGCGCTAAATTTTCCAAATTGCACATTAAAAGAAGCTCGTCATCCGCTTTTAAGGTAATGTATTTTCCAGGCGAACTGTGAACCTGGTAATTGCGCGTAAGTTTTAACAGCGACACCTCCGGATTGTTGTATAGAAAACTATCGATTATTTTTTTCCCAACAAGTTCAGAATCGGGGTTAATGCGCACCTTGGTAATATAGCTATCAATTTTATAATCTTGGTTTAGGTTGGTATTGGTGCTCCAGGGCAACCACCGTAAGGTAACGGTTAAATAGACAACGGCAATAACCAGAAAAATGATGCCTAAGAATGAAAACTCGAAAAACCCTAATTTTTCGGCACCCAAATTTGTTGAAACCGAATTCACGATCAGGTTTGTTGAGGTGCCCATTAAAGTACACGAACCACCTAAAATACCTGCAAACGAAATGGGCAAAAGTAGTTTTGATTGCGGAATGTTGTACTTTTCTGAAAGCTGATGAATCATTTTAATAAAAACAATCACTACGGCCGTTGTGCTTATAAATGCTGAAATACTGGCGGTAACAAACATGAAAATGGGCGCCATGATAAGAAGCGGCAACGCCTTTATTTTTCCCATACCAGAGGTAAGCCAATGGATAACGCCATTTTCTTCCATCGCAATCGCTAAAATCATAAGGGCCAAAACCGCAATGGTCGCACCGTTTGAAAAGCCACTAATGCCTTCTTCTGGCGACACCAAGCCCAATAAAATAAGCGATATGATAATGAAAAAGGCAATCTTATCAACCGGAAAAACTTCAAAAACAAAAAATAGTATGGTAACCAACAGCACAACGAACATTAAAATAATTTCTAACTCCATACCAGATATTTTAATTAAAAGGTTATTTACGGTTTAATATTTTGTTGAACGCCCTAATTTTTAAACATTATGATGAGCTTTAGAACTCGATGAAGTTACTATGCGCTTTGCAATTGTAATGGTGTCACCTTATAGCTTTCTAAAAGCATCGACCAACGATTGTAGTTCGCTTTTGGTTAAGGATTTGCCATAAATTTCCCTATCGGGGTCCATAATGCCACTATCGGTTAAATGGCCCACATACAGCGCATCAAAACCAATATCTTCTATTAATTTCTGTGTAACGTTTTTGCTATCAGTATCTTGTGCGGCAAAAGGAACGGTTAATTTGTTGGTGTTTTGAAAAGCACGGTCGCGTAAATGTGCCGCATAAATAGTATTGAATGCTTTCGCTGTTTTGGCCGTAGCAAATTTCATGGCCGTATATTCGGAAGCGTTGTAATTGGCATCCCTAACTTTTTGCGCCACTTCACCATCCCGTTCCGGATAAGGGTTTGTGGCATCAATAATAATTTTGTTGCCATATTCCCCGGCATACATTTCGGCTATTTTACCAATGGCCTTAAAGGGCATTGCCAGTACATACACATCGGCATTTGCTTCAAAAGCCTCGGTAACACTTACCGCCTTGGCATTTTCACCGGCTTCCATCACCAAATTATTTAATTTTTCGGGATGCCTAGAGCTAAAAAGCACTTGATGACCAGCTTTTGCCCAATGTTTTCCTAAGTTTCCTCCAATGTTTCCACTGCCAATAATTCCTATTTTCATAACATTTTTTTTAAAAATTAGTATTCTTTTCTCTGTTCAGCCCCAGGTATTTTTATAAGCAAATTGTTTGTAGGGCATTCTGCTGCGGGGTTTTGTTTCTTGGTGTTGCAAATCATTGGGCAAAATGCTTAAATCGCCTCCATAATATCCAATGGCTATGGCCGTGGTAATATGGTAGCCTTCGGGCACTTGAAATGCACGCTGCGCCTGTTGCCAATCCACCCCAGCCATGTGGTGCAGCGCAATACCTAAATATTGTGCTTGCATGGTCATGGTGCCCAGACTTAAGCCCAAATCGTGAAGCGCGTGGAAATTTTCCGTACCATCTTCGGTTTTTTCCTTATAGGCCGAAAGCATTAAAAGCGGTGCGTTATTTGCCCATTTTTTATTGAAATCGCTTAAACAATCAAAAATGGTTTGGTAAGCTTCCGACCCTTTTTCGGCATAAATAAAACGCCATGGTTGTATGTTGTTGGAACTTGCCGACCAGCGTGCTGCTTCAAACAACTTGTCTAAATGTTCTTCTTTTATGGGTTCGTTTTTAAATGTGCGCGGACTGTACCTTTGCTCTATAAGCGTAAATATATTGTATTCGGTATCAGCGATTTTTTCATGTTGTGCTCGTGCCATATAGTTTTTTTAAAATGGATTTAACCTAAAATTGTAAGTTGAAATTTAAGGTTTTTAGCCATTTTTCATTAACTGAAATACAACCATTCTTAACTCAAATAACAAGCGTTATTATAGCCTATCCTTGTGTTCTAGTGCATATTCTTTCTTGTAAATGCGTACGATTAACAAAAATAAACTGATGAGCAAAGGGCCAAATACCAACCCGATAAAGCCAAAAAGCGGAATACCTACTATCACTCCCAATAGGGTGATGAGTGGATGGACATCATCCAATTTCCGAAGCACATATAAGCGTATGAGGTTGTCGGTTAGTCCAACCACCACCAAACCATATATTAAAACGCCCCACGCTTGAAAGGTGTTGCCATTGGAGAGTGCCAATATAAACACAGGAATCGTGCCTAACAAGTTGCCAACAAACGGGATCATGGAGCCAATGGTTACTACTACTGCCCAAAAAAATGGATTATCAACGCCAAAAATTAAAAACCCAATAAGGGCCACAACACCTTGTGCAATGGCAACTAGTGGGATGCCCAAGGAATTGGCGCGAACCATTTGGTTTATTTCTGTACCCAAGGCCTGAAGGTTATCGTTGCCAATGGGGATGTAATCAATTAAAATTTCGCGGAGCTTCTTTTTATTTGTAAGCATGTAAAATAATAAGAAATACATAATAGAAACAGCAATAAATGTATTGAAAGTGCCCCCTAAAATGCCACTGATGCTTTTTGTGAGCGTATTGGAAATGGAAGTGGCATCCAATTGGTCGGTTAAGTTAAAGTTTAAATAATGCTCCCAGTTTTTTAATTGTGCTTTAAGCGCAGTAATCACTCTTTCAGAGTTTTGCGCCGCTTTGCCTATCTTGTTGCCCAATAACAGAACTGCCCCAGAAATAGGGATTAAAATACAGATGAAAGACAGGAACATAAGTAAGGCTGCCGCAACATTTTTGTTCCATCCCTTTTTTAGCAGTTTGGCCATGAAACCTTTAAGCAAAACATACAGAGTGATGGCTCCCAAAACACCTGAAAAGTAGGGGATAATTTCCCAGAAGATTAAACCACCCAAAATAAAAATCAATAATAAGGTGAAGATTTGGCGTATTATTTTTGGATTTATCATTGTGTGCAAGGTTTCATTTATACGAACGATTGGCATTGAAGTTGAAGCTAATTGTTTCTAAGGGCATGGATGAGTTCTGCTTTGTCCATTTTGGAGCGCCCCGTAATGCCCACTTTTTTTGCCTGTTCATAAAGCGCGCTTTTGGTCCATTGCTCGTAGGGTTTTGCTTTGCCGCCTTTTTTGCCGGCATTGGGCGTATTGGCAATGCGTGCCGATTTTTCCTTACTATACCCTTTTTCAAGAAGTGCTTCATACTGCTCTTCATTTTTTATACGTGGTTTTGCCATGGTTTTTGTATTTTAAAATGATACTTAATGTGTTGAAATTCAACATACAAATTTTAAAATAAAGATACAAAGCTATTAGCCTGAAAACATAAAATATTGACCTAAAAACATTAAATGCAATAGCATAGGGTTAATAAATGATTTTTTTGGGTTAATAATGCACAGCAGAAACCTTTAATTTTACTATACGGAAAAATAATAATTAATTTAAAATTTGAAATTATGAACAAGGATCAATTAGAAGGAAAATGGAAACAAATAAAAGGAAAGTTCAAACAAAAATATGGCGACTTAACCGATGACGATATGACCTATTCTGAAGGGAAATTTGATGAAATGTTAGGAAAACTGCAAGAAAAAACAGGAAAGAAAAAAGAAGATTTGAAAAAGGAAATTGAATCGTGGTAGTATTGATTTTAAAATCGGATATTAGAAATACCTCTATTTTGAAAAATGGAGGTTTTTTTATGCTTTATCAACTTCTCTTTTCGATTCTTGAAGGTGTGATTTAAAACTGGCCTGAATGCCCAACCCATAGCGTTTGGCGTAAACCCATGTAAATTCTGCACCAAAAAATAAAATTAAGCACGAATAGGATACCCAAAGCAGTATTAATACAATGGTGCCCGCAGCGCCATAAGTGGAGCCTGGGTTCGCTTCACCAAAATACAGACCCATTAAAAATTTTCCAAACACAAACAAAATTGAAGTTATAAGCGCACCTACCCAAACGGTTTTCCATTTTATCCGGGCATCGGGCAGGTATTTGAACAACAACGCAAATAGCACGGTTATAATGCTTATAGACACTACAATATCAAAAATAAAAGCGATGTAAACAATAATATCGGGCAATATACTTTTTATATAATTGTTTAATGCTGATATGGCCGTGGTTACTATAAAACTAATTAGCAATAAAAACCCAATGGCAAGTATGAAGGCAAAACTTCGAGCCCGATCTAAAAGCATTTTTAAAAAGCCCGTGTTTTCATTGGGTTTTATTTGCCAAATTTCGTTCAATGAAAGTTGTAAATGATAAAAAACCCCAGTGGCACCAAAAATAAGGGTGGCAATGCCCAAAAGGGTTGCTATGGTACTTTTGCCGTCTGTTTGTGTTTCCATCATCATGGTTTTAATGGATTCTGCGGCATCACTTCCTAAAGCCTTTGATATTTCTTGGGTTAACTGGCCCTGAACAATATCAACGCCCCAAACCGAACCCACAAAATTGATGATGATCACCAAAAGTCCCGGAAGCGATAGTACGGCATAATAGGCTATAACGGCACTTAACCGAAAAGGTTGGTCGGTATTCCACGCTTTAAAGGTTTCTTTAAGGAGCGATGGTAAGTGTTTAATGCTGAATTTTTTTGTGGGCATACGTTTAACGCAAAAAGGCTTTAAGGGTTTTTTTGTGGATGGATATTAAGAAAAAAAGCCGACAAACGCTGGCTTCCCTTTTCAAAAAAAAAACTATTTAACAAACGGGTGATATTCAAATTTTTGACCTCCAACCGAGGCATCGGCCATTAAACCGGCTTTGGGTAAAGCAATAACCATAACCCCATCGGAATAACTGGCATTTTCAGATTTTCCCTCTTCGGCTATCACTGCGGAAGCTTCAGCAGAAAATTCATAGTTGGCATTTTTAAACTTTTCCAGAGCGGCATCGGTTTCAAAAAAGATAACCTCTATCACGGCTTGCCCACCTGCTTGAAGGCCAATGTTCACTTTTTTCAAACTGGTCATGCCCACAGCAACGCCATTTTCGTATAAAACGCCATTGCCACTGGCACCGCCAATAATTAATCCGCCTTTTCCAACGTTAGGAAAAATGGCATAACCAGAGGCGTTTTTAAAAAATTTATCCAGTCCAGCGTCTTTAGCCAATAAGGTTTTTTTTGCATATTCGGCATCTGCCATTATTTTTTTTTCTTTGTCGTTTTGTGCAGTGGCACCAAGGGTCGCTATAAGGATACAAAGTGCCTATATGTGTTTTAAAGTTTTCATATTTTTTATTTTTTATTTTTTATTCATCAAAGATATAGTGCCGTTGTTTTAAAGAATACCTCAATTCATTCCATTTTTAACTCACAAAAATTAAATGGTAGTTTTTTGCGTTTTAAGAGGCATGGATCTGTATGGTTAAGTCCGGTTTTAATTTTTTTGGTTGCCAGAATATTAAAACCGACTTAAAATAGTTGGTAAATAAAATGGTTAAATACTTATTGTTGGCTTTTTGAATATGTTTATTTTGGGTTTAAATGTTTAAAACTATTTTTTATCCGCTTGCTTTTTTGCGGCTTCTTCTGCTTCTTTTCTAGCTTTTTCCTTTTCTCTTTCTTTCTTTTTAAAATAGCCCCTTAACAAGAAATTATGTTTGGCGGCTTCCATATTTTGTTGTAAGCCTTTAGAGCCTTGTCTTAAATTTTCCATGGTCTGTTCCATATCCTTGGCAACATCTTCATCATTTAATAACTTGCCCAAAGTGCCTTCGCCTTCATTGATGTCAATAAGCATGGTGGCCAGTTCGTCGGTGATTACCTCGGCATTTTCTGCTGAAATTTTAATAGACGAAAGGATGTCGTCAAACTCAACAGGTTCTATGGATTTAATGGAAGCACCGGCCTTAATTTCCGATGAATTTGGGCTTCCTTGTGAGATCATTAAAATTTTATCGCCAATAACCCCCGATGCTGTAATGGATGCTTTGCTATCTTGTTTTATGAATTTTTTTACATGCTGGTCCAACAGTGCCGTTACATTTACAGTAGAATCATTAATAATTTCAATGTTTTCAATTGTTCCTACTGATATACCCGAAAAACGCACCTCACCACCAATTTGTAGTCCGCTTACATTACGGAAATGGGTATTGATTTCAAATTTGGAACGGAATAAATTTTGGTTGCTTCCAATGAAGAAGATGATTACAAATAGAATCAAAAGCCCGAAGGTGACAAAAATCCCTAATTTTATTTTATATGCGTTTGTTTTCATAAATTTTTATTTAAAAAATGATTGGATGTAAGGGTCTGTGTCGTTTAAAAAATCCTGCAAGCTGCCTTCCTTGTATATTTTTCCGTCCTTGATCATGGCTATTCTATCGGCTACGGTTTTTGCACAATTGATGTCGTGGGTTATAATAATGGATGCATTGTTGAATTTTGTTTTCGTGTCGTTTATTAAATGGCTTATTTCGTTGGAAGTTATGGGGTCTAGCCCCGTTGTGGGCTCATCGTACAAAATAATTTTTGGGTTTACCACCAATGTTCTTGCTAAACCAATCCTTTTTTTCATGCCACCCGATAATTCTGAGGGCATTTTATCGATGGAATCGGGCAAGCCAACATTTTCCAAGGCTTCCACAATTTTGTTTTGTATGTCGTTTTTCGAAAATTCCTTGTTCAATCGTGAAAGTGCGAAAGTTAGGTTTTCGCGTACGGTCATAGAATCGTAAAGTGCAGCCCCTTGAAACAAAAAGCCTATTTTTTTTCTAACTTGCATTAAATCGTCTTCACTAATATTGGTTAACTCATAGTTGCCCACCGTAATGCTCCCTTCGTCATGCCTTAAAAGTTTCACGATACATTTAATCAATACCGATTTTCCCGAGCCGGATTTACCGAGCACCACCAAATTCTCCTTTTCAAATAATTGCAATGTAACACCATCAAGAACTTTTTGGTTTCCAAAACTTTTTTTAAGGTTCTTAATATCAATAATGGTATGTGCTTGTTTTTCCATTATAGCAAATCGGTTATTTGTACGGCAATTAAATCGACAATTATTAACAATAAAGAAGAGGTTACAACCGCCGAATTTGCTGCAACACCAACACTTTCGGTGCCTCTCCCTGCATGGTAACCTTTATAACAGCCCACTAAGCCAATAACGGCCCCAAAGAAAAACGATTTGATTACAGCTGGAAAAATATCCATAAAATCTACCTGTGTAAAGGCTTGATTTAAAAACAGTGCTATGGTAATATTGTCTTTAATATTTATGCCCAACCAACTCCCAAAAATACCAATG
This sequence comes from Mariniflexile maritimum, assembly GCF_009746565.1. Classification (GTDB taxonomy): domain Bacteria; phylum Bacteroidota; class Bacteroidia; order Flavobacteriales; family Flavobacteriaceae; genus Mariniflexile; species Mariniflexile maritimum. Next base: position 78,900 of record NZ_WRPN01000008.1, read on the forward strand.
GCATCGGCATAAAGTGTTAGTAACGGAATCATGGTGGTAGCTGCAAGAACCCGGGGTACAACCAGAAAATTTATAGGGTTTGTGTTCGATACTTCCATGGCATCAATTTGTTTGCTTACACGCATGGAGCCTAGTTCGGCACCCATACTCGAGCCTATTTTGCCGGCACAGATTAATGCTGTAATAACGGGGCCCATTTCCCTGATGATGGAAATGGCAACCATGCCCGGTAACATGGCCACAGCACCAAAATCAACCAGAGGGGGGCGCGACTGTATGGTTAAGACCAAGCCCACAATTAAGCCTGTAATGGAAACCAACCCAATAGATTTATTGCCTATTTGATAGCATTGCTTTAAAAATTCCTGAAACTCAAATGGCTTCGTTATCACATTCTTCAAAACGGTTTTTAAATACGCCATAGCATGGGCAATGTCTATAAAAAACCTACTGCTTTTATCTATTACCCATGTTGTTAAAGCGGAAAGGTTTAACATAGATTTGGCTGAATGTGATGTATTTTTAGGCATAGTTTCACTCGCATATTTTGGGCTAAAATTACACACTTGGGACAGGTTTAGATTTACATGATTTTTTAAATTACTTATAGAATCCCAACAAAAGCGGGTTACTAAATGAATCAAGGAAGCTTAAAATAGAAAAATGGAATACCCATCAATTAATGCACACTTAAGCCGAATGTATTTATGGAAATGTTTCGTTTCGCCTGATAACCAAAAACCTATAAGTGTTTAATGGTGGATTTAAAAAACAAAAAAGCCCAATAATCAGTCGATTATTAAGCTTTTTTCTGTGGAGTCGCCGAGATTCGAACTCGGGTCCAAACAAGTAACCAAAGGGCTTTCTACACGTGTATTCTTTTCTTGGGTTTTCGATGGCAACCTGGTTAAAGACAACCTAGTTACCACTTAGCTTTTTAAATTTCGAAAGGGCATCAAAGCACTACCCAATCTATGTTAACTTTTACGATGCCTCAAAAAAGAACGCCGTTAACCAAGGCTTTCCGGAGACATTTAGCTTTCCCGCCTTGCGGGACTAGGCCTATCTTACTTTATTCAGATTAAGCAGCTAAAGCGTAGTTATTCTCGCCGTTTAAAGTTCGATTTAGCCTTTTACGTGTCTCAAAATCATTACACGACGTGCTTACCGTTCAATTAATCTCGCTGTCAAAACCAGTCGACCCCGTTATCAATAAATTAGTAATTTGGGCGTTACCCATCCCGATAGCTTTCGGGATGCGTCAGGTTTTCCGCTATATCTTTTTAAAAACGTCATTGCCCGTACAAAGCACGTGGCAATTCTACAAATTCAATCTTGTACAATGTTAACGGTACTCTTATTTTTAAAAAGGATGCCGCTTCAACCCTTAACGCGGGCTGCAAAGGTATCAAAAAAACGTTTCAAATCCTTAGCAAATTCTAATAAGATATTTCAAAAACCATTCCAATTTTTAAAAATGGCAAACATTCCTTCTTAAATAATCACTCGAATTAAGAAACCTTGTAAACGATTTTAAAAATAAAAGGTTTTTTAATTGAAAAACAATAGATTTACAATCTACAAACCATAAAATTTTAATGTCTAAAACAGCTTTAGTTACAGGAGCAGCATCGGGTTTGGGTTACGAATTGGCCCTTTTATTGGCAAAAGATGACTACAAATTGATTTTGGTTGATATTGATGCCGTATGTTTAAAAAAGACAAAATCAGCCCTTGAAAAAACTACTTTGCTGGAAGTTGTTACCGTTGTAAAGGATTTAAGCGAAAAAAATGCCGCCGAGGCCATTCTTAAAAGTATAAACAATCAACCTATCGATGTTTTAATCAATAATGCAGGTTTTGGCCTGTATGGCTCGTTTGTGGAAACCGATTGGGAGCGCGAGTGCGACATGCTGCACCTACACATTGTTACCACCACCCATTTAACCAAATTGGTATTGGAGGGTATGGTAAGGCGCGGTTCTGGGAAAATTTTGAATATGTCGTCGTTGGCAGCTTTTCAACCGGGGCCTTTAATGGCCATTTATTACGCGTCAAAGGGCTATATGCTTTCATTTTCTGAAGCGATTGCAAACGAGTTGAAAGGCACGGGCGTTACCGTTACTGCCTTATGTCCTGGGCCTACAAAAACTGCATTTCAAGAAACGGTTTCGTCCCATTCGTGCGAAAATAAAATCACTTTCAATATGGCATCGGCAAAGGCTGTGGCTGCCTATGGGTATAATGCTATGCAAAAAGGGAAAACCTATGCCATACCCGGTAGGTTCAATAAATTTTTGGCCGTTTTGCCACGGTTACTTTCCAGAAATGCGGCCGCCGCCGTTGTTAGGCACATTCAGGAAAAAAATAGGGATTGATAAGGCTTGTTTAAACGTCAATTTTAATTTGCTGTAAAATTTCTTTTGTATTCAACAACCAAAACCGCGCCAATCCCTAAAGTATAGGCTACTAAATCAAACACATTAAAGGTACTGCCCAAAATGGTTTTTGCCAGTAGGTTGTTCTGTAAATGAAATGCGTTTAAAATATTGGTGAGTTGCAAAAATTCTATTAAAAAGGAAAACAGCCACACCGCTAAGGCAAGTTTTAAGAAATGGATTTCCATAAAGCTTTTAATAAAACAGTATATAAGGATAACCACCAGAAAATCGCCAAACGTATGACGAATAAATCCCGTTTTTAAATAAAGTGCTATCGCGACTTCGATAAGAAAGAGTAGGGAAGTGATTGCAAGGTAGGTTTGGTTGAGCTTCATTTTAATGGTTGTTGCATAAGCGGTTACTCATAAATTTTTAAATCATTGAAATCTTGAATACTGTAACTGGGCAGTACATATTATTTCCCTTTTCGGTAAAAGGATTGTAATGCAAAACGCAACCCCCGATTTTTTATTCAGGGGTAACGCTAAAAAACCTGTAAAATTAGCCGTTGTTCCAATCTATTTTTCTGGATACAAACATAACGATTCCCAATATGAGGAACAACCCGATGCTACCAACCAAAAGCGCATAGTTTTCCAATTGGATGATAACGTATATGAACGTGTAGAGTGCCGATAGCGACAACCCGATAAATACAGGGAACTTTATGGATTTTAAGATGGATTTTGAGTATAACGTGATGAGCGCGATCACCGATATACCCGCTATTACATAGGCCTTTAGGAAATTACTGTGCTCGGAAATGGAAACCAAAAGCGTATAAAACATGGTAAGTGCCAACCCAACCATTAAGTACTGAAAGGGGTGAATGTTTATTTTACTAAGGGTTTGAATTAAAAAAAACAGTAAAAAGGTGAGCGCAATCACCAAAAAACCGTACTTCGCAGAGCGTTCGCTTTTCTGGTATTCATCCACCATCACCATGAATTTTGTGCCAAATGCGAATTGGCTTAGGTTTGGTATATGGTTTAGGTGCTGTTGCGAAAAGGCACGGTTGATGTGCAGCACGTTCCAATGGGCGCTAAACCCGTTTTTTGTTATTTTTTTGGTTTCGTCGTTGGGTAAGTAGTTGCCCATAAAGCTGGGGTCGGCCCAATTGGAGGTCATTTGCATGCTGGTTGTTTTTCCAATGGGGATTATCTCTATTTGCTCGCTACCATTAAATACCGTGGTAATGCTGAACTTGGTATTTTGTGTGCTTGTAGTGGTTTTTGTGTTGATAAAATCCGACTCCAGTTCGTCTAAATACCGGTCGCCATTTTGCGATGCATCGTTAAAATTGGTTTGGAACGCATAGGTGCCGTTATCAAATTTCAACTGCATCTCACTTTTAATGCCCTTTAGGTTAGAGGTTTTAATGATAACGGTTGCCTTGTCCCAGATAATATCGTCGTTTTTTATGTCCTTGGCTGTTAAATCGGTAGGTATGAAAAATCCTGAGAAGTTCATGGTTGTTGAAAATACGGCCGATTCAAAATTGCCCCGTTTCAACTTTTTTGAGTTCACTTTAACATCCGAGTTTAATGATTCCGGAAAAATATAGGCATAATTTATGACGGTTTGGGTTTCCTTTAAATAGGTTTTTGTTTTTTCGTTAAACGTGGTGGTTTCAGAATACGTTTTATAGGGCAGTTTTAGCATAGGGCCATATACCAAGACGTTGTTGCCCCATTTTTCGTTGATTTCGGTTACTACTTCGTTTTGGCGTAGCGCACGTTCATTGATCAAGGTATTGATGTAGCTTAAGGGAATCAATAAAATGATAATTAAAAACCCTACCATGAGCATGCGTGCCGTAATGGATGTTTTTAGCCAATTTCCAAATTTGTTTTGCGGTTGTACGTTTGTGTTTTCCATGATTTATTAATTTAAAGTACTTTGTTTTTCAAAGTGAAAGGTTAAAAAAAATTCTATTTGTTAGTGTTTATTGATTAATTTTTCGAGTGCGTCAATATGTTTTTTAAATTCCAGTTCGCCCAATTTGGAAGTGGTGTAGCGGGTGTTTGGTTTTCTGCCAATAAATTGTTTTTCAACATGAATGTACTTAGCGGCTTCCAATGCTTTGGTGTGGCTAGCCAAATTGCCGTCGGTAACATCCAAAAGTTCTTTTAGCATATTAAAATCGGCATACTCGTTCACCATTAGAACAGACATGATGCCCAACCTAATGCGGTGATCGAAAACTTTGTTTATGTTGTTGATGAGGCTCACTTTGCGGGGTTATGGGTTGTTAAGGTATTGGGTTATTAAGTTATTGGGTTATTAAGTTATTGGGTTATTAAGTTTTTGGGTTATTAAGTTGTTAAGTTATTTGGTTATAAAGTTATTGGGGTTAAGTTATTGAGTTGTTGTAACAATATTTTTTTTGTTTTGTTTAATTGCTGATGCAACTGAAAACTACTCCAAATCATACTTAAAGTACATCCAAGTTCCATATACAATATGCATCACGCCGAAACCCAAAACCCAAAGCCAAAAGCCATAGCCCGGAAATGCAGCACCAATAAGGCCCAAAACCAATTGAATATAGCCCAAATACCGAATATCGCCTATGCTGTATTTTGAGGCATTTACCAAGGCCAGTCCGTAAAAAATAAGCATTAGGGCACCTGCTTGTCCGTATTTTTGCTGATTTAAAATGATTAAAATGTACAAACCGCCCACCACCAACGGAATTAAAAAATTAACCACCAAGCGTTGCGAGGTGGTATCCCAAATTTTAGCACCGTTTTTATTGGCTTTTTTTGTGGTTAACACAATGGCGGTAACAATACTGAAAAACGCTACTAAAATTAAATCCAACAGCACTAACCTGAAAATTTTACCATCGAGAATTAACGTACCGTAGCTGTAATTTGTTACCAGATAATAGGCAATGGCGGCTCCAATAATCGCATACACACCTGCCATGATGCCCGATAGGCCACTAAGAGAAATAAACCGCGATGATTTGTTCATTAGGGTTTTGATTTCGGTAATATCCTTTAGATAATCTTTTGATTTCATATAAAAGTACTTTGAAATACAAAGTAAATAAATAATTTTGAAAGTAGCATCATAATTTTTTGTTAAGTTTGGGGAAATGGAAGAGAATTTTTAAGAAACAATTTGATGGTAGTGTTTTCAGACCTATTAGGTTTTAAAAACCTAGCAGGTTCTATTTCAGTGTTGAATGGTTCTAAATTGATTTTTTCTAGTACTTGAATTCCTTTTGCAATGATGCAGCTCCTTTGGGGGGTCCCAAAAAACCCAGCAAGGATAACATGTTTATAGACGAATAGGTAATAAATGAAAAGTAAGCCCAAGAGGGACCTTTAAAAGATTTATAGGATGTTTTGCGGAACAACAAGGCCAGTTTTATAGCCTTTAAAGCGCATTGACCGTTTTCCTAATGGCTACCAAATTGGTCAATAATTTTTCCAGATTATCCAAATGCAGCATGTTGGCACCGTCGCTTTTGGCGTTGGCGGGGTCGAAATGGGTCTCTATAAATAGCCCGTCCACATGGTTAACAATGCCGGCGCGGGCAATGGTTTCAATCATATCGGGGCGTCCGCCGGTAACGCCGGCTTCTTGGTTGGGTTGTTGTAGGGAGTGGGTAACGTCCAAAACCGTTGGTGCGTATTGGCGCATGGTGGGAATGCCACGGAAATCGACAATCATGTCTTGGTAGCCAAACATGGTGCCGCGGTCGGTTATCCATGCTTTGTCGTTTCCAGAATCATATACTTTTTGTACGGCGTGCTTCATGGATTCCGGACTCATAAACTGGCCTTTTTTTAAGTTGATTACTTTGCCGGTTTTTGCGGCGGCCACCACCAAATCGGTTTGGCGCACCAAAAAAGCGGGTATTTGCAGCACATCAACATACTGGGCGGCGAGGTGTGCATCGCTAATTTCATGGATATCGGTAACGGTGGGCACATCAAAAGTTTCAGAAACCTTTTTTAGGATGTTTAGGGCCTTTTCATCGCCAATGCCGGTAAAACTATCCACACGGCTACGGTTTGCTTTTTTAAAGCTTCCTTTAAATATGTAAGGTATTTCCAGTTTGTTGGTAATGTTTACCACTTTTTCGGCAATGCGCAATGCCATGTCCTCGCCCTCAATGGCACAGGGGCCGCAAAGCAGGAAAAAATTGTTGGCGTTGGTATGTTTTATTTTTGGGATGTCTTGAAGCTTCATGATTTTAAATTTAAAGTTTGTAAATATACCAATATAGATTGAAATGTATTTGTCTTCATAGCAAATTTGAAGCTGTTACTTGGTGGAAAGGATTCATGCGGTAGCGGGGGGGATTTGGATTTTCCTAAAGAAGCACTTTTTTAAATGGTAAGCCACGAGTTTAGCTGATGGGTGCAATAGCGATAGCAGTGGCAGCCTTTTTTGCGCGCCCTTATGCGCAAAAAAGCTAGAACGGATAGCGCGACCCCTTGTAGCCTAGGCGCTTAGATTGTTTTGTGTGCAAAAACTTTATGGCCACAAGGGGGATTGCCAAAAATAAACTATTCCATAAATTATCCATTATTTATATTTACCTTTGCACCCTCAAAAATAAGAGACCTTATATGGCGAATATTAAAAATATTGCAATTATTGCACACGTTGACCACGGTAAGACCACCTTGGTTGATAAAATTATGTACCACTGTCATTTGTTTCGTGATAATGAAAATACGGGCGATTTAATTCTTGACAACAACGATTTGGAGCGCGAGCGGGGTATTACCATTACCTCGAAAAACGTTTCGGTTATATATAAGGATACCAAAATAAATATTATAGATACACCGGGTCACGCCGATTTTGGCGGTGAAGTGGAACGCGTATTGAATATGGCCGATGGGGTGCTGCTATTGGTGGACGCTTTTGAGGGCCCCATGCCACAAACCCGTTTTGTGCTGCAAAAAGCGATTGATTTGGGCTTAAAACCTTGTGTGGTAATCAACAAGGTGGATAAGGAAAATTGTACCCCCGAGGAAGTGCACGAAAAAGTATTCGATTTAATGTTTGAACTGGGCGCCGAGGAATGGCAGTTGGATTTCCCTACGGTTTATGGGTCGGCGAAACAAAACTGGATGAGCGACGACTGGAAAAACAAAACAGAAAGTATTGAGCCCTTACTGGATATGGTGATTGAACACATTCCGGCACCAAAAATTGAAGAAGGCTCTACCCAAATGTTGATTACCTCGTTGGATTTCTCGTCGTTTACAGGCCGTATCGCTATTGGGCGTTTAACACGTGGCAATTTGAAAACGGGACAAAATATTTCGTTGGTAAAGCGCAACGGGAGCATCCAAAAATCTAAAATAAAGGAAGTACACATATTTGAAGGTTTAGGCCGCAAGAAAGTAGATGAAGTGCAAACGGGCGATATTTGTGCATTGGTAGGTTTGGAAGGTTTTGAAATTGGCGATACCGTGGCCGATTTTGAAAACCCACAAGGCCTTAAAACCATTGCCATTGATGAACCTACCATGAGCATGTTGTTCACCATTAACGATTCGCCTTTTTTTGGAAAAGATGGCAAGTTTGTAACATCGCGCCATATCAAGGATCGATTGACCAAGGAGCTTGAAAAAAACCTGGCCCTTCGTGTGAACGAAACCGACAGTGCCGATAAATTTATGGTTTTTGGCCGTGGTGTGTTGCATTTATCGGTATTGATAGAAACCATGCGTCGTGAAGGTTATGAGTTGCAAATTGGTCAGCCACAAGTAATTATAAAAGAAATTGACGGCGTAAAATGTGAGCCCGTTGAAGAAATGACCATCGATTTGCCAGAAAACGTATCGGGCAAGGCCATCGAGATGGTTACCCTTCGTAAAGGCGAAATGTTAAGTATGGAAGCCAAGGGCGAGCGTATGGTTTGCCAATTTCTTATTCCATCACGCGGTATTATAGGCCTAAGGAACCAATTGCTAACGGCCACCGCAGGTGAAGCCATTATGGCACATCGTTTTAAAGAGTACCAACCTTTAAAAGGCGGTATTCCTGAGCGTCAAAACGGTTCGTTGGTATCTATGGAAAAAGGGCAGGCGATACCATATTCCATTGATAAACTGCAGGATAGGGGCAAGTTTTTTGTAGATCCGGGCGAAGATATTTACGAAGGCCAGGTTATTGGCGAAAACTCACGTGGCGATGATATGACGGTGAACGTAACCAAGACCAAAAAACTGAGCAACGTACGTTCGTCGGGTGCCGATGATAAAGCCAGAATCATTCCTGCCATAAAATTTTCGTTGGAAGAAGCCTTGGAATACATTCAAAAGGACGAATATGTTGAGGTAACGCCCAACCATTTACGCTTGCGCAAAATTTATTTATCGGAAGTAGATCGCAAACGAAATAAATCCGTATAACATGGTTTTTTTAGGCATTTCGTTGGTAGAATGGGTTGGTTATGCAGCTATGGCAACCGTTTTAACCTCTTTTTTAATGAAATCTGTTACCAAGCTACGAATAGTAAACTCCCTGGGGTGTTTACTATTTGTAGTTTATGGTGTTATGCTTGAACCACTTTCCAAGCCCATTATTGTAACAAACACAGCTATTTTCTGCATAAATTTGTATTACTTGCTAAAAAAATAAAGCACACATTTTTTAGATATATAATTTCTTACGTTTTAATGGCGCAATCGTATGGTAGCGTAAAATGATTTTGTATATTTGGTTTCTTATAAAGGCCTATGGTTTCATGTGCCTTCAATGCTAGTTGTTAAACTATTCAACCAAAGCTATATAACCAACAAGTAAACGTACAGTAATTGAAAAAACTTCTCGATTATATCAATAAAAACGTTTTAGTAAAAGTTACGTCGTTGCAAGCAACCTCTGTGCTTATCAAAATAATTGCGGGTATATTAACATCCAAAGCCATAGCTATTTTTATTGGCCCAACGGGGTTGGCCTTAATTGGTAATTTGCGCAATTTTGTAAGTTCATTTCAAAGTATTGCAACACTGGGGTTTTATAACGGTGCCGTAAAGTATATTTCGGATGTAAAGGATGATGTTGTTGCGCTTGGTAAAACCATTTCAACCATTTTCTATACGGGCTTTATCGCAACTATTTTAGTGTCTTTTATTTGCTATTTTAATGCACATGCCATTAACAATATCATATTTCCGGTGTATAACAACTATGCGTATGTGATCAAGATTTTTGCCATCGTGCTTCCTTTTTATGCCTTGAATATGTTTTCATTTTCAATAATGAATGGATTTTCAAAGTATAAAATTCTCATCATTATCAATATAATTGGGCAAATTTTAAGTGTTTCGGTTGCTTTGTTGCTTATCTACCAAAATAAAATCGATGGTGCGTTAATATCGGTAGTCATTGCAGAATCCTTAATATTTCTTATTACCCTAGTAGGTATAATTAATAGGCGAACGCTGGTGCCATTAATTAAAGTAGGGCATATAAGCTTTGGTTTTTTCAAGAAGATAAGCTCCTATTCGGCCATGGCCATTTTTGCTGCCATTATTATGCCTCTTGTTGCCATAGCCATAAGATCGTACATTATTGAAAATGTGGGTTATAAAGATGCTGGTTTTTGGGAAGCCATGACCCGCATATCCCATTATTATTTAATGTCTGCCACATCTTTAATGGCACTGTACATATTGCCCCGATTTTCAGAGATTGACGATGTTAAGGAGTTTAGAAAGGAAGTATTTAGCTTTTATAAAACCGTAGTCCCTTTTATGGTTGTGGGTTTGGTGTTGATGTATTTTTTACGCTCGGTTATTGTGAGTTTTATATTTAGCAGCGAGTTCAAACCGGTCGAGGAACTGTTTTTATGGCAATTATTGGGCGATTTCGTAAAGGTACTTTCAACCGTTATTGCTTACCAGTTTTTGGCAAAGAAAATGTTTTGGCACTACATGTTAACCGAGGCTTTTTTGGTTGTCATATTGTACACCACAAGCGTTTATTTTATTGATTTGTACGATCATGTAAAAGGGGCCGTTATTGCACATTTTGTAAGCTATGTTATGTATTATTGCATCATTCTGCTCATTTTTGGAAGTTCGCTTTTTGGGGTGGATGCGGAAAAGGCTTAGTATAATTTTTACATTTAATATTTAATTAAAGTAATTGTTGAAAACATTAAACTTCATAAGAAATAATTTTTTGTTTAAAGTAACTTCGGTAAATACCTTGTTGGTAGTAGTTAGAATGGTTTTTTCTATTGTTACTCAGAAAATTCTAGCTATTTTAATTGGTGCGGAGGGAATTGCACAAGTTGGTAACTTGAAAAACGTCTATAGTTTTTTTGAGCAATTTTCAATCTTGGGTACATCCAATGGTTTGGTTAAGTATATTTCAGAGTTTAAAGACAATAGAGACAAGTTGAACGATTTGTTTTCAACCGGTATGGTTTTTGCAAGCATTGCATCGCTTTTTTCATTTTTAATCTTATTTTTTTGGTCAACATCGGTTAGTAATATTATTTTTGGAGAAAATAATCAGTTCGGTTACATCTTTAAAATATTGGCATTTGTTGTGCCATTCATGGGGGTTAATTCTATTTTGAATGCGTTATTAAATGGTGTTTCAGCATATAAAATTTATTCAAAAGTTACATTGGCAACCATCATTATAAGTTTTATATTAATTGTTTTTTTAACGATGAAAAGTAATGTTGAAGGCACTTTACTTGCTATTGTTTTAACTCCAGTTATTCAACTTATAATGGTCATTTTATTTTTTTCTAAGTTCTATGCTCAATTAATAGATGTCAATAAGTTTTCTTTTAATTTGAGTTTTAAAAATGGTTTACTTTCATATAGCATCATGAGTATTGTGGTTATCTTGTCTATAAATGCAACCGATGTAGCAGTACGTGATCTAATTGAAAAAAAAACTAGTGTCCAAGATGCTGGATATTGGACTGCATTAACTTCTATTTCTAAAACATATATGCAGTTTACTGCTGCTATTTTTCCGCTTTATATCTTGCCAAAATATTCGACTATAACATCAACTCATCACTTTAGAAAGGAAGTTTTAACTATTTACAAATTGTTATTACCATTTGTCGTTACTGGTTTGGTTTTTATCTATTTATTTAGAAATTTGGTAATACATCTACTTTACACTAATGAGTTTTTAGAAATGGCCAATTTGTTTAAATGGCAACTAATGGGAGATTTTTTAAAGTTTATAGCCTTAGTTATGGCTTACCAGTTTTTAGCGAAACGTCAAATTTGGTATTTTGTTTTTACCGAATTGCTTTCGGTAATATTATTCTATATTTTTTCGGTCTATTTTATAAAGCTATATGGAACCGAGGGTGTTGTTATGGCGCATTTTTTTAGATATATTGTTTATTTGCTGGTAGTACTTTATATTTTAAGATTTAATTTTATTGGGAAAGATAGAAGTTTATAATGGAACATAAATTACAAAATAATAGTCTGAAACTTGAAGTCTTAATTTCAACAATGCATAGGGTATCATTACATTTTGTAGATAAAATGTTTCCTTTCCAAGAAACAAAAAACATGAATATTCTTATAATTAATCAAACCGAAAGAGGGAAAGAGTTACAATCAATAATTCCAAATATTAGAGTCATTAATTCTTATGATAAAGGACTCTCAAAAAGTAGAAATTTAGCTTTACAAAATGCAAAAGGCGATATTTGTTTGATAGCAGATGATGATGTAGAATATTTTCCAAATTTTGAATATACAGTAAAAAAGGCATTTATTAGTTTTCCTGAAGCATCCATTATCCGATTTAAAATTAATACATTTTCTGGTGAGCAATATAAGTTGTATTCTTTGGTTTCTAAAAGATTGTTTAAAAAAAGGGAAATTGAAAACACCTCTTCAATAGAAATAGCTTTTATGCGGCAGAAAATTAGTAACGAAATTTATTTCAATGCTAATTTTGGCTTAGGAAGTTACTTTACATGTGGAGAGGAATATCTATTTTTAAAAGAAGCCTTAAAGAAAAATAAACAAGTTTATTTTGTAAGTGAAGCTATTGTAAAACATTCAGTCAAAAGATCAACCAGTAACATGGCTGATGACCAATTTGTAAAAGCCCAAGCAGCACTTTATTATCATGATTATAAAGAATTGAGCTATTTGTATTTAGTGAAACTCCTTTTTTTTCTATTTAGAAAAGGACTCATAAACAAAAAACAAATGATAAATAAATATAAGATAGGTGTTTTGGCTATCAAGACTTATAAAAAAATAAAATGAAAATCATTAAATATAAACGTCCCCTATTTTATCTCTTTTTGTTTCCAATAATTTTAGCATTCTCTTTTGAAAGTGTTTTTAAAAGCATAACACTTCCTAGGTTTTTCAACTTAACAGAAAATCTATTATTTGCAATCTTAATTGTATTATTTAGTTTTTTAATCACAGGCATAAAATACAAGAAACTATTCCTTACTGCCAGTGTTATTGTGTTTAACCTGTGCTTGTTGTTTGAAACGCTGTATTATTATTTATTTGATAACTTTTTATCTGCCTCAGCAATATTTGTTGTTTTAGAATCAAATTCTAACGAAATAAAAGAGTTTTTGTCTGTACATTTCGATAGATATGCATTAATTTTAGTAACGGTTTTTTTTCTGAATATTATCTATATTTCATTTAAAAAGAGAAAATATTTTAATGCATTTTTTGAATTTTCTGTTAATAGATTTTTAATATTTGAATTATTGTTGATGTTGTACTTTGTATTGAAACTAACAACATTAATAGTGTATAATGTTCCTTATATTTTGATAAAAGCACCAGTTTCATATTATCAAGAAATGAAGAAATTTAAGAATTATGGAAAAGAAAATAAAATTGGAAATTTTACAAACGTTAAGCATAATACAAAAGGAAAAGAATTGTATGTAATTGTTCTAGGTGAATCTACAAGTAAGAGGCATTTTAATTTGTATAATAATTATTACAGAGAAACTACCCCGTTGTTAAATAGCATAAAGGATGATTTGTTTGTTTTCAATAATGTTATAAGTGCGCATACATACACTATTGGGGCTTTGTCGAAGGCATTAACTTTGGGTAATTATGAAAACCCTGAAGCAAAATACAATGGAACAATAATTCAATTATTCAACCAAGCTAATTTTCAAACTTATTGGATTTCAAATCAAAGACCAGTTGGTATGATGGACACCCATATTACAAAGATTGGTTTAGGAGCTGGCAAATCATTTTTTTTAAATACTAAACATACCAGTGAGAACACAAATCTAGACGATGAATTAATTAAAAAAATGCGCGAAATTTTGTTAATTAAAGAAGATAAAAAAATAATCTTCTTGCATATGTTAGGGACTCATTTGAGTTATAAAAATAGGTTCCCTGCCAATCAAAACTATTTTAAAGATATGCCAAAAACAAAGTTTAATACTGAAAAAGCCTATAAAATAATTAATGACTACGACAACGCCATAAGGTACAACGACAAGTTGTTAAAACAAATTATTGATATTATTAAAGCTGAAAACAAGACGAGTTATGTTCTCTATTTTTCAGACCATGGTCAAGAAGTTTTTGACGATATTGATTTTTCTGGACATACAATAGATGAGAAAATTACAAAAAGTATGTACGAAATACCAATGTTTTTATGGGTTTCAGATAAATATAAATCTAAAAACAATTTAAAAATTAATATTGATAACAAATATATGACAGATGATATGTTTCATTCAATTGCAGATATAAGTAATGTAACTTCTGATCAAATTGATTCTACCCGTAGCATATTTAATGAAAAATTTAAAGAACGAAAACGAATTATAAAGGATACTATTGATTTTGATTTTTTTTTTAATAGACATTAACGAGAAAACGAATATTTTAACAGGAAGATAGTGTTTTCTAATGCAAATATCCTAAGGTTACGGTTTTTCCACAGATGGTTTTGATTAAAAAAAAAGATTTGTTAATAACTCCACATTTTTTTTTCATACAATTATTTTTAATTAATTAAATTTATTTAAATAATTCTTAATTATAGATTTGTATGAAAAAAATATCTTTATTGATTGGTTTAGCTGTAACATTTTCTTATTCTCAAGTTACAGATCAAAATGGAATTTTTGCTGTCGGTTCTGGTGGCAGTAGTTTAACCGGAAATATAGGAATAGGTTTAACACCATCTTCTAGTTCTAATTATAAGCTTGAAATAAATGGAGCGCTTAAAACAGTGAATCTTGAACTTACTAATTCTTTGCCCGAAGGCTCAACTTTCATTAATTGGAATGATTTAGCAAAAAAATCGACGGTACTGAATGTTGGTACATTGATTGATTTATCAAATGGTACTAGGGGTATGTATTTTTTAGATATTCCAATTTCAAATTTAACAACAAAGTCTTTGATGTATTTTGGTATAGATGATAGAAATTTAAAACAGAGATTTGTATTTACTGCAGAAGCGAATGGAGCATCTGATTTATCATTGAATGATAAAAATCAGATTGAATATTTTAAAGCTTTAGAAATGAGCGATGGGTCAAAAGTGGTTCAAATGAGTAACACAAATTCAAGGCTTAGAATCGGTGCATTTGGGAATTACTTGCCAGAGCACAAATTTGTGGTCAAAGATGGTAGTGCTATGATTGAAGGCAATATTCTTACTAATAATAATATTGGTATTGGTACTAATTCTTTTGTTGATGGAGTAGATAATTATAGATTATCAGTAGAAGGCAAAATAAGGGCTCATGGTGTTAAAGTTTACACTGCTTGGGCAGATTTTGTTTTTAATAAAGATTATAAACTTTTACCTTTAGATGATGTTAGAAAGTATATAGATATAAATGGACATTTACCAAATATTCCAAGTGCAAAAGATGTTAATGAAGAGGGCGTTGAATTAGGAAGCATGAGTGCGAAATTATTAGAAAAAATTGAAGAGCTAACTTTATATTTACTGAAACAAGACGCACAAATAAAAGTAATGGAAACCGAATTGTCTAATTTAAAAAAGCATAGAAATGGATAATCATATTCTTATTAAACGTTTATTGTTTATACATTTTTTTATTGTTTCTTTATTTTTGTTTGCACAAAAAGAAGAAATTTTTACTTATTATATTCATATGAATGGCGCCGAAAAAGGGAAAGAATTCATCTTAAAAAATAATAAGGCATTTTATAATGGAAAAAATTCTTCATTAAAGAGTTTTTTTAATAACTCTGACATAAAAAGTTTTTATCAAGCTTTTCCCGATATTCCAGATCCTAAATTGGAAAATATTTATGTTATTAAGACCTCTTATAAGCAACTGTGCAAAGATTTACTAAAGAAGTTTCCAACTTATTATGTTAAAGCAAATGATATTACTGGAGGTATAACTATGCTTAGTTATCCAAATGATTATGGTAAAACAAGTCCTGTAGCTAATTTAGGTATTAATGTGGCTAGGAAAGATCTTGATTATATTGGAGCACCAAATGCATGGAATATAACTACAGGTTCTAGTAATATTAAAGTTGGGATATCAGATACGGGTGTTAATAATGCTTTAGCTGATTTGGAAAAAACAAATTATATATCTGGATATGGCTCTACGAATGCCGCTCATGGTTCAAATGTCGCTGCATTAGCAGCAGCTCAAGGAGATAATGGCGTAGGTACTGTTGGAGTCTGCTATGATTGTGGTATACTTGCTGCTCCCTCTAATTTCGGATACACATCAGATGTGGTTTATTCACAGATTTATAAACTTGCAAGCCAGGGTGCCAAAGTAATTAATATGAGTTGGCTTAATTCATTGGGTTATGGTCCAGATGGCCATGGGTTTTTACAAGAAGAACAAGATGTAATTGACTATTGTGTTAATAATTTTGGAACAATATTTGTGGCTGCGGCTGGTAACATAAGTTCATTTTCAACTCCAACTTTGCATCATCCAAATCTTAGCGGAGGACCATTTGGAACCTTGTATGTTTACCCCGCATCATATAACAATGTGATATCAGTCAGTTTAGTTAATGATTTGAATACAGAATTAAATTCTGATTCATTTTGTTGTACAACTCCACTTATTGGTGCATTATATGATCGTATTGAAGACTCTGTTTCACCACAAATTGATGGTACAGATATTAATAATCCATTAGGAATATCGGGAAGTAACGGTTATGGATTGATTTATATGGCTACTTTGAATCCTAAAGTAGATATCCTTGCTCCAGGTTATAATCAGTTTGAGTATTGGGATTATAGTAATAATCAAGAATTCATATATAATGGCACATCTACGTCATATGCCGCTCCTTTGGTTACTGGTACAATCGGTTTAATGCTAAGTGTCAATCCTTGTTTAACGGGTCCTGAAGTTGAGGATGTACTTCAATTAGTATCAAAGGATATTGAACATATGCCTATAAATGCCTCATTTTTTGGTATGGTCGGTTCAGGTAAATTGGAAACAGGTAATTCTGTGCAATTTGTAAATGAGATGATGAAAGCTGACGGGATTGCTGTTATTAAAGATCATGTTTTTTATCGTTTTGATTTTAATCTAATTAACTTTATGAATAATTTGGTTATCGAAAATGTGAGTTTTATTGATTCAGCAACAGTAACTTTTAAAGCTAAAAACAGTATAGTTTTACTAGATGGTGCTTTATTTGAACCTAATACTTATGGATTTATAGATTTGAGCATTGATGGTGCTTTGTCTTCAAATTGTTTGCAAGTAGCTAATTCTCAAAATTCATTTAAAATAGAAAAAACCAAAGTTAGTGATTTTGTAGACACGAATTTTTTATTATTTCCCAATCCTACTAATGATGTTTTAAATATAAAAAATAAAGAATATTTAAGTACAGTTTCAATTTTAGATGTTACAGGTAAAATAATTTATTTTATAAAAAACATAAATTCAAAAGAATTACAATTAAATACATCAATTTTCAATTCAGGTATGTATTTTATTAAAATTAAAATGCAATCAGGTGAAGTCATTAGTAAAAAAATAATAAAAAATTAATCTAAAAAATTATCGGTATATTTATTATTAGGCATTTAAGTTGTTAACTAATCAAACGCAGTAAAATATAAATTTTTACGGCTTAAGTAGCGATGGAAGCGTTTTAAAAATATTAAGATGCCTTTTGGGGTATTTAAAAGGATAACTTGTTTGTAATTCAAATTTTCTAAATCAATCTCTTTTTTAACCTTTTTATAAAGTAGATTCTCCCCATTTAATTTGCTGCGCAGTGCTAGAGCGTATCGGTTTACATCCAAATACAATTTTAATGACGGATTGCGTTTTTCTTCCTCTAAAAAACTATTTGAAAAATGATAGCGTATATCATTATATTCATTTTTTGAAAGGCTGTCACCCACATACAATTTATACTTCATGGTTATAGTGGGATTAAAACTTACTGGGTATTTTAAAGCAAACCGAATCCATAAATCTAAATCCTGGGTGGTTTTATAATAAGGGTTAAAGCCTCCTAAACTTTCAAATAAGGTTTTTGAAAACCCAACGGCCGAAGTCCAAGCCACAGGATTTATAATGCTGGCTTTAAAATAATCAGGAACAAGTAAAGGTACTGTGCCATATTCAAAATTAAAAGTAGCTTTTCGGCTCATGCCTTCTCTATAAAAAACTTCATAGTTATTACAATACAATCCAGCATTTGGGAACATTGCTATTTGTTTTTTCAATTCCAACAAATGGTTTTCGTACCATATGTCATCCGCATCCAACAGCGCAATGTATTTAGAAGCGGCATGCGCAACACCAAAATTTCTAGCTACCGAAACGCCTTGGTTTTTTTGTTTTAACATCTTTATTTTTTCGTTTTTAAAAGAAGATGCAATTTGGTAACTTTTATCTGTGCTGCCATCATCAACAATAATAATTTCAAAATCGTCAAAAGACTGATTTAGAACACTTTTTATCGTGTTTTCAATGTATTTTTCTTTATTATAAAGTGGTATGATTACAGAAAAAAAAGGCATGGTTTTTTTTATTTTTTTAAAGAGCAAAGATAGCCCAATTTATAGAAATCAAATAATAGAAGGGAAGGGTAGTTCGATTTTAAATTCATTATTAACAATGGTTTAATGAGCTTAAAATTAAAGGCTATAATTTTATGGAGTCTAATTTTTTTTAAGATTTGATAGGCTTTTGTTATGTTGAAACCTTCTTTTTTTGCCTTATTGTCTTTAATTAAATGGTACAGATTTTCCATTGCATACTCCGTTTTCTTTAAAAAAGTAGTAGCATCGTCATCAGCATTATGTTCTACGGGGTTGTTGAAAAAAAATATCGGTATTTTTTTTTCTAATAAAGTGTCAAAAAAAAGCACATCTTCAAAGCCGTATTTTTTTAGGGATTCATCAAATTGATTTGAAATAAAAATTTCTTTTCTAATCATAAAATTTGATGAGCATAACGTTCTGAATTCCCTTTTCTTGGTGTATAACCATCTTAGTTTATATGGTTTTTTGGGCGGATGTTCAAGATGCGTCATGCCGCCCGATTTTACGTTTTTGTTATCTATCGACAGATATTTTTCGATAAAATCGGGTGTTTTAGGAAACGTTCCCGAATCTACAAATAACAGCAAATCATATTTTGCGTTCTTAGCCAGTAAGTTTCTTATGGCGCTTCTTCCAATATTGTTTGGTAGCTCTTTAAAGGTGCAATTTTGAAGGGTGTTTATGGTGCTATTCGTTTTGCTGAAGGCCGATTTAGAGCCATCATCATAAACCAATATTTCAAATTCAATACCGCATCCAATACATTGCCTGTGCAGTTCTTTAACTAAAGGAACACTATCAAAATTAAATGTTGGAATTAGTATAGAAAGCATCCTTATCCTTTCCGTTGTACCACTTCAAAAACTTGGTTCTCGTCGCATTTTAAGGTTTTACTGGGGTATTTTAAAAGCAGAGCGTAATCGTGGGTGGCCATTAAAATGGTATTGCCATTTTTGTTTATTTCCTGTAAAACTTCCATCACCTCAATGCTGGTTTGTGGGTCTAAATTGCCCGTAGGCTCATCCGCAAGGATCAGTTCGGGGTTGTTTAACAAGGCCCTGGCAATGGCAACGCGTTGTTGCTCGCCACCCGAAAGCTCGTGCGGGTATTTAAAACCCTGGGTTTTCATGCCTACCTTACTTAAAACCTGTTCCACACGGGCGTTCATTTCGGCTTTGTCCTTCCACCCGGTGGCTCTTAAAACAAACAATAAATTGTCGTTTACCGTGCTGTCCGACAGTAGTTTAAAATCCTGAAAAACCACGCCCAATTTGCGTCGTAAATACGGAATGTCACTTTCTTTTAGGGTTTTTAAATTAAAATCTACAATGTGCCCTTCGCCTTCGGTTAAGGGTAAATCGCCGTAAAGTGTTTTCATAAAACTACTTTTTCCGGTGCCCGTTTTTCCAATTAAATACACAAAATCGCCTTTGTTGATTTCAACATTTACTTTGGAAAGCACCAAACTATCGCCTTGGTATATGGAAACGTCTTTTAATTGCAGAATGGGAGTTGACATAAATACAATGGATTTTTTTTGTGTTGTAAAAGTATTATATAAAAGTTGAAAGTTAAAAGTTATGCGTTAAAAGTTTTAAAGAATCAGGTTTGAAGTTGAAATAATCAAAAATTATCATTTGTTACATGTTTACCCCGCAATGGCGCTAAGTTAGTTTATAGCGGATGCAAGACCATTTGGCAGAAAATATAAATTAGGAACTGCAACGGCGACAAAAAACCGCGACTTAAAACCAAATCACCCGCCTGCTGTCATTTTTAATAACTTCGTTTATAATTATCGCACAATTCTTGCGTTATAGGGTTTATATTAAATTATCTTTGAAATTAAATTAAAAAGCAGTGTTAATGACTATAAATAGCCGTATTTCCTTATTGGTTGCCATCAGTTTTAATGTTTACATGCAGGCACAACAGTCTGCCACCTATACCAGCGATTTGGCAACCTATCAAAAAGCGCTCACGCTTTACAACAACCAGCAATATTCAGCGGCACAATCGTTGTTTGGAACCGTTCAAAAGGAAACCAAAGAAGAGGTTTTATCATCCGATTGTGCATATTATATAGCCAATTGCGCCGTACGATTGAATCAGCAAAGCGCCGATCAATTGATAGAAAATTTTGTAAAGGAATACCCAACAAGCACCAAGCGCAATACCGCTTTTATTGATGTGGCCGATTTTTACTTCGCCAATGGAAAATATGCTTACGCCAGAAAATGGTACGATAAGGTAGATGAAAGCGGATTGGCACGCAGCGAAAAGGAAAAGTTTTATTTCAACAATGGCTATTCGGCCTTTTCAAGCAAGCAATTTAAGGAAGCCAACGAGTATTTAAAACGTGTTGAAAACTCAAAAGAATATGGTTCGCAAGCTAAATACTATATTGGGTTTATGGCCTATGAAGGCAACGATTATGAAAATGCCAATAAATATTTTGACCAAGTAAGCAACCAAGAACAGTACAAAGAAAAGCTATCGTACTATCAAGCCGACCTGAATTTTAAACTAGGGAATTTTGAAAAAGCCATTCAGTTGGCTAAGGCAAAGTTGAAAACCAGTGATGCTAACGAAGTTTCGGAACTCTCTAAAATTATAGGTGAAAGCTATTTTAATTTAGGAAATTATGCCGAGGCCGTTCCGTATTTACAGGCCTATAAAGGTAAAGACAGAAAATGGAGCAATACCGATTTTTACCAATTGGGCTATGCCTACTATAAGCAGGGAAATTTTGAAAAAGCGGTTTCAGAATTCAATAAAATTATTGGCGGCACCAATGCCATTGCCCAAAATGCCTATTATCATTTGGGCGAAAGCTATATAAAGCTCAACAAAAAACAGGAAGCTTTAAATGCGTTTAAAAATGCTTCGGAAATGGATTTCGATTTAAAAATTCAGGAAGATGCTTATCTAAATTACGCAAAACTGAGTTACGATATTGGAAATTCGTACCAATCGGCGCCCCAAATTTTGGCGGCTTATTTAGAAAAATACCCCAAAACAGCACAAAAAGAGGACGTTGAAAGCCTGCTTATTGATTCGTACATTACCTCAAAAAACTATAAAGAAGCCCTAAAGCTATTAGAAGGCAAAAAGAGTTTTGAAAACAAATCGGCTTACCAAAAAGTAGCTTTTTATAGAGGGCTGGAGTTGTTTAATGAAAACAATTTCACGGAAGCCAAAACACTGTTTGAAGGTTCTTTAAAAGAACCACGCGATGCCACATTTACAGCCCGGGCAACGTTCTGGAAAGCGGAAACCGACTATAATTTAAGCAATTACAACGATGCGTTGATTGGTTTTAAGCAATTTCAGCAATTGCCGGCATCTGCCTCAACACCCGAAAATAAAAATACCGATTATAACATCGCATACACCTATTTTAAATTGAAAAACTACAACCAATCTGCGCAGTTTTTCAACCAATTTATTACATCCAACAAAAATAAGGACGACCAGCGCCTGCATGATGCCTACCTGCGTTTGGGCGATGCTAATTTTGTATCCAGCGACTATAAAAATGCCATTACTGCCTATGAAAATGCTATTAAATTAAATACCCAGGATGCCGATTATGCATTTTTCCAAAAAGCCCTTAGTGCCGGATATATTGGTCAGGATTCCAAAAAAGTAAAGGAACTGGAGCAGTTTATTTCAGATTACCAAAAATCAAAATTACGTGATGATGCCCTTTACGAACTCGGGAATTCTTATGTGAAAATGGGACAAACCGACAAAGCGATACAAACCTATAATCGCTTAAATTCGGAATACAAAATGAGTTCGTTTGTTTCAAAATCGCTATTGCGACAAGGCTTGGTGTATTATAATGGCAGTAAAAACGAACTGGCCTTAACCAAGTTTAAGCAAGTGGCTAGCGAGTACCCCGAAACCCCCGAAGCTGCACAAGCAGTGGCCACGGCACGACTTATTTACATCGATTTAGGGCGCGTAAATGAATACGCAACGTGGGTGAAAACCTTAAAATATGTGGAGGTTACCGATGCCGATTTGGATAACGCTACCTACGAAGCCGCCGAAAAACAATATCTGGATAACAATACCGATAAAGCCATCACACAATTTAATGGCTATTTAAGTCAATTTGCAAACGGGTTGCACGCTTTACAGGCCCATTTTTATGTGGCCCAACTGTATTACAAAAAAGGGTTGATGGACAATGCCGCATCGCATTACCAATATGTGGTTGCAGCTTCCCGAAATGAATTTACCGAAGAAGCCTTATCGCGCTTATCGCAATTTTATTTGGAAAGCAAAAGTTGGAACAAGGCCATTCCGCTACTGGAACGTTTGGAAGAAGAAGCCAACTTCCCGCAAAATATCGTGTTTGCACAATCCAACCTAATGAAGGCAAATTACCAACTAGAAAGTTACAACAAAGCCGTTGCCTACGCAGAAAAGGTGTTGGCCAATTCAAAAATAGATAACAAAATCAAAGCCGATGCGCATATCATCATTGCACGTTCGGCAATAAAAACCGGCGATGAAACCAAGGCAAAAGACGCCTATGCTAAGGTTGAAACAGTGGCAACGGGCGAAACGGCGGCCGAAGCCTTATACTATAACGCCTATTTTAAACATAAGGAGGCTAAGTACGAGGCATCCAATACAACGGTTCAAAAATTGGCCAAAGATTTTTCAGGCTATAAATATTACAGTGCCAAAGGCTTGGTACTTATGGCTAAGAATTTTTATGCTTTAAACGATGCCTTTCAAGCCACTTACATCTTAGAAAGTGTGATTCAAAATTTCACCGACTTTAATGATGTTGTTGCCGAGGCCAAAACAGAGCTTAGCAAGATTAAGGCCTTGGAGGCCAAAACAAATTCGTCCATTCAACCAGAGGGGAATTAAAGTTAGAAGTTAAATATTCAGAATTAAAAAATCGTAAATTAAAAAATTCCAAAGCATGCGCAAGCACATAAAAACCATTATATTAGCTATTTGTTCGTTAAGCGTAACCGTTGTGGTTGCCCAAAAGAAATCCACCGACACCATTAACACGGGCGTTATCGACGTGGTGAAACCCTATACTCCCACCATTTCCGATGCCTTTAAAGTGAAGGAAACCCCATCGTTAAACGATGAAACGACCCAAGCTAAAAAGGATATTAAATACAACATTTTTTCTTTTCCGGTGGCTTCAACGTTTACACCTGCAAAAGGAAAAGCAGCCTCGGTTGATAAAGCTAAACCTATAAAGTTGTACGATAATTATGCCACTTTGGGCGTGGGTACCTATACCACCATTTTGGGTGAAGTTTATTTGAACCACGCCATTAGCCGAACCGAAAGTGTGGGCGGTTATGTGAGCCATCATTCTTCTGAAGGCGGTATTGAAGGCTTGTCGTTTAACGATAATTTTTCCGATTCAAAATTAAATATCAATTACACCTCGCGCCTGCGCGACTTATCATGGAAAGTAGAAGGCGGTTTCCAGTTTCAGGGCTATAATTGGTATGGTGTTCCACAAACGCAACTAACTGCAGCCCAAACAAATGGCATTGAAGTTGATCATACTTTTTTTGATGCGCATCTGGGTGGCGATGTGTCTTTTGAAGATACTTACATCAATTCGGCAAGCCTACTTTTTAGGCGTTTTGGCGACAACCAAGGTTCGGGTGAAAACAGATTTACATTTAAAGGAAAAGTGGATGTTCCCATAAATGATTATGAAATTGCTACCCATCTGGTTATTGATTATTTGGGAGGCAGTTTTAAAAGAGGCTATACAAGCATGAATGCATTGAATTACGGCAATTTTCAACTTGGAATTTCGCCAACCTACCAAATGAAACAAGACGATTTAACCATAGATTTAGGGGTTTCCCTCTTCTATTTGCACGATAACGAAGCCAGTAAAAGTAAATTGTACATTTACCCAAATGTTACGGCAACCTACCGATTGGTTGATGATGTGCTGATTGCCTATGGCGGTATTCAAGGCGATTTACAGCAAAATTCGTATTACGGTTTTGCTTCCGAAAACCCGTTTGTATCGCCTACTTTGAATATCATGCCTACCGACCAACTGTATAATGCCTACGTGGGTTTAAAAGGAAAAGTAACAAGCAACGTAAGCTATAATATTAGCGGCCGTTATATAGCCGACATAAGCAAAGCCTTGTTTAGGAACAATGAAATTACCTTAACCGCACAAGATTATACTTATGGAAATTCATTTGGAATGGTTTACGATAATGTAAAAACCTTGGGGCTTTCAGGTGAATTAAATGTAGATGTGAACAGAAATTTTACCTTGGCCATAAAAGCGGAAACATTTAGTTATAGCACCGATGATGAAGCAGAACCATGGAACTTGCCAACCTTAAAAGGCTCACTGTTTTTAGATTACCAGATAAGCGACAAGTGGTTTACTGGGGCCAATTTATTTTATGTAGGTGAGCGTAAAGACCAATTTTATCTCAATGATGGCATAACCGCAACCACCCCGTTTACAGTAACTTTAGATAGCTATTTTGATGCCAATGCCCATGTGGGCTATCATGTTACCGACCAGCTTTCCATATTTGCCAAAGCGAATAATGTTGGTAATAAAGCCTACCAAAAATGGCAAGATTTTCCGGTGCAAAGTGCGCAGTTTTTAGCGGGGGCCACCTATAAATTTGATTTTTAATTTCTGTGAATCCCGATAGCAACGGGAAGGAACTCCATGGTGTGGTTAACAAGGTTTCGTTTCCAGTCGCGCAATTGGTAGTTAACCATCCTGCAAGGTTTCTGGGTTTATAAAATGGAATAACTTAATAAATGAGATTGCTGCCTATGCTGGAATTAAGCGTGCCAAATAATCAAAATGTGTCCCGTTTAAAACCAGTTCGCATTTCAGTCCAACACTTTCACAGGCCATTTGTAGTTTTTCAAAATCCAGATACAACCATTTCATAGCGTCTTCTTCTTCGCCTTTATAGCTTAAAAAATAATCGAGTTCGCCGTAATAGTTAGAATGGGCATCCATCCAAAAACCACCATCATCATCTTCATACATATATTTAATATCCGACGAGTCAATCAGGATTTGCCCGTTACCAATCAATAAACTTTTTAAATGCGATAAATACCTTGAAACCTGTGCTAATTCCTGAAAAATGCCGGTGCCGTTCATTAATAGTAAAATGGTGTCAAAAGTTTCCGTTTCATCTAAAATGGGTTTTACTTCAGCATGTAAAACACCGCGTAATTTAGCGACTTCAATTGCCTTTTTTGAAATATCAATCGCTTTCACTCGAAACCCTTTTTCTTGTAAATAAAGTGAATGGCTTCCAGCGCCACAGCCCACATCCAAAACACGGCCTTTTGCCAATTTTAATGCCTTTTGTTCCAATTTGGGCATTTCTTTAAAACTGCGGAACAGGTAAGGGAGCGGTAAATCGTCTTCATCTGAAATACTGGTTGAAGTAATAATATCTTCAGTATAATTTCCGTTTTGGTAATCTAATAATGCTTTTCCGAAAAGGTCCTTCATAATATGTTCCGTCTTAGAGAGACTTTAAAAGTCGTGCAATTTATTAATTTTAGTTTCAATTTTTTTTTAAAGATTACTTCGGTCATTTTTCATTAGAAATAACGAAAAGTATTATTTTTACACCATGCATGACCTGATTAAAAACCTTCCAAAGCTCGCCAAAGATAAGCATAACGAGAACAAAAAATTCTTCGCGAAGCTAAAAAGTAAACCACCAAAAAATTTAGATTATGTGATGCAGGATTTACATGATGCCGAGTTTGAAAAAACCGATTGTTTGCAATGTGCCAATTGCTGTAAAACCACGGGGCCACTGTTTACAGATAAGGATATTGAGCGTATTTCGAAGCATTTTAAAATGAAAACGCAGCAATTTATAAACCAGTATTTGCAGATTGATGAAGATAATGATTACGTGCTACAAAGCGTACCATGCGCGTTTTTGGGTGCCGATAATTATTGCGCCATTTACGAGGTACGCCCAAAAGCCTGTCGCGAATTTCCACATACCGATAGAAAAAAGTTTCAGCAAATTTCAAATTTAACCTTGAAAAATGTGGCTATCTGTCCTGCTGCGTTTCATATTGTTGAAGCGATGAAGAAGCGGATTAAGGTTTAGTTTTCAATCACATTCGCAGTTTTCAATAAAATAAAAATCCTCCTAAACTTCCGCGTATCTCAGCGAACAATATTTTCACTATATTTATACAAAAAGTTGAAACTTGGAAACTTTCCTCAATTACTTTGAAACCATCCCATCATCCCATCGAAGCTTGATTTTGGTGGGTGGCTTAACCTTTTTTTGGGTTTTAGAGGGCGCTGTGCCCTTGTTTAAATTCAATTATAAAAAATGGCAACATGCCATTCCCAATATTTTTTTTACCATAACCACCATTATCATCAACTTTGCATTGGCTTTTTTGTTGCTACAATCGGCCGATTGGGTTATGGCAACCCAATTTGGTATCTTAAACTGGTTGCCCCAACTGCCACTTTGGTTGTATGTACTTTTTGGTATTTTTTTAATGGACTTTTTTGGGGCCTATTTGCCCCATTTTGTCGAGCATAAGGTAAAGCCGCTTTGGATGGTGCATTTGGTACACCATTCCGACCACCATGTGGATACCACTACGGCAAACCGACACCATCCGCTTGAAAGCGTTATCCGTTTTGTGTTTACGCTTTTGGGCGTTGTTGTTATTGGTGCGCCCATGGGTATAGTGCTGTTGTACCAATCGCTTTCGGTGGTGGCCACACAATTTACGCATGCCAATATTAAACTGCCCAAAAAGGTTGATGCTTTTTTAAGTTATGTTCTGGTGTCGCCCGATATGCATAAAGTGCACCATCACTACAAACTGCCTTATACCGATTCCAATTACGGAAACATTTTTTCGGTGTGGGACCGCCTTTTGGGAACGTATATGGAACTGGATAGGGAACACCTAATGTATGGCGTGGATGTATTTCCAGATGAAAAAGAAAACGGCCAGATTAAGAGTTTGTTGAAGCAACCGTTTCAAAAGTATAAAAAACCTACTGTTTAAATGGCTTTTATTTTTTTGTAGGCACGCTTTTTTTGTTTTCAAGTACCTTGGCGTAGACTATTTTATAAACCTAATCTGCAAATTCAGATTTACATAGAGAGCTCCATGTTCCTCATATATTTCACCAAATTGGTGCCGCGAAGAACTTGCGGTATCAAGCTTTGTATTATTCAGTAAATAATCTTCAAATTCGTTTTTGTTGTAAATATGGTAGCACAAAACGTCTCCATTTTCTTTTACAATTAAATAGCCGCCAGTAGCATCGTATTTACCTGTCCAAACTTGCGATGGCATCATTCCTAGGGCTACGTCTGTTAAAAAGCGTTTTATCTTGTATTCGTAAAAGGTATGCCCATTTTCAATGTTAAAGTTCAATGGGTTTTTTATGGCCGTTTTGGTTACCAAATCGGTTAGGTGCGAACAATCGGTTGAATAAAAATCGAGAACAATTTGCGAAAGAATTTCGGGCAGCAAACTGTCAATTAAAACCAGGTTGTTTGAGAATATTGACTTTTGGGCCTTGTGAAAATTTAAAGTGCAATTGTTCTGCAAAATGGCTTTTATACGTCCTTTTAAATCGGCCGATTCTTTTTTGCCTCTCTTTACCATTAAGGAATTTATTCTGCTAATTTCCTGCGGAAGTAGGGAGCCATTTATTTTGTAAATAAAATTAGTTGTTTTCCCTGCGTTTAATAGCGTAGAAGGGCTTCCAAGTTGTGATTTGATGCTGAAGCCTAAATTTGTTGTGTTCTTAAAAAAAATATCGTTGGAAATATGAATTTGTTTATTCCAATTTGAAATTATTGTTTTCCCAATGTTTTATATGAATAAACACTTGGTGTCATTTGATGAAAATATTTTGAAAGTGATAATCTAAAAATTCTTTTTTTGGTAAGAACCTTTCTGGCTTTATAATATTTTGATTATTAAATTTAATAAAGAAATCATTAACCGATTTGTCTTTTGAGAAATCATTAAAAAAATTTGAAACTTTAACTTTAAAGTCTGGTGTTACCGTAATGAAACCTCCATCAAAAGCCTTATCATGAATTGAATTTAGGCACAAACCATTATGAGGATTCGTTCTGTTTTCTACATCTTTCGACCAAGGTTTTATATGGCTTGCAACTAAAAAATCAGGTATTGAAAGTCCAGTGATACAGCATTTTAAATTATAAGAAGATAAAATCGTGCTTCTGAAGAAATTTTGATTAACACGGGCTTTTACAGTAGTTTCTCTATCTTTTCCATGTGGAAAATCATAAATATTAAAATCGTCAATTTCTTCAATTTTTTTATTTTGAAATTTTGCAATTAATTCTTCACTTTCAAAAGCTAGTTTTTCCCAATTTCCATTAAATTCATCCCAAATAGCTTCTTCAAGTTTGCTTCCATTCACTAAACCTGTAATGCCTTGTTTTTTTAATTCAGGGTCAAGTCTGCCAAAGTTTCCAATTTTCATGTTTAGGGCAGAAGGAGACCTGCCAATTATACGGGCATATTTTATGACTGTTGCGTTTGTTTTGCTACTATTTTTAAAAGGAATTTTGCAATAAACGTTAAATGCAACGATGGTTTCTTCTCTTGTCCAATTATTCTTTGCCATTTCGCTGCGGTTTATATGTCAATTCTTTCCTTAATCATTTCTTTTGTTTAACCGTACAAGTTAATAAAGTTTGTTGTTTTGGGCGGGTTTGTGGTGTATTTTTATTCACAATTTTATAACGAAAGTTTTTTGGGTGCAAAACAGGTTGTACAGGTGTTTTAATCTGTTGGTTAGTTAATAAAAACCTGTTCCAGTTCGTTGCCAAACTCTTGCATGGAAACGCCCGTTAAATTGGTTAAAACGGTCATTACCAGTTCTTCCTTTGGATAAACTACCAATATGGTTGAAGCGCCTACACCGCCACCTGTATGGTAGTATTTTGGGGTGCCCTTTTTTGAGGTTTCAACTGAAAAACCAAGTCCGTAGCCTGTTTTTTCTCCATTTTTTAAATGTTGTGAAGTAACGATTTCTGTAAGGGCTTCTTTTGAAACGGTTTTTGGAAAGATGATTTCGTTGCCAAATTTAACGATATCTTCAGAGGTTGATAAAAATCCGCCGCCAGCAACCTTAAATTCGTTGCACACCGGAGATGCCACGACCGGTTTCTTTAAAACAGCCGATTTTTTGTAAAATTGGGTACGGTTGGGCACAATCATATCCGATACATCCATCATGGAATGTGTCATCTGCAAGGGTTTGAAAATGGAATCGTTTATAAAAACATCAAAAGGCATTTTGGTGGCTTTTTGTATGACTTCGCTTAAAAGAACGTACCCAAATGAGCTGTAATTAAATTGGGTGCCCGGTTCGAATAATAGCGGGTCGTTTTTAAACAGGTCCAAACCTTCTGTGATGCTCATTTTTTTGTTCAGGGCATATTCGTTATTGTCTTTGTAATGCCTAATTCCAGATAAATTTGCCCCCAATTGCCTTATGGTAATATCGTAGGTTTGTTTTGGGTATTCGGGTATGTAATCGTAGATGCTCGCATCTAAATTTATTTTTTTGTCGTCTATCAATTTGGCCAAAGCAACCGCCGTTATGGATTTTGAGATACTGGCAATTCTAAAAATGGTACTGTCTGGTTTTACACGAATACTGGGTTTTTTATTGGAAAAACCAAAGCCTTTGGACCAAATAAGCTCGCCGTGTTGGGCTACCGAAATGGACATGCCCATAATGCCATGTTTTCTTAAAAATTTTTTGGCCAATTTTTGTGCTGCACGAATTTTAACTTGACTGGGGTTTTCAACGGTTTGGGTAAATCCTATGGCGCTTAATAAAAGCATGATTGCGGCAATAATTCTTTTCATTACAATATCTTAATTATAAATCACATAGTTGTTTCTGGTTTTTTTGAAGGTATCTAAACCTTGTTGCCATGATGCCCATATGGTTTCTTCAGATAAACCAGCTTCAATTTGTTGTTGCAGTTTTTTTGTGCCCGCTAATTTAGTAAAAAAGGCCGTAAAGAAATCGGATTTATTTTTAGTGTTTTTATAAGCCGAAATTAGCCAATCCAACCGTAAGCGATTTAAGGTATTTTCATTGGTTAGGTTCATGCCAAAACACATGGTGTCTTGATAGGGCGGTTGTTTGGCGCCTTCATTAGGTTTTGGTGTAAAGCTGTATGTAAAGCTGTTTTTGTTTAAATAGGGGCTGCCAAAAACCTGAAATTGGGTATGGGTGCCACGACCTACGCTTACGTTGGTGCCTTCAAAAAAACACAGGCTTGGGTATAAATTGATGGCTTTATCATTTGGTAAATTCGGACTCGGTTTTATGGGCAAGCTATACGCCATTTGGTGCGTGTAGTTTTTAACGGGAATCACTTTCAAATCGCATTGAACGTTATTTTTTAACCATTTTTCCCCGTTAATCATACGGGCATATTCGGCAATGGTCATGCCATGAACTACCGGTATGGGGTGCATGCCCACAAAACTGCGGTGTTCTTTTTCCAGCAGGGGGCCATCTATATAGTGTCCGTTGGGGTTGGGCCTATCCAAAATCAATACCGGAATGTGGGCCTCGGCACAGGCTTCCATAACATAGTGCAACGAGGAAATGTAGGTGTAAAAACGTGCGCCAACATCTTGAATATCAAAAATAACCAGCTCTAAATTTTTAAGTTGTTCGGGTTTGGGTTTTTTGTTGTCGCCGTAAAGCGATATAATGGGTATGCCCGTTTTGGTGTCGATACCATCCTTGATGTGTTCGCCTGCATCGGCAGTTCCTCTAAAACCATGCTCGGGAGCAAATACGGTTTTTATGGCAATTTTCAACGCTAATAACGAATCTACGAGATGGGTGTAATTTGGGTTTTGGGTTTTGGGTGATTGGTTTTGGGTATTCTTAAAAATCACCGAAGTTTGGTTCGCCACAACCCCCACGCGTTTTCCTTTTAGTAGGGGTAAATATGCCTCTGTTTGGTTGGCGCCCACCATAATTGTTGGTGGTTGTGTTTTTTCTATGTCCAGTTTTCCGCCACCTGTGTTTGGTATTTTGCCTTCCTGCCTCTGTCCGCCGTTTTCAGGTTGCTGTTTCCCTGAAAAGTTTCCACAAGAAATTAATACCAAAACAAATAATAAAACTGTATTTTTGAAAACCTTAAACTGCATAGTGTATTTTGAATTACGAGTTTTTTTTAGCTAAACGCATTATTGGTAGCAAAGCGTATAAAAGTAGTGTATCGGCACCAATAATAAAAATTGGCATCGCAGCCATTGCCATTGGTATTGTGGTGATGATGGTTGCCATAGCAACGGGCATTGGCCTACAACAAAAAATACGCGATAAGGTAGTGGCGTTTAACGGCCATGTAACCATTTCAAATTTTGATAGCAATGCATCGCAGGAAAGTGTGGCGCCCATTTCAAAAAAACAAGCATTTTATCCTGAGTTTAAGGCCGTAAATGGTGTAAAGCACGTACAGGCAGTTGCCGCTAAATTTGGGGTTATCCGAACGGAAACCGATTTTGAAGGCGCATACCTTAAAGGCGTTGGGGCCGATTACGATTGGACGTACTTTAAAGAGTTTTTGGTTGCAGGTAAGCTTCCCGATTATACAAAAACCAGGAGCGAGGACGTTTTAATATCTCAATATCTGGCCAATAGGCTAGGGTTTAAGATAGGTAAAACCTTTCAAATGGTATTTCCAAAAGACGATACCGAAAAATTACCAAACATCATCACTTATCATATTGTTGGTATCTATAATTCTGGTTTTCAAGATTTGGATGCCCAATATGTAATTGGCGATATACGTCACATTCAGCGTATCAACAAATGGAACGACGACCAAATTGGCAATTTTGAAGTGTTTATTGACAATTATGATGAACTGCCACAAAAGGGTATCGAAATTTACCAAAACACCCCATCAACCTTTAATACCCAAACCATTACCGAAAAATATGCTTCGGTGTTTGAGTGGATTCATATATTCGACAAAAATATTTACGGCATTATAGGCATTATGATATTGGTAGCGGGCATAAACATGATTACCGCCCTGTTGGTGTTAATATTGGAGCGCACCCAAATGATTGGGATTTTAAAAGCCCTGGGCAGCAATAATTGGAGCATCCGAAAATTATTTTTGTATAACGCTGGCTACCTTATTGTACTGGGCCTTTTTTGGGGAAATCTTATAGGTTTAGGCTTGCTGTTGGCACAGAAATATTTCAAGTTATTCCCGTTGGACCCCAGTGTTTATTACGTTACCGAAGCCCCCGTTTACATTAGTTTTGGTTATGTTTTAGCTTTAAATGTGGGCACGCTGGTATTGTGTTTGCTCATGCTTTTGGTGCCGTCGTACATCATTACCAAAATATCGCCTGTAAAAGCCATTCGGTTTGAATAATTTTTTTTGGGCGTGCCCCTATCCTGAAACAAGTTCAGGAACCGGGTCGGGCTATCCGTTACAAGTCCTCGCTGCCCCGAAAAAACGGGGCAGCTGTGGGCTTTTCACTGCTATCCCTCACGCAATGAACGTTTATCATTATTATTTTAAGTAAATACTATCAATTACCAGCTTAAAAGTTTCCTCTGTGTTATTACCTATTAAAAAGGCAATTTGCGCCATCTTTTCGCCCGGGTAATTAGGCATCTTTAAGGGTTTGCCCCTAAAACTGGGATACATGGAGTTGAAAGGGATTTCAATAGTATTCCAGTTTGTTGTGGTTTTAAAGGCAGCAACATACGAATGGATGTCGCAAACACTTGTTTTTACCCTAAATTGGTAGGTTTTGCCATCGCCCTTTAATTTTAAACAAATTGCTGTAAAGCCTGAAACCTGTTTGGTATCAAAATGGTATTTCACCATCGAAAACCCACCGTTATTTTCCAAGGATACCTTTCCGCTAAAAACCCCTAAACCAGCTTCATTTAAACTAATGGTACCGTTAGATTTTCCACCCATTACCACATCGTCAACGCTGTTCCAATGGCTCATGTCGCTGTTCTTGTTGAATTCAAATAGTATCATGTCGTAATTTTTTTAGGTTTGTAGTTCAATTTAAAAACCAACTGCCAATTAAAACTAAAAATAGGCAATCCTATTTAATGGCTGCTTTGTTTAATGGTTGCATTGGTGCCCATGCTCGTGGTGATGGTCGTGTTCGGCGCAACTTAAACCGCTATCAACCAGTAAACCTTGAAGAAATAATGCTACAATGTCCGTTGGGTTTCCCGAGCAACCCCGAACCACATCAATCCCCGCGTTGTTAAGCACGTTTATGGCGCCATTTCCAATACCACCGGCGAGCATTGTTTTAACGCCATGTTCAGCTAAAGTATTGGCAATATTTGATTTACATCCGCAACCTTGTTCGGCTTCCAAGGTTTCAATGTTTAAAATGGTGTTGGTTTCTGTAATGCTGTAAATAGCGTAAAAGGCACAATGTCCAAAATGGTCGTCTATTTCGTTGTTTTCTGTAACTGGAACTGCAATTTTCATCATGTTGTTTTTTTTAAGTTATTATCGTACCTGAATATTATTTTGAGGTTTTGTTTTTTAAGTTTCGATGTGGAATTTGTAATGGCTCATATTATAATTTCTTTGCCTGTTGCAAGTTTTTGCAAGTGGTTTTTAAAAATAGCTGCTAGTTTTTTTGAAGCGTTATGTCCTGTGCAATGCCCTGTATAATAGGTTGCCCCGTTTGCCAATCGTTTTAGTTCACGAGCAATGGCTGTTAGTTCTAGGTCTGTTTCGGTTTCCATAGAAGGCGTGGTATCAACGAGATGAAAACCGCCCATAATCGTTTTAATGGTACTGTTTGGTAAAGCGGATTTTACTGCCGAAACCATATTTAAAATGCCGTTGTGCGCACAGCCACTAAACAGATGGATGCCTTTGGTGGTATTGATGGCGAAAACCAATTCGTGTTCAAAATCGTCCTTAATTAAGGTTTTGCCGTTTTGTTTATAAAGCAAATTATTGCCTTTAGGAAGCGTATAAATTTTATGGATTGTTGGGATGATGTGCAAATTATCAAAACTAATTGTGGTGTTTTCAAGTAAGATGCATCTGTTTTTGTATTTCAGCAACTCAGTGGGATAGCCAATGTTCTTTTTTTCGTTAGTGCGTATGGAAACGTATTGAAAATCGAAAACAGCTCGTTTTAAATAGACGGTCGCTTTTTGGTTCATGTTCAAAAAATGGATTAAACCACCAATATGGTCGTAATGCCCATGCGAAATTATAACGGTATCAACTTCCTTTAAATTGAGGTTTAATTTTTCGGCATTTTTAAGGAAAGCATCGGTTTTTCCCGTATCGAAAAGAATGGTATTGGCTTCGGTTTTAATGTAAAGCGACAAACCGTGTTCCGAAACGAAGTGTTCGTTAAGGCTGGAATTTTCTAAAAGCGTGGTCACTTTCATTTTATTGATGGTTATTTCAAAATTTCCAAGGGTTCAACGGTGTCGAAATGGTGGCAGCCCGTACATTGAATGGTTTTATCGCTATCTTTTACCACTTTGAAGCATTTTTTGCATTTGTACCAATCCGCATCAAATTTTATGGTGCCTCCATCGATGACAATCGATTTCCCTTCAACAAATGCTTTTGAAATTTTAAATAGCGCACTGTTGTAGATGCGTGTAAGGGTGGGTCGTGATACATGCATGCGTTCTGCGGCCTCATCTTGCGAAAGGCTTTCGTAATTCACCAATTTAATGGATTCGTATTCATCATATTGAAGCACAATAGGTTGGGTGGCGCATCGGGCCATTCCAAAAGGCTTAAAACCTTTCATTTTGGGAGGGATACAAACGTTTCGGAATTTTTGCGGACGCGGCATGGGTAATATTTATAAGGAAACAATTAATTCTTTTTACAAATATAATGAACGTAGGTTCATAAATAACATCATTTACTATATATTTGTAAAACTATTTATGAACACAAGTTCATTATAA
Organism: Mariniflexile maritimum; assembly: GCF_009746565.1. GTDB lineage: Bacteria > Bacteroidota > Bacteroidia > Flavobacteriales > Flavobacteriaceae > Mariniflexile > Mariniflexile maritimum. Next base: position 114,408 of record NZ_WRPN01000008.1, read on the forward strand.
AAGTCAAGTATTTCAATAAAAACAATAAAAGTAGCCTCGGATGGAATTAGCAGCACGAATCGAAAAATCGGAAACAAGACAGTTTAAAATGGTGTTTCCCAATACATTAAACGACCACGAAACCTTGTTTGGTGGAACTGCCATGAAATGGATGGACGAAGTAGCCTACATAACCGCCACGCGTTTTGCAAGGTTGAAAATGGTAACGATATCGACCGACAAAATAAAGTTTAAACATGCCATAAAACCCGGAACCATTGCCGAAATTATTGGTAAAGTGGTAAACATTGGCAATTTTAAACTGGATATTCAAGTAGAGATTTGGGTTGAAAGCATGCATGGTTACGATAGACTGATGGCTGTTGATGCCGTATTTACCTTTGCCGCCATTAACGAACAAGGGAAGTTGATCCCTTTAACAGAAAAGCAATTTATAGCAGCTCTCAATTGAGTTGGTGCTTTTGTTTTAATTGAAAACGGCGACTGGAAACGGATTTCAAATAGCTTATTCCGCAGTAAAGAAATTATAAAAGTTATTGAATTTTAGTTTTAAATCATCAACAGTGTTTTTAGCATTTTCAATCGATTTTTCTTCAATCAATGCATGCATGTCGCCTTCAACACCACTGAAAAAATTGTGAATTTGATCAAATTTTGCTCCCGTATAGGATTTGTCGAGCATGATAAATTTGGCTTGTTCAAATAAATCCTTTCCCAATTGGTTGTAATCCTTGATGTTGTCCGATTTAAAACCGTACAATGAATTTAAAATGCTGTCTGCTTTTTCAATGGTTTCTGGTTTTAGTGTCCATGGGTTTCCATCGTTTAGCTGTAGGTCGTCCATCATGGCCATTTTCATTTTTGGGGCCGAACCAAAATCGTATTCATAAATTGTTTCGGCAATTAATTTCAGTTCATCTTGGTTGTAATTTAATTTCGGCATTAAATTAAATTTTTTTATGGCTCCCGGCATTAGGGTTTTTTCTTCTGAAGGATTATTTACAATGTAGGTTATGGCCTTTACAAAGTCTTCTTTGTTTTGGTAGTTAGGTAAATAATGTTCCTTTACGCGCAACATGGGTGGGGCTATCATTTGGTCCATTTTTGCTGGGTCGGGACTTTCAAAATGGCAGATATAGCATTTGCTTACCATAAGTTCGTAACCCTTTGTGTCTGTAAGGTTGGGTTGGGCTAGGGCAGTAGCGGCTTCTGTTTTGGTTTGTTTTTGGTTGCACGACGTTAAGAAGGTAGTTGCAAAAATGGCAATGGTCAAAAATTTAATAAAAGGTTTCATTTTGGTTTTTTTATAAATTAAATACCAGGTGCTTTTTAGGGCACCCGATGTTTGTAACTATTTGTTTTTAAATCTTTTTGCTTGGTTTTTTGCGAATTCGGCCGGTAAAATAACACCATCTTTGTTTAGGTCGATACTTTCAAAGGTTGGCGCATTGGCGGCATTTTGCATCCTTCCGCCATTTTCAGCGTTTTGGGTTTGTCTTTCAGTTCTTGTTTTTTCAAATTCTTCGGCAGTTATTTGTCCGTTTCCGTCTAAGTCGAAAGTTTCAAAAGTAGCTCTGTTTTGCATGTTCATACCACTTTTTGCACCTTGTTTGTTTTGTTTGTTTCCTCTATTGGCAAGGGTGTTTGTTTGATGTTTTGCAAATTCGTCTTTTGTTACTTTTCCGTCTTTATTCAAGTCGATACTTTCAAAGGATGGCGCGTTTGCACTGTTTCTCATCATGCCCCCATTTTTGGCATTTTGATTTTGCCGTTGTGCCCTGGCTTCAGTAAATTCTGATGCGGTAATAAACCCATCGGAATTGAGGTCGAAAGTTTCAAAAGTGGGTCTGTTTTGCATGCCTTTTCCCATGCCGCCACTTTGTGCATAGGTATTGATATTGAATAACAATACGGTTGCTAAGGTTGCTAATGTGCAGATTGTTGTTTTCATTTTATTGCTTTTTTAATTGTTTTTATAATGTTTTTCTTCGGGCATGGTTAAATCGCCGTTTGAATTGACCATCATTTTAAAGGTTTGGAATAGTTTCGTTTTTTGATCTTCATGGCATATTGCTTTCATGTCGAGATAGTATTGAATGGTTAGGTTTTTTAAGGCTGTGTGCAAATGGCCTAAGTTTTTTGATAATTGGTGCAGTTTCAAGGTGTCCGATGCTGGTTTGCCTAATTCTGTAACTATGTCATTTCTGTTTTTATCCATTTTTTCTAAAAGGATGTCTGAGTTTTGATGATAACGCTGTCTAATTTCCTGGAACGCACGTTGTTGTTGGTTCGACAGGTTTAATGCTTCCTTAAAATAACGGCCTAGGTGTTTGGTTGGCGAAGCCTTTTCGTTGTTGTTTTGCGATTTATAATTGGTAATTTCATTTTTTCTGTATAAAATCGTTCCAACAATGCTTAGGTTCAGTAGTACCAAAAGCCCTATGATTCCTAATAATATTTTAATGTTTTTTTGCATTTGTTCATTCTTTTTTTAACAATACGGTTTCCATTTTTTCTAGTTGTAGGTCGTTGAAGTGAAATTCCGAGCTGTATTTTAGCGCTGTAAAGGTCGCATTGGTGTTGCTGGCTAAGTTGCCAATGGCGAAACCGGTATATAAGGTTATTGCTATAATTGCTAGTGCCATAATGGGTTTAAAAATGCTTGTTGCCCAAGTTGTGCCAATATAGGTGGCTTGTTTTTTGTTGTTTTGGAGTTTGTTACAAATTTTAGAAAATAACAACGGATTGTTTTCTAATTGTTCCTTTTCATTGGTTAAATGGTAGGTTGCTTCCAGTTCATTTAATATGTTTTTATAGTTTTCTGAATGGTTTATAATAGTACTTACGCGTTCCATGTCTTTGGCAGGAAGTTGGTTGTTAAAATACTTCAACATCGTGTTATTTGATAATTTACCGTTCATGGTTCATGCGTTTATATATTGGACACCGTTTAGGTTATAAACTTGTGCCTTTTTTTATTTTTTTTAAAATATTTTTTTGGATGTTCATTTTAGCTCTGTGGATCAGGCCTTCAACCGAAGCTAATGACAGGTCCATGATGGACGCAATGTCTTTATACGGAACGGCTTCGTAATTGTGAAGGATAAAGGCTGTTTTTTGGTTTTCGGGAAGTAAGTGAATGGCGTTTCTTAATAGCGTAAGCCGTTGTTTTTTAAGGTCATCAAGGGCATCATCAACGGGGCTGTCTTCCATTTGTAAGGGGGATGAAGCACTGGAACTAAAAAGATTTTCAATGCTTTTGAAAATAGCATGTTTTTTATGGTCTCTTATAAAATTGAGCGATTTGTTTACGGCAATTCGGTACAGCCACGTTGCTATTTTCGATTGAAATGTAAATTTATGGATGTTTTGATAGGCTTGTATAAACACTTCTTGGGTAATATCTTCCGCATCGTTTTTGTTGTGGGTAAAATGAAAACAAGTGTTTAGCACCAACGACTGATATTTGTCAACAAAAATTTTAAAATACAGTTGGTTTTTATCAATGATACCAGAAATTAATTCCTCATCGGTCATTTATTTTTTGTTGAAATCGTTCATATAGCTTATACACAGGTTCGGTTAAAAACTTTTGGGAGCCGTGGGTTTTTAAGTTTGGTGTAAAGCTTTCTGTTTTTTTTTAATTGACTGAAAAATGATGCTATTTTTTTTTATGGATTAAAAAGCAGCGATACCTTAATTATTCTCAATATCACTAATATGATGCTCCAGTGCTTTTACTGAAATTTGAATTTCCATAATTAACAGTGCCAACGATATAATCAATAAAATAAGGGCTGTACCAAACACCCAAACCGCTAGGGTATGTTGTTGGATGTAAATTAAAAACATGGTCAAAACACAAAGTAATAAACTGGAAATACCAAAAATTTGCATGCTTCGTGTTAGGTACAGGCGTTGTTTTATATTTATTATCTGCGCAATTAAAACCTTGTCTTTGTTTTTTTTGTATTTATTGTGTAAATCCCTTATAACGGCGGCATAGGCTAAAAACCGATTGGTATATGCCAGCATAATTAATGAGATTGCCGAAAATAACAAGGCTGGCGTGGTAAGTGTTAATTCTTCCATGTATTTAAAAGTTTACTCAAATTTAGTAACTTTAAATTTTAAGAAGACATATTTTATGCCAAATTATTTTCTATTATAAATCAATTAGGTAACCTATGGATATATTAAAAAAACCGGTTTTGTTTAACTGGGGTTCCGTTTCAACACGAGAAGGGAGGTTAAAGTTATAGCCTAATTCAAAATCCCACGATTTGGTTACTAAGGTAAGCGGGATGTTGACTTGTGTGTTTAGTAAATCGAAAATATCGTTATAAATATATTCTACTGTGGTTATATCGCCAATAGTGTTTAGCTGCTCTAAAGCGGTAGTTTGTTGTGCTATTACAAAACTAATTTGTGGTCTTAGTTTTAATAAATAATCCTTTTTTTTTGCTAAAGTTAAATTGGCGTAGCTTCGTGATACCATTTGAAACGATTGATCTGTGCCGAATAAATAGGAAGTTGCCAGTTTTGTGCCTAGTGTTCGTTTTTTATTCCGTATGCCTAAACTTAAATCTATAGAGTTTGTAAATGTATCCCAACCATTGGCATAGAAATATCTGGTATATCCCACGTTGTAATTAAAAATATTTTTTTTGCCAATGGTGTTGTAATAGCCTAGAGAAATATTGGTAAAATCCCAATTTGGACTAAAGGTTTCATAATAAATTCCAGAAACGCTTATGTTAAAACCTGAAGCAGTATAATAAGATAGTTGTGGCACTATATTAAATTGATCGATTCCAGAATCGCGACCCGTAAAAAAGGTATTGCTGTTAAAAGATACATTGGTGTATATAAAATTATTGGAGTTGAATGAATTTAAAATATCATTCATAAATTGTTGGTCGTTGAAAAAGAGTTCGTCAAGAAGCAAATCTATATCATCTTCTTTGGGCTCTTGGGCATATAAATTAACAGGGGTTGCCGCTGTTACCAGCAGCAACCAAAGTGCTAAAATTTGTTTGTTATACAAGAGTTTCGTTTTCATCTTTACAAGATAAGATTTTAACTTCCTCCTTTTCCATTACCTTTTCCGCCACCATTTCCAGTACGGGTTCCATCGTTATTTCTGGTTTTGTCTCCATTGTCTCCATTGCCTCCAAAGCCTTCACCATTTCTCATTTCACCTTGGCCAGATTGTTGTCGGGTTTGTTGCATGTGTTCTTGTAGCATTTGTCTTTGTTCTTGAGTGCACGATTCTCTAAACTGGTCTCTTAATTGTCGTAATTGGCGTTCTTGACTTTGAACCATTTGGTTTTGAGCATCGGTGAAGGTTTCTCGCAAACGCAATCTAATTTGTTCTTTGGTTTGGGTTTTGTCTTGCAAAATAGCTAACTGTTCGGCTGTTAAAGAGGCTTTGAGCAGTTCGCGGTTTTTTAACATTAATTGGCGCTGTGTTTGCAACATGTCTTTTTGTTTAACGGTTAGTTGGTTCATAATAGCAGTGTAATCATCTTCTTGGGCAAAAAGAGTACTTCCTGTTGTTAAAAGCATTACTATACCAAATAATGCGATGACTGTTTTTAAGGATGTTGTTTTCATGATGTATGACATTAAATTATTAAATCTGTTCTACTCACTTAGAACCCGAAACTTTAAAATAGTTTGAAATTATAACACAATATTTTCAATTAAGCTTTTATCGAGGTAATTGTTTATTAACGAGTCTTCTATTAAAACAGAATTTATGAAAATATTTTCCAATTGTTGTTCGGATAATTCGGTTTCAATTACCACATTATTAACTATGTAATTATCTAAATAGGCATCTATGTCTGAGTCTGGCACCAATAATGATGATGTTAAGAAATCATTTTCATTAAAATAAGACCTCACGGTTTTAACAGCTTCAGTATTTGTAATCTGTTCGGTGGTTTTTGTGCTGTTTTTCCGCAAATAAAAAGTAAGTCCAATGGCAAGCAAAAAACTGGCTGCCAAAGGATATGCAACCATTGGCCTTAACCAAAAGATGGTTTGTTTTGGTTTTTCTGGTTTTATGACTTTATTAAGAATATTTTCCTTGGATTTAGCAAAGAAATCTTCAGGAATATCCATTCCAAGCTTATCTTTATGAAGTTTTGAAATGTTGTTTTTATGTTGATTTGAATTTTCCATAGTGTTTTTTAAAATATTGATTTCAGTTAGACCTTAAATTCGTTACAAAGTTTGTTTAGCATTGGGCCAATATTTTTTCTTCAATGGCTTTTACGGCGTTGTAATAAGACGATTTTAAGGTGTTTTCACTAATGTTTAAAATCTCCGATATTTGATGAAAACTTAAATCGTCAAAGTATTTCATTTGAAAAACCATTTTTTGTTTGTCTGTGAGTTCAGATATGGCTTTGTTCAATTTTAATTGTAGTTCATTGCCATTAAAAAAAATGTCTTGGGTTAAGTTTTTGATATAGGCGTTTGAATCTTGTTCAATGGATACTGAACTTTTAACCTTGTTTTTTTCTAAAAAGCGAATGGATTCATTGTAGGCTATTCTATACATCCAGGTATGTAGCGCGCTTTTTTCTTCAAAGTTGTGTATGCCATTAAAAATTCGGATGAAGGTTTCTTGTAGTACATCGTTAGCGTTATCATGGGTAACCACTATTTTCCGAATATGCCAATATAAGCGCTCTTGATAACGATCAAGCAAATCCTTAAAGGCTTTATTTTTGAACTTTGGATTTTTAAGTTTTTTTATAAGTTCAACATCTTGATTCACAATTCGATGATTTTATAACTTAGACCCTTCTTTTATAGAATAGTTTGTTTTAAAATACAAAAAAATATTTACTTAAATTGCATTGTATTTTTTTACTTTAGTTGCATGCAAGAAGATTTTTTACACTACATCTGGAAACATAAAAAATTTCAAATAACAAATTTAAAAACAACCCAAGGGGAAGCTGTTTGTGTGCATGGTGTAGGGCAACATAACCTGCATGCGGGCCCCGATTTTTTTAATGCCCAACTTTCCATTGGCAACCAATTGTGGGCGGGCAACGTGGAAATTCACATAAAATCGTCCGATTGGTACTTGCATAACCACGAACAGGACAAAGCTTACGACAACGTTATTTTGCACGTGGTCTGGGAACACGATACCGAGGTGTTTAGAAAAGATAATACCACCATCCCTACTTTACGGTTACAGGATTTTGTAAGTAAAAATATTTTAGATAATTATTTAAAACTGATTTCTAAAAACAGTAAATGGATTAATTGTGAAAACGATTTTGCAAGCGTTGATGCTTTTGCTTTCGATAACTGGCTGGAGCGTTTGTATTTTGAGCGTTTGGAACGAAAAGCCGATGCCATAGACCTGCTTCTGGAAAAAACAAAGAACAATTGGGAAGCGGTTTTGTTTATGTTGTTGGCCAAAAACTTTGGGCTGAAGGTAAACGGCGATTCGTTTTTTAGCATCGCACAATCCGTTGATTTTTCTTTGGTACGGAAATCACAATCCAATCAGCTAACCTTAGAGGCCTTGTTGTTTGGGCAGGCAGGTTTGTTGGAAGAAGATATAGAAGATGCTTATTACCTAAGCTGCACCAAAGAATACCGGTTTTTGAAGCAAAAGTTTCATTTAGATAATAGTAGCATAATGACGCCACAATTTTTTAGGTTGCGTCCGCCAAATTTCCCTACCATTAGGCTTTCTCAATTAGCAAGTCTGTACTGCAACAATCAAAATTTATTTTCAAAAATTTTAGAGCTTCACGCGCTGAACGATTTTTATGAACTTCTTAATGTATCGGCCTCAAGTTATTGGGACAGCCATTTTTCGTTTGGAAAAGTTTCAAAGCCATCAGCAAAAAGGCTAACCAAGGCGTTTATAGATTTATTGCTTGTCAATACCATTTTGCCCATTAAATTTAGTTATGCAAAAAAAACCGGCCATGACGTTGATGCCAGCATCCTAAAAATTTCAAATGAAATCGCTTCAGAAAAAAACAGTATTATTGATGCGTTCAACCATTTAAAAAAGGTATCGAAATCGGCAATGCAATCGCAGGCACTTCTTCAGCTTAAAACGGCCTATTGTAATAACAACAACTGTTTGCAATGCGCCATTGGCAATAAGCTTATCACCGGACAACCGTTATAAAAACCATCATCACCTCGTAACCCCGTAAACTTTAAACCCGCAAACTTTTAAACCTAATAACAAATTACTAAATTGCAGGCATGAACAGCATTTACAAACCCTTATTGTTTTTTCAAAAACATGGTTATTTTGTTTGTCAGCGCATTGCCGAACGTTTGGGCATTCGTGCAAAAGTTGTACGCATAACTTTTATGTACTTAACCTTTGTAACCTTGGGTTTTGGTTTTGCCCTCTATTTGTTCATGGCTTTTTGGATGCGCATTAAAGATTTGATTTATACCAAGCGGTCTTCGGTCTTCGATTTATAGTTATACCAATTTATTTTCATATTTTTTTTAGGACTAAATTTTTTACGGGCATATTTTATTTGTAGTTACCGGCATTACGGAAAAAATTGCCTGAATCATTTTTTTTTGTAGGTTTAAGGCACTTAAATATTGAATTAGGGGAAAATGTTTATATTTTTTTACGATATTCGCCGTATTGATATTTTTTTTCAATCTTAAATTATAAAATTTTATGTCGCAAACAAACGAGTCCTGGGGCTCACGTATCGGTCTCATTTTGGCAATGGCTGGAAATGCTGTTGGATTAGGTAACTTCCTCAGATTTCCCGTACAAGCTGTTCAAAACGGGGGCGGTGCATTTATTATTCCTTATTTAGTGTGTTTTCTGTTAATGGGTATTCCTTTATTGTTTATCGAGTGGTCCTCTGGTAGGTTTGGCGGTAAATTTGGCAATCACAGTACGCCTTACATCCTCGACTCCATGGTCAAGGGACGTGTTTTAAAATACATTGGGGTCTTCGGTATTTTTACCAATATAGCAGTTGTTTCCTATTATGCTTACATCGAATCCTGGACCATGTCTTATGTGTACCACTCCTTAACCGGAACTTTTTCTGGGATGTCGCAAAGCGAAGTGGCCGGTTTTTTCGATTCTTATATTGATATAGCACATAGCACAACCGGCATCCCGTACGAAGCGGTTTTATTTTATATCTTATGTTTAACCATAAACGTTTATATTCTTTCAAAAGGACTAAAGGGTGTTGAAAAAGTGGCGAAGATAGGCATGCCATTATTGATTTTATTTGGTATTATTTTGGCAGCAAGAGGTTACACATTGGGTACAAGTGGCGCTTCTGAAACCTTTCCAGATGCCAACGCTTGGGACGGACTAAACTTTTTATGGACACCACAATACAGTTCGCTGCTCGACTTAAAGGTTTGGATGGCCGCAGCGGGCCAAATATTCTTTACCCTCTCCGTTGGTATGGGTACCATCCACTGTTATGCGGCCTACTTAAAATCAAAGGATGATGTGGCCTTAAATGCTGTTTCTGCAGGTTTTATGAACGAGTTTGTTGAAGTGGTTTTAGGAAGTGCCATCGTTATTCCAATCGCTGCTGGTTATTTAGGTCTAGACTGGGTTTTAAACAATGCCGGTTTTGGTATGGCATTTCAAACCATGCCCTATCTATTTCAGCAATGGGGGCCATTTTTAGCGGCCATGGCTGGTTTTATGTGGTTTGGCCTCTTGTTTTTTGCGGGCATTACCAGTTCCTTGGCCATGGGAACACCTTGGATGGGCTTTATGCGCGACGAGTTTGGGTGGAGCAGTAATAAAGGAGCCTGGACCTTTGGGGCATTGGCGCTTATAATGGGCTTGCCCACGGTGTTTTTTTACCAACAAGGTGTTTTTGATGAATACGATTATTGGGCAGGAACCGTAAGTTTGGTGGTTTTTGCCATGATGGAAACCATCTTGTTTTCATGGATATTCGGAATGAAAAAGGGTTGGAAGGAAATTACCGATGGTGCCGATATTGTTGTGCCGCGTATCTACAAGTTCATCATTAAATTTATTACGCCCGTCATGCTGATCGTGGTGTTTTTAGGATCGGTTTTTGCACCAAAGGATAACGATTGGTCAGGAAATTTTAAAAGCTTGTTTTCTGGTGATGGTTGGGCCTTGTCGAATGCATCTATTATTAAAACCATCTCACAATCTGGTTTAAAGGAACAGCTTGCCGTAGCCACCGACCCAATGGTGATTGAAAGTTTAAACGACAAAATGTTTTATATAAACATGGCTAGAATAATGTTGATGGGATTGTTTATATTTATTTCATTATTAGTATATTTAGCATTTAATAAACGAAGAAAAGAAGGGAGGGCCACATTATGAATACCGAAGCATTAATTATGTTAATAGGCGCACAAGGCGTTGTAATTTCCTTAATGTGTTACTTTTTCTATAGAGTTTTAACAACACCGCCTAACCCAGAGCCAGATTCCTATTCTGAGAATGACGATGTAGTAAGATGACCATACATTGAAATCCAATGTTAAAATATCCCGTTTCACGTTTTCGAGAAGTCAACGAAACGGGATATTTTTATTAATTGTGCTCATCCTCTTTTTGCAAGGTATCTATTTCTTGGCGACCGCATTTTTTTGGGTGCCTTCAAAAGACTTGTCCATAAATAAAGCTGAATTGGCGAGATTCCAAAAGGAAATAGATACTCTTAAATGGGCCGAAATCGCATTGCGAAAACCAAAAACGTATCCCTTCAACCCGAATTATATAAGCGATTTTAAGGGTGCTGCCTTAGGAATGACCAATGAGGAAATTGATAGGTTGTTGGCCTTTAGAAAGCAAAACAAATGGATCAATTCCGCTCAACAATTTCAAGAAGTTACTAAAATTTCCGATTCCTTATTAAACGCCATTTCGCCCTACTTTAAGTTTCCCGATTGGGTAACACATCCAACTAAAAAGGAGTATGCCGCTACCTATACTTTTAATAATGCACCGAAAAGTTTTCAGCAAAAACAAGATTTGAATACGGCAACGGCACAACAGCTCCAAAAAATTAACGGGGTGGGCGCCGTACTTTCTGAACGGATACTAAAATTGCGGAATAAATTTAGTGGTGGATTTATCGATGTGGCACAACTTCAAGATGTGTATGGGTTAACGCCCGAGGTCATAGAACGCATCAGCGCAGAGTTTGCCGTAAAAACACCTCGTAACGTTCAAAAAATACTATTGAACAGGGCATCGGTTGATGAGTTGGTAACCATTCAGCATATCGATTACAATTTGGCCCATCAAATTATCGAGCAGCGCCAATTGCGTGATGGCTTTAAATCTTTAGATGAATTAAAAAAAGTTAAGGACTTTCCAGTAAATAAAATCGATATAATTAAATTATATTTGTCGCTTGACTGAAAAAGAAAGCATAAATGAATAGTATGTACTTCACGGAAGAGCATCAACTTTTTAGAAAAAGTTTACAGGATTTTTTACAAAAAGAAGTGGTTCCACACATTGAAACTTGGGAAAAAGCGGGTAAAATAGATCGGTTTATTTGGAAGAAATTTGGCGACATGGGCTTTTTTGGTATCAACTATCCCGAAGCTTATGGTGGTTTAAATTTAGATTTATTTTATACCGTTATCCTGCTCGAGGAACTTCAAAAAGTAAACTCGGGCGGGTTTGCTGCCGCTATTTGGGCACATGTTTATTTGGCCATGACCCATCTTAATGCAGAAGGCAGCGAAACTATCAAACAAAATTACCTAAAACCAAGCATTACAGGCGATAAAATTGGGTGCTTGTGCATTACCGAGCCTTTTGGCGGTAGCGATGTAGCGGGCATGCGTACCACAGCGGTTAAGCATGGCGACCATTACCTTATTAATGGCTCCAAAACGTTTATTACCAATGGGGTTTATAGCGATTATTTGGTTGTTGCTGCAAAAACGACCCCCGAATTGGGCAATAGGGGCATTAGTATTTTTTTAATTGATAGGAGCGCAGAAGGCGTTTCGGCAACCAAATTGAACAAGTTGGGTTGGCACGCTTCCGATACGGGTGAAATCGCGTTTGATAATGTAAAGATTCCTGTTGAAAACCTTATGGGCGAAGAAAATAATGGCTTTCCGTACATTATGCAGCATTTTGCTTTTGAACGCTTGATAATGGGCATCAATGCCCATGCCAGAGCAGAATTCGCATTGGAATATGCCTTAAAATACATGTCTGAACGAAGCGCGTTCGGTAAAACCATCAACAAGTTTCAAGCATTGCGCCATACCATAGCCGATTTATATACCGAAATGGAAATGTGTAAGGCCTTTAATTATTCAATAGCTTACCGATTGAACAAAGGCGAGTATGTAGTGAAGGAAGCTACCATGTCGAAATTAAAATCGACCAAAATGGCCGATGAGGTTATTTACCAATGTTTGCAGTTTTTGGGTGGCTATGGCTATATGGAAGAATATCCCATGGCCCGTTTGATGCGCGACAGTAGGTTAGGCCCCATTGGTGGCGGCACCTCGGAGATTTTACGTGAAATTTTGGCAAAAATAATCATCGATAAAAAAGATTATAAACCGGTTACTTGAATAATTCAGAAATTAGAAATAGAGAGATTTTTGCGAGAATAAGCGTCGATTAAAAACTATAAATTACCAATGTGAAAATAATTTTGAATTGAGAATTCAGAATTCAGAATTATTTTTATATTTGCACACTGAAAATCTAAAAGAGAGGAGGTTAAGACACTATGTTAATAATACCCATAAAAGAAGGAGAAAATATAGATAGAGCGCTAAAGCGTTTTAAAAGAAAGTTTGATAAAACAGGCGTTAAGCGTCAGTTACAAAATCGCAAACAATTTACAAAGCCATCTGTTGAACGTAGAGCGCAAATACAAAAAGCACAATATATTCAAGGTTTAAGAGACGCAGAAGATATTTAATGTTCTGTAATCCATAAACAAAATCCCGCACCATGCGGGATTTTTTGTTTTTCACGCAGCCTTTAGGGCCTTTTTCTTCTTGGGGCTTGGGGCTTAAATTCTTTGGTGGAGTCGTGTATCAACCGGTTTAGCTCGTTAAATTCCTCATCGGTAAGTTCTCTATACTTGCCAACGGGCATATCCAACGGAATATTCATAATACGAACGCGCTTTAGTGTAACAACCTCGTAGGTTAGGTATTCGCACATCCGGCGAATTTGCCTGTTAAGGCCTTGGGTAAGTATGATTTTGAATGTGGAAGGGCCTAATTTTTCAACGACACATTTTTTGGTGGTTTTGTTTAATTCGGTTAGCGGAATACCACCGCGCATCCGTTCTATAAACGTTTGCGAAATGGGCTTATCAACCGTAACAATATATTCTTTTTCATGGTTGTTGCTGGCACGCAGTATTTTGTTTACAATATCGCCGTCATCGGTTAAAAGAATGAGGCCTTCACTGGGTTTGTCCAGTCTTCCAATTGGGAAAATACGTTTAGGATAGTTTATAAAATCGATAATGTTGTCTTTTTCAACGTTCGTATCGGTGGTACAAACAATGCCAACAGGCTTATTGAACGCTAGGTAAACAAATTTTTCCTTGGTTTTGGCTACGGCTTTACCATCAACTTCAACCACATCGTTTGGCGCTATTTTGGTGCCCATTTCGGGTATAACGCCGTTTATGGTAACTCTGCCTGCTTCAATAAGTTTGTCGGCTTCCCTTCGCGAGCAATAACCAACTTCACTTAAAAATTTATTTATGCGTTTTAACTCTGTTTCCATACCTCAAAAGTACAATAAATTAGGGGTTTAAAAATTCCAGAATGTGATGGTAAACCGTGTCGTTTTTTAATCCGTGGCCAAACCCTACTGTTTTTATAAGCTTCGAGTTTTTATAATATTTGTTGATATGCAACGCGTCGCGGTACGAAATGATGCGATCTTTTTTATCGTGAATGATAAGTCCTTCTGCATTTAGGTTTTTTGAGAAATTCTCGACGGTGTAGAATTCGGGGAGGTACCCAAAATGTTTTAGGTAATAGGCGTTGATGGCTTTAACCACGCGTTTGTTGTAGCCCATAATTTTGATGTAATTGTCTATAACTTCATCAAAATTTGAAGGGGCACCCAGTAACACCAATTTTTTAATGGGCAGTTGATGGTTGTTGATGGCCAGGGCAGAGGCGGTACCACCAATGGAATGGCCAATCACCATTTGTGGGTTAAACTGTTTGATTACCAAATTGATACATTCTGAATACAGCACCGCATTGAAAAGTTTGCTTCCCGAATTGCCGTGTGCGGGCGCATCAACCGCAATAATTTGATAATCTTCAGCCTTTAGGATTTCTATCAAGTCCTTCCATCTAAAGGCATTGCTTTCCCAACCATGAACCAGTAAAACGGTGCTTTTTTTTCCCTGCCAATGGTATGTTTTTAAAGGAATGGTTTGGTAGGTGATGGTTTTTTGGATGGCCGTTTTTAAATACGCTGTTTCTTCGTCGTTTAACTTGCCTTTTCGAGGTGTTGAAAATATTTTTACAGCTTGTTTTGCGGCATAATGTGGTAGCGGGTAGCTAATGGCATTGATTAGGTTTCCAATGGTTTTTATAAGCGTGTTGTTCATTTAATTTATTCTCTGTTTACTAAATCCATGGAAAAGGCCGGTGTACAAATAGCAAGATATTCACAAGCCTCGGCAAACGGATTTGAATACTGAACACGGGTGTTGCTGTTTATTTTTATCGATTGGCCCGCTTCTAAAACCAAGGTTTCGTTTTCAATAATAAATTGTTTTTTGCCTTTTATGATGAAGGTGTATTCATCAAATTCAGGTGTTTGAAAGGGTTCGCTCCAACCCGCCGGAGCTATCATGTGGGCGATGCTTAGTTGCGAATCGCCATTTGTTGCCATTCCAAAATGTTCTTTAATAACTTTGCCATCGCTTGTTGGAACTACAAAGGGTTTGTTCTGTATGGTGTATTTTTTATTTGTCATGAATTTAATCATTCATTTTTAATTATTCATTTTTCATTATTTAAGGGGTTTTTTCTTGATCATCCCTCCCTTTAAATCTTTAACTATGCCCATAATAATGAAGGCATTTCTATCAATTTTATCGATTTCGGTTTGTAGTTTGGCCAGTTCTAAACGGGTAACTACGGTGTAAATGATGTCTTTGTCATAGCTTTCGCCGTTTTTGCCGTAGCCGCCCTTACCGGCATAAATGGTACAGGCGCGACGTAAATTTTCGGTAAGCATAACTCGAATGGCCTCGTGTTGGGTTGAAATGATGGTAACGCCCACATATTCTTCAACACCATCAACCACAAAATCGACCGTTTTTGCAGCGGCTAAATATGTTAGAATGGCATAAAGGGCCGTTTCCATGGAAAGGATATAGGCACCAACCGAAAATATTAATATATTGATTAACAGCAGAATATCGCCAATAGTCAAGGATAGTTTCTTACTTAAATAAATGGCCAGAACCTCGGTGCCATCAATAACGCTTCCACCTCGCATGGACATCCCAATTCCTAGGCCCAAAAAGAATCCTCCAAACACAGAAATTAACAGCTTATCGTCGGTAACAGTTGGATATTCAACAAAATGTACCACAAACGCTAAAAACGAAATGGCGGCAATACTGCGAAACGCAAACTTAATGTTGATGATTCTTGAAGCCAAAATGATAAACGGTACGTTTACGAGTATTAAAAAATAACTTAAATCGAAGCCGGTTACGTTTTGTAGCAAAAGTGAAATACCTGTGGCGCCACCATCAATAAAACGATTGGGCAATAAGAAGCCCTTTAAACCAAAACCTGCCGAAAATACACCTATTATAATAAATATATATTCTTTTATGCCATGCGAAACTTCTACTTGAAACCTCCTAACCAAAGGTACTATTTGTTTTTTGCTTACAGGTTTGTTGGCTTGTTTATTTTGAAGCCGTTTGCGGGCAATAGAAACTAATAATTTTGATAAAAATGGATGCATTGAATAGTTTTAGGGTCGTGTTAGGTTTGTTGTTGAGTTGTTGATTTGTTTGTTGTTAAGTTGTTTGTTGTTGAGTTGTTGAGTTGTTAAGTTGTTAAGGCATTGATGTAAAACGTTGCGACTGAATAACTCAATAACCTAATAACCATTTTTCTTTTTTTAGGATATTTAACGTTGCGACTGAATAACTTAATAACCCAATAACCATTTTTCTTTTTTTAGGATATTTAACGTTGCGACCGAATAACTTAATAACCCAATAACCATTTTTCTTTTTTAAGGATATTTAACGTTGCGACTGAATAACTTAATAACTATTTCTTCATCACCTTGGTTAAAATACCAAAAACACTGCGAATAAAAGTAGCACTTGTAAGCACTTTTATTACGGGGTTCATGGCGGTACTTGTTCGTCTGGAACTGGACGTGGTACTTTGTTTTTCGGTGGCTTTTTTAAGTGCTTCCTGTTCTTTCCTTGCTTTTTCCTTGGCTTCTTCGGCTTCTGCTTTGTCTATTTTATCGTTAAGCATTTCATAAGCACTTTCCCTGTCTATGGTTTCGTTGTATTTTTTTACCAGTTTCGATTTTGAGAGCAGGCTGCTCAATTCGGTATCGGTCAATACATCCATTCTACTCATGGGCGCACGCATCATGGTGGCGGCGAGCGGGGTTGGGCGCCCTTTCTCGTCGAGTGCCGAAACCAGGGCCTCACCAATACCAAGAGAGGTTAAAACCTCTTCGGTATTGTAATAATCGGAATCGGGGTAATTTTGTGCCGTTAGCTTAATGGCTTTTCGGTCGTTGGCAGTAAAGGCCCTTAACGCGTGCTGGATTTTTAGACCTAACTGACTTAAAACAGCCTCGGGCACATCGGTTGGGTTTTGGGTTACAAAATACAGGCCAACACCTTTACTGCGAATTAGTTTTACGATACTTTCTATTTGGTTTAAAAGTGCTTTCGATGCTTCATTAAAAATTAAATGCGCTTCATCAATAAACAAGATGAGTTCCGGCCTGTCGCTATCGCCTTGTTCAGGAAAGGTTGAATAAATTTCGGCCAACAAACTTAGCATAAAGGTTGAAAACAGTTTTGGCCTATCTTGTATATCCGTTAAGCGGAGGATGTTGATGTAGCCCTTGCCATTTTCGTCAATGCGCAATAAATCCTGAACGTCAAAGGAAGTTTCCCCAAAAAACAAATCGGCACCTTGTTGTTCCAGCTCTACCACTTTTCGTAAAATGGAACCTGTTGAAGCTGTTGAAATATGGCCATACGCATCGCCAAATTCGGCTTTTCCCTCTTGGGTGGCGTATTGCAGCATTTTCTTAAAGTCCTTCAAGTCCAGTAGCGGCAACTTTTGGTCGTCGCAATATTTAAAGATAACGGCCACCACCCCCGATTGGGCTTCAGAGAGATCCAGAATGCGCGATAATAGTACAGGGCCAAATTCGCTTACCGTGGCGCGAAGACGTACCCCGTTTTGTTCCGATAGGGTCAATATTTCCACAGGAAATCCTTTGGCTTCAAATGGTATGCCTATTTTCGCATGGCGTTCATCAATTTTCGGGTGTCCAGCTCCGGGTTGTGCCAAACCACTTAAATCGCCCTTAATATCCATAAGCAACACAGGAATGCCCTTATCGCTTAAATTTTCGGCCAAAACCTGCAGCGATTTTGTTTTTCCCGTACCCGTAGCACCAGCAATTAAGCCATGGCGATTCATGGTTTTTAATGGTATTTTAACCAAAGCATTGGTAATGGTTTCGCCGTTTAACATGGCAGCTCCAACGGGTATAAAGTCGCCTTTACAGGTGTTTCCTTCGGTTATGTAGTTGAAAAAAGTGTCGTTCATACTCATTTTATATAAATTTCGATAAAAATACATGAAAAATAAACAAGAAAAAAATATGGTTTTAAATAAGAAAATGAGGCTATATGGTTTCCATTTCTTAGAAATTGGAATGAATCCATAAGCAAGTTTCAAAAATGCAGAAATTGGCTTTTAAAGTTGGGTTTTCTGTTAAATGTTCAAAAATTCACAAATCAAAATTCCGAAATCGTAATTTTTAAAAAGTATCTTTGCACCCATGGATAAGCACATACAAAAATTAGTTGATTCAGGCACTATGCTGCCTTTAATGGAAGAGTTTTACACCATACAGGGCGAAGGTTACCATAAAGGTACAGCGGCCTATTTTGTGCGCATTGGCGGTTGCGATGTGGGTTGCCACTGGTGCGATGTGAAGGAAAGCTGGAACGCCAACTTACACCCGCCAACGGACATTTCAAAAATAGTTGAAAATGCCAAAAAACACAGCAAAACCATTGTTGTTACTGGTGGCGAGCCCCTAACCTGGGATATGGGCCCTTTAACTACAATGCTTAAAGCGGAAGACTTGCAGACCCATATTGAAACCTCGGGGGCTTATAAACTTACGGGTGTTTGGGACTGGATTTGTTTATCGCCAAAAAAAATGAAGCTACCTACCACGGAAATCTATCAAAAGGCCGATGAACTTAAAATGATTATTTTTAATAAGGACGATTTTCGCTTTGCGGAAGCGCAAGCCGCCAAAGTGTCTAAAAACTGTATTTTGTATTTACAGCCCGAGTGGAGCAAACGCGAGAAGATGATTCCTGAAATTGTAGATTATGTAATGAAAAACCCCCAATGGAAAGTGTCGCTTCAAACCCATAAGTATTTGAATATTCCTTAAATTGCTTAAAATTTATACACTATGAAAAAATTATTGCAAATTCTTGGAGCTGCTTGGGGCGCAAAAAAAATTGGTGGCGGTAAATGTGGCTGTATTGGAACCATCTTTGTTTTTATAATCCTATATTGGCTGTTGGGTTATGTTTTAAATACCTGAATTTAAAAACCAGATTGCTACTATTTGCATGCCGCTTTATGTGGAAAATGTTGTTGCGAAAAGGCATCCATACGTTCCTATTTTTTGATGTGTTTTTTTTTTGAAGCAAGTAAAAATGCGATGGAGCAAAAAAAATAGTGTATTTTTATATACTTTGATTTTCAAAAACAAAAAACCATTTTGAAAACGCCATTGAAATTAAAAAAAATGAAACTTTTGCGTTTTGGTCGCGATTTTAAACCGGACGAACAAGTTATTTTAAGAGATTACCTCGCCATTGAACGCACCCGTTTGGCAAACGAACGCACGTTTTTATCCTATATTCGGTCGTCATTGTACCTGTTGTTGGCAAGCATCGCTTTTTTTCAATTAATTGATTTCCCAAACTTTGAGTACTTGGCCATTTTATCGTTGGTGTTCAGTATCGTGTTTCTTGTAATTGGTATCTATAGGTTTGTACTGCTTAAAAAAAGTTTAAAGCGCTTGTATTATTTTTCGGAGAAACGAAAAGAGGAAAATGGCAACGGCTAGCTCATTACGGTGCTTTTTTAGAAGCGGGATAGCTGTTCAAAATAATTTTTTATCCACTTGCTCAACGCTTTGCCATGTATGTTTTTAGCCACCACCACACCGTTACCATCAAGAATAAAGTTAGCAGGTATGGTGCGAATACGGATGTTTTTTAAGAAATCGGCATCATCACCTTGCAAATCAGACGCTTGCAACCAACGATCTGCGCCATCACGTTTGGAAGCAGCTCTCCAAGTACTTTCATCACTTTCTAAGCCATAAGCAATAATTTGTAAACCGCTGTTACGATAGGCTTCCCAAATTGGCCCTAAAACATCTCGGTTTTCTATTCGGCAAGGACCGCACCACGATGCCCATAAATCTATAATAGTGAGCCTCTTGCCCAAAACGTCTTTGATAAAAACCGTATCCTTTGTTAACAAAGGCAGCTTGATATTTGGAAATGCATCGCCTATTAAAACCGGTAATTTTGCGGGTTCACTTTGTTTGCAAAGCTGTTTTACCCAAGGATGTCCAGGTTGTTTACGCTTCCATTTATTACATTGGCGTACCAAAAATTCGGGTATCCGTTCATAATCATTTTCCGGACTTACCCATCGTAGCGCCGTCAAAGAAGACATCAGGTTTTGTGTGCTATCGGCAAAGTTAATAAGCGCCTTTTGGTATTGTAAAATGGCATGCTCTTTAGCCATTAATTCATTCCCTTTTTCTACTTGCCAATGCTTTCCTTCAAGGTGGGTTTGGTAGGCTTTTAGGTTAATATCCCTTAAATTTAATAACGATTTGTTGGTTTTTGAAGGATTTTCAATGTAAAAATCTTTTTGAAACCCGTTCCGTGTGGACGTGATTTTTAAAGCTTCTCCAAACTGCCAAAAAATAGGCATGTAGTTTGAAATTGTGGGATTGTCCGTTTGAAAATAATTAGCAAATTTTCCGTGTTCCTGTAAAGCCAATTCTAACAGTAAAGGTTCTTTGGTTTTTGGTGCATTTACAAATTCAAAGGAACCATCTGGATTCACTACGGCAGAATCTACTACTTTTCCAAAATAGGAAGCCGCTACTTCCTGTAAGTTTTCAGGTTGGATAAGATATATTTTTAAGTTGTTTGACTCTATGCCCTCTAAACTGCCAGATATGTAAGCAGGGGCATTGCAAGCCATTAAAAAATAAGACATTAGGGTAAAACTAAGAAGGTTTTTTATAGAGATGGTTTCCATTTTTTGGTATCCTAGTTTATGTTTTTTATACATTAGCCAATTGCTTTTTCTTCATACTCTGGACAATCCAATCTAATCTCTTGATTTAATAATTCCTTTTGTAGCAAATCACAGTAATCCGACTCTTGTTGTTTTTCATAAAACTTGCATCCATAACAAGTCCGTTGTACGCTCAATATTCCGTTGCGATTTAATTTGTAAATCAATTGACTCAAAGTGCCGAATAGACTCTCTAATTCTGATTGCGAAAAGCTATCCACTTGTTTTTTTAACGGATTCGAGAAATCATAGGTTTGAGATATTATATCATTTCCCAAATCGGATAGAGAAATTGAATAACTGCGACTATCTGATGAGGAAAAGTCCTTTACAATGTATCCTCTCTTGTCCAAAACCCTAACGGCATCACTTACAGTTGGCTTGGTTACGTTAAATTCTTTGGCAAGATGGCTTACGTTGCACAATTTTTGTTTGTGAAAAGCTATGAAAATGAGTATCTGAATTTGAATGGGACTTAGACCAACCAATTTAGCTTTTTCCCATAACAAGATTTTAAATACTTCCGAAACGCGTTCCATTCCTGCAACGATTTTACTCGAAATGTCTTTTTCTTGTTGTGCCGGATTAAATGTACTATTCTTCATAAAAAGCCTGCCGAAATTTGATTGACAGGCAAAGTTAGTTATCCTAATTAAATTAATTACAATTTTCCATTTCTATTATATGATACCCTTTTTTTTCAATTGACAAAACTATTTCTTCCGTTGCTTGCTCAATGTGGCACAGACAACATTCATCTGCTGTTAATTGAGTAGCTTTAAAAGTTTTAGTTTTTAGGTAATCTTTTCCGAAATTAATAATGGTTTGTTCATTGGTTTCATAATCAGGAACGAGAATATCAAAATGCATAATATTGCCATCTTCTCTTTTTACATAGGTGTCCCAAACTGCTACTTTCATTTTTTGTTTTTATTAAGTTAGGATCCCTTGAATATTAGGAATCCTAACTGTAAGTTTTAAAATTAACCTTTTACATCTGCCATTGAAGCACCAAAGTTGATATGCAATGTATTACCATTGGGTGTAACTAAAGCTGGAACAGATTTTACTCCTGCTTTTTCTGCCTCTGAAATTCTGTTTCGGTCTTCTCCAATGTTTACGACTTCAACATTTTCAGCACCTACTAAATTTACGATATCGTGTTCTGCACTTATGCAAACCGGACATCCTGCGTGATAGAAAATTGATTTACTCATTTTAATATTTTTTAGATTAATGCATTATTGCAATACAAATATAGTAAGGAATCCTAACTATACAAATTTTGAGTCAAATTTTTTTAATGTGAAAGTTGATTTTTTTAATTGAGAGCTTGTTACAAAAAACAAAAAAAGAGACTATTTCACGAGTTGTGAGACAGCCTCTTTTTAAGCATATTTTCTTTTAAAATGATATTGTAATGAATAAACAACCTATTTTCTCATCACCCTCACATTCATTTCTTCCACTTTTTTATCGGAAAGTAGTGATGGTGCGCCAAATAATAAATCGTCGCTGGTGCCTGTTTTTGGGAAAGCCATCACTTCACGAATGGACACTTTTTTCTCTAAAATCATCATCAACCTATCAACACCCCATGCAATACCGCCATGTGGTGGTGCGCCATAATGGAAGGCTTTGTACATGGTACCCACGCTTTTAAGCATTTCTTCCTTGGTGTAGCCCATGTTTTTGTAGGTAGCTTCCAGAATTTCGGGCTTGTGCGCCCGTATCGAGCCACCGCCAATTTCGTAACCATTTAATATTAAATCGTATTGTTGGGCTATGATGCTGCCAATTTCTTCGTCATTACCGCGCATGTGCTTTTCAATATCGTAAACAGCGGGCATCGAGAAGGGGTTATGGGTAAAGGTCCATCGGCCTTCATCTGTTTTTTCAAACATGGGGAAATCAATCACCCAGGCAGGACGCAATTCTTTAGGGTTGATTAAATGCAGCATTTTGCCAAGTTCTTGTCGAACAGCGTCCAAAGCTTTGTTGGCAGTGGCATAATCGGCAGCCGAGAAAAACACAATGTCGCCTACTTGAGCATCCGTGGTTTTGATGATACCAGCAGCAATGTCTTCACCTAAAAATTTAATGATGGGCGACTGTAAATCGTCCTCATTCACAATAATATAGGCCAAACCACCCAAACCGTGTTGTTGTGCAGTTGCCGTTAATTTTTCAATTTGTCCTTTTGATAAGCGCTTGTTGCCTTGTTCTTTTGCGGAAACTTTGATGCATTTTACTATACCACCTTCTTCAATAGGTTTGCTAAATACTTGAAAAGTTGTGTCTTTTACAATGTTGGTAATGTCTTGAAGTTTTAATCCGAAACGCAAATCGGGGCGGTCGCAACCATAAAAATTCATGGCATCTTGGTAGGTAATGACTTCAAACGGACGCAAAATCCATTTGTTGCCATATATTTTTTCAACCACCTCATTGAACATTTTCGTGTTCAAATAGATAATTTGTTGCATGCTGGCGTAGGCCATTTCCATATCCAATTGTGTGAATTCGGGTTGGCGGTCGCCACGGGAATCTTCATCCCTAAAGCAACGTGCAATCTGGAAATATTTTTCGTAACCCGAAACCATCAACATTTGTTTAAACTGTTGTGGTGCCTGGGGTAGCGTGTAAAATGCCCCGGGTTGTTTGCGCGTTGGTACAATAAACTCGCGTGCGCCTTCATCGGTACCGGCACTTAAAATGGGCGTTTCGATTTCAAGGAAATTTTGCGCGTCCAAAATATCGCGAAGTAGTTTGATTACCTTATGGCGGTTTACAATAACACGGCGCACATCATCGTTCCTGTGGTCTAAAAATTTATATTGGAAACGCACGTTTTCATTGGTTTTGGTAGCGCGTTTTATTTCAAAGGGCAAGGTTCTGGAAAGGTTTAAAATATCCAGTTCATAAGCTTCCAATTCAATAGTGCCTGTTCTTAAGGCGGTGTTGTAATCGTCTTCCTTACGTTGCACAATGGTACCTGTAACGGTGATGACCGACTCGGGTTTCAACTTCACCAGGTCATCTAAATTGGGAAACGATTCCCTACTTAAACGCACTTGGAAAATTTCGGTGCTCGAATCGCGTAGGTCGATAAATATCAATTCACCATGATCGCGTACACTCGATACCCAACCGGCAAAGGTTACTTTTTGTGAAATGCTGGTTTCGGAAATGGCGCTAATTAAGTGCGTTCGGTATTCCTCTTTTATAACGATTGGAATTTGAGGAAGCACTTCTTCCTGTATTTTTACAGTTGGTTGTTGGGTTGTGTGTTGTTTAGTTATAATTTCGTTTTTAACCGTCGGTGTTTGGTCGCCAGCGGCAAGCATCTCCAAAATTCCTTCACGAATCACTTTCCCTGAAGCACCTTTTCCTATAATTTCAATCACTTTTCCTACCAGAATACCTGCTTTTCCTTGGTTTCCTGCTTTAACCTCAAGGGTTACGGCTTCGTTTTCTGAAATAACTTTTGCGATGGCTTCCTGTATTTTCTCTTCGGAAATGGTATTCGCTTCAAAATACGTTTTGTAATCAAATGCGGCATCGGCCAATAACAATTTTATGGCGTTCTGTGCCAGTACGGGCGTTACTTTTTCATCCTTAAATAAGCTGAAAACAGTGATGAAATCTGAAATATGCTTGATGTTTGTATAATCTTCGGGCTTGATGTTGTTGGTAAGGGTTTTTGCCACAAACGAGGGTTCTTTGATTGCGTTGTTAATGGCAACAAAAGTTTCAGAGCGCAACGAATCGGCCGTAAAAAACTTAGCATCTTGTGGCAGCACACCGCCTTTAATCAAAATAGATTCTACCGCAAACGGCAAGGTGCTTAAATCAACAGCAATGGATTCAACAACATCTTTAATGCTTACAAAGGGCAAATCTGGTTCGGAAATAAAACGGTAATCGGCCTCAAACTCCTTTTTGCGCATGGTTTTGGTTTGCTTTAGGTCGGCATCCCATAAAACCGTGGTTTGTTCGGGTCTAAATTCCTTATGTTCAATGTAGTAGTTAAGTTGTTTTTCAACTTCTTCCTTAAGTGCATCGACCATAAACTTAAACGAGTTCAGGTTTTTGATTTCGGTACGTGGGTTTAAATCGTAGCTTCTTTTTTTGCGTAGCGATACCGAAACATCCGATTTAAACTCGCCTTTTTCAAGATTTGCCTCGGAAATTTTTAAATTCTGGACAATACGCTGAATGTACTGTGCATAAGTTGAAGCATCTTCAATATGCCGAATGCAGGGTTCGGTTACAATTTCAATTAAGGGTACGCCCGCTTTGTTAAAATCGACCAACGAAACGGTTTTTTCGTGCATTAATTTGGCGGCATCTTCCTCAATATGTACTTGGGTTAAATTAACGGTAAACTGGGTGCCATCGTTTCTAAAGCAGGCTACTTCGCCATCGGGAATAATGGGGTTGTGGTACTGCGTAATTTGAATGTTTTTTGGGTTGTCTGGATATTCATAATGCTTTCTGTCCCAAGAAATTACTTCGTTTTGGAACGAAGAGTTTACCGCTTTCCCAAAAAAGATGGCTTTTTTAATGGCTTCTTTGTTAATGGCAGGTAAAACGCCCATTTGCCCAGTACACACCGAACAGATGTTTTGGTTGGGGGTTTCTATTTCTTGGTTTGGGCAAGAACAAAATAATTTGGTTTTTGTATTTAACCGTACATGGGTTTCCAGCCCGATTACCAACTCTAAATCGTGCGCTTTTAATGCGGCGTCTAATTGTTCTAGGTTCATTATAGCGTGTTTTTTAAGAAGTTAGCAAACTTCAAAACAAGTTCGTCGTTATTTTTTGCGGCTGTAATTTGTAAGCCCGTTTCGGTGCCTTGTGGCGTGGTTAACGTAGGCAATTGCCCCAAACTAAAGCCTACCGTGTAGGCATCGGATAGGTACATGGCGTGCGGGTTTTTTAGGCTCTCGCCAATGTTTGGTGGGGTAATGGGGGTAACCGGCGACAAAATAATATCGACCTCTTTAAAGTCTTTTTCAAAATTTTCAGAAATGGCATCGCGTATCGCTAAGCTTTTCAGGTAGATTTCATCTGAAAAACCTTGGGATAACACTTGGTTGCCCCCAATAATACGGCGTTTGGTTTCTTCTGAAAAATTTTCAGAACGTGTGATGGCATACGATTCTTTTAGGTTTTTATCGTCAATGCGGTTGCCGTAGTTTGAGCCATCCAATCGTGATAGGTTGGAAGCCGTTTCGGCCATCGCCAAAGTGTAATACGTTGACACAAGTATATCCGAATTAAAAAAATCAAGTGCTTTTATGGCGATGCCTTGGGCTTTTATTTTTTCAATGGCCGTTAAAAAATCGGTTTTTATTTTTGGGTCGATTGCCTCATTCTCAATAAAATTCTTGAAATAACCAACGGTTTTGATGTTGGAGTGATTTGATAAACTGGCATCGTTTATTTCTGCGGAAGCATAAGTGGTTTGGTCTTTTACGTCTTTACCGCTCATCACATTCAGCAAAATGCAAATATCTTCAACCGACTTGGCAATAGGCCCTACACAATCCGTTGATGAAGCATACGCCATCAATCCGTAGCGCGAAATACGGCCGTAAGTGGGCTTTAATCCATACACCCGGTTGTAGCCGGCAGGTTGGCGTACCGAACCGCCCGTATCGCCACCAATGGAAAATACGGTATAATCTTTAGCAACATTTACCGCAGAACCGCCACTGGAACCGCCACCTACCAGATTATGGTTTATGGCGTTTTTAACGGCACCAAAAATGGTGTTTTCACTGGATGAACCGTGGCCAAAACTATCGCAATTTTCTTTAACAATAGGAATGGCGCCGGCATCCAACAGTTTTTGGATGGCCGTTGCGGTGTAGGCCGATTTGTAATTTTTTAACATATTTGAACTTGCCGTGGCGGTAGTGCCCTGAAGCATAAACACGTCTTTAATACCAAACGGGATGCCTTCCAATAACCCTATAGCTTCACCGTTTTTAATTTTTGTGTCCACTTTGGCAGCCAATTCTAAAGCTACATGCTCCAATAAGGAATTTACGGTGTTGTTGGAGTTGGTTTTTAGTAAACTTAATTTTTCTTGAATCAATCCTGTACAAGAAATTTCTTTGTCCAATAATTGTTGATGTATTTTTCGTATTTGAGACGCCATAATTATTCTTCTATAACTTTTGAGACTACCAAATAGCCGTTTTTTTCCTTTGGAAAATTTTCCATGATTAGTTGTTTTTCCAATGAAGAACTTTCAATCACTACATCGTCCCTTAAATCGTTTAACGATACGCTGCTATTATGATTTATATTAAAAGAATTATTATTTGTTGGTTGTGCATTTTTAATCACCTCAAATAATTTGTTCACCGCCTCACTGGGTTGTGCACCTTTAATACTGGACAATACGTCCACGGTCATAATTTTACTCATTTTCTGTGTTTTTAAATTAAAAAAAGCCCCCCAGTTTTAGGAAGGCTTTTTATATTTTTTAAAACAATAACCTTCCTGTCCTAACAATTAGGATTATTGAAATTAGTATTGTTATTGTTGGCCATAAATTTTTTATTGCGTTTCAAATATATGCAGAATATATATGCTACGCACTATTTTTTCTAATATGCTGTTTTGTTTTATCAAATTGTTAAAAAATGTAAAGTTTAGTTATAGGTTTTTTAAATAATTGGTTGTTATTGTTAATTTCAAAATTTTTTTGGTTTAAATATTCTAAAGATAAACCAAGATCCAATAATCAAAATGGCATCTGGCTAGAATTTTTTTGAAGATTTTAGCAACTTTTCTTACTATTAAAAAGAAAGGGCAACCCTAAAATCAAACCGCTAGCGCGTTGTTATATGTTTTGTAAATTGATACGTGATAAAAAATGTGACCAAATGCCGTTTAAGGCGCTTTTTAGACGATTTAAGGCACTTTTGAGTAATTAACAACTGTTGATAATTTTAACTCATATTCGATAAAAAACTTTTAAAAAGCCTATTCGTTTTGTATCTTTGTTCGTATTCAAAAACGATGCGCTAAGCATCTTTTTTTGTGTTAATAAATACAATAAACAATATTAATTAATATGAGCGAACCAAAAGAAGAATTTAACAAGCACAATTATTCAGCAGATAGTATTCAGGCCCTTGAAGGTATGGAACACGTGCGCATGCGTCCATCCATGTACATAGGCGACATCGGTACCCGAGGTTTGCATCATTTGGTGTACGAGGTAGTGGATAACTCCATCGACGAGGCGCTGGCTGGACATTGTAACAATATTACCGTAATCATTAATGAAGATAATTCCATTACCACTGAAGATGACGGTCGTGGTATTCCGGTAGATTTACATAAAAAAGAAGGTGTTTCCGCTCTGGAGGTTGTCATGACCAAAATTGGGGCCGGAGGTAAGTTCGATAAAGATTCCTATAAAGTTTCCGGTGGGTTGCATGGAGTAGGTGTAAGTTGTGTGAATGCATTGTCAGAACATTTAAGGGCCACCGTTTACCGCGATGGTAAAGTGTATGAGCAAGAATATGAACGTGGTAAAGCCATGTATCCCGTGAAGCAAATTGGCGAGTCCGATAAACGCGGAACCACGGTAACCTTTAAACCAGATCCCACCATTTTTACGCAAACCTTAGAGTATAGTTATGATACTTTAGCGAGCAGAATGCGCGAATTGGCGTTCCTTAATAAAGGGATTACCATCCATCTGGTTGATAAGCGCAACAAAAAGGATGATGGCACTTTTGAAGGTGAAACGTTCCATTCCACAGAGGGTTTAAAAGAATTTATAAAATATTTAGATGGCAACCGAGAGCCTTTAATGAAAGATGTTATTGCTTTTGAAGGCGAAAAAAATGGCGTGCCCGTTGAAGTGGCCATGATTTATAATACCTCCTATGCCGAAAATTTACATTCGTATGTAAATAACATCAATACCCACGAAGGCGGAACGCATTTGGCAGGTTTCCGTCGTGGATTGACCATGACCTTAAAGAAATATGCCGATGAATCGGGGTTGTTAAAAAACTTAAAGTTTGAAATCGCTGGCGATGATTTCCGTGAAGGATTAACGGCTATCATTTCCGTAAAAGTGGCCGAACCTCAATTTGAAGGGCAAACAAAAACAAAATTGGGTAACCGCGAAGTATCCGCCTCAGTAAGTCAGGCCGTATCGGAAATGCTCACCGATTATCTAGAAGAACACCCCGACGATGCAAAAACCATTGTGCAAAAAGTGATGCTGGCCGCACAAGCGCGTCATGCAGCCCAAAAAGCACGCGAAATGGTTCAGCGCAAAACCGTGATGAGTATTGGAGGCCTACCCGGAAAATTAAGCGATTGCTCTGAACAAGACCCCTCAAAATGTGAAGTGTTCCTAGTTGAGGGCGATTCGGCGGGCGGTACCGCAAAACAAGGTCGCGATAGGGCGTTTCAAGCCATTCTTCCATTGCGTGGAAAAATATTGAATGTTGAAAAAGCGATGACCCATAAAGTATTTGAAAACGAAGAGATTAAAAATATTTTTACAGCACTTGGGGTTACCATTGGCACTGAGGAAGATAGTAAAGCATTAAACCTTTCAAAACTACGATACCATAAAGTAGTGATAATGTGTGATGCCGATATTGATGGTAGCCACATTGCCACCTTAATACTTACCTTCTTCTTTAGGTATATGCGCGAATTGATTGAAAACGGGCATATCTACATCGCTACGCCACCGTTGTATCTCGTAAAAAAAGGCCAGAAAAAAGCCTATGCATGGACCGATAAAGAGCGCGACGACATTGCCGAGGAATTTGGCGGCAGCGTAGCCATTCAGCGCTACAAAGGTCTTGGTGAAATGAATGCTGAACAACTTTGGGATACCACCATGAACCCTGAATTTAGAACCATGCGCTTAGTACAAATAGACAATGGTACGGAAGCCGATAGGATTTTCTCGATGTTAATGGGTGATGAAGTACCGCCCCGTAGGGATTTTATTGAGAAAAATGCTATTTATGCTAATATTGACGCGTAATCGTTTAACGATTATTATGTTATAAAGTTACTAAGTTATTAGGTTATTAAGCTTTCCGACCAACTAACCAATAACCTACATAACCCAATATCCGAAATAACCCTGAAGACCGTCTTCAGGGTTATTTTTTTAGCATAAACATCGTTAAAACGCAAAAAATAACGACAAAATGTTTTTTCGTATGTTTTTTTGTATATATTTGCTGTAACCAAATTTTATATAAATGAAAAAGATATCCCTATTCCTATTATTTATTGTTGTAACACAATTATCAAAGGCTCAAGAATTAGAAAATATTTTACTGGCGGCAAGAGGCGATGCCAATAAGCTTACCGAGAGTTATTTAAACCCAGTTATGAAAGGCTTAACATTCGGTGTAAACAGTGGTTGGTACCATACGGCGGCAGTTCATAAAAAATTCGGTTTTGATATTTCAATAGGCTTAAATGCTTCCATGGCTCCCGAAAAAGATGAGCTAATAACGTTTGCCAACCTAGGGTTAACAAATATAACATCTTCATCTGCAACAAGTCCAACCTTAGTTGGTTCTGGAGATGGTGCAACCATGAACGTAAATGCCACCGTACAAGGTCAATCGGTTACGGCAACTTTCGATATGCCTTCAGGTGTAAAAGATGATTTGCCTTTAAGCGCGGTACCTTCACCGGCAGTTCAAGTAAGTGTAGGGTTGCCCTATAAGTTTGATGTGATGCTTCGTTTGGTGCCAGAAGTTGGTAGTGATGATGTAAAAGGGAAATTGTTGGGCATTGGCCTTAAAAAAGAAATAACCAGTATTTTTGGGCCATTAGACAAATTACCACTGCATGTTTCGGTATTAGCGGCCTATACCTCCATGGATGTAAACTATTACATGGATGGAACAGAAATTCCGGGAAGCAACCAAGATGCCGCACTTAAATTAAATGCATATACCGCCCAGGCAATAGCATCCTTAAATTTTCCTATTATAAATTTTTACGGAGGCATTGGTTATAGTGCAGGAAAATCGTCATTAAAAATGATGGGAACTTATGAACTGGAATACAATACCGGTCAACCGGCACCCAATGATACGATTTCCGAAACGATTACAGATCCATTAGATTTGGACTTTAAAACCAGCGGTATCAAGGCCACATTGGGAACCCGATTAAGTTTGGGATTCTTTAAAATTTTTGCCGATTATACCTTGCAGGAATATAACACCCTATCAGCGGGTATCGCATTTAGTTTCAGATAATAATTATAAATTTTTTTCATAGTAATAATTGTTTTAGTTTTAGTTAAATTAGTGTTTAGTTATTTAAAAAGTGCGAGATTAAATCTGGCACTTTTTTCATTTAAAACATATAAATTTGTAGTTTTGCCTGATTAAAATCATATAATGTGAACTTTAATAAGCCGAAATTCGCAACATAAAAAAAAAGAGGTGCTAAAA
This sequence comes from Mariniflexile maritimum, assembly GCF_009746565.1. Lineage (GTDB taxonomy): Bacteria > Bacteroidota > Bacteroidia > Flavobacteriales > Flavobacteriaceae > Mariniflexile > Mariniflexile maritimum. The sequence goes on from NZ_WRPN01000008.1 coordinate 145,547, forward strand.
ACGAGCTTCAATATAAAAACAAAAACATTTTAAACATAAAAACATGAAAGTAACAGTAGTAGGTGCCGGAGCAGTAGGCGCAAGTTGTGCAGAGTATATTGCCATTAAAAATTTTGCTTCAGAAGTTGTTTTGTTGGACATTAAGGAAGGGTATGCCGAAGGTAAAGCCATGGATTTAATGCAAACAGCTTCATTAAATGCTTTTGATACCAAAATTACAGGTATTACAAACGATTATAGCAAAACCGCCAATAGCGATGTGTGTGTGATTACCTCTGGTATTCCTCGTAAACCGGGAATGACCCGCGAAGAATTGATTGGTATAAACGCAGGCATTGTTAAAGATGTTTCTTCAAATTTGATTAAATTTTCGCCAAACACCATCATCATTGTGGTAAGTAACCCTATGGATACCATGGCTTACTTAGTGCATAAATCTACCAACTTACCAAAAAACAAAATCATTGGTATGGGTGGTGCTTTAGATTCTGCACGTTTTAAATATAGATTGGCAGAGGCTTTGGGCGGCCCCATTAGCGATGTAGATGGCATGGTAATTGGCGGCCATAGCGATACTGGCATGATTCCGTTAACACGTTTGGCTACTAGAAATGGTGTGCCTGTAACCGAATTTTTAAGCGAAGACCGGTTAAACCAAGTAAAGGAAGACACAAAAGTAGGTGGCGCGACCCTTACCAAATTGTTAGGTACTTCGGCTTGGTATGCACCTGGTGCAGCGGTTTCAGCCATGGTTCAGGCCATTGCTTGCGATACAAAAAAAGTGTTTCCTTGCTCTGTAATGTTAGAGGGCGAATATGGTTTTAACGATATTTGTCTTGGTGTTCCGGTAATTTTAGGCAAAAACGGTATTGAAGAAATTGTATCCGTTAAATTGAACGATGCCGAAAAAGCCAACATGCTTGAAAGTGCAGAAGGTGTTAAGGCGGTAAACGAATTGTTATAAAAAGTGCCTAAATTGCATTCAAGTTGCAAGTAAATGAATGTTATAAGTGCCTAAGGTTGAAAGCGTAACTTCCAACTTTAGGCACTTTAAGTATTTTATGGCTTCAAATTCCCAAAACCTTAAAGTTGCCATTTTGGTGAACTTAAAAAGAAAACTTGTTAAAAATTGTCAATTCATTACCTAAATCATATATTTGGCAGATGAAAGCAAGATGGTGCATTAGCGCTTTAATTTTTATTTTTTCCCTAATAGGGGTTAGTAATTGGCAACAAGCTCCGGTTCCAAATCAGGAAATTGTTTTGCGTTTTACCGATGCCAAGGTTTCATCCCAAGAAACCCAACGTACCATTGCCATCATAAAAAAGCAGTTGTTAAGTATAGGCATTGCCACAATCCATGTGAAGAAGCAGGAAAATGGTAGTTTAAAAATCACTTATTTTAGCGAAACGGATGTTGCCAACATCAAAAAAATACTTTCGGAAGAAAAAGATCTAGCGCATGGTTTTATTGCTTCCAATGAAGATGGTAATCCTATAAAATCACCTTCACCCAATCATCCAAAAAACTACAATCTGGATATTTTTGAAATACAGAAACAAGATACCGATTCTGGTTTTAGTGGCAAATACGCGGTTGTTTTCAAACAGGATACCAATCGGTTTTTCAATGTAACGCCAACCATTTCCTCAAATAAAATAGATTTTGCTGCTGAGGTAGCATCCGAAAAAAAATCTTATATTTTCTACAAAAACACCGCCATAATTTTAGAAGACACCTCACATAAAATTCCTGAGGTTAGGGCGGGTCCTGCCGGTTATCCAACACTTTAAAAAATACAGGTTTAAGGGTTTTAAAGTGTGTTTAAAACCTATAAAAATCATAAACTTAAAAAATAATTGTCAAATCACTTGTAAATTTTATATTTGCTCGATTTAAAATTTGACCAATAAATAATTAAAAAATGCAAAATAAAGGATTAGTAAAAATATTTGCAGTTTTGTTTGGTTTGGTAAGCATTTACCAGTTGTCATTCACATTCAAAGCCAATCAAATAGAGCGAAAAGCAGAGGAAATCGCTATCAATAAAATTTCCGAAAAAGAGCCAGATTATCGCGCACTTCGCAGTGCCGAGGAGGCCAAGTATCTAGAATCGGTTGCAACCGATACCGTTTTCAACATTGGCATCGCAAAGTTTACATACAACGATGTGAAAACAAAAGCCATGAATTTAGGTTTGGACCTAAAGGGAGGTATCAATGTAATCCTGCAAGTTTCCGTAAAGGACATCTTGAAAGGTTTGGCAAACAACACCAAAAACCCAGTTTTCAACAAAGCGCTGGATGATGCCACCGAGCTTCAAAAAAACAGTCAGAACACTTATTTAGAGGATTTCTTCATCGCTTTCGATAAAATAAAGGGTACTACCAAATTAGCTTCCCCAGATATTTTTTATACCAAAAATTTAGATGGCGATATTGAAGGTAGTATGACCGATGAACAAGTTAAAAAAGTAATAAGCACCAAAATAGATGAGTCTATCGTTTCTGCTTTTGAAGTATTGCGCAAACGTATCGACGAGTTTGGGGTAACTTCGCCAAACATCCAGCGATTAGGAACTTCTGGCAGAATTTTAGTGGAATTACCAGGGGTTAAGGATGTTGAGCGTGCTACAAAATTATTGCAAAGTACGGCTCAGTTAGAGTTTTGGGATGCTTATAAAGGCGAACAGTTTTTCGACTTTTTATCGCAAGCCAATGAAGTTTTAAAAGGCGTGGTTAAAACCAATACCGACACCGATAAAGTTGAAAGTCAGGATGAAGAACAAGCAAAAGACAGCACCATCGACAATCTTTTGGGCGAAGCGGCAACCGATTCTACAGCTACAAAAACCGTAAACCCTATTTTCGACCTTATTCGCGGACAAGGGTACCAAGGTGGGCCGGTTATTGCGCAATTTGAAATTAAAGATAGGGAAACCGTTCTAAATTATTTAAACCAACCCCAAGTTAGGGCGTTGCTACCTGCCGATATGCGCTATGTAAAATTTGCTTTCGGCAAACCGGAAAAAGATAGCGAAATCATTGATTTATACGGACTTGTAGGCAACAGGGACAACATTCCGCAATTAAGTGGAGCTGTTGTTACCGATGCGCGCAATGCTTTTGGACAAACAGGAAAACCAACGGTTTCTATGCAAATGAACGCGAAAGGCGCAAAAATTTGGGAAGAAATGACCGGAAAAGCCTATGCACAAGGCAGCCAAATTGCGATTGTTTTAGATAATATCGTGTATTCTGCCCCAGGCGTTACCACTGGTGCCATTTCTGGTGGAAGCTCTGAAATTTCAGGAAACTTTACCTTAAACGAAGCGGTCGATTTGGCAAATGTATTGCGTGCCGGTAAATTGCCAGCGCATGCCGATATTATTTCAAGTGAAGTTGTTGGGCCATCATTAGGTAAGGAAGCCATCCATAGCGGTACCGTTTCATTTATGATTGCCCTCGCTTTGGTTTTAATCTGGATGATTGTTTATTACGGAAAATCGGGTGGTTTTGCCGATATAGCCATGTTATTGAACATTCTTTTGATTTTCGGTATTTTATCGGGCCTTGGCGCTGTGTTAACATTGCCGGGTATTGCGGGTATCGTATTAACTATTGGTATGTCGGTAGATGCGAACGTAATCATTTTTGAGCGTACCAAGGAAGAAATTGCCAAAGGTAAAGGCTTAAAAGAAGCCATTCAAGATGGTTTTAGTAACGCCTTGTCTTCAATTTTAGATGCAAACATCACAACGGGCTTAACCGCTTTAATATTGTTTGTTTTTGGTACAGGCCCTATTAAAGGCTTTGCAACAACCTTATTAATTGGTATTTTCACTTCCTTGTTTACCGCTATTTTTATCACCAGATTATTAATCGATTGGTATGTTAACAAAGGTGGCAAATTAGAGTTTACAACGCCTTTAACCAAAAATTTATTTAGAAACATCAATATTGAATTCTTGAAGAAACGCAAAATCGCTTATATTCTTTCGGGCATCCTTATTTTGATAAGCTTGGGGTCGTTATTTATCAATAGTTTGGACCAAGGTGTTGATTTTGTTGGAGGAAGGACCTACCAAGTGCGCTTTCCCCAAGATGTGAGTGCTTCTGAAATTTCGGCCACCTTGGTGGGTGCTTTTGGAAGTGCCGATGCAAAAACGTTTGGTGCGGACAATCAATTAAAAATTACTACTAAATATAAAGTAAACGAAACAGGTTCTGAGGTAGATGAAGCGATAAGAAAAACGTTATATACTTCTTTACAACCACATTTAAACGGTGTTTCTTATGAAGACTTTATCGCGCCCTCCGAAACTAAAACCGTTGGGTTGATGAAATCGTATAAAGTAAGCCCAACCATTGCCGATGATATTAAGCAAGAATCATTCTGGGCCGTTTTAGGGTCGTTAATCGTAGTATTCCTTTATATTTTGTTCCGTTTCAAAAAATGGCAATATTCGTTGGGTGCCGTTCTTGCGGTATTCCACGATGTACTTATTGTGTTGGGCGTATTTTCATTAACCTATAAGTTTATGCCATTTAGCATGGAAATCGATCAGGCCTTTATTGCGGCCATATTAACGGTAATTGGGTACTCATTAAATGATACCGTAATTGTGTTCGATAGGGTAAGGGAATATTTTAATGAGCATACTTCTTGGAAATTCGATAAAATAGTGGATGTGTCGTTAAGCAGTACGCTGGGTAGAACCTTAAACACCTCGTCAACAACCTTGGTGGTATTGCTTGCCATTTTCATTTTTGGGGGCGATTCCATTAGAGGTTTCATGTTCGCATTAATTGTTGGTATTGTTGTGGGTACCTATTCCTCACTTTTTATTGCAACACCATTAATGTATGATACTATTGACAGAGCAGAAAAAAAGAAAATAAAAAGCTAAACTAACTCAAACTATTTTCTCTAAAGAGCCTATCGTTATAAGTCGGTAGGCTCTTTTTTTTATAAAAATAGCCCAAAACAATCCCTAAAACGTATATACAACAAAGCCCTTAATTATATACATTTGTTACAAAATTACTACTTCAACTCTTTAAAAATTTAATACTGTTTTTCTTTGGAACCAAAACAATCCTGTATGAAAAAATTTCTTTTTGTATCGCGTTGGGGCGAGTCGCTGGATATTGCCAATACCATTAAAAAGGAAGGTCACGAGGTGAAACTATTTGTCGAGGATAAAGGCTGTAAAGAAATAGGCTTTGGTTTTGTGAACAAGGCAACGCACTGGGAAAAGCATATTGCATGGGCAGATATTATTATTTTTGATTATACGGGTTATGGAAAAATAGCCACCCAGCTTCGGAGCGCTGGGAAACTGGTAGTAGGTGGTACTGAATACACCGACAGGTTAGAACTGGATAGGAATTACGGACAGGCCGAATTAAAAAAACACAAAATAAAAATCATTCCATCAAAAGAGTTTACTTCGTTTAACGATGCCATTACCTATATTGAAGCCAACCCAAATACTTATGTAGTAAAGCCCTGTGGCGAAACGCAGGAACTGAAACAACTGTTGTTTGTGGGAAGCGATGATGAAGGTTTGGACGTGATACGAATTTTAAGGGCCTACGAAAAGGCCTGGGGCAACGATTTTGGTAATTTTCAATTACAGCGTAAAGTAAAAGGCGTAGAGGTTTCTATTGCGGCGTTTTTTAATGGTCACGAATTTGTGTATCCTATAAACATTACTTTTGAACATAAAAAACTGTTTCCTAAAGAGTTGGGTGTTTCAACAGGCGAAATGGGCACCAGCATGTTCTGGACCAAAGATTCCCCCATTTTTGAAGCGACATTGTTAAAATTCCAAAGCACGCTTGCAAAGCACAACTTCATCGGTCATATCGATATTAACTGCATCGTAAACGGTAACGGCATCTTTCCGCTTGAGTTTACCTCGCGTTTTGGCTATCCTCAAATTTTCATTCAACGGGCAGGTATCAACGAACCCTTGGGCGAGCTTTTTTTAAAGTTGGCATCAAAAAAAACATTCAGAATAAACGTAAAAAAAGGGTTTCAAGTGGGTGCTTATATTGTGGTACCACCGTTTCCTTATGATGATAAAAAAACCTTTAACCTTTTTTCAAAGGATGCTGTTGTGGTATTTAAAAAGAACGGAAAAGAAGGTGTGCACCCCATGCACTTAAAAAAGGTGAAGGATGAATGGCTCATTACGGGCAACACAGGCATTGCGGTACTGGTTACGGGTGTTGGCAATACCATGAAGGATGCCCAAAAAATGATGTACAACCGCATTAATAACGTTATTATCAATAATGGCTATTACCGCACCGATATTGGCGACCGTTGGTCTGAGGACTCCGATAAATTATGGTCGTGGGGGTTATTGTAACACAAATTTTAGCTTAAACATGATTTTCAGGTTAACCCATGATTGTGCACCGTTTTTCAAGTTGATGCCCCAAGATTGGCAAGCGGGCATCGTTCCTTTTTGGGACGATTATAAGGCTTCTACAAACTGTTATTTGCTTTTTGATGATAACAAGATAGTGGCAGGTGGCTTGGTGTTCTCAAAATGCCCACCAGATATGTTTTATGCCGAAAAAGAAGCTGCGTTCTACTTTAATAACCAGTATTTGTATGTAGGTTTTATTTATGTTATTGAAGAACGAAGACAGCAAAATTTGGGCTCTATTTGGTTGGAAAATTTAAAGAAAACACATCCCAAACAAGCCTTTTGGTTAACCATTGAAGAGTTAAAACTAGATGTTTTTTACGTTAAGAACGGTTTTAAGGCTGTTGAATCGTTACAAAATAGCGGTGCAACGGAGGTGGTTTATGTTTATAATCCTATTTGATGATATTCAATTTTGTCTCCTACGGAAAGCCCCCAAGTATCAACCAAACCAGCATTTACTTCCAGTACATATTTTGCCGGGGCATTTGATGGCAAAGAATTTTCATCAAAAGGTTTGGCGTTTTTTTGAAAGCTCACTATGCTTTTGTTGGCACCTATAAAAATAATGTCCAAGGGAATTTTGGTGTTTTTCATATAGAAATAACGCTCGGTTACATCATCAAAAACAAATAGCATTGCTTGGTTTTTTGCCATCGAATCGCGGTACATCAAACCGGTTTGGGTATCAAATTCGGTGTCGGCAATTTCAATATCCAGTTTTATTTCTGTTGAGTCGGCCACTTTAATAATGGTAAGCTCCCCTTCTTTTCTAAAGCTGATTTTAGTTTGTTCAATCGTTTTTTTATCTTCTTTACAGGCTACAAGACAGAGAGTTAAAAGCCCAAAAGCTACAACTAAAACATATTGAAATTGTTTAAGGTTCATGTTATTTTACCGCCGTTTTTGGTTTATAAACAAACATAAAATACAAACCGATAATTATAAACGGAATGCTTAACCATTGTCCTGTATTGAGCCCGAACCAGTTTATGTACTCGTCGCCCTGGGGTTCTTTAACGTATTCTACAAAGAAACGGATGGTCCAAAGCAAGATTAAAAACAAGCCAAATAAAAACCCTGTTTGATCTTTTTTAGTGGTTCTTGAATAGAAATACCATAAAATAAGGAACACGAAAATATAGCAGAACGATTCGTATAATTGTGCAGGATGCCTGTATGGAACTGCGTCCAATAAATTTTGGAATTGCGGATTGTTGGTTACGGCATTATAGGCCTTTTGCACATCGTTAATGCCCGTTAACTGCATGATTTGATGCTTGTAATATTCATCTTGAATGAAGCGAACGCCAAAAGAAGAATCGGTTACTTTGCCAATAATTTCCGAGTTTATAAAGTTGCCAATCCTAATAAATACTGCTCCTGATGCTACTGAAATCACTACCCGGTCCAAAATCCAAAGCAGCGATTTGTATTGGTATTTTTTACGGTATAGGTACATGCCAATTATAATGCCTATGGCGGCACCATGGCTTGCCAAACCTTGAAACCCAGTAAACTCAAATGTGGGATTGGTGCGGATGGGAAGAAAAATACTTAGAAAATCTTCCGTAATTAATTCAGATTGATAGAAAAGCACATGGCCTAACCTGGCGCCAATCATGGTGGCCAAAACGGTGTATATAAATAAAGGGTCCAAGTATTCCAACGATACTTTTTCCTTTGTAAAAATCCGTTTCATAATGTACCAGCCCAAAACAAAGGCAACTACCCACATTAAACTGTAAAAGTGCAACTTAAAATTACCAATAATGTCGATGCCTGTTATGGGGTTCCAATCAAATTTTAATAAGTACATAGATTTTCAATTTTCGATGTAAATATACGTTTTTACAACGCGTTGTTTGTTAAAAATTATTTAAGAAGTTCAACTATTTCAACTTCAAAAATAAGGTTGGTTTTTGGAGGAATATCTCGGTTGCCCGTTTCACCATAAGCCAGATGATAGGGGATGAACAGGGTTGCTTTATCGCCTACATGCAATTGTTGCAGACCTTCCTTAAAGCCGGCAATCATGCGGGCGTTGGGGCCAATATCTGCCGAAATGGGTTGGTACTGGTTTGCCGCTTTGCGTTGCAGGTTAACCATGTTTCCCGCTTCGGCCGTTTCCAGTTTACTGGTTTCCAGTAGCTTGCCGTCTTCAAAATAAACGGCATAATGGGTTCGTACTTTCGAGTGTTCCTTTAATTTTGCTCCAGTGCCTTTTTCGGTAATGTTATACTTTAAACCCGATGGTAAGGTTACGGCGGCTTCCAGCTGTTTGTCGAATTTTTGTTTGTTAGCTTTTAAAATGGCTTCGGCTTTAGCTATTCTTTCTTTTTCAATTTCTTCAGCCTTTAAGAAATGGTCAATGAAAATTTTTGGGGCGTTAAAGGCCTTGGCTTTTTTTCCTTTTCTAATGATGTTTAATTCCTTAACAACAACGGCCTCAAGCGGTTTGTTGTTGGCATCGGTTTTAACATTGGAGATGCTGTCCTGCACATCAAGGCCTAATACGAGCTCTCCAAATACATTATAGTGGTTGTCTAAATGGGGTTTCGGCACTTCGGTAATAAAAAATTGGCTACCATTGGTATTGGGCCCTGAATTTGCCATCGATAAAATACCGGGTTTGTCGTGCTTTAAATCGGGGTGAAATTCATCGTTAAAACGGTATCCTGGATTTCCTTCACCGGTGCCTAAAGGGTCGCCACCTTGAATCATAAAGCTATCAATAACCCTATGAAAGATGGTGCCGTTATAGAACTTTTTTTCTTTGTACATGCTGTCAACCAAGGTGTTCTCACCTTCGGCCAGGGCCACAAAATTGGCAACGGTTATGGGTGCTTTATCAAACGCCAATTTAGCCAACATGGTGCCTTTGGTGGTTACAAATTCGGCATACAAGCCATCTTCCAAATCGGGATATTGTACTTTACAAGATGAAAAAACGGTTAAAACAACGAATAGGGCAGCGATGTAATTTCTAGATCGGTTCATATTAATTGTGTTCGTTTTCGGTAATGCTATATAAGGTTACATCGCAAATAAGCGGTGTGTTTCTGCCTATTTTGTTGCCATCGCCATAATATCCGTAGGCTTTTTGCGAAGGAAACAGAAACGTAACGGTCTCGCCTTCCTTCATCAGTTTTAAACCTTCTCGCAAACCTGAGAAAAGTTCTTCTTTATCGATGGTGTAGGTTTGGGTTTTAAGGTTTTCAGTAGTGTAAATTTCAGTGCCATTTAGGGCTTTTATGTTATAATTGTAGGTAACCACATCGCCAAATTTTGGGGTTTTTAAGGAATCGGCCTCAAGTTTTGTTTTATAGGCATACCAAAAGCCATTGGGCGAAGCTATGTATTTTAGATTTTTTTCTTGCTGAATAAGCTTTTTGATGTGGGCATGTTCCTTGGAATTCATTTTCTTGTTGCGTTCTACGGAAGCATCGATAAACGACCCCGACTTTACACTAACCGGATGTCTGGCCTCTGGCGATTTGCAACTTATAAAAGCAAATAAAATGAGGCTAAGTAGGTAAAATTTATTCATTGTTCAAGGCTTTTTTATACTTGGGCAATATACTAATAAAATTTTCAACCGTATCTTTTAATGATAAAAAGCTCTTTCCGCCAGCAGCATTTATATGGCCGCCACCGTTAAAATGCGCTCTTGCCATATCGTTCACAGAAAAATGGCCTTTAGAGCGGAGTGAAATTTTAATGATGCCTTCTTGTTTGTCTTCAATAAAAATGGCGGCAAGAATCATGTTTTCTATAGATAACCCATAATTTACAATGCCTTCGGTGTCGCCTTTTTTATAGTCGTATCTATTTAATTCCTCTTGCGAAAGGGTGATGTAGGCGGTTCTAAGTTCGGGGATGATTTTCAAATTGGTGAGGGCACAACCCAATAGTTGTAAACTTTGGTAGCTATTGGCATCAAAAACCCGATTGTGTATTTCGGCATTATTGGCACCTTTTTCAATTAACTGGGCAATAATCTCATGGGTTTTATTGGTGGTTGAAGGAAACCTAAAGGAGCCCGTATCGGTCATAATGCCAACATACAAACAGGTTGCAATAGGGGCATCAATTAGGTTGGCATCGCCCAACATGTTGATAAAATGATAGACCATTTCACAGGTTGAACTCATGGTAACATCGCTAAAAACGTAAGTAGCGTAAGCATCGGGTGCTTGGTGGTGGTCGATCATTATTTTTATGGCCTTACTTTCAGCTAGCGCCGTTTCCATATTGCCGGTTCGGTGCAATGCGTTAAAATCTAGGGTAAAAATAATGTCGGCAGCTTCAATTAAAGCTTCACATATTTTGGTTTGGGTATCGTGTTTTAGGATGGATTTTTCACCAGGAATCCACTTTAAAAAGTTAGGATAGTCGTTGGGGCTAATAACATGAACTTGGTGGTTTCCTTTCAAAAGGTAATGATAAAGCCCAAGCGTTGAACCAATGGCATCGCCATCGGGATTTTTATGTGGTACAATAACAATTTGCTTTTTGGAAGCTAATAATTGTTTAATGTTTAATAGGTCTTGTGTATTCATAGAGGACGAATATACAATTTTTTAAAATTGGGTGGACTTGTTTTTAAGGATAAATACCTTACTTTTGTGGCAAACTTAAATTAGAAAGATGGCGACAAACAGAACTTTCACCATGTTAAAACCAGATGCTGTTGAAAAAGGGCATATTGGTGCAATATTAGAAAAAATAGCAGCCTCTGGCTTTCGGATTGTGGCCATGAAATTAACGCAAATGACCAAAACCGATGCCGAAACATTTTATGCGATACATCGTGAGCGTCCGTTTTTTCCAGATTTGGTAACCTACATGACCCGTGGCCCCATAGTTGCGGCCATTTTGGAAAAAGAAAATGCAGTTGAAGATTTTAGGGCATTAATTGGCGCAACCAATCCTGTTGATGCTGCCGATGGCACCATTAGAAAGCAGTTTGCCACTTCCATTAGTGAAAATGCGGTTCATGGAAGCGATAGCAATGACAATGCGGCTATTGAAGGCGCGTTTCATTTTTCGGGAAGGGAAGTGTTTTAAGGCATTTTGGCTGTTCTTTTAAAAGTTTGATTAGTACAGTGTGCATGTCCTTTAGATACTGATTCGCTTGCAACATCATCTTTATCCCCGCTACCGTACGAATCCTTTTGTGAGGCACACTCTAATTAACCGTCAAACATTCTAAAAACAATAACATTATTTTTTAACTGCATAAGCAAATTTTAAACTTTCACAAATTTAATAGATTAGCTTCATAAAACCACACGAAGGATTCGTGCTGTAGCGGTGGGGGATTTAAGTGAAAAAATAAGCAAAATAAGAATTTTTGGGCTTTAAAGGAACACCCTTACCTATGTATTTGAAATCTCCTCCATTAATTTCCTTTCTGTAAACTTCAATTTCCTGATTAACTTTGTTAATTGAATCCCCTTCTTTTAAGGGTACTCCTTTGTAATCCTCCAAATAAAAATAAACTTCTTCTTTATCTCCGTAATATACTTTAGTGCCTCTAGTTCTTTCAATTTTACTAATAATAGCATTTATATCATCTTTATAAAAAGTAATCCATTTATTATAATCTTCTTGTTTTGAAATGTATGCAAACAAGAAAACGAAAATAAATGCAGGTATAACTCTTAATAATATTTGTTTTCTCTTCATCTTTTAATTTAGCTTATTTATACATTCTGCCAGTGCCTGTATGCAACTGAAAAAAATTGTATTCTCCGTTAACTTGTACATTTGCTCACAACTACCGCACGAATCCTTTTGTGAGGCACACTCTAATTAACCGTCAAACATTCTAAAAACAATAACATTATTTTTTATCTGCATTAGCAAATTTTAAACTTTTACAAATTTAATAGATTAGCTTCATAAAACCATACGGAAGGATTCGTGCGGTAGCGGGTGCAGCACTATTAAAATTATTCATTGTAATGATGGATTGTTATTTTGAAAATCCGGTAAAAATTCCTGAACCGGGATATTGTGCATCGTTCATCCATAGCACTCTTTTTCCTTTTAAGGCGGTAAAGTAAACGTCGTAGGTTTTTGGTTTGCCTTCAATATCTGAAAAACTTAATTGCCAGTTATTTATGGATTTGAAGGTTCCAGCTCCTTTTGCCTGTGCTACATTCGTGCTGCCACCGTAGGAGTTTGCGGCCGCTAATTGCCACTTGTAGGTTTGCCCAGTTCCAAATTCAAACGATTGGGAAGATGAATATGTACTCATACCAGCACTATTTCCTGTGTAAATATTTGTATAATACGTGTTACTTGAAAAGTTGGTACTCCATTTTCCCGTATTATCAATATCTGAAGCTGCAACAGCGAATTTGTTTCTGTCAGACATATTGTCTAAACTTTTCAATACATCAGGATCACTGTCCCATTGAATTTTTTCAGGATCGAACTTAAATTGTTGAATGAATGAATTTTTATCTGGCACTATAACTTCTGTCCAACCCGCACTTTTCTTAAAAAATACAATAAAGACTGCCTTTTGAGTACTATTATCAATAGCATTCCCCATTCCTAAATAAGGGCGATTATAAGTGCTAATGTATGCGGTTTTGAAATTTTGCAAATTACTGTAACGCGGTGATACTAAAATATCCCAGGCTGCACGGGTCTGAGGATCAGGGTCTGCAGGGAAAATAGTGCCTTCTTTCGGATAGTGTAATAACACTTTTATGTTCCCTTTGGTTACTTCTACCCAATCTGGCTGTTCGGTACTTGTCCACCCATCATCAAAATTAGTTGTGGTAAATGAAAATCCACTATCCATTGGCTTATGATTTGTAATGACAATTTCTTCTGTAACAGAATTTTGATCTTTTAATTCTGGCGTTCTCAATTCTAATGAACCGATAAGGTTTTCAAAGTCTTGTAAATAACGTTGATTCGGAGTAATTGCTACAACGCTTAAGCATACATCATAACCCGAAAAAGTAGTAAGAACTACCATGGTTTCTTTACCATTAAAAATAAATTTACCGGCACCAGATTTTATTTTCCACCCTTCAGCTTCACTTATGTCTATTCCCATTGGTGGGTCGTTGGTTTTGTATTGCTCTACAATCAAAGTTTTCCACTCACTATCAAAATCGGCCTCAATATCTCCTTTGCTTGTAGTGCTTTTATACAGACCCGTTTGGCACCAGCTTTTGTCTTTTTTATTAACAAAAGTATAGCTAACAACCCCTTCTTTGATTTCTTGTTTCCAACCTTTTGGCGGGGTGTAGGTGAACAGATCAAAAGTTTGTTTCTGGGCAAACACTTGCACAATTGAAAGGCTTAGAAAATAGACTAGAAATATATTTTTCATAAATCATAACATTACATTTTTAATATACTGGCACATTAGAAAAAGTACATTTCATTTCACCAGAAAACCCATCAGTAAATGTTTGCTGTTCTGCATCTCCTTTGGTAACTGGTTTTAAGCCTTCTATCATAATTCCCATGGTAAAATACCCACTTGCTTTTCCATTTTCTACTTTTTCTATAACGAATTTGCAATTTTGGGAAGGGGCTGGTAAATGCCTTGCCAAAGTATTATCTACATAAGAAGCCATGGTGCCGTTAGCAACTATGGGTGAAAATCGATAGATGTATGGTTTCTGTGCATTGCCATAAAATAACACCGCATCGTTGGCTGTAATTTCTGCGAACTGTTTACTACCATATAAAGGTTGTTTTTGAGCTATTTCCGTAAAATTAAATGTTTCTGGTTTTAGTGAATTGTTAACGGACTTTAGTTGTATTTTGAAATAATTTTCTTTGCTATTACCTTCTTCTTTACTAGCTGTAAACGTGAATCTGTTATCTCCTGTTTTCATTATTTGTGCAAAGGGAAGATTGACGTTTAAGATTTTACTTTGCAATTTTACAGTTGCCTCACCTGATATGGCAGACACATCTGTATTAGTAGCAGTATTTTTTACAGCACTTCCCATTTTTGGGTCGGTAGCAGTTGATACCCCTGATGGAGCCTTATAGTTGTCTGCTTCCGTTTTAAATATAAATTCTACCCTTCTATTTTGTGCTTTCCCTTCTGCACTTTTATTCTCTGCAATGGGTTGGGTTTCACCACGCCCTTCTGTTTCCAATTTACTTTCATCAATTTTAAATTGACTGACTAAAATATTTTTTACCGTTTCTGCTCTTTGTTCTGAAAGTTTTAAATTAGAAGCATCATCGCCATCGGCATCAGTATGCCCCACAATTTTTACAGGGCTTGTTACTTCTTTCAATATTTTACTCACATCTAGCAATGCTCCCATACTTTCAGGTTTTAGTTTAGATGTTCCGGTAAAGAATAATAAATTACTGACTATTTTCCCTTCTTCAAATTTTGCACGAGTATCAGGAATATCTTTTGCAATTCGAATATTGCTTATGTAAGCATCAAATCCACCTGTACTATAGAATGAAAAGCCTAATTGGTTTGGAAGAAACTCTTCATTAATTGCTTGTAGGTCGTATAATTTTCTATCATTCCACCACATTCTAAAACGCTTTCCTTGTACACACATACTAATATGTACAGGCGTGGTATTGCTGTAAGGAAGACTTTCGGTCATTGCATCCGACAATTTTTTATCACCTGCATAGAGACTGGCTCTACTCATATTGGCACCACTTAAAATGGCCGAAAAATTTAAGGCAGGTTTTTTGCCACTTTGCAAGATGGCTTCATCGGTCACTAGAAGACCTCCTGTATTAATTAAGTTGATGTCAATTCGGGGGTCATACGAATTTTTCACAAGTAATAAATCAAATTCAATGGTAAAATTAGTTCCCCAACTTTGCTTTTTACTTCGTATAAAATGATTGGCACTTGTAGAAGCCATTTTTACCCAGTTTCCTTCAAGCCCTTCAATATTAACAACCTCAGCAGAAGCAGATGTGATCCACCCAAGAGGCGTTTCGCCCATATTATCTTTTTCAAAATTGTCAAAATATAATATGGTAGCACCCGGTATAAAATCGAATTTGCTATAAATTTTTAGATTGGATGAGGAAGTGGCTCCTGCCTGTGTTCCTGTAACAGCTTCACTTTTTTCGCTTGAATCGTCATTCGACTTCTTTTTTAACTTAATGGGCGATTTTGCCTCCATTAAACTATCCAAGGAAGTATCAATTGTTCTGTCTTCTTTGGCTTCTATTTTCTGCTCTGTTTTTGTGATTATTTTGTCTTTAAGTTTTTTTAAAAGCTGTCCGTAAGAAAGCTGACAAATCACCATCATCCCGATAAGTAATAGATATTTTTTCATGGGTTTATAATTTGAATTATTGTTTTAAAATTGTTTGGTTAAAAATTATTCCAAGCACCACCAGTATCTAAATCATAGCCATATTTATTTGAAACCGTTTGCAGGCCACTTTTGCCAGTATTGAAATAAGTCCAACCAATTCGCATTGGCTGGAGGGTTACGGTTGTGGTCATTACCCCATTGCAACCCATCGCTTCTGTACAGTCCAACACCTTTATTCTTTCCATTTTGATGGTGTATAGGGTAGCGGTGGTTCCAGATTGCATCACCGATACTTGACCAGAGGTTAATAATTCATTACCTAACTTGGCTTTTTTAAAATCGGCAGCAGAACCACCAATATTCATGGTGAAATTTACCTGTGAATTGTTTTTGCCACCCGATGCTATGGTTAATGCCTGAATCCATTTTTCGAAGCCACGGGTTACGGCATCACCTTTAATAGGCATGCCCGATGTATTGATTACATTAATATATACATCCGTTTTTTGCGCTAAAGCCATTATAGGCAGCATCATTAAAGTTAAAAGTAGTTTTTTCATTTTTTATTGTTATTAGGTTATTTGTTGCTTATTGATAGCTGAATTTGCCAATTAAATTTTTTTAGGTATTGGTTTGGTTGTATTTGGGGATGTTTTATTCACTTGTGAAGCAATGTTTGGTTCTTTTCCTAACATACTTCGTAGTTTTTCAAAATCCAGGGCCTTTTTTATACCAGCAATGTTTTCATCAAAAACCGAATTGCCCTGTTCAATTTTAATTTGAATTTGAAAAAACTGGGGCGTTGATAATTTCTTGTTTTTTTGGTAATACGAAAGATTAGGTTTTACCGCAATAAATGAACCTGGGGTGTTTTCTTCTACAAATCCATTAAAACGTTCTTCATCATTCCACATACAAATGGCGGTTTCGCTTAAATAATCCTCTGGTTGTTTTAGATATTCGTTAATACGGTCATTATAAACTTTATATTCACTTGCGTCGCCACCATTTGCAACAATGGCTTTTTCAAGTTTCTTTTTTGTGAGAAGCAAATACTCTTTTCTACTTACATCCATATAGGGTAATGTGTCATTATAGGTAATGAGCCAACTGTATTGCATAATCTTGTTTTTACTGTACTGCTGCCCCTCAACTTCTTCCATATAATACACCCCATCTTTTTTTTCTAGTCTTTTTTCAAGTTTTAGATAGCCTCTTAAATCGCTATCAGGAATTTCAGCAGCGTATAATCTCAAGTTATATAGGGCGTTTGCGGTAATCTGGCAGGTAGTTGGTGTGGAAACATCAATATAATATTTGGTTTTATCGCTACTGTTCTTATCACAGAGATACCTAAGTATGTACAGGTGGTATTGATAAGGATCTGCCATCCAATTTTTGCCTTCTCCGGGGTATTTTCCAAACACGGTACTATAAGCTATTTGGCAACCTTTTGGTTGATAGTTATCTGAAACCAATTGATGTAAATTGTTCAAAACTGCTTTTTCCTTTATCAAATCGCTAGCGTTAATATTTGAAATGGAGCCTTGTGGCCCTTTTTTCCAAGTACCAGGTAATTTGGCAAGTGCTTCTGGGGAGCAATTTTGGGAGAATGTTGAAACAGAAAAAACGATTACGGAAAGCAATACTATGTATTTCATGATTTTTATTTTTTTTCTAAAATTCCGGTAAGTCCCACTGAGCTTTTCCCGCTTATAAGACTGATTTGCCCTTTAACGCCAGCTTCCAATTGTAAATCTTTGATGGCGCCCACATCACTGGCACTTCCGTCCTTGGTTTGAACGCCCACATTTACACCTGCCGCTTCACTGCCATCATTAATGACATTGGTGCCAACACTAACGCCAGCGGCTCCCTTTAGAATGACGTCTGTAATGCCCGAACGGTCTATTTCAACAGCAATTGAACCACCAACTGCAGCTTCAGCTTTTATGGGACCTAGATTTTTTTCCCCAAATGCTACGCCTGCACCAACTTCAACAGTACAATTCATAAACTGTTCGCTAAACGTGTTTTTGTTCATATCTTGCTTGAGCCCCAGTTTCACAAATTTTAAATCTAAGGTTGAAGTTATGCGGCTACAATCTGTACGAATGGTACCAACCGGTGTAGAGAGCTCGCTATGGTACATACAATGCACATCATCAAATTCCTGTAGTTTAGGACTTCCCGTTGCATCTTTTACCTTCACTTGGTCGCAAGAGCCGCCTATATTCTTAAAATACACGCGTTGTCCGCTAATTACGGAAAGCCACTGGATTTTTACATTTATCTTGATAACTTCAAATACTTCAGGCCATTGGGTGTATTGATAATAATAAACATAATCATTGATTTTTCTTTTCAGGTGTTTTAGATAGCTATTATAAGATTCATCCAACAGGGCATTTGCAGAAGCCAGAAAGTTATTGCGAACAGCGTTTTGATCTGCACAATGTGCTTCATAAGGGTTTGATTTTCCTTCACCAAAAAGATCCTTGAATTCCTCATTTATTTTTGCTTCATCATGCTCTAGCTTGGTTTCCAATTCTTCAATTTGCTTTAAACTATTTAACAAAGCTTCATTGTTGGTTTTATACGAAAAATAGTCGCTTCCATCTTTGTCTTGCACTAGGTAACTTAACTTTGCCATTGCTTTAAAGGCTAATTTGGGGTATGGAGAAATGTATCCTCCCTGCTTGGATGCAGCCATGATGCTATTCATTCTATCCTCTGTAATACTTCCCATTTCGGTTTCCAGTTGGCTTGCCTTCAATTTCAAAACACTTATTTCTTTGCTACATATTTCATTGAATTTGTCCCATTTTTCTTCAAGTTTGGCGCTAAAATCGACCTTTATTGGTCTTTGTGGCCATGTAAATTTATCCAACCCAAGTGCGTCTTGAGGCATGCTTTCATTCCAGGGAATATCGTCTGGCGTTAATTTATATCCCAACTTTTCTAGCTTATTGGCTTTTTCCATGCTATACCCTCCTTTAACACTTCGTTTTACTGCTTCTATCGCTCCTTTGGAATTGCCTTTACTTTCTTCAATCGCACTCTTCGATAAATTTGCCTGCGGATGGTAACCATATATCCGGATGGTGCTATCCAGATACGTTTCTGCTTTAGCCATTTCACCCAGTCCAAACCATGCCTGACCTATATTATTAAGTATCGTGCTGTTTTTAGGAAATTGGTTATTTAGGTTGTTAAGAACGGGTATGGCCAATTCTTCAGCACCACACATGGTTAACATAGCGGCATAATTATTAAGCATATTTGGGTCTTCCGAATTTTCAATACAGGCCTGCCCCATTAGGTAGAGGGCTAAAGCGGGTTTGCCCATTAGCCACAAGCCTGCTGCTGTATTACCAACTGGTGTGTTTGATGGATATTCAGCTTTTAAATACTTATAAATTTCTTCCCCTTTACTTCGTACTTCTGGCGATAAACGCGACATTATTTTTTCATGGGTCGTTGATAGGTACTTTTCAATTGTTGCTGAAGTTAATGGAGCTTTTGAAATACTGCTTATTCTTGCAGCATCTTTTACGGGAACGATGCGGTTAGCTTCTTCCCAGGCTTGTTTTAGTTGTTTATCAGAAACGCCCGATACCGTTTTTTGCAATGCTTTTATATTGGGCATTTTTATACCCATGCTATCCATCATTTTTTTATCTTCTTCGCTTATTTCATCCATCCCTTGCTGCATTTCCTTCATCATATCCTGCATCTCTTTTTGGGTAGGAGGTTTTTCAGTTGGTTTTTTTTGCCCAAATGAACAGATCGCTAAAAGCATAAAGCTAATTATGATATACATATTTTTCATGTTATTGGGTTTGTATTTAATCAATTCAAATCTCAACGCTTTATAAATTTGGTTATCGAACTTTTTCCTTCAATAGTGGTTTGTAAAAAATACATGCCTTGTTTTAAATATTCTATATCAATTTGATTTGATGGATTATTCTGCTTAATTATTATTTTGCCCATCATATCCATAATGGTTATACCGCTAATGGTATGATTTGATGGATTTCTTATAGTTAATAGGTTTTTTGCTGGATTTGGATAAATAGAAATGGGGTAATTTACAGCAATTGGGTCTTCTATGGAAAGTGCTTCAGTTGCTAATGCCCAAAGTTCTCTTCCATTGGGGCCATTATTTGCCGTAAAGTAAAGGGTGTTGCCAACAGTGGTTAAATTTGCTGGGGAAGAACTTTCTGTAAGGTATCTTATATTATATCCAATGGTGCCTTCAGGTGTGCCATCTGTCCTGAACAGTTCCAAGCCAATAGTATAACTTGTAGCTGCGAAATACACGAAGCCATTTAAGAAAGTAAATTCATTTGGTTCGGCATAAACAACACTCGATGCTGGATCCTTTAACATCTTGGTTCCAGATTCCGTACCATCACTTTTCCATACTTCGATACCATTAGGGCCATCGTTCGCCTGAAAGTAAAGTGTACCATTACAATTACTCAATGCGGTTGGATTGGAAGAATTAATACCAACCTTAAGGTCCTTAACCATTACTGTCCCTGCTTCGGTACCATCACTTTTCCATAATTCATAGCCATGGATGCCATCTTGAGCGGTAAAAAACAAGGCACCATTGACTTCTTTTAAATTCAAAGGAATCGAGCTGTAAGCTGTAGATCCGTTGTTTCCGGGATAAATGTCCTTCACCATGGCCGTACCGGATTCCGTACCATCACTTTTCCATAATTCCAATCCATTAACCCCATCGTTAGCTCTAAATAATACAATACCATCAACATTCGTAAAATATGAATTGGAAGGCAGTCCATTGCTTGCACCAGGATTTATGTTTTTTACCAATAAAGTACCAGCTTCTGTCCCATTGCTTTTCCATAGTTCATAGCCATTCGCCGCGTCAAATGCCCCAAAAAATAGCATGCCATCAATATTTGCCATATTAAAGGGGTAGGATGATTCTGCACCTTGATTGATGTCCTTTACCATAAAAGTACCAGCTTCCGTGCCATTGCTTTTCCATAATTCGTAGCCATTAATACCATCATCAGCCATAAAATATACTTCATTGACAATGCTTATTATTTCGGCCAATTGATTAGAATTATTATCAATGGTACTTGGATTGATGTTTTTTACCATAACCGTTCCAGCAGCTGTACCATCACTTTTCCATAGTTCGGGGCCGTTGATACCATCATTCGCTCTAAAAAACAATGTGCCATTAGCATTGGTTAATCGATCGACGTTTGAACTACCAATTCCCGGGTTAATGTCTTTTACTAAAACCGTTCCCGCCGTTGTGCCATCACTTTTCCAAAGTTCTAACCCCGTTGAAGCATCGAACACAGTAAAAAACAGGGTGTTGTTTACCGCCGTTAATTTAGAGGGATTTGATGAGGCAGTGCCTAGGTTAATATCTTTAACCATATAAGGTGTTTGCGAAAACAACAACAAACCACTGAATATGAAAAGAAATGCCATAATGTTTAATTTTGCTGTCATAATTTGATGAATTTGGTTGATTGTATTTTTTCCGTTTTATCTCTATTTTAAGAATACCGTTTAAATGATAATGCGTGTTTTATAATCTCTTTTTCCACAACAAAAAGCAATCGGAACACTTTTCAATGGATGCGGTTATCCCATTTAAAGAGCCATCAATCGAGCAAACCATTCTGCGATATTCACCATTCAAAAAACCAGTTGCATTTTGAAAATTAATGGTTTTACTCCCTAGTGTTGGGTGATAGTTTCCGTTTTGGTCTTTCACTTCAAGTGTAAGTGAAATGCCTTCAATTCTCCAGGCATCTGCAAAGAAATTGGGGTCATAAATAATTTCGAAAACTAATCCACTGTTTTGTATGTTAGATAAATAATTTTTTGATGTATTGCCGTTATTAATGGGACCAAGTCCCATTTCAGTATTTGAATTAATTTTCATTTCATTTTTAAGTTGACGGACTTCAAAAAGACCGAAGTCTTCCCAACGGTCGCCTTTACTCTCATCATAATTTTTTTGATACAAACTAAACGATACTTTTGAAGGAAATTCCTTGTTGTCATTTCCCGTAAGGATATGTATTCTGGCCGATGTAATTCTATATATAGGCAAATTGGGAGCTGTTTTTTGTACATTATTTACTTGAGTTGGTGCTGGTGCCGGAGCAGGAGCAGGAGCTGGATCAGACATCGTTTTTAAAGTTTGAGTTCTTTTTACGGGTTTTTCATAAAGCGTTGATTGAGCGTTCATATTACCTGTAATGAAAAAAACGAGTACTGAAATAGTTAGTAATTTTTTCATGATTTTTAAGTTTTGAAATTTTTTGCATGTACTGATGAGGTAAAGGTCTGGTTAAAAGCAAGTTCAAACAATCCCTTAAAAACAGGATTTTTATATAAGTTGAAAAATCATGGTAAAAGAGGATGTTTTTTATTATAATATTGTTGTTCTTTTGTTTAGTAGAAAATAATTCAAAATTAAAATATGAGAAGGGCTCTATTTTTAGTTCTATTACTTATAGCCTCTTTATTGGCCAGTGCTCAGGTTAAAAAGCGAGATAGTTTATTTAAACTGCTTTCTGAATCTAAAAAAGACACGAGTAGAGTTATGCTATTGTTGCGAATTGCCGATACTTATGAAACTAATAATCAGGATTCTTCTGTTTATTACTTAACAAAATCCAAAAACCTGTCTGAAGAATTAAATTTTAAAATGGGGCTATATCATTATTATGAAAATAGCGCCATCGTTTCATTTACAAAGGGCGATTATGATTTGGCTATGAAACAAAGTAATAAAGCCTTAGAGGAAGCCAAAGAATTAAAGGATTCAAATTTAATTGTCAATATGCTTAATAATACAGGAATTGTATATAGTTATTTAGGTCAGTTTGACAAACAACTTGATTATACTTTACAGGCGTTGAAGCTTTCAGAAAAACTAAACAAAAAAGAGAAACTAGCCTCTTTGTATCATAGCGTTGGGAACGCATATTATAATTTAAACCAATTCAACAAAGCGATAGATTACTGGCTTTTGGCTGTTAAACTTCATAAACAACCTGGAACTAAAATTTATTTAAACAGATTATACGCCTCGTTGGGCCAGGGTTATACGGAATTAAAGGTAAACGATAGTGCTCTTCATTATTATAAACTGGCAATATCAGAATCCGTAAAAAGCAATGACACGTATGCAGAGGCAGCTATATACGGCTTTATGGTTAACCTTTATGCAGACCTTGGTAATTATAAAGAAATGCTAACTGTTGCCGAAAAATCCTTGGTGTTGTCTAAAAAATTACAAAGCAATCAAATTTTGGCAAGTTCCTTATACAATGTAGCGTATGCTAATTATTTTAATGACAATAATATTTCTGCTAAGAAAAACTTAGATGAAGCATTGGTTCTTGCTATTAATGATTCATTAACCGACGAATTAAAAAACATTTATTCCATTTATTCCTTTATTGCCGCCAGAGATGGCGATTTTAAAAAATCATTATGGGCAAAAAGTAAATATGATTCCATTCAGGAATTTTTATTGAGTGATAGGATAATAAAAAACAGTTCAGATTTTGAGAAAAAATACGAGGTCGAGAAAAAGAATAAACAACTGTTACTTCAAGAAGCAACATTGGCGAAACGTGCATTTTTAATCAAATCACTTATAGGGTCAACTATGACTTTGTTGGTTATTTTTTTATCAGTTTATTTTTATTATAAAGGCAAACAAAAATTGCAGGCACAGAAAATACGCGAGTTGGAAAAGGAAAAGCAATTGGCCGCAACCGAAGCCGTGTTAAAAGGCGAAGCGCAGGAACGCAGCCGATTGGCAAAAGACTTACATGATGGTTTAGGTGGCATGCTTTCAGGTATTAAATATTCATTTCAAACTATGAAAGGAAACTTAATTATGACGCCTGAAAATCAACAGGCCTTTGAACGCAGTATGGATATGCTGGACAGTTCTATAAAAGAAATGAGACGGGTGGCACATAACATGATGCCAGAATCGTTGGTGAGATTTGGGTTGGATACGGCCCTAAAGGATTACTGCACCAGTGTAAGCAAAAGTGGCGCTTTACAGGTAAGTTACCAGTCCATTGGCTTAGCTAATTATACGTTTGACCAAACCATGGCAATTTCCATCTACAGAATCATCCAAGAGTTAATTGGCAATACCTTAAAACATGGGGCGGCAAAAAATGCCATTGTGCAGGTCACAAAATCCAATAATTTATTGGCCGTTACGGTAGAAGATGATGGCAAGGGTTTTGATACCAATATGATTGAGCTTTCAAAAGGAATTGGCTATACAAACATTAAACATCGTGTCGATTTTTTAAAAGGAAAACTTGATATTAATTCGGAAGAAGGAAACGGCACATCCGTTCATATTGAATTTGAAATTTGAATGAATACAAAAATTTTTATAGTTGACGACCATTATATGATTATAGAAGGAATCCGGTCCTTACTTCAATTTCAAAAAGGAATTGAGTGGATGGGGCATGCCATGAATGCTTCGTCGTGTATGGCCTTTTTGAAACAACACGAACCCGATGTAATATTGATGGACATTAGCCTTCCTGATAAGAACGGAATCGATCTTTGCAAAGAAGTAAAAACAAAATACCCAGAGACGCATATTATAGGTCTTAGTTCGTTCAATCAGCATAGCTTTATTCAAAAAATGCTCGACAATGGGGCATCGGGTTATGTATTAAAAAATGCAACACTCGAAGAATTGTTAAACGCCATAGAAAAGGTCGTTCATGGTAAAATATTTTTAAGCCCTGAAGCTGAATTAACTTTAGAAAAAAATGAAAACCCAATCATTCCAGTTATAACACGACGGGAAAAAGAAGTATTATTGCTTATCGCCAATGGCATGACAAATAATGATATTGCCCTAAAGCTATTTATTAGCACAACAACAGTTGAAACACATCGAAAAAACCTATTGACCAAATTTGAAGTTAAAAACACGGCTTCCTTAATTAGAATGGCTACACAACTTCAGTTGATTTAAGGAATTATCTGTTGTTTTTTATTTCAAGAATAAATGATGCAAACTTAGGCCCAGTTTAATACAGTCATTCCAAAATGCCTACTTATTTTGTTTTCGATATTTCATTGGCGTTACACCATATTTGTTTTTGAAGGTTTTGAGGAAGTGCTTCATGTCTGAAAATCCTGTCGTAAAGGCAACTTCCTTTATTAAAAGTTGACTACTAATAATTAGTTGTGCAGCTCTTTTTATTCTGATGTCCCTAATGAACTCTACAGGCGTATATCCGGTTAGGCCCTTAATTTTATTGCCAAACGTGGTTCGGTTTAAGCCAACGCTCAAGCCTAATTCTTCTACTGAAAAATTGTTGTTATCTATATTCTGTTCTATTTTAAACATGACCTTTTTCATTATTTCTTCATCTTGGTCTGTAACTAAATAGGGCATAGGTGCAAAATTTTTGAATTCATTTTTATCTAAAATACAAAAAATAGTTCGTAATCGTTCCCTTTGATTTATCAGGTTTTCAATTCGAGCCATGAAGTAAGAGACACTAAATGGTTTGGTAATATAATCATCAGCGCCAAATGATAGTCCTTCAAGTTTACTTTCTATATCAGCTTTTGCCGTAAGGAGAATTATGGGTATATGGCTTATTTCAACGTTATTTCTAATTGTTTTTATAATTAATAAATTGTGTCTCTCCCTGCTCATTGGTGTTTATAAGGTTAACGCCACCATAAAAAGTTCCTACCCAAATACGATTGTTTTTATCTTGAAAAATGGAATAGATATCATTACTTGTTATGCTATATGGGTTTAATTCATCACTTTTATAATGAATCACTTTATAAGTTAGCGGCTTATCTTGTGGTATTAATTTATAAAGTCCGTCTCCACGCGTACCAATCCATACGTTTAATAGCTTATAAATATTAAATGTTTTAGGATAACTGGCCTATTAACTTTAACATGGTTAATTTTTTAAGATTCTTATTTGAAATCATCAATTGTTTAGGTGTTACGTTTTTTGATTGCAATAGTTCTAAACATGGTTTTAGAATCTTGAATTCGTGTCTTTTTATCAAAATGTATTATAATGACCAAAATAGTTTTTTGTTGTTTGACACTTTTTTTTGTTATTTGACCATATAATTAATGAATTTAAACTTTATATTTGTAATCGATTGCATTGAGTATTAAATTTAACTAAGCCATATAAAACAAAACTACTTCGTATTATGAAATCATTTAAAAGCTTTGGCCTTTTGTTTATTGGTCTTTTGGTTTCCTATTTTTCATTTGCACAAAACTTTAGTCCAGATATTGTTGTGGACATTAATGGAACTGGCGATTTTACAACGCTTCAGGCCGCTTTTGATGCTGCTCCTGCAGGTACACCTACAATAATTTATGTAAAACGAGGTCTTTACGATCAAGAAAAGTTAATTGTTCCTCCTAATAAAACAAATATTACGTTAATAGGGGAAAGTAGGGAAGAAACCATTATTTCTTATAACATTTATAATTGTAATGATGGTGGCGACGGACTTTGTCCAGATAACAAAGTAGCGCTTTGGTCAAGCAATAGTGAACTTGTACGAACAGCTGCGACGCTAACCATTCAAGCCAACAATTTTAGGGCTGAAAATATAACCATCCAAAATACGGCAGGTAATGTAGGTCAGGCACAAGCCATCACAATTCAGTCAGATAGAAATGTGTTTGTTAACTGCGATATATTAGCATATCAAGACACCATTTATTTTTGGATGGCCGAAACCTCGCGTGCCTATTTTGATACTTGTGTTATTGAAGGCAGAACAGATTACATCTATGGTCGTGGTGTGGCTTTTTTTAACGCATGTGAAATTAGAAGCTTTGGTGGTGGCTGGATTACAGCTCCCTCCACTACAATCAATCAAACTTATGGCTTTGTGTTTTATAAATGTAATTTAACTTTTAAGACTAATGGCACCACAGATGACAGTGCACTAATTAGATTAGGCCGTCCATGGCATGAATACCCTAAAGTAGCATGGTTATATTGTAATATGACTGAAAAAATCCATCCAGAGGGTTGGGGCGATAAATGGAATATGTCCTATTCTGATACGAGTACAGATCTTCATTTATATGAATGGATGAATACTGGTGCCGGCGCGAATATGAGCGGTAGAGCGAATTGGGCAGGATTAAGAGCCATGGTCGATCAAAATGAAGCCGATTTATACGAGCCAGAAATTGTATTGGCAGGTTCAGATAATTGGGATCCTACAGCAATAGCACCAACAGTAACGGTATATAATTGGGATGGTGGCGCCGCTAACAACGCATGGTTGGAGGCCAATAACTGGAATCCTGATGGCGTTCCTGCAGTTTCGGAAGTTGCAAATGTTAATGGCAGCGTGATTTTAAACGCTAATGGAGGCAATTTTACGGCCGATTTAAATTTAGTAAATGGCGCAACTATTGATGTTTCAGCAAATAGTTCAGCAACTTTATTAACACTTAACCAATCAATCCTATCTTCTGCTGCTAGTGTGTCATTATCAGGCACTATTAAAACCAAAGGAGAAGCGACAATTGATGCTTCGGGTAATCTTGATATTGCGGCTGCTATTATTGGTGTGCACCAAATAACTAAAACAGGCTCTGGTATATGTCAATTCAACAATACTAATACGGGTTTTACTGGAGATGTGGTTGTTGATGCAGGAGATTTACAAGCCAAAGTAGAAAGCGCATTGGGAGGTTCTGGAAAAATAACAGTAAAAACGAATGGTAAGTTAACCATCGATGTTAGTAATGCCATTGATGTCAATACGGCATTATATACAGAAGGAACGGCGCAATTGGTTCTAAATCAAGATATAACAATTAGTGAATGGTATATTAACGGTATTTTACAACCTATTGGTCAATATGATGCTGCTACAAATTCTTCAACCATTAGCGGTCCGGGTAAAATAATCATAGGAAGACCAAGTGAGTTTACTTTTCTTGGAGGTGTTTGGGATAACGCTAGTAATTATTCACCGGCTTTATTGCCTGAAGCAGGAGAAAAGGTGATTGTAGATGCTGTAACCATTGAAGCGCAAGGTAATTTGTTTTCTGGCGATATGTACGTTCAAAACGCCGGAAGCATTCGTTTAAGAAACAACACAAGCAATTCAAAATGCTTAGGGCCTGTTACCATGTTTCAAGGTACCAATATTTCTTATGCTACAAGCAGTCCGGGATTTTACTTCGTTGCTGATATTATCTTAGAAGGCGATATTTCACTCTTAATGAATAGTTCCAATGTTGCTGGTAGTGTTATGGAGTTACCAGGAACGTTTTCCGGTAATTATAAAGTAATTGTTCGTAATACAAGAAATATAGCGAATACTGCCACGGCAAATTTGGGTGGTGATAATAGAAATTTTACAGGAATTTGGGATTTAACGCTTCCTGCTGCAAATGCAGGCGGTTTGTGCGCTATTAACGGTTTGGTTGAAAACGCTTTTGGAAACGGATTGATTGATTTGGCTGTTAATAACAAAGCTATTTTTAATCACGCCAAATGTGCGGGCGATGTTTTAAAAATGAATATAACAGGCTCCGCTTCAGCAGTCTTAAATGTTGCAGTTACAGTTAAAGCATTTACTTTGAACGGAACCCAATTAGGAAACGGTACATATAACGCTTCAACACACCCTGGTCTGCTTTCTGGAACAGGTTCAATTACGGTTGACTCTAGTTTAAGTGTGGATGATAAAGTTTTTTTAGAATATAATAGGTTGAGGGTAAAGGGCAACCTTGAAAACCTTGAGATTTATAACATGATGGGGCAGCGTGTGCGTCAAACGAATGCTACCCAAGAAATAGATTTAAAATGGTTGAAATCGGGTATCTATATTGTTCGTTTTAAAGTAGATGGAAAAACGGGGGCTATTAAGTTTTATAAAAATTAGAATTATAAATTAAGTAAGTAGAGAGGACGTGTGTCTCTCTATATGCTCATAGTTCATTAAACTAAAAAAATGAAATCATTGATGAACTCTGCAAATGCACAAGCAGCAATTACTTTAACCGCTATTGGCGATTCAACAATGCCTGATTATGATGAAAATACCACAGATAAATGAGGTTGGGACATAATGTTTCAGCATTTTTTTACTTCTGATTTATTGAACAATAACAACGAAACTAAATTAATTATTAACTAAATTATGGAATTATGAATAGAGTTTTACAAATTAGGAAGCATTGGTCTTTTTTTGCTTTTTTTATTGTTTTTTTTGGAACAAGTTTGCCATTAGTTGCACAAACCACACTTGCAGAGTGGACATTCGATTATGCCTACACTCAAGCCGGTTCAGGCCCCTACAACTACACTCCAAATGCAACAGCAAGAGCTGCAGCCGATGGATTGGACGTTAATGCCAATTCCGGTGATGTATTTTACCCTAACAATGCTGATGGCACCCTAACAGATTACCAAATGTCAATGGTTCCCAATGTTGGTGGTCAAATTAAAAATGTGTTTCAAAACACCACAACCTACCATAACTCGGCGCGCATGCAAGGTGTTGTTGCTCCATTGGATTTTACAAACCCTGCCAATCATGCCAATTACTTTCAATTTTCATTTCCAACTACCGGCTATAAAGAAATTAAATTGGACCTTTCGTTCACAACCCAAAATAGTGAGACGGATTATCTTGCTGTTTATTACTCTGTGGATGGCGGAACGAGTTGGGCATTGGCTGGTCAAACAACCGGAAACTGTTGTTGGTGGACGCTTAAAACGGCCCAACTAAATATTGTTGCCAAAAATAAAAGCAATGTTTTGGTGCGTTTATTTGGGGTTCAGGGCGGTGCAACAACTGGCAGTTATTTTTATGTAAATGCCTTTAAGGTAAGCGGCACTTCTACTACATTACCAACCAATACAGCATCTACAATTAATTGGGCGTTCAATTTGGGTACTGCCGGACAAACGGCAACCTATACAGATGCCAGTTATTACAAACCAGATAATGTTTCGGCTGGCAGTAATTATTCTTATTTGGGCACAAAAACAGGAAGTAATCCTACGGTTACTTATACTTCCTTTAAAAATATAACGAATGCCAATACACCAACGGGTGCCAATAGTAACAACTTAATTGGTTTTGAATTTACGCCACTCACAGGGTTGGATTTTGTGCCTACAAACATATCTTTTGATTGCCAAAGGTTTGGAACAAGCTCTGGATTGATAGACATTTATTGGAAATCTTCAAATGGCACCTCTACCCTTATCAAAAAAGATGTAAAACCTGCCAGGGATGGCGATGCAGTTAGTGAAGCTGCCGATACCAATACCTTTTCAATGGATGTTACTGGGTTATCAATTCCTGCATTGGGTGGTAAATCTACTTTGGAAATAAATATCCATAGCCTTGGAAGCGGTAAGGATGTTGGTCTATCAAACATTTCAATTATAGGTTACTTAAATGGAACCATTGCCGATGTGGCACAATACACGGTTACAACGGCTGCTTCTCCATCGGTTGGTGGCGCAATAGTTTCCGATAATCCTGCAACTGTTGATGATGGCACGGTTGTAAACCTAACGGCAAATGCCAACTTTGGGTATGAATTTGCTGAATGGCAAGATGGTTTGGGCGCTACGGTTTCCACCAATAACCCTTTCCAAATTACAGTATCCAATAATGTAAGTTATACGGCTGTATTCAATCAATTAACTACTTATGCCCTAGATGTTGCGGTAGAAGGCGGTGCCAATACCTATATGGTAAATATTTCTCCCGCAGGAAATATGGTTAACGGTTCTAGAATGTATGTTGAAGGAACAAACGTTACCCTAACTGCCAGCGGCAATCCTATTCTAAATTTCTCAAACTGGGGAACTGGCGAAACCAATAATGAACTTATTGTTACAATGAACGGCAATAAATCTGTTACAGCTGCATATAATGCGGCCGACTATATTGTTGGGTGGGATTTTTATGATGACGTGGTTACCGTAGATTTTTCATCAAATGTTGTGAATGATGCTATTGGTTTGGTATTACGGGATGCTGCCGGTGCAACTGCTGGGGGTTTAAATTTTTCTAAATTATCGGGCAACATCTGGTATGGCAAAAATTGCCGCATTAATTGGAAACAATTAGCGGATAAATTCTACTATCAAATTAAAATGAACGCCTCAGATTTTACAAACATCAGTGTGCAAGCTGCTATGCTAACCAGCTATTCAGGATATGCTACCCAAAAATGTGAATACTCATTGGACGGTATTAATTTTACCGAAATAGGGACATACAACACTTCAACCATCAATACATGGGTTGATGGCTTGTTCAACCTACCTGCTGATGCCAATAATCAAGCAGAGGTTTATATCAGATGGATTCCAGATTATACGTCATCGGTGCTAGGAAGTGGTAACGACGGAACGTCAATTTCCGACATATATGTGTATGGTACACCAAGTATATTTAATGATGGCATGGCTCCGGTTCTTACCAGTTCTGTCCCTTCCAACAACGCTGCGGGTGCTTCCGCAACAGGAAAAATCGTGCTTAATTTTGATGAACGTATTAAAATTGCTAATAACACAACGGCAACGCTTAATGGTAAAAATTTAACACCTGTAGTATTTGGCAAATCTGTATCGTTTAATTATTCAGGGCTAGACTATAATACAACCTATAGTTTTGATCTAGCCGGCAATGTCATTTCAGATTTGGCCGATAATATGCTTACTGATGCTATTTCAATATCCTTTACAACGCTTAACAAACCAACGGTAACCAAAAGAGCTTATGACTTTATTGTAGGCGTAGATGGCGATTTTGCTGCTGCCTTAGCCGCTGCCGATGCAGCAAAAAATAGTGGCAATAGATTTTATATATTCTTCCCTAATGGCGATTACGATTTAGGAACAACCACAGGAGATGCAACGCAACAAACATTTATCAGTTTGCCTAATATTTCATTTATCGGGCAAAGTACGGAAGGGGTAACACTTTTCAATAATCCTACGCAAGCTCAAGAAGGAATAGATAAAACACCTACTATTAACTTCACAAGTGGCGCTAATAATATTTATATGCAAGATCTTACCTTGCTGAATAAAATGGATTATCGCTTGGGAATCCCTGAAAAACGTGCCGTAGCTTTACGTCATCAAGGTGATAAAAATATTTTCAAAAATGTAAGATTGTTAAGTAATCAGGACACCTATTATACAGGTGCAGGAAGAACGTATTGGGAAAATGGCGAAATACACGGAACGGTTGATTACATTTTTGGCGACGGCGATATTTTCTTTAACGATTGCCTTATGTATATGGAAAACAGAGCATCTGGCGGCGGCGGTATAGTAACTGCTGCAGCTACAAGTTCAAATTGGGGTTATGTTTTTAGTAATTGTACCATTGATGGCAACATCCAACAAAATGGCATTTATCAATTAGGAAGGCCTTGGAATGCTGCTCCTAAAGTAGCTTATATTAATACCACTATGAATATTTTGCCAACTGCAGGTGCTTGGGGAGACCCCATGAATGTAGTGCCCTTCAGGTTTGCAGAATACAATAGTTTAACTTCCTCGGGTATTGAAGTCGATTTAAGCCAAAGACGTACCAATTACACCAAAGATGCCACATCAGTAACTTTAGACCCAACTTTAAATGAAGTAGAAGCAGCTCAATATACTATTGAAAACGTATTAGGAGGTAATGATTCTTGGCAACCCACTTTATTCACAGAACAGGCATCTGTTCCTGTAATATCAAAATCAGGCGCAACACTAAATTGGGATAATGATGATTATGTATTAGGATGGGCTGTATTTAAAAATAATGTGTTTGAAGATTTTGTTACTAACAATAATTATACAATTCCAGGAGGAACTTCTACAGGTATTTATACTATTAGAGCCGCTAATGCTATGGGAGGTTTAGGGCTTTCTTCAAATCAAGTGGATGTGAGTTTAAGTGTTAAGGAAAATAATGTACTGGGCGTTAAAGTTTATCCAAACCCAGTGCTTAATGATGAGGTTTTTGTTTCAATCCCAACGGTATCACCAAATACAACGATGGCACTTTTTGCGTTAGATGGAAGACTCATTTTAAAAGGAAACATAAAAAGCAGTAAAACAACTATTAACATGTCTAAAATTCCTTCTGGAGTATATTTATTGAAAGTTGATTCGGAAAAAGGGACGCAAGTATCCAAAATAATTAAAAACTAAATCAATTATTTGAAATAAAAAGAGGCTATTTCACGAGTTGTGAAATAGCCTCTTTTTTTGTTTTTTGTTCGGACCCCTCTCGGAAAATTGGTTTCATAGAAGCAATTCTCAAGAGCTTATTTTAGTTATACGGCTTCTCGTTTTGTTACAAGTTTTCTAGTTAATATATCCCTGGAATTAGACAGTTTCATTTATCGTTTTGAAATGATTTTTTCACCATTAATACCATGATGTTCCATAGAAAAATAGCTAATAACATTCATTAAAAAATAAGCCTAAAAACGCTAAAAAGCGTAAAATTTTCCCATCGTGATCTGTTTTTGTATGGCATCTAGCAAATCTATAAAACAAAACCCTGCTCGTATATTACATACTTGCAGGGTTTTGTAGTTTAAGGTTGGCAATTAGTATTTTAATAATTGTATATAAATTTAGTTACAAAACAATTATTGTCCAGCATAAATAAAATAGTTGCCCACAAATTGGGTAGGTTGCATGTTGTTGTGGGCCGAATTGCCTCCTTGTGCGCTAAAATTAATACCGGTATATGATGTATTACTACTATTATATCTATCCAAGGAAGAATTTGTTCCTTTGGTATAAGCTGAGAACACCTGACCACCATTGTCATAGTCATAACTTCCTCGTATGGTATGCGAATGTCCTGGATCTGAAAAATTATGGTTATGTGATGGCATTTCGCTCATAGTCAGCACATGCGTTTCCGCACCAACATTGGCTCCTATTACCCGGTTGGTAAGTCCACTTCCTTGCCCAATTCCCCCGGCAACACGCCCGCGTAAATCTGGAAGTTTGAAGGTACTGCCAGAACCTCCGTAACTGTACCCTACGATGCCAAACAATGTGGCATAGGTGGTAGTACTTACCAAGCGTCCGTCGCACACCAACCAACCGTTATGGTCTGCTGTGCGTGCACTTATTTTCATATCGGCAACCATCGCACCGTTCACGGTTGTGGTAATAACATACGGGTTGGCAGCTGTACCCGTGCCAGATACTGTTATACTTGTGCTACCGTTAACTTTAGTTTCGCTTCCATCGGCTGCTGCTGGTATAATTGGTTTGTTTAAAATTTCTGCCACATTGCCAGTAGCGGCGTTCCAATCGGGTTTTACATTTACTTGTGCTCCTGCGGCAATGCCATCAAGTTTAGACTTATCTGCCGTGGTAAAATCGTTGGTAGATAAACCTTTTGCCCCATCTTTGTCCACTTTATTAGCTAAAGCAGCTGTGTTATCGGAAATAGCAGTAGCTTGTTCCGAAGTAATGCCAACCTTAGCAGTATTTGCAACAATGGAATCCGCTTGCTCCGAAGTAATGCCCACTTTTGCGGTATTCGCAACGATGGCATCAGCCTGCTCCGAAGTAATGCCAACCTTAGCAGTATTTGCAACAATGGCATCCGCTTGCTCCGAAGTGATGCCCACTTTAGCTGTGTTCGCAACAATGGCATCCGCTTGTTCCGAAGTAATGCCCACTTTGGCGGTGTTCGCAACAATGGCATCGGCTTGTTCTGAAGTAATGCCCACTTTAGCAGTGTTCGCAACAATGGCATCCGCTTGTTCCGAAGTAATGCCAACCTTAGCGGTATTCGCAACAATAGCATCCGCTTGCTCCGAAGTGATTCCTGTTTTGGCGGTATTTGCAACAATGGCATCCGCCTGCTCCGAAGTAATGCCCACTTTGGCGGTGTTCGCAACAATGGCATCGGCTTGTTCCGAAGTAATGCCCACTTTTGCGGTGTTTGCAACAATGGCATCCGCTTGCTCCGAAGTGATTCCTGTTTTAGCGGTGTTGGCTACAATGGCATCCGCTTGTTCAGAAGTAATACCAACCTTAGCGGTATTCGCAACGATGGCATCAGCCTGCTCCGAAGTAATGCCCACTTTGGCGGTGTTCGCAACAATGGCATCGGCTTGTTCCGAAGTAATGCCCACTTTTGCGGTGTTTGCAACAATGGCATCCGCTTGCTCCGAAGTGATTCCTG
>NZ_WRPN01000008.1:180659-183860 GCF_009746565.1 Mariniflexile maritimum
GTTTTAGCGGTGTTGGCTACAATGGCATCCGCTTGCTCCGAAGTAATACCCACTTTAGCGGTGTTCGCAACAATAGCATCCGCTTGTTCCGAAGTAATGCCCACTTTAGCGGTATTTGCAACAATGGCATCGGCTTGTTCAGTAGTAATACCAACTTTCGCGGTGTTTGCTACTACTGCAGTAGCGGTACTGATGTCCACGGAACCGCCATCGGTTAGATTAATTTCGTTCCCCGTAAGGCTTAAATCTTGCGTATCGCTGGCAGTTGCTGGGGTAACCCAGGTGTAAGAACCGTTATCTATACCCAACACTTGGCCTTGTGTGCCACCTGTGGGCAGTTTATCTTCTTTTTGGTTCCAATTGGTAATATCGCTAGCTGAAATATTTTTTGCGGCAGACGCGTTAAAACTTGGGTCGGTTTCGGTTAACGTACCGGTAAAGGTTTCGGCGGTTTTGGCATGTAACGCATAAGGCACGCTTACCAGTTGGCTGGTACCGCTTATGGTATAGTTGGTGCCGCCAGTAACATCGATTTCTGTTTTGATGAAATACGTGTCGCTGCCCCAATTGATGGTGCCAAATGCGCCAGATTGTTGCGTGCCCGCGCCAACTTCCAGATTTATAAGGCCATTGGCGTTGGTGGTGGCACTGTGGGTTTCGGTATATACAGAACTGCCGTTTTGTAAAATACTAATTTGTACGCCTACGGCTTGGTTGGCCAAAATTTTATCGCTTGCATTGCGTACAATGGCTTGGTAACTCAATTTCTCGGGCGTTTGTGCAAATGCACCCATGGTGCATAATAACATAAATAGTAAAAAGAAGTACAATTTTTTCATAAGAGGTTAATTTTTGATGATTTTAAAAGTTTTTAAAGTAGTTGAGGCATTATTAATTTTAAGGAGATAGGTGGCTACCGATAGGTCGTGCACGGGGATGTTTGTCGTGTTACCCTTGATTTTTCCTGAAAGCACAACGCCACCAACGGCATTATACAAAACATAGTTTAGGGGGTGGCCAGGTGTAAATTGCAACATGATGTTGATAAAAGACGATGTGGGGTTGGGATACGTTGTAATATCCATTTGGGTATCGAGGTCGATGATAGTTAAAGTCGCATCTTCAAAATAAAGCTGAATGCCTTGGAAGGCTGTACCATTGGCACCGCTATTGGTACTCTGCACTATTTGTCCAACGGAATAACTTGCCGAACCCCCATTACCTGCAATGGTGTTGCCCGAGGCCACTATAGCCTGTTGCGCCTGTATTTTGCTAAATACGGCAAAGAACAATAAACAAAACAACCATAGGGATGGCCTTTGTTTATAAAAAAAAGATTTGGGAACATGGTGTTTCATAATATAAAAATGTTTAAAAGTTGAGTTCACAGGTTTTTTTAAGACGTTACTACTTGCGAACCTATAGAACGGTGCAAATTAAGCGGTCTTCACACAAATACTGTTCGCTGAAATGCATAAAATAGGTGTCCAAATTCAATTCAGACACCTATTTTGCGTTTTTTAACGATAAAAATGCGCTTTAAGTAGATGATTTATTAAAAATCTTACTTTTTAATTTTGAAGATACTCCGTTGGATTTTTGCCTACTACCATTTTAAAAACTTTGCTAAAAGAGCTTCGGTTGGCAAAACCGCATTTCCATGCGAGGGCTTCCATGGTGTTTTTTTCCAGAAATCCCATCTGGATTAATTTTTTGGCCTCTTCTATGCGCAACTGGTTTTTATAGGTCGCAAAGCTTAATCCATAGTATTTGTTCAGATAATAAGATAAATGGTGGGTTGGTATGCCCAATTCGCGGGCGCAGGTAGTAATATTGAAATCTTGTTCTAAATGTAGTTTTTTCTCTTTTAGACGTTCTAAATTAATAGCGATAAGGGGCTTTTCTAGGCCATACTTTAACTCGGTTTTTGGGTCAATAGTTGAACCGACTGGCTCCTGCACTCTTTTTTTAAGCTGTGGGTAGCCTTGAAAAAGTGTGGTGAAATATACAGGAATGACAGCCGTTGAGAAAATAACCAAGAAAAACAACAAAGTGATCAGGAGACTATTTGAAGCGTTGAAACTTATTAAAGTGGTTAACTGGTTGTTTGTAATCATTTGTAGTGAATACATAATGGCAAAAACAGACATCAAGACCAAGGTTGCCCAAAAGAAAAGCAGCCATTTATTTAACAATCTCTTTAAACTATGTTTTCTTTCCTTCTTTATAAATTTTATGATTTGCGGAAATAGGATAATCAACACCCCAAATTGCCATACATGGCGCAGTAAAAAATGCTCTTTTGCACCTAGAATCAAATAATGCACGTGAATTCTACTTAATGGATCTACAAGGGCATTCTGTAAAATGGTATTATAAACTTCGGGTGGTTGCAAATAAACATAGCAAACATCTATCACTCCTAAAAAAAAGGGGACAAATAACCATATATATTTTGCCTTCCATGTTAAGCCATCTTCCATTACCGACGTAAAGTAAAAATAAATGGGTACACAAATAAGATTATAAGGTACAATAGGCCATAAGAAAAAATAGGAAACATAAGCCAATTCACCGATGTTGATGATGTAGGTTTGTAAAGCATAAAAGGAAAACAACAAATAGAACCCGCCCAAAAAAAATGTAGAAGTCTTGTTACCTGTGGTTTTTGAAAATATTATAGAAGTTAACACAAAACCAAATATGGAAGCAAGCAATAAAATAGTATTCAAAAAAATATAAGTTTTAAATTTTAAGTAATGTTTTTATCCAATTTGAGAATGATTTTTTGATTATAAAGAACCTCATGACAAATAAACAAAAATGTTATCATTATCCAAAGGAAAAATTTTCTTTCGTTTTTGTAGCAGTATCGCATACGACTTTTTTTATAAAAATTATTCCATTTAATTATCTAATAGGCACATTTATTCATCCAACAAAACAATGGATTTTAACAAATCCGATTTGTTGACTTTTTTAATGGCATTAGTTGTATTTCTATGAAATTGTTAAAAAACAAAAACCTGAAAATCATACGATTAACAGGTTTTTTAATATAGATTTATATTGTAATTTGGGATCAAGAGCAATAGTTGTGTTTAAGCAAAAATTGTTGTTAATCTAAAGAGGAAGAATTCTATGTTCCTAACCCCTCTAAACTGAGCTCTAAAGGCTTTGATTTTGGCATTAAAAGATTCT
>NZ_WRPN01000009.1 GCF_009746565.1 Mariniflexile maritimum
CCATGCGTAAAAAATTGAAAAATAAATACTAAATTTAACCACAAATGAATCGATTTTGAGCGCTTACTTAGCTATGCTCACTTTCATCCGCTGCAAGTGGTTCACTTTGCCCGCCCTATCCAAAATAGCCAAATTTTCAGCAAAAGTTGTTTTTCCTGTTTTTGGATGTCCAACTATAAGACCATGTGAGCCTTCCATTATCCCGTTCCATAAAAATTTGGGTTCAGGTTCCCTTTCAACTCTTTGAATTAAATCAATTAATTTTCTTGTTTTAACTTTATTAACTTCATTTTTTATTTTCATAATTAAAATTTTTAAGATTGCATTAATCAGCATAATCAGTGCAATCAGATTAATTTCAGCAACTATCAAACTGAAAAATTCCATTCATATATTAAATTGATAGTTAAAATTTTAAACTATGGAATAAAAAAGCCACACATTATTAATGTATGGCTAAATCAAATTTCTGAGTCTTTATTTTTTTATTTATTTTATACTTCTCTTTTTCTTTTTTTTATCTTTTCGTTTCTCCAAAAATCATGGGTTTAACCACGTTTAAAACATGTCGCAAGGTACAAAAAAAAATTCAATTTAGCAAACATTTTCTTACATATTTTATAAGCGAAAAAATTATAGTTTATTACTTTTTAAATTACTTATTTCTCTGCATTTAAAGCATTGCACATAGTAGTATATACAATGCATTAAATAAAACAGAGCACTCTAATTCATTTTCAGTGGTTTTGTAGTTTATAGAGTAAAAACCGTCTCAAAAGCTTGGTTATCCAAAATACAGCATAAACCTCTTTATTAATCATCTACAATAATTTCAAAATAATGGTAATAGTAATAATGTCCTTTTATTTTATAAACTGTTTTAAGTTCCATCGTTACTTTAACTTCTTCAACCCAAACAATATCACCTTTCTTTAAATCACCTATATCATGTTTTAAACACACTTTAAAAGGACAAAAAAGCAGCTTCAATAGGTTGTTCCAGGTTACCACATAAAGGGTTTTGGGGCTGCAATAGCTTAGCAATTCAGCCAACTGTTTTTCATCCATAACTAATCTTTTTTTAGAAGGCTAAATTCTGTTTTTAGCTATATTATTAATTATGAAGGAACCAATTATTGGTGCTGTTTTTAATAGAATTACCAAGGTTTTGTACTAACTCGAATGCATTAACGTTACGCTCAAAATTAGAATCAATGTAAGAACCTTTATTCGCTTCAGTAAAAAGATTGTATAAATTCCACAAGTTAACAGAACCATCTGCACTACGTCCGAAGTTATCACAGGTATAATATTGTTTCACCACTTGATTGATTTGTGAATCACTTAAAGCCATAGGAAATAATCCATTTTGTTCAGCCTTACTTAAATGACCGTACATTCTAGCTTTTCCAATAAATTGAGCAAACTGTTTTTCTGATAGCTCATAATTTGGTAATTCATGCATTAATTCTAAATGCTGTTGCATGTTATACCCTTCAAATAATTCCATCGCCTTATCTGATAATTCAGATATTGAACCAATCCTAATTTCATTCGAGAACCCGTCGGTACTGACACATAAATTTGTGCAAACCTTATTCTTAAAACCTATAAACAACTTGAATTTCTCTAATGATTTTCTACTGTAAAGGTTCTCTTGGTTGTACGCCCTCACACCGCCTATTGTCAATGATAACTCATTACCATTTATTATTTGTTTTATAGATGGTATCTCAATTACAAATGCACATCTTTCATAGTAAAGGGTCTTTTCATGCTCTAATAGTTCTTTAGCTGGCTTTCCAATAGCGGAAGGAATTCTTCCTTTTATTATGTGCGACACCCTTATATCTGGCTGCATGATTTCTACATCAGGGAAAAGCTGTCTTGCAATTTCTTGAGTACTATCTATAAATTGGTAGTGGCTGATACTGGTTTCGTTGTCCTTAGCAAAAACAGGGATGGTGCAATCCCTTTTAAGGTGTTCTAAACTTACTTTTTTTGTATTAGCTTCAATAAAATTTCCATTTGAAGTTCTAGTAATTACTTCATTTTCAGAAATAATCTGATTTTCTATATTATTTTGTACTGTTATCAGTTCCATTTTGTTGGTCTTTAGATTGGTTAATAATTTCTTGATTAGGGATAACTTGTGTTTTCAAGGTTTCTATTTCACGTTGCCGTTGAATAATATGTGGTTTTATCCTATCCTGTATTTCAGGATACTTCGCATAGACATATCTTAATTGCTCTATGGTTTTACAGCTTGAAATTTCTTTTGTGACGTCTTCACTTTTAACTTTATCTGATTGATTGCACCATTGTAAAATCTTTTTGCCTGTAGCTGCATTAATTACAAACTCTGGTTTATCTGATGAAAACAATCCTGTTCTGTCCTTGCTAGCTCTAACTAAATGTTGGTCATTAATGATTTCAAAATTTACAGTTAGCTCATACTCGAATCCTTCTCTTGTAATTTCCTTCATGCCATGTTTGACAACTTTTGTACGTCCATTTGAAGTGGTGTCTATAGAATAGTCTATTTTACTTCTAACAGTAGTAATAACATGACAGGAACTACCCAAAATAGCATCAATAAAAGCCTGATGTCTTGGTGTAACTTGAGCCCAATCCTGAAACCTACCGCCTAACTGTTCATGTATCTGTAAACACCCTCCTTTACCCTGCCATTCATGGGTTATACTGTCAATAATAATGACATCCATAGACGCATTTTCACAGGTTTTAATGGCTTCAATATATCTTTCTGGACTGTAAGGCTCATTTAATGAAAGCACGTTAAAATCTCCTAAATGTGAGTATAAAGATGCTGAATTGTTTTCTGTGTCTATGATGGCTATTTTAGTCCAATCATTTGTAATTCCATAAGCTAATAATAAAGCGGAATAGCTTTTGCCAAACCCACTTGCTCCACTTATTCCAAGTCTTAATTTCACTTGGTCTCTTTGTGCCTTTTGTAGTTTCATAATGTTTTTAATTTAGGTTTGTAATGAAATTTGTTATAGTTT
Organism: Mariniflexile maritimum; assembly: GCF_009746565.1. Taxonomy (GTDB): domain Bacteria; phylum Bacteroidota; class Bacteroidia; order Flavobacteriales; family Flavobacteriaceae; genus Mariniflexile; species Mariniflexile maritimum. Next base: position 3,030 of record NZ_WRPN01000009.1, read on the forward strand.
CTAAGAAACTATGACATAAAAAAAGAGCCTCATTTCTGAAGCTCTATTTATCTTATGCCATTGGTTATTTACGCTACCAATTCTTCATCAATAACATTTTCCTTTACTACACTTTCTGCTCTTGCTGTAGTAAGTGTAATACCGTGCGTTTCTTTTCTTCCTAATAATCTGGAAATATCAACGGTTGTTCCAGGTAATTGAGCAACTGCTCTACCTGCGTAATCTCCTTCAGTTTGAATAACAAGATTGATGGAGCTCCCTGCTTTGAATGTATCAGGATGTGCAGCAATACTTTTGGTATAAAACCTTGTCAAGACGTCTTCTGTACCACCATCGGGGTATTTAATTTGGCTTGTCCCTAATTTATAAGGCGTTAGCTTTTCATTGTTTAGATTATAGACTTCATCTTTAATCTCTTTAACTACGGCTGGAACATGAACTTCCAATAGACCTGTTTCTTTGTTTCTTTTCTCTACCATGGTAAAAAATATTTAAAAGTTAATAAATTAATTTATGCCGAACCCGACGCGGGGACGTGCAAAGTTGAAGAAGTGTAGGGTATGATTGCTAGATAGTCCAGCGTATACAACCATACCAAAAAAAATTACTTGGAAAAAAACAGGGGGGGGGTACTTATAAAATTGTGGTAATTTGAAAAATTAAAAAGCGTTCTGAAATTTTGGTCAAAAAAATTTTTTTAGTCCCAAAGGATTCCTCCTTGGAAAAATTGAAGATTCATTTCTTCACATTTTGGGCATTTATAGAAACCATCTGTTAATACATTATTAAAGCTTTGTTCTACTATTTGGTTTCCTTTCTTACCAATTAAATGTTTATTATTATATGAGGATATTTTTGATGAACCACAACTAGGGCAAATTAACTTATCAGCTTTTAAATTACCTTGAACCATATCATGGCAATTTTCACAATAGCATGGAAAGCATTCTACAGTTTTAAAGTTTAACCTACCACCACCAATCAATACTTCTTTATTATACCCACATTTACATATTGCTTTAACTTGCGAACCCATAGTTGAAAATAATGTTTTTATAGAGAATTGTTAATAATAAGTTATTTCTCTTTCTATAATAGCCTTTGGCACTCCATCTAGAAAATCTATCCTTTTTATCCAATTGCCTTGTATATCGTAGATATATTTCCAATTCTTCATAGGACTTTGAGTACCATCTGAGTCATAGTGCTGTTTCCATTCAATTGGATTATTATTTAAATCATATTTTCTACTGTATTTAGAATCTAGAATTCCATCAGGGTTGTACTGACTCCATTCAATTCCATTACCTCTTGTATCATATAAAGAAGTTCGTTTATAATCTAAGCTTCCATCTGAATTGTATTGTAGTTGTTCTATTTGATTACCCATATCATCATAAAGACAGGATGACTTAGTAATGCGGTCGGTAGATAAATCATGAAAAAACCTCTCCTCCCGTTTACCATTGTCATAATAGTTAACAACTAATTTATAAACAATAACTCCCTCATCATTATAGTAAATTTGTATTTCATTCCCTTGTTCATCATATAACATATTCTTTTGACTTCTCAGTTTTCCATCTTGGTTAAATATATTTTCATCAATCAATTTACCCTCTTCATTGTATTTTTTTTTAACCTTATACATTAGTACGTTGTTAGGGGAATAATAATTTTCTTCAGTAATATTACCTAAATCATCATAATATTTAACTGAATCATGTTCATAATCTATCCTTTTTTTTATTCCTTTTAAAATTTCTTCATATTTTTCAATTGCTTCCCAAGAAGTCTCCTTTACAATTTTCACTTTTCCTTTCATAATAAATTGATTGTTTAAAATGGCATGCCATCTTTTCTAGGTGGTATATTTCTACATTCTTCAACACGAAACACCTTTTCACTTTCTTGATGAATCACATATCTTATAACAAACTCATCTGTATCAGGATTATGGAAACTATAAGCTTTTCCAGTTGGATAACAATAGTTGCATTTTGATGGTTTGGCAGTTAATGATGTAATCCCTTTTTCTTTTAATCTTTCAAAAAGGGTCTGCATATCTCCAATAAATTCATGTTTGCTGTTGTGTGAGTAATCAGCAGTTTCATCCAAAATATTTAAAAGTGAAGAATCTAGTTTAACAAATGAACTAACCACTAAACTTTCAATATTAAATAAAACTATGTTTATCTTTTTAGTCATTGATTATACCATATCTTCGCTAGAATAAATCCTCCTCCAACTACTAGTGGATAAGCTAAAAACCCTATAACTTCTGATATTGGACCTATAACTAATAGCGACACTAACAAACATATAAATAAAGGTAGTATAGTTAAACATCCGACATCTTTATCCTTACTTATATCTATTTTTGGATTATGGTTTCTTTCTGAACGCAAAATTTGAGAATAATGCTCATCGCCAAAATAAGCTTCATTATCATCAAAAATATTTTCACTTTCCTCAATATTAATATCTGTTTTGCCATCAAACTTTTGTTGATGATTACCGGAATAACTAATTTCAGAAACCTCTTTGGTTATCTTAATTTTGTCAATGTAGTGAATTCCCAACACTTCATTTGTGTTGTTTGTACCAGTATAAGTTAAGTGTGACAATCTTGCAAAGAACACCAATTTTGTTGGGTCCGCTGTACTTGGTTCAGCTATAATAGTAGTAATATAGCTCTCACCCACTTTAAACTCACCGCCATTTGCTTTCATAAGCTGTAAGCTCTTTTGTGGAATAGTGCATAATAAGTCAATTTCCTTACCATTTGGCAATAAACCTTTAGCATTAGCAAATTTAAATATTTTCTTTTCACCTTTACTGTTAATATAAGACTGTTCTGTTTCACTTGGTAAGGTCATTAGTTTGCAGGCACCTACTAACTGTTTTCTGTCTACACCCTCATACTTTACTGTTTCAATTCTTAATGTGTTCATTTCATATAATCTTATTTACTTATTTCCAAATATAACAAATGCAGTAATATAAGGTTACAATATTTAATCTATCAAATTGGAATTTTACCATATGGTAGAATTATCTGATGAAAGACTTGAACAACTAAAAGCTTCAATTCCCAAAGAAATTGGAAACAGGGTTAAGCTTTTTAGAAAAAAAAGAGGTCTTACACAAACTCAACTAGCACAATTAGTTGGTAAGGATAGACAATACTTATATAAAATTGAAAAAGGTGTTGTAACTCCTAATATTGTTACCATTTCAGTTCTGGCAATTACATTGGAAGTTCCTTTAAGCGAATTTTTTGATATTGAATTTTAACATTTCAATTATCTTGATTAGTTAATACTAACTACAGAAATAAAATTGAACTTATTAAGACTACCTTACAATATACTTTAACCCTAACTGTATACTTCTGCTCTCATATAATTTAAATTCACTGGTATCAACAATATTGAATCCATCTAGTTCAGTAAAAAATATTGGTGTAAAATTATATCTTGCTTCGAGAATTAACCTATCATTAATACTATATTCACCTCCAAATGTAAATGCTCCATTAGCAGATATTTCTTTTATAGTTGCAAATGATGACTTATCATATCCTCCATTAATTCTGGTCAACTCCATTTTATCTTTATTTATAAATAGCATTGATGGTGTTATACCAGCTATTAGTGAAATTTTATCTGCTATTAACTGTTTAAACAACAAGGGAATACTTAGTTTAAAAACACTCCCATTATATGTATAGTCTTCAAATAATATCCCATCATTACCAGAATTAGAAATGTCTAATTTATAAACTCCAAAATTAAGTTCAGGTTGAAATACTGAGGTTTGTCCGAAATGAAACCCCATGCCAATATTAATTCCAAAAGTATTTTCATTTAATCCTTCATCTTTGACTGTATAGTTTCCTAATCCAGCCTTTAAAAAGAACTTTCCTTGTGCACTTGCACTAACACTTACACCCACAAACAATAGGGCTAATAATAAATTTTTCATATTTGTTTATTTTAAGATTTTTAAAAATTATTAATGATTTAATTTAAAAATGTGGTCAATTTAATACCACTTCACAATATTTCCTTACGGATTTCCTTAATAATCAACCCCATATCAGTTTTAACGATTTAATGAGTAAATCCACATTTACTACTTTTATAAACATAAATTAATCCTTGTAATTCCCTTTCTGAAATGGAATAAAAAATGCGTTAACATTTAAACACAATTTTATTGACAAAATCCTGAGTAATAGCAATAGACCTTTCAAATCATTCTTATTTAATACGCTTGTAGTTTTCTACGATTGCATAACCTTATAGACATGCATTAGAAGTATAACCTTAATATTATTAATTGATAATAATACTGAATCGTCAAACCTCCAAAAACCACATTTTAATGGCATCTTATTAAGATTATCAAATAAAAAATCCCAACATATATCTGGTTCTAAATGAAGTAATACATTGTTGAATACATGAACATTTAACATATAATCTTTAAATTTTAAATGAATTTTGTCAATATTAGATACTAAATAGCCAGACAATTCAACGGGCTTCAAACTTTTAATTATTTTTTTACTTTTCCATTTTTTTATTAATAATGAAATTTATTATACATTTATTTTATGCAATAATAAAATCGGTTAATGCAACCTATTTGCAGTAGCAAAAAAAAATATGCCAACAAATTTAAATGCCTTATTAAGGTATAAAGTAATTGACGAATGCTTAAAAAACAATCAAATTAATTGTAGCATTGATTTATTGATTAAGCGGTGTTCTAATGCCTTATCTGAAAGTACAGGGCAATTAAAAAGTATTTCAGAAAGAACCATTAGAGAAGACATAAGAGTATTACGAAGTGATGTATTAGGATTTAATGCGCCTATAGTATTTGAAAATGGTAGATATTTTTATGAAGACAAAAACTATTCACTTTTTAGCAAACCTATCAATCAATTAGATGTTTTAAAGCAAGTTCAAGAGTTACTAATTGAGAATTTTGAAAAAATAGATACTAATAAAAATGCGCTACATTTATTAGCTAAATTATCTGAAATTACAGGTGAAGCTTTACCTTTAAAATATAAAGAAAAAGACAGTAATATATTTGAATTTAAAATTCCTAATTATAAAAAGACATATATAGAAGAATTAGATGATTATCTATTACAGCTAAATTTCAAAAAAAACCACCATAATTTTCTTAAAAGAATTATACTCCTGTTTAATAAAAACAGCAAAAATCAAGAGCATTTCAGATGGGAATACATATTTAAAGCCATTTAGATTTAACAAAAAGGGGAAGCCAGCGATTACCTCCCCTTTAACTTTTCCATCTCTAAACTAACTTTCTTCTGAACCACTTTACCATAGCTTTCCTGCGTTATCTTCATATTGCTATGCCCTAACAATTCACTAACTATTTCCATAGGCACATCATTATAAAGCAATACAGTTGAGGCAAAAGTCTTTCTAGCCATATGCGTTGTGAAGTTTTTATCAATTCCAATAATAACAGCAATTTCTTTTAAATAGGAGTTATATCGCTGATTACTTATTCTAGCAAACACGGACTTTCCACTATTACTATAGCGTTCTATAATTTCAAGTGCCTTAGGAAGCAACGGTATTGATAATGCCTTTGAGGTTTTTTCACGCTTCATCTTAATCCATTTGTTACCATCAAACCCTTTAATAATATTAGAATACTTTAAGTCCATTAGCTCCCTGTATGGCAAGCCAGTATAACAACAGAACACAAATAAGTCTTTCACAAACTGTAACCTAGGTTGTGTAAACTCATGCTCTTCTAGTTTTTTAAGCTCTTCTGGTGATAAGAACACCACTTCTTTACTAACACGTTTAGATTTATAAAGCATAAAGGGTTCATTGTCCAAATACTTTTCAGAAACTGCCACTTTAATGGGTTTTCTGAAGCGCTGTATGCCTTTATTGATGGTAACCTGTTTCTGTTTCTTAACTACTTTTAAATAATATTCAAAGTCATTTAAGAACTGTAATTCAAGTTTTTTTAGAGGATAATCATTGGTTTTGAACTTCCATTTAATAAATGCTTTTACGTCATTTTTAACGTACTCAAACTTGTTATAAGTTATTTGTTTGATATCAATGCCTATAAGTGTTTTAAGCTGTTTTAAGTAACGTTCAAAGTATTCAACCACATTGTATTCTTTGGTCAGTTTTTCTCCCTTGTAGAGCCTGTAAATGTCATCAACAGTAAAGCTTACTTCTTTAACTTGTAACAATAAAAAAACCTTATTAATTTTTGTTTTAATAAGGCTTAGTTCTGTATTGATATAATCACTATCAGGTTCTGGTGGTTTAGCAATTTGTTGTTTACTATCCCAATGTTTAGGATTCACATACAGACCAGTAGAAAATACTTTTCTGACTTTATTATAGGTCAATCTGCACATTATAGCACAAACTCCTTTAGAGTTTTTTTTCTGCTTATTTATATTAAAAAGTATATTAATTTTCATATTGTTTACGATTTAAATTTAATAGGTTTATTTTTGATTAATTAAAGTTATTTATCTTTAAAAGGTTAAACTAAAGGGATATAGAACAATGGATTTACTATGTTCAGCCTAAACCGATGACTGCTTATTGGCAAGTCAAACCTTAAAAAGTAATTACGGTAATGTGAGGAAAGGATGAGTAAAAACCTTCAAATTAGGACATCTGAATTTATCGAAAAATCAATAAAAAGGCATGGTGATAGATTTGATTACACCAAAGTAGAATATTCTAATAGCCACACTAAAGTTTGTATAATATGCCCAGAACATGGAGAATTTTATCAATCACCAACAAATCATTTGTCAGGAAATGGATGTCCAAAATGTGCTTATCAGTATAACCATGGGAAGTATAGATTAACAACTTTTGAAACATTCCTATCACAAGCTAAGGAAATACATGGTGATAAATATGATTATTCTGAAGTGGAATGGAAAAACACTCGCACTAAAATTACTATAATATGCCCTATTCATGGTTCATTCACTCAAATACCTCAAAATCATATTAGGCTAAAATGTGGCTGTAGAAAATGCGGAAGGGAAATTGCTAGAACTAAGGTAAACAAGTATAATACACCTTATTTTCTAAAATCGGCTAAAAAGGTTCATGGGAATAAGTATGACTATTCTAATACCATATGTTTTAATGCTACTGACAAAGTGGAAATAAATTGTCCTGTTCATGGAAAATTTAAACAAAATGCAAATCAACATTTACAAGGTCATGGTTGTCCTAAATGCAACTTCGACCAAATGGCGAAAGATAGGGCAATGGGAAAGGAACTTTTTATTACTAAAGCAAAAGAGTTATTTGGTGATAAATATAATTACTCAAAAGTTGATTATGTAAATGGGAAGAAGAACGTTTGTATCATTTGTCCTGAGCATGGTGACTTTGAAGTTTCACCGAATAATCATCTGTCTAAGAAAAGTGTCTGTCCTACTTGTAATGAATCGAAATTGGAAAGAGAGTTAGCAACTATTTTAGATGAACAAAACATAATATATGAAAGACAGAAAAGGTTTAAATGGTTGGGGAGGCAATCATTGGACTTTTATCTTCCAGAACACGACATGGCAATTGAATGTCAAGGGATTCAGCACTTCAAACCAGTTGACTTTGGTGGCAAAGGTGTAAAATCGGCAAATCGATTGTTTGAAAAGAATAAAAAAAGAGATGATAGTAAACTTACAAAATGCTTAACTCATAACATACAGATGGTTTATATTATTGACAATGAAGAATATCTTGATAATAAATATCATTTTGATGTTACAGAAGCCTTTACATCTAATGTAAGTTATAAAATTATGCATATATATCATTTTGAGAATTACATAAATCATATTGTTGATATCTCTAATTTTTTAAAACAGAAATGAAGTATACCAAAATGAAACTATTTTAATAATTTTTAAAATTTAATTATGGGTGTCTTTTGATATTATGTTGGTACCCTAATAGGAGTCTTTTATATAACAAAAAACTTAGCAATTCAGAATTTAGAAGAAAAAGCCGTTAATGCCGCAATTAATTTAAAACCCCTTGTAAATACCGCATAAAACCAAAAAAGACCTTACATTTCTGTAAAGTCTTTTTCTTGTTTTTGCTCCCCCTCTTGGGCTCGAACCAAGGACCCTTTGATTAACAGTCAAATGCTCTAACCAACTGAGCTAAGGAGGAGTGTTTGTTTTTCGCCTAAGCGAGCGCAAATATATATATATTTTTAGTTATCGCAAACAATATTTTTAAAAAATTTTAATTAAAAATGGCTTTAAAAATATCGTTGCCGTTTGCGAACAAAACCAAGGCGATCAATATAAAGAAGCCTACCATTTGGGCGTATTCCATAAATTTGTCGGCAGGTTTTTTACCAGAAACCATTTCGTATAGCAAAAACATCACGTGGCCGCCGTCCAGGGCGGGAATGGGCAGTAGGTTTAACACGCCCAACATAATGGATAAAAAGGCTGTTAAGTACCAAAACGCATGCCAGTTCCAAGTGGCGGGAAACATATTGCCAATGGCCGCAAAACCACCAATTTGCGCTGCGCCTTTTTTGGTAAATATGTATTGAAATTGCGCTAAATAGTCCTTTACTTCCCAATAGCCATTGCTTATGCCGCCACTAATACTTTCGGCTAGCGAATACTCTTTTTTGTTAAGTTTTATATAGTCCAAATCGGTTGGCGATGTCATAATGCCAATTTTTTTGTCCTCTCCCGGTACAATGGTTAGGTTCTGTACTTGGTTGTTGCGTTCCACTTCTACATTCAGGCTTCGTGCGGAACTGTTTTTTAGTTGATAGCTCAAATCGGAAAAATAGGTAATGGGCTGTCCATTAATGGCAACAATTTTATCGTTTGCTTGCAAACCGGCTTTGGCTGCGGGCGAATCTTTAATAACCGAATCCAAACTAAAGGGGTAACGTGGGGTTAAGGCAGCAAAATCGCCAGCCTCAAAAAGTTTGGTTCCAATATCCTCTGGAAGTTTTATGTCTTGAACGGTGCCGTTAGCATGTTCTACCTTTATATTGTCAACCTTTCTAAACATTAAATATTTATTAACGTCCAATGAAAGTTCTTCAAATGGTTGGCCATTTACCGAAATAATCTTATCACCTTGTTGAAAACCGTAGTCTTCAAGCGTTTTGGCCACTGCAAAACCGTATTTAATATCATCTTTGGTAGAATAATTTGTTCCCCAAACAAACAGCATCATAATAAACAGGAAGAAAGCCAGGATAAAGTTCATGAAAACACCACCCAACATGATGATTAAGCGTTGCCATGCGGGTTTCGAGCGGAATTCCCAAGGCTGTGGCGGTTGTGCCATTTGTTGGGTATCCATACTTTCATCAATCATGCCCGCTATTTTAACATAGCCACCCAAAGGCAACCAGCCAATGCCATAAACGGTTTCGCCAATTTTCTTTTTGAACAAAGAAAACTTAACATCAAAAAACAAATAGAATTTTTCTACCCGTGTTTTGAATATTTTGGCGGGGATAAAATGTCCCAACTCGTGCAATACTACTAAAATGGAAAGACTTAAAATTAATTGAGCCGCTTTGATTAAAAATACAGACATGTATTACGTTTTTTTTATAACCGCACAAAAGTAAGCTTTTAACATCATATAGAAAACATAAAGCACTGTATTACTAATCTTTTAACACGGTTTTATTAAATATTCCATTATTTGTAAACAATTTCACAAAAAGTAGGCCTGAAGGAAAAGAGGCGACATTAATTTGGGGTGTCCAGCCAGATTGCCGTACCAATTGGCCCAAAGCGTTATAGATTTTTATTTCTGAAATTTGGGTGTGCTCGGGTTTTATAATGGTTAATTCATCTTTTGCCGGATTGGGGAATAGGTGTATCTGGGAGGAACTACTCAAAGCATCAACGCTTAAAGTTGTGGTGTTGTTTTTTGAAATTAAATCGGCATCGGGATCAAATGTGATGGATGCCACCGCAAAATTGATTTCTTTGATAACATCTTGATTGTTTTCGGTAATAATGAATGTTTCGTCTTGGGTTTCACCTAAAGTACCGGTAAACCTTATTTTTACCGGGGCCTCAAAAAAAGAAACCGATGCATCACTTTGTGTTTGCGAAACGTTTATAATTACTTGGTTTGAAGTGGGTTGGTGCCATTGAACGGCATAACTTGGATGCCCTTGTTGGTATATCCAATCGTTAAAGAACTCGGTTAAATTTTCGCCACTTGTTGTTTCCATTATGGCTTTGAAATCTTGGGTTTTTGCATAGCCATAAGCCAAATTTGGGGCACTTAAATAATTTTTTACGCCCTGAAAAAAAGTTGCATCGCCCAATTTTTGTCTAAGCATGTGCAACACCATGGCACCTTTATTGTAGCTTAATCGAGCACTAAAAATCCTATTTACGAAGCTTGTATCGGCATCTGTTAAATATACTGCACCATTGGTAAAAGCGGTTATATTGGAAATAAGATCTTGCCGCCAAGTTTTAAACGCTGAAGGGCCATCGAGGTTTTCAATAACCAATCCCGATAAATAGGTTGCAAAACCTTCGTTCAGCCAAATGTCCTTCCAGCTTCCACAGGTAATTTTATTGCCAAACCATTGGTGCGCCAGTTCGTGGGCAATTAAATTTCTGTCAAACCCACCCATAAACGATACTGTGGTGTGCTCCATGCCGCCGCCATAGCCAAATTGGGCATGTCCATATTTTTCGTTGGCAAATGGGTATTCCTCAAAAAGATTGGTGTATAAATTCATAATATCAACCGTAATGGGCGTACTGTTTTGGGCTACTGTTAAGTTTTCTGGATACACATAATTTACAATGTTGAAAGGTTTGCCGTTGTTGGGCACGGGGTGTGAATACACCTCATAATTGGTAACAGCAATGGCCACCAAATACGCAGGAATGGGGTAGCGATGCTTAAAATGGGTGGTTTTGTTTGCTCCGTTAATTTTTTGGCCTTGCTCTAAGCCATTTGAAACTGCTACATAAGCATTGTTTGAAGGATTGAAGGTAGGCGAGGTGATATACACATCCAAAGAATCTGCCTTATCGTTCAAATCTTGTTTACAGGGCCACCACGCCTTGGCGCCGTAGGGTTCGGAAAGCGTCCAGATTATAGGGTTGCCTTCATGTTGACTTTGCACAAACGAACCAAAACCAGATGTTATTGGGTTTCCTGAATAACTTATGGTTATCGAGTCTAAAACACCCTGATTTTGGGTTGTTGGCAGGCTAATTATCAATTCGTCGTTCGCATTATGGGTAAATGAAAGTGCGCTACCTCGCTGCGTTACTTGCGAAACGTTCATGTTGCTGGCTAAGTCAACAGTAATTTGGTTTAAATTTGTCGTGGCTTCAAAATAGGTGGTTACACTACCCGATATTTGAGCCACCGAAGGGTTTACGCTAACCTCTAAACGGTGGTATTTTACATCATAATTTCCAGTATTTGAATTGGCTTTAAAAAGCATTTGGCTTAATGCGGCCTTGGCCTCGGTTTTTTGTATGTGGGTGAATGTTTTATGATAATCCTGCGCCAATAACCCGAAAGAGACCAAACAGCAAACGTATAGCAAACATGTTTTCATAGATTTGATTTTTAGGTTTTTGTGTTAACGAATAGCAAATTAGGGCATTAAAATACTATTTTATTATGAATGTGTCGTATTTTTGCGCCATTATACACTGTTTCTCTTTAAATAACATCGTATGCTTTCCTTTTTTAAAGACTATAAACTATTCGCAATTGTTTTTCTGGTTTTATCCATCATCATCGTTTCAATTATTTACAATACTTTAAACGTGTACCAACCCTTGCCCATTTACCAACCATCTATGGTAAGTACCGAGTTGGTGGACAGCACCCTTCAATACAAAAAAAAATACCATAAAATAGCCAATTTCAAACTTATTAACCAAAACGGAAAGACCATAACCCAAAACGATTACAAAAATAAAATTTACGTTGCCGATTTTTTCTTTACAACCTGCCAAACCATTTGCCCGGTTATGACAAGCCACATGGCCGACATACAACAGGAAATTTTAAATGATGATGAGGTTATGCTGCTATCGCACTCGGTTACCCCAGAAATTGATACCGTTGCACAATTGAAACGCTATGCCATAGAAAAAGGCGTGAACGATGCCAAATGGAATTTGGTTACGGGCGATAAAAAACAAATTTATGAACTGGCACGAAAAAGTTATTTAGCCGTAAAGGATGTTGGCGATGGTGGCCCTTTTGATATGATCCATACCGAAAACTTTATGCTTATTGATAAAAAGAAGCAAATTCGCGGGTTTTACGACGGCACCAATCCGGAAGCCATAAATAAACTTTTAGAAGATATTAAAATCCTTAAACAAGAAAAATAGGTTTTTTTTTGTTGTTTGTTGTTGAGGCGTTGGCTGTTAAGATGTAAATCAACTTAACGCCTCAACAACAAACGACTTAACTTTAAAAAACCAAAACATTTAAACCTTTTAACCTTTAAACTTTAAACTTTTTAGATTACTTTTGCTTCTTTAAAATCAATCTAAATAAGTTGCAGCATACAATAGCCGATTTAAAACGTGGCGAACGCGCCATTATCTTGGATGTTTCATCCATACATATTCCTTTAAAACTCTTGGAAATGGGCTGTTTGCCCGGTAATTCGGTAGAACTTGTTCAGTTGGCACCGTTCAAAGATCCTATGTACTTAAATATTAACGGTACGCATTTGGCAATACGCAAAGAAACCGCCATGCATATTTTAATTGAAAAAGAAACATGAGCAAGCAGATAAATGTTGCCTTAATAGGAAACCCCAATACCGGAAAAACCTCTGTTTTTAATGCACTTACCGGCTTAAACCAAAAAGTGGGCAATTACCCCGGCATTACGGTTGAAAAAAAAGAAGGCGTTTGCAAATTGCCCCGTGGCGTAAAGGCCCATATCATCGATTTGCCCGGAACCTATAGCTTAAATGCATCGTCACTTGATGAAAATGTGGTTATCGAACTGCTCTTAAACAAAAACGATAAAGATTTCCCCGATGTGGCCGTGGTGGTAAGCGATGTTGAAAATTTAAAACGTAACTTACTGCTTTTTACCCAAATTAAAGATTTGGAAATACCTACCATATTAGTGATCAATATGGCAGATAGGATGCGCTACAAAGGGATTTCATTGGATATTCCGTATTTAGAAGCTCAGCTTCAAACAAAAATAGCCTTGATGAGCACCCGAAAGAAAGAGGGTATTGAAACCTTGAAAAATCTTCTTTCAAATTACAAGGATATTCCGGTTTCGGCATGCATCAATCCTTCAGATATTGATAAAGATTACTTTGAGAGCTTACAAAAGGCATTTCCAAACCAGTTATTATATAAACTGTGGCTTGTAATAACACAGGATGTAAATTTTGGAAAAACAGACCGAAATGAAATTGAGGCAGTTGCCAATTTTAAAACAAAAAGTAAGGCCGATTTAAAACGCCTGCAACAAAGAGAAACCGTAAAACGCTATCAGTTTATAAATAATGTACTTAAAAAAGGTCAGACCATTGATATAGCGCAGGCGAAGGATTTGCGCAGTAAGCTCGACCGCGTTTTAACCCACAAATTTTGGGGTTACATCATCTTTTTTATCATTCTCTTAACCATTTTTCAAGCCATTTACGATTGGTCCAGTGTGCCCATGGATTTTATCGACAGTACCTTTGCCTTCTTTAGTGAATGGACAAAAAACCATTTGCCCGAAGGCGCATTCACCAATTTATTGGCAGAGGGCATCATTCCGGGTCTAGGGGGCATTGTTATTTTTATTCCGCAGATAGCCTTTTTGTTTTTGTTCATTTCGGTTCTTGAAGAAAGCGGTTATATGAGTCGCGTGGTGTTTTTAATGGATAGGGTGATGCGCCGTTTTGGATTGAGCGGGAAAAGCGTGGTGCCCCTAATTTCGGGTACTGCCTGCGCCATTCCTGCTATTATGGCCACCCGAAATATTGAAAGCTGGAAGGAACGCTTAATTACCATATTGGTCACGCCTTTTACAACCTGTTCGGCTCGATTGCCCGTATATTTAATCATTATTTCGCTCATTATACCCGAGGGGCGGTTTTTGGGCTTGGGCTATCAAGCGTTAACGCTCATGTTTTTGTACCTTATAGGGTTTGCTACTGCGGTAATTTCGGCCTATATATTAAATAAAATATTAAAGATTAAAAGCAAAACATTTTTTGTGGTTGAAATGCCCAATTACAAATTGCCGTTGTTTAAAAATGTAGCGTTAACCGTAGTTGAAAAAACAAAATCGTTTGTGTTTGGTGCTGGAAAAATTATTCTTGCCATCTCCATTGTGCTTTGGTTTTTGGCATCGTATGGCCCCGGGGAAAAATTTAACAACGCCGAAGAAATTGTTAAAACCGAATATGCATCGCAGCAATTCACCGAAGAGGAAATAAATCAGCATATTGCCTCTTACAAATTAGAACATTCTTATATTGGTATTACAGGTCAGGCCATTGAGCCAATTATCAGGCCTTTAGGTTACGATTGGAAAATTGGCATAGCCATTGTAAGCAGTTTTGCTGCCCGCGAAGTGTTTGTTGGTACACTCGCTACTATTTATAGTGTTGGAAGTGATGATGAAGCCACCATAAAAAACCGTATGGCCGCAGAGGTTAACCCCATATTGGGAGGTCCTTTGTTTAACTTTGCGTCGGGAATTTCATTGTTATTGTTTTATGCTTTTGCCATGCAATGCATGAGTACCCTTGCCGTGGTAAAACGAGAAACCAATAGCTGGAAATGGCCCATATTGCAATTATTTATAATGAGCGGTTTTGCCTATATTGTAGCTTTAATAGCGTTTCAGGTATTGAAATAATTTTTTCGGATACAGGCATAACATGTAATGAAATGTGAACCATCCCGACCAACAAAAAGCATGAACACCATTATACAGAATATCCTTGTTTTTAGCGCACTGGCTTTTGCGCTTTTCTTCTTGGTTAAGAAATTCTTTTTAAAAAAACCGAAATCAAAAAAAGCATTTGGAGACCATCATGATTGTGATAAATGCCATTGATTTATTGAATGATTTCTATTCAATTTCCTTAGTACCGGGACTATAAGTTAAAACGCCATTAATAACGTTTGCTGGTTTGGTAAACGGATGCTCGGTTGCTTTATTTTCTCCCATAATATGCAAAACGTTCCAACCACTAACCTTCAAATAATCGGACACCATCGAGCGATGGCAACGCCACCAAACTGCTTCCGAACACATATAAACCGTGCGTTTGTTTAAGGCAATGGCCTCTAATTCCTGAATACCTTCCTTAAACGCATCCGTTTCCATATAATCGGCATAACTACGGAAGGCTGGATGCCTCCAAACCAAGTTTTTTGAATGTGGATTTAGCTTCCGCCTCCCGCCCAATTTCTTTAAATGTACATATTGGAAATTGTTTTGTGGCAACGAAATCTCTAAGGCTTCTTTGTTGAATTGTGGAAACTTGCGCGACCCAGGAAAGCTTCTAATATCGGCTACTATTTCAATTTTAAAGGATTCCAACATTGCTAAAAATGTTGCTAACGTATGGGTTGAATGTCCAATGGTCCAAATTGTTTTATGTTGTTTATTGGTATTCATGGTCATTATAAATGTAATATTTTTCAAAAAACAATCCGCCAAATTTGAGCCACTAAAAAAGTGACGATAAAACCTAAAATTACAGGCATTACCGATGCGAAAACCGTCCATTTTATACTTTTGGTTTCTTTATAAATGGTGTAAATGGTCGTACTGCACGGGTTGTGCAATAAACTGAACAGCATGAGGTTGATGGCGGTTAACAGGGTCCAACCACCCGCTCGTAAAATAGCACCCGTGGCGTTTGCAGAATCCAGTTCGAACATCACGCCCGCACCTGCACCTGCATCCAAGCCTGTTACCAAAACGGTTAGCATCAATATGGTAGGAATCACAATTTCATTGGCTGGAATGGCAACGATGTAGGCCAATAAAATAACGCCATTTAAGCCTAACAAAAACCCAAAACCATCCAAAGCGTCTATGGCCCATGCCGCAATACTTTCGTTGCCAATATGGATGTTTGAAATAAGCCATATTGCCGCACCCGCAGGTGCTGCAAATACAATGGCGCGCCACAGAACAATCATGGTTCTGTCTATCAATGAAGTGTAAATGGTTTTCCAAAAACGTGGCGGACGGTATGGGGGCAGTTCTAAATTAAAGGTTGAAACTTGTCCTTTCAATACTGTTTTCGACAATGCCCAAGATGTTGTAAACATAAAAAACATGCCTAAAACAGCAATGCCAATAACCGCCAATAACGAGGCTAAACTAGAAAACGACGATGGTGCAACGGCTCCAATAAAAATGGTCGCAATTAGTATTTGGGTTGGCCATCGCCCATTGCACAACGAAAAATTATTGGTAATAATGGCAATTAAACGCTCTCTGGGGCTATCAATAATTCGGGTGGCTACCACACCGGCGGCGTTACACCCAAAACCCATGCTCATGGTTAATGCTTGCTTGCCATGTGCCCCCGCTTTTTTAAACAAACTATCTAAATTAAAGGCAATACGGGGCAGGTAACCAAAATCTTCCAATAAGGTAAACATAGGAAAAAATATGGCCATAGGCGGCAGCATGACGGCAATAACCCAGGCAACGGCCAAATAAACGCCATCAATTAAAAAACCATCAAGCCACCAGGGCATGCTTATGGCAGCAGCTCCACTTTTTAATAACGGATGAATGGTGTCTAATAAAAGTTGCGCTAATAATGACGATGGGTAATTTGCCCCAACAATGGTGAGCCACAAAACCGTTGCCAATATTAAAAACATGATAGGGAACCCAAACGTTTTGCTGGTTACTATCTTATCGATTTGTCGGTCTAACCTGAAACGTTTTTTTGAGGTATCCACCTGTACCGAGTCGCTTACTATTTGGGCAGCATCGGCGTAAATACCTTCGGTTAGGTTATCATGGAAATCGTCGCCAATTTGCCAGCGCAATTCATTGGAAAGTTCTAAAATATGGTCTATGTTTTTGTGTTCCATAATGAAATTTATACTAATTCGCCCGTTTTTAATGCATTTATTATATGCGTATCACCTTCCAGTAACCTAAATGCTATCCATCGGCTATTTGGAATGTTGGGAAACTCCTTCTCAATTTCTGCGGAAAGCGTTTTAACCGCATTTTCAATATTATTGGGCACGTTTTTGATGCGATGCGGTTTGCAAATAATGTTGCCGTTGGCAATCTCGCTAATGGTATGGATTAATTCTGGAATGCCTTGGTTGAAACGCGCACTTGCGGCCACCACGGGAATACCCAAATCGCGCGCCAAAGTGCGCTCGTCAATACTAATATGGTTGCGCTTTGCCTCATCCATTAAATTAAGGCACAATACGGCCTTATCGGTAATTTCTAAAATTTGGAGCACTAGGTTTAGGTTGCGTTCCAATCGGTTGGCATCGGCAACAATAACCGTAACGTTTGGTTTTCCGAAGAGTAAAAAATCGCGCGCCGCCGCTTCATCCTCAGACGTTGAAAGCAATGAGTAAGTGCCCGGTAAATCGACCAATTTAAACTTTTGGTTGTTGTATTCAAAGCCGCCTTCCGCCCGTGTTAC
The DNA here is from genome assembly GCF_009746565.1 of Mariniflexile maritimum. Lineage (GTDB taxonomy): Bacteria > Bacteroidota > Bacteroidia > Flavobacteriales > Flavobacteriaceae > Mariniflexile > Mariniflexile maritimum. The sequence goes on from NZ_WRPN01000009.1 coordinate 20,751, forward strand.
TGTTTTTCCGGGCCAATTTCCGGTATGCTGGCGCAATCCTGTTAAGGCATTAAAAACCGTACTTTTCCCGGTATTTGGATTGCCCGCCAAAGCAACCACAAAATCGAAATTGGTGGTATTTATGCCCAATTTTTTTAAGCCATCGGCATTAAAATGCACACAGGTTTCGCAGGCACTTTTTACTTTTGTATCCATGGTTCAATTTTTTTGTTCAGTTTATAATCAAACTTTATAACAGAAATATAAACAGTTGACTTTTAATTTTTTAAGTCTTTTTAGTTGCCAGACCTTGCAGGTTTTTGAAACCTTTGCGGTTTTTTCAAGTACTTACTCTTTTTTAATAAGAATTTTTGCCGCTTGGTCGTGGCGCAATGCAATGGAGGTTCCTTTTATTAAATACGCATTGGGCTCGCCTAACGGGTTCATCAAATCTATTTTGATGGTTGCTCCTTTTACAAATCCTAAATCCAGGAGGCGCCTTCTGCTTTCACCGCGACTTTCTCTTGAAATGCCTATAATTTTGGCGGTTTCATCTTCTTTCAAACTTGATAATCTGGCAATGTTTTCTTCTAAAACAACTTTTTCTTCCAAAAGTGCCACGGTTAAATTGGCAGCAACAATGGGTGCCAACCTAAATTCCTCACCTTCCGATTGAAAGGTGATGCGTGTGGCATTGTTTTCAATAACCCGAATTATGGACCCTATGTGAATGTTTTCTGCTAAAATCTGTTTATAGATAATTTCGGGTTCGTCCTCAATATGCGTAATCCTTCCAATGGCATTTACGGGCAGCAGAGGCAATTCCATACCGCTCACTTCTGCCATTTTCCCGGTGTGGGTAGGGATAGGATCGCCATGGGGGTCGAATTTTGGGTTTCCCAAGCGTGCTGCCAGCATGTTGGTTTCGTCATGGCTTAACCTGTGTTCCATCATTTCTGCCCTATCGTGCCATTCTTCTTTGCTAAATCCGGTTTTATCGGCCAAATAGCGTTCCCAGAGGCGGTGAACGCGCACAATTCTAAGCGCATAATCGCGTCCGGCTTCGGTTAATTTCAATACATCCGATTCAAAATAAATCAAATCGTTAATGGTCATTTTTTTCAACACCTCTATAATGTGATGGTTGCTAAATTTTAAAACCTGTACCAGTGTTTTGGTATCTATTTTGTTGCCCGAATTTTCAAAATGGTAAAGTTGCTTTAAAATATCTTCAATAATAACCTTTTCATTGCTCTTAAAATTGTTTTTTATAATCCAAAACCAGCCTTTTGTAGGGCGAAGGAGTACATATAAAATACCCGCTATTAGTAAAAAAAGCAACAAAGCTTGTATGGGGTTGTAGCTGTTCATGGTTAATGGCTTAAGTAAAGGTTTTTGGCGACTTCTTTTGAAATATTTATTGTATTGCTGTTGGTTTGTATAATCATTGAGCCATCAAACGGTTCAAAATCCATGATTTTGATGGCATCGCCCAAGGCCAGATTGGTTTTGTTCAAATATTTTAAAAATACGTCCGACGAATCTTTAACATGCACTAAAACGCCTTGGCTGCCCACTTCCATTTGTAAAATATTGATGCTTTTCGAAAGCGTGTAATTACCGTTTTTGTCGGGAATGGGGTCGCCATGCGGATCGTGCGTGGGGAAACCCAAAAAAGCATCCAGTTCGTTTACCAATTTCAATGATTTTATATGCTCTAACTGTTCTGCCACATCGTGTACCTCGTCCCATGAAAAGTGGAGTTTTTCCACTAAAAATACTTCCCACAAGCGATGTTTTCTAATTACCGAGGCGGCCGTTAAGCGCCCCAGGTTTGTGAGGCTAACTCCTTGGTACTTAACATAGTTGGCTAGGTTTTTATCGGCCAGTTTTTTAACCATATCGGTAACCGATGATGCCTTGGACTCTATTTTTTCGGCAATAGCGTTGGTGCTTACCGCTATGGTGCCTTGTTGCCCTAAGTGGTAAATGGTCTTTAAATAATTTTCTTCAGAAAGTGTGGTCATACTTCAACTTTAATATACAAAGATAGCGAATTTTATATTAAAGTAAATATTTTTTTAGGGGTGGCTAAAAATGAGTTTTGAATTATTTCAAATATAGTTTTGTTGTGAAAACACAATAGTGTATTTTTATAACCATGTATAATGTTGTGTAATATGGTTATAAAAGATTATTATTCTATTTCGGAAGTCTCGGAGATTCTTGATAAAAGTACTGAAACTTTAAGACGATGGGACAGCTCAGGAAAACTTCCTGCTGTTCGAGAACCCATGAGTGATTATAGAATCTATAAAAAAGAGCAACTTGTTTTATTCCCTAGGTTTAATGAGTATATAAATGGTTTTAAATTTTTGGGGAATCAGGTCAATCCCAACAAAGAATATTCTGTTTTAGAACTTTTTGCAGGTGCTGGAGGTTTAGGGTTAGGGTTGGAAAAAGCAGGTTTAAAATGTGTTGCATTGAATGAGATAGACAAATGGGCTTGTAAAACACTACGTCAGAACAGACCCCATTGGGAGGTATTAGAAGGTGATATTAAAAATTATGATTTTTCCAAATATGAAAGTAAAGTTGATATAGTAACAGGTGGTTTTCCTTGTCAAGCCTTTAGTTATGCGGGTAAAAAATTGGGGTTGAACGATACCAGAGGCACACTTTTTTATGAATTTGCTCGTGTTGTTGATGAAGTGAAACCAATAATTTGTTTAGGAGAAAACGTGAAAGGTTTGTTGAGTCATGAAAAAGGAAGAACTCTTGATGGCATGATTTCTGTTTTGGATGAAATTGGTTACAATGTTGTAACTCCTGTTCAGGTGCTTAAAGCGATAAATTATAAAGTTCCACAAAAAAGGGAACGTCTCATTTTAATTGGTGTAAGAAAGGATATTGATATACAGTACAAATACCCTTTGCCATACGACACTATCTACAATTTAAGTGATGCACTTAAAAAAGGGATATTGTTTGATTGCGATGTTCCAAACTCAAACGGAGCAACCTATCCTAAACATAAAAAAGAGGTTCTAGAATTAGTGCCCCAAAAAGGCTATTGGAGAGATTTACCTTTTGATATTCAAAAAAAATATATGCAGAAAAGTTTTTATTTAGGTGGCGGAAAAACGGGAATAGCCAGACGTATTGGTTGGGACGAACCTTGTTTAACTCTAACTTGCAGTCCTGCCCAAAAGCAAACCGAACGCTGCCACCCAGAAGAAACTCGCCCTTTTACGGTTAGGGAATATGCGCGAATACAAACGTTTCCAGATGATTGGGGATTTTCTGGACCTATTTCTCAACAATATAAACAAATAGGAAATGCCGTTCCAGTGAATCTTGCTAAAGAAATAGGCTATTCTTTAGTAACATTTTTAAATGAATGTGATAAAAAAAATCAAGAAAATTTGGCTTCAATTTCTTTGGCAAGTGCTTCAATGGTTTGATGCAATACTTTCGTCCCATCAACCTCTAGCGCTATTTCTCCAATAGCATCAATTAAATCGAGATAGAAGTCTTCTTTTCCTGTTAAGCGAAACCAGAATTCCTTTCCAATTAACACTGGGTAATTTTGGTTTATTCGTTTGTAATGCGAACTTAATTCGGAAGCCTCTCCATAAACAACACCAACTACCAAATCATTAATCGAAATATTCAAATTATTAGTTCTAGCTAAGTTCACAATGCCTTTAAAATGATTGAAAATAGTTTCAACATCGTCAAAATTTATGGTGTTGGGGCCTGATTTTAATTGACAATATTTTTTCCTTCCATCTAAAGCATCTATAAATTCAATATCAATTCCCGGAGTTGTAGAGCCAAAGCCTTCAAAAAGTTGGCTTATCAGTTTCTGAATTTGCATCCCAAAAGACGTATTAATTGAAGACCCTAGTATCCTAGGCAATACCAAAGCTTCAGCAATGCTCTTGGCATCGTCATTACCTTTCAAAAAATTAGCTAAATACTTCATTAAAAAAGGATTGATGTTGTAATTCTTTAATTTACTGGCTCTATTGCAAGCGTCAATAACATGTTTTTCAACTATCTCATTTCTAAAGAATTCCTTAGCTTTATTCAGCAATATTAATCTTTGATTTTCTTCCATAAGAATATTTTCAAGTCAAATATAAACTTTTAATTGGTTCATTTTATCTCAAATTTAACCGAATTGTATAACATTTAAAATAGTAATAACTTAGCTTCATGGCACAACACAACGAACTCGGTAAAAAAGGCGAACAACTGGCGGTTGATTTTCTATTGGAACACGGCTATGAAATTTTAGAGCGCAATTGCAGGTTTGCTAAGGCCGAGGTTGATATCATCGCCAAAAAAGAAGGCTTACTGGCTATTATTGAGGTAAAAACACGTTCAACAAACGATTTTGGAAATCCCGAGGAGTTTGTAAAGCCCAAACAAATACAGCGCCTTGTGAACGCGGTTGATACCTACATTATTGAAAACGAACTTGAGGTTGAGGCGCGTTTTGATATTATTTCAATTGTAAAAAATGGTAAAAACTTCCATGTCGAGCATTTACAGAATGCCTTTTATCATTTTTAATGCCTATTTCGGCACTTGCAACAATTCATTTTTTGTCAAAAAAAGCCTTTAATGCTTCTGTGTCGAAAGGTTTTGCTACTATTTTTTTGTCTTTATCAAGCACAAAATAGGCAGGGGTTAGTTCCACGCCATAATCGTCGCCAATGCTGTTGCTCCATTTGCCCAACCCTAGCATGTGTATAAAATTGGGAAAACTTTTTATTTTTTCTTTCCAAATTTTATCGTCGTCTTCCAACCCAATTGCAACTACCTCAATGCTCCCTGCTTTTTTTGTTTCTAGGTAAGTTTCCAATTTTGGGATGTCGTTTAAACAATGCGAACAGGTGCTGCTCCAAAAAACGATAATGTAGTGTTTGGCGGTGTTTAGCTCGCTAAGTTTTTTGGTTATTTTGGTTTTTCCTTTTATGCCGTCAATATAAAAATCGGGTGCTTTGTTGCCAATGGAAAGGTTTTTATATCGTGTTAAATCGTTAACCAACGTGGTGTCTTTTAACGATTTGGCAATGTCAATCAAGTAAGTCGTTGTAATATAATTGGCAACAGCGGGCAACTCCAAGTCGCGCATTTGCTGCCACAAACTTACCAATAAAATACGTTTTACGGTTGCAGGGGCACTTTTCATGGCCATACAGAAGGCATCGATGTTTGCTTTGTAATTGGCTATCTTGTCCTTTCCTTCAGCGGTCATCCCAAATATGTAATTGTTCATGCGTTCTTCCAAAAAACTGGAGCTTTGCAGCGTTTTATTGTTGAAATCTATATTATCAAAATAACGGGTTTTTAAATGGTTGATGTAGGTTTTAACATCTTCATATTTTTTTGGGATATACGGTTTGTTGGCTTTAATAAATTGAAGCGCGATGGTATTGGTGGCTTGTTTTTCGTAGCGTGCCTGGGTTTCGCGCTGCGTTTTAAAAATGGTGTTGAGGGCTGTGGTATCCTTTTTGTTTCCTCGGTAATAATTAGTGATGCTTTGCGTAACCATCGACATGCTTTTGGTGTACGAAGCCAATAATTTATTTTCGGAAGAAGTTTTGAACGTAACGCCCGTTTCTGCATTAAATGCCAGTTCAATATCTTCTTTGGCATTGTAAATTACATCGAAATTATAATCTTCCTGAGGCACTGCATATACAATACGGTAAATGCCCGCTTCTGCCGAAGCATCCAACTGGATTTGAAAACTTCCGTCGTTATTTATTTCGGTGTTTTTAATGTATTCCGAAACGGTTGGCGTTACCTTATACAATAGTACTACTTCATAATTTTTTGCTGGTGAAAACACGCCTTTTATGCTGTGTTGCGCCAAAAGAATGTTGGGTAATATGAGCAATAAAGTAACTATTTTGGATAACATGGGGTTTAGGTTATAGGGTTAAAAAGTTATAGGGTTATAAGGTTATAAGGTTAAAAAGTTATAGGGTTTAAGATACAAATTTTACGCCACAATGGGTTTTAGTACTTTTAAGGCTTGTTTTACCGATTTTATATTTTCAAAAGTAAGCATAAGGCGCAAACCGTTTCGGGTTTGTTTCTCTTTCATTTTGCAGGCAGTTGCGTTGGTTTGCACAAATTGTAACACTTTGGTAAAGTTGTTGCTTTGGTAAAAACTACTTTGTTGGTCGTTTATAAAATAGCCTATAAGTTTGTTTTGTTTCATCACAATTTTTTCAAAGCCCGCTTTGGTGGCAATCCATTTTATTTGAACGCTGTACAGCAAATCGCTTACTTGTTTGGGCAATTCCCCAAAACGGTCTATTAATTCGGTTTCAAATTTTTGCAGTTCTTCTTCGGTTTTTAGTTCGTTCAATTTGGTATATAAACTTAAACGTTCGGCAATGTTGTTTACATAATCATCGGGGAAGAGCAATTCAAAATCGGAATCGATGGTAACGTCCTTAACATAATCTTTCGTTTCATCAAGGTTGTCATAAAGGTCTTTAAACTCGTTTTCCTTAAGTTCTTCAATGGCTTCGTTTAATATTTTTTGATAGGTGTCGAAGCCAATTTCGTTAATAAATCCACTTTGTTCCCCACCCAATAAATCGCCTGCACCGCGAATTTCCAAATCTTTCATGGCGATGTTAAAACCGCTTCCCAACTCGGTAAATTGTTCTAAAGCGGTAATGCGTTTTCGGGCATCATCGGTCATTGCCGAATATTCGGGGGTAATAAAATAGCAAAATGCCTTTTTATTGCTTCGCCCCACACGACCGCGCATTTGGTGCAAATCGCTCAACCCGAAATTGTTGGCATTGTTAATAAATATGGTGTTCGCATTGGGCACATCCAAACCGCTTTCAACAATGGTGGTACTTACCAGTACATCAAACGCGCCATTCATAAAAGCCAGCATGAGTTCTTCCAGTTTTTTACCATCCATTTGCCCATGGCCAACACCAATTTTAGCGTCGGGCACCAACCGTTGTATCATGCCCGCCACTTCCTTAATGTTTTCTATACGGTTATGAATGAAAAATATTTGGCCACCACGTTCAATTTCATAACTCACGGCATCGCGGATGGTTTCTTCATTAAAACGAATAACATGACTTTCAATAGGGTAGCGGTTTGGCGGTGGGGTGGTAATAACCGATAGATCGCGTGCTGCCATCAAGCTAAATTGTAGTGTTCTGGGTATGGGCGTTGCGGTTAAGGTTAGTACATCTACATTTTCTTTTAACGTTTTTAGCTTCTCTTTTACAGCTACGCCAAATTTTTGTTCCTCATCAACAATAAGTAGCCCTAAGTCTTTAAATTTCACGGTTTTATTTACCAGTTGGTGTGTGCCTATAATAATATCAACACTACCATTTTCAATACCTGCCAGTGTGTCACTTTTTTCTTTGGCGGTTCTAAAACGGTTTACATAATCAACCCTTACCGGAAAATCCTTTAAGCGTTCCTTAAATGTTCTGGAATGTTGGTAAGCCAAAATGGTTGTGGGCACCAAAACGGCCACTTGTTTACCGTTATCAACCGCTTTAAAGGCGGCACGTATGGCGACTTCGGTTTTGCCGAAACCCACATCGCCACAAACCAAACGATCCATAGGGCGTTCGCTTTCCATATCGGCTTTAATATCGGCGGTGGCGGTACTTTGGTCGGGCGTATCTTCATAAATAAAGGAAGCTTCCAGTTCATGTTGCATATAGCTATCGGGGTTGTATTGATAGCCTTTTTCGGTTTTGCGTTTGGCGTACAGTTTTATAAGGTTAAAGGCAGTGTGCTTAACCCGCGATTTTGTTTTTTCCTTAAGGGTTTTCCATGCGGTACTGCCCAATTTATAGATTTTTGGCGGCTTCCCGTCCTTCCCATTAAACTTCGTGATTTTATGAAGCGAATGGATGCTTAAATACAGCACATCGCGTTCGCCATAAATTAATTTAATGGCTTCTTGTTTTTTGCCTTCCACATCAATTTTCTGTAAACCACCAAAACGCCCAATACCGTGGTCGATGTGGGTTACATAATCGCCAATAACCAAATTATTGAGTTCCTTTAGGGTAATGGCCTGTTTTTTGGCATAGCCATTTTTTACATGAAACTTGTGGTAGCGTTCAAAAATTTGGTGATCGGTGTAGCAAACCACTTGGTTATCATGGTCGATAAAACCTTGGTGCAATGATAATACGATGGTTTTATATGGTTTTACCTCCAAATGCGAATCGTCAAAAATATCGTGAAACCGTTTGGCCTGTTGTTCGCTTACACAGGCGATGTAGTTGGTGTAACCTTTATCAAAATGGGTGTTTAAATCTTCAATTAACAGGTTGAATTGTTTGTTGAAGGACGGTTGGGGCGTGGTGTTAAAAGTAATTTCGCTATTGCGGGTAGCGTGCAACGAAGCAATTTCTTCATTACGAACAGATTGCTTCGTTGCTCCCGCAATGGCGTTTGCGAAATAAGTTGTTGTGCCAAATTCAATAATCGAAAAATCCAGTAGCTGTTTTTTTAATGTGGCTGAATTACAGAACAATTCTTCTGGTTTTGCGTGTTTTATATCCGAGGAAAGGGTTTTAAAGGCCTGTTCCGCTTTGTCAAAAAAATCGTCAATTCTTGAAAAGAACACATCGGCATTTTTAAAACAAACCACTGTTTTTTGGGCCATGTATTGCAAAAAACTTTGTCGGTTATCCTGCAGAAGCTTGTTGGCAACGTTAGGGATGATGTTTATTTTTTTTATGTGCTCGATGGAAAGTTGCGTTTCTACATCAAAGCTTCGGATGCTGTCAACCTCATCGCCAAAAAATTCAATGCGGTAAGGTTGGTCGTTTGAAAACGAAAACACATCCACAATCCCACCGCGCACAGAGAACTCTCCGGGTTCGGTAACAAAATCAACACGTTTAAATTGATACTCGAACAACACTTCATTTACAAAATCGATGGACAATTTATCCTGTACCGAAATTTTTAAAGTATTGCGTTCCAGTTCTTTTCTGGTAACCACTTGCTCAAAAAGCGCATCGGGATAGGTAACGATGATGGCGGGTTTTTTTCTGGAATTGATGCGGTTTAAAACTTCGGCGCGCAATAATACGTTGGCGTTATCGGTTTCTTCTATTTGATAGGGCCTGCGGTAACTGCCCGGATAAAATAGTACATCCTTATCGTTACAAAGTTGCTCCAAATCGTTTAAATAGAATGCGGCTTCTTCCTTATCGTCAAAAACAAGTAAAAAAGGCAGGTCGTTTTTATTGAAAACACTTGCTATAACAAATGAAAACGAAGAACCTGCAAGTCCCTTTAAATGTATTCGGGCGTCATTTTTGGCAATGGCAGTTTGCAGATTTTGCACTTGCAAAGTCTGTAAATAGGTTTGAGAAAGGAGGGTTTTGCTCACCTAAAAATCGGGTTTTAAAGTGCAAATATAAGGTTAAGAATTCTTTTTTGAGAGCTTTGTGCCTAATTCGCAAAGTTTTTTTGGTACATGCAAAAAAGAAATATCGGTTCGTGTGCCCGCACTAAGCATTGGTAACCAAAAGGTGTAGGGTTTAAAAAAAGATTTTAATACAATTTCTGAAAACGGCATTTATTTCCTAACTTAGATGAAAGCAACACACTTTGAATTTTTTTTCAGCAGAAAAACGAAAAAAATATGTAGGTTTGCACCTTAAAAAAAGAATATATGTCGTTTTCAGATTTATTTGATAGTGGTTTTAAAAAGCGCAATGAAGACCATTTTGCCGCCATTGTGCGTGTTGCCATGAATGATGGTGTAATTTCTGCCGATGAAAAGGCGTTTTTAGACCGATTGGCCACCAATTTGGACATTAGCGAACAGGATTATAAAATTATTTTAAAGGATTACCAATCGCATCCCATTAACCCGCCCGTTGAATACGACAAACGTTTAGAACGCCTCTACGATTTGGTGCGCATGGTTCATGTGGATCAAATTAAAGGCGATCCAGAGCATAAATTATTGAATAAAATAGGCGTAGGCCTTGGTTTTCATGCGGTTAATGTGAAGTATATTGTTGATAAAGCCTTAACATTGGTTAATAATGGGGTGGATTTAGATACGTTTATACACGAAATTAAACACATGAACCAGTAGTTTTAATCTTGCTTAAACCAGCAAATACGCACCCTAAAATAGGCTTGCATTTTTTATATATTAATCAAACTTATTTCTACTTTTACGCTGTTTCTTTTATCATCAAAATGCTAAAAATCAACTGTTTTCTTTTAACGGTTACTTTAAGTTTCTTCTCCTTAGTTCTGTTTAAGGGTGAAGGCGCTTTGGCATTGAAAACAACCAGCTCTAAACACGAGATTCGTTATGATAATTCCGTTAACAAAACAGCCATTTCAATTGATAATTCTTTTGAAGAATTTATTCATATTGATAAGCAAAAAAGACAAAACAGCATAAATCATGTTTCGGTTTTTAAACCATCAAGCAACCATCTTTTTCAAACGGATTCGCATTATTTAAAAGTGTGCGATTTCCTTGATGTTACCCTAACAGTTGATAAAATAATTTTCCCTTTTCATTACTTCTTGTAGCACGTTATTTTTTATATGTCATTAAAAATCAATCATTAAACTTCTTTTTTAATGAGGATTTTCAGTTCAATAAAAATAATTTAAAACATTTACAAGATGAAATCATCCATATTAATTCTTTCAATCATTTTAATAATTACCTTATTTTCCCCATTTATTTACTTTATGCTTAAAGGTTTAAAAAATAAATCGGGTGCAAAAAAACACATAAACGACCTACTAAAAGACAACGGTATTGTTTACGACCAAAAGGAATTTTGGCGCAAAAGTTTTATAGGATTGAGTGCCGATAAAAAAACCGTAACCTTTATTCAATTACATGAAGGGAAACCTGTTGCCAACAGCATTTCTTTAGAAGACGTGAAACATTGCAACATAATAAGAAGCAACGAAAGGGAAAACGCCGTTGGTTTAAAAAACCTAGATTTAGAGTTTGTATTTAAAACAGCCGGAAAACCACAGGTTCGCATCAACTTTTTTAACATCGATACCGATTTGAACGAAGATTTTGAACTGCACCGTATTGAAACCTGGCATGCTTTAATTAAAAATGCCATGACCCAACCCCATCAGGTTAAAATAGCTTCATAAAACCTCCACAAAAAGCCTTATTTCTTAGTTAGCGATAAGGCTTTTGTGTTTTTTAATACGTTTGAAATTAGCTGCTTGTCATAAAACGTAATGCGAATGCCCCACAACAAAAAGAAACCGCCCACAACCATTTGAAAGGTTAAGGTTTCATCTAGCAACAACCACGCCAAAACCGATGCCAACACGCCTTGTGCCAGCAAACTAACCGATACCCGGGTTGCGCGCATGTGTTGCGTTGCATAACTTATAAGCGACCATGCCAAAAGTTGGCAAATAGCTGCTTGCGCGAATAACACCAACCAACCTTCATTTGAAAATCCGTAAAAAGGTTGGTTAAGCGCAAAACTAATAATGCCCAGATATATAGATGATGCCGCTAAACTTATAAGCATAAACGAGGTTACCTTCATGTATTTAAGTACATGTTTGCTTAGCAGCATATAAATGGCATAAAAAATTCCAGAAAGTACGGCAAAATTAAAGCCCAAATCAAAATCCAGATTTTTAAATATAGAAAACCCAACAAGCATGATCATGCCAAAAACGGCAACCGTGGTGCCAATCCAAAAGTTCGATTTTGGTTTGTCCTTCAAAAATATCAAGGATAAAAACCCCACCCAAACAGGCGATAGGTTTGTAAGCAACGATGCTTGTGTTGCGGTTGATGCTTGTATGGCAATGTTCCAAACGGCCACATCGCTTCCAAAAATAACACCGCACAAAGCGGCCAAAAGCACCACCCTAAAACTTGGCAACTCCAATTGTCTCTTAAAAAAAACATACGGAAGTAACAGTAAAAACGAAAACAACATTCTGTAAAAGGCCGAAATAAGCCCCGGGGTTAAGGCCATCTTTACCAAAATAGGAAATATGGAAATGCACATAATGCCCACAAACAGTGCTAACCGCGCCTTTTTCATGCGTACTTTTTAGTAATAATTAAATCGGTGTAAAATTAGTGTTTAAAGGGGTTTGTTTTTATTAAAAAAGTAGATTTTCAATAAAATATGAATAGTTGATTTTCAATTATTTATACAGCTAATGATGCAATTTTAACTGAATTCGCTTTCGCGGAACATCCACCTCAAGCACTTTCACGATAATTTGCTGGTGAAGGCTCACGTGCTCATTCACATCTTTTACGAAACTATCGGATAAATTGGATACGTGAATGAGACCACTTTCCTTAATGCCAATATCAACAAAACAACCAAAATTGGTAATGTTATTTACGATTCCCGGAAGCAATTGCCCTTCGTGAACATCATTTATTGTTTTTATATTTTGATTGAACGTGAATACTTTGGCCTGCTCTCGAATATCCAAACCAGGTTTTTCAAGTTCTTTTATAATATCTTGTAGCGTTGGCAAACCTACCGCATCGGTACAATATTTTTTTAAATCAATCTTTTGAAGTACTGCGGCGTTTCCTATTAATTCTTGAACGCTTTTGCCCAAATCTTTTGCCATTTGGGTTACCAAATCATAACGTTCAGGATGTACCGCCGAATCATCTAACGGGTTTTGGGCATCCTTAATCCGTAAAAAAGCGGCACCTTGTTCAAAAGCTTTTCCGCCAAGGCGGGGTACGTTTTTAATATCATTTCTGGAAGCGAATGCACCATGTTCATCGCGAAAAGCCACTATGTTTTCGGCAAGTTTTGGGCCAATGCCCGATACATAACTTAATAAACTGGCACTGGCCGTATTGATGTTTACGCCCACCGCATTTACGCAACTTTCTACCACCACGTCCAATGCTTTTTTAAGTTTGGTTTGGTCCACATCGTGTTGGTATTGCCCCACGCCTATGGATTTGGCATCAATTTTAACCAATTCCGCCAATGGGTCTTGCAATCTTCTACCAATAGAAATAGCACCACGTACCGTAACATCATAATTTGGAAATTCATCGCGCGCAATTTTTGATGCCGAGTAAATGCTGGCACCCGCTTCACTTACCACAAATACCTGAATATCATTTTTAAAATGGATTTTTCTAATAACCGCTTCCGTTTCGCGCGATGCGGTGCCGTTTCCAATAGCGATGGCTTCAATTTTGTAGGCTTCCGATAAGGAACTTATCTTTTTCATAGCTCCCAAACTATCATTTTGTGGAGGATGCGGATACAAGGTTTCGTTGTACAATAAACCGCCCTGTGCGTCCAAACAAACCACTTTACAGCCTGTGCGAAACCCAGGGTCGATGGCCAACACCCGTTTTTCGCCCAATGGCGAACCCAATAACAGTTGTTTTAAATTTTTGGCGAATACCTGAATGGCGGAAGCATCGGCTTTTTCTCTTGCTATTTGAAGTGCTTCGTTTGCAAGCGATGGCAACAACAAACGTTTGTAGGCATCTTGAATGGCGAGTTGGAGGTGTTCAGCACCATCGTTTTTAGAATGAATGATTCTGTCTTCAATCTTTGCTAGTGCTTTTTCATCGTCAATTTCAATTTTATATTTGATGAATCCTTCGGTTTCGGCTCTTAAAATGGCTAATAATCTATGTGACGGAATTCTGCTCAAGGCTTCTTCCCAATCGAAATAATCGCGGAATTTTTGGGCGTTTTCATCGTCTATTTTCGTTTTTACCACTTTCGTGGAAATCATAGCGAACCGTTCAAGTTGGTAACGGATGTTGTTTCTAATGTCGGTACGCTCGTTGATCCATTCGGAAATGATGTGCCGTGCGCCTTCCAGTGCGTCTTCCGCGGAAGCGACCTCGCCTTTTACATACTTAAACGCTATTGATTCTATAGCGTTAGCGTTTTGGGACATAATTATTTTTGCCAAAGGCTCCAACCCGTTTTGGCGTGCGGTTTCAGCCTTGGTTTTTCGGCTTTTTTTGTAGGGTAGATATAAATCTTCAAGCGTTGTTAAATCTTGGCTTGCCTTAATTTTTTGTTTTAATTCTGAAGTAAGCACATCTTGTTCTTCCAAGGCCTTTAAAATCGCTGTTTTACGTTTTTCTAAAGCTTCAAATTGTTCCTTGAACTTAACGATTTCGCCAATTTGAACTTCGTCTAAATTGCCTGTTCGTTCTTTTCGGTAGCGAGAAATAAATGGAACGGTGCATGCTTTATTTAATAAATCGACGGTGTTTTTTATGGCTATTTCCGGTAGTTGTGTGTGCGAAAGGATATAGGAAATCATAAGTGGTTTTTTTAAGCAATGGAAAGTAATAAAAAACCTCGCAGGGATAAGCTACGAGGTTTAAAATAGTTATTTGGGAGTTTATTCTTCGGCTTTAAAAACGGCCAATGGCGCCATTCTAGCTTTATTGAGCGTCATGGTGTTGCCGTTAAGTGAAAAATTGTCGGCAATATTGAGCACTTCCATAAATTGTTTTTCCGTAGCCATATCGGGGCATGCCATCATGGTTGTTGCCATTTTCGACAATTTAAGTTGGCTGCCGTTTTTAATTTCAAACGCGCCATTAAAACTGTTGCAGCTATTGTTTCCGTAAACCTTATTGTTTTCTTCGGTAAACATAATGAAAGCCTTCGTATCAACTACCTCTTTTCCAAAAAGCGTTACAAGTTTCCATTTGGTGCCCGTAAAGGCTATTTCTTTGGTAATCAATTTATTTAGGATATAAAGACTTGCCAAATCGCCTTCAATTTTTTCGCCCGAATTATCCAAACGCGTTAAGGTGTTTTCGCCAACAAAATAATTCCTGTTGTTATCGGAAAGGGTTATTTTTTGACCGTTACTAAGCCATTTAAAAGTGCCTTTGCTTTCAAAAACGCCCTCTTTTTTGCCTAAATACACTTCTTTAATTTTGAAGGTTAAATCGTTATTAAGGGTAATGGTTGTTTTAATGCCTTCACAATCTGCGCATGGAAGAACGCCTTGGTAAGTGCCTTGCCAATCTAATGAATTTTCACTGGTGTGCGTATCCGCAATTTGCGTTGCTTGTGGTGTTTCGGCGTTTTTCTTATTTGAATGGCAACTGGTTATTGCCAATAACAACATAATTGCCCATTGTGCTTTAAGTATGTTCATCATGCTTTAAAATTTAATTACCGGCTTGTTGTTTGGCCTCTTGAATCATTTTTTCGTTTGGTAGAATGGCGATGTTTACACGTCGGTTTTTGGCGCGACCTTCGGCCGTATTGTTGTCGTGCAACGGTTGGGTTTCACCAAACCAATTGGTGGTTAAGCGGCCGCTATTTATACCATTTGCCGTTAGGTAATTGGTTACGGCATAGGCCCTGTTTTTTGAAAGCGTTAAGTTATAGTCATCGGCACCTTGGCTATCGGTATGGCCAACAACCAACAAATTGGTGTCTGGATATTCCTTAAACACGCCAATTAATTTATTAAGTGTTGCCTGTGAAGCTGCGTTGATATTAAATTTATTGGTATCAAAATACACCCCGCTGCTTTCATCAAAAGTTAAAACAATACCATCATCAACACGTTCAACTTGTGCTCCAGGAATTTCTTGTTCAATTTTTTGGGCTTGTTTGTCCATTTTATTACCAATAAGCACGCCTGCACCGCCACCTATTACACCACCTATTACCGCACCCAGTTCGCCGTTGCCACCTTTGCCAATATTATTGCCCAAAATAGCGCCCAAAATAGCACCACCAGCAGCACCGATAACAGCTCCTTTTTGTTTGTTGTTTGCATTTTGAACCGGTTTACAGTTTGTGAACCCCAGGGTTATAATTACTGTAAAAAGGATGATGCCTGTTTTTTTAATTACTGTTTTCATTATATAGTGTTGTTTATTGTTTGTTAAAATTCATGGTAATAATAAAGGCTTTTCCATCAACCGAAACGGTTTGCTGCCATTGCATATCGGTTTCTGACAAGGCTGTTAAACTTAAGCGAAACCCTTGGTTGGTTTCCGATTTGCCTTTTGCGTTGGTTGGCTTTAACAGAAAGTCGTAAAGTCCGGTTTCGGCATTTACCTCTTGAATGGTAAATACAAAATTTCGTAAACCTGTGGCGCAACTCGCTTGGTTTATGGTATAGGTTCCAGTGTTGTTGTTAGGTACAAATTGCCATGTGCTGCCCTCTAAGCATGATTTGGTAGCATCGTTTAACAGGGTTACGTTGTAATTTCCAGTTTGATTGTAGTTAATGCTATTTAAACCCCACTCGCCCTTAATTACTTTTTTGGAGGCTCTAACGGTTTTTGAAGATCCGCAACTCACTAAAACTATGGCTAAACATAGCAACACGAATTTTTTCATATCTATAATTTTTTTAATTGTTGTACAAAGATGCAATTACGAAATGATATTTTTGTTATAAAATTCTTAATTATGGTTATTAAATTTACACTTTTTTGCCTAAAATCTGCATGAAATAAAAAAACAGGCACATCAATTTGAAGGCCTGTTAAAAATTTATGGTTATTTATTATAACTACGCTACTTTTTCAACCAGATCGTGGCACGGGCATTTTTTACAACGCTTTTTTTCAGCCTTTTTATATTTTTCGCAGCAAGAAATTTTAAGATTGTTAGGCAATCCTATTCCAGCTTTTTTCAGTTTTTTGAGTGCTTTCTTTTGTTTTTTCTTGCCCAAGGTGCTTATTTTCAGATAACTCTTGTGCAAAAGTAATTATTTTTATTGAATCTAAATAAGACTGTTTGTTAAATTCAGGGCATGTTTCCAGTTGCAGCTGTATTAACGGTAAGGTTAACAATATCTCTGTCAAACAAGTACAGCCCACCTTTGTCATCGCCAATTAAATTTATCTTATCCAAAATGGTGCGTGCCATAGCTTCTTCCTCAATTTGTTCAGCTACATACCACTGTAAAAAATTGTGGGTAGCATAATCTTTTTCCTGTAAGCTTATGTGAACCAATTCGTTAATGCTTTCCGAAACGAAAACTTCGTGCTTGTAAAGCTCTTCAAACATTTCCTTAAACGATTTAAAGGATACGTTAGGTTCGGCCAATTTTGAGATTTGTGCATGACCACCACGTTCGTTTACAAATTTGATAAGTTTAAGCATGTGGTCGCGTTCTTCTTGGGACTGTGCATACATAAAACCTGCTATTCCTTCTAAACCTTTTACTTCTGCCCAACAAGCCATGGCCAAATATATTTGAGCCGATTCTGCTTCTATACGGATTTGATTGTTCAACGCTTTTTCAATATTTTTCGATACCATAATTTTGTGTTTTTGTAAAGTTAGTGAATTCTATTTGGTCTTTAAAAATGTTGCGATTGAATATTTATTTTTTAATCGAATACCGTTAACTTATTGGCAACCCGTTTGCAACCTTTGGGTCGTCGGGGTTTATAAAAACCAATTTTCCTTCGGCGGTTTCGGTCATTAAAATCATGCCTTGGCTTTCAACACCACGAAGCTCCCTTGGTGCTAGATTTACCAATACGGTTACCCGCTTACCAATTACTTCTTCGGGTGTAAAGCTTTCAGCAATACCAGAAACAATGGTGCGAATATCTATACCAGTATCGACTTTTAAAACCAATAATTTTTTGGCTTTTGGCATTTTTTCGGCTTCTATAATGGTGCCAACACGCATATCCAACTTTGTAAAATCATCAAACGCAATGGTTTCTTTTTGTGGTTCCATAGTTTTGTTTGCCGCTTCATTGGCTTTTTTGCTGGCTTCTAATTTATTTAATTGAAATTGAATGGTTTCATCTTCAATTTTAGAGAATAATAATTCGGGTGCGCCTATCTTGTGTCCTGCTGAAATTAAAATGTTTTTTGTTGAAATACTTTCCCAAGAAACGGCTTCATTGCAAGATTTGTTTTTTTGGGTTATCTTTTCAATGGATGGGATAAGCGTGTCGCTTCTCTCTTCGTTATGGTGTAAACCTAGAATATTTTTCAATTTTTCAGAAGTAAACGGTAAAAACGGCTCGCTTAAGGTTGCCAAGGCCGATGCTATTTGAAGCGCAACAAACATGATGGTTTGTGTACGGGCCTCATCTACTTTAATCACTTTCCAAGGTTCTTCATCGGCTAAATATTTGTTGCCAAGGCGTGCCAAATTCATCAACTCTTGTTGCGCTTCCCTAAAGCGGTAGCGCTCAATAGAACTTGAAATCACTTCAGGATACGCTTTTACGGCTGCCAACGTTTCTTCATCTATTACTGAAAATTCATGGGGTTCTGGTACAATGCCGTTATAATATTTTTGGGTCAACACCACCACACGATTGATGAAATTTCCAAAAATAGCCACCAATTCGTTGTTGTTCCGTGCTTGAAAGTCTTTCCAAGTAAAATCGTTATCCTTGGTTTCGGGCGCGTTGGCAGTTAAGGCATAGCGCAACACGTCTTGCTGCCCAGGAAAATCCTTTAAATATTCGGGCAACCAAACGGCCCAATTTTTAGAGGTTGAAAGTTTGTTTCCCTCTAAATTTAAAAATTCGTTTGCTGGTACGTTTTCTGGTAGAATGTAACTGCCTTCTGCTTTTAGCATTGCAGGAAAAATGATGCAATGGAACACGATGTTATCTTTTCCTATAAAATGCACAAGCTTGGTATCGTCGCTTTTCCAATAAGGTTCCCAATCAATACCTTTTTTTTCAGCCCATTCCTTGGTTGATGAAATGTAGCCAATGGGCGCATCAAACCACACGTACAGCACTTTGCCTTCGCCACCGGGCACGGGCACGGGAATGCCCCAATCCAGATCGCGGGTTACGGCGCGTGGGCGCAAACCATCGTCAATCCATGATTTTACTTGGCCATATACATTGGGTTTCCAATCTTTTTTATGGCCTTCTAAAATCCATTCCTTTAAAAAATCTTCGTATTTTTCCAAAGGCAAAAACCAATGTTTTGTTTTTTTTAAGGTGGGCACGTTGCCTGTTAAAGCCGATTTTGGGTTTATCAAGTCGGTGGCATTCAAGCTGGTACCGCATTTTTCGCACTGGTCGCCATAGGCTTCTTCGTTGCCACATTTTGGGCAGGTGCCCGTAACGAACCTATCCGCCAGAAACTGGTTGGCTTTTTCATCGTATAATTGGGCGGTAACTTCTTCAACAAAACAGCCTTTATCATAGAGTGTTTTAAAAAAGCCGGAAGCCGTTTCATGGTGTACCTTAGCCGAGGTACGCGAATAGTTATCGAACGAAATCCCAAATTCCTCAAACGATTTTTTTATAATGGCATGGTATTTATCAACCACATCCTGTGGCGATACGCCTTCGTTTTTTGCCTTGATAGTAATAGGTACGCCGTGTTCGTCGCTTCCGCCAATAAAAACAACATCATTGCCTGTTAAGCGCAAGTAGCGTGCATAAATATCTGCCGGCACATAAACGCCTGCTAAATGCCCAATATGAATGGGGCCGTTGGTGTATGGAAGTGCCGAGGTGATGGTATATCGTTTTGGTTTGTTCATCAATTTAAAAGTTAAATTTTACCGTCATGGCGAGGTGTAAAGCGACGAAGCAATCGTGTTCATTGAAACTCCTAACAAACAGATTCCCCATACTTCATTCGGAATGACGTCTTATTTTGAAGCCGTAAAAGTACACATTTTGAGTGCCATTTAGAAAAAAAATGTACATTTACATCATGTCTAAAATCACGTTTATCACAATGCTACTTTGCGCGGTTTTTTTCTTCGGAAAAACCCCAGTTATTGCGCAAAATAACACCATAAAAACCACTACATTGATGCGTCCACCTTATTTAAAAGCAGGCGATACGGTTGCCATAGTTGCACCGTCGGGTATTTTGAAAAACAGAACCACCGAGATAGAAAAAGCCAAAGACTTACTTAAAAGTTGGGGTTTAAATACACTTGTTGGTAAGAATGTGTTTAACCAAAACAACCATTTTGCGGGCACCGATGCGGAACGTGCCGAAGATTTGCAACAAGCCATGGACGACCCGAAAATTAGTGCTATTTGGTGCGCCAGAGGTGGCTACGGAACGGTACGGATTTTAGATAAATTGAATTATGCCAAGTTTAAGAAAAAACCCAAATGGGTGATTGGCTATTCGGATATTACGGCACTTCACAATCAAGTCCATAATGAAGGTTTTGAAAGCTTGCACGCCATGATGGGCACTAGCTTGCAAGACGATGTTACGGCCATTCAGGAAACCATCGCAACGTTTAAAAGTGCTTTATTTGGAAAGCCGCTGGCTTATACCTTAGAAGGTTCGAAATACAATAAAACGGGCACAGCCTCGGGGCAATTGGTTGGTGGAAATTTAAGTATTTTGCAAAGTATGTTGGGTTCAAAAACCAGCATTGATACAGCAGGTAAAATTCTATTTATTGAAGAAATTGGCGAATACGAATACCATATAGACCGCATGCTACAAAGTTTAAAGCGTGCTGGATATTTTGATGGTTGCAAGGGCGTTTTGGTGGGCGATATAACAAAAGTTAGAAAAAACACCACGCTTTGGGGAAGCTCTGTGCAGCAACTTATTTTAGATGCTTTGGCCGAATATACGTTCCCAATTGCCTTTAATATGCCCGCAGGCCATGAAAAAGATAACCGTGCGCTTATTTTGGGCAGAACGGTTGACTTATCCGTTGAAAAGGAAAAGTCTGTTTTGAAATTTAAAAATTAACTTAACTGTTTCTAATACAATAACTTGTAAATGCATCTAAAGATAACTTTGTACATGTAAACTATTAGGGTTATCTTTGCACTTAAGATTTTCCATTCAAAAAAAATGACAACAGTTTATTTTCTATATTATAAAAATAGTGTTTCGGTGCTTGCGTTGTCATTGTCTTATTTGTTGGACGATATATTTTTAAAAAGCTCGAAAGAGTTTATTTATTAGTCCCTGTTGCGACTCAAAACAGGGCATTTTTCCATAAATAAATTTTAATCCAAATTTTCTTTTTTTTTTGACGCTATTTTTTGCGTTCCATTTATTGCGAATCTCATTTTGCTGTATTTGAACGGTTGGGTCATTTATACATGTAGTATCAGAAAAAAAAAGTTTCAATACTAAAAAATATATCATGTCAGAACATATAATTATAACTACTGGAATATACGATATGATCAAGGATCATGTCAGAAGAAAAAAAGTAACCAAGGAGGAAGAGGATCGTTTAATCCTTGAACTTAAAACCGCCAAACAAGTACTTCGCAGAGATTTGCCAACGGATATTGTTACCGTAAACCGTCGCGTTAAAATCAAGGACCATACAGCCCAAAAAGAGCAAGAATATCTGTTTGTTTCTTCCAATAGGGCCAAAATAAAAAAAGGGAAGTTTTCTATTTTATGTGATGTTGCAGTAGCTACCGTTGGCCGAAAGGTTGGCGATATCGTTACTTGGCCATTTAAGGATGGTGAACGAAAACTTGAAATTTTAATGGTAGAAGCCATTTAATAGGGTTTTATCGTGTTTGTAAATTAAAAGTCCTTGGTGGCAGATGGCCAAGGACTTTTCTTTTTCTTACAAAATGGTAATTCTATAATACAAGCAAAAAAAGTTGTAACAGCAATAAATGCCGATAAACGCATCTTTGTAATGTAAAATTTTAAAAACATAATTATGAAATACATAGAAAAAATTTCTTTAGCTGTTCTGTTATTGCTTGGGTTTACAACCATTTCCAACGCCCAAATTAATGATGCCGCAGCACAATTTGGTGTAAAAGGTGGCGCCAACTTTTCAAATTTATATAACGATGATGTGGATGATAATAATGTGCTAACCAGTTTTAACGCTGGGGTTTATGCTACCTTGCCCTTAACCGATTTTATGGCCATTCAACCAGAGGTTTTATATTCCAGAAAAGGTGCCGAAATGGTGTACGATAACGCTTTTGTTTCGGGAACGGCAAAATTTAAGTTAAACTATATTGAAGTGCCCGTATTGTTAAAAGTGAACCTAGCTAAAAACTTGAGTGTGCATGCGGGTCCTTATTTTTCTTATTTGGTAGATGCGCAAATAACCAATGAAACCGATAGTGGAAGCTTTGATTTTGAAGAAACTTATGATAATGATGATTTTAACAAATTCGATGCCGGTTTAGCCGCCGGTATAGGTTTGGATTTTGATAAATTTGGTATTGGCGTGAGATACAATTATGGCCTTTCTACGGTTGGTAAAGAACGTACCATTGCCGGACAAACCTACACCATTCCTGATGGGAAAAACAGTAATTTGAGTTTGTACTTGGCTGTGCAGTTAAACTAAATTACAAATTTGCACAACAGCAAAATAAGCAAGTGCCCAATAAAACGGGCACTTTTTTTATTTATTTCAATCCATCAACCGTTACGCTAATATTGCCCGTTACCTTTAAAAACGCCAATATGGCTGTATTGGTTAATTGTATTTTTTGAAAATCGATATCGTTCATGGTGCCGTTTACAAAAACACCGGTCATGGGCGAATAATTATTAAGGTAACTTAACATGGTTTGTTTGCCTTCATCTAAATTTGGTTGGATGGAATAGCGGCAATTCTCTTGTATTTTTTTTAAAATCAAGCCTTTGGCCAGCCAATTGGCGGTTTTTATCAATTTGTTTTTGGTGTCTAACACGTAATCGAGTTTTTCAAAATACACTTCTTTTTTGGCACCATCGTATTGCGGGTTCCCTTGCAGATAGATGCTGCCGTTCACGGCCCCTTGCAAATCGAGCGCAATCACCATGCCTTCATTTTTATGCCACAACGCTACTTTTTTCACCGTTACTTTTTTTGTGCCCGAGCCAAATTCTTGTCCCGAAAAATTCTTGGTCATTATTTTTGAAGCATCCTCATAAGTGGAAATGGCTATAATATTGGACGTAACGTGATTTGGCATTTTTTCAACAGGCTTCAAAACAATGTTTTTAGCATCGAATTTCGATTCGGGCTGTTTGCCAATTAAGGTTTCCATGGTACATTTCATGCCCATTTGCAGCAATACGTTGTCTTTTTTCAGTTCAGCATCGGTGGAATAAATTTCAATGGGCACAATTCTAAGCCAACTTTCATAATCGTCGCTCATCTTAAAAGGCACTGTTAGTTTCTCAATAGCGGCCAAAACGTTTGGTTTAAAATCCATCGAGGTTTCTATGGCTTCATCGATGCTTTTTTCAATAGAGCTCCTAAAAATTTTTACGGCAGGGTTTACAAGATAGGTTACCGGTACATTTTTGCCATAAACGACCATGGACGGACTTTCTTTCCATTGCAGGTCGGTTATCTGCGTTTTCGATTTTAATTTCCAGTTCGACAGCCCAATGTGGCTAGTTAACGTTACCACGCCATTTAAGTTAAACTCATTTGTTTTATACAGATTTACCCCCATGGCTTGGGTGCCTATTCTATATTTAACGATGGCTTTTAAAGGAAGCACGGTTTTTATTTTTCCACCTTTTGAAGCGTTGTCGTTTTGAATGGTGATGGGCGCTTGTTTCCAGACCTTTATTTCAATATCATCATCTTCAATGGTTTTGTCTTCATAAATCAAGCCTTTTAAAATGGTGTTTATTTGATTTTCAATATCCTTTAATTTGATGCTTACAGGTACGTTTATAAACGAGGGAGTATGGTCGTAAACTAACGGAGCTGCCTCTTCGGGTTCGGGCTTTATGGTCATTAATTGTTGTTTTGAGGCACAAGCGGTGTTAACAAGTACAGTTATCAGCACACTAAAAAACACACTATATTTAAGCATTAACAGACTTTTTTATTGGCAAAAATAGCAAATGTGCACTGTATTTAAACAAACTATTTTTTATGGAACAACAGCATTTAACGATTGCCGATGTTAAGCGATAATTTAGGCAGGTAAACCAGAAAAAATGAACAAAAACAGTAAAGAAATGCTACATTAAATAAGGCTGCTTTTTGGTTAACGTGCTTAAAAATGCACCCGAAATGATAAAATAACGATAAGAAATGTAATAATTTTTATTTTTTATTTGCACGCACTTAGAATAAAACCTACATTTATAAATAATTAATTTTTAACAAAACAAAAATCAACAGAACTATGGAAGGATATTGTGTAAAATGTAAAGACAAAAAGGAGATAAAAAATGCTGCTGAAGTTACTATGAAAAATGGTAGAAAAGCAATGAAAGGCAAATGCCCAACTTGCGGAACAGGCATGTTTAGAATCTTGGGTAAATAGCGTCTTGCAAAACCTTATTAAAAACAAACTGGTTTAGTTTACAATGTATGCTAAACCAGTTTTTGTGTTTTATAGTTTCCCGATAGCGCGTTTGCCTATTATAAGGAATGAGCCTCACTTCTTACAAATATTTATTAAAAGGTTTTACTTATTATAGGTTGCTTTTTTCTTTAGGAAATTACAGTTTTCTGCACATTTGGAAGTATAAAGAGAGGTTAAAATTTACCGTTTCAGGCAATATAAAATGCCGCCCAATAGGTGCTGCCTAAAATTTGGTTCGGCATACGATTCGATGGTGTGGCCAAGGCCTGTGTAGAACGATCGGCCGCCATTAAATTCATGATACCACGCGATGGGGTGAAAAGTGCCATTGTTGCCACCTTCATAAGTTGACTCATCTAAAGTTAGCAGTACGTTTATATCCTTGTTTATCGATTTAAAATTATACCATTCATCAAAACGAATCCATTGTTTTGGCAAGTGTTTGGTAGCAAGATGTTTGTTGTTTATATTGTTTAGAGTTGCCGTTGTTGGTTTTGGATGGTTCACAAAATAGGCACCCACAAGTTTGCCAAACCAGGGCCATTCAAACTCCGTGTCGGTTGCGGCGTGCACGCCCATAAAACTACCGCCATTTTTAATATAGGTTTCAAATGCCTGCTCTTCATTGGCATTTAAAACATCGCCCGAAGTGTTTAAAAATAGAACCAATTTATATGGTTTCAAATATTCAGTGGTGAATAAAGAGGCATCTTCAGTATTTGTAATTTCAAAATGGTTGGTTAGGCCCAATTCTATAATGGTTTCAATGCCAGTTTCAATAGATTTGTGCCTAAACCCACTCGTTTTGGTAAAAACAAGAACCTTGTCTGGACTGCCGGAATGGAGGGAAGGTTTACAGGCTACTATTAAAAAAGCAAACAGAATTATCAGGGTTTTTTTCACGAACAATTAATTTAAGGACATTAAATACTTTTTTGGGGTGGTACCATATTTCTTTTTAAAGGCGGCTATAAAATGGCTGCCGGTGCTGTAGCCTACTTTAAGCCCAACTTCGTTCACGTTGTTTTCGCCCGATTCCAGTAATTTTCGGGCAACCTCCATTTTATAATCGAACAAAAAACTAAATACCGAATCGCCATAAATTTGTTTAAAGCCTTCCTTAAGTTTTTTTAGGTTCAGCCCAATCTCGTCTGCAAGTTCCTGTAAACTGGGGGGTTCGGCCATACGCGACACTATAATATCTTTCGCTTTGCGTATTTTAATTACATTGGTTTCATCGGCAAGAAACGGGCATTGCTCAATATTGGCATCCTCACTTCTGTTGAAATATAAGCTTAAAAGCTCGTATGATTTTCCTTTGAAGTATAAATCCTTGATGGACTGGTTGAGGTTGTAGTTTACAAGTTGGTTCAAAACAATGGACATGGAAGGGCTGATGCTGCCATCTTTATAATATTTTTTGTCTTTATTGTCTTCATTTAAAAATGAAATATAATCGGCTTCCTGCGAAAACAACCCATGGAATTTCTTTATGGAAATGAGAACCGAGACCATCCATGAATTAGGTGAAACCTGAAGGTTAATGGGCAAATCCTGTTGCGGATTGTACAATAACAGCGAGTTTTCCTCAAGGATGTTCAACAAATAACGACCTTCATTAAAAATAAATTTACTGGAGCCTTTTATGCAAAAGTGAAATTGGATATAAGCACTATTAATATCTTTAACAAGGTTTTGGGTGGTGTTGCCGTCGTTTTTATAGACCAGAACCATAAAACCATCGTCCACTTTGGTTTCTTCAAACGAACTTTTAGCGTTGTTTTTTTGGGTTGTATTTTCGTTGTTTAACATATATTATTTAGATTAATTCTAAATTAAGCAATTGAAAAGCCTTGATATAACTGCAAAAATATGACAAATATCATATATTTATTAAAAAACGGCCTAAAAAACCACCAGCGATACTTAAAGTTCTTTTAGCGTTACTTTTTTAATGCGCATAGATATACATTTGCTTTCAGATTTTTCAAAATAACCAATGCACCAATATAATATATCTAAAAGCAAATACTTTTATGCCATAGGGTTAAGCTACAAAAAAGCCGATGCCAACATAAGAGGTCTATTTAGTTTGGATGATGATGCCAAAAGTGCATTGCTCAATCAGGCCAAGGAAAGCGCTATTGAAAGCTTGGTGGTAACATCTACCTGCAACCGTACCGAAATTTATGGCTTTGCAGAACACCCGTTCCAACTCATACAATTGCTTTGCGATAATGCCAGGGGTACGGTTGAGGAATTCCAAAAAGTGGCCTATGTATATAAAAATAGCGATGCCATTGCGCACATGTTTCGCGTGGGTTCAGGGTTGGACAGCCAGATTTTGGGCGATTTTGAAATTATAAGTCAGTTAAAAGTTAGTGCCAGAAACTCCAAACTACTTGGGTTGCTCAATCATTTTACCGAGCGTTTGGTAAATGCCGTTATTCAAGCAAGCAAGCGCATAAAAAACGAAACCGATATTTCTTCGGGCGCAACCTCGGTGTCATTTGCTTCGGTTCAATATATTTTCAATACGGTTAAAGATGTTTCAAATAAAAACATCTTGCTTTTCGGTACCGGAAAAATAGGTAGGAATACCTGCGAAAATTTGGTGAAGCATACCAAAAACGAGCAAATAACCTTAATAAACAGAACAAAGGACAAAGCCGAAAGAATTGCAGGAAAATTTAACCTAGTTGTTAAGGATTATGCCAATTTGCAGGAAGAAATACAAAGTTCGGATATTTTAATCGTTGCAACGGGCGCACAACGCCCAACCATTGACAAGCACTTGATTCAAACCGATAAGCCTTTATTGATTTTGGATTTGTCCATACCCAAAAACGTCGATGCCAATGTAGAGGAATTGGATAACGTGTTGTTGGTACATCTTGACCATTTATCGCAGATTACCGATAAAACACTCGAAGCCAGAAAAGCACACATTCCATTGGCCGAAGCAATAATTGAAGAGGTAAAAGCTGAATTTAACGATTGGTTGGAAACCCGCAAATTTGCCCCAACCATTAAGGCGCTAAAACATAAATTGCAAGATTTTGCTGCGGCCGAAGTAGAAAGCCAACGCAAAAAAAACACCAATTTTAATGAAGCCCAAGCAGCATTAATAAGTAATTGCATCATTCAAAAAATAACCAATCACTTTGCACATCATTTAAAGGATGATGGCATACCTACCGATGAAAGTCTGGAACTCATAAAAAAAGTGTTTCAGTTAGAAGAACCCATATTACATGTCTAAAATTATAAGAATTGGTACGCGCGATAGCGAATTAGCGTTATGGCAAGCCAAAATAGTACAAAGTCAGCTCGAAAGTTTAGGATATAAAACACAACTGGTGCCTGTAAAATCTACAGGCGATTTAGTTTTGGACAAACCCCTATACGAAATGGGCATTACCGGCATTTTTACCCGAACCTTGGATATTGCCATGTTAAACCACGACATTGATATTGCGGTGCACTCATCAAAAGATGTGCCCACGGTGTTGCCCAAAGGCATTGTTCAGGCCGCCATTTTAAAACGTGGCAACGTGCACGACACCCTGGTTTTTAAAAACAATGAAGAATTTTTAGGCTCTAAAGAAGCGGTAATTGCCACCGGAAGTTTACGCCGTAAGGCACAATGGCTTAACCGTTTCCCAACACACACGGTGGTCGATTTACGCGGCAACGTGAATTTACGATTGCAAAAACTGCAGGATAACCCATGGAACGGTGCTATTTTTGCAGCTGCAGGTATTGGTAGAATTGGGCTAAGGCCCGAAAACGCCATCAATTTAGATTGGATGATCCCAGCCCCTGCACAAGGTGCCATTATGATAACCGCTTTGGCGGAAGATGATTTTGTGAAAACCGCGTGCGCGGAACTAAACCACGAAGAAACAGCACTTTGCATAGCCATTGAACGCGAATTTTTAAACATTTTAGAAGGCGGATGTTCAGCACCCATAGGCGCTTTGGCAGTTATAAAAAATGAAGAAGTTCACTTTAAAGGGGTGTTGTTGAGTTTGGATGGCTCAAAAAAAATTGATGTAACGCGTGTTAAAAAATTAGGCGAACACCACGATATAGCTGCATTTTGTGCCAATTTAGTAATTGAACGTGGAGGCAAACGCTTAATGGACGCCATTAAAAGTTCCGATAGAAAAGCAACGGTGTTTTCTACCAAAAAATTAACGGAAGATCAGCGCTTATTGTTTCATGAGAAAGTAGTGGTTGAAAGTGCCGATTTTATAAAAATAAGCCTCAACCGCATCCATCCGCGTTTTTTCAAAAAAGAAATCCAAAACGTGGTAATAACCAGTAAAAACGCGGTAGAATCGTTAATAACCAATTATTCTGCCATCGAACTTCAGTTTAAAAATATTTATTGCGTGGGCAGGCGCACTAAAAAACTGGTAGAAACCAAAATTGGCAAGGTGGCACATTTTGAAAACAGTGCTGAAAAATTAGCTAATTACTTGGTGGAATTTATGGAAGGTACCGAAGTAACCTATTTTTGTAGCGACTTAAGGCTGGACGACCTCCCAACCATATTGGAAAAAAACAACATAAAAGTAACCGAGGTTGAAGCTTACCAAACAAAATACGATGCGGTAAAATTACCCGAAAGTATTGAAGCTGTAATGTTTTACAGTCCTTCAACCGTGCAAAGCTTTATAAAACAAAATGAAGCCCATGTTATTGCCTTCTGTATAGGGGAAACTACGGCAAAAGAAGCTAAAAAATATTTCAGCGATGTAAGGACTGCAAAAGTGCCAACCGTAGAGAGTGTTATAGAGTTGATAAATGAGCACTATATTTAACACGACTTTCTATAATTATTTAGATATTTGCGGTTAATTTTGCACGGGATAATTTCGCAATACCAGATTTAGAAATGTTCCCATATTTTAAGTGAAATAACGAGCTGAAATGAAAAGAGAATCTTTACTCAATTATATTTATAGGTTTTTTGATATTATCGTTCTTTTTTTTATAGTATTCGATTTTGGCTACGATTTCGCTGAAAACTTTACCGCGCCACATGTTCTGGGGTTATTGGTTTTGTCCTTTTTTCTTTTGCTTTTCAATACGGCAAAATTTTTTATATACAAGGTAAAATCCAACAAAAAAATAGCCCTGGTAAACATGGTTATTATTTCGGTGCTGCTTCTACTATCGCTTTTTGTTGCTTTAGGCAATATGGAGCATAGCTACCTTGTAAGACTCCAAAAAATAAAACCTATTCTTGAGGGTGGATTGATCCTGTATTTTCTATTAAGGTTAATGGTGTTGGTAAGGCACATTTATGATGTGTATTTTAATCCGGCCATTGTATTTGTGGGCAGTTTTTTAATTTTGGCCCTAGCGGGGGCTTTTTTGCTCATGCTTCCAAGTGCTACGCCCCACGGCATTAGCTTTACAAATGCATTGTTTACAGCTACCAGTGCTGTTTGCGTAACGGGTTTAGCCGTAGTAGATACCAGTACAGATTTTACGTTGGTAGGGCAATCCATTATATTGGTTTTGATCCAGTTGGGTGGTATCGGTATTTTAACCTTTACCTCATTTTTTGCTTTTTTCTTCAGAGGTAGTTCTTCATTCAAGGAAGGCCTGAATACCAAAGATTTTTTGGCCCACGAAGGGTTGAAGGATGTATTTAGGGTTGCTTTAAACGTAGTTGTTTTTACAGTGGCCATTGAAATTGTAGGCGCTGTTTTTGTGTATTTCTCGCTAACAAACAATCATTCAATAAGCAATAAAATTTTCTTTTCCGTTTTTCATTCCATATCGGCGTTCTGTAATGCGGGATTTTCAACAATTTCATCGGGTTTATTCGACCAAAACATTCGTTTTAATTACATGTTCCAATGGATTATTATGGGACTCATCGTTTTTGGCGGTTTGGGGCATCACATCATCTTTAATTTTTTCAAATATTTAAAAACCTACGTGTTGGAGTTTTTCCATAAAAAATACATCCACAAACGCGTTCCAGTGGTAACATTAAACTCGAAAATTGTACTATATACAACTTTTATATTGTTGTTTTTTGGCTGGATTTTTCTGTTCTTTTCAGAATACAACAACACGCTTTTAGAGCACAAAACCTTGTTTGGCAAAATTACAAATGCTGCTTTTGGATCGGTAACGCCCCGAACGGCAGGCTTTAATGTGGTAGATTATACACAGATGACGGTGCCTTCGTTATTGTTTGTTATCTTTTTAATGTGGATAGGGGCTTCACCCGCCTCAACCGGTGGTGGGATAAAAACCAGTACCTTTGCATTGGCTACCTTAAACATAATTGCTATTGCAAAAGGAAAAAGCAGGATACAAATTTTTGGCAGACGTTTTACGGCCGAATCCACATCAAGGGCTTTTGCCATTTTATGCATTTCGTTAATAGTCATTGGTGCCGCTATATTGGCAGTATTGATTTTTGAACCTAAAGGCACGCCACTGCTTAACGTTGTGTTCGAGTGTTTTTCGGCTTACAGTACCGTGGGGCTTAGTTTAAATTTTACGCCAACGCTTTCAGATACAAGCAAATACATTATTATTGCGGTGATGTTTATAGGAAGAATAGGAATGTTGAATTTAATGATTGGTTTAATGCGCCAAATTAACCATCAGTTTTATGAGTTGCCCAAAGAAAATATTTTGATTAACTGAGTATAAAAATTACTGCGAATTCGCAAATTTACTAGGTGTGCATTCGTAGAAAAGAAATAAAGTTCCCTTCCAAGCTATAAAGATTTGAGGGGATGAAAAAACAGTAAACCATGAAAATAATTGTTTTCGGCCTTGGAAATTTCGGTATGGCTTTATCGCTAAGCTTAACCGAAACTGGCAATGAAGTTATTGCGATTGATAAGCAAATGGACAAAATAAATCTGGTAAAGGATAAGATCTCTCATGCCATTTGTATGGATTCCACCAACGAGCTCGCCTATGAGGCCTTACCGCTAAAGGACGCCGATAAAGTGATTGTTGCCATTGGCGAAAATGAGGGTGCCGCCATTATTACTACGGCCATTATCAAAAAATTGAGCGATGTAAAAATTATAAGTCGCGCACTTTCACCCATACACGATACCGTTTTAGAGGCCATGGGCATTCACAGCATCGTACATCCCGAGCAGGATTCGGCGGATAGGCTTACCAAACAGATTAATTTCAAATCGACCCTTGAAAATTATCAGTTGGACAATAATTTTACCATTTCAGAAGTAAAAGCAAAGAAAGAATTTTTTGGAAAGACGCTTCAGGAACTGGACTCCATCGATAAATACCGTTTAACCCTGGTAACCATTATTAGGGAAATTGAAAAAAAGAACTTGATAGGAAAAAAAACACGGGTAAAGGAAACCATTGGGCGACCTTCCCCAGAAACTCAAGTTCAAGAAAATGATATTTTAGTGGTTTATGGCCATAATAAAGACATTGAGAACTACTGCAAAGGCGAGGAAGAATACGATTTAAGAAACAAAAACATATAACCGAATAAAACCCCTGCCACCATAGGAAAGAGAAAGATATGATAAAGAACGATTTATTTTTAAGAGCATTAAAAGGAGAAACCGTTAACCGCCCACCCGTTTGGATGATGCGACAAGCAGGCCGTTACTTACCCGAATTTATAGCACTTCGCGATAAATACGATTTCTTTACACGTTGCCAAACCCCCGAAATAGCCAGTGAAATTACCGTACAGCCCATACGCCGCTACGGGATGGACGCCGCTATTTTATTTAGTGATATTTTGGTAATTCCGCAGGCCATGAACATTGAGGTGCAAATGAAACCCAATTTTGGGCCCTATTTACCAAACCCTATACGAACATCAAAAGACGTTGAAAATGTAATTGTACCCGATGTTACCGAAGCCCTAAACTATGTTTATCAGGCCATTAAGGCCACCAAGGAGCTGTTGAACGACGAAATCCCGCTTATAGGTTTTGCCGGTTCGCCATGGACAATTTTATGCTATTGCGTACAAGGCCAAGGCAGCAAAACCTTCGACAAAGCCAAAGAATTTTGCTTTACAAACCCCGTAGCAGCACACACTTTGCTTCAAAAAATAACCGATACCACCATTGCCTACTTAAAGGAGAAAGTAAAGGCCGGCTGTAATGCCGTACAGGTTTTCGATTCATGGGGAGGCATGTTATCACCAACCGATTATCAGGAGTTTTCATGGCAGTACATCAATCAAATCATTGAAGCCCTCAAAGACGATGCCCCCGTTATCGCCTTCGGTAAAGGCTGCTGGTTCGCACTTGGCGATATGGCAAAAAGTAATGCTTCCGCTTTGGGTATCGATTGGACCTGTTCCCCAAAAAACGCACGTTATCTAACAGGTGGCAACATCACGTTACAAGGTAATTTCGATCCGGCGCGCTTACTGTCGCCACCAACGGTAATCAAGCAAATGGTAAAGCAAATGATTGATGAGTTTGGCAAGGACAAATACATCGTCAACCTAGGCCATGGCATTTTGCCCAACATCCCTTTAGAAAACGCCAAAGCCTTTGTTGATGCCGTAAAAGACTATAAAGTTTAATATTGGGGCGTTACCTTTATCCTGAAAAAAAATTCAGGATAAAGGTCGCGCTTTTCGCTATATCTTTTGTTTTTTGGCACGCCTACACCAGGGCAGGAATTTACAAAATGGCAGTAAATTTATTTTTAGGCTCGTTTTAAACCCATAAAAAACAAAAGGATGCCGCTTCAATCGCTAACGCAAAACAAGCTTTATGATTAAAAACATCGCTTTAGCAATACAAGCCTATTTTGGCGCCTTTGGTTTAATATCGCAACTAAGGCTCTGGAAATATTTTGCGGTACCAATGCTTATCAGTTTTTTTACGGCCATACTTATAGGTGTCACCGCGTATGGGTTGTCCGATACCATTGGTTCCCACATCGCACGGGTTTGGGTTTGGCATTGGGGCAAGGAAACGGTTGCCTTAATAAGCAACATTTTGGGCGGTCTGTTTATAGTGCTTATCGGGCTCATACTTTATAAGCATATCATAATGGCACTTTCTGCACCATTTATGAGTCCGGTGTCCGAAAAAATTGAAAAGCATTTGTTGGGCACGTTGCACGGTTCCAGAAATACCACTTTTGCACAGCAACTTTGGCGTGGGGTTCGTATAAACATTAGGAATTTAAGTATGGAACTGCTGTTAACCATACCCATTTTACTGTTGGGCCTAATTCCAATTATTGGCATCTTTTCAACAATATTGCTATTTTTCGTGCAAGCCTATTATGCCGGCTTTGGTAATATGGATTACACTTTAGAACGCCATTTTAAGTATAGCGAAAGCATCCAATTTGTTAAAAACCATAGGGGATTGGCAATAGGAAACGGAATTGTGTTCATGTTTTTTTTACTAATTCCCATAATTGGCGTAATTTTAGTGCTTCCTTTTTCGGTAACTGCAGCTTCTGTAAAAACCATAGAAGCATTACAAATAAAAAATAAATAAAACTATATGGTTCAAAAAATCATCTTATCTCCATTTCAAAAGTTTGTAAAAATCGAAAGTTTTAGCGGTATTTTATTGTTGTTGGCAACTGTTTTGGCACTTATTTGGGCAAATTCACCATACTCAGAAAGTTATCAAGCGTTGTGGCAATATAAAGTGGGCTTCACCACCGAGAGCTTCGAATTAAACAAACCACTTATTTTATGGATAAATGATGGGTTAATGGCCATTTTCTTCTTCTTGATAGGTTTGGAAATTAAACGTGAATTTTTAATAGGCGAACTTAATTCGGCAAAAAAACTGGCATTTCCCCTTTTTGGCGCATTAGGCGGTATTATTGCCCCAGTTACGTTCTTTTTTATATTAAACCAAAATCCAGAAACCTTAAAAGGTTGGGGCATACCCATGGCTACCGATATTGCTTTTTCGTTGGCACTTTTAAAAGTGTTGGGAAACCGCGTGCCATTAAGCCTTAAGGTTTTTTTAACGGCTTTCGCCATTGTGGACGATTTAGGGGCCGTTTTAGTGATTGCCATATTTTACAGCAGTACCATTCAATTGGAATTATTGGGGATGGCCTTTTTGCTATTGGGCGTTTTGTATTTCTTATCGTACAAAAACTATTATTCCAAGTTTTTAATGATTTTTTTAGGAATCATCATTTGGGTATTATTTTTAAAATCGGGCATCCACCCCACATTGGCAGGGATTTTATTGGCGTTTTCGGTGCCCATTCGCCAAAAGATAAAAACGCCCGAGTTTATTGATAATTTAGTAACCATTACCAATAACATTAAGGAAGCAAGTGTTTTAAAAAAGCCCATTTTATCTAAAGAACAAATCCAAGAAATCGACGATTTGGAAGATTGGGCCAGCAAATACCAATCGCCATTACAACACCTAGAGCACAGTTTGCACGATTGGGTTGCCTACATGGTCATACCCATATTTGCCCTGGCAAATTCGGGGGTTGTATTAAACAATGGCTTTGAATTGGAAAATCTGTTGATAATAAATATCGTAATATCTTTAGTGTTGGGTAAAAGTATCGGGATTACGGCTGTGGTGCTGCTTGCAAAAAAATTAAAACTAATTGAAGTCCCTTCCGATATTAGCACAAGGCATATTGTAGGCGTATCTTTTTTGGCAGGAATTGGGTTTACCATGGCCATTTTTATAGCAAGTTTAGCGTTTGCTGATAGCCCCATTTATATCGATTCGGCTAAAATAGGTATTTTAGTAGGCTCATTTATTGCGGCACTTATTGGGTACATTATTTTACGTTGGAAAAAATAAGGATGACGACCTGCAAGGTTTTCAAAACCTTGTAGGTCTGAAAAAATAAACCATGAAAATTGAAAAAATAGAGAAAACCCATTATTATCATATTTTCAATCGAGGAATTAATAGCGCTGTTATTTTCAAGACTGAAGATAACATGGCATATTTCCTGGGTTTAATTGAAAAGCATTTAACGGGAAAAGTTGAGGTACTTGCCTATTGCTTAATGAGCAATCAGTTTCATTTAATTGTAAACATCATTGAAAATGCCGAGGTGGTAAGTAAAGCGTTTTCAAATCTTTTCAATGCGTATGCGAAAGCTTTCAATAAACAACAAAATAGAACAGGGAGTTTGTTTGAAAAACATTTCAGAAGAAAAAGGATTACCGATGAAACGTACTTAAAAAATTTAATTCTTTATGTTCATAAAAATCCTGAAATTCATAATGTAGCGACGAGTTTTAAGGAGTATAAATACACATCATATAAAAATTTCTTTTCGGATAACGAAAGTTTGATATCCAAAAACAAGGGTTACGTTTTAAGTCTTTTTGGAGGTTTAACAAATTTTGAAGTTACGCATCAATCAGACCTGCGAGGTTTTCAAAACCTTGTAGGTCTAGAAAATCCAGATACCATCCACCCCAACCCACAAGGTAATGAAAAGCGGGATGCTCAAAATACCGTCCATCACAACCTGCAAGGTCTCAAAGACCTTGTAGGTTTGCCAATGAAAGACAAATTCCAACAATACATACAAACCTTGCAAGATACCATTACTTCAAAATTGGAAGCAGTTGATGGTGCCGCAAGGTTTAAAGAAGATATTTGGCAACGACCGGAAGGCGGTGGCGGACGCACGCGAGTTATCGAAAACGGCCATGTTTTTGAAAAAGGTGGTGTTAATATTTCGGCGGTACACGGTAAATTGCCCGAGTCGATGCAAACATTGTTCAACGTAGGCGAAGCCGATTTTTTTGCCTGTGGTTTGAGTTTGGTGCTCCATCCAAAAAACCCCATGGTACCCACTGTTCACGCCAATTGGCGCTATTTTGAAATGTATCCAGATAAGGTAAGTGGGGAAGCTTCCACTTTGGGGGCTAGAGGGCTTTCTTGGTTTGGTGGCGGCCAGGATTTAACGCCCTATTATTTGTTTGAAGAAGATGCCATGCACTTTCACCAAATTTGTAAAATGGCCTGTGATAAGCACAATCCAGATTTTTATCCCAAATATAAAAAACAATGCGACAACTATTTTTGGAACGCACACCGCAACGAAGCCCGTGGCATTGGCGGATTGTTTTTCGATTATTGTAAAGTTTCCGAAGACATGCAAATGGCAGATTGGTACAACTTTGTAACCGAAGTTGGTAATAGTTTTCTTGAGGCTTACGTGCCCATTGTTGAAAAACGCAAAGGGCTGCCTTATACGAAGGCCCAAAGAAATTGGCAGGAAATTCGTCGAGGACGTTATGTGGAATTCAATTTAGTGCACGATAAAGGCACGCTTTTCGGACTCAAAACAAACGGACGCATAGAGAGTATTTTAATGAGCTTGCCACCTCATGTACAATGGCTATACAACCATCACCCTGAATCCGGAAGTGACGAAGAAAAGTTATTAGAAATATTGAAAAAGCCCAAAGATTGGATAACTTCCTAACCCCAAACGGGAACGCGAACGCAAATGAATATTAAAACAAAAATAAACCGTCTTTCAATCCCCTCTTTGGGGGTTAGGGAGCTTTAAACCCTATTGACCCCTAATAGGAATTCCCTCTTTTGGGGGTTAGGGGACTTATATGTATCCACTTAGAAGAAACCGACGATTAAGAACCAACGAAGCCATTAGAAGTTTGGTTCGCGAAACCATCATTTCGCCCAACGACTTTTTAGTGCCTCTTTTTGTGGTTGAAGGCAAAGGTGTTAAAGATGAAATCCCCTCCATGCCCAATTACTTTCGCTACAGCTTGGATTTGTTAGAAAACGAAGTAAAAGAACTTTGGAAGTTGGGTTTAAAATCGGTGTTGCTATTTGTAAAAGTGCCCGATAACTTAAAAGACAACCAAGGTAAAGAAGCCCTAAACCCAAACGGTTTGATGCAACGGGCCATTAAAACCGTAAAAAACGCATGCCCCGATATGTTGGTAATGACCGATGTGGCACTCGACCCCTATTCTGTTTACGGTCATGATGGTATTATTGAAAACGGTATGATAGTAAACGATGCTACTGCCAATTTTCTTGCAGAAATGAGCCTTTCTCACGCTAAAGCGGGTGCCGATTTTGTAGCACCAAGTGATATGATGGACGGACGCATCCTGACCATTCGTGAAGCGTTGGAAAACGATGGTTTCATCAATACAGGTATTATGAGTTATTCCGCTAAATATGCCTCGGCGTTTTATGGGCCCTTTCGCGATGCCCTAGATTCTGCTCCGGTGGATATGATTGATATTCCAAAAGATAAAAAAACCTATCAAATGGATTATGCCAACCGCAAAGAGGCCATTAAAGAAACCGAAATGGATATTGATGAAGGTGCCGACATCGTGATGGTAAAACCAGGATTGTGCTATTTGGACATTGTTCGCGAAATAAAAAATGCAGTAGATGTTCCCGTAGCAGTATATCAAGTTTCTGGCGAGTATGCCATGTTAAAAGCCGCAGCCGAAAAAGGTTGGCTAGACCACGATGCCGTTATGATGGAACAAATTACCGCCATAAAACGAGCAGGAGCCGATGTCATTGTTTCTTATTTTGCCAAGGATGTTGTGAAAATTTTAAATAGATAAAAAACATAACTATTGAAACTTTATATGGCTCTAGCAACGCAGTCAAAGCGTTTTTAAATTGTTTTTGAAATGAGTCCTAAATTAAAACCACATGGAAACCTGCATCATAAAAACCCCTTTAGGTTTTGCCAAAATTAGTGGTGATGCACATGGTATTTCTGAAATAACGATTCTTAATTCTGAAGAAAAAACAACCGATATCATTCCTGTTGCACTGGAAGATTGCGTGTTTCAACTCAATGAATATTTTGAAGGTTCTCGCACACATTTCAACCTTAAATTAAATCCAGAAGGTACCCATTTTCAAAAGCAAGTATGGAAACAGTTGGAACAAATTCCGTATGGAAAAACCATTTCCTATTTAGAACTTTCAAAACAATTGGGCGATGTAAAAGCCATTCGCGCCGTTGCAAATGCCAACGCCAAAAACCCGTTATGGATTATTGTTCCGTGCCACCGCGTTATTGGTAGCGACGATAGTTTAACGGGTTATGCTGGCGGGTTGCACCGAAAACAGTGGTTATTGGAACACGAAAGCCCGAATAAACAGCAAACTTTGTTTTAAACCAATACCGCGAATACACAAATTTTAACCTAATACTAAGTATAAAACCAATTTACTCTAACGTTTACCTTTAGTTGTGATTATTGTTTTCACACCAATTTTTAGCCTCATTCGTGTATTCGTAGCCAAAATAAAATATCTCCTTACCCAGATTTTAATCGCATCGTCGGTTGGAACACATAAAATATTTCCTATATTTATTTCAACTAAACACATCAAAAAAAATGAGATTCTTAAAAAAATTCCTTAAATGGTTTGTAATCATCATCATCGCTCTTGTTGCGCTCTTGTATATTTTCGATTACGGCTATATTTTAAAAGGCATCCGCGTGGTGTATTTTACGGGCCATAACACCGCTTTTATTGATGACTATCCGTATTTTGAAAACGATACCATTAAAAAAGGCACCACGCCCCAGCCCTGGCCCGTTCATAAAGATTATAATACCGTTAAAGCAACCGAGAAACTTTCCAAAGTCAATAAAGAGTGGGGCACCATTGCCTTCCTCATTATTAAAAACGACAGTATTTGGTTTGAAAATTACTATAATGGTTTTAGCGATGACTCCAAAACCAACTCCTTTTCCATGGCAAAAAGCATCACAACCTCGTTACTTGGTAAGGCCATAATGGATGGGTATATTAAAAGTTTGGACCAACCCATAAGTGATTTCTATCCTGAATACAAGGGCGAAAAAACCACGGTGGGCGATTTGGCCTCCATGGCTTCGGGCTTGGATTGGGTTGAAGATTATACCGGCCCTTTTTCAATTACTGCACGGGCGAATTATGATTCTAATTTGGCCAAAACCATGCTAAACCAAAAAATAGTAAACACCCCCGGAAAGGCATTTGAATATTTAAGCGGAGACACCCAATTATTAGGGATGATCATTCAAAAAGCAACCGGAAAAAAATTGGCCAATTATCTGTCTGAAAGCTTTTGGGAACCCATGGGCGCCACAGATGATGCCCTTTGGCAACTGGATGATGGCGAACACCGACTTGCCAAAGCCTTTTGCTGTATTTCCAGCAACGCCAGGGATTTTGCACGTTTTGGAAAACTCTATAAAGACCACGGCAAATGGAACGGCAAGCAACTATTGGATTCGGCGTTTGTTGCAAAATCCATCACGCCACGGTTTAAGGAAAGTCCGCAATACGGCTACGGCTGGTGGATGAAGGATATTGGCAAAAAGCACTTTTTTATGATGCGCGGGCATTTGGGCCAATACGTGATTGTTGAACCTGATGATAATGTGATAATTGTACGCTTGGGCCATAGAAAATCGCCCGATGAAGCAGTAGGGCAATTTACCGAAGACATTTCAGTTTATATTGAAGAAGCTTATAAGATGTTGCATAAATGATTTCAAAATTAAACTTAGAAAACATCTTATTTCTAGATATTGAAACCGTACCCGAAGTTCAATATTTTTCTGAATTGGATGAAACCAAACAAGCGTTGTGGGAACACAAATCGAAATACCAAAGAAAGGACGATGAAACGGCCGAAGATTTTTACGAACGCGCCGGCATTTGGGCCGAATTTGGTAAAATAGTATGTATTTCGGTTGGGTATTTCACGCTTAAAGGCGATGTTAGAAACTTTCGGGTTACTTCCTTTTACGGCGATGAAACCAAAATTTTAAAGGATTTTAAAAACTTGCTCATTTCGCACTTCAGTGAAACAAAACATTTACTTTGTGCGCACAATGGTAAGGAATTCGACTTTCCGTACATGGCACGACGCATGATAATCAACAACATAGCATTGCCCCATAAACTCAACCTTTTTGGAAAAAAACCTTGGGAAGTTCCGCATCTGGATACCTTGGAACTGTGGAAATTTGGCGACTACAAAACCTACACTTCCTTAAAGCTATTAACCAATGTGTTGGGAATTCCATCGCCAAAAGATGATATTGATGGCAGTGAAGTGTGTAGGGTTTTTTATGAAGAAAACGACATCGACCGCATTATTGTTTATTGTGAAAAAGACACTATTGCCGTAGCGCAAATATTTTTACGTTTGCGTGGTGATAACCTTTTAACCGAAGACGAAATTATTCATATATAATTTAGACCTCACAGGTTTTCAAAACCTGTGAGGTCTTTTCAAAAAAAAAAGCAACTTATTATTTAATTCACAAATGCCCCAAAACGCCATTTTAGCCATCAACAATCTTTCTATTTCCTTCGGAGAAAACGAAGTGATCCATAACATGTCCTATCATTTAAACCAAAATGAAATATTAGGGATTGTAGGCGAATCGGGATCGGGGAAATCAGTATCCTCATTGGCCATTTTAGGCTTGCTTCCAAAGAAAATTTCAAAAATCACATCAGGAAAGATTGTATATAAGGATGAAGATTTAACCACGCTTCCTTCAAAAGCCTTCCAAAACATCCGCGGCAAAAAAATAGCGATGATTTTTCAGGAACCCATGAGTTCCTTAAACCCATCCATGACCTGCGGAAAGCAAGTTCAGGAAATATTATTACAGCACACCAAATTATCGAAACAAGAAGCAAAAACAGAAACCCTTTCGCTTTTTGAAAAAGTAAAACTTCCGGATGTTAAGCGTGTTTACGATGCCTACCCACATGAAATTTCGGGAGGCCAAAAACAACGGGTCATGATTGCCATGGCCATAAGCTGCAAACCCGATATTTTAATTGCCGATGAACCCACCACAGCGTTGGATGTGACCGTTCAAAAAAACATCATTCAATTGCTAAAAGAACTGCAGGTTGAAACCCAAATGAGCATCATTTTTATTACACACGATCTGTCTTTAATATCTGAAATAGCAAACCGCATATTGGTGATGTATAAAGGTGAAATTGTAGAACAAGGCGCTGTTTCAACCCTATTTAAAACACCTAAGCATAATTATACCAAGGCACTTATTAATTCGCGCCCCTCGTTAAAAACGCGCTTAAAGGTACTGCCAACCATTAAAGATTATTTGGAAAATACCACCAAACATGAGATTATAACACCAGAAGAACGCCAATTAAATCATGAAAAACTATACAGCAAACCGCCTTTATTGGAAGTTATAAATGTTGAAAAAGCCTATATTTCAAAATCGGGGTGGTTTACAAAACCAGAAATTTTTAAAGCCGTAAACGATGTGAGTTTTAAATTGTATGAAGGCGAAACCTTGGGGTTGGTAGGCGAATCGGGCTGCGGAAAATCTACTTTGGGTAACGCGATCCTTCAGTTGGATAAGGCCACGGCAGGACAAATTTTATATAAGGGTGTTGATATCACAAAGCTTTCAAATGCAGAAATAAAAAAACTTCGGAAGGATATCCAGATTATTTTTCAAGATCCCTATTCCTCTTTAAACCCAAGAATGCCCGTGGGTGAAGCCATTATGGAACCTATGAGAGTGCACAACCTCTATAAATCGGATGTAGAGCGAAAGGAACAGGTTTTGGAAATCTTAAAAAAAGTTGGCTTGTCCGAAGCTCATTTTAACCGCTATCCGCACGAGTTTTCGGGCGGACAACGTCAACGTATTGGTATTGCTCGAACCATTGCGTTACAGCCTAAATTGATAGTGTGCGATGAGTCGGTTTCGGCTTTGGATATTTCCGTTCAAGCGCAGGTTTTAAACTTATTGAACAAGCTTAAGGCAGATTTTGGGTTTACCTATATTTTTATATCGCACGATTTGGCAGTTGTAAAATATATGAGCGACCAATTGTTGGTAATGAATAAAGGAAAAATTGAAGAATTGGACGATGCCGATGTTATTTACGCATCGCCCAAAACAGATTATACTAAAAAGCTAATAGCGGCTATTCCAAAAGGCTTATAGCATAAAGATTTTTTTGGTTAAATACAGTAAACTTTTAATAAATCGTAAATTCCCACGCATGGTTTCTTTGAATTTACTTTCTTGAAAGGTAGGTTGTTCAGGTAGATTTGCGGTAAAATTCATAATGTTAAGTTTAAGGTAGATTTGGGGAAATCCAATGTATTATTAATATGGTTTATTTGGGGATAGCTAATATCACATTTTTTTTTCAAAATACCAGACTAAAATCAAATAAAATCGATTAAAACACAAAATATTTAACATTCACGCGATTTTTCCTAAGGTTTTGATAACGGAATAGAAAGGTGCTTTCCACTAAAAAAAGAGGATTGGGAACCAACAAATTTAATAGCGATGGCATCCAATAAACACAAAAAAAAATCGCCTAAAACTTATGTTTTAAGCGATTGTTTATTTTTTATGTGAAAAAGCAGACTTAGTCCTTTTTTTCATCATTCTTTACATCGTCTCTGCTGGCATCCTTAAATTCTTTTATACCACTGCCTAGGCCTCTCATTAATTCTGGAATTTTTTTGCCTCCAAACAATAATAAAATAACCACCACAATAAGTACAACTTGCATTGGGCCAATAGCTCCTAGAAATATACTTGATGAGATCATAACGGATGAATTTATTTGGCAAAGTTAATAATTAAAATTTAATATCATCGTTTTTGGTATAACTTTAGCAGTTCAATAACATTAAAATATAAAAACACCCATTTTGCCGATTTTTTTTATGGTTTTTTAGTGTTTTCAATGTGTGTGATAATTTAAGTGAAACCCTTTTTGCAAATTTTTAGAGTCATTTATTCGTGAAAATCAGCGCGATTTGCATCAAAAAACAAGGAGATGTATTATAATGCGGCTGCCCCAATAACTTTAGCATAAAGCCAACGCGTCTTGCAATAATTTTATTTAATTTTGTTTTTAATATGGAAGAAAAGAAAAGAGGAAATAAAAAGATAAAACGAAAATTACTGGATAAGTATCGGTTGGTAATACTTAAAGAGAGCACCTTTGAAGAACGTTTGTCCATTAAGTTAACCCGTTTGAACGTTTTCGTTCTGGTCTCCTTGTCGGCTATTTTTTTAATTGCCGGCACCACCATATTAATTGCTTACACCTCACTGCGTGAATACATACCGGGGTATTCATCGGCAAAATTAAAGAAGCAAGCCACAGAGTTGAATTACAAAACCGATTCCTTACAACAGGTCATAAACTTGAACGAACGCTATTTTGCTTCTATAAAAAAGGTTTTACAGGGCGATGTAAGTGCCAATTTGGATAAGGATTCCATTATTGCAGCAGTAAAATTAGAGGCAAGTGAGGTAGATTTAACCCCAAGCGCAGAAGACTCGCTTTTACGGGAAAAAATAAGTAAGGAAGATAAGTACAACCTGTTTGAATCGGCAACTTCGGCATCCAATTTCGTGCTGTTCTCGCCAGTAAGCGGTACCATAAGCGATACCTACAACCCCAAAAAGAAACATTACGCTGTTGATATTGTAGTACCCAAAAACACCCCAATAAAGGCCACAGCCGATGGTACGGTTATTTTTGCCGATTGGACTGCCAGTACGGGCTATGTTATA
Source organism: Mariniflexile maritimum (assembly GCF_009746565.1). Taxonomy (GTDB): domain Bacteria; phylum Bacteroidota; class Bacteroidia; order Flavobacteriales; family Flavobacteriaceae; genus Mariniflexile; species Mariniflexile maritimum. Next base: position 64,604 of record NZ_WRPN01000009.1, read on the forward strand.
ATTATTGAGCATAGTTATGGGCTTATTTCGGTTTACAAACACAATGCAGCGTTAACAAAATCGCAAGGCGATTTGGTAAAGGCGGGCGAGGTTATTGCAACCGCAGGCAACACGGGCGAACTTAGCACCGGCCCCCATTTGCACTTCGAGCTTTGGAACGACGGCTACCCCATAAACCCCACAAATTTCATCGATTTTAAATGATATGGTTTGGATCTGTTATCGGCTTTCCCTTCTTCAGTCATCGGTATCCCGCCATTTGCATCCCTCATCCCTTCATTCAACATAAAATAGCATGATGTCCCTTAAATCCATCCTAGCAAAACCGTTTGCAAAACAAGTTTACAAAACCATTCAAAAATGGGCGCAAAAACCCATCGAAACCCAAGCACAGGTATTTAAAACGTTGATTTTAGAGGGCGCGGGCACACAATTTGGGAAAGACCACGATTTTAAAAACATACAGACCCATACCGATTTTGTTAAACGCGTTCCCATTAGGGATTATGAAGATTTAAAGCCCTACATAGAACGGGTTGTTGCAGGTGAAGACAATATACTTTGGAAAGGGAAACCCCTTTATTTTGCCAAAACATCGGGCACAACCTCGGGCGCAAAATACATCCCTATTACCAAGGAAAGCATGCCACATCACATTGAAGCGGCCAGAAATGCTATTTTAATGTACATTCACGAAACAGGCAACAGTAAGTTTGTTAACGGAAAAATGATTTTTCTTCAAGGAAGTCCGCTACTTAAAGAGCAAAACGGCATACAATTGGGGCGACTTTCCGGAATCGTAGCGCATTATGTGCCTAAGTACCTTCAGAAAAACCGCTTGCCATCATGGGAAACCAACTGTATTGAAGATTGGGAAACCAAAGTGGATGCCATAGTTGAAGAAACCTTGCCCGAAGATATGACCATTATTTCAGGAATTCCTTCGTGGGTACAGATGTATTTTGAAAAACTTCAGCAAAAAACAGGTAAAAAAGTAGGCGATGTATTTAAAAACTTCAACCTGTTTATTTTTGGAGGCGTTAATTATGAACCTTACCGGGCCAAATTTGAAAATTTAATAGGCCGAAAAGTAGATAGTATCGAGCTCTATCCGGCAAGTGAAGGTTTTTTTGCCTTTCAGGACACGCAAAATGAAAAGGGAATGCTGCTGCAATTAAATTCGGGCATTTTTTATGAGTTTATTGTTGCTGATGAATTTTTTAGCGAAAACCCAAAACGGATGATCTTGGAAGCTGTTGAAGTGGGCATAAACTACGTGATGATTATTTCAACAAACGCCGGTCTTTGGGCCTATAATATTGGCGATACGGTTCAGTTTACATCCATTAAACCCTACCGCGTTATTGTTTCGGGGCGTATCAAGCATTTTATTTCGGCTTTTGGTGAGCACGTTATTGGTAAAGAAGTGGAACAGGCCATGCAAGAGGCGGTTTTTGGCACCGAGATACAAATTTCAGAATTTACGGTGGCACCACAAATAAGCCCAAAAGAAGGCTTGCCCTATCACGAATGGTTCATCGAGTTTGAAAATGAACCCGAAAATCTCTCGGCTTTTGCAACAAAAATTGATGCCTCACTTCAAAAGCAAAACATTTATTATTTCGATTTAATCCAGGGCAAGGTATTGCAACCCCTTAAAATAACCAAGGTTAAAAAAGGTGGTTTTCAGGCTTATATGAAATCGGTAGGCAAGTTGGGCGGACAAAACAAGCTGCCACGACTAGCAAACGACAGGAAAATTGTTGAAGGGCTTACACAAACAAATTAACGCAAATAATGTTATATTTGCCTGATTAAAAAAAAGATATGGGCAACAAAAAGCACCACGAAAGAACACGCGCTCAAGAAAGCACCAATGCTATTGAACGGATGTATATTACTATGCGCCACTTGTTTAATAGGGGCTTTTACAAGCCAATGGGCATTTCTGGTGAAACGCTTCGTCAATCATTGTTGTTGCTAAGACCCGAGATTTACGGTTCCATAGGCGAGGAAAAAGCCGAACTAGAGGGCTTGTTGTATGTTATAGATAGGCTTCCTATTGGCATTGAAGAGTGTACCTTTATCAATTTAACGAGCGATGAGGGCTATTCAAACTCACATTTCAAAGTCATGATTCCTGAAAAAAGAAGGCGTAATTGCTACCGAATCGATTCCGAGCAAATGAATATTGAAATTACCCGTGGCCGTTCGGAAATTTATGATATTTTAACCCATCTTACCTTTCTTTTTATTGAATCGTATAAAATAAGCAGTCGTGTTTTAATTGATGAAAGTGGCGCCACCACCCGCGATTGGGTAAAGCTGGAAAGTGCCGTTTTGTCCAAAAAGAAACTTACCCAAGCCGAACGGGAAATAGCCCTTACCCATACCGCCAACATTTTAGGGCGCACCTTTGATGAACTTAGGGAAGTGTATGCCAGTTTTGCAACCCCCTCGCAACCAGAACGATTGCTGCATATTGTGTATTGGTTAGGGAAATTGGCCATAGAAGAACAAATAAACAACAACAAGCGAACCGTTACGTTTAGTCCTGTTTTAAGAGAACGTTTGGGCCACCACATACACGGTGAGATTTGGGCCGACACCATAAAGGAAGTACTGTACAAAAACAATTTATTAGAAAGACCCATTCATATCATTAGTGCCAACATGCACAGCGTTATGAATACCCTTTTTTCGCCCTCGGCTTTAAAAACCGCAACACCACAAAAGGATGTTTATAGTGTTTATGAGCAGTTAAGCATGAAAGAAAACAATGAGCTTCGCAACAAAGTAACCAAAGAAGCCTTAAAAAACGGCATGATTTATATTGAAGATGCTTCGGGCACCAAGATAGACGTACAAATTTTTGATACCAGCAAGCTCGATGTTTCAAAATTGGATATTCAAGTTGATGAAAATCTTATAAAATCTACAAAGCCGGTTATCTTGGTTATGGATTATGCCTTTGGCGAACAAGCTTATGAAACCATTGACGAGCTTTTAAAGCCCTACAAAGTAAAAGGCAAAAAAACACATTTGAACATCGATTCCATTTCCATCATGGGGAAAGCAGGTATTTTGGAAGGTGGCAAAGGCGATATTATGATACCTACGGCCCATATTTTTGAAGGCACTGCCGATAATTACCCATTCCACAACGAACTATCAAAAGAAGATTTGGAGGGGCAAGGTATTGATGTGTATGCAGGCACCATGATTACCGTATTGGGTACTTCGCTTCAAAATAAAGATATATTAAAATTCTTTTACAATTCTACCTGGAGCGTTATTGGGCTAGAAATGGAAGGAGCCCATTACCAAAAGGCCATTCAAGCGGCCTCGAAGGTAAGAGGCAGCATCAGCCCCAATGTAAAGGTAAGGTACGCTTATTATGCCAGTGATAATCCTTTGGAAACCGGTGCAACTCTGGCTTCTGGCGGTTTAGGGACAACGGGCGTAAAACCAACCTATTTAATTACACGAAAAATAATAGAACAAATATTTAATTAAAAACAAACTACCAAATGAGCAAAGATTTGCCACAACCACAACCATCTGAGGAAGTTGAATTAGGACAGTTATTCAAACTAATAGGAAATGCTTTCGACCGTTTTTTTAAGTTTATAGGAAATATTTTTAAAAATTTATTTTTGGCTTTTGTATGGTTTGTGTTTTTTATTAAAACACATATTATAAAACTTGCCATTGCAGGCGTAGTTGGATTGGGCATTGGGATTTTGCTGGACAAAACCTTAGAACCCGTTTATAAATCATACGCAACAATTAAACAAAATTACCCTACCGGAGAGCATCTATACAATTCAATAAGTTATTATAAAGATTTGGTTAGGCAAAATGATATTAATACTCTTAAGCACACCTTGAATATTGAAGAGTCGGAAGCGGCATCCATTTTAGATTTTGAAATTACCCCAGTTATTACTGAAAACCAAAAGCTTCAAAATTATGATGCTTACATCAAGACATTGGATTCCGTAGTAGCATCAAAGGTAAAATACGAAACCTATATATCAAATTTTGAGGATTATACTTATGAGTATCAACAAATTGCGATTAAGGCCAAGGCAAGGAACAATTTCAAGAAAGTATTTGACAAAATTGTAGAAAACATTGATAAGAATGAATTTTTTGCTAGAGAACAACAAAAAGATTTAAGCGAATTGAAAAACGAAGAAGAGGCTTTGCTCGAAGCCCTTAAACAATCCGATTCTTTGCAAAGCACCTATAAGCGTGTACTTGAAAAAGTGTTGGATAAAGATAAAACGGCACAAACCAGCATCACCTTTGAAGGTTCCACTCAAGTAGATAAAACAAAAGAATATGAACTATTTAAAAGTAACTTGGAAATAAGAGAGAAATTAGTTGAAAACAGAAGGAAACAAGCCGACAAGGAATTTGTAATTGAAGTGGTTTCAAGTAAACAGGAAAGTGGTGTTATTGATAAAACAAAAAAGGTTTTTGGCAAAACAGTTAGCAGTAAAATGTTTTATGCCGGTGGTATTGTATTTTTAACATTGTTGGTTCTATTAGCGTTACAGTTCATTAAATTTTTAGAAAAGTATAAAAATTAGTAAATGAAGATTTTAATTACCGGAGGCGCCGGATTTATTGGCTCTCATGTAGTAAGGCAGTTTGTAAACAACTATCCAAATTATCATATTTTTAATTTAGACAAACTCACTTATGCCGGTAATCTAGAAAACCTAAAGGATATTGAAAACAAGCCCAATTATACGTTTATTAAAGCCGATATTACCAACGAAACCTTTATAAACAACTTATTTGAAAAGCACCAATTTGAAAGGGTTATTCATTTAGCGGCCGAATCGCATGTAGATCGTTCCATATTACACCCATTGGCATTTGTAAATACAAACGTAATAGGCACCATCATTCTTCTAAATGCGTTCAAAAATACATGGGAAGATAATTTCAAGAATAAATTATTTTATCACATCAGCACCGATGAGGTGTATGGCGCCTTAGGGCAAACGGGCTTGTTTAAGGAAACTACGGCTTACCACCCCAATTCGCCCTATTCCGCTTCAAAAGCAAGCTCCGATCATTTTGTAAGGGCTTATGGGGAAACTTATGGCATCCCTTATGTAATAACAAATTGTTCTAATAATTATGGCCCAAACCAATTTCCTGAAAAGTTAATTCCACTATTTATAAATAACATCATAAACAACAAACCCTTACCTGTTTACGGCGATGGCAATTATACCAGAGACTGGCTGTATGTAAAAGATCATGCTGTTGCCATTGATTTAGTTTTTCATAAAGGAAAAAACCTAGAAACCTATAATATTGGAGGTTTTAATGAATGGAAAAACATAAATTTGGTTACGTTGTTATGCCAACAAATGGATAAAAAGCTGAATAGGGAAAAAGGTGCTTCAGAAAAATTGATAACTTATGTTAAAGACCGACCGGGTCACGATTTAAGGTATGCTATTGACGCATCAAAAATAAACAAAGAATTAGGTTGGAAACCAAGTGTAACTTTTGAACAGGGACTGGATAAAACCATTGATTGGTATTTGGAAAATGAAGTTTGGTTAAAAAGTGTTACTAGTGGCGATTATCAGTCGTATTACGACAGGCAGTATAGTTAAGTTAAAAGGTTATAAAGTTAAAAGGTTATAAAGTTATGATTAGTTGTGCTTAGATAATTATTATGGATAAAGCAAAATCTCATAAAGATTTAAAAGTTTGGCAGGAATCTATGGACTTCGTTATTCTTATTTATAAGGTTTCTGAAGATTTCCCTAAGCATGAGATTTATGGACTTTCTTCTCAAATTCGAAGAGCGGCTGTTTCAATTCCTTCAAATATAGCTGAAGGGGCAGGAAGGAAAGGAGAAAATGAATTTAAACAATTTTTATATATTGCTTTGGGATCACTTTCAGAAGTTGAAACACAATTAGAAATTTCTCTAAGATTAGGTTATATAAATGATATAGAAATTATCAACAACAGCATTTATTTTATTAGGAATATACTTTCAAACCTTATAAAAAGTTTAAAGTAAACATAACCATTTAACCACGTAACCATATAACTATATAACCATATAACCCCATAACCCCATAACCTCAAAAAAATGAAAGGCATCATACTCGCAGGAGGCTCCGGAACACGGTTGCACCCACTTACCAAAGTGGTTAGTAAGCAACTCATGCCCATTTATGATAAACCCATGATTTACTACCCGTTAACAACGTTAATGTCGGCAGGAATTCAGGAAATCCTCATCATCTCAACCTCAAAGGATACCCCCCGATTTAAAGAATTATTGGGAAATGGAAAAGAATATGGTTGCACTTTTGAATACGCCATTCAAGAACAACCCAATGGATTGGCAGAAGCTTTTTTAATTGGCGAAACATTTATAGGGCAAGATAGCGTTGCACTTATTTTGGGCGACAATATTTTTCACGGTTCGGGTCTCAACGAAATCCTTCAAGCAACCACTAACCCTAATGGGGGCGTTATTTTTGCCTATCATGTGCAGGACCCACAGCGTTATGGAGTGGTTGAATTTGACTCGAACAATAAGGTTATTTCAATCGAGGAAAAACCAGAAAAACCAAAGTCGCATTATGCCGTTCCGGGTATTTATTTTTACGATAATTCGGTTGTTCAAATAGCAAAAAACATACAACCCAGCAAACGTGGCGAACTGGAAATTACCGATGTTAACAAAGCCTATTTAAAACAAGGCAAATTAAAAGTACAAATGCTCGATAAAGGTATCGCATGGTTAGATACCGGTACGTTTCAGTCGTTAATGCAAGCATCCCAATTTGTACAGGTCATTGAAGAGCGCCAAGGTCAAAAAATAGGATGCATCGAAGAAGTCGCTTATAAAATGGGCTATATCAATATAAAACAATTACATAAACTGGCAGAACCGTTATTAAAAAGCGGTTATGGCCAATACCTTCAACAATTATAATTTATGGTTATTGAAGAAACATATTTAAAAGGCTGTTTTGTTATTACACCAAAGGTTTTTGAAGACGAAAGGGGTTATTTCTTCGAGAGTTTCAACCAAAAAACATTTGAAGCCGAAACCGGATTGAAAGTTAATTTCGTTCAGGACAACCAATCAAAATCCTCAAAAGGTGTATTACGTGGCTTACATTTTCAAATAGGTGAACATGCACAGGCAAAATTAGTACAGGTTATAAAAGGGAAAGTATTGGATGTTTGTGTTGATATTAGAAAAGAATCGCCCACATTTGGGAAGCAATTCTCATTAATTCTTGATGAGGTAGATCGCAAGCAACTTTATATCCCCAGAGGGTTTGCCCACGGGTTTGTGGTTTTGGAAAACGACACCATTTTTTCGTATAAATGCGATAATTTTTATAATAAAGCTTTTGAAGCAGGTATTATATTTAATGATGAAGATTTAAAAATAGACTGGGGTTTTTCAAAAAAAACACTTCTTATTTCAGAAAAAGATTTATCGCTCCCTTCATTTAAAGACTTAAATTTTTAATTTTCTTTTTTTATGGAAACGCTAGCACCCAACACCCAACACCCAACATACATAGTGGTAACTGGTGCCAACGGGCAGTTAGGAAAAACGATTGAAGAATTGTTTTTTAATAATGAAGAAGGCTTCCATGTCACCTTTGTTTCAAAAGAAACGCTTGATATTACAAATGCTTCGGAACTTAAAAGTTTTTTCAACAAAAACAATTACAACTATTGTATAAACTGTGCTGCCTATACAAACGTTGAACAAGCCGAAAAAACACCCGAATTAGCTTACAAAGTAAATGCCGAAGGCGTTAAAAATTTAACCGAGGCTTGCAAAGAAACCAACACCATTTTAATCCATATTTCAACCGATTATGTGTTTGATGGCAAAAAAAATGAACCTTATACCGTTACCGACCTGCCAAACCCCATAAACGAATATGGCAAATCTAAGCTATTGGGCGAACAGCACATCCAAAACAGCTTAAAACGTTATTTTATTATAAGAACATCGTGGTTGTACAGTAAAAAATACGGCAAAAATTTTTATAGGACCATTCTTGAAAAAGCAAAAACGGCAGAAGTGCTATCTATTACAACAGAACAAATGGGCTGTCCTACCAACACCGAAAATCTTGCCGCCTTTATTTACACGATCATTAAAACCAAAAACAATAATTTCGGGATTTATCACTTTTCAGATAATAAACCAATGACGTGGTACGATTTCGCAAAACAGATTTTAACCGAAAACAACTTATTAAAAAACATAAACCTTGTTGAAAGTGATAAATACCTTACTTTTGCACAGCGACCTAAAAATTCGGTATTAAAAAACAATTAAAAACCAAATCAACCTGCCTAACCGCTTAGCATGAAAGCAAAGAAAAGAATCCTTATTGTATTTGGAACCCGGCCTGAAGCCATAAAAATGGCCCCTTTGGTTAAAGCATTTGAAAGGGAAAATGAAAATTTCGAGACAAAAGTTTGCATTACGGCACAACATAGGGAAATGCTAGACCAAGTGCTTGATTTTTTTGAGATTACGCCCAACTACGATTTAAACCTTATGAAACCCAATCAAAATCTGTATGGGTTAACTACCGATATTATCCTGAGTTTAAAACCTGTTTTAGAAGAATTTAAACCCGATTATGTATTTGTTCATGGCGATACCACCACCACCATGGCCACAAGTATTGCCGGGTTTTATTCTGGGGCGCAAATATGCCATGTAGAGGCTGGTTTACGAACCTTTAATATGCAATCGCCCTTCCCTGAAGAGATGAACCGCTCTGTAACTGGCGTACTTGCAAATGTTCATTTTGCACCAACACCAACTTCAAAACAAAATCTGCTTAACGAAAACAAGTTGGAAACAAGTATCGTAATTACCGGAAACACGGTTATAGATGCCCTATTGTATAGTGTTGAAAAGGTAAATTCAAAGGATTTTACTGATGAGGAAATAGAATCTCTAAAAAAAGCAATAAACCCCGCCAAACGATTGATTTTAGTTACGGGACACCGCAGGGAAAATCACGGACAGGGGTTTATAAACATCTGCAAAGCACTAAAGCAAATTGCTGTTGAAAATAACGATTGCGAAATAATTTATCCTGTACATCTAAACCCAAACGTTCAAAAGCCCGTTTATGAGCTTTTGGCAAATATTGAAAACGTGAAATTAATTGCGCCTTTATCATACCCGGCGTTTGTTTGGTTAATGGAAAAAGCATATCTCATTATAACCGATAGCGGCGGTGTGCAAGAAGAAGCACCAAGTTTGGGAAAACCAGTTTTGGTAATGCGAAACACAACCGAACGTCCCGAAGCTGTTGAAGCAGGTACCGTATTGCTTGTAGGCACCGACACAGAAAAGATTGTTTTTGAAACGCACAAGCTTCTAAAAGACAACCATTTATATACCAACATGAGTAAGTTGCACAATCCGTATGGCGATGGCAATGCGTGTAATAAAATTGTAAACCATATCAAAACATTAAAATAATGAATCAACCAAAAGTCGTAATGATAGGACTGGGCTATATAGGCCTACCCACAGCAGCATTAATAGCGCAGAGCAAAATGCACGTTCACGGGGTTGATATCAACCCGGTAGTTGTTGATACCATCAATGCCGGTAAAATCCATATCGTAGAACCCGAGTTGGACCATGCCGTTGCCAGTGCCGTTAAGGCAGGGTTTTTAAAAGCATCAACAACGCCCGTTGAGGCATCTACATACCTTATCGTGGTTCCAACACCGTTTAAGGCCAAAAACGAACCGGATATTTCGTTTGTAGAAGCTGCCACAAAAGCCATTATTCCGTTACTTAAAGAAGACGATTTATATATTATTGAATCTACTTCACCAGTAGGGACCACCGAAAAAATGATGCAACTCATTTATCACGAACGCCCCGATTTAAAGGGAAAATTAAACATTGCCTACTGTCCGGAACGTGTACTACCAGGAAATGTAATGTATGAGTTGGTCCATAACGACCGTGTAATAGGTGGCGTAAATGAAAGGTCAACCGAAAAAGCCATCACCTTTTATAGCCAATTCATAAAAGGCGATTTGCATAAAACCAATGCCCGAACCGCTGAAATGTGCAAACTTGTAGAAAACTCATCGCGCGATGTGCAAATTGCGTTTGCCAATGAGTTATCGCTTATTTGTGATAAAGCCGACATCAATGTTTGGGAACTCATCAAATTAGCCAACAAGCACCCTAGAGTGAACATATTGCAACCGGGTTGTGGTGTAGGCGGCCATTGTATTGCGGTAGATCCTTATTTTATTGTTTCAGAATATCCCATGGAATCAAAAATAATAGGGAAAGCAAGAGAGATAAACAATTATAAGTCGTTTTGGTGTGCTGAAAAAATACAAAGCACCAAGTTACAATTTGAATTAAAGCACGGAAGAAAACCAAGCATTGCCTTAATGGGGCTGGCATTTAAACCAAATATTGATGATTTAAGAGAGTCGCCCGCAAAATATATTGTTCAAAAAGTACTGCAAAATGCGAATAATGAAGAATATTATATTGTGGAACCCAATATAGAAACGCACAAAGTATTTAAACTTACAAATTATAAGGAAGCTGTTGAAAAAGCAGATATTATTGCATTTTTGGTGGCCCATAAAGAGTTTAAAAATCTTGACATATCTAACAATAAAATTGTTTTGGATTTTTGTGGTATTGTACAGTAGTACAGTTGTTAACGGCTTTGGTAGATAGCTAATGTTTCGTTTTGTTTATAGATGGTTTCAAAATGCTCTTCAATTACAAGATTTCACTAAGTCAACATGGTTTTATAAGTAAAATTTAAACTACCTGTAATTATTTACTTAAAAAAGTTATGATTAAAAAAGTATATTCTAATTTGTTTTTTAAAAATGTTTTAAAGGTTTCTACTGGAACGTTTTTAGCACAGGTTTTGATGCTTATTGGGATGACTATCATAACGCGGCTTTATGATAAAGATACGATAGGTATTTATGCACTTTTTGTAGCTTTTATAGGTGTAACAACCTCCTTTGTTTCATTAGCCTATGATACCACCATTGTATTACCAAAGGAAGAGGACGATGCCGGCGCACTACTAAAAATTTCCATCGCAATTTCTTTCTTTTTTTCTTTTCTAACGTTTTTGATACTTTACCTGCCATTAGATTTTTTTAAGGAATATGTTTCAATATCTTTATTTATAGCTATCGGAACCTTTTTGCAGGTTGTAGTAAATTCTTTGGAGTATTTTAAAATTAGGCACGATTTGTACCATATTTTAAGTAAATCGAAAGTTTTAAGAAATTTTATACTTATTGTTTGCCAAATAGTGCTTTTTTATTTGGGTAGTGCCAATGGGCTTATTATAGGTTTTATACTGGCCATGTGTGCAACCATCCTTTATTTAATCTATAAGGATGAATTTATTTTTATTGGATTATTTAAAAAACAAGACAAAGAATTATTAAAAAAAAATCTAATTACCTATAAAGAATACCCTAAATACTTTTGCTGGTCCAATTTAATTTTTGCTCTATCGGCTGGATTGCCCGTATTAATATTTAATCAGTATTTTTCGCTTGAACAAATAGCTTTTTATTCAATAGCCTTTAGCGTTATAATCCAACCTGCGGGCTTGATATCGTCATCAATAAGGCCAGTTCTATTATCTAAATTGGCACAAAAAGTCAATGCGAAAAGCAGTATTTTAAAAACGTATAATAAAATATTCTATGCTTTATTAGTGCCAGGAATTGTTTTGTCTATCGGTATATTTTTAATCTTGCCACATTTGGTTGTTTTGGTTTTTGGTCCAAGTTGGTTTGAAAGCGGAAAATTAACCAGATTTTTAATACCTATTTTTTTATGGTATTTTATATCAATACCTTCCTCGATAACTTCTAAGGTCTATCCTTTTCAAAAGTACTCTTTGTTCTATACCGTTGTTTCATTAATTTTTAAGATAGGGTCAATTTTCGTAACAATATATATAGGTTTAAATTTTAATAATGTAGTTTTGGTTTATGCTATTGCAACGCTACTCTCGGATGTGGCAAATCATTTTATTATTGGTTACAAGGTTAAAAAGCATGAGTTTACACATAAAAACACAATAGAATGTGCGGTATAGCTGGATTTATTGATTTCAATAAAAAATCTTCTAAAAAACTTTTAGAGAACATGACCAATGTGTTGGCCCACAGAGGGCCAGATGATTGTGGCTATTCTTTTTATGAAACTAATACTGCACAGGTTGGATTAGGGCACAGGCGGTTATCTATTTTAGACCTCTCAAGTCTTGGGCACCAACCCATGAAGTTTAATGATTTAGAGATTATTTATAATGGCGAGATTTATAATTTTAAGGAAATAAGAAGTGAACTTATTACATTAGGCTTTGAGTTTGCTTCCGATTCTGATACGGAAGTTATCATTAAGTCGTTCAGTTGTTGGGGCGATACGGCCGTTCATAAGTTTAATGGCATGTTTGCCCTGGCTATTTTTGATAAAAAAAATGCAACGCTTAAAGTATTTAGGGATAGGGCTGGTGTAAAACCATTGTACTGGGGCTGGGATAATGATTTATTTATTTTTTCAAGTGAGCTTAAAAGCTTTTCTGAACATACCGACTATAAGAAAGAGATAAACCTAAATAGCCTAAGTGTTTATTTACAATACGGCTACATACCCCAACCGTATTCCATTTTTAATAATACACATAAATTAAAGGCGGGTCATTACTTGACCATTGATTTGATTACCAAAACCATTAACGAGCAACAATATTGGAACGTACTTGATTATTATAACAAACCTAAATTAGCGCTTAGTTTAAATGATGCCATTGAACAAACCGAAACATTACTTACTTCATCTTTCCTTTACCGCATGGTCTCCGATGTTCCGGTTGGCATATTCTTAAGTGGAGGTTATGATAGTTCCTTAACAGCAGCCATAATACAACATAATAGTGCCCAAAAAGTAAGTACATTTACCATAGGTTTTAAAGAAAAAGGGTTTGATGAAGCGCCATTCGCAAAAAAAGTTGCTAATCATATAGGCTCAAACCATACAGAATACTATTGTACCCCGAAAGACGCACTTGCCATTATTCCTCATTTGCCTAATATTTACGATGAACCCTTTGGTGATAGTTCTGCAATCCCAACTATTTTGGTAAGTCAATTGGCTAAAAAGGAAGTGTCGGTTAGCTTAAGTGCCGATGGTGGTGATGAAATATTTGCAGGATATAATAAGTACATGCTTCTGCAAAAATATTTCAACAATTTTTCAAAAATACCTTTTAGAAAAGAAGTTTCAAAAGTTATGAAACGGGTGAACCCGCAGCACATACCTTATTTCCGAAATACTGGCAATTTTGATACGAAATATTTCAAATTGGCAAATATGTTAGGTGCTAACGATACCATTAAGATGCTAACATATTATAGTGAACATTTCACAATAGGGGAGGTTAATAAATTATTGCTGAAACCCACTGTAGCACTTTCTACCAATTTTGAAAACAGCAATGTTTTAATAAATGAGACTGATACGATAAACAAAATGCTGGCCACAGATTACCAAACCTACATGGTAGATGATATACTCACAAAAATTGATAGAGCAACCATGTCTGTAAGCCTCGAGGGAAGAGAGCCTTTGTTGGATTATAGAATAATTGAATTTGCGGCACAACTGCCATCAAAATTAAAATTGCACAATGGCATTGATAAATATATACTAAAGGAGATAACCCATAAATATATACCAAAAGAGTTGATGGACCGACCCAAAATGGGCTTTTCGGTTCCTATTTACACATGGTTTAAAGAAGAGCTCAACCAAATGTTCAAACACTATTTGAATAAGGATAGGCTGGATAAAGAAGGTATATTTAACGCTAATGAAATAATTAAATTAAGGGATAAATATTTGAATGGCGACCAAGAAAACATACAAAGGCTATGGTTTATACTAATGTTTGAAATGTGGTATGAGAAATGGATGAGGTAAAAAAAATTGGCGGTAGGATAGGGCAATTGGATCTTTTAAATTGCTTATTGTTTTTAGTAAGCCCTTTGTTGGCTCTTCCTACTATTTTTGCGGGCATATATAAAAAAAAGCAAATCAGCTTATACCTGCTCATTATTTTTGCTTCCTTAATAACCTATCAATTGGTGCCAGCCGATGATTATGATTTGTACCAATTTTACCGGTTTTATAAAGATGTAAAAAATCTAGATTTTGATGCTTTTTTCAAAATATTACTATCAAAGCCCGATTTTATGGTGTATTTGGCTATTTACCTTTTTGCCAAAGCAGGACTCTCGGGGCAGGTTGTTTTTTCTATTTGTACCTTTTTCACCTTGCACCTTATCTATTTGGTTTATAATAAGTTTGCGCTTAGGGAAGAAATATCAAACAAATATTATGTATTAGGGCTAATAACGGTGTTTTTTTCGTTTGAGCTTCTAGGATTGTATTCCGGAATTAGAAATATTCTTGCCGCGGCCATTGTTTTGTATAGCTTTCACGAAGGCTTGTTCGAGAATAAAAAAATGAAAGGACTCCTGTTGTTTGTTCTAGCAGTCTTTACCCATTTTAGCGTTTTGCTTTTCTTTCCTGTATATTTTTTCATCATTATAAAACCTCTAAAGCGAAAAACCGTTCTCATATTTTATCTGGTATCTTTTCTCTTTCTATTCCTTACCAAAGAATATTTATACAACATGGCCATTCAGTTGCCTTTAACGGAAGCTATCGAGAAAAAAATAAAATCGTATCTCTTGGGGCTGGATTTTACCGAAAGAGGCAACCTAAAATCAATCGCCGCATTAATATCCTATAAAATTAGGGTGTCGTGGATTTATTTCGCCAACGCCTATATTTTAATAACCTATAAAAGAAATTCCAATTATAGAGACCTGGTTGTTATGCTAATGGGCTTACTCAACATTTTTAGTGTCGCACCAGATATTCACATGCGTTTAACCTATCTCATTGAGTTGCTGTTTATCTATCTTCTTTATTATGAATATAAGTATCGCCACAATAAACTTTTCATCATATTGTTCTTTATTTTTTTAATTCCAAGTTTTGTGGTAAATGTGATGGTGTATAGAGACTATTTTATGAACAGTTTATTCAATGTCAACTTTTTAACACTCATAGGGATTTTGATGAAGAAAGTAGAGCTCGTATTTTTATGGTAAATCCATTTTAGAAAAAACAACTGTAAGAACTTAACCTAAACACCATACAATAATAACATGAAAATCACACTAATAATCCCAACATTTCTTCAAGGAGGCATGGAAAGAATCATGAGTGAATTGGGAAATTATTGGGCTGAAAATGGGCATGTTATCGATATCGTTTTCCTTGTAAACCATACACCATCCTTCACAATAGGCAGTAAAATAAACACGGTTACCATGCCGCATTTTTTTTATAAAAAAACGGCCCTATCAAAGTTTTTTTATTCCATAAGATTATTGTTTTATTTAAGGCGACATATCAAAAAAGTATCACCAAGTGTTATATTGAGTTTTGGCGAAGGGTACAACTCCTTCGTGCTTTTAAGTGCAATTGGGTTAAATAAAAATGTTTATATCTCCGATAGAAGTAACCCGTTAGCACCTCTTTCAAGGTCGCTAAGGTTTTTTCAAAAATTGCTATATCCACGGGCAAAGGGTATTTTTGCCCAAACTTCTTTTGCAAAGCAAGTTTTACTAAAAACAACCAAACAAAAAAATGTGATATTGCTTCCCAATCCAATAAAGGTAATTAAGAATGAACCGTTAGAAAAAAAAGACATAATTTTAAATGTTGGAAGACTTGTATGGGAAAAGGACCAGCTATCCTTGATACGCATTTTCAAAAACCTTTCCCATCTTGGGTGGAAGTTGCATATTATTGGCGAAGGGCCCATGCGGGGAGCGTTGGAGCAAGAGATAGAAAAACTAAATTTGCAGGGCAAAGTTGTTTTGTTGGGCTCTCAGAAAAATTTGGGCAAATATTTTTCAAACGCAAAAATATTTGCTTTTACATCGGTTTCTGAAGGCTATCCAAACGCTTTGTGCGAAGCCATGGCATTTCCGTTGGCTTGTATCAGTTTTGATTGTGATGCGGGCCCTAGGGATATTATTGACCATGGTATAAATGGCTTATTGATAGAAGCAGGAAACATGAAAAAATTTGAAGAGGAACTATTAAGGTTGATGACATCGGAGGAATTGCAGGACAAATTAAAAAAACAATCGGTCAAAATTGCAGAAAACCAAACCATTGATAAAATAGCCAATACCATCTTGAAGGAATTTGAAAAATGAAACTACTTGTAAATACTTCCAATCTTGTAATAGGCGGCGCTATACAAGTAGCCATTTCATTAATTGATGAATTTTCCAAAGGGAATAATGAGATGGATTATGTTATTGTTTGTTCCAAACAAATAGCAAATCAAATAAACAGTAAGAAATATCCAGATAACTTCAAATTTTATGAGCTTTCAAAATCGCCTGCAAGTTTAAAAACAAGAACAAAAATCGTTAAGGAGCTAAAAGCAATCGAGAAAGCCGAACGACCAGATGTTGTTTTCTCTGTTTTTGGCCCATCCTATTGGACGCCACAATCGCCACATCTTATGGGGTTTGCATTAGGGTTGATAACAAACCCGGATAGTTTATTTTACAAAAAAATTTCCATTAAGGATAAAATCTATTTCTTTTTATTAAATCATTATCAAAAGTACTATGTTTTGAAAAACTCAAAAGAGTTTTGGTGCGAAACGGAAGATGTAAAGGCTAAAATGGTTAAGTATTTAGGATTAATTGAACACCATGTTCATGTGGTGGGAAATACGCATGCAAGCTTTTATACGAGCTATTACGATAGGGATTTTGTTTTACCAACCAAAAAAAATAATGAGTTTAGGCTTATTACAATAAGTGCCAATTATTTGCACAAAAACCTATCGGTTATAAACCAAGTAGCAAAAATATTGAAGGAAAAAGGGGTAAATGTTACTTTTTATTTAACACTTCCCGAAGCAGAATTTAACGCCATGTTTACTAACGCCCAAGAACAAGGTATTGTAAATTTAGGGGTTGTTAGCGCTAAAGATTGTCCTTTTATCTACGAACAATGTGATGCACTCTTTCTGCCAACATTAGTTGAAAGTTTTACAGCTTCGTACCCTGAAGCCATGATTATGGAAAAACCAATTTTAACATCCGATCTTTCATTTGCAAGAGATACCTGTAATGATGCCGCATTGTATTTTAACCCCGTTGATCCTGTTCATATAAGCGAGAAAATAATAGAATTAATGACCCAAGATACTTTAAGAAAAACGCTAATAAACAATGGTTTGAAAAGAGTAGCGTCTTTTCCTTCCTCATCACGAAGAGCCGAAATGATTACCACTATTTTAATGGAATTGGCAAAGAAAAGGAACAATTGAAATTATGGAACAAAACACTAAATTTAACTTTAAGAAGAAGGTAGTTAGGTACTCTAAAATTTATGGCTTTGGCCGTACTTACGTGAAAATTGCTGGAAGATTAAGAAAAAACCCGCTCCCTATTAGGTTTCCTATATCTATACTCAAAAAAAAGAAAAAAAACGTGGCTATAATTGGTTGTGGACAATTTGCTTTTGCCACAATAAGCTATTTCCTCAAACACAAATTTGGAGACATTATTTTTGGTGCTTTTGATGTAAATGAGTCGCACTCAAAGGGTTTAGTAAAATACTATAAAGGAAAGGTTTTTACTGATGCGGAGTCGTTAATTAAAAACAGTAATGTAAGCTACGTTTATATAGCTTCAAACCATGCAACGCATACCGATTATGCCATAAAAGCACTTAATGAAAATAAAATTGTTTATGTAGAAAAGCCTATAAGTGTTACCAAAAATCAACTTAACGATTTGATTTTGGCAGCTAAGGGAAAACAGATTTTTGTAGGTTATAACAGGCCGTTTTCTCCTGCTATCCAAACAATTAAACCATTTCTTGAACAAGTGAAAAAGAGAAAACCCTTAAGTTTAAATTGTTTTATCACGGGGCATAAAATCCCAAAAGATCATTGGTACCGCAATTTTGATGAGGGCACAAGGGTATGTGGCAATATTGGCCATTGGTTAGATCTGTCCATCCATTTACTGGCGGCCATTGGATTACCATCTTACTTAACAGTTTCAATACATGCCAGTTCAAAAAAGGAAAAAGACGATAATCTAAATATTACCTTAGTATCAGATCGGGAAGATATAATATCCATAATGCTTAGTTCAAGGGAAGAACCTTTTGAAGGCATTAATGAAACTATAAATTTGCAACACGCCCATACCATTGCCAAGATTGATGATTTTAGAAGACTTACAATTTGGAACCGCGAAACCCTAATAAAAAAAAGATATTTCAGAAAAGATGCAGGCCACAAGAATGCCATCCTGCAACCGTTTAATAAAAAAGGAATGGTTCGCAATTTTGATGAGGTTATAGTTTCAACCCAACTCATGTTGGAGATTACCGAAGCAATTAGGTCGGATAGAAATGAGTTTGTATTTAACATAAATTAGTAAGCAAAAGTTAACTAAAAGGTGATGATGAATAATGATGCAAAAGAAATAAGCACCAATGTTTCGGTTAAAAACATACCATTCTATGTGTTAGGTTTGTTGTTTTTTACAATTCCCTTTGGCACAAACTTAATGTCTAAGGTAATTATACTATTGGTCATTGTTAGTCTTTTTCTTCTTCCAAAACATAGTTGGTCAAATAGGTTTTTGTACTGTAAGGAATATTTGGTGCCTTCAATATGTATATTTGTGCTGTTCGTTTTGGGAACTTTTTGGTCGGAAAATATTCCAGAAGCGTTAAAAAAAATAGAACAAGCACTGTCTTTTCTTGTTTTTCCTTTGCTTTTGCCTCTGTTTAATTTTTCAAAAAAAGATATTATCCTTCTTTTCAAAATTTTTGTTTTTACATGTTTGTTTATCTTAATCATGTCTTTTGTGCGGTTTATATATATAAGTATCGCCCATGATGAATATATTATTTTGGGAGAAACGCACCTTGGCGACAGACCCGGCAATGTTTATGAATTTTTAAGCAACAATTTTCTTGTAGTACAGGTTCATAGAACCTACTTCTCTGCGTATCTACTGGTTTGTATATTATTTATAATGACTTATTTTAGTGAGTTTAATGCTGTTTTAGGAAAAAAAACCAAATGGTTTGGTGTTTTGGCTATTATACTTCTCAGCCTAGGAATCATTTGTTTACAGTCCAAGGCAAATTATGCGATATACATAATACTTATTATTTATTATACCATTAAGAAATTAAGAAAATCGCCAAACTTGTTTTTTAAAATGGTTTTAGTATTTGTGGCTATTCTGTTTTTTTCTAAGAACATTATTATAAATAGGTTAAAACCGATGGTAGATGAAATAGAAAATATAATGTCGCCCAAAAATGAGGATGAAAAAAAATTTACAAAAGTGCTTCGACCAGGCAGTACAGAAACGCGATATATGTTGTATAAATCATCATTGCAATTAATTAAACAGTCTCCTTTTCTGGGTTATGGCACGGGCGATGTTAGAGATGTAGTACGCGAACAGAATTATATAAATAACTATAAAAGTATTGCGCACTTAAATTACGACCCACATAGCCAAATACTATATATGTTGATAGCGTTAGGTATTGTTGGATTTTTGGCTTTTACTTCATTATTCTTATTTCCATTTATCAGCAGTATTACAATTAAAGATAGTTTTACAAGTTTAATTCTATTAGTTTTGTTTTTAAATTGTATAACAGAATCTTTTTTCTTACGACAAGAGGGACTGATACCTTCAGTTTTATTTTTAACGGTATTGTCCCACATGAAACATGACACAAAAAAATAATTTGCATTAATGAAACAAATCATACAAGACCTAAAAAACGGTGAGACCATTTTAGAAGAAGTGCCCGTGCCCATGGTAAAATCAGGACACGTACTTATAAAAACCTCGAAATCCTTAGTGTCATTGGGTACCGAAAGAATGTTGGTAGAATTTGGTAAGGCCAATTTTATACAAAAAGCACGCCAACAACCAGATAAGGTTAAAATGGTACTTGATAAAATAAAAACCGATGGCATTAAACCTACAATGGATGCCGTTTTAAACAAATTAAACCAGCCACTGCCTTTAGGCTATTGCAATGTTGGAGAGGTTGTAGCAGTTGGCAAAGGTGTAGAGGAATTTAAGGTAGGCGATCGAGTGGCCTCAAACGGTAACCATGCAGAATATGTAATTGTGCCCAAAAACCTAGTGGCAAAAATTCCGGATAATATCACCGATGAAGAAGCCGCTTTTACCGTAATAGGCTCTATTGGTTTACAGGGAATCCGGTTGCTAAACCCTACATTTGGAGAAACAGTAGTAGTGGTAGGTTTAGGGCTGATAGGCTTAGTTACTGCCGAATTGCTAATGGCAAACGGTTGCAACGTTATAGGTTTTGATTTTGATTTAGAGAAAATAAAAATAGCTAAAGATAAAGGGATTATTGCCATAAATCCGGCAGAAGGGACCAACCAATTAAAATTCGTAGAATCATACACAAACGGTATTGGTGCCGATGGTGTTATTATTACGGCCTCTAACAAAAGCAACGAAATTATCTCGCAAGCTGCAAACATGTGCAGAAAAAAAGGAAGGATTGTACTTGTTGGCGTTATAGGGCTGGACATTAGTAGAGATGATTTTTTCAAAAAAGAGCTCACTTTTCAAGTTTCTTGTTCGTATGGCCCTGGAAGATATGATGAGGAATATGAGCAAAAAGGGCATGATTACCCCATTGGATATGTGCGATGGACCGAAAAAAGAAATTTTGAGGCCATTTTATCGGCAATTTCAAAAGGTATCTTAGATGTAAAACCTTTAATTACAGAACGCATTGCTTTAGCAGATTACAAAAAAATTTATGGAGATATGCAAAACTCCAAAACCATCGCTTCAATTATTGAATACAATTCTACTAAAGCGCCTCAATCTACGGTAACCGTTGTACAAAAATCTTTTGAAGGCAAAAAGGGGGTTATAGGCATTGTAGGTTCTGGTAACTTTACAAGTTCTACCATATTGCCGAATCTTAAAAAAATAGATGCTGCTATAAAATATATAGCCAGTTCTGGTGGTTTATCTTCAACCATTATGGCAAAACGGCACAATATCGCAAAATCTACTTCCAACTATAAAGAAATTCTTGACGATAGCGATGTTGATTTAGTGTTTGTTACAACAAAGCACAACATGCACGGATCCATGGTTTTAGAAAGTATTAAAGCCAATAAAAGCGTATTTGTAGAAAAGCCATTGGCACTTAATGAAACTGAGCTGCAAGCAATCATTTCAGAATATAATGAGCGGCGTGTTAACGTTTCCGTAGGCTTTAACAGGCGTTTTGCTCCTTTAGCTAAAAAAATGAAAACACTTTTGGGTAATGATAACGCGCCAATTAACATTGTAGCAACCATGAACGCCGGTTTTATACCTGCAGATCTGTGGGTACACGACATGGAAGTTGGTGGCGGCAGAATTATAGGTGAAGCTTGCCATTACATAGATTTATGCAGCTATTTTACAGGTAGCAAGGTAAAAGCCGTATGTATGAATGCCATGGGCCTAAATCCTGAAGAAAATACCGATAACGCAACCATCCTTTTGAAATATGAAAACGGCTCCAATGCGGTTATAAATTATTTTGCCAACGGAAGCAAAGCCTATTCCAAAGAACGGGTTGAAGTGTACTCACAAGAGCGTACCTTGGTCATGGATAATTGGAGAAAATTACAAGCATTTGGGTTTAAAGGTTTTTCTAAAACAAGTTCAAAACAAGACAAAGGGCATTACAACCAATTCAACGAACTTGTTCAGCAGCATATAAAAGGCGGAAATCCAATCATTCCTTTTGAAGAACTGGTAAATACAACAAGAGCATCCTTTGCAGCCATAGAATCATTAAAAAACGGAAACTGGATTAATTTATAAGCATAATATGAACAAAACTTTAGTAGCGCTTATCGACAAAACATTTTATCCTAAAACCGAGGATAGGTGGGATGACAAAATTTTTAGGAACGAAATTCTCAATGTTATCAAACCATCCAGTATTGTGTTGGATATTGGTGCTGGTAGAGGAAGAATTCTAGAAATGGACTTTAAAGGTCTATGTACCAAAATATATGGTGTTGATCCAGATGAAGGTGTTCTGCAAAACCCTTTAATCCATGAAGGATATTTAGGACTTGCCGATAGCATGCCCTATTTTGAAGACAACTATTTTGATTTAGTGTTTTGTGATAATGTACTTGAGCATGTTGAAAACCCTGTTCCTTTTTACAATGAAGTTTATAGGGTTCTTAAAACAGGAGGTGTTTTTTTGTCAAAAACCCCCAACAAATATCATTACATGCCAATAATAGCCAGAAGTACCCCTACTTCATTCCATAAGTTTTATAATAAGCTAAGAGGAAGGGACTATCACGACACTTTCCCTACGTTTTACAGAGCTAATTGTTATAAGGACTATAAGAAGTTTTCAAAAACAAGTAAATTCAATATCTCTTTTGTAAAGTTTTTTTCAGGTCGCCCTGAATATTTAAGGTTGTTTTTTTTAACATACATAGTTGGTGTAATCTATGAAAGAACGGTGAATAGTTTTAATATTAACTTTTTTAAAACAATAATTATAACCAAAATGGTGAAATAAAATATTTTTGTTGGCATCATAGTGCAATCATTCAAAAAAAAGTGGCTAAAGCATCCGGCGTAAGAGTACAACCTGTCTTTTTAATTAAAAAATATGCAGCCAACGGGTGCCATACCACAATACAGAAATAACATGAAGCAAATACTTGAAGAACAACACATTTGCATTTTTGTTAAATTCATTAAACCGGGGTAGATGTATATAAAGAAACTTATTTTATTTGTTGAAACCATAAAACATCTTAAGGTAAAACAAATTTATTATCGGCTTTATTATTTTGCCAGAAATCGTTTTTTAAGAGTAAAGTATAAAAAAAAGCTGCCAAATCATTCGTTCTCCATATTTTGGGATACGCCATTACTATACACTAATAGTTTCTTTGGCGCTAACACATTTCTTTTTTTAAATATAAAGCACACTTTTGAGAGCCAAATAGACTGGAATTACCCAGGATTCGGGAAACTATGGACCTATAACCTAAACTATTTTGACTGTTTAAATCAAGAAGAATTACAAACCAAAAAAGGCATTGCTTTAATTGAAAATTACATACAAAGCGACCAAATATTAAAAGACGGAAAAGAGCCCTACCCAATTTCGTTACGCGGCATTAATTGGATAAAATTTTTATGCAAAAACAAAATTTCAGATCATAAAATAAATCAAAACCTATATAGCCATTATCAAATATTATCCCAAAATATAGAATATCATCTACTAGGCAACCACCTTTTGGAAAACGGCTTTTCATTGCTATTTGCAGCTTATTATTTTAATAATGAGGCGTTTTATAAAAAAGCAAGTAAAATCCTTACAGAAGAGCTTACGGAACAAGTATTAAACGATGGTGCTCACTTTGAATTGTCGCCTATGTACCATCAGATTTTATTACATCGCCTGTTGGATTGCATTAATTTAATTAAAAATAATTCTTGGAAACAAAACAAATTATTGAATTTTTTAGAAGGGAAAGCAATACAAATGCTTTCGTGGTTACAACTTGTAACCTACAAAAATGGTAATATCCCTATGGTAAATGACAGTGCATATCACATAGCCCCAACATCGCATCAACTTTTTAGTTATGCGAAATATTTAGGGTTGTTATGGGAAACAGGCAAATTATCAGATTCTGGATACCGTAAATTTAGCAATGATATATTTGAGCTTTTTGTTGATGTTGGCAACGTAGGGCCAACATACCAACCGGGGCACGCACATTCTGACACCTTCAATTTCGAGTTGTATGTTAATGAAAAGCCCTTTATAGTAGATACAGGTGTTTCTACTTACGAAAAAAACGAACAAAGGCAAAAGGAACGCTCTACTGCTTCCCATAATACGGTAATGATTGGCGATAATGAACAAACGGAAGTATGGGGTGGATTTAGGGTGGCAAAGCGAGCAAAAATAATCAGTTGTAAAGATACTAATGAAACCGTGGAAGCAACACACAATGGTTATAAAAAAATAAATCTTCAGCACACACGAAAATTCACAATTAGCAAATCGCAAATTATAATCAAAGACACAATTTCACATAAAACGGATAAAGAACAAATTGCTTATTTTCATTTTCATCCTAATATTAATCACATTCACATTAATGGAAATGATGTAATATTAGATGAAGCAGCGATACTAATGAAATTTGATGGGGGCATTTATAAAATTGAAAAAGAAGATTATAACTATGCCCTAGGATTCAACCAAACAAAAAAAGCCATAAAAATAAAAGCCTTTTTTGAAACCAAACTTACAACTACAATAAATTTGCGCCAAAAAATAAATGCATGAAACTCCTTTTTTTAACCGATAATTTCCCACCCGAAGTTAACGCACCGGCAACACGCACTTACGAGCATTGTAAAGAGTGGGCAAATCATGGTGTTGAAGTAACGGTAATAACATGTGCTCCAAATTTCCCGAAAGGGAAGGTTTTTGGCGGGTATAAAAACAAACTATACCAACAAGAAATAGTGGAGGGTATAAAGGTAATACGGGTTTGGACCTATATTTCAGAAAACAAAGGTTTTGTAAAGCGTATTTTAGATTATGTTAGTTTTATGCTAAGCGCTTTCATTGTTGGGCTATTTCTGAAAACAGATGTTATAATAGCTACCTCGCCACAGTTTTTTACCGCTATTGCAGGAAGATGGTTGTCCTTTTGGAAAAGAAAGCCATGGGTTATGGAGGTTAGAGATCTTTGGCCAGAATCAATTAGTGCCGTTGGTGCCATGAACAGAAGTTTGGCACTAAGGTTTTTTGAGTATCTTGAACATGCGATGTACAAAAGAGCAAATAAAATTGTTGTTGTTACCGACTCCTTCAAAGAAATTATTGCAACAAAACATCACATCAGCAAAAAGAAGATAGAAGTAATTAAAAATGGGATCAATACCGAACTATTCAAGCCAGTAGAAAAAAACCAATCTCTTTTAAACAAATTGGGCCTAAATAATAAAACAATAGTGGGCTACATTGGTACACATGGAATGGCACATGCCCTAGATTTTGTTTTAAAAGCGGCTAAAAACATCAAAAACGAGCAGATACATTTTCTCTTTTTGGGCGACGGGGCAAAAAGAGATGAGTTGATACAGTTAAAGGATTCTTTAAAGCTCGATAATGTAACCATGTTGCCGTCAGTCGATAAAAAAGCAGTAGCAGATTACATTTCAATTATTGATATCGCATTAGTGAACCTAAAGAAATCCGATACCTTTAAACATGTTTTACCGTCAAAGATATTTGAAATGTGCGCCATGCATAAGCCTATTTTGTTGGGAGTTGAAGGGGAAGCCAAACAACTAATAGAAAACTATGATTTGGGTGAGACTTTTCAGCCAGAGAATGAAGAAGACTTTAGGTTAAAAATCAATAAAATGGTTCAAAACCCCAAAAATCACTCAAATGGTTTTGATAATTTATTAAAAGATTTCGACAGAAAGGAGCTCGCGGCCAAAATGTACAGATTTATCATCAAGCCCTAAACGTTTTTACAATTGTATAATAAAGCAGTTTTATAAATAATTAAACCTGCACTAAAATTGAGCTACCAATTAAATTTATTATTTTTGGCAAACAAAACAATCAGCTAGTGCCAATATATTACGCCATATTTTTTTTTGTAGGAGCTTATATTATAACGTATTTAACAATTCCCAAAATTATTAAATTAGTGGAGTATAAGAACCTTATGGACAACCCTACCAAAAGGAGCTCCCATATTTGCAATACCCCAACGTTGGGTGGCGCCTCCTTTTTTTACACATTAATTTTAGCGTTATTTTTTCTCAAGGCATGGGGCAATCACGATGAGGCCATCTATTTCATCCCGGGGCTTACCATTCTTTTCATAGTTGGCTTAAAAGATGATCTGCTGGTGCTTTCTCCCTATACAAAACTCGTTGCCCAATTGTTGTCGGTAACCTTTATTCTAAGCAACGATAGCTTTATGATTCATTCTCTAAATGGTTTTTTTGGAATTTATGACGTTCCAATATATCTATATTATTTTATAGGTGCTTTTATGATGGTAACCATCATAAATGCCTACAATTTAATCGATGGTATTGATGGGTTGGCAGCTATGGTTGGCATAGTAATACTTATTATTTACGCCACAATATTTTACATGACCAATGATTATTTCTATTTTTTGCTTAGCCTTACCTTAAATGGTTGTTTGATAGCATTCCTTAAATTTAATTTGGCACCAATTGATTCAAACAAAAAAATTTTTATGGGTGATACCGGCTCATTAATAGTGGGATTCATTATAAGCGTTTTAACGTTGAAATTTTTAGCATTGTCGCCAGATTCTGCTAAACAAAACTTGCCATTTTTAATTGAGAACATTCCATTAATAGCGATAAGTATTTTAATTGTTCCCTTATTTGATACGGCCCGGGTTTTTACCATAAGATTGGCCAGTAAAAGAAGCCCTTTCTCTGCCGATAGAAATCATACACACCACATTTTAATCGATTATTTTAAAATGTCACACAGAAAGGCTAGTTTAATTATTGGTGGTTTTAATCTAATTTTTGTTTACCTCTTCATTATACTCGGAAGTTCTTCCTATAACTCATGGCTCATTACTATTTTAGTTATTACGGTCATACTTTTAGGGTATTTCTTCTACAAATACGATTATAGCTTTGCTAACATTAAACGAAAAATCCGATTCAGGAAAAAAGTAGATGTCGTAAAGGAAAAGGGAAAAAATATAATTAGGAAAAAAGACAAATGAAAATATCCGTAATTGGTACAGGCTATGTAGGGTTGGTAACAGGCACTTGTTTGGCGGAAACCGGAAATGATGTGCTTTGTATTGACAATGACAAAGACAAAGTAAAACAGCTAAAAGAAGGTATAGTGCCCATTTACGAACCTCATCTGGATGTTTTATTCGATAGAAATATTAAAGCAGGACGGTTAAGTTTTTCAACCTCTCTTGAAGAAGGCCTAAGTCATGGCGACATTATTTTTCTTGCGTTACCTACACCAGAAGGCGAAAATGGTTCTGCCGATTTAAAATATATCCTAGGGGTTTCAGAGGAAATAGGAAAGCTCATTGAAAATTACAAGATAATTGTTGATAAAAGCACCGTTCCCGTAGGAACCGCCGAAAAAGTAAAGGCCATTATTGAAAAAAACACGCAAGTAGATTTTGATGTCGTGTCAAACCCAGAATTTCTACGTGAAGGTTTCGCGGTAGATGATTTCCTTAAGCCCGAGCGTATCGTTATTGGTTCTAGCTCTGAAAAAGCTACCGAAATCATGATGAAGCTCTACAAACCCTTTGTTAGGTCTGGAAATCCTATAATCGTGATGGATGAAAAATCGGCTGAACTAACTAAATATGCTGCAAATTCATTTTTAGCGACCAAAATTACCTTTATGAACGAAATTGCAAATTTTTGCGAACTAGTTGGGGCCAATGTCGATAAAGTTCGAGCAGGCATGGGAGCCGACTCGCGCATAGGCAAGCGATTTCTGTTCCCTGGCATAGGTTATGGCGGTTCCTGCTTTCCAAAAGACGTTAAAGCACTTCACAAATCGGGTAAAGATTCAAATTACGATTTCAACATTTTAAATGCAGTAATTAAAGTGAACGATACCCAAAAAAAAATATTATTACCTAGAATAAAAACGTATTTTAATGGCAATTTAAAAGATAAA
This sequence comes from Mariniflexile maritimum, assembly GCF_009746565.1. GTDB lineage: Bacteria > Bacteroidota > Bacteroidia > Flavobacteriales > Flavobacteriaceae > Mariniflexile > Mariniflexile maritimum. Next base: position 92,607 of record NZ_WRPN01000009.1, read on the forward strand.
ACCTTCGCCGTTTGGGGCTTGGCATTTAAGCCAGAAACGGATGATATTAGAGAAGCACCCTCATTATTTATCATAAGCGAATTATTAGCAGAAGGCGCAACCATAAAAGTTTTCGACCCCGAAGCGATGCCAAACATAAAAAAAGAGTTTTCCAATAAAATTGTGTACGCTCTCAATAAAGATGAAGCAACCATGGGTGCAGATGCTTTAATTATTTGTACCGAGTGGAGCTTGTTTAGAACACCAGATTTTGAAAAATTAAAGTCCAATTTGAATCAGCCTGTTATTTTTGATGGTCGAAATCTGTATGATTTGGAGGATATTCAAAAAGAAGGATTTTATTATAGTTCCATAGGAAGGAAAACAGTAAACCCATGAAAAACGTTTTAATAACCGGGGCAGCAGGATTTTTAGGCTCGCATTTATGCGACCGTTTTATCAAAGAAGGTTATAAAGTGATTGGAATGGACAACTTTATAACTGGCGATAAAAAAAATCTGCAGCATTTAGCACACCATCCCCATTTTGAGTTTATCGAACACGATGTAACCCAATATATTAAAATTGATGGTGATTTAGACTATATTCTCCATTTTGCATCACCGGCAAGCCCTATCGATTATCTAAAAATCCCCATTCAAACCTTAAAGGTAGGCTCGTTGGGAACCCATAATTTACTGGGTTTGGCAAAAGCTAAACAAGCAAGAATTCTTATTGCATCAACTTCCGAAGTTTATGGCGACCCTTTGGTGCACCCTCAAACAGAAGATTATTATGGCAATGTTAATACCATTGGTCCAAGAGGCGTGTATGATGAGGCCAAACGTTTCCAAGAATCCATCACCATGGCCTACCATAGGTTTCATGGGTTAGAAACCCGAATCGTTCGTATTTTTAATACTTACGGCCCCCGAATGCGCCTAAACGACGGCCGCGTGATACCTGCTTTTATGGGGCAAGCACTTCGCGGTGAAGATTTAACCATTTTTGGCGACGGTTCTCAAACACGCTCCTTCTGTTATGTTAACGACCAGGTAGAAGGCATTTACAGGTTGCTATTAAGCGATTATGCAGAACCTGTTAACATTGGGAATCCGCACGAAATATCCATTAAGGATTTCGCTGAAGAAATCATCAAGCTAACGGGCACTTCACAAAAAGTGATTTATAAAGACTTGCCCGTAAACGACCCCATGCAACGGCAGCCCGATATTACCTTGGCCAAAAAACTATTAGGTTGGGAGCCCAAAGTCGGTCGCGCGGAAGGCATGAAAATAACGTTCGATTATTTTAAAAATTTAACAACAGAAGAGCTTTATAAAAGTGAGCATAAAGATTTTTCGGGCTACATAAACAAATAGCTTATGGAATTTAAACGCGGTAGGTATTCGTGGTTGTTAAGACCTGTATTGATTATATACGATCTTTTTGTTATCAATTACCTTGCGTTTTATTTTTTGAGACTTAATGATGAAAACCTATACTTTTTCTCATCCAAATGGCTCAACGATAAATACTTATTATATGCCCTGTATTCCATCGTCTTATGGCTCATTTCAACCTATTTTTTAAAATTCTATAAAATTTATCGGCACACTTCTGCCTTAAATATCATATCGATTTTATTTAAGCAATTTTTAGTTTATGCGGTAATCGTTTTTGCATTTTTAGGCGTCTTTAGGAGCATAGACATATCAGCCTTCGTAACGTTGCACTATTTGTTTTACTCGTTTGCCGCAATTGGAGTGGTTAAAATAGCTAGTTTTTATGTGCTAAAAACGTTTAGGTTATATTTAAAAGGGAATATTCGAAACGTTATAATAGTAGGCACTGGCGAAGGCATTGATGAACTTAAACAAATTTTCAATACGAAAAAAGAACTTGGGTACAATCTAAAAGGTATTTTTGGAAACACAGCAACTATCAATACAACAGGAACGATTGCCGATAGTTTTCGTTTCTTGGAAAACAATAAAAATATCGATGAAATATACTGCGCAATTGATGAACTATCTGAAAAAGAAGTGAACGAATATGTTAAGTATGCCAATTTGCATCATTGCAATATCAAATTTGTGCCCAATACCTCAAAACTTTATACAAAGCGACTTCGTACAGATTATTATAGCTACGTTCCTGTTTTGTCCATTCAGGAAGGCACATTGAATAATGAAATCAATAAACTTATAAAACGAAGTTTCGATATTGTTTTTTCAATGTTTATAATCATTTTTGTGCTCTCATGGCTAACTGTTATCCTTTTTGTATTGATAAAGCTCGAATCTAAGGGGCCGTTGTTCTACAGGCACAAAAGAAACGGTATTAACTATAAAGAGTTTTATTGCTATAAGTTTAGATCGTTAACTATTACCAAAGAAGTTAAAGGGACTTATGTCAAGCAAGGTGATAACAGGGTAACGGCCATTGGTAAGTTTTTGCGCAAAACCAGTTTTGACGAATTGCCCCAATTCATAAACGTACTAAAGGGCGAAATGAGTGTAGTGGGGCCACGACCGCACATGTTATCTTATACCGATGATTATTCTAAAATAATTGACAAATATAATTTTATCTACCGGCACCATGTAAAACCAGGTATTACTGGTTTGGCTCAAATAAAGGGATATAGAGGTGAAGTTGAAACTGATAATGATATCATTAATAGAGTTAAATACGATATTTTTTACATTGAAAACTGGTCGTTGTTATTGGATTTAAAAATCATCATACAAACATTCATCAATGCTTTGAAAGGCGAGGAAAAAGCTTATTGAACTATTTTGAAACCCTTAGTGTCCGTCATAACGCCCCTATTCAATTCTGAAAATTATATTTCAGAAACCATAAACAGCGTTATCAACCAAACCTATCAAAATTGGGAATTGCTTTTAATTGATGATGGCTCAACCGATAAAACCGTCGAGATAGTTACTAATTTTATGGCCAAAAACCCAAACATAAAACTGCTAAAAAACGATATTAATTTGGGTGCAGCCATTTCAAGAAATAAGGGCATCGATGCGGCCCAAGGTGATTATATAGCGTTTCTGGACGCCGATGATATTTGGAAACCCGAAAAACTACAAGTACAGATCAAATTTATGCAAGCCCAAAATGGCCTTGTTAGTTTTAGCAGCTACGAGCAAATAAACAAATATGGCCAACCGCTCAACTTATTAATAAAGGCATTACCCGAACTTACCTATAAAAAACAGCTAAAAAGCAATTATATAGGCAATTTAACAGGCATGTACAACGCCAAGGTTTTGGGAAAAATAAAAGCACCCAATTTGCGCAAACGGCAAGATTGGTTATTATGGTTAAATGCTATTGAAAAATCGGGAAAACCTGCCATAGGGATTCAAGAATCGTTAGCTTATTACAGGGTTAGAACTGATTCTATGTCTTCCAATAAAATGAATCTCCTTAAACATAATTATTTGGTATATAGAAAAGGTTTGGGGTTTTCAACCTTAAAATCGGTTTACTGTATGCTTGTGTTTTTATATGAACACTTTTTTGTGAAATCAAAACAAGTTGTTTCTACAAGTACGACTTAAATTGTTTTAATTTTCCTCTGTTGGAACGGTCTAACGAAGGTTTTCTTTCAAAAAAAACCATTAAGTTTGGTTCTAAATATTTAGAAATAGCGTTTTTAATATCGGTTAATTTTTCTTCTGAAAGTTCATAAGCACTTGTGTAGCTTATTTTAAACGTATCCAATTTCAACTGTTCAATGATGAATTCTTTTACGTTGCCGTCTTTTTCAATAACGGTTTTAGTAACGTAATAAAAGGTAAGGCCCGCTGCCTTTTTTCCGCTGGGCAACGCCACAATATCGTTGGTTCGGCCAACCAAAGTTTCCAAAATGGGCTTATTTGGCGTACTTTCTTTTGAAAGTTTCCCAATATCGCCCAAATCGTAGCGTATAAACGGGTGGGCTTTGTTGTACAGTGCCGTAATTACAACGCGCCCTTCCTCGCCATAGGGCAATACCTTGTTGTTTTCATCTAAAATTTCAATATACAGATCTTCAGAATTTACAACCCACTCTTTTTCAGCATCTTGAAAGGCTATCAAACCCAATTCGGCAGCGCCATATTCATTAATAACAGCGATACCAAATTGTGTTTCTAAAAGCGTTCTATCTTCAGGAAAAAGCATTTCGGAAGTAACGATACATACTTTTAGTGACGGACAAATAGTTTTTAAAACAATGTTTTTTCGTTGTAAATATTTAGCAAACTGAACAATAGCACTGGTGTAGCCATTAATATATTCAAACCTGGTTGTTTTAAATATGTTGAGGTTTTTTTCAAATTGTGTATCAGTTAAATTAAACACCGAAAACCGATAACGTTTGCTTAAAACATCTTTAAAACGTTCTTTGTAATAGCTTTTTTTATCTAACGGAATGCCATAAAACCGCGCTTGTTTCGAGGTGTTGAAATCCAACCCATACCACCCATATCTATCAATAAAACCCGCCCAAGTTAAAGCATGACAAAATGGGTCTTTAGCAAAAATAAAGGGGTCGCCCGACGATCCGGAGGTTTTATTTACATAACTATTTTTTATTGAAAAACCTTCTGAAAGTCGCTCTGTTAACGGTTGTTGCAATTGGCGCTTGGTCATTACGGGAATGCTGTTCCAATCGGTTGGGTTTGCATTTTGTGCAAGGTTTTTGTAAAAAGGATTGTGCTTTAAATGGTAAGTTACAATCGCTTTTTTTTTTGTTTTTAGATAGTCATTAAAATCATCAGTATCTTGAATGGTTTTCAAAATATGTTTGGCTTTTTCTAATGGAAAGCCTTTAAATTTTAATGAAAGATTGAACAATTTCAAGTTAATGCGTAATTTTTGGTAAAGTAACTAAAAAATAGTCTTGATTTCATGGCATTAATTTTATTTTTGTACTTCATTTAAAAATTAATCAATGAACATTTTAATTCTAGGTCCTGGCGGAAGGGAACATACTTTTGCTTGGAAAATTGCCCAAAGTCCGTTATGCAAAAACTTATTTGTTGCCCCTGGTAACTCAGGAACTGCTGCAATTGCTACCAACGTAAATATTGGTGTAACCGATTTTGGTGCCATTAAAAACCTAGTATTAGACAAAAAAATCGATATGGTCGTTGTAGGGCCGGAAGACCCTTTGGTACTTGGCGTGCACGATTATTTTTTAAACGATGATGCCATTAAGCACGTAAAAGTGATTGGCCCGCAAAAGGCCGCGGCCGCTTTGGAAGGCAGCAAGGAATTTGCAAAGGAGTTTTTATTCCGTCACAACATACCAACGGCAGCTTATGAAAGTTTTACCAAAGAAACCGTTGAAAAAGGCTATACGTTTTTGGAAACGTTAAATCCGCCCTATGTTTTAAAAGCTGATGGTTTGGCGGCAGGCAAAGGGGTTGTTATTTTAAATGATTTGGAGGAAGCCAAAGCTGAATTGAAAAGCATGCTGGTCGATTCTAAATTTGGGAATGCAAGCTTAAAAGTGGTTGTTGAAGAATTCTTGGATGGTATCGAATTGAGTTGTTTTGTGTTGTCCGATGGTGAAAACTACAAAATATTACCAACCGCCAAAGATTATAAACGTATTGGCGAAGGCGATACGGGCTTAAATACGGGCGGTATGGGTGCCGTTTCACCAGTGCCATTTGCAACCGATGAATTTCTGGAAAAAATTGAGGAACGTATCGTAAAACCAACTATTGCCGGGTTTAAAAAAGATAACTTGCCCTATGTGGGCTTTGTGTTTATTGGGTTGATAAAAGTAGGCAACGACCCCAAAGTTATTGAATATAATGTGCGCATGGGCGACCCCGAAACGGAAGTGGTTTTACCAAGAATAAAAAACGATTTTGTTGAAATCCTGCTGGCCATGGCAAACGGAACGCTGGATAAAATAACCATTGAAATTGATGAGCGTGCCGCAACAACCATCATGTTGGTTTCTGGTGGCTATCCGGAAGAATATGAAAAAGGCAAGGAAATAACAGGTATCGAAGCCATCCATGATTCTATCCCTTTTCATGCCGGTGCACAATTGGAACACGGAAAAGTGCTAACCTCTGGTGGTCGTGTTATGGCCATAACTTCCTATGGAAACAACTATCAAGAGGCCATAAAAAAATCTTACCAAAGTATAGAAAAACTACATTTTGATAAGATGTATTATCGAAAGGATATTGGGTTCGATCTATAAATACGAATGAGACGTTATGCTCTTGTTTTCTTCTTTATTGTCGTTATACTTTTTTAATTGTAACATCCAATAAACAAAGGCCGCAAACCCGATAATCATAAAAATCCACGAAATGATATTTGCCATAAACCAACTTGTAAGCTCTAAAGTTCTTAAAGCATCAAAAGGTGCAAAAAGAACGTTTACGAATAAATCCTCTATGGCGTAAAAAAAATCTTTCATAAGTACTATTTGTTGTTTTCTAACCGGTTATTGTTAGTATATTTACCAAGCAAAAATACAAAAACAGTTAATGATAACAAGCATTTTTAATAAATCTAAACCAATAAATTTTATTATTGTTTTTTTTATCACGGCACTGGCATTTATTACAGCTAGAACGGGGCTTTTGGATAATCCCATGGCATTAGGCATCATGTTTAAGCAACTGGCGGTGTTTGCCATTTGCATCATCACAATTTTGTTGTTTGATTTCATCATAACCAAAAACAGTTTAACCAAAAGCAACAATTACGAGATTTTGCTTTTTAGTTTGTTCCTGTTAACCCTCGTGCAAACAACAAACAACACGCATATTCTATTATCCAACTTTTTTTTGCTGTTGGCACTTAGGCGAATTATGAGCTTAAGTTCGCAAAAAAGTGTAAAGAGCAAACTTTTCGATGCCGCGTTGTGGGTAGCCGTGGCATCGGTATTTTATTTTTGGGCCATCCTATTTTTTGCGGCCGTTATTTTAAGTTTGATTTTATATACCGATAACAACATACGCCATTGGGTGCTGCCTTTTTTGGGTGTGGGCACCGTTTTGGTTATCGCAATGAGTGTTTCTATACTATGTTATGGCGATTATTTTGAAATATCAAAAGAATCGCAAAGTATTAGTTACGATTTTAGCCCCTATAATTCCGTTAAGTTTTTAGTGGCCATAACCATGCTGCTGTCTTTCGGTATTTGGTCGTCCATTTTCTATTTACAGAACATCAAAAAGAAGAAAAAAGCATCTAGGGCATCATTCAAAATGGTTATTATTGTTGCTGTTATCGCCTTTATATTGGTATTGCAGGCACCCAAAAAAAATGGCAGCGAATTTTTGTTTTTGTTTGCGCCATTGGCAATAATTATTACCAATTACATCGAAACCATTGAAGAAAAATGGTTTAAGGAAGTGTTTCTTGCGGTTTTGATGCTATTGCCTTTTGTGCTATTAGTGTTGTAGTTTGCTGCCATAGGCCAAATCGCCGGCATCTCCAAGCCCAGGAACAATATAGCTTTTTTCATCAAGTTCATCGTCAATGGCGGCAATCCATAAATGTACGGTATCGGCAACGTGTTTTTCAACAAAGGCAACACCTTCCTTAGTGCCAATAACGCTTACCAAATGTACCTCTTTGGGGGTTCCATACGGTTTTAAGGCTTCATAAGTAGCCAACATCGAGCGTCCTGTTGCCAACATGGGGTCGGCTAGGATAAGTGTTTTGTTGGTTAAGTTCGGACAAGCTAAGTATTCAACAACAATCTCAAAATTTTCAGGGTCGTTGCCGTGGTGCCGGTATGCCGAAATAAAAGCGTTTTCGGCGGTATCAAAATAATTGAGTAACCCATTATGCAACGGGATGCCCGCTCTTAAAATGGAACATAAAACAAGGTCGTTTTCCATTAATTCAATATTACACAATCCTAATGGGGTTTGAATGGCATGCGGTTTGTGGTTAAAAACCTTGCTCATTTCATACCCTAAAATTTCACCAATACGCTCAATGTTGCGTCTAAATCGCATCCGGTCTTTTTGGATGCTTACATCTCTAATTTCTGAAATAAACCTGTTCAATATTGAATTTTGATTGGAAATAGTATGGATATGCATAAAATACAAGGTGTTTTTGGAACGTAAAGTTAGCGAAATTGAAGCATATTTTAGGGCAACGTTTTTTAAAATGGCAAATCATAAAAGCAACATAGCATGTTATCCTTATAATTTGTGTAAATTTACGTCTCAAAAATTAAAAAAATCAATAGATCATGTTTACAAGCAAAGCCAATAAAATATTTCAAGCTGTTATTGAAAAATATCACATAATCAACACCGTAGATCAGCCATTTGTTAACGCTTACGCGGAAAGCGATTTACTAGAACATTTATTGTACAGAAAGTGTTGGATTGATACCGTACAATGGCATTATGAAGATATTATTCGCGACCCACAGATTGACCCCGTTGCTGCCTTAACCTTAAAGCGCCAAATTGATGCTTCCAACCAAGACAGAACCGATATGGTGGAATATATTGATAGTTATTTTTTAGAAAAATATAAGCATGTTACGCCAAAACCAAATGCCACCATCAACACCGAGAGTCCTGCTTGGGGCGTCGATAGGTTGTCTATCCTGGCCCTAAAAATATACCACATGCATGAAGAGGCCACACGTACTGATGCTACCGATGCCCACCGTGCAGCTTGCCAAAAAAAATTGGATATTTTGTTGGAACAACGGGTTGATTTGAGCACGGCCATTGATACCTTGTTAAGCGATATCGAGAAAGGCGATAAGTACATGAAAGTGTATAAGCAAATGAAAATGTATAACGATGAGGAGTTAAACCCCGTATTGCGTTCACAAAAATAAATGCCCGCAAAAGTAGGAACCTCATCTTAAGCGTTTCGTTTAAATGTCTAAGCAGTCAAAACACCTTCTCGTCATCCGTCTTTCAGCCATGGGCGATGTGGCTATGGTTGTGCCTGTGCTACGGGCCTTTGCGCAGCAATACCCCCATGTAAAAATAACTGTTTTAACCAGAGCGTTTTTTAAACCGTTTTTCAGGGATTTGCCTCAGGTTTCGGTGTTTCCTGCTGAAGTACGTGGAAAGCATAAAGGCATATTCGGACTTTTTAAACTTTCAAAGGAATTAAAAAATTTGGAAATTGATGCGGTTCTCGATTTACATAATGTGCTTAGAACTAATATGTTGAAATATTTTTTCTTCGGAAAACCTTTCCTTCAAATTGATAAGGGCCGAAGGGAAAAGAAAGCATTGGTGTCGGGTGAAATTTTTCAACAACTTAAAACAACGCATCAACGTTATGCCGATGTATTTGATAATTTGGGTTTCAAGATAGATGTGTCTAAACCCGTTTTTCCCAAGCCCAGACCTTTAAACAATACCCTTTTGGGCATTATTAAAAAAGATGCCCAAAAATGTATTGGTATAGCCCCTTTTGCTGCCCACGAAAGCAAAATGTACCCGTTGGATTTGATGGAGCAGGTAATAAAAACCCTTTCAAAAACGTATAGAATCATTTTGTTTGGTGGCGGAAAACGCGAAACGCACCTTTTAAATGGCATTGAAGACACCTTTGAGAATGTTGTGAACCTTGCCGGAAAACTCTCTTTGGATGAAGAGTTGGATGTCATCTCAAATTTAGATGTAATGCTTGCCATGGATTCTGGGAACGCCCATTTGGCGGCCATGTTAGGCGTAAAAGTGGTGACCATTTGGGGCGTAACGCATCCGTTTGCTGGGTTTGCACCTTTTAACCAACCATTCGATTATGCCCTATTATCAGATAGAAGCAAATTCCCGAAAATCCCAACATCCATTTATGGAAATAAGTATCCAGAAAATTACAAACAAGCTTCTGGAAGTATATCGCCAGAAACGGTTATTGAAAAAATTAAGTCTTTAATTCCTGCATAGGCAGAAATCTTTTAGTAAAAACCGCGGTATTAAAGTTTTCTAGCCTTATTCGTGAAATTTCTGTTTTCGTGCAACAAAAAAAATTCCCTTTGGCTTCGGGGCTTTTAAACATCATCATAATCTACCACAATCGTTGGGGTAGTTGGATGTGCCTGACAGGTAAGTATCAAGCCAGATGCCACTTCTTTTTCGGTTAAAATATTGTTTTGCCGCATGGTTACTTCGCCTTCTTTTAAACGGGCCAAACAACTGCTGCAAATACCGCCTTGGCAAGAGTAGGGGGCATCAATATCTTCATCCAAGGCCGCTTCTAAAACCGATTGCTTTTGCGACATTTCAAAGGTTGTGGTTTCGTCATCAACCGTAAGGGTAACTGTGGTGGTTCCAGAAACCGATATTTTATCGGCAACCTCTAAAGGTTTTGCTGCTTTAAAAAGTTCAAAATGAATGCGGTTTTCATCAATGCCGTTATCGGTCAGTACGTCTTTTACCGTATGGATCATGGCTTCGGGGCCACATAAATAAAAGGCATCAACCTCAATATGTTTGTGCTTATTAAGCATCACATAGTTTACGGTGCTTTTTTCAATGCGACCAAAAATGGAATCGTCCTTATCTTGTTGGCTGAACACAAATTGAATGGAAAACCGGTCTTTGTAACGATGCTGAAGCTCTAAAAGTTCGTTTAAAAACATGGTGTCTTCGGTCGATTTGTTCCCATAAACCAAAATAACCTTGCTATGTATTTCTTCTTCCAAAGCACATTTTATAATGCTTAAAATGGGTGTAATGCCACTTCCGGCCGCAAAAGCTGCAATGTTTTTGGTTTTGGAATCGTTGGGTTCAAATACAAAACGGCCTTTAGGTGGTGCCACTTCAAGCACATCGCCCGCTCGTAATTTATAATTGGCGTACGATGAAAACAAACCATCGTGCACTACTTTTACCGCAATTTTAAGTTCGCCGCTTTTTGGGGGTTCGCATAATGAATAGTCGCGGCGCACCTCGTTGCCGTTAAGGTTGGCTTTTAAGGTAATATATTGGCCAGCTTTAAAAGTAAAGGCTTCTTTTAAATGTTCTGGCACATTAAAAGCGATACTTATGGCTTTATTAGCTTCTTTTTTTATATTTTTAATCGAAAGTTTGTGGAATGTTGACATGTATTAATTTTTGACAAAAATAGTAAAGTTGATTTGTTAATTTTAACTTTGCCTGTAACAAATAGTTAAAAGGAGTACTAATTAATGGAATTCTTCAAACAAATAACAATTAATAATTTATAAAAATGAAAAAAATTTTACTAGTAGGTCTATTTATGGTTGCCATGGCGGCACAAGCACAGGAATCAGCCGAATTTAAGGCGGAAACCATTGAGTTCATTAAATTAACTGGCGCAGGAAAAGCCTTTGAAAATGCCATTGATCAAATTGGATACAATGTTGCTGAAACCAATAAAGAAGCCTACAATAAAGACGCTAACGCCACTTTAGAAGGGTTGTACAGTAAAATGGCCGAACTTTACATGAATGAATTTACCCAAAGCGAAATTAAAGAGTTGGTCGCTTTTTACCATACCGATTTAGGAAAAAAATTAGCAGAAAAACAATTGGGCCTTACCCAAAAAGCCATGGGTTTAGGACAAGCTTGGGGCATGGAAGTGAGCCAAATTGCCCAAAAATATAACTAACCCTTACCATGGTTAAACATTTTATAAGTTTAGAGTGGAAATCTTTTTTTAGGTCGGCAAGTTTTGGAAAAAGTATTGGCATAAAAATATTTATGGCGTTTATAGCGCTTTATTTTACTGCCATTTTTTTGTTTCTGGGTTTTTTTATGTTTAAAATCCTTAAAGAAGTGTTTCCCAATCAAGATCCGTTTGTTGTTTTTAACGGCTTGTTGTTTTTTTGGGTTTTAGCCGATTTAATAATTAGGTTTTTCTTCCAAAAGCTCCCAACCATGCAAGTTAAGCCTTTATTGGCTTTGCCTGTAAAGCGAAAAAACATAGTTAATTATGTGTTGGGCAAATCGCTTATGGCTTTCATAAATTTTTTGCCTTTATTTGCTATCATCCCATTTGGCATTACTTTAATGCTTAACGGGTACGCCCTAAGTAACATGCTGGTATGGATGCTTACTTTAGTGCTAATGGTGGTAATAAACAACTACCTTAATTTCATTATTGAAAGTATTTCTGCTGAAACTGAATTGGCCTTTTTGCCCATGTTAATAGGTGTTGCCGTTCTTTTTGGGTTAAACCACTATCAAATTATCAATATTTCCGAAGGTCTTTCAAAGGGCGTTAGGGCTATTTCAGAAAATCCGGTGTGGCTGGTCGTTCCTTTCGCGATGGTAGCGGCTTTATATGCTTTTAATTTTAAAATTTTAAAAAATAAATTGTTTCTGGACAGTGGCTTAAAAGAAAAGGTTGCCGAAATAAGTACATCAAATTTAGAGTGGACAAAAAATTTTGGTGCCATTGCGCCCTTTATGCAGTTGGACTTAAAATTGATTTGGCGAAATAAACGTAGTAAATCCTCCGTATGGATAGTTTTAATGGGATTGCTTTACGGATTGTTTTTTTACCCCCAACCAACTTATCAAAGCATGCCTTGGTTTTTTGTGTTTATAGGTGTTTTTTCAACGGGCATTTTCTTGATAAACTTCGGCCAGTTTATTCCGGCCTGGGATAGTAGTTATTACAAGCTGTTAATGAGCCAGAACATAAAGTACGAGCAATACCTGCAATCTAAATTTACTTTAATGGCGCTAAGTGTTGCCATTTTGTTTATTCTTGGAATTCCGTATGTTTTTTTTGGATGGAAAATTTTGCTGGCTCATTTTGTTGCGGCCATTTATAACATAGGTGTTAACACACATGTTATTTTATATGGCGGTTCTTTCAACAGAAAAAAGATAGACCTAAGCCAAAAAGCGGCCTTCAATTACCAAGGCACGGGTGCCGTGCAATGGCTTTTAGGCATTCCGTTGCTGCTCATTCCTATGGGCATTTTTGCGTTGTTCTATTTTCTAGTGGGTTTTGAAGTGGCTTGTTTGGTTTTGGCAAGTCTGGGCATTGCAGGAATTGTGTTCCATCAAAAACTCATGAAAGGTATTACGGCAAAATATTTACAATCAAAATACAAGATGATTGATGCATTCAATCAAAACAACTAACACAAAAACACCATGATACATACATCAAACTTATCAAAAAAATACAATGCCAATTTGGTTTTAAACATCCCGTCGCTAGCTATTCCAAAAGGGCAAAGTTTTGGGCTTGTAGGCAATAACGGCGCGGGAAAAACCACGTATTTTAGTCTGCTTTTAGATTTAATTCAGCCCACAACGGGTTCTATAAAAAACAACAACATTCCAGTACATGAAAGCGAAAATTGGAAACCATTTACATCGTCTTTTATTGATGAAAGTTTTTTAATTGGCTACCTAACCGCTGAAGAGTATTTTTATTTCGTGGGTGAATTGCGTAACCAAAACAAAGCGGATGTTGACAAACTTTTGGCCGGTTTTGAAGATTTTTTCCATGGCGAAATTTTAAAACAGAAAAAATACCTGCGCGATTTAAGTAAAGGCAACCAAAAAAAAGTGGGCATTGTTGCTGCTTTAATAGGAAATCCTGAAGTGATTATTCTGGATGAACCTTTTGCCAATTTAGATCCCACAACACAAATTCGTTTAAAGGGCATCATTAAAAATTTAACCGAAAAACAAGCGGTTACGGTGTTAATTTCCAGTCACGATTTAATGCACATTACCGATGTGTGCGAACGTATTGTAGTACTGGAAAAGGGCGAAATTGTTAAAGATTTGGCCACCAACGCCGCCACGTTAAAAGAATTGGAGGCGCATTTTTCTGGGGCAGTTGTTGTTTAGTTTTAGGTCGCAGTCGCAGTTGCAGTTTTTGTCTTGACGCTCACCTTCCGTCAATTTTCAACTTCGCGATTTTGCTTGCCAAAATTAATATTCAATGGTGGTCGCAGTTTTCAGCTAAAACAACCTCTGCGAATTTCGGCGAAAGCTCCACCGAACAGCCACGGACTACCATTCTGCCCTCTCTTTTCAACCAAAAGTCCCTTCATTTTATGGGTTAATGAAAAAAGATGCTTATTTTTACCTGCTTTCATACTATAAGCACAAAAATTTAGTTATTTTATTACACTAAAAATACCAGCATTGAAACGACCTGTTATCGCAACATTTATTATAGCAACTGCACTTATTTTAAGTTGTTCTAGGAAGAAAGACAAATTCATAAACCGAAACTTCCACGCAGTTACTGCGGAATTTAATGCGCTTTACAATGGCTACAATGCCTTGGAAGCAGGCCGAAACAGCTTAAATGCGAGCTATTTTGATAATTATTGGGATGTGTTGCCCATCGAGCGCATGCAAATTTCCGAGGAAATTGTGCTTCCCGGACAATCAAAAAACGACAATTTCACCACTGCCGAGGAAAAAGCCGTTAAAGCCATCCAAAAACACAGCATTTCCATTGATGGCAAAGAAAAAAACCCCCAAATCGATGAAGCCTATTTGCTTTTAGGGAAAGCCCGCTATTTCGATCAACGGTTTGTGCCCGCCTTGGAAGCCTTCAATTTCATTCTTTACAAATATCCAGCCAGCGACAAGATTAACCAAGCAAAGATTTGGCGTGAAAAAACCAATATCCGATTGGATAATGACGCGCTAGCCATAAAAAACCTTAAGCGTTTATTAAAACAGGAAGAACTAAAAGACCAAGATTTGGCAGATGCTACCTCCATGTTGGCGCAGGCATACCTTAACACAAAATCGGTCGATAGCGCCATTACCCAGCTTGAAATAGCCTCAAACGCTACAGAAAACGATGACGAGCGTGGGCGTTACCGTTTTATACAAGGACAATTATACAACGAATTAGGAAAAAAGGATAGCGCAAATTTTGCTTTTGATAAAGTTATTGAGCTAAACCGCAAAACCCCAAGAATCTACATGATTAGCGCCGAAATAGAAAAAATAAAAAATTTCGATTATCAAAACGGCAACAAATTTGAAGTACTGGAACGACTTACAGAACTCGAGGAAAATCGCGAGAACCGGCCGTTTTTAGATAAAATTTACCACCAAAAAGCAGCGTATTTTCTACACAATAAATCCGATTCCTTGGCCATACGCTATTTCAATAAATCCTTGCGAACCAATTCCAACGACAACATTCTTAAAGCCAAAAACTACGAGATTCTTGGCGACATGAATTTTGATAAATCCCTTTACAGGGAAGCGGGCAATTATTATGATAGCACCATGACCCACCTAGCGGAAAACTCCAAACCCTACCGCACCATAAAGCGCAAACGCGATAATTTAGAGGATGTTATTTTTTATGAAGCCGTTGCCAAGGTAAACGACAGTATCCTGTATTTGGTAAATTTGCCCGAAACCGACAGGGTTGCTTATTTTGAAACATTTATTGAAAAACTAAAAGTGAAGGCCGAAGAAGCCAAACAACAAGCCGAAGCCGCCGAACGCAATACCGGGTTGGCAACGGTTAACAAAAACCTGGTTGACAAACAACGCCAAAACATTGGCACGCCACAACAAACGGCCATGTTCTATTTTTATAATCCAACCACCGTGGCCTATGGTAAAAATGAGTTTGTTAAAATTTGGGGCGATCGCATGTTGGAAGACGATTGGCGATGGAGCAATAAATCAAAAGCTTCATCCATAAACGCAATTGAAAACAACGTAGCTTTAGCGGGCGCTTCGGAAGACGAACTGTTCGACCCGCAGTTTTACATTTCCAAAATCCCTACCGAAGCAAAAGAAATTGATAGCATTTCCAAAGAACGGAATTACGCATATTATCAATTGGGGCTCATCTATAAAGAGAAGTTTAAGGAATACGAGTTGGCAAAAAACAAATTTCAAGATTTACTAAAAAGCAACCCCGAGGAACGCTTGATTCTTCCTTCAAAATACAATTTGTACAAAATCTATGAGCAATTGGGCAATACCGATGAAGCATCAATCGCTAAAGCCGATATTGTTACCAACTATCCGGAAACGCGGTATGCCACTATTTTGAACAATCCTGAAGCCACTTCGGAAAAAGATGAAAACAGTCCTGAAAGTTTGTATGAATCACTGTATCAGCAATTTGAAAGGCAGGAATATATGGCGGTTATCTCAAAAAGCGAGGCATATATCCAACAATTTGATGGCGATCCCATAGTATCAAAGTTAGAGCTTTTAAAAGCTACGGCCACAGGCAGGTTGTATGGTTTGGAGGCTTACGGTAAGGCCATTAATTACGTTGCCATTACCTATGCCAACACGCCCGAGGGCAAACAGGCGCAAGATATTGAAGCCAACGTGTTGCCAAAATTGGGAAGTTCAGAGTTTATAAAGGCAAACGACAGCATTTCTAACCAATATAAAGTGGTTTTTAAGTTTGAAAACCCCAAGCCACAGCAAGTGGAAACTTTTAAAAACACCTTGGATAAGGCACTTGAAAACATTAAATACCATAAATTAACGGCATCGGTGGATGTGTATAGCCCAAGTACAACCTTCGTAATCGTGCATGGATTAAAAAATGCCCAAATAGCCAATACCTTCGACCAATTATTAACGAAAGACGATAAGAAAAAAATTAAGGAACCTTACTTTACAATAACCTCAAACAATTATCAGATCATACAAATCCATAAAAATTTGGATGCGTATCTAAGTACCATATATAACCCCAAATAACCTACATTATGTTCTCTGACAACAAAAAAGACAAACACGCCGTAGAAGCTGCCTCTAGCCAAAATATTATTTCGCAGGGCACCAAAATAGTGGGCGATTTAACCAGCGAAGGCGATTTTAGAATAGATGGCACCGTGGAAGGCACTATTAAAACCCATGGTAAGTTGGTAATAGGAAAAACCGGTTTCATTAAAGGCTCGTTGCAAGGTACCGATGCTTATTTTGAAGGTAAGTTTTCGGGAAAACTGGCTTTATCCGGCACCCTAACATTAAAATCGACCGCCCATTTAGAAGGGGAAGTGGTTGCAGGCAAACTAGCTGTGGAACCGGGTGCTACCTTCAATGTAAAATGCAATATGAAGGGTACCGTAAAAGAAATGAGCAAAGATGGACAACAACAAGCAGAAGAAACCGGGAAAACAGCTTAAAAATGCTGTTGTTTTAACGGGAATTGCTTTTCAAATGGGCATTACCATCTATTTATTTGTGCTGTTGGGCAAATGGTTGGATTCAAAATATGCCGATGGCGGTAAATTATTTCTAATTGTGGGCACATTACTTGGTGTGGCCATTTCCTTATATGTTGTGTTACAGCAATTAAAGAAGTTTAATGATTGATGAGAAAACTTTTAATTGTAAATATCCTAACCATACTGGGCGTTTCCATTAGTTCTTATTTTATATATGTGTGGATTTTACAATATACCAAAACCGATGTCCTTAAAAGCCAAATCATACTAGCGTATGTAATAAATACCATATTGGCAATTGCTATTATGTGCGCCTTATTTGCATTTAGAAAAAAATTCAAGGATTTGTTGGGTTTTGTTTTTATGATGGGCAGTTTTGTAAAGTTCGCGTTCTTTTTTGTCGTTTTTTATCCAACCTACCATTCCGATGGCATCATAACGCGGCAGGAATTTCTGTCTTTTTTCGTGCCATACGTTATTTGTTTAATCGCCGAAACCTTAACTTCCATAAGGCTTCTCAACCGATTGGATGCGAAATAATAGGTAATAAATTGTGCTTGTAAATAATGTGAAATTTTGTTTTTTGATTTTAAGATAAAAACATACCTTTGCACGGATTTTTAGCCCACTATTAATTACATGATATGCAAAACATAATGTCATTAAAAAGATTCTGCTTCTTATTCATATTTGTAACCGCCTTTGCCCATGCAAACGAAGAAACAAAACCTGAGGCAGGAGATCTTAAAACTGAAATAAAGGAATATATAAGCCACCACTTGCTTGATACGCACGATTTTGGGTTGTATTCTTATGTAAATGATGCTGGTGAACATATTCATATTGGCTTTCCGCTTCCGGTAATTTTATGGGATAATGGCCTTCAAGTCTTTTCGTCGTCTAAACTAAACCATGGCGAATCGGTAGCAGAGGTAAATGGCAATTACTACAAGTTATATCACGGAAAAATTTATAAAACAAATGCTGAAGGTGAAATTCGGTATGATGAGCACCACCATGCCGCAAACTACAAGCCTTTAGATTTTTCAATTACAAAAAACGTATTGGTCATTTTTTTAGTGGGTTTGTTGATATTCTTCATGTTTGGAAGAATGGCCAAATCGTATAAAAATGATGCCTTGCCAAAAGGAATGGGCCGATTATTAGAGCCTATTGTTCTGTACATTCGCGACGACATTGCCATACCTAATATTGGCAAGAAGCATTATAAGCGTTACATGAGCTTTTTATTAACCGTATTCTTTTTCATCTGGATAATTAATTTATTGGGCTTAACACCACTGGGCGTTAACGTAACGAACAATATTGCCGTAACCTTTGCGTTGGCATTACTAACATATTTAATCACCACATTTACAGCTAATAAAAATTATTGGGGCCACATTTTCTGGATGCCAGGTGTGCCGTGGCCCATGAAAATTATTTTAGCGCCCATAGAATTATTAGGAACATTCATTAAACCATTCTCGTTATTAATCCGTTTGTATGCAAATATTACGGCAGGACATATTGTATTGATGAGTATTATAGGATTAATGTTTATTTTTAAAAACTGGTTAGGAAGCTCGTTATCGTTTGGTCTAGCGTTTGTGCTGGCCCTACTAGAGCTTTTGGTGGCGGCTTTACAGGCTTATATTTTTACAATGTTATCGGCATTGTACTTTGGTTCGGCTGTAGAAGAGCATCATCACGACAGCCATTAAATGGCAGTTTTTTTCATTTTAACATAAATGAAAATATAAATTGAGTGTTTAATTTTTAATATATATATTATGACTATTCCAAACATTGTAGGAGCTGGTTTAATTGTTATCGGTGCCGGTATTGGTATTGGTAGAATTGGTGGACAAGCTATGGAAGCTATTGCTCGCCAACCAGAAGCCTCAGGAAAAATCCAAACTGCTATGCTTATTGCAGCAGCACTTATTGAAGGTATTGGATTTGCTGCGTTATTTGCAGCCTAAAAAACCAAAAACAGCTATAACGGTTGGTTATAGCTGTTTTTTAAATTAAAAATTAATTCGTATCTAATATAAAACATATAAATGGAAAAATTAATTGAACAATTTTCATTAGGGTTATTCTTCTGGCAACTGGTATTATTTGTTGTATTGGTTTTATTGTTGAAAAAGTTTGCTTGGAAACCAATTCTTGATGCGGTTGAAAAAAGAGAAGAAGGCATTAAAGGCGCCCTAGAGTCGGCTGAAAAAGCAAAATTGGACATGCAAAACCTGCAGGCCGATAACCAAAAATTATTAAAGGAAGCAAGGGCTGAGCGCGAGGAAATGCTAAAGGAAGCACGAGATATCAAAAATAAAATGATTGAAGACGCTAAAGGTGAAGCCCAAGCACAGGCTAACAAAATGATAGCACAGGCTCAATCGGCTATTGAAAGCGAAAAGAAAGCAGCCATTGCCGAACTAAAAACGCAAGTGGCAAACCTTTCAATTGACATTGCCGAAAAAGTAATTCGCGAAGAATTATCCAACAAGGACAAACAAGAAAAATTGGTTGCTTCCATGTTAGGTGAAGCTAAATTAAACTAAAAAAATTCAGAATTCAGAATTCCGAATTCAAAATCATTAGAATATGGCAGGAGCAAGAGCAGCAATACGTTACGCAAAAGCGGTATTAAGTTTAGCAACCGATCGTGGAACGGCCGACACGGTGAATAACGATATGAAGCTAATTGTTGATACCATCGCTCAAAACAAAAACCTAAGCGACACGCTTCAAAGTCCGGTAATAGGCGCAACAACCAAAAAAACAATTTTATTGGAAGTGTTCAAAAACACCAATAAAACAACCCTAAGCTTATTGGAAACCTTGGCGGCAAACAATAGAATTGCTATTTTAGGCGACGTTGCTTCTAAGTACAGCCAATTATTCGACCAGTCCAAGGGCATTCAACTAGCAACCGTAACCACGGCTGTACCCTTAACCGATGCCTTAAAACAACAAGTACTGGCAAAAGCAAAAGAACTTACCGGAAAAGATATTGAGGTACAGGGCATTGTTGATGAAAATATTATTGGCGGTTTCATTTTACGTGTTGGCGACATCCAATACAATGCAAGTATTGCAAACCAATTGAATAAATTAAAAAGAGAATTTACGTTAAACTAAAATGATTTAGAATTTAAAATTCTGAATTTAAAATTAATAAAAATGGCAGAAGTAAAACCAGCTGAAATTTCAGCAATCTTAAAGCAACAACTATCCGGTTTCGAGGCAAGCGCTTCATTGGATGAAGTTGGAACTGTTTTAACCGTAGGTGATGGTATTGTACGTGCTTATGGATTGGCAAACGCACAATATGGTGAGTTAGTTGAATTCGATGGCGGATTGGAAGGCATTGTTCTTAACCTTGAGGAAGATAACGTTGGTATTGTATTGTTAGGGGTTTCAAAAAAAATCAGTGAAGGCTCAACAGTAAAACGTACAGGTAGAATCGCTTCCATTAAAGTAGGCGAAGGCATTGTAGGACGTGTGGTGGATACCTTAGGAAACCCCATCGATGGTAAAGGCCCAATTGCTGGCAAAACCTACGAAATGCCATTGGAGCGTAAAGCGCCAGGGGTTATTTTCCGTGAACCCGTAACCGAACCGTTACAAACCGGTATCAAATCAATCGATGCCATGATTCCTGTTGGTCGTGGCCAGCGTGAGTTGGTAATTGGCGACCGTCAAACTGGAAAAACCACCGTTTGCATCGATACCATCTTAAACCAAAAAGAATTTTACGATGCGGGCAAGCCGGTGTATTGTATCTATGTTGCTGTTGGGCAAAAAGCATCAACAGTTGCAAATATCGCCAAGACCCTAGAAGATAGAGGGGCGTTGGCCTATACTACCATTGTTGCCGCAAATGCATCCGATCCTGCACCCATGCAAGTATATGCGCCTATGGCAGGAGCTGCTATTGGCGAATATTTTAGAGATTCGGGGCGTCCGGCATTAATTATTTATGACGATCTATCAAAACAAGCCGTTGCTTACCGTGAGGTATCGTTATTGTTGCGTCGTCCACCAGGGCGTGAGGCGTATCCCGGAGACGTGTTTTACTTACACTCCCGTTTGCTGGAGCGCGCCGCAAAAATAATCAACAATGATGGCATTGCTAAAAACATGAACGACCTTCCAGATTCGTTGAAACCTTTAGTTAAAGGTGGCGGTTCGTTAACGGCATTACCAATTATTGAAACACAAGCGGGCGACGTTTCTGCATATATCCCAACAAACGTAATTTCCATCACCGATGGACAGATTTTCTTGGATGGCGATTTATTCAATTCGGGAGTTCGTCCAGCTATTAACGTAGGTATCTCGGTATCGCGTGTGGGTGGTAATGCACAAATTAAGTCCATGAAAAAAGTGGCGGGTACCTTAAAATTAGACCAAGCGCAATACCGCGAGCTAGAGGCATTTGCAAAATTTGGTTCCGATCTGGATGCGGTAACCTTAAACGTAATCAATAAAGGAAAACGCAATGTTGAAATTTTAAAACAGGCACAAAACGACCCCTATAAAGTTGAAGATCAGGTAGCTATAATCTATGCTGGCTCCAAAAACTTATTAAAGGATGTTCCTGTTGAAAAAGTAAAGGAATTTGAACGCGATTATATAGAATTCCTAACAGCAAAACATGCAACGGTTTTAGCCGAATTAAAGGCAGGTAAATTAACGGATGAAATTACCGATACATTAACAGCCGTAGCTAAAGACTTATCAGCTAAATACAAAGCATAAAAAGTTATGAGTTCAGAGTTATGAGTTCAGAGTGTTATACCATTCTTGATACTCATAACTCTAAACTGATAACTCATAACTAGAAGAAATGGGTTTAAACGAAAGTCCTATAAGGATTAAGAGCTTCGAATTTGCCTGTGAAATAGTTAAATATTGTGATAAGTTAAAAGAACAAAAGGATTTTGAATTAGCTTCTCAATTATTAAAAAGCGGAACCAGTATTGGAGCAAATACTAGGGAAGCACAAAGAGGGGTTAGCGCAAAGGATTTTAAAAATAAGTTTGGTATTGCTCTTAAAGAAGCTGATGAAACTAAATATTGGTTAGAATATTAGAAGCAACCGGAAGAGAAGTATCAAAAGAAATGAAGAATAAGTGTGAGGGGTTAATTAGAATTTTGGTAGCAATCATTAAAAACTCATAACTCAGCACTCATAACTCATAACTTGAAACATGGCCAACTTAAAAGAAATACGCAATAGAATAGCATCGGTTTCTTCAACCATGCAAATTACCAGTGCCATGAAAATGGTATCGGCTGCAAAACTAAAAAAAGCACAAGATGCCATTACGGCTATGCGACCTTATGCCAATAAGTTAACCGAGCTTTTACAAAGTTTAAGTGCCACCTTGGATGCCGATTCTGGAAGTAAATTTTCAACACAGCGTGAAATAAAAAAGGTTTTAATCGTTGCAATTACCTCCAATAGAGGTTTGGCGGGCGCATTTAATTCAAATATCATCAAGGAAGTAAACAGGCTAACCACAAAAACCTATGCGAACCAAGAAGTATCTTATGTAGCAATAGGTAAAAAGGCCAATGATGCTTTTAAGAAATCAAACAGGGTAATTGCCAATGAAAGCGCGATCTATGAAGATTTAAACTTCGAGAATGTTGCTGAAATTGCAAAAATGCTAATGGATAAATTTGTTTTTGGTGAGTTCGATAAAATTGAAATTGTTTACAATAAATTTAAAAATGCCGCAACCCAAGAGATTATGGTTGAACAATTTTTGCCCATTGTTCCCGTTGCAGGAAGCGTAAACACCAATGCAGATTATCTGTTTGAACCATCAAAACTGGAAATTGTTGAGCAATTAATTCCTAAGTCATTAAAAACCCAATTGTATAAAGCAATAAGGGATTCCTTTGCCAGTGAGCACGGTGCACGTATGACCGCCATGCACAAAGCAACCGATAACGCCACCGAGTTACGCGACCAACTTAAATTAACCTATAACAAAGCACGTCAAGCAGCCATAACCAACGAAATCTTGGAAATTGTTGGTGGTGCGGAAGCCTTAAGTAGCTAATACTATGCTGAATTTATTTCAGTACCTTATTTAATAACATTAAGCCTCATGTATTTGAGGCTTTTTTACGTGCTAATATTTAAAAAAAATCGACAAAATACAAATTAACAAGGTGAAGCGGTAGTTTCTTGGTTTTATTCGTACATTGTTTGAACCTGTTTAATACCTTTGTATTTGTTTTTAACTTAACCTAAATTTACTATGAAAAAAAAATTACTTCTTAACTTTAACTTTGGCATTTTTAATTTTTGTTTATCATGCTGAAGCACAAACATTAACATTTGCCTCGGATGCAGGAAATTTATGGAATGATGGTATTGCTATGGATGGAGAAGGTGGTTCTACAAATATTCCAGGTTTATCAATTCAGATTTATAACGTAGATGCTTCATTAAATAATATCAATAAAATGGAATGGTATTCAAATGTAGATTTGGCTACTAATAATGGCTTTAACGGCATAACAACTTTTAATTTTACCGGGGATGCAAGTTTTAAAGGTCAAATTATTAAAGAAACCGCAGGCTTAGAATTTCAAATTAACGGCTTTGGTTGGTACGATTGGGGTAACAATAATAGTCAACCTATGACAGTTACTGGTTTTAAAGATGGAGCGCAAGTTGCCATAACAACGTTTGTTGGCAATAATAATCCTAGTAGTATTTATGTTTCGCTAAATTCAGATTTTGATAACGTTGATGAGGTTAGAATTTTAACTACTTCGGGCACAACATATCCTTCAATAAATAATATAGAAATTGCAGGCGCTGTTTTAAATACGGAAGCACATGCAGTAGCTGACTTAAAAATAATTGCTAAAAACAAAAAATTTATATCCAATTCTAAAGATGTTGTTATTGAAGTATATAGCATATTAGGACAAAAAATGAAAAATGAAAATTTACTGTCGGGTATTTATCTTGTAAAAGTCACTTTAAAAAATGCTAAGTCAATAGTTCTTAAAAGGTATTTATAGTTAGGCTAGAAATCAATAAAAAAGTCTCATAATCTATGAGGCTTTTTTATTTTTAGTGTTTATTTTTATAGCTGTGCTGAATTATCTACTTTTAGCACAACGTATTGCACATAACATTGAGCGGATTAAGAACATTATTTAAGCAAACATTTATTTACGGGTTGGCCACGGTGCTTCCCAGAATGCTCAGCTTTATATTGGTGCCACTTTACACCACTAAAGGCGTTTTATCTTCAGTAGCCGAGTATGGCGAAGTATCGGTTATTTTCTCCTATTTTGTACTGTTCAATGTTGTTTTGGCCTATGGCATGGAAACGGCTTTTTTTAGGTTTTTCAATAAAGAAGACGATAAGGCTACCGTTACAGGTACTTCAGCATTGTCAATAATAATATCGTCATTATTGTTTTTTGTGCTCGCCTTGTTATTCCAAGGCCAAATAGCCAGTTATATAGGCATCAATGTTAAATATATCAATCTTGTTATCTGGATTTTATTGTTGGATGCCCTGGCCATCATCCCATTTGCTTGGTTGCGCGCCACACAGCGCCCCATACGTTACGCAATTATCAAAATATTAAATGTCTTCATCAATATATCATTAAACCTATTTTTCTTATTGGCATTAAAAAAACTGGCAGTAAACAGTTCTTTTTTTGAAATGTTATATATCCCAAATTTTGAAATCAGCTATATTTTCATAGCCAATTTAATAGCCAGTGGGGTCGCTTTGTTGCTTATGCTTCCATTTTACGCACGCATAAAATATGTGTTTGACGCTAAACTGTGGAAATCGATGATGCGTTACGCATTTCCTGTCTTAATAGCGGGAGTGGCATTTTCAATCAACGAAACCTTCGACAGAATTTTGCTAAAAGAGTTATTGCCACCTGATATTGCCGATACCCAAATTGGCATGTATTCTGCATGTTATAAAATTTCGTTGTTTATGACGCTTTTTGCAACCGCTTACCGCTTGGGCATCGAACCTTTCTTTTTCAGTCATGCCAAAACCGAAAACCCCCAGAAAAACTACGCCATTATTTTAGAGTTTTTTGTCGCCATGGGTTCGGTTATTTTACTTTTTGTAGTGGTTTTTGCCGATGTGTTAAAACCCATTATTGTAAGAAGTGAAGCCTATTGGGAAGCCATGTGGGTGGTGCCCATTATATTAATTGCTAATTTTTGCCTGGGCATTTACCACAACCTATCGGTATGGTACAAAATTACCGATAAAACCATGTATGGTGCCTATATTTCAATAGCTGGTGCGGTGGTAACACTCGCAATCAATTATTATTTCATTGGTGCATATAGTTACAAAGCATCGGCGGTTGCAACTTTGGTGGCTTATGCCCTTATGATGCTCTTGTCGTATCATTATGGCAGAAAGTACTATCCAATTCCCTATAATATAAAAAAAATGGGATTGTATTTAGGGCTTTCCATAGGCTTATCGGTGCTGTCGTTTTACGAATTTAGAACCAATTATATAATAGGAATTTCTATGTTAATCGTATTTTTGGGCATCATAGGTATTTCAGAAAAGAAACAGTTAAAACGAATGTTAAATAAATAAAGTTTGTCATGCAAAGCGCAGTCGAAGCAGCTTAGAAATTAATAGATAATGAAAATAAAAATCATCAATAAATCAAGTCACGAGTTACCAAATTACGAAACCATCGCCTCGGCAGGTATGGATTTACGCGCCAATTTATCGGAACCACGTATTTTAAAACCCTTGGAACGAAGCATTGTAGGCACAGGTTTGTTCATAGAATTACCAATTGGGTACGAAGCCCAAGTACGCCCCCGTAGTGGGTTGGCAGCCAAAAAAGGCATAACGGTTTTAAACGCACCGGGAACTGTTGATGCCGATTATAGAGGTGAAATAGGGGTGATTTTGATAAATCTATCGCATGAAAATTTCACTGTTAATAATGGCGAGCGCATTGCGCAACTTGTTATAGCGAAGCACGAACGTGCCGAATGGGTTGCGGTTGAAGCACTTTCGGAAACCGACAGAGGCGAAGGCGGGTTTGGCAGTACAGGAACAAAGTAGAAACCCTTTAATTCCCCAAAGGGAAATATTAAGGTAAAAAAACAACGAATTACGATTAACGATTTTTGATTTCAGAATGAAAACATTCGTGTACTCGAGGCAAAAAAAGTATATATTAAAAGAAGTTTAACATAATAGTTTCTCTCCTTTGGGGAGATTAAGAGGGACTTATGAAAATAATAGTACCAATGGCAGGACGCGGTTCGCGCCTTCGCCCACACAGTTTAACCGTGCCAAAACCGTTAATTCCGGTGGCAGGCCAACCCATTGTTCATCGTTTGGTAAAAGATATTGCCAAGGTTTTAAAACAACCCATTAGCGAAATTGCCTTTGTATTGGGCGACCCCGCTTTTTTTGGCGACGATGTTGTTGAAAGCCTAGAAAAATTGGCATCCGATTTAGGTGCCAAAGCCTCCATTTACCGCCAAGACCTTCCGTTGGGAACCGGTCATGCCATAATGTGTGCCAAACCTTCCTTATCGGGTCCAGCGGTCATTGCGTATGCCGACACACTCATTCGGGCGCAATTCGATTTGGACCCTGAAGCAGATAGCGTTATCTGGACGAAACAAGTTGATAACCCCGAAGCCTATGGCGTGGTAAAATTAAACGCCAACCAAGAAATTGTTGAGTTGGTTGAAAAACCAAAAGATTTTATAAGCGACCAAGCCGTAATTGGTATTTATTACTTTAAGGATGTGGCGGTTTTAAAGGAAAAATTGCAACAAATTTTAGATGAAAACGTTACCAATGGAGGCGAATACCAAATTAACGACGGTATTAAGCGCATGATGGCCGACGGAAAAATATTTAAAACCGGCACCGTTGACGAATGGATGGATTGCGGCAATAAAGCCATAACCGTTGAAACCAACGCCCGTATGTTGGGGTTTTTAAAGGCCGATGGCGACGAGCCATTAGTAGCAACTTCAGCAAAACTGGAGAACTCCAAAATTATTGAGCCTTGTTTTATTGGCGAAAACGTGGTGCTTATAAACAGTACCGTGGGCCCATACGTTTCAATAGGAAATAATACGGTTATCGAAAATGCAACTATTAAAAACAGTTTGATCCAAACGAATACGAACATCAAAAATGCCGATTTGCAAGAAGCCATGATAGGAAACCACGTGGTGTATGATGGTCATTTTAAACGTGTGAGTATCGGCGATTATTCGGTGTTGGAGTAGAATTCCTGCGATGGCAGGAATCTTATAATAATTTGCGGGTACAAACTAAGTGCATGATAAAAATTGATTTTTAGAACTAAATTACCTGCTAATTTGTGGAAAACTAAAACCTCACAGGTTTTGAAAACCTGTGAGGTCTGTGAAAGTGATAAGTTATAATGTCTTGAAAATAATTGTATGTGAGTAAAATTTTATCATTATTATTTGTAACAAGTTTATGTTTCAGTCAAAATGGAGGCGCTAAAACAATATCGGAAAAAATTAAAGCTGCTGACCAATCAAGATTCGACAGTATTGCAAAATCATTAAAATACAAAGGAGGCGACCAGATTAAAGTCGATGTACTTTTTACCATTAACGAAAATGGGGATATTGTAAATATTAGGGCAAGGTCAGTACATCCTGAATTTGAGAATGAAGCTATTCGCGTTGTAAGTGAACTTCCCAAAATGGTTCCAGCAGAACATACTGGAAAAAGAATTAGCCAGAAATATGCGCTTCCTTTAGTGTTTGAAATTGAAACGGATAAGGAAAAAGCTAAAAGATTAAGGAAAGAGAAAATGAAAGCATTAAAACAAAATAATTAGGATAACCTGTAAGTTATTAGGTAAAAAACCTTGCAATCAAACCAAAAACACAGCAAACACCTGCGTTAGGGATTGCAGCGGCATCCTTTTTTGCCATTAAAAGCAAAAAAGATATAGCGGAAAGCCCGACCTTTATCCTGTACTTGTTTCAGGATAAAGGTAACGCCCAAAATAAATTCAGCATTAGGCATCAAATGAAACAAAAAATCTACATACTCATCTTTCTCGTCGGAGCTATTTTGCTTCCGCAGATAAACCATGCGCAAGTAGATTTAAACAAAAAACCCGACGACGATTTGGGCGATGTTGAAGACAAGTTTCAAGAGCTTTTTTATGAAGGGTTAAAGCAAAAAGCGATTGAAAATTACGATCGTTCGGTGGAAGCGTTTTTAAAATGCATCGCCATTGATGATGCGGTGCCCGTATTGTATTTTGAATTGGGCAAAAATTACAGTGCGCTAAAAAACTTTGGTGCTGCCGAAGAGGCTTTTAAAAAAGCCATTGCGAAAGAACCCGAAAACGAGTGGTATCTGGATGCCCTTTACGGGTTTTATGTGGAGCAAAACGACTACGATAAAGCCATAAAAACCGTGAGACAATTGGTAAAATACCACCCCGATTACAAGGAAGATTTGGCGGCATTGTATGTAAAAACAAAAGCCTATAACGAAGCCTTAAAAATTTTAGATGCTTTGGATGCCGAGTTTGGGATTTCGGTGGGGCGCGACCTCATGCGGAATCAAATTTATGAGCTTACCGGCCGCAAAAAAGACCAAATAAAAAATTTGGAAGCGCGTGTGGAGGAAAATCCGGATAAGGAATCGAATTATTTACAGCTTATTTTCCGCTACAGCGAAAATAACGAAACCAAAAAAGCCTTTGAGACCGCGCAGGAGCTGTTAAAAATAAACCCGAATTCGCAAGTGGTGCATTTGGCTTTGTACAAGTTTTATTTGGATGCCAATAATGCGGAAAAAGCCATTGAATCGATGAAAATTGTGGTTAAAAGTCCTGAAATAAAACCCGAAGCGAAACTAAAAGTACTTACCGATTTTGTGCAGTTTGTGGGCAACAATCCACAGTACGAACCCGATTTGGTCGAGGCCACCACGTTGATTGGCGACAACAACAACAGTAAAACCCTAACAGAACTGGGCAATTATTACCTGAACAGAAAAGACAAGCCCAAAGCATTGACCTATTTTGAGGCCGCATTAAAAATAGATGCAGAAAACTTTAACCTGCTTCGTAATGTATTGTTACTTTACATAGATTTGCAAAAGTTTGAAATGGCAGAAAAAAAGAGCAGTGAGGTGCTTCAAAAGTACCCGTCGCAACCCTTATTTTATTTAATTAATGGGATAGCTTTAAACCAATTAAACAAATCAAAACAGGCCATCGATATATTAGAATCGGGGCTGGATTATATTATCGACGACCCCAAAATGGAAATCGATTTTTACAAACAATTAAGTATGGCTTATGGGTTGCAAAACAATACCACCAAGGCAAAAACGTTTAGTGATAAAGCAAAACAATTAGAAACTTCCAATTAATGAAAAAATTTAAGTACTTGGTTTTATCCCTGATGGTTTTATTGGTATTTCAGTGTAAATCGTCCAGAACCCTTGGCGGTGGTGAGGCCAATTTTAAATTATCGACCAAACAACTTTTAAAGGAAACCGCCAAAAAAGCCCCCAATTTTAAAACGCTGCAATCCAAACTTAAAATAACCTATGCCCAAGGCGATAACCAACAGGCGGCATACACGGTAAATTTTAGGGTACAAAAAGATGAGGTTTTGTGGTTAAGTGCCTCGTTTTCGGTAGTTAAGGCATTGATAACCCCCGAAAAAGTAAGTTTCTATAATAAGCTTGATAATACCTATTTTGAAGGCGATTATACCTATTTAAGCAGTATTTTGGGCACCGAACTAGACTTTGAAAAAGTACAGAACCTGTTGTTGGGCAATCCCATATTTAACTTGAACGCTTCCGATTATGAAGCTTCGGTAAACCAGGAAGCATACATTCTTCAACCAAAGGAGCAACGTGCCTTGTTTGAGATTTTCTTTTTGCTCGACCCGGTTCATTTTAAATTAAAATCGCAGCAACTATCGCAACCCAAAGAATTTCGGCATTTGCAAATTGATTACGCTGCCTATCAAGAAGTTGAAAAACAAACACTTCCGGAACGTATAAAAATAATCGCCGTAGAGGGCAACAAGGAAACCAACATCGATTTGGAGTTTAAAAACGTTACGTTAAATGAAGATGTAAGTTTTCCGTATAAAATACCCTCTGGTTTTAAAGAAATTAAATTGTAATGTTTACACCTAAAAAATCCCTCAAAATTGTTGCACTATTAAGCTTTTTGTTAGGTAGTGTTCTCGCATTTTCACAAAATACCAAACAGGAAGAACTGGAGGCGCGCAGGCAAGAACTTCGTTTGGAAATACAAAAAATTACCCAATTGCGAAATGAAAATAAATCCAAGGAAAAATCGCAATTAAACTTGATCCAAAGTTTTCAGCAAAAAATAAAAGCCTTGGATAATTTAATAAAAGTTACCAACCAACAGGCCAATTTTTTAACGCTCGACATCAACAGGAACCAGCGAAAAATCACGGAATTGCGTGAAGAACTCAAGGTTTTAAAAGCCGATTATGCTGAAATGATGGTAAAATCATATAAAAGTAAGAACCAGCAAAGTAAAATCATGTTCCTGCTTTCTGCCGATGATTTTAAGCAAGCCTACAAACGCCTGCAGTATATGAAACAATATACCGACCACCAAAAGCAGCAAGGGGAAACCATTAAAGTAAAAAGCACCGAACTACAGGCTACCAATGTTGACCTTTTAAAACAACAGGAAGCCAAGAAAAAATTGATTGCCGAAAACAGGGAAGTGCAAAAAACCCTGGAAGAAGAGCGCAAACAGCACGAAGAGTTAATGAAATCCATTAAAAAGAACCTTTCAATGTATGCGGCTCAAATAAAGCAAAAACAACAGGAAGCCGATAGGATTGATGCCGAAATAGACCGTATTATTAAGGAGGCCATTGCCAAATCGAATAAAAAAGCGGGCGTTAGCAATGCAAAAACCGCTTCAAATTTTGCATTAACCGCCGAAGAAAAAATATTGGCGGCCAGTTTTGTGGCCAACAAGGGCAAATTACCGTGGCCTGTTGAAAAAGGCTATGTAACACTTGGCTATGGCACACAACCACATCCGTTGGATAAATCGTTAACCATCAAGAGCAACGGGGTGCGCATTGCTACCGAAAAAGGCGCAAAAGTACGTGCGGTTTTCAATGGCGAAGTAAGTTCTGTGCTTAAAATGAAAAACGTAAACCCCATCGTAATGATTCGTCATGGCGATTACCTTACGCTTTACAAAAACCTGTCGAGCGTATATGTTAAGGAGGGCGACAAAGTAACCACCAAACAGGTTATTGGCGAAGTGTTTACCAATCCCGCAAACGGGGAAACCATCCTTAGTTTTTCAATTTCAAAAGGGATAGTTACTGAAAATCCGGCATCATGGGTTTTCAAAATGTAACCGGGCAACCTTAAAAAATTCGATTTCCGCGGAAGCACCCGTTTTTGAATAACATGCGCAAAGAGTTTTCTAACCTTTTGGTTTTAATTATCTTTGTAAACCTTAATACACACGTTTATGATATATTCAATGACAGGTTACGGAAAATCTGTATTGCAATTGCCCACCAAAAAAGTAACCATCGAGCTCAAGTCGCTTAACAGCAAAAGCCTCGATTTAAGTGCCCGAATGCCTTCTATTTACCGTGAAAAAGAACTATCCGTTAGGAAATTGCTGGCCGATTCCCTTGAGCGTGGTAAAATCGATTTTTCCATTTATGTAGAAGCGACCGCCGAAGACACCTCAACACAAATAAACGTACCTGTAGTTAAACAGTACATTGCGCAATTAAAGCAAGTGGTTGATGGTGATGCCATTGAATTGCTAAAGATGGCCGTACGTTTTCCAGATGCCCTCAACACCGTTCGCGAAGAAATTGACGAAAACGAGTGGCAATTAATAGCTGCGGAAATTGATAATGCCATTGACGATTTAAACAGCCACCGTTTAGATGAAGGCAAAGTACTGGAGCAGGAATTTATAAAACGCGTTAACATTATTGGCAATTTGCTAGACCAGGTTATCGCCATGGACCCTGCGCGCATAGAGGGCGTGCGCGAGCGTTTGCTTAAAGGCGTTGAGGAATTAAAAGAGAAGTACGACGAAAACCGTTTTGAGCAGGAACTGGTGTATTATATTGAAAAATTTGATGTTACCGAAGAAAAAGTACGATTAAAAAACCACCTTAATTATTTTATGGAAAGCATCCATTCCAAAGATTCCAACGGAAAAAAGCTGGGGTTTATCAGTCAGGAAATGGGTCGCGAAATCAACACCATTGGCTCCAAAAGCAACTATGCGCCCATGCAGCAGTTGGTAGTGCAAATGAAAGATGAACTGGAAAAAATTAAGGAGCAACTGTTGAATGTGCTTTAGGGTAGGATGTTTTATGGTAATTATGTGTTTGTTTTAAAGTTGGAGACAGGGCTTGGGAACAATACTAAATTTGAACTGACTACACAAAACAAGCAGAAAAATTTTTAGACAATGGCAAAACCAATATTTTACGTTGTATGGAAAGGACGACGAACTGGTGTTTTTGAAACTTGGGACGACTGCAAAGCACAAACTGATAAGTTTCCAAAAGCGGTTTATAAAGCTTTTAAGACACGAAAATTAGCAGAACAAGCATTCAAAGACGAATACTGGGACTACATCGGTAAAGATATTTTTGAAACCGAATTAACTCCAGAACAATTACTTTTAGTTGGCAAACCCATTGAAGAAAGTATTTCGGTTGACGGTGCTTGGAACACATCAACAGGGGTTGTAGAATATCAAGGGGTTTACACAAAAACGAAAGAATTAATTTTTAGAGTTGGACCTTTGGAGGACGGCACAAATAATATAGTTGAGTTTTTAGGAATTGTTCATGCCCTTGCGCATTGCAAAAAACACAATATCACACTTCCAATTTATTCGGACAGCCAAAACGCAATTGGTTGGGTTCGGGACAAGGAGGCAAGAACTAACCATGAGCGTAACGAAAGAAACACAAAACTTTTTGACCTGTTGGACAGAGCAGTAAAATGGCTCAACGAAAACGAATATGAGAACGAAATATTGAAGTGGGAAACTAAAGCTTGGGGTGAAAATCCTGCTGACTTTGGGCGAAAATAATTTTGATATAAAATCTGCAACAATAAAAATTAAACGCAATTGACAACAAATAAAACTGATTTAAGCACTCTTAACGACAAACAATGTGAGGCTGTTGTTAGTGAAGACAAACGTATTTTGGTTTTGGCTGGTGCGGGTTCGGGAAAAACCAAAACGCTACTTCAAAAAATCATCTATTTAATCGAGGAAAAAGGTGTAAGTCCATCAAGTATTCTTGCCATTACCTTTACTAAGAACGCCACAAACGAAATGATTGATCGCTTAATTGTTTCAGCAGACACAACAGGGCAATATGAAGTCTTGATGTCTGACAAGCATTTGAGCAAATTAGAAAAAGACAAGGAACGATTCAGCCAACAAAAAAAATATAAATGGATTGATGGTTTAACCATTAGGACATTTCATAGTTTTTGTTACACTATATTACGGAACTATGGTGTAAATGAGTTTGACAACAAATTTAGAATCATAGGAGATGAAAAAAGAGATGAAGAAGATGAACTTGCAAAACATGTTGCCCCCGAAACAGTTTTTGAAGTAGTCCACAAACTTTTAATTGAGCAATGTCAAGACACCGATTTTTTGCTACAACTGAAACGCTATGTATTAGATTACGTCATAGACAAAATACACCTTAAGAAAACAGATGGAAAATATTTGCCGAAAGACGGCAAATATTTCACAACTCTTGATGGAACGAAAGTCCGTTCCAAATCCGAACAGTTTATTGCCGATTGGTTTTACCGCCACAGCATAAAGTATGAATATGAACCTTTACTAAATGTCAAGGATTTTCCTTTTCACCCCGACTTTTATATACCCGAAGCGAACCTTTATATTGAACATGTAAGCGATAAAAGCTATTCTACAAAAGACAAGGAAGAGCAATTTCAAAAGGGAAATCTACTCTTAGTAAAGACCTTTGAAAGTATGACAAAAGACTCTGCTTTGTTCAACCATACTTTGGACAGCGTTGTAAAAAATCGTTTGCCTTCAAATTATCACAAAACAGTTTCACTCACTTACAAAGAAGAATTTAACGGATACCATGAAAGTATAAAAGAATTCGTTACTCAAATCATGCGAATTACAGACATGATAAAAGTTGAGAACACAGACTTGAAGAAAGTTCTAAATGACGCAAGACAAGACCAACACGAAAGAGTTAGACATTTTTATGAGTTAGCAATTCCAATAGTTGAAAAATACATTCATTACTGTACAGACAAATCTTATCTTGATTTTAATGATTTGATTTCACGAAGCACTTCTCTTTTTCAGAACCATAACGACATCGCCAACAAATACAAAAGCAAATACCGATACATCTTAGTTGACGAGTTTCAAGACGTAAATAATTTGCAAGTTGAGCTAATCAAACTTTTACTAACCGACCAAACTCAAATGTTTTGTGTTGGTGACGATTGGCAAAGCATTTACGGTTTCAGAGGTTCTAACGTGAGTTATATAGTTGACTTTGAAAACCATTTTCCAAATGCAAAAGTTGTAAAGCTTAATTTGAATTATCGTAGCACTCAAAACATTGTTGGAGCAAGTAACGAAGTAATAAAACACAATAAGTTTAAAGTTGAAAAGGAAATTCACTCTTCAAAAAAATCTGAACATAAAATTGTTGTTTATTCAGGAAACAGCGAGGATGAAAACATACAATTCTGTTTTGACAAAGTAAAAGAACTTTTAGATGAAGGCCTGACAAATGATGATATTTTATTTCTCTACCGCAGAAGCAAAATGTTTACTCCTTATTTCTTTCGTTTCAAGAACGAGGGAATAAAAGTTCAAGGAAAAACGATTCATGCAGCTAAAGGACTTGAAGCAAAAGTTGTTTTTATACTTGGCTTGTCAGAGGGAAACGGTGGTTTCCCTGATATTTGGTTGGAGGACAGAATTTTTCAAGTAATTAAAAAAGCAAATCACGATTTGCTAATAGAAGAAGAAAGACGACTATTTTATGTTGCAATTACTAGGGCCAAAGACAAACTATTTTTAATAACAGAGAAAGGAAACGAATCAAGTTTTTTAAAAGAAATTCCAGCCATTTTCACAGTTCGGTCGGCTATACCAATAAAGTCAGTAGTTGAAAAAGTAATCACTTGTAAAAAGTGTTTCAGCCAGCTCGAAAAGCTTTGGGTTGCTTGCCCATACTGCATGGAAAAAGTAGCAGACAAGACCAACGAATAAATAAAATAAATCCAAGACATCAGTTGGCGATGGAAATTGTGAACTGCAAATAGATTTCGCAACAGGTTATCGTATTTATCTCAAAGAAAAATATGAAAAAAAATTGTATTACTAATTGGTGGAGACATATCGACTAAATAAAGACATCAAGAAAGCGAAAGAAATCTGGAAGGAATAAAACAAAAATAGAAAAATGGGAACTTCAAAATTTTACATGACTGATTATTTAAACAGCAATGAAATGACTGCCGAATATCTGAATACTGTTTTGGGATATGGAAATAATGCGAATATTATAAATGCAATCGGACATATTGCAAAAGCGATTTGATGATAATTACAAGTGAATTCAATATACACCTAAAAAAAATCCAAGCACGAAACACTAAACAAAAAACGCCTAAAACCAAACCAATAAAAAAATAAATTCGTGACAAACCAAGAAACTACAAAAACCGGCAAACTCATTGTGTTTTCGGCGCCATCAGGTTCAGGAAAAACAACCATTGTAAGGCATTTGTTAACCTTAAAGGAATTGAATCTGGAGTTCTCTATTTCGGCAACTTCCCGGGAAAGACGCGGTACCGAGGTAAATGGTAAAGATTATTATTATTTATCATTACAGGAATTCAAGAACAAAATAAAAAACGACGAGTTCCTGGAATGGGAAGAAGTGTATCGCGATAATTTTTATGGCACCTTAAAAACCGAAGTGCAGCGTATTTGGGCCATGGGCAAAAACGTTATTTTTGATATTGATGTATCGGGCGGCTTGCGCATTAAGCGGAAATTTCCTGAGCAAACCTTGGCCATTTTTATAAAACCACCAAGTATTGATGAACTTAAAATCCGTTTAAAAAACCGTAAAACCGAAACCGACGATAAAATCAATATGCGTGTCGCCAAGGCCTCGGCAGAATTGGCTACCGCACCCCTGTTCGATGTGATTGTGGTAAACGACGATTTGGAAAAAGCCCTTAAAGAAACGCAAAAACTGGTAAGTGATTTTGTAAATTCTTAACGTTAAAAACATGAAAATAGGATTGTATTTTGGCTCTTTTAACCCCATTCACATAGGGCATTTGGTTATTGCCAACCATATAGCCGAATACAGCGATTTAAACGAAATTTGGTTTGTGGTAACGCCACACAACCCGTTTAAGAAGAAAAGCAGTTTGCTGGATAATTACCAACGTTTGGAAATGGTATACCGCGCTACCAAAGACTATAAAAAACTAAAAGCAAGCGACATAGAATTTGGTTTGCCACAACCCAATTACACCGTAAATACATTGGCATATTTGCAGGAAAAACATCCTAATTATGCGTTTTCCCTAATTATGGGCGAAGATAATTTGGATGGTTTTCATAAATGGAAAAACTACGATGTTATTTTAGAAAACCACGATATTTACGTGTATCCCCGATTATCCGATAAAAAAGTAACGGCACAGTTTGATGGGCACAAAAAAATCCATCATATAAACGCGCCCATCATGCAACTTTCTTCAACCAGTATCCGAAAAGCCATTAAAGAAGGCAAAAACGTAAAGCCACTATTGCCAGAACATGTTTGGGAATATTTGGATGAAATGAATTTCTATAAATAAGTGTATGATATCCAAACAGGAGGTTATTTTACTTGAATCCTGTTCAAAATAGTACCAAACCTTGCCGAAAATTTACGAGCAACCGTTATTTATATTGGCACAAATACGAGGTTTGCACCGTTACCTTAACCTGAAACTTTTTGTTGGCATCAATTTCATAAGCTTCTCCTGCCTTAAATGTTTTCCAATCGGTAGCGTTGGGCAGTTTTACGGTCATTTCACCTTCAATAACGCGCATGGTTTCGTGTTGTGAAGTTCCAAATTCATAGCTGCCTGGGTTCATAACCCCTAAGGTGGAGGTTCCTGTGGCGGTTTTGTAGCCCATCGATTTTACATTGCCATCAAAATATTCGTTTACCGAAATCATTTTATCTTATTTTAAATTTTTCACAAAAGTAAATAACTGAACACCAAATTATGCTACGATATACCCAATTTAATGATAAAAAAAACAAAGCCATCGTAATTTGATGGCTTTATATCATCAACTAAACTATTTTTTGGCTTCTAAATGGTGAGCAGGCGCTACGGTGGCAGGTTTTACTTTGCCGTCGTGTGCTTTGTAATATTCTTCTAAAAGATTCATGGTGGCGTTCAATAAATCTTTGGTTTCCAATAAGATGCTAAAATACAGGGTGGTGTTTTTAGGGCTCGATTCCTCTGAACGGGTACGTTCTACCTGTTTCTGGATTTTCGAACTTACCAAGCCCAAAATTTCCTCTTTTCTACCTAAAATAATGCCTATTTCCTCAAAAGACCTGGAGTCGAAAGCTTTTTTGGTGTTATTGAAAAACGTTTCAAAACGCTCATCTACTTCTTTCAGTTCTTTTATTTGGTTAAATTTTAGTTTTCTATGGTTGTTATGAACGTGTTTATGGCTTACTTTGGTAATGTACTCCAAGGATTGGGTCATGTCTTGAAGGTAGCCCAAAATATGGATGTAAAAATTGCTGGCACCTAGGCTCGATTCGTCTAAATTCTTAATAAAATAGAAGATGTTGTCGCGCAATTCGTCCACTTCTTCCGATAGTTTCACGATTTGCTTTTTGTTCTTTTTCAACAAAGTTAAATCTTGTAGGGCGAGTCCGTTAATGGCATTGGTGTATATTTTATTGCCGCGTTTAACCACATTGGCGATGTTGTTGGCACTTTCGTGGATAACCCCTTGAATGGAACTGCTTTCCGCCTTTGTTAAGCTGTCTTCGGCTTTGAGTTCCTTAGATTTTTTTCTGTGTGCCAACGAGCTGCGTACCAATAAAGCGAACGCCACAAACAATAATATAGGGAACATAATTTCAACATTCAAGTTTAAAAGATAGGCTACCAAAGCGGCTGCCATAAAGGCACTAAATGCGGTAAAAAACCAACCGCCAATAACGTTTATTACTCCAGCTACACGGTACACGGCACTTTCTGCGCCCCAGGCACGATCGGCAAGCGATGTACCCATGGCAACCATAAAAGTTACATAAGTAGTTGAGAGGGGCAATTTATAGGACGTTGCGATGGAAATTAATACGGCTGCAACCATAAGGTTTACTGCGGCACGAACCAAATCGAATGCAGGAAGTTCGTGTTTTTTGTCCTTACTAAGTTTAATAACGGGCACTTCAAATTGTTTGTCTATGCGCGCTTGCCAAGCTTTGGGCAATAAATAAGCAGAAACTTGCGACATTAAAATGGCAAATCGAACAAAGCTGCGCGACATAAAATTAGGCTGGAAACGCTCTTTGGTACTGCTTTGGCTTGCTAGATCGACCGAGGTTTTTACAACGCTTTTTGCTTTTGATGAAAACCAAAGCGTTAATACCATGATGACGCCCGCAAAAAGCAGTAGAAATGTTGGGGTTGTAGCTTTGGCACCAAGGCTATGCATGGTAAACTCGGTAGCGGGTAACCCTAAGGTGTTAATGGCAGGATTCATAAAGTCTAAATACGCCTGATAAGCTCCGGTAGATGGGCCAATAAAGTTAACCAGGTCGTTGCCCGCAAAGGCCAATGCCAGGGCAAAGGTGCCTATAATAATCACTATTTTATAGATATTCGCTTTCGCAAATAGTATTAAAGCATAAGAAAATAACGACCAAAAAATAAGACTAAGCGCAACGATACTATATACTTTATGCTCTAAAAAATCCTTTATGGTTTCCCCATTGGTAATGGCAAAGGTTTGTTTGGCAAAATTAGTACCGCCTATACCCTTTAGGAAAATGAAATAAGTAAGTGAGGTGATGGCCAACCCCCCAAATAGGGCACCTACCCATTTTGCCTTCCTTTCAAAATTATAGGATAATAAAACCCGTGCTACCCATTGTACAAAAGCACCCACGGTAAAGGAGATGATTACCGAGAGCAGAATACCATAAACAATTTCAGAGGCTTTGGAGGTATTAATGTATTGAAGTAAATCGCTAAATGTGCCTCCTGAATTCCCTATTTTGATGAGAGCAATGGCAACGGCAGCGCCCAATAACTCAAATACAATGGAAACGGTTGTTGAGGTAGGCATGCCAATGGAATTGAAAAAATCCAGTAAGAGGATGTCGGTTATCATTACCGCCATGAAAATAATCATGATTTCGCTAAAAACGAATTCTCCCGGAACAAAAATCCCATTACGTGCTACTTCCATCATTCCGCTAGAAAAAACGGCACCAATGGTTACGCCCAAACTTGCCACAATCATCAAGGTTTTAAAAGAAACGGCCTTGGAGCCAATGGCAGAATTTAGAAAGTTTACGGCATCGTTGCTTACGCCCACTACCAAATCGGCAATCGCTAAAATGGCAAGGGCAATGATCATTAATAAGTAAATATTATCCATAGTTAGTTAAATATGTTTACAAATATCTTGTGTATTTATGGTTATTAAGTTACCAAATTGTTATGTTTTTTTATTAAAAGCGAATCTCGCATTGAAGGCGATACATTAATTGATTGTTGTTGTTCGCAACATCCAAATAGCTGATATCCGACTGTAATTTTAAATTATGTCCTACTATATATTTTGAAACACACATTGTGTATTGGTTTTCGGCATCTTTCCCTGTAATGGTTTTGTTTAAAGTAATATTGGTATAGCGCCCGGAAAGTTCCCAATCGGTTTTAAAAAGATAGCCCGCTTGTAAGTTTACGCCACTGCCAACCTGTACTTCGGCACGGGTTAAGGTACCATCGGTATTTTTGGCATACGGATTTTTGGCATCTCGATTGGCATATTCAGCCATTAGTGAAAGCCCATGGTATTTAAACATGGCATCTACAAAAACCGTGTTGGTGTTGGTTTCAAACAGCCCATTGCCGCCATCAATTGTCATATACGACCCTTGATTGCCTCGTGTTTTTACAGCCTTGTTGTTAAAATCATACGATGCGGCAAGGGCCAGTTTTGGTGATGCCTCGCGCTTTAAATCGCCACCGGAATAATCGCCTTTATTGTCAAATTCCCCAAAGGGCAATAATTCTAAACGTGTGGTATATTGGTGGCCACCAAGATTTCCGGTGGTTATATTTCTGCCCTCACCCTGGGAAAAGGCAAAGGATTCTTTAACCACAAAAGATTTTGTTAAATTGAAATGATGGTGTAGCTGGAAACCCATATCGCGGTCAATAGAAAACATATTGTTAAGCAACGAGCGGTTTACAAATTGAAGGTTGCCAGATGAAATTACCTGCTCCCTGTTTCCCGGTAATTTGGTTTGGCCAAACCAAAGCTGGAAGTTTTTATGGAAATGCCATATTATTACGGCATCCCTTATATATCTGGGGGTGTTATCGGTATATATGGATGCTCCCGAAATATCGGAGTTTGATAACCCTATCTGTAACTTATATTCGATTTTCGGACTAAAAGCGAAACCTTCAAAGCGAAGTCGTGCCCTGCGAACCATAAAACTGGTTTCGTTCTTTTGGTTTTCTTCCCAAACAGATTCACTTAAAAATTGGGTTCTTAAACCTACTTTCATGGCCCAAGAACTATCTTGCCCTACTATGTTTAATAGACCTTTTCCAAATTTAGAGCTTTTAATGTCTTGTGCGCTCAGCGAAGTAGTTGCATAAATTAATAATGCAACGATTGAAAACTTAATTTTCATTAATCGTTTTTAGTTTTTGTCGCTGCAAAGAACCAAATTCTATGTTAACTGAATGTTACCTAATGATTAAGTTTATAAATAAAAAAGCTGCCTTGGCCTAAGGCAGCCTCATTAGAACTCATGATAATGTAGTCGACAAAAACTAATAGATTATATGAAAAACTAATTGTAGTGTCTTAAGACTTTGCGAATATCCATATTTTAATTTAGTTGATTGTAATGCCAATATTAAGTAATTATTAAATCCAATGTTAAATTTATCATTGGTAACACGCTTTAAAACAAATAGTTATGCTTTAAAAGTTAACATAACGTTACGAAACCGTTGTTTTAATGTTAGTAAAGTTGTATATTTGATATATATAATGTTAAACCCCATAATTATGAAGAAGTTAGTTTTGCTTTTTGCCTTTTTAATTACTGTGGTCTCTTTTGCACAACAAAAGAGGGATTTAAAACTTAACAAAGACACCAATTTAATTGAAGTTGTTTATTATCATGACAATGGAGTTGTAAGTCAAACAGGATTTTACACTACAGATGGTAAATTACAAGGCGAATGGTTAAGTTTTGATACAGCAGGCAAAAAAACGGTTTCTGGAAATTATGATAATGGTAAAAAAGTCGACAAATGGTTTTATTACACCAATGAAACTATAAAAGAAGTAGATTATAGCAATAACGCTATTGCGAGTTTAAAGGAATCTGAAATTCAATAGAATTAGGTTTTTTGATAAACTATAAACAGAAAAGCATCCCAACGTGGGATGCTTTTCTGTTTATAGAAGCAGCGTTTTTAATTAATTACTTGTCCAAGTCGCCCAAGTAGGTAAGTTTGCACCATTACCAGCACCAGTTTGGGTTGTAACGTAAGTTGCCACCGTATTGTTTGCAGTTACAAAGTTAATGCCGTTTACTTTAAAATCACCTGCCGCAATTCTTGCAGTTGCACCTGTTCCAGAATCTAATTTAGCAAAAGTAGCAGGCATATCATTGGCTACAAATAAGTTTGTGTAAGTTTGTTTACCTCCTCCTTCTTTAAAATTGATCGCTTTTTCAGAAGCTGTAAATTTAGCCTCAGAGCCTTTTACGATTGATACGTTTGAAATTTTAGCATCTGTCATAGGTAAAGCTACATCGTTAGCACCATTGTTAGAACCTTCAATGCCTCCAAAAGAAACACCAGAGATGTAAACATTTGAAATAGTTCCAATGTAACCATCAGCGAAATCCAATGAATCATCATACGAATTTATTAATACTAAGTTAGTAGCATTTACTGCACCACCAAAAAATTCAACAGCATCATCGCCGCTTTCATAAGTATAAATATTGTTTACTACTGTTCCACTACCTACGCCAAAGAAAGAAACACCGTTATATTCTTTAGTATCACTAAATTTAGAACCAGTATAGGAGATTTTTAAGTAAGTAATTGACCCAGATGAATCAGCATTATTGTTGCCACCGTATAGCAAACCACCAACTTCAGAAGTTCCATTGTCGCCAGTGTTAACCTTTGCATCACCGCAAATAATTAAACCGCCCCAGTTACCTTCGGCAGGGGTTGTTTTACCAGATGTCATAACTACAGGTTTAGCAGAAGTACCATTAATGAATATTTTGGCACCTCTTTCTACGGCTATGAAAATTGTTTTAGCTTTTTCAGTATCCGCAGTTGGGTCTGATTGAATTTTTGTTCCAGCAGGGATAATTAATGTAGCACCAGATTTTACAACTAAACCACCAGTTAGTGTGTATGTTTGTGTAGCATCTAATGTTACAGTGCCATCTGTAATAGTACCTTTTAAATCATCTACTTTTAAGTCAAACGAACTACTTGTGGTAGGATTATCGTCTTTAGTACAGCTTGTTGAACCAAGTGCTAAAATTGCTATTGCTAAAATTAATTTTTTCATTTTTTTTTTAAATTATGTTTGAGTTTTTTAACAGTACAAATGAACATATTTAGTTTTTTTGTGGCGTTAAGCGATTATTATTATGCTGTTAAGGATTCTTGTAGTTTTTTAAATTCATTTAACATTAAATTTACATGCCTTTTAAATAAAGAAAAGAGGTAATTGTATAATAACAACTACCTCTTTTCAATAATTAAAGTGGTTTTTTTAGAACTTATAATTTAGGGACAAACTTAAGTTTGATCCTAGTTTGTAAGAACTTGCTAAAACATTGGCTGTTTTAATTAGTGGTGCTTTACTTTGGTCCGTTTCCCTTCTATAAGTTGGGTTTAATATGTTTTTATAGGACAATCCCATTTTTAATTTTTTTGAAAGATTGGATTTTAGAATAAAATCCAATCTACTTATGGATTTGTCTATAAGGTTTCCTCTTTCTGAAGTTCCTATTACGGCTAGTTTATCTGAAACGTAGGCATAGGTAAGTGTTGCCGTAATATCTTTGCCATTTTTGAATTGTTTTAAATAAGAAATATCTGAATTTGCCAAAAAGTCTGAAGCTCCAGATAATTTTGAGTTTTGATAAGTAAAGTTTGCACCAAAACCATTTTCATTAATAACTTTTAGGTTGCTTAAATCTTGGTCTTGGTACATGTACGAACCATTAAATCCAAAAGATAATTTTTCGTCCAAATCATTATCCTTGCCAAAATTGAAAATGTTTTTTCTTAGTTCTAATTCAATACCGGCTACAACCGCCCTATCACCAGTATTGGCATAAGTAATGTTTCCAGATGATGAATTGGTGAACATTTCATTTATGGGGTTTTGAATTAATTTCCCAAAAGCAGTTACAGTAAGTATTTCATCATTGCTAGGATATAACTCCCAACTTAAATCTGCATTGTAATTTGTTGAAGCGTATAATTTATCGTTTCCTTCATAAGATTGTCCAACTTCTTGAAAAAGTATTTTTACTTTTTCTTTAAATTGAGGTAATGTATAGGTGTTACTAGCTGCAAATTTTAAATTTTGTTTTTCATTTAATTTGTATTTAGCTATTATGCTTGGTAAAAACTTTACCGGGGCATAAGTTTTGCCACTTCCATCGGGTGCATCTAAACTCACAAAATAAACATATTGCTCTATTTGTTCCAATCTGCCTCCTAAAATCACAGACAATTTATTGTTGAAGTTGTACAGTACATTTCCGAATACGGTATGGATGTTCAAATGGCCATTGTAAAGCTGGGAGAGCTTACTAGAACTATCGCCCTCCGATACATCAAAGTTTGAACTATTCAAATACAAATCAGTGTTATTAAAACCGTCTCTAGTAAAAGTGGTTTTATTGGCTTGCGGGAAAAACGAATATTGTTGGGAATTAAAATCAACATTTTTCATTTTACCAGAGTATCCTAGCGTTGCTTTTCCTTTAAATTCGCCATCTGCATTTTTATTAAAGTTATAGGATACTGAAAGGTTTGCTGAAAATTCGTTTTCTTCTAAGCTCTGGAAATATCTATGGTTGTTAATACTCGTATTTTTAAAAAAGGTGTAAGTTGAAGATCCATCATAAGTTGGTACAAATGTGTTTTGCATACGATCTGGAATTGTATTATCCAAAATGCTGTAACCAATATTCCATTCAGCATTCCATC
This sequence comes from Mariniflexile maritimum, assembly GCF_009746565.1. Lineage (GTDB taxonomy): Bacteria > Bacteroidota > Bacteroidia > Flavobacteriales > Flavobacteriaceae > Mariniflexile > Mariniflexile maritimum. The sequence goes on from NZ_WRPN01000009.1 coordinate 137,394, forward strand.
GCTCGTTATATTTATGTTTACCTAACAATTGGTTTACTAACAATTGCGTTTGGTCAAAAGTTCCGCGTTTAATAAAACCTATTGGATCCAATCCGGGAAACTCGATATTTATCCCATCATATTCACTGTAATCTTGTGAAGACGAGTTTAAAAATAAAGCCGTGTAAAGTATAGAGTTATTATTGTTTATTTTGTAATCGGCTGTACCCATTACGGTTGTATTGGTGTTGTGTTTATATGATTTTTTAAAGTAATCAGCACTAGCAGTACCCTGAGCTGTAATATTTGTTCTGTAAACACCTTCAATATATTTATTATCAGCATCAAATGAGGCTGTTAAAAATGCACCTAAACTGCTTTCAGATCCTAAACTGAATTTTTTTCCGGTCGATAGAAAATAGGTATTGTTAAGTGTGTTGTTGTTTTTTTGGCGGTCCCAACTGGTTCCATAATTATACGGTAACAGCGGATTGCCAGGAGCAGTTCCAGAATCAAACCCTAGGTACGATGGACCATCCTGTAAATAAAAATCATCTACTTTTAAAACGTTCGTGTTAGCACCTAAGCCCACGCCTATTGTAATAAACGGCGTTCCGGAGAATTTTTTAGAAACAATATCGATATTGGCACCGCCAAAATCGGCATAATTTTGAGATTCAAAGGTTTTGCTAATCCCTACATACTCAACAATATCGGTGGTGAAAATATCCAAATTTATGTTTTTGTTTGAAGGATTGTTTGATGGCAATGGCAACCCATTTAAGGTTGTAACGTTATATCTATCGCCTAAACCCCTTACAAATATACTTCCAGAGCCTTCTTGTTTAGAGATGCCACTCACTTTTGTTACAGCAGTTGCTACATCGCCAACGCCTTTTCTAGAAAGCTCATCGGCACCAATTGATGCTTTAAACGCAACCGCCTTTTTTTGTTCCAATAATAAAGCGGTTTCGCTTTCCCGTTTTGTGTTGGCGGTAATCACCACTTCCGATAGTGAAGCGGCACTAGCAGCCATTTGCACGTTAACCTCAGTTGCTTTATTTGCAACAACAACAACTTTAATTTCCTGGGTTTCATAACCAACAAAGCTAAATACTATGGTATGGGTTCCTGCCTCTAGGTTTGCAATGTTATAAGCACCGTCAATATCGGTTGTCGTTCCTTTTGTAGAGCCTTTTATTAATACGTTTGCAAAGGCCAAAGGTTCGTTGTTGTATTCTTTGTCGGTTAGCTTACCAACCACAGAACCTGTGTTTTGGCCATGTAAAATCGCTGCAAAAAACAATATTAAAATTAGGGTGATTTTTTTCATTCTTTTTAGTTTTTATCTTGGTGCAAAGAACGACACACTATGTAAACAAGGTGTTACCACGAGGTTAAACAATAGTAATAGAAGCGTTACCTAAATGTTATGAAATGGCATACCCGCAAACATTCCTTAACATTGTTTTGTTGTTTTAGCAAAAAAAAATCAACAGATGTAATGTTGATTTTTTTTTAAAAGCTGTATTGAAAAGAATCATTTAATTTAAAACCGAAAGCAAATCATCATCCTTGTGTGCTGTGTTGGTAATTAAAGCGAGATCATTTAAAGAAATGCTGCTTGCAGCTAAAGACAAGGTTATTTCCACAGCATGTAAGCCATCCACTTGAACGTTTATTTCTTGGGTCTCATACCCTGTAAAGCTGCAAACCAATGTATAGCTACCGGCTTCAAGGTTTTCAATAACGAACAATCCGGTCATGTCTGTGCTAACTTCCGTAGGACTTCCCTTTATTGAAACATTGGCTAGTAACAATGGGCTGTCATTTAATTCCTTATCTAATATTTTTCCAACTATTAAGCCTGTATTTTGTCCAAAAGAAACTGCGGAAAAAAGAAAAATGGCGGTATAAATTAAATGTTTCATACAGAAGTTATGATTGTAAGGCAAAATAACAGGTTTAATTTTAGATGCATGTTACCGAATCATTAAACAACGGCTATTAAAATGTTATCGTAATGTTACCAAAATTTTCAATTTTAGTTTTACCGAATTTAAGTATCTTGCCAACGCTTAAATCAATACAATGAACTGGGAACAACTTTTATCCTTAAAACGCTTTGGCGACACCAATAAACGCATCCGAAAAGAACAGGACGAAACCCGCTTGGATTTTGAAAAGGATTACGACCGCGTTATCTTTTCTTCAGAATTTAGAAGCTTGCAAGATAAAACACAAGTTATTCCCTTGTCGCAAACCGATTTTGTGCACACCCGCCTAACCCACAGTTTGGAAGTGAGCGTTGTAGGGCGTTCGCTTGGGCGCTTGGTAGGAAAAAAACTGTTGGAAAAACATCCGCATTTACAAAACGTTCATGGGTATCAGGCCAACGATTTTGGAGCTATTGTAGCCGCAGCAGCTTTAGCGCACGATATTGGCAATCCGCCTTTTGGGCACTCCGGAGAAAAAGCCATGGGCGAATTTTTTAAAACAGGCACAGGCAGCCAGTACAAAAACCAATTAACCGAAAAAGAATACCAAGATCTGTGCGATTTTGAAGGAAACGCCAACGGTTTTAAAATACTAACCGAAAGCAGGGACGGACGCCATGGCGGTTTGCGATTAAGTTACGCAACCCTGGGCGCGTTTACCAAATACCCCAAAGAATCGTTGCCAAAAAAACCAACCAACCATATAGCCGATAAAAAATACGGTTTTTTTCAATCTGAAAAAGAGGCATTTATCGATATTGCCACCGATTTGGGCCTGCAAAAACGCAGCAATAACCACCTAAGTTTTGCCCGCCATCCCCTGGCATTTTTAGTAGAGGCCGCCGATGATATTTGCTACACCATCATCGATTTTGAAGATGGCATCAACCTAGGCCTGATACAAGAAGAATTTGCACTCGAATACCTATCAAAAATAATTAGGGAAACCATCAGGCCCGAAAATTATTATGCCCTTTCCACCAAAGAAGACCGCATTGGCTATTTGCGTGCCCTGGCCATTGGCACATTAATAAACGAAGCCGTTGCTATTTTCATGAACCACGAAGAAGCCATTTTAAACGGCACGTTCAACGGCGCCTTGTTAGATAAAAGCAAGTACGAAGCCCAAATTAAGGACATCATTAAAATTAGTGTCGAAAACATTTACCAATCCACCGAGGTCGTCGATAAGGAAATTGCCGGTTACGGCGTTATCAACACCTTGTTAAGCACCTACACCACCGCAGTTAACAATACGTTTAATGGCGTTGCATCCAACTACGACAAGCTTATTTTAAAAGGCCTGCCAAAAACCATCAAAGTCAACGATTCCAGTTTGTACAACAGGCTCTCAAGCGTATGCTACCACATCTCGTTGCTATCAGACAGTAAGGCCATTTTGGAGTATAAAAAAATTAAGGGAATCAGTTTTTAAGGGTTTTGGGCGTTACCCGAAGGGTCGCGCTTTACGTTACAAGTCCTCGTTCGTGCCTCACTCCGGGCTTTCAACTTCAATCGCTAACGCGGAAATTTGAACTTGAAATTAAAAAATCATCTAACTGTTTGCAGCTATCCGAAATTAAGGCAATTACTTTAGAACTTGATTTGAAAATCATGTTGATTGAAATTCCACTTTTTGAATAGGTGCTGTTATGCCCAGCGCTAATTTCGGTCTATTCAAACATTGCCATTTGTCCATTGTTTACAGGTTTCATTTCGTTAATGAAACTGTCCCACAAGTCAAGTGTCAAATTGAATTGATACTTTTCGTTAAGAATTTCAAGTTCTGTTTGCAGGTCGGCTTTGTCAATCTGTTTTGCCAATTCTAAAAGGTCAATTCTCATTAATACGTCTTTTGTAAAAGTTCTTTTAGCGTCTGGAAAGGTTACGGATTGTAAAAACTGAACTGTCGTGTTAGAGTTTAAAAGAATTAAAGCGTAAACGGCAAATTCTATTTTGTCAAAACCTATCAAATAACAAGTGTCGTCAAGCATTACAGGTTTATTGTCCTGAGGCAGAATAAGTGTAAAATGAAATGTCTTGTAAAGTCCTGATATGCCAACTTTGAAAGGTTTGAAGGAATAGTCGCCTATACCAAATATTGAAAACAAAGGTTTGTTATTATAGATACTTGATTTTCTTGCATCGAAATTTGCTTGATGCTCTGTCAGGTATTGATATGTTTTAGGATATTCAGTTTTAATATACTTTGTTTCTTGTCCAACTTTCTTTTGCGTAACAATCGTAAACTTTCGTGTTTGATTAATTACTGTGTTTTTAAGGTCAGAACTTTTGAGAATACCATAAACTAAACCGTCTTCCAATTTCACTTCTTCGTTCAGTCCGTTTACATAATGCCCGTTTACTTTGTCTAACTCCATTACCGTAGAACAATCGTGTTTTAAGCCTTGTCGCCAAACAAAAGGACATTCACCGTCAATTTCTTTTGTGTGAATATAAGTGTCAATGTTTGAAACAAATTTGTCGTTCAACCAACCGAATTTGAGTTGAGATTTTTGATTGTTGTAAAAATCAAATTCTAAGCAATCAAATGTCGATTTTGAATTTAGTTTGCAATAAAACAAAGCTGCTTCTACTGAAACATTAAACTCCTTTTTGCTGTCAATACAATGTTTTTCAATAGCTGAAATCTTGTAACGATTTTTGTTTTGGTCAAAGACAATGTTTTTGATAACAGAATTTTTAACCAATAACAATAAATTACCTTTCATATTTTGAAAGGTTTCAATCATGGTCAATGTAATAAATTCAGCAATGTCAAAATTACCTTTGCCTGTCATTGCATCTAACCCGCTATGGTTTTTGAAATTCGTTTTTTTAGGAAGATTGGTCGAGTTTAAACTACCTAATTTTGAATTAGTTACCCAAGGTGGATTACCAATTACTAAAATATCATGCGTAGAATGTTCCTTTGCAATAGTTTTAAAATCGAAATCAAAAACGTTGCAATGAACTATTGAAATTTCTGGTTTGTTTGAATTTGGATTAGAAAGAAAAAAATCAACAATGTTGAATTTGGTTTCCCAAACGTAAGGTTTGTAAATTTCAACACCAAAGACATTTTTAATGTTTTTAAAGTTGCGTAAAGAAGCAATAATAAAATTCCCCTTTCCACAGGTTGGCTCAATTACAACTTTGGGAGAAATGTTTTTGGAAGCTAAGTGTAATGTTACTTTATTCGCTAAATCAGAATTAGTTTGAAAGTCGCCATATTCTGCTCTGTCTGGTTCTTGAACAATATTATGAGTAATTGAAAGAACTTCCTTAAGCGTTTCCAATTCTTTATCATTATCAAAAAAATGTATGATGCCGAAGGCATCATACATTTTTTGATTTGCCTTTTCAAAAGATGTAATCTTTTTCAGATTGCCATTTAAGAAATCTGAAACTTGATGAGTAATATTTGCTTCAAATACTTTACTCATTGGTAAATTTATTTTTAAAGGTATTCGTGATTGCTTCGCAGTTCATCATTGAGGTTTGTTATAGCTTACAATTTTGGTTATTCCCTTTACTTCATTTGTAAGAGTTACAATTCGTTGATATTGTAATCTCCATTGTAAAGCATTTGAAATAGTCAAGTAACCCTGTTCAGGTGGAGTTTTTAAGATTTGCTCCGCTAATTTCGATAATGTTATTTCGTCTGCTGGGATATTTTTGTCTTGCAAGTAAGCAATGATGTCGGCTTCATTAGCTTTATCCTTAACCATTTCTCTTAAACGGTAAGTTGTTGTATAATCAGCCGTTCTCTCTTTTGCAACAAATGAACAGCTAACAAAATTTAATGTTGCTGATTTGCTTTTGGGGTCGTCAGATTTGTCGTAAACGAAAACAAGTAAATTGTAACCAAGTCCAAAAACCTTTTGTTTTGCGTCTTTGAAAGGGCAAGATGATTGGGGCTGTTTTATCGAAGTGACTTTGATGTCAGTTAAAATGTCGTCAGAGGGCAGGTCAACACCACTTGCAGAGGAACCGATTGTAACTTCGTATTTGTCGTTTAAGTGCTTTTGAAATTTCTGTTCAATAAGTGTTCCAACGGCTTTGCCGTCAGTTACTCCAAACAGTTCTTTGTGCTGAAATTTAGATTGTTCAGCACAGAAGATTTGAGCTTCTTTTATTAAGTTTTCTATCGTTAATTTTTGCTTCATTCTCGTTTTAAATAGATGTTGCTAAGTTAATGTTTTTAGAATTTAAGTCTATTCCGTTAGTCTATCAAGTTTTAAACAAAAGCTTGACATCAAGCTGAAATGTTTGGCGGTCGCAAGATCGTTATAGGATTTGTTCTTTAAGAATTTTGGTTTAATCCATACAAATTCAAGTATTGAGATATTCTTCAACTACAAAAACAACCCAAAAACCTCCCTCAAACCCGCAATATCCAATCCAATACTTTTTTGAAGTTCGGTAACACTGCCATGTTCAATAAAGGTGTCAGGTATTCCTATACTCTTAATCGTATTTTTATAGTTATTGGCAGCAGCAAACTCTAAAACAGCACTTCCAAAGCCTCCTTTAATGGCGTTATCCTCAACGGTAAAAATGGTTTGGTAATTTTTAAAAATGGTATGCAACAGGGTTTCATCAAGCGGTTTTGCAAATCGCATATCGTAATGCGATACATTCAAATTTAATATAGCTTCCGAAACATTTTTGGCAATAGTTCCTATACTTAAAACAGCTATTTTTTCGCCTTTTTTAAGTTGAACGCCTTTACCTATTTCAATGCTTATAAAAGGTTGCTTCCATTGGGCAATAGCACCTGTGCCTCTTGGGTAGCGAATGGCAATAGGAAGCTGCAGCCCCAGTTGCGCGGTGTACATAATGTTGCGTAATTCAATCTCATCCCGTGGCGCAAAAATGATGAGGTTTGGGATGCATCGTAAATACGACATATCGAAAGCGCCATGATGCGTTGCGCCGTCTTCACCAACCAATCCCGCGCGATCCAAACAAAAAATAACGGGCAGTTTTTGTAGTGCCACATCGTGTATAATTTGGTCGTAAGCGCGCTGTAAAAACGTGGAATATATATTGCAAAACGGCACCAATCCCTGTGTAGCCATACCTGCTGCCAAAGTTACGGCGTGTTGTTCGGCAATACCCACATCGAAAGCACGATGGGGCATTGCTTCCATCATGTATTTTAAAGAACTGCCTGTTGGCATCGCAGGGGTTATGCCCACGATATTTTTGTTTTGTTTGGCAAGTTCTACAATGGTGTGTCCAAAAACGTCTTGGTATTTAGTGAATTCTGAAGGTGTTTTAGAAATGATATCACCTGTAGAAGCATCAAATTTTCCGGGGGCATGGTAAGTAACTTGGTTTTCCTCGGCCTGTTTCAACCCTTTGCCTTTGGTGGTAATGATGTGTAGAAACTTAGGCCCTTTTACAGATTTTAAGCGCTTTAATTCTGAAATAATTTTATCGATATCATGCCCATCAATAGGTCCGGAATAATCAAAATTCAAGGCTTTTATGATGTTGTTTTTTTTCTGGATACCTTGTTTAACATTGGTTAAATACTGTTTTAAGGCGCCAACGCTTGGGTCGATACCAATAGCGTTATCATTTAAAATAACCAACAGGTTGGCATGGGTAACACCAGCGTGGTTAAGTCCTTCAAAGGCCATGCCTCCAGCAATACTGGCATCTCCAATTACCGCAATGTGCTGTTTGTTAAAATCGCCTTTTAATTGTGATGCGATCGCCATGCCCAAAGCAGCCGAAATTGAGGTAGAGGCATGCCCAACACCAAAAGCGTCGTAAACACTTTCGTCGCGTTTTGGGAAACCACTAATGCCCCCAAGTTGTCGGTTGGTATGGAACACATCTTTTCTGCCCGTTAAAATTTTATGAACGTACGCTTGGTGGCCCACATCCCAAATAAGCAAATCTTCGGGCGTATTAAATACATAATGTAAGGCAATGGTTAATTCAACCACGCCCAAACTGGCACCCAAATGGCCTTCTTTAGTGGCAACGATGTCGATTATAAATTCACGTAACTCTTGTGCAAGTTGTGGCAGGTCCTTTTGGTTTAAAAGACGAAGTTCTTTTGGCGAGTTAATATGTTTTAAAAAACGACCCATGAGCTTACAAATGTAATATTTGAAAACGATACGAGCGCCATTATCATTTTGAAATTGTATTTTTGGATTTTATTAGTAAATATTTTTAAATATGATGCACCCTTTTGACGATGCCTATTTTATGAAAAAAGCGCTTCAGGAAGCAGAAATAGCTTTTGAAAAGGGCGAGATTCCCGTTGGGGCAGTTATAGTAATCGATAATAAGGTCATTGCCCGCGGGCATAATTTAACCGAAACCTTAACCGATGTTACGGCACATGCCGAAATGCAGGCCATAACGGCGGCTTCCAATTTTTTAGGGGGAAAGTATTTAAAAAATTGCACTTTGTACGTTACCCTGGAACCTTGCCAAATGTGTGCAGGGGCCTTGTATTGGAGCCAAATTTCAAACATTGTGTATGGGGCAACCGATTTAGAGCGGGGCTGTATGCATTTAAAAACAAAACTGCATCCTAAAACCCTTATTAAAGGCGGCATTATGGAAGCTGAAGCCTCCGAACTTCTAAAACGGTTTTTTATTGAAAAACGCCATTTAAACTAGTTTTTTAGTGAAGCCCATATATTTTAAAAACGGTTCTGTTAAAAATATATAAGCTACTTTTTCACCAAAAAAATCTTCTGAATTATGATTTATTCATATAATCGGTCGTTTGACTAAAAAAAACGTATAAAAATTTCGTTATCATTCCGATTTTTTCAGTCAATTATTTTACATTTACAGCCGTATTAAATTAACTCAAAATTTTTTTAGATATGAAAATTGGTGTTCCTATTGAGATAAAAAACAACGAGAGCAGAGTGGGCATGACGCCTTCTGGTGTATTTGAATTAACAAAAAGAAATCATACGGTTTATGTGCAAAAAGATGCTGGTTTTGGTAGCGGTTTTTTTGATAAGGATTACGTTGGTGCTGGGGCCATCATTCTTGAAACCATAGAAGAAGTTTACAAGGCCGCCGAAATGATTGTTAAGGTAAAAGAACCCATAGAGAAAGAGTACGGTTTAATAAAACCGCATCACGTGGTGTTTACCTATTTTCATTTTGCATCAAGCGAACCGCTTACCCATGCCATGATTAAAAGTAAGGCAGTTTGTATTGCTTATGAAACAGTAGAGGATATTGACGGCTCTTTGCCTTTATTAATTCCTATGTCTGAAGTCGCTGGGCGCATGTCCATTCAACAGGGAGCAAAATATTTAGAGAAACCCATTAAGGGTCGCGGCGTTTTACTAGGTGGTGTGCCTGGTGTGCCACCGGGTAAGGTGTTGGTTTTAGGAGGTGGTGTTGTAGGCATGCAAGCCGCTAAAATGGCGGCAGGTTTGGGTGCTATTGTTACCATTATGGATATTAATATGAAACAATTGCGTTATTTAAGCGACATTATGCCCAATAATGTCAATACCGAGTTTTCAAATGAATACAATATCAGGAAGCATATTAAAGATTCCGATTTAATTATTGGCGGCGTGCTTTTAAAAGGGGCAAAAGCGCCAAAATTAATCACACGTGATATGCTTAAAGATATGCGCCCGGGTACTGTAATTGTTGATGTAGCCGTTGATCAAGGGGGTTGTTTTGAAACCACCAAGCCTACAACCCATGAAAACCCTACCTATATTATTGACGATGTGGTGCATTATAGCGTTGCCAACATGCCCGGGGCAGTGCCCTATACTTCAACCGTGGCGTTAACAAACGTTACATTGCCCTATGTTATTAAATTGGCTAATGATGGCTGGAAAAAAGCGTGCAAACAAAATGCTGCATTGTCGAAAGGGCTTAATATTGTTAATGGAAAAATTGTTTATAGAGAAATTGCCGAAGCTTTTGATTTGGAATTTACCGCTTCCTGATTTTTTAACTGACATAATTGCATAATTCAAATTTGGCGTTATTTTTGCTATAAATGTTTCAACATTAAAATTTAAAAATGATATTTAAAAAATGATAGGATATTATATTTTATTAGGAGGTATAGCGCTCGTTAGCTGGATAGTGAGCAGTACTTTAAAGCGAAAGTTTGAAAAATACTCAAAAGTGCAATTGCGTAACGGTATGAGTGGCGCCGAAATTGCTGAAAAAATGCTGGCCGACCACGGTATTACCAATGTTGAGGTAATCTCAACACCTGGGCAATTAACCGACCATTATAACCCCAAAAACCGAACCGTAAACTTAAGCGAATCGGTTTATCACCAGCGTAATGCTGCTGCTGCTGCCGTAGCGGCGCACGAGTGCGGTCATGCCGTGCAACATGCCCAAGCCTACGAGTGGTTAAAAATGCGTTCGGCATTGGTGCCCATCGTTAGCGTAACATCGGGTATGTCGCAATGGATTGTTATTGGTGGGCTTATGCTTGGTGCTGCTGCGGGCTTAGGTATTGGCTTTTATGTAGCGGTTGCTGGTTTGATTATGATGGGGTTTGCAACCTTGTTCAGTTTTATAACCTTACCCGTTGAATATGATGCCAGTAACCGTGCCTTGGCGTGGTTGAAAAGCAGAAACATGGTGTCGCAACAAGAATACGCAGGTTCTGAAGATGCGCTAAAGTGGGCCGCTAGAACTTATTTGGTAGCCGCTATTGGCGCTTTGGCTTCGTTGGTTTATTGGGCATTCCAAGTATTTGGACGAAGAGACTAACAAAAACAGATAAATTGATTTAAGCCTCGATGTATTTCGGGGCTTTTTTTATATGTAAATGCACCATTACAACCAATCTTGCATAACAGATTGCAATCATTTAATTTATATGAAAAAGGCAATTACCTGCTTTCAAAAAATCGAAAAGAATTTCTACTTCCCACCTATATTTATGTTAGTTTTGTAATGTTAACTGCTAATTTTACGCTTTGTAGAGCATTGTTTTTATGTCGCAATCAATTGAAATAAAGATTAATGAATCGTCCCGTATTCCAAAGTATAAACAAATAGTGGACCTCATCATTGGTGATATTTCCAAAGGGAAATTAAAAATTGGCGAAAAAATTCCATCGATAAACGAATTGAGCGAATCCTGCTATTTGTCCAGGGATACCGTTGAGAAAGCATACAATCAACTTAAAGAACAAAAAGTTATTATATCGGTCAAGGGAAAAGGCTATTACACTGCAAAAACAGATCTTATTTCTAAAATCAATGTTTTTTTCATGATCAATAAGCTAAGTTCTTATAAGATGATGATCTATAATTCGTTTGTAAATAGCATGGGAATCAATGGCCATGTTACCCTAGCAATTTACCATTGCGAAGAATCCATCTTTACCAGAACCCTCGAACGCCATCTTGGGGCTTTCGATTATTATGTTATCATGCCCCATTTTAAAGCCGAAAATTTGGAGCATCAAAGCATTACCCAAGCGTCGCATACCATACTTGAAAAAATACCAAATGACAAGTTGATAATATTGGATAATGATAGGTTGGAGCTAAAAGCGAATTATGGCGCCGTTTATCAAGATTTTCAGGAAGATATTTATAATGCACTAAAAAAAGCCCTTAAAAAACTAGAGAAATACGATAAGTTAGTATTGGTATATCCTGTAAAATCTGTTTACCCCTATCCGCGTCGCATTGTTCATGGCTTTAGGAAATTTTGTTCAAAATATAAGTTTGATTTTGAAATTTTAAATGAAATTTATGACGATATGGAACTGGATAGTAAAGACGCCTACGTTATTATTGAAGAAAACGATTTGGTGAACTTGGTTAGACAGGTAAGGCAAAAAAAACGAATACTTGGGCAGGACATAGGCATTATTTCCTATAACGACACACCGCTAAAGGATCTTTTGGGAATAACCGTTATAAGCACCCATTTTAAGGCTATGGGCGAAACGGCCGCTTCAATGGTTTTAAACAATAAACTGGAAAAAGTAAAAAATATTTTTGAATATATTGAACGCCACTCTGTTTAGTCCAAATGCTTGTATATTAGTAATTAACAAGACTGGAGTCTATTCGTTTTTAAAGCACTAAAAGCCTGTAAGCGCTTATTAATCAAATAGATGTATTATTTTTTGCTCCTTGTACTTGAACGGCAATGACCTTCTGTACTTTCCATCATTTCCGTCATTTTTTATAGACTAATGCTTTAGTATTTTTTTGCCAATAAAATTAAAAAATAAAGTATTTTCTTAATCTTTCTTTTGTTATTTTTGTTTGAAATCTTTACAATTAAAAGTGAACTTACTAAATCGAATCTATATGCAAAAAATATTACTATTATTGGTTGGCATGTTTTTGGTGTCAGCATCCTTATTTTCTCAAGAAACAAGTGACGCTACTCCTGTAATCTCTAAAAAACACGAATTAAAACTTGGGGCATTAAAATTACTTTCTGGCGGTATTTTTGAAGCTAGTTATGAATATGTACAAGACAGCAATAGAGGTTTTGGCGCAGCTATTTTGCTTAATTTGGACACAGGAAACGAATACGTGGAAAATTACTCATTAACGCCATTTTACAGGATGTACTTTCAAACGAAAGAGGATTATGGTGCAAAAGGCTTTTTTGTTGAAGGGTTTACATCCTTTTTTGGAGGCAAAAACTATAGTTATTACACTGGAAGTAATATTGAAAAGAATTTTTTTGATACGTCAATTGGCTTGTGTTTAGGTAAAAAATGGATCAATTCGGCTGGATTTGTTTTTGAATTTAAAGTAGGAGCCGGAAGAAATTTGTTTAATGGCAGTGAATATGACGCTTTGTTTAAAGGCGATTTATATCTTGGCTACCGTTTTTAAGCGCATTTGATAATTTAAAAGAAGTTTTAAAGGCATAAACTTTTTAAGTTAATATGTAGGTTTGTTGCAAGAAGTGCTAACAAAAAAAAAAAAAGAGGCTATCTCACAATTTGTGGAAAAGCCTCTTTTTTTTTTATCGAGAAACCTCAGGTAAATTACATCTTCATCAACCAAGAACGCATGTCCACTTCTTGCTTAATCATGTTTCGTAAATCTTCAATTTTTACACGTTCTTGTGCCATAGTGTCTCTGTGGCGAATGGTAACGGTGTTATCATTTAAGGTATCATGGTCAATGGTAATGCAAAATGGGGTTCCGTTGGCATCTTGCCTGCGGTACCGGCGACCCACGGCATCTTTTTCATCATAATCTACATTGAAGTCCCATTTTAAATCCTCAACAATTTGTTTGGCAATTTCCGGCAGGCCATCTTTTTTAACCAAAGGCAAAACTGCCGCTTTAATAGGGGCTAAAACGCTTGGTAATTTTAAAACCGTGCGCGAAGTACCGTTTCCTAGGTCTTCTTCAACCAATGAATTTGAGAATACCGCTAAAAACATGCGATCCAATCCAATGGAAGTTTCCAGTACATACGGCACATAGCTTTTGTTTTCCTCGGGATCAAAATACTGTAATTTTTTACCAGAGAATTTTTCATGTTGGCCTAAATCGAAATCGGTACGTGAATGAATGCCTTCCAGTTCTTTAAACCCAAAAGGAAATTTGAATTCAATATCGGTAGCAGCATCGGCATAATGCGCCAGTTTTTCATGGTCGTGAAAACGGTAGTTATCGGTGCCCATTCCTAAAGACACATGCCATTTCATTCTGGTTTCTTTCCAATAGTCAAACCATTCCTTTTGTGTGCCCGGTTTAATAAAAAATTGCATTTCCATTTGTTCAAACTCACGCATCCTAAAAATAAATTGTCTTGCAACTATCTCATTTCTAAAGGCTTTACCGGTTTGTGCAATGCCAAACGGAATTTTTTGTCGGCTTGTTTTCTGCACATTTAAAAAGTTCACAAAAATACCTTGTGCCGTTTCGGGGCGCAAAAATAAATCCATGGCGTTTTCGGCAGATGCGCCCAACTTGGTGCCAAACATGAGGTTGAATTGCTTCACATCGGTCCAGTTTCTGGAACCTGTTAGCGGGTCGGCAATTTCCAGTTCTTCTATTAAGGCTTTAACATCGGCCAAATCCTCGTTTTCCAACGATTTTGCCATCCGCGAAAGCGTGGTGTTTATTTTTTCTTGATATTCAACAACACGAGCGTTGGTGATAACAAATTCTTGTTTATTAAAGGCATCGCCAAAACGTTTTGTGGCTTTTTCAACTTCTTTGTCAATTTTGGCTTCAATTTTAGCGCAATATTCTTCAATCAAAACATCGGCCCTGTAACGCTTTTTGGAATCTTTGTTGTCAATTAAGGGGTCGTTAAACGCGTCCACGTGCCCAGAAGCTTTCCAAATGGTTGGATGCATAAATATGGCCGAATCGATGCCTACAATATTGTCGTTCATCTGCACCATGGCTTTCCACCAGTAGTCGCGAATGTTTTTTTTAAGTTCTACACCATTTTGTGCATAGTCGTAAACCGCACTTAGTCCATCATAGATTTCACTACTTTGGAACACGTAACCATACTCCTTTGCGTGAGAGATTACTTTTTTAAATTGATCGTCGTTATTTGCCATGGTGCAAAAATAAAAAACGCTTCCAAATAAACCCCTTATTAGTGGAAAATTAAATGCTTGTTTTGGTTATCTTTTACAGCGGTGGGCATTGAGGCCATGTTTGCGCTCTTTTTGGGATGATAGAGAAAAGCGCATACTGAAAGACCCACCTGGTTTATTAATTTGTGTCAGGAAAAAGGGAACGCCCAAAAAATATTACGAATAGTTCTCTTTTTTAACTAAGTTTACGGTAATACATAGTTAACAGATGTTTAAACCCATAGTCAATTTATTTTTTCCGAAAGTATGTTTTGCATGCCTTAACCTGTTACACGATAATGAAGATACCATTTGTGTAAATTGTAGGCACGATTTGCCCGTAACAAACTTTCATTTTGACAATGATGATACGGTTGCAAAAGTACTTTATGGACGCGCCAAAATTGAACAGGGCACCGCGCTTTTTAGGTTTGAAAAAAAGGGTTTGGTGCAACAGCTTATACATGGGTTGAAATACCGAGGCTATGAAAATATTGGGGCTTTATTAGGAAATTGGCTTGGAAGTGAATTAAAAACCTTGGAACATTACCAGAATATCGATGTGGTTATTCCGGTGCCGCTCCATAAAAAGAAACTTAGAAAACGAGGCTATAACCAAGTGGCCAAATTTGGGCAACAATTGGCAAAAGCCTTGGATGCTGAATATAATGATAAGGTGCTCGTGAAGGTAACCAATACGGCATCGCAAACCACAAAGCAACGGTTTACGCGCTGGATAAATAACGATGAACTGTTTGCTATTGTGAACATGGGAGCTATTGAAAATAAGCACCTGCTTTTGGTGGACGACCTAATTACTACCGGTGCCACTTTAGAAGCTTGCATAACGGTACTTAACAAAGCCAAAAACATAAAAATAACTATCGCTACCATGGCAATAGCATAAACCGTTACCCGTTATATCTCTAAAATTATGTAGGTTTGTAAAAAATTTTAATTTGGTAATGAATAAGGCCCTTTATAATGTTGTTTTGTTGGTTTTTATAAGTCTGGTTTTTGCAAATTGTGCCAATCGAGGTACACCAGATGGTGGCCCAAAAGACGAAACGCCCCCAAAAATTTTAGAGGAAATGCCAAAAAATTTCAGTACTAATTTTAAAGGCAAGGTGATCAAGATTTATTTTGATGAGTATGTAAAATTAAAGGACATCCAGAAGCAGCTCATTATTTCACCACCCATGAATACCCAACCCGAAATTACGCCGCTTGGGGGCGCCAGTAAATACATTACCATTAAAATCTTTGATACTTTACAGCCCAATACCACCTATGCATTTAACTTTGGAAACAGTATTGTTGACAATAACGAGGGCATTCCGTACCCCTATTACAGATATGTGTTTTCTACCGGTAATTATATAGACTCGCTAAGTGTAAAGGGTACTATTTTGGATGCACTAAAAAAGCAGCCCGAAGCTTTTGTAAATGTGGCACTTTATGAGGTAGATTCTACATTTACCGATTCCATAATCTATCAAAAAAAGCCTAAGTACATTACCAATACCCTAGATAGCCTTACCACGTTTTCAATTGACAATATTAAGGCCGGAAAGTATATGCTCGTAGCTTTAAAAGATGCCAATGGTGATCATAAATTTCAACAAAAAACCGATCAAATAGCGTTTCACAAAAGTTTTATCAACGTACCAACCGATTCGCTTTACACCCTTAAGTTGTTTGCTGAAGATTTGGATTTTAAGGCCATGCGCCCTGCCTTGGCGGCTACCCAAAAAATAGCCGTTGGTTATGAAGGCGATTATACTAAAATGAAAATGAAGGTCAAATCTGAAATTCCTCCCAATTTTCAATCCCGTATTACCAAAGACGAAAAAACAGACACCTTATATTATTGGTACAAGCCAAAACTGGAAGTAGATTCGCTTATTTTAAACGTGTTGCATACCAATTTTGATAAAGATTATACTGTAAAATTGAGAAAGCAGAAAAAAGATTCGTTAATACTAAAGGCCAATCCATCAGGGACCATTGGTTTGGACGAGCCATTTAAAATCTCTGGAAACATCCCTTTTGTAAGTTTCGATGCTTCAAAAGTTAACTTAATCGATAAAGATTCGGTTAAGGTTGATTTTACAACAAACTACGATTCCATTTCTAATACCTATGCCTTCAACTTTAAAAAGAACCAGGAAAACAAGTACAATATGAGGGTTTTGCCCGAGGCTTTTGTCGATTTTTTTGATAATAAAAACGACACCCTAAACTATGGTTTGAGCACGCGAAAAGACTCCGATTTTGGTTTTGTGCGTTTTACCTTGGTGAACGCCAAATACCCACTTATTGTACAATTAACTACTGATAAAGGGGAAGTTAAGGCCGAAAGAAACACCACGAAACCGGAAACCATCGATTTTATGAATTTACCACCCAGCACCTATTTTATCCGCATTATACACGATGCCAATGGCAATGGAAAATATGATACAGGCAATTACCTTAAAAAAATACAGCCAGAAAAAGTGAGCCATTTTAATGAAATTGAAGTACGCGCAGATTGGGGTTACCCCGAAACACTCGAGTTTACTTCAGAATAAAAGCATCCTTATCGTCTAAAAACTTAAGTTTATTGCGATAATAATGGATATGGTGTTTATCTAAAACGGCAATTTCTATCTGCTCTTTGTGTGGTTTTGTGCAGGTGATGGCATTTCCCAATACGTCATATACCGCCGAGTTTCCCGAGTATTCGTTTTCAGCTTCATCAATGCCAACACGGTTAACGCCCACAACATAGCTTATGTTTTCAATGGCACGCGCCTTCAACAAGGTGTCCCATGCCTGTACCCTAGATTTTGGCCAATTGGCAACGTAAATTAGCACATCGTAGTTTTCTACATTACGCGCCCATACGGGAAAGCGCAAATCGTAGCAAACCATGGGGCAAATTTTCCAACCTTTATAATCTATAATCACCTTTTCTGTACCTGCAGTAAATACTTTATCCTCGCCTGCAAGCGTGAAGGTGTGCCGTTTATCGTAAGTTGTGATGTTGCCCGAGGGCTCTACAAAAAGCAAGCGGTTAAAATAATGGTTGTTATCCAAAATAATAAGGCTGCCTATAATGGCAGCCCCCGTTTTTAAAGCTTTTTTTTGCATCCAAGCCACTGTTTTGCCATCCATGGTTTCGGCCACGGTTTTGGCATCCATGGTAAACCCTGTGTTAAACATTTCGGGAAGCACGATAATATCAACCTCTTGGATGCCTTCTATCTTAGCGGTAAAGCCTTTACGGTTTTTTTTTTGGTTTTCCCAGGCTAAATCCGATTGAATTATGGCTATTTTAAGTTGCTCTTGCATAAAACATGTAACAGGTTAAAGTCTCTTTTTAGCTTTGTCGAGATCTTTTTTTAAATCCTCCATTTTTTTGAGCCACTTTGCTTCATCTTTTGTAGGTAATTGCCCTTTCTTTTTCAAGCGGTCAAGTTTCGAGCGTTCATTATTGTATTTTTTTTCCGCTTTTTCAAATTTCGATTGCGCTTTTTGTCTCGCCTTCAATTCTTTTTCGGCTTGTTTTTGTTTTTTTTCGGCCTTTTTTTGTTCTTTTTCAGCTTTCTTTATCGCTTTTTCAGCTTCTGAACGCTCTTTGTTTAAGGCTTTTTGTTTTGCGAAAGCCTCTTTAATTTGGGTTTGCTCGTCCATTGATAAGGTGTTGGTAACATCTACACCTTCTTTTAAAATGGTTTTGCCCTTAATCTTGTAAGTGGTGCCTTGGTGCATTACTTCTTGCGCCTGAATGCCTAAAGTGAATGCCAATAACGCGAGAGATAGGAATAGTTTCATTATTGCTTGGATTGGTTTGTTTAAGGTAATACTTTTAAAGGTCTAATTTTTTTATTTTTCAAAATATTTATAAGTGTTTTTAAAACACTTATTTATTAATTTATTATATATTTGCAAATATAATTTGAAAAGCCTTCAAAATAGGTTTTAGGGAAATGTTTTTTTATTTTTGCAGATTCTATTGAAAACCAGTTTGAATGTAATCCAACCATGGTGTTGGCCATTAAAATTAACCATAATTAAACATGAACAAAAAATTAGATCAACAAGCAGCAGATAATATTAGGGCACTAGCTGTAGCCATGGTAGAAAAAGCAAATTCAGGACACCCCGGTGGGCCTATGGGAGGTGCAGATTTTATGCATATTCTTTACTCGGAGTTCTTCAATTACGACCCATCAGACATGACATGGCCGTTTAGGGACCGTTTTTTTATGGACGCGGGGCATCTATCTACCTTAATGTATGCACAGTATTATTTGTTAGGAAACTATGCAAAAGACGATGTTGCTAATTTTAGACAATGGGGTTCTATTACGCCAGGGCACCCAGAAGTTGATGTAAAAAGAGGGGTTGAAAACACCTCAGGGCCATTAGGGCAAGGTCATACCATGGGCGTTGGGGCAGCCATTGCCGCAAAATTTTTACAGGCGAAATTTGGTGACTGGATGAACCACAAAATATATGGGTTTATTTCCGATGGTGGGGTACAGGAAGAGATTTCGCAAGGTGCAGGGCGCATTGCCGGCCATTTGGGATTGAATAATTTCATCATGTTTTACGATTCCAACGATATTCAACTATCAAGCGCTACCAATGAAGTGACCAGCGAAGATACGGCCATGAAATACAAAGCATGGGGTTGGAACGTGATCTCTATTGATGGCCATAACCATGATGAAATAAGAAAAGCTTTAACCGATGCCAATAAAGAAACCGAGCGGCCAACCTTAATTATTGGTAAAACCATTATAGGTAAAGGCTGCGTTACTGCCGATGGCAGTATGTACGAAGGCCACTGCGAACTGCACGGGCAACCTATTGGGCATACCGGTGCCGATTATACAAAAACCTTACTGAACCTAGGCGCAAACCCAGAAAGCCCCTTTGATATTTTTCCGGATGTAGAAGCGTACTATAAAAATGTATTAAAAGAAAAAATAGCGCAAGCGGCACAGAAGAAAGCAGAAATCGCCACTTGGAAACAAGCAAACGCAGCACTTTCGGCCAAATTGGATTTTTTCCTTTCAGGGAAATTACCAAAACTTGATTTTGGCTCTATTGCACATAAAGCAGGTTTGGCATCACGGGCTGCATCCTCAAATGTATTGGGCTATTTGGCTGAAAACGTCGAAAATATGATTGTGTCTTCCGCCGATTTGTCCAATAGCGATAAAACCGATGGCTTCCTAAAGAAAACTACCGTTATGCAAAAAGGCAACTTTAATGGTTCCTTTTTACAGGCCGGGGTTGCCGAATTAACCATGGCAGCCATAGCAAATGGTTTGGCATTGCACGGTGGCGTTATTCCGGTGGTGGCAACCTTTTTCGTGTTCTCCGATTATATGAAACCCGCCATCCGTTTAAGCTGTATTCAAGAGTTACCGGTTAAGTATGTGTGGACGCATGACGCCTTTCGAGTGGGCGAGGATGGGCCAACACACCAACCTATCGAGCAGGAAGCTCAAATACGTTTAATGGAAAAATTGAAAAACCACAGCGGAAAACCAAGTTTCTTGGCATTACGACCTGCCGATTCTGCCGAAACCTCGGTAGCTTGGAAAATGGCATTGGAAAACCAGGAAACACCCACTGGTTTAATTCTTTCCAGACAAAACATACAAGACATTCCAGCCATTGGAACCCTAAGATATGATGAAGCATTGGCTGCTGAAAAAGGAGGCTATCTAGTAAAAGAAGTTCAAAATCCAGACGTGGTACTAATTGCCAATGGCTCGGAAGTTGCAACGCTTTTGGACGCTGCTGAAATTTTAGAAGCTGAAAACGGCCTGAAGGTAAACATAGCTTCAATCATTTCAGAAGGCCTGTTCCGACTTCAAAGCACCGATTACCAAAACAGCATCATCCCGAAAAACAAACCATTATTTAGTTTAACAGCAGGATTGCCCGTAAATTTTGAAGGTTTGGTTGGCGAAAAAGGAACTGTTTTCGGCTTGGACCATTTTGGATATTCGGCACCAGCAAACGTTTTAGATGAGAAATTCGGGTTTACGGGTAAAAAGGTGAGCCAACAAGTATTGGAATATTTAAAAACAGTTTAAAAAAATAATCAGCTGCCAAGGAGTCAATCACTGGCGGTAAAAAACACATGAAACTATGAAATTTTTTATTGATACAGCAAACTTAAACGATATTGCGGAAGCTCAAGCGTTGGGCGTATTAGATGGTGTTACAACCAATCCGTCATTAATGGCAAAGGAAGGTATTACCGGCGCAGAAAATATTTTGGCACACTACAAAAAAATATGCGATTTGGTAGAAGGTGATGTAAGCGCCGAAGTTATTGCAACCGACTTTGAGGGGATGGTAAAAGAAGGTGAGGCATTGGCAGCACTTCATCCTCAAATTGTTGTAAAATTACCTCTTATTGCCGACGGAATCAAGGCCTGTAAATACTTTTCAGATAAAGGCATCAGAACCAATGTAACCTTAGTGTTTTCAGCGGGTCAAGCCTTATTGGCAGCCAAGGCGGGCGCAACTTATGTGTCGCCATTTATTGGGCGTTTGGATGATATTTCAACCGATGGCCTACACCTTATTTCTGAAATCAGAATGATTTATGATAACTACGGCTTCCAAACCCAAATTCTTGCGGCATCGGTACGCCATACCATGCATATTATCGATTGCGCCAAGTTAGGTTCGGATGTCATGACGGGGCCATTATCGGCTATCAAAGGCTTGTTAAAGCACCCATTGACCGATAGCGGTTTGGCTCAGTTTTTATTGGATTACCAAAAAGGGAATAAGTAATTAGTTGAATTTTGTTGTGCCAATATTTTTAAAAACATGGTATTCGATAACATAAAATACAGGGATGCACAACAAATTAAATTAGCTGTTGATTGTATCATTTTCGGCTTTAACGACAACCGACTGGAAGTTCTATTAATCCATCGGGGGTTTCAGCCAGAAATGGGTACATGGTCTTTAATTGGCGGGTTTATTGACAATGATGAAGATCTGGATGAGGCCGCCAATAGGGTGCTGTACGGTTTGTCTGGCTTAAAGAATATTTACATGGAACAGGTACGAACCTTTGGTAAAGCCGATAGGGATTCTTCGGGGCGTGTTGTTTCAACCGTTTACAGTGCCATGATTTTAAAATCGGAATACGACGAAGCCTTAGTACAGAAATATAATGCACAATGGTTCCCTATTGACGACCTGCCAAAACTGGTGTTCGACCATGCAGATATGGTCGATTCTGCCATAAAACGGTTACGGCGTCGGGTGCGAAACTACCCTATCGCCTTCAATTTATTGCCATCAAAATTCACCTTGCCACAATTGCAGGCACTTTATGAGGGTATTTTGAATGAACCGATTGACAAAAGGAATTTCCGAAGAAAAGTCATGCAAATGAACTACCTAGTGAAACTGAACGAAAAAGACATGTCCGTTTCCAGAAAAGGCGCCTATTTCTATCAATTCGATGAAGCCCTGTACAAAAAGGAACAAAATTTTAACCTGTAATTTAATATTTTAAATTGCTAAGGTTTAAACATTATTGCATACGCATTAAATAAGGTAGCCGTTTTAATAGTGCTGCCTTATTTGCTTTTGTACTCTTTTCTTTTTATCTTTTGAAAAGTTAAGGCTTGAAAGTGTTTAGCGGTTTTACCGACTAACATCAATCAAAATAATTTTAATTTAAAAGAAAGGAACTACCAGTATGTTAACTTGGAAAGCTATCATTAATTTCGCCGTAAACGGAAATCCAATACCTGACAAGCGTATTGAAAAAACAGATGCAGAATGGAAAGCGCAATTAACCCCAGCGCAATATAGAATTACCAGGCAAAAAGGGACTGAAGCTCCCGGAACTGGTGCTTTGTGCACGGTTCACGATGCAGGAAAATATAACTGTGTGTGCTGTAATGCGCCTTTATTCGATTCTACGATTAAGTTTGAATCGGGTACGGGTTGGCCAAGTTTTACACAGCCTATCAAACCAAATGCCATTAAATATCATAAAGACAATTCCTTTGGTATGGTGCGCGTTGAGGTGCTGTGCAACACCTGCGACGCCCATTTGGGGCATGTTTTTCCTGATGGTCCAGAACCCAGCGGATTGCGTTATTGTATCAACTCAGAATCCATGCAATTAGAAAAGGAGGTTAACCATGGCAACTAAAAATTTAAAATTAGCAACCTTTGGCGGTGGCTGTTTTTGGTGTACCGAAGCTGTTTTTCAAGAAATAAAAGGGGTTGAAAACGTAGTGTCTGGCTATTCAGGGGGCAACGTGCCTGGGCATCCAACCTACCGCGAAATTTGTTCGGGGTTAACAGGTCATGCCGAAGTGGTTCAAATTACTTTTGATGAGCGCATTATTTCCTATAAAGAATTAGTGTTAATTTTTATGACCACCCACGACCCTACAACCCTAAATAAACAAGGGGCCGATGTTGGTACGCAATACCGTTCGGTTATTTTTTACCATGATGAAACTCAAAAAGAAACCGCACAAACCCTTATTAAGGCAGTTGCAGCGTATTATGATGGCCCAATTGTAACAGAGGTGAGTCCGTTGAAACAATTTTATATAGCGGAAGATGCCCATCAAAATTATTACAGGAATAATAAGGAACAAGGCTATTGTAGTTTTGTGATTATGCCGAAATTGGCAAAACTTAGAAAGTTGCACGCAGAACAATTGAAATGAGGAACCTAAATATAAAAGATACCTTTACTAAAGAATTACCGGCAGATCCCCTTCTGGAAAATACCAGAAGACAAGTTGAAAATGCCTGTTTTTCGTATGTAACGCCCAAAAAAACCTCAAATCCAGAATTGCTTCATGTGTCGCCCGAAATGCTCGAAAATCTAGGGATTTCCCAAAAAGAAGCTAAAAGCAAAGCCTTTTTAAACGTGTTTACAGGAAATAGCGTGTTGCCAAACACCAAACCCTATGCCATGTGTTATGGCGGGCACCAATTTGGCAATTGGGCAGGACAATTGGGCGATGGGCGTGCCATTAATTTAGCCGAAATCGTTCATAATAATACCCGTTGGGCAATCCAATTAAAAGGCGCAGGACACACCCCGTATTCCAGAACCGCCGATGGGTTGGCTGTATTGCGGTCTTCCATCAGAGAATATTTGTGTAGTGAAGCCATGTTTCATTTGGGTGTTCCAACCACCCGAGCGTTGTCTTTGGCGCTATCGGGCGATCAGGTTTTAAGGGATGTGCTTTACAATGGCAACCCCGAATATGAAAAAGGGGCCATCGTTTGTAGAGTGGCACCCTCTTTTTTACGCTTCGGAAACTTTGAAATTTTAACAGCTAGGGAAGATTTCAAAACCTTAAAAACGCTAACAGATTACACTATCAAGCACTTTTTTAGTCATTTAGGCACCCCTTCAAAAGAAACCTATTTGGCCTTTTTTAACGACGTTGCGCAACGCACCTTGGATATGATTATACATTGGCAACGTGTGGGTTTTGTGCACGGTGTAATGAATACCGATAACATGTCCATCCTTGGTTTAACCATCGATTATGGCCCTTACGGCTGGTTGGAAGGCTTCGATTTTGGTTGGACGCCAAATACCACCGACCGCCAGCACAAACGCTACCGATATGGCAATCAACCCAATATCGGGCTGTGGAATTTGTATAAATTGGCAAACGCCTTGTTTCCTTTAATTGACGATGTAAAAGCGCTGGAAACCGTTTTAGATACCTATAAAACGAATTTTGAAAGGGATTCTTTAAAAATGATGCGTTCCAAATTAGGGTTGGAAATGCAAGATGCGTTTGATGCTTCTTTAATTAAAGATTTAGAAGCTAATTTACAACTTACGGAAACCGATATGACGCTGTTCTTCAGAAAATTAAGTGATTTCAATTCTGAAAAAGGGGCTGATGGATTAGAAATTGTAAAAGAAGCGTTTTATATTCCAACAGAAATAACGTTGGAAGTGCACCAAAAATGGAACAGTTGGTTTCAAAAATATGCCGAACGTTTAGCGCAAGAAGAAACAACTTCCGAAGCAAGAAAAGCAACAATGAACGCTATAAATCCCAAATACGTTTTACGGAATTATATGGCACAATTAGCCATTGATGCGGCCGATAAAGGCGACTATCAACTAATTGACGATTTGTTCCAACTGCTTAAAAACCCGTACAGCGAGCAGCCCGAAAACGAAAAATGGTTTGCAAAACGTCCCGATTGGGCGCGATATAAAGTAGGTTGTTCTATGTTGTCGTGCAGTTCTTAGTATATTTGTATTAAAAAATTAAAATGACTTCCGTAAACGATTTATTAAACCTACTAGTTTTAGAAAAAATAAGTGACACCGCGTTTAACGGTGTGAGTAAAACCATTGGCAGCCCTATTGTTTTTGGGGGTCAGGTGTTGGCGCAAGCCTTAAACGCAGCGAGCAGAACCATTACCAACAACCGCGTTTTGCACTCCATGCATGCTTATTTTTTAGAAGCAGGAAATTTAGAATTGCCCATTACCTATAATGTTAGTTTGGTGCGAGATGGTGGCAGTTTTTCGGTACGCAGGGTAACGGCACATCAAAAAGAACATACTATTTTTATTTTATCGGCGTCGTTTCATAAAAAAGAAACAGGCCATAACCATCAATTTGAAATAAAACCGCATTTAAAACAACCTGAAGATTTATTAAGTTGGACGGATATCCTTCAGCAATATGGCAATTTTATACCCAAAAGCCTTAAAGCTTTTTTTGAAATTGAGCGTCCTGTTGAGTTTAAGCCAACCCTTATTGTAAATCCGAATGATAAAATTGATTTGCCACCCTTTAGCGATGTGTGGTTTAAATTAAAGGGCGATACAAAAAATCTGGATTTAGCTACAAAACAACAAATACTAACTTACATCTCCGATTATAATATTTTAGGTGCTACCCTATATCCGCATGCCAGTAAAGCCCATTGGGGCAATACGCAAACGGCCAGTTTGGACCATTCTATGTGGTATTTTAGGGATTTTGAGTTTGATGATTGGTTGCTTTATGCCATCGAATCGCCTAGTGCCTCCAACGCCCGTGGTTTTGCCCGAGGTAATATTTTTACCAGAGATGGCAAGTTAATTGCTTCGGTAGCGCAAGAAGGTTTAATGCGGCCTAAAAACTAAAAAATGAACCATAAAATTCTTAAAATTGGGCATCGAGGTGCGAAAGGGCATGTTACTGAAAACACCTTAGAATCCATTCAAAAGGCGTTGGATTTGGGGGTAGATGGCATTGAAATAGATGTACACTTATGCGCATCGGGTGAACTGGTTGTTTTTCATGATTTTACATTGAATAGAATGACTGATGGCGATGGCGAAATAGCGAAATACACCCTTAAAGAATTGAAAAAATTAAAAGTAAAAGATCGGTACCAAATTCCAACATTATCCCAAGTTTTACTTTTAATTGATAAAAAATGTATTATAAACATCGAGTTGAAAGGCATAAACACTGCAAAGGAGACATGCAGATTGATCGCTTTTTTTATTGAAAAGAAAGGCTGGAATTATCAAAATTTTATTGTGTCCAGTTTTCAGTCGGGTTTGCTGGAATCTGTTTATAAAATTAACAACAAAATACCTTTAGGGGTTCTTACAGACACGAATTTAGAGAAAGCCGTTAGTTTTGCCAAAACCGTTAATGCCGTTTCCATTCATGTGGATTATACCATGTTAACCCAAGAACTTGTTGAAAAATTACAGGAAAATTATAAGGTTTTCGTTTATACAGTGAATAATTTAAAACCCCTAGAACGTATTAAATCGTACCAGGTTGATGGGATAATTTCCGATTATCCAGATAGGATATGACTAAAAAAGAGCTGATCATAGTGGGCGGTGGTGCCGCGGGTTTTTTTGCAGCCATCACTATTGCCGAACAAAACCAGAAACTAAAGGTAACCATTTTAGAACGCGGTAAAGAGGGTTTACAGAAAGTGAAAATTTCTGGCGGCGGTCGCTGCAATGTAACGCACGCCGAATTTATACCGCATGAATTGGTGCGTCATTACCCACGGGGCGAAAAAGAATTATTAGGGCCTTTTCATCAATTTATGACCGGCGATACCATAGAATGGTTTGAAAAACGTGGCGTGCAACTTAAAATTGAAGAAGACGGACGCATGTTCCCAATAACCGATTCTTCGCAAACCATTATTGACTGTTTTTTGAATGAAGCTAAAAAGCACCAAGTTGAAATTTTATACAACTATGCGGTAAAATCAATTGAAAAAGTAGCCAATTCTTGGAAACTAGAAACGTCTGAAGGCGATTTTTCAACAGAAAAATTAGTGATTACCACAGGAAGTAACCCAAAAATCTGGAAACTTTTAGAAAATTTAGGGCATACCATTTCACAACCCGTTCCATCGCTTTTTACCTTTAATGTGAACGATGAACGCATTAAAGATATTCCAGGTGTTGTAGCACAAAATGTAACGGTTAAAGTACTTGATAATTTCCCTCCTTTTGAAGGAGAGATGTCTCGAAAAGACAGGGAGGTTTTAGAATCTGAAGGGCCATTGCTAATTACCCATGTTGGCATGAGTGCGCCCGCTATTTTAAAACTTTCGGCGTTTGGGGCTCTGGAATTGGCAAGGTGCCAATATAAATTTGAAATTGAAATTAATTTTATAAAACAGTCGTTTGAAGATTGTTTTAAGAATTTGAAAGTCTATAAAAACGATTTTGCAAAAAAATCAGTTTATAAATCTTCACAATTTGATTTGCCCAAACGGTTGTGGCAAAAACTGGTGCTGGCATCACACATAACCCAAGAAACTTGTTGGGCAAATGTAAACAAACAGCAACTGGAAACTTTGGCTTCCCAACTTACCCAGGCTATTTTTAAAGTGGATGGAAAAAGCACCTTTAAAGAAGAATTTGTAACCGCTGGAGGTGTCGATTTAAAGGAAATTAACTTCAAGACCTTTGAAAGTAAATTGCATAAAAACCTATATTTTGCGGGCGAAGTGTTAAATATCGATGCCCTTACAGGCGGTTTTAATTTTCAAAACGCGTGGACAGGCGCTTACATCGTAGCTAAAAATATCGTTCGGTAACCTGCAAGGTTTTAAAAACCTTGTAGGTTTTCGATTAAATAAAATCTATTAAAAACCTTATGTTTAATTGTTTTTTATACGCAATCTAAAATATCATCGAAAAAAAAAGTTAATAAAACCGGACGATAAAACCATTGCCGTTTTAGAAAACAAACGAACCTTTTAAAGGAATACAAAAAAATGAGGGACACCATGTTGGAAAGTATGGAAAATGAGAAACTACAAAACCTTGCTAAAACTATTATCTTTGTCTGAAGAATTAAAATAAAATGGCCCAACAACAGTTCATCCCAAAAAAATACAACAGCACCATCGATAGCGGAAAGGTATCATGGGAATCGCCCAGTAACATTGCGTTAATTAAATATTGGGGAAAAAAGAAAGACCAAATTCCCGAAAACCCATCGATAAGCTTCACGCTTAAAAACTGCAAAACAATCACAACCGTAAGTTTTTCCAAAAAAGAAACCCAAGCTTATTTTTCATTTGAAGTGTTTTTGGATGGCGAAAAGAAAGACGATTTTAAACCAAAAATAGAAACCTTTTTTGAGCGCGTTGAGGTTTATTTGCCTTTTTTAAGAGCGTATCACTTTAAAATTGAAACGGAAAACACCTTCCCGCACAGTTCAGGAATCGCTTCATCGGCATCGGGCATGAGCGCTCTGGCCTTGTGTTTAATGAGTATTGAAAAACAACTTATTGAAGCAAATAATGCTTTGGGCGCAGTTGAAAGGCCGTTCAATGAGGCATATTTCAACCAGAAAGCCTCTTTTTTGGCGCGTTTAGGTTCCGGAAGTGCTTGCCGAAGCATTGAGGGCGACTTGATTGTTTGGGGAAAAACGAAACAAATTGAGGGCAGCAGCGATTTATTTGGGGTAAAATACCCCTACAAAGTACATGGCAATTTTAAAGATTTTCAAGACACCATTCTGCTGGTTGACAAAGGCGAAAAACAGGTAAGCAGCACCGTTGGGCACAACCTGATGCACAACCATCCGTATGCAAAAAATAGGTTTAGGCAAGCCCATGATAATTTTGAAACGTTAAAACCCATCTTAGAATCGGGCAATTTAAAAGCCTTCATCCAACTTATGGAAAGCGAAGCCCTAACCTTGCACGCAATGATGATGACCAGTATGCCCTATTTCATTTTAATGAAGCCAAATACCTTGGAAATCATCAATAAAATTTGGAAGTTTAGGCAAAAAACCAACCTGCACATTGGTTTTACCTTAGATGCTGGCGCAAACGTGCATATTCTGTATCCAAAAAATGAAACCGCCAAAATTTTAGAATTCATTAAGAATGAATTAGTTGCACATTGTCAAAATGGGCATTATATTTGCGACCAAATTGGTTTTGGAGCACGATTAATTAAAAATGAATAGTTTAAAGCTTGTATTAGATAGATAAATTTAATTATTTATTATGAAACCAAATATTATTAGGGATAAAAACTTTGATTTTGCCATAGATATTGTAAATTTATATAAAGAGTTGGCATTTAAGAAGAACGAATATGTGATGTCAAGGCAATTATTGAAGTTTGGAACATCCATAGGAGCGAACGTAATGGAAGCTGAATTTGCCCAAAGCAAGTCGGATTTTATAAATAAATGTCGATTAGTTTAAAAGAAGCCAACGAAACGGATTATTGGTTAGATTTGCTTCAAAAAACAGAATTTATTGATAAAACTATATTTGATGTGTTTAAACCCAAACCCGTTGAAATATTAAAATTAATAGCAAGCATCGTTAAAAATTCAAAAGAATAATTATTAATTTTTCACTTTTAATTATTAATTAAGAAAAATGAAAGGACCATTATTTTACTCGAAAATATTACTCTTTGGCGAGTATGGCATCATCAAGGATTCCAAAGGCTTGTCCATTCCCTATAATTTTTATAATGGTGCTTTAAAAACCGATGGAAATCCTTCGGAAGCTGCTATAAAATCGAACGCAAGTTTAAAGCGGTTCGCCGCCTATCTTGAAACAATTAGTACAGAACTGGTAACGTTTGATATTGAAACCTTAAAAGCCGATGTAGAGGCCGGCATGTATTTCGATTCTTCCATTCCGCAGGGCTATGGCGTTGGCAGTAGCGGTGCGTTGGTTGCCGCTATTTACTATAATTATGCACACAACAGAATTACCGTTTTAGAGAATTTAACCCGCGAAAAATTGTTAAAGTTGAAATCCATATTTTCGGCAATGGAATCGTTTTTCCACGGAAAATCATCTGGACTCGACCCATTGAACAGCTATTTGAGCATTCCTATTCTTATAAATTCCAAAGATAACATTGAAGCTACCGGCATCCCATCGCAGAAAACCGATGGCAAAGGAGCCGTATTCCTGTTGGATAGCGGCATTATTGGCGAAACCGCACCCATGGTTAGTATTTTTATGGAAAAAATGAAGCAGGAAGGATTCCGCAACATGATAAAAAACCAATTCATAAAACATACCGATGCCTGTGTGGATGATTTCTTGAAAGGCGACATCAAATCCTTATTTAAAAACACCAAGCAATTATCAAAAGTGGTATTGAACCATTTTAAGCCCATGATACCCTTGCAGTTCCATGAACTTTGGAAAAAGGGCATCGAAACCAACGAATACTATTTAAAACTGTGCGGTTCTGGCGGAGGTGGCTATATTTTGGGTTTTACCGAAGATATCGACAAGGCAAAACAAGCATTGAAAGACCATAAATTAGAAGTGGTTTATAATTTTTAACACCCCTTTTTATGGAAGTTGATGAAGGTTTTTCTATTGGTTTTATCATTTGGAAAATAGCGCAGTTAATTCTTTTGCTTGGGGTAATCTACCTAGTGTATTGGTGGTTCAAATCAAAAACCAAAAAGAAACTTTAGATGATGCTTTCACGGAAACAGAAACACATACTACTTAAACCCGTTGTGCATTTTAAATAA
Organism: Mariniflexile maritimum; assembly: GCF_009746565.1. Classification (GTDB taxonomy): domain Bacteria; phylum Bacteroidota; class Bacteroidia; order Flavobacteriales; family Flavobacteriaceae; genus Mariniflexile; species Mariniflexile maritimum. Next base: position 167,993 of record NZ_WRPN01000009.1, read on the forward strand.
TGCTAATTTTAATATTATTAATGTTTCTGTCAAATATAAACTTATTGATATACTGGATAGTTGTTAAAGCAGTTATCTTAGATATTATTCTGGTTTTAAA